>NZ_JABKKF010000004.1 GCF_013166605.1 Xylanibacter muris
CAAAGGCCTTTTTTCTAATCCTATTCGGAACGCAAAAAACCTGTAACGGACGGACCATAAAAAAGGCCGCCCGAAACCGCAATATGAAATTGCGCATCTGTACTACTTCTCTCTGTCTCAGTCTTTCAAAGAACTCTTTATCATATATGCCAAACAGGCGACTCACCTGAAAAGCGAGTGCAAAGGTAACAACTTTAAAACAAACGACAAAGAGGGAGATGGAAAATGTTTATAAAATTAACAAATATTTAGAAAACAAACGGAAAATGGAGGGAAGAGAGAAACGCGAAGGAAGAGGAAGGATGACGGACCGAAGGAGGGCATACTATAGGAAAAGGGAACACATATATTATAGGAGAAGGATATATATCAGGAGAAGGAAACATATATATAATGTACGCGAGGAGGAGCGGGACGGAGACGGGGGCGCGGCAGGCCGAGAGGACGACGAAGGACGAAAGCGAGGGGAGACGGAGGGAGGCGCGGGGACAACGAAGGAGGGGAAGGAGACGGCGGAAAGGGCGCACGGGCACCGGAAGGACAAGAGACGGCACCGGCGGGATTTTTAAAAAAAACATTACACAGACAAGCGCATGTAATATTCTCTTACGGTGAATGGCATGTTCATCGCCAGAGAACATGCCATTCACCGGTCATGAACAGGCCATTCACTGAAAGAGAATGACACCCCCTTTTCCGGACCCTGTTTCAACGGACACGAACATCCTGTATATCAGATGGTTACAAAATTCAAGGAAACCACGAAAAGGAAGCTAAGGATATAATAGGATTTTTTATTACAAAACAAAAGGGAAAATGTAGGTTATAAGAAAAACATTCAAGTATTACAAAACGAACAGTCTTCATTTTGCTTATCATGATGACACTCATAAATGCCATATACTGTCATTCGCATAACGGACATTTTCATCAAACCAATGTTTATCGGCATAAGAAAGCAAAGAAATAATGTTTTTAAAGAATGTTGTTGGGATTTAAGAATTAAAACATTAACTTTGCAAATTCAACGCACACACATTTTACATGCGAGATATGCGTGACTATGATTGTAACAACGTCCGAATACTAAAACAAGCAGCAAGCCGAATGCAGAAGCCGGAGGCATCTTGACTATGCAGAGGCAAAACGTTTATTCAAAAACGAAGTTTAAAATAAAAAATCTATGAAGAAAAGTTATCTCAAAGCATTACTGACAACAGCATTTACAATAACATCCGCATCCGGCATGGCACAAATACCGGAAGGATACTACTCTTCACTGAAAGGGAAAAAAGGTGCAGAACTTAAAACCGCCATACACAATATCATAAAAAACGCGAAAGTTCTGGACTACGGCAGCGGGCAAAACCACACATGGTGGGGATTCTATGTCACAGACATGGATGATGACGGCTATGTGATAGACAGATACAGCAACATAAAAACAATGTTCGGAAACAGAGGCTCGGCAGCAGACGGAAAGAACATAGAACACTCCTTTCCCAAAAGCTGGTGGGGGGGCTCTACGCGACAGGCATATAAAGATCTTTTCAACCTTATGCCAAGCGACTCAAAGGCCAACTCATCGAAAAGCAACTACGGCATGGGAGTGGTCAAGGGAAATCCTTCATACGACAACGGATGTATAAAAGTAGGCAACGGAACAGAAGGTTTCAGAGTATGGCAGCCCAACAACCGGTGGAAAGGCGATTTTGCACGTGGGTACATGTATATGGCCACAGCATATCAGGATTATACATGGGAAAACGCAGAAGCCCTGCATTCACTTCAACAGGGCAGCTACCCTACTCTAAAGAAATGGGCATACGAACTGTATATAAAATGGGCAAAGGAGGACTTTGTAGACGAAGTGGAAATAAAACGCAACAACGAAGTGTATAAGATACAGGGCAACCGCAATCCGTACATTGACTTCCCCAACCTGATGGAATACGTATGGGGAGACAGCGTGGACTACGCCTTCGATCCTGCAACTACAATGAAGTCGTCTGATTATAATGGAGGCAGCGGAGAAACTCCGGACGAACCTACAGAGAAAACGGTATATTCATACAGATTCACGGCAGAAAACGGAAACTGTACAAGCGAGACCCAAATACAACCGTCAACGGTGGACGAAGTGTGGACACGCAGCACAAGTTACGGATGGACCGCAACATCATACAACGGCTCCACAAAGAAACGTTCTGAGGCCGATGCCACACTATATACTCCTGAAATAGACCTTACCAACATGCAATCGGCAACAATGAATATAGAGCATGCCGTAAACTTCGCATCGCCAAACACACCGGCACAGATATTATCTATAACCGTGAGCTACAATGGAACGAAAACCGAACTCGACGGGGACATCTGGCCGGACGGCAAATCATGGACATTCAGGAAAGTTGAAGACATAGACCTGTCGTCGTTCTGCGGCCAAAAGGTAAAAATCGGCTTCCGGTACACAAGCACATCAAGCGTGGCATGCACATGGGAGATAAGGAGCATGACTGTAAAAGGCATTACCAAGGGAACAGGCATAGAGTCTGCCGAACAGGATATTGACATGTCAAAGCCATACGAGACCTATTCTCTTGACGGAAAAAAGCTCGACAACGGCAGCCCATACAAGGGCATAGTGATAATAAGGCAAGACGGCAAGAACAAAAAAGCCGTGATGAATAACAGACAGTGACAACAACGACACATACGAAAACAATAATGCCCTGATTCCTGCATGATTAGGAATCAGGGCATTATCATTTATAACCGAAAACAACAGAATCATTCTGCGTCAGGAGCCTTGTCAATCAAATCCATAAACTGGTCGAGTTTCGGTGTGATGATAATCTGTGTGCGGCGGTTACGCTGCCTTGCCACATCGGAACTGTTGTTTGTAACAGGATTATACTCTCCACGTCCACCGGCTGTAAGACGCTTTGGATCCACGCCATACTGGTTTTGCAACGCCTGCACTACGCTTGACGCACGCAAACAGGAGAGGTCCCAGTTGTTGCGTATATTCTTCATTGAAGCGGCAGAAGCGTTCACAGGAACATTATCAGTATTACCTTCGATAAGAACATCGTAGTCCTTGTAGTCCTTGATAATCTTCGCAATTTTGCTCAATGTCTCGGCAGCGCGGTCATTAATCTCATAGCTTCCGCTTCTATAAAGCATATTGTCGGCAAGCGAAATATATACGACTCCCTTAAGCACCTGTACATCCACTTCCTTCATTTCCTCCCTGCTCAAAGAACGGGTAAGGTTATTTGTAAGCACCATATTAAGAGAATCACTCTTGCTCTTCACCTCAACAAGATGCCGGATGTACTGGTTTGACTCATTTATCTGGTCAACAAGCTTCTCTATGCTGATATTATTCTGGCTTGCGTTCGTAAGACTCTTGTCAAGAGAATTCTGCAATGACGCATAGGCCTTTTTCTGCGCCGCAAGCAATTCCTTTTGCGCCGCAAGCTGCTCTTCAAGGCTAACCACACGTGCCTTGCTGGCCGCAAGCTGTTCCTTGGCATCCTGATAGTTGCGCGTAAGTTCCTTGTTCTCTGTCTGACAATTCACCAAATCTTTCTTGCTGGCACAACCTGTAGCCAACAAACATGCTGCCAAAAGAGGCAGAACCATTGTTTTTTTATTCATCTCTTTATACTTTATTGTTATCTTAAATTCATTTAAATTATCCCTTTGAATTTGCAAAGTTATTTATATGACGAACAAAAACATAGAAAGTGATAGCAAATTAATCTTATTTAACGGGAATCAACACAATCATCAATATCGTTGCCTTTATAGGACAATATATACACTGTTATCAGACACCTGTCTTTTAACAACTATAAAGTTGCCTGATACAACAACATGGCATGGATTGCATCCGTGATATAGGAATTTTCCTTTGGCACGCGACAGCCGGAAAACATACATTCTAATAAACAGCTCAGTTGTAATATACATTGTACACATCGCAAAGCGATGTCCCTACTTGTTGGATAAGCATTTTCATACACCCCTAACACCTCCACATTCGCTTCCTGTCTCTCCCCTTTGGGGATTTGGAAGGGCTCTTCCATACACGCTTCCTTTCTGCTCCTATTTTCTGAGGGAGACGGAGGGTGTCTTAGCGATGTCTTACATTTACTGATGAGTCATACATTTATCCGTTGGCCCATCTTTTTCAAATCCATCATCTTGCCGACGAATCGTTTGAATATAAATAATATGGAAAGGCATTATATAAAATAACGCTTCTTTCATATATCAAAAAAATATATTCTTCTTATGCTCTAAAACTGAAATATCTGAAGAACCTTTGCTATTGTTTTGGAATGCTTTATCTTCCACGCGCCATAAAGCTGCCTTATGTTCTGAGGCAACTTGTTCGCATCACGTAAAGCACTGAGAAATTCTCTCAACGGACGCCCCGGTTTTGAATTATCATCACTCATCAATCCGGCACGCTCCAATTCCTTGTTGGCCTCAATCTCATCTATTTCCACTTTACCTGTTCTAAGCATATATGAATCAAGGCAATCCTGGATATTCTGAACATTAATACTACAATTTAACATAAGCCTTTATTTTTAAAATGATTCGATAATAAGTTTATGCAAATATACTCATAAACAGAACACATAACAACTATATTTTTCATATTTGTGAAACATTAACACATTTATTAACAAAAAGTCTTCAAATTGTTATTTATCGAACAATAAACATATACAATAGAACAACAGCACCGGCAAAATATAATATCATTGATTTCATTTAATCGGATTTTTGTATTAACTTTGCAGCAGAAAATTCATAATAATATATAAAAGGTATGATACTTTTTTTCAAGACTCCCCAAAAGAGCGTGATAGCAACTGAGACCAACCATCAGCTGACTCACGAAGAGATTAATGAACTTTGTTGGCTTTATGGAGACGCGACCCTTGTAGAAAGCGATACTATCAACGGTTTCTTCATAGGTCCTCGCCGTGAGATGATCACTCCTTGGAGTACGAATGCCGTAGAGATTACCCAGAACATGAGTCTCAACGGCATTTCACGCATAGAAGAATATTTCCCCGTAAATTCAAAGGACGCGGATCACGATCCTATGCTTCAAAGAATGTACGAGGGTCTTGACCAGGATATCTTTACGATAAACCACCAGCCGGAACCAATCAAGCATGTCGATAACCTTGAGGAATATAACGAGCAGGAAGGTCTCGCATTGTCTAAAGAAGAAATAGAATATCTGCACAAGATAGAGAAAGAGTTGGGACGTCCGCTCACAGACTCTGAAATCTTCGGTTTTGCACAGATAAACTCCGAGCACTGCCGCCACAAGATTTTCGGAGGAACATTTATTATCGACGGACAGGAAATGGAATCAAGCCTGTTTGCAATGATAAAGAAAACCACGAACGAGAATCCCAACAAGATTCTGTCGGCGTACAAAGATAATGTGGCGTTTGCCCAGGGGCCGGTGGTGGAACAGTTTGCTCCAAGCGACCAAAGCACAAGCGACTATTTTGTAATCAAAGACATAGAAAGCGTTATATCGCTTAAAGCCGAGACACACAACTTCCCGACAACTGTAGAACCTTTCAACGGAGCAGCAACAGGCACCGGAGGTGAAATACGCGACAGAATGGGTGGCGGAACCGGTTCGTGGCCCATAGCGGGAACAGCCGTTTACATGACAGCCTATCCGAGACTGCACGACAACGGTTCCGACAGCACAAGAGACTGGGAGGATATCCTGCCCGTGCGTCAATGGCTGTATCAGACACCGGAGCAAATCCTTATAAAGGCATCAAACGGTGCGAGCGACTTCGGCAACAAGTTCGGGCAACCGCTCATCTGCGGTTCTGTGCTCACATTCGAACATAAAGAGAGCAATGAAAAATACGCATACGACAAAGTCATCATGCTTGCCGGAGGCGTGGGCTACGGCACCAAACGCGACTGTCTGAAGAAAGAGCCGCAGACAGGCAACAAAGTTGTTGTCGTTGGCGGTGACAACTACCGCATAGGACTTGGCGGCGGCTCCGTATCCTCCGTCGACACCGGCCGTTACTCAAACGGCATCGAGCTAAACGCCGTTCAGCGTGCAAATCCGGAAATGCAGAAACGGGCATACAACCTTGTACGCGCATTATGCGAGGAAGATACAAATCCTGTGGTAAGTATTCACGACCATGGTTCTGCCGGTCATCTGAACTGCCTGTCAGAGCTTGTCGAGGAATGCGGAGGACGCATAGACATGACAAAGTTGCCTATAGGCGACAAGACCCTCAGTTCCAAGGAAATCATTGCCAATGAAAGTCAGGAACGAATGGGGCTCCTTATCGACGAGAAGCATATAGACCATGTGCGCATGATAGCAGAACGCGAGCGCGCCCCGATGTATGTAGTCGGTGAGACTACCGGTGACGCCCACTTCTCTTTCGTACAGGGTGACGGTGTGAAACCGTTCGACCTTGACGTGGCACAGATGTTCGGACACTCTCCCAAAACCATAATGACAGACGAGACAGTGGAACGCCATTATGAGGACGTAACATATTCATACGACCCCTCCACCGATTTCGGTTCACAACTCGACAACTATGTTGAGCGCGTATTACAGCTGGAGGCCGTAGCCTGCAAAGACTGGCTTACAAACAAGGTCGACCGCTCGGTTACCGGAAAGATCGCACGTCAGCAGTGTCAGGGACGCATCCAGTTGCCTCTCAGCGACTGCGGTGTAGTGGCATTGGACTACCGTGGGAAAAAAGGTATAGCGACATCAATAGGCCATGCCCCACAAGCCGGACTGGCATCTCCCGAGGCAGGCAGCGTACTTTCAGTAGCCGAGGCTCTCACCAATATTGTATGGGCTCCTCTTGCCGACGGAATGGACAGTCTGAGTCTTTCTGCAAACTGGATGTGGCCGTGCCGCTCACAGAAAGGCGAGGACGCACGCCTTTATACGGCAGTAAAAGCCCTGTCTGATTTCTGTTGCGCAATACAAGTGAATGTGCCGACAGGCAAAGATTCCCTCTCACTCTCTCAGCAGTATCCCAACGGAGAGAAAATAATATCTCCGGGAACAGTTATAGTAAGCGCCGGAGGTGAAGTTTCAGATATAAGAAAAGTAGTGTCACCTGTGCTCGTCAACGACAAGAACACATCCATATACCACATAGACTTCTCTTTCGACAAGCAACGCCTCGGTGGCAGTGCGTTTGCACAAAGCCTTGGAAAGATTGGCGATGATGTGCCGACAGTGAAAAATCCCGAATACTTCCGCGATGCGTTCCACGCTGTTCAGGAACTTGTAAAGCGCGGATGGATAATGGCCGGCCACGACATCTCTGCCGGTGGTATGATAACCGCCCTTCTTGAAATGTGCTTCGCCAATACTGCAGGTGGCGCAAGCATAAACCTTTACAACATCTGCAGCGACGGAGATATTGTGAAAACGCTGATGGCTGAGAATCCGGGAGTCATCGTTGAAATCAGCGACAAGCATAAGGACGATTTCTACGCGTTCATGGAAGATACCGGTGTAGGCTTTGCAAAAATAGGATACCCAACCCCCGATAACCGCACAATAACGGTTAAGCTGGACAACTTCGAACACGAATTTGATATAGACAAGCTCCGCGACGTATGGTACAGGACATCATATCTGCTCGACAGGAAACAAAGCATGAACGGATGTGCTGAGGAACGATTTGCAAACTATAAGCGTCAACCTGTTGAAATGAAGTTCAGCAACGGTTTCACAGGCAAGCTCGCACAATACGGCATCAGTGCGGAGCGCCGCAAACCAAGCGGAATAAAGGCCGCCATCATCCGCGAAAAGGGCACAAACGGAGAACGCGAAATGGCATATTCTCTTTATCTTGCCGGCTTTGACGTTAAAGATGTTATGATGACCGATCTCATAAGCGGACGTGAGACTCTTGAGGACATCAATATGATTGTGTTCTGCGGAGGATTCTCAAACAGCGATGTATTAGGCTCTGCAAAAGGATGGGCCGGAGCATTCCTTTATAACCCGAAAGCCAAGGAAGCCCTTGACAAATTCTACGCCCGTAAGGACACCCTATCACTGGGTATATGCAATGGTTGTCAGCTGATGGTTGAGCTTAATCTTCTCAATCCGGAACATGAAAACCGTGCAAGAATGCAGCACAACAACTCCCGCAAGTTTGAAAGCGAGTTTATCAGCCTGAGGATTCCACAAAACAACAGTGTCATGTTCGGTTCATTGGGAGGATGCAAGCTCGGTCTGTGGGTTGCCCACGGTGAAGGCAAGTTCTCACTTCCCGAACCGGAGGATAAATACAACGTAATTGCCAAATACAACTATGAAGGATATCCGGGAAATCCTAACGGTTCCGACTACAATGTCGCAGGTATATGCAGTGCGGACGGCCGTCATCTGGCAATGATGCCTCACCTTGAACGTGCAATATTCCCCTGGCAGAACGCATGGTATCCTGACAACCGCCGCGATGACGAAGTGACTCCATGGATTGAGGCTTTCGTAAATGCGCGCAAATGGGTTGAAAGGAAAATAAGCCAGTAACGGAACCATACTAAAAACAAAATACACATTTTCTTATTAATCTTTAATGCTGCGCCACTGTTCTTATGAACTTCCGGCGCAGCTTTTTCAATTAACAGCACATCGTGAAAGACAATATATACACAGACTGTTTCAAGACATTCTTCAAGATAGGATTGTTTACTCTTGGGGGCGGGTACGCCATGATACCCATTATAGAGTCTGAGATTGTTGATAAACGGAAATGGGTGACAAAGGAAGATTTCATAGATATTCTTGCCATCTCACAAAGCTGTCCGGGCGTGTTTGCCATAAATATAAGCACCTTTATAGGCTACAAGCTCAGAAAAACACGCGGAGCAATATGCGCTACAATAGGTACAGCACTCCCGTCGTTCATCATCATACTGCTTATAGCAATGTTTTTCCGCCAGTTTCAAGACAATAAAGCCGTGGCGGCAATGTTCCGTGGAATACGTCCGGCCGTGGTGGCACTCATTGCCGTTCCAACATTCAATCTTGCTAAAAGTGCAAAAATAGGACTGGCAAACTGTTGGATACCTATCATGTCCGCTCTTGCCATCTGGGCTTTCGGAGTATCTCCGATACTCATAATACTACTTGCTGCCATAGGAGGCTATGTGTACGGCAAATTTATAAAACCAACAGAATAAAAAACGATTCTGCAATTATGATCTATATCTATCTTTTCATAACATTCTTCCAAATAGGGCTTTTCGGATTCGGAGGTGGCTACGGCATGCTTTCATTAATCCAAACCGAAGTGGTACACCGCTGGCACTGGCTCTCCACAAGTGAGTTCACGGATATTGTGGCAATCAGCCAGATGACACCAGGACCAATAGGAATAAACAGTGCCACCTACTGTGGCTATACAGCCATACATAATGCCGGTATGAGCAACACCATGGCCATTCTTGGAAGCGCCACCGCCACGTTCGCCCTCGTACTCCCCTCTCTTATCCTCATGATTATCATAAGCAAAATGTTTATGAAATATATGAACACCCCGGCCGTACAAAGCATATTCACCGGTCTCCGCCCTGCCGTTGCCGGTCTCCTCGGAGCCGCAACACTTCTACTTATGACTCCCGAAAACTTTTCCACTCCAAGTGAAAGTCCATGGCAGTTCTGGATAAGCTGCGCATTGTTTGCAGCAACATTCATCGGCACGATGTTCCTTAAAATCAATCCTATAAAAATGATTGGCTACTGTGCTGCGGCCGGTCTATTGCTATTATACTGAATAAAAAAACTCCAAAACATAACGCATTATGAACATAAAAACCATTATACTGACAACGGCAACAGTACTGTCAGTAAACATACAAGCCCAATCACTCCGCCACACAGACATACCGGCAACAGACACACTAATGGTGCACGATCCTGTGATGGCATTCGACGGAAAACGATATCATGTATTCAGCACCGGACACGGCATACAACACGCCATTTCCAACAACAGGAAGAGTTGGACGCTTGCCGGTCCTGTAATGAGTGTCATACCTCAATGGACACACGACTCTGTGCCCGGATTCAAAAAACACGTATGGGCACCGGACATTATCCGCCACCGAGGCAAATGGTGGATGGCCTACAGCTGCTCCACCTTCGGCAAAAACACATCGGCAATCGGACTGATGTCCGCCGACAGACTTGAGCCCGGCACAATATGGAATGACCACGGTGCAATAGTATGTTCAAAGGGAAAACGGGACAACTGGAACGCCATCGATCCTAATTTCGTTATCGACGGCAACGGTGAGGCATGGCTTGCCTACGGCTCTTTTTGGGACGGCATACAGATTGTGAGGCTCGACACTTCCATGCACATTGCAAAGGGTGAAAAACCGCACACTATCGCAAGACGCAAGACTGACGGGAATGCCAATCCAGTGGAAGCACCTTTCATTTTCAAACATGACGGTTATTATTATCTGTTTGTATCTTGGGACTACTGTTGTCGTGGAATGGAAAGCACCTATAAAGTGGCTGTAGGACGAAGCCGCCATGTTGCAGGCCCGTATACCGGCCCCGACGGAAAGGACATGAACGAAGGAGGAGGTCTTGTAATATTTGAAGGAGACAAGAAAAAACTTGAGGCCGCCGGCCATTGTGCCGTATACCGTTTTGACAATGAAGACATTTTTATATGCCACGGATACAGCATCGCACGCAACGGAGCTTCCATCCTCATAGAAAAAACCATCACCTGGGACGACAAGGGGTGGCCGGTGCTCAAATAACAACGGCATATACTAACCGATTCCTTTATACATAAAACGGTAAATTATCAAATATACTACTGACTTACAATAAAAAAAATGAAAACTTCCGATCTGACAAAGAACATAATAATCGCACTGACACTGGGAATCACGGCAACAGCCAATGCTTATGCAGAAAAAAGCATAGGGAGGGCACAATGGATAACCGGCAACAAACACGCCGTAATGAATGCTGGCAAAGCGAAAGAAGACATGGGTATGCCTCTGTTCCGTAAAACAATTATAATAGATACGAATGTGGAAAATGCCGTGATAAGGGCCTCCGCACTGGGTATCTACGACATTATTGTAAACGGAAAGCATATCGACGGACATCAACTGAAACCGGGATGGACAGACTACCGGAAAGAAGTGACATATCAGTCAACCGACCTCACTCCATATCTTCACAAAGGAAAAAACGAGATACAGGCACAACTCAGCCACGGGTGGTGGAGCGGAGGCATCAGCCGTGGCGTTTACGGCAATAACCCACAGATGGCATTCATGGCCGAAATAGAAATAAACGGCAATATTGTCGCATCGACAGACACCACATGGGAATACACCAATGAGGGACCGCTTATATCTGGTGACATATACAACGGAGAAATCTATGACGCACGCCGTATTCCGTCAAACTGGCTGGCTGCCGACACCATTTGTGACATAAATGCAAATATCATTCCGTTTGAAGGACCGGAAGTGCGCATACGCGACAAACGGCTGTGGCGTCATCCGCAGTCGATAACAGTATACAGCAGCACCATTCCCACAGGAACGGCCTTCGGAATGATAAAAACAGACAGGGTCATCAAAAACAAGAAATTCACACTTCACAAAGGAGAGACCGCCGTGGTAGACCTCGGCCAGAACATGGTAGGCTGGATTGCCTTTGAGGCCAAAGCGCAAAAGGGAGTTACAATGGAGCTTTGTCATGGTGAGATGCTCAACGACAACGGTGACCAAAAAGGACGTCTCGACGACGGACCCGGCGGCAGCGTATGGACATATAATCTTAGAAAAGCACAATCAAGAATATCATATACCTTCAACGGCAACAGCAAAGGAGAGAAATACCATCCGCGACACACGTTCATGGGATTCAGATATGTATCAATAAAAGCCACAGACGATGTCGAGATACGCAGCATAACGGGACAGGTGGTAGGCTCGGAAATAACGGAATGGGGAGAATTCGAATGCTCCGATACTGATATCAACCGCCTTTACAGAAATATATGGTGGGGCCAAAGAGGCAATTTTCTAAGCATACCCACCGACTGTCCTCAACGCGACGAACGGCTTGGATGGACCGGTGACACCCATATCTTTGCCCGCACAGCGTTATACAACTCCGACGTGAAGGATTTCTACCGAAAATGGATGCGGGACATGCGTAACTCACAGCGCGAAGACGGAGCATATCCCGACATAGCCCCGTTTCCGAATTTTTGGGGCTTCGGTACGGGAGCATGGGGAGACGCGGGAGTGATTGTGCCATGGGTCGTATACGACATGACAGGCGACAGAAAGATTCTGGAAGAAAACTACGAGAGTATGACCCGATGGATGGAGTGGCTCGCGACACAGAAAGAAACCGTTCCTGAAAAGAAAGGCTCAACAGATTCAGTAACATACAATTACATAGGCGGAGAACCGAAGACCGGTGACTGGCTTGCATACGACGAACTGGAACGACGCTTCGTGAACATGGCATATTATGCCTATTCCGCACAACTGATGGACAGTATAAGCCGTACACTTGGCAAACGACAGGAAATGATGCGCTACAGAAAACTGTATGACAACATTGCTGAAGAATTCAGAAGAAGATATATGGAAGCCAACGGCGAACTACGGGAAAAAACGCAGACAGCATACATTCTTGCACTCAACATGAATCTGCTGCCCGAACAGTACAGAGAGGCAGCAAAGGATTCACTGCGGATGAAGATTGAGACAAACGGCTACAAACTGTCAACAGGATTCATCGGCACAGGTCTTTTATGCACCACCCTCTCAAAACTCGACATGGACGACCTCGCCTATTCACTTCTCCTGCAACGTAAAAACCCATCATGGCTGTACAGTATAGACCAAGGTGCAACCACTGTATGGGAACGGTGGGACTCATACACCAAAGAAGACGGTTTCCATAAACACCACTGGAACATGAACTCTTTCAACCACTACGCATACGGTGCCGTGGCTGAATGGATGTATGCCTACATGGCCGGCATACGGCCCGGAAAATCAGGATTCAGCCATGTAATACTGAGTCCGCATGCAGACAGACGTCCGGCAGACCATCCCACCATGGCATACCAACCGCGCATCACCTGGGCGCGTGCAAAGACACACACGCCATACGGAGACATAGAGGCATCATGGAAACTAACCTCCAAAGGCCACTATGAATACACATTCCTTATTCCTAACGGAGTTACATACAATGTTGACATACCGGGACTGACTGCCAATGACAAAGTGATTGTAAGACAAAGGAAGAAATAACAGACACAAACTCATTACGACACCATGCACACTGAAAATGACATTTTCAACAGAACAGAACTGCTTGTCGGCAGCGAGACGATGAATGCCCTCAAAGAAAAACGGGTTATAATAATAGGTATAGGAGGCGTGGGAAGCTGGTGTGCCGAATGTCTTGTACGCTCAGGCATACACAACATGACCATTGCCGACTTCGACAACGTCGCCATTACAAACGTCAACCGCCAGCTTATGGCCGTCCAATCCACGGTAGGCCTCCCAAAGGTGGAGGTGCTCAGACAACGGCTGCTTGAGATTAACCCGAACGCAAACATTACGGCCATGCATAAGGCATTCAACGAGGATACTGCGGAAAGTTTCCGTCTCGATGGCTACGACTACATAATAGACGCCATAGACAGCCTGAAAGACAAAGTGCTGCTAATACGCCTTGCCTGCGCTACCAAAGCCAAATTCTTTTCATCCATGGGCGCGGCACTGAAAATGGACCCGCAGAAGATACAGGTCGCAGAGTTCTGGAAAGTAAGGGGATGCCCGCTCGGAGCAGCATTGAGAAGGAAGTTCAAACAGACGAACATGCGTCCGGCAAGAAAATTCAAGTGTGTGTTCAGCGAAGAACTTCTGAAAAACAAAGGAACGACAGACGAACAATGCGACTACAAAGCACAGATAAACGGTTCTGTCGCCCACATCACCGGCATATTCGGCCTCACCTTGGCCGGAATGGTGATAAGCGACATTTACAACAAAAACAAAGAGGAGGAAAAACAACAATGAACAAAAAAGAACTTATGATGAGAGCCATACGCTTGTCGGAAGAAAGCGTAAGAAACGGAGGCGGCCCATTTGGAGCCGTCATAGCAAAGAACGGTGAGATTGTGGCGGAAGCGTCAAACTGCGTCACAATCAATTGTGACCCTACGGCACATGCCGAGGTGAGCGCAATAAGAGCCGCTGCAAAAAAGATGGGTACATTCAACCTCAGCGGATGCGAGATCTTCACCTCATGCGAGCCGTGCCCGATGTGTCTCGGTGCCATCTACTGGGCACATATCGACAAGATATACTATGGCAACAACCGCAAGGATGCGGCCGAAATCGGATTTGACGATGAGTTTATTTATCAGGAACTTGAACTGAAACCGGAAAACAGAAAGAAGCCGTCTGAGATTTTCATGCCAGAAGAAGCAAGGAAAGCATTCGAATTATGGAAGGACAGCGACAGCAAGACTCTATATTGACCTCTACATATATGTGTACGATAACAATAGTTTTGACTTAGGTCAAGAATAAAGGATTTTTCATTATTTCATAGTGGAAATATATTGCAGGTTTAACGCAAACTTCATACCTTTGCAACGTCAAAAGGTTAATAGATTGTTTTAGGTTAGTAGTAATATTTATAGTTTTAGGTTTTAGTTTTTGGTAGAAAGAAAGTTTTCATTAAACGGATAACGCGAGCAGCCGTGAGGCTCCTTGGAAAACAAAAAGGTTAGTATTAGTTATGAAGCCCTGTCCGCTATACTTATAGCGGCGGGTCTCAGACTAAGAAGGCAAAATAAGAATTAGAAAGGATTTTTAGTTAAACATAGGCTTGAACGTCACCGCTCGTAGAGAGTAGTGGCGTTTTTTTACATATACGTACTAAAGGAAGATCCCGCTTTTCCGCCTGACACGTGCCAAAGGCACGTCCCTACATGGAGGATGAAAGCAACAAACGGACGTTTCCGTTGAGCCCAGTTATTCATAGCCTGCGGGTTTGCGTGTCAGCCGATTTTCTACTGCCCCTTTTTCGCTTGGCAAACTTATTTGCTTTCCCCCCTGATTTTCTACTGAGCCGAAATTCTTAATCAGATATATTATAAAAGCGGGCAACATACTATCCGCATGCTGCCCGCAACAATCAGAAAAATGTTGTCTGTCTCCTGCCTATAACAATCTTTTTACCATCAACTACATATAATCATTCTTGTCTGCCGGCCCCGACATGCGGTTCTACGGCTGCGGCATGTACATTCTACGCCTTTGTTCCGGCATTTTTCAACATCAGAATGCGGGATACCCCGGATTTTGAACATATATTCCACCCGAGAAATTATATTGTGCCACAGGTATAGGAAAGTATTCCTCACCTGTCTCAAACGAAGCGTTACCGTAATATATTCGGTTATCCTTCTCAACTTCAAAATATCTGTTCATGGTTTCCTTTGCTATGCCCCAACGGACGAGGTCAAAAAAACGCTCACCTTCCATCGCCTTTTCAAGACGCATTTCGGTCCTCAGAGCCTTACGGGCATAATCCTGATTCCATCCGTCGGCAGGATACAGCCCAATCTTATAATTGGCCGCATACTTTGAAGGATCATCAAAATCTCTCACATAAGCACTGTTCATCGCACGCTGACGGACACGGTTGATAAGCCTGCGGGCCTCCTCAAGACCGTCTCCGCCTATCTCTATCAACGCCTCGGCCTTATAGAGAAGAAGATCCGCATAGCGTATAATCTGCCAGTTGAGCGCAGACGCTCCCCATGGCCATCCGTGAGTGGCCTCTTTCGACTCAGGAGAGAGCCAGAAACGCTTGGTATTATTATACCCATAGACATCGCTGTTGCGTACCCAAAGCCCACATGGCGCTTCCACATAAGTCTTGTAGCGTATTGTAGGGCGTCCCGTAACGAAGTCAAGACGCGGATCCACACAGCCTCCGACATTCTCAAGGGTATATTCCTCACCGTCTTCACTGAAAACCACCTTGCCGTAATCCGGCATACTCTGATAGTCAAATACCGGCAATCCGTCGGCATCAGTCTGATAAGCGTTTATAAGGTCCTGAGAAGGAAGGAAAAAGCCGTCGCCCTGCCACGGGCAGCCCGGCCCCGTCATGGAATTGAGAAGCATGCTCCAATTCACGCGGCCGACACCCCCGGAACCGTCATCTTTTGAAAACTGAATTGCAAACACCGATTCCGGACCATTCTCATATTCCAAAAGGTCCAGTTGCTGAAAATCATCAAGAAGCCTGTAGCCCTGCACACGATCAATAAGTTCCACAACTTCCTTAAGAAGTCCCTTATTTATATTGACCACCATGTTTGTCTGAGGGTCCTGTTCATAAGCCTGATACAATTTCACCTTAGCCGCATAGGCAAGTGCAATACGCCGGTTTATGCGGCCGGTTTCCGTCTGTGACTCAGGCAGGACTTTTGCAGCATCAACAAGGTCACCGGCAATGCGGGCCAAATGCTGCTCACGGGTAAACTCATCATTACGTACCGACGGGTAGTCGCTTTCCGGCAGCCCGACCTCCATATACGGGATACGGTTGAAAAGCCGGACAAGTTCAAAATACCAATGGTCGCGGATGACGCGTATTTCCGCTATCCTGACATTCTTCTCCTTGATTACGTCTTCATCAACATTGCCGAGAGCACGTATAGCTGAATTACAACGTGAAATACCACAGTATACATTAAACCATTTACCGTCGAGGAAACCGTTATCGGGATTGATTCTGGCTGTTTCCATATCATGCACTTCCCATAAATCAGTCTCTCCGCCTCCTCCCTTATAGGCATTGTCCGCACGCACTTCCCCATAGCTCCAGTTAGTAACGGGAAAAAGATGCGGATCGTTCGAATCGGCATAGCGGCATCCGAAAGTGGCATAGGCACTGTTCACGAGCAGGTCTACCGCCTCCGGGTCGTTCATGTTTCCGTCTGATATAATACCCTGTGGCTTATTCTCAAGAAAATCATTGCTGCACGCACTCAAAACCAGACCTGCGACGGCAGCTGTAATCATATTTTTAAGTTTCATTTATTTTATTTTTAAACGTTATTAGAAACCGACTTGAATACCAAATGTATACTGCTTCGGCATGGCATACGGATAGCCGAGACCTTCCGGATCCGCTCCACTGTATGAGGTTATTGTAAATAAGTTCTGTGCCTGGAAATATATACGTGCGTTCTTGATATACAGCTTCTCACGGATTTTCTCCGGAAGAGTGTAGCCAAGCGTAAGTGTCTTCAGACGCAGGAAAGAACCGTTCTCTATATAGTATTCCGACCCCTTGTCCTCATTGTTTGTATTGTCTACCGATGGAGCCGGAATATCAGAACTGTAATATCCCGTACGGAGATAATCGTCATAGGCAGCAGCAGCTTCGAGAAGTTTGGTTCCATGATTGCCGGTCCACAACGGGAAGAAATCGGTATAGTACTTTGAATTGTTCCATGCATCACGTATTATACTGTTGAAGAACATACTGAGGTCGAAGCCTTTCCAATTTGCACCGAGACTGATTCCAAACTGAGCCTTAGGAAGATCGCAGCCTAACCATGTACGGTCGCGGTCGCTGATCTCACCGTCACCGTCGGCATCGGCATACCGTATGCGACCCACAGCCGGAGAACCGAAGCTGACCTTATATTTAGCCTTATACTCATCAACTTCCTCCTGAGTACGGAATATCCCGTCGGTCTTATATCCCATCCATGAGCCGAGAGACTGTCCGACAATGCTCTTGTCCCTGCCGTTTCCTCCGCCCCATGTGTAATATATATCCTCCATGAGATCCGTCACCTCATTCTTCATTGCGGTGACATTCAATCCTATATTATAGCTGAGTCCGTTGGCGAGCGAATGTCGCCATTCCACAGACACTTCCACTCCCTTATTAACCATTGAGCCGCCGTTATACCAACAGTAGCCTCCCTCTCCTATTGTCGCGATATACGGCTTTTCCACAAGCATATTATCCGTTTTCTTATAGAAATAGTCAAACGAAAGCAACAGACGGCTGCTAAAAAACGATGCGTCAAAGCCGAAATTTGTCTGATATGTCTTTTCCCACGTCAGGTCAGGATTAGTGCTGCGCAGGCGCAAGGCGCCCGGCGAGAGAGTATTGCCGCCTCCCATGGCATACGCGGCGCGGTCGAGATCCATCGAGTACTTGGCATAAAAGGCGTCATTGGCTATTATGTCATTACCGTTCACACCGTATGCGCCACGTATTTTCAAGTCTGTGAGCCATGAGCGTGCGGATTCCATGAAGCTTTCCTGAGAAATGCGCCAGCCGGCCGACACCGACGGGAACCAGTCGTAGTTATGCCCGGATGAAAGACGTGATGAAGCGTCCCGGCGAAGCGTAAAGGAAACGAGGTATCTGTTGTCCCAGGCATAGTTCATCTTTCCGAAGACCGAGAACATCGAATAGTTTGAGGCTCCGGAACCGACATTCTTGTTTGCCGTCACATTAGAAAGATATATATAGTCTGTATTTTCAAGCTCAAGTCCCTTACCCTCACCGAACATATCTTCAAAGTGATTGCGCTTGGCTTCAATTCCGAGCAATGCCATGAATGAATTTTTGCCTGAATCAAGATTATACTGTGCGGTATTGGTCCATACCCAGTCCACAGTCTTGCTTGAATACTGGCGCAGATAGTTCGTCTTGTCACGAAGATTCGCAGGCGTAAAAGTCTTGTCTGTACCGTTATGATAGTTCACACCGAAGTTTGTCTTCAATATAAGGTTCTTTACCGGCTCTACAGACATATATACATTACCGAACACCCTCCAGTATTCATGCCCGTTGTTCTTCTCCTCATTAATCTGGCGCATTATGTTCGGAGTGTCGTTAAGTCCGAACGCCACCTGATCGTTATAGTTGCCTTCAGAGTCATAAACCGTTCTTGCAGGATGCATCCTGATTGCATTCTCCTCTATCCCGCCCGGAGCGTTATGCTGGCGCCACCAGTTCACAGTAGCATTTCCTCCCGCACGCAACCGGCTGTCAAGAAAAGCATAGTCCGAACTGAAACGGGCATTGGCTTTCTGAAAATCAGAGCCCTTTATTATACCGTCGTGATCAAGCCAGCTCAATGAGAGTGACGAAGACCCGTTCTCTTCCCCTTTCGAAAGCCCTATACTATAGGTCTGCATCAATGCCGTACGGTGTATTTCTTTCTCCCAATCGGTATTCTGCGGATTCACTGGAACCCCGTTTAGATTGACATACGGCTGCAGTTCCGGTGTCGCCCCGTTGCCGTACAGTTCCGAATTCGGAGTTGTACCATAAGAATACTTATATGCAGACCAATACACCTCGCCCCACTGTGCCGCACTCAGCATATCAAGACCGCTATGGTATGTCTGCAAAGTAAGCGTTGCATCAAAAGTAACCCTGCATTCACCCTTTTTCGCACGCTTGGTAGTGATGATTATGACACCATTCGCCGCCTGGGCTCCATATATTGAGGCGGAAGCCGCATCCTTTAGAACCTGTATGGACTCAACGTCATTACTGTTGAGGATAGTGCCGGGATTCTCGCGGGTCATTACTCCGTCAATGACATAAAGCGGGCCGTTGGCCTCGCCACGGAAAGAAGACGCGCCACGTATGGAAGTTCCTGTGCCGAGACCTCCCGGTGTACCGTCTGTCGTAATACTCACACCGGCCACCCTACCCTGCAGCGCCTGTATTACGTTACCTGTAGGAGTATCCGCCACATCTTTCATCTTCACCACAGATACAGAACCGGTAAGATCCGCCTTTTTCTCGGCGGAATATCCCACGACAACCACCTCATTGAGAAGTTCCTCATTCTCCTTCAGATGTATTGTCATCTGCGGTTCTGCCTTGACACTCGCCTGCACGAATCCCATGTAGGACACTTTCAAGGCCGAGCCTTCGGGAACTGAGATCTTAAAATTGCCGTCAATGTCGGTTGTGGCTCCCGTCTTCGTTGATTCACAAAGAACCGATGCCCCTATTAACGGTTCGCCATCCGTCTTCGAGAGCACCTTTCCGTGCACAGTGATGTTCTGTGCCTGCACTGCAATTGTAATAACGAACAGCAAGATTGCACTGAGGATTGTTTGTTTCATGTTTTCGGTTTTATATTTTTGGTATTGTTAATTTTACAACGCAAAATTAACGCATATAATGAAGGATAAGTATAAAATATACTGCACAGGCTATTAAAAATCAAGCCATGACGAATATTTTATAACGGATGCCGGATTTATAATAGCAAAAAGCAGGAAACGACACGGAATTCTGCAAACCGGCAGGTCTTAAATTTGAAAACGCACGGAAACAAACCGCAATAGGTATGCTTTCAAACTGCGCACAGGCCGTCGGCAACGTCCGTACAGGCTGTTTGCAATACTGTCGGCTATAGTCAGCACATCCGTCGGCTCCAGTCGACATATCAGCCGACTCCAGTCGGCAACTCTGTCGGCTTAAGCCGACAGGATTACAAATAACGGGATTGCGGTTTGAGAATGGCATGATTGGACATTGACATCAGCCTGTTCACGATAAAAGAACAACCTGCTCCCCAAAGAGAACAGGTTGCTTGTCAATATACGTCGGTCTACTATATGTGAATGTCCATACGGCAATGGGAACACGTCTAAGCCTTGTGCCCTATACGCCCGCGCAAGTCAGTGGGAGTTTCACCGAAAGCGCTTCTATAGCATTTTGTGAAATATGCAGGATTGGAGAATCCGACCTTATATGCCACTTCGCTCACCG
Organism: Xylanibacter muris; assembly: GCF_013166605.1. GTDB lineage: Bacteria > Bacteroidota > Bacteroidia > Bacteroidales > Bacteroidaceae > Prevotella > Prevotella muris. Next base: position 20,930 of record NZ_JABKKF010000004.1, read on the forward strand.
ACATGCCGGTGGTTGTGAGAAGCATGCGCGCATGCTTAAGCCTCAACTGCCTCATCAGCTCTACAGGCGAATAGTTGGTGAGGGCCTTTATCTTCCTGTAGAACTGCGAATGACCCAGTCCCATGCTTGAGGCAATCTGCTCCACACTCAGGTCGGAATTGCCCATCTCCGCCTGAAACACCTTTATAAACGAATCATAGAAACAGCTGTCTATATCCGAAACAGGCATTGCACGGTCCGGCTCTTCGGTTTCGCCAGCGGCCACACCGCCTGCCACGCCACTCTGCCACAAGTCTTTTATACGTTTGCGGTTGGCAATAAGGCTCCGGCATCTTGCCTTCAGCACATCAGCACCGAACGGCTTCGACAAATAGCCGTCGGCACCATTGTCATAACCCTCCGCGCGCTGCTCGTCCATTGAACAGGCCGTAAGCAAAAGAACGGGAATATGTGAAGTGGAGATCTCCTCCTTTATTTTCCTGCAACACTCCAGGCCATCCATTACCGGCATCATTATATCGCAAATCACGAGATCGGGCACATATTTGGCAGAAAGCCTCATACCCTCACGGCCGTCAGGCGCGGTGATAACATTATAGTCATCCGCCAGCAGACTCCGCACAAGGGCCAGCATATCCGCATTATCGTCAACGACAAGCACAAGAGGCTTGCCGGAATCAAAGCCGGCATCTGCCTCAACTGTGTCAAGCTCAATCTCAACATCACGCGTAACGACACTCTTTGACGCCACGGCAGGCGTATCGGCCACATGTCTTACAGGAAGCGTGACAGTAAACACCGAACCTTTATTAATGGCACTTTCCACAGAAATATTGCCGTCGTGCAATTCTACAAACGCCTTTACAAGGGACAGCCCTATGCCGGAACCCTTTGGACGTACACGGTCCGCCTGAAAGAAACGGTCAAAAATATTACCGATGTCGCGGCCGCTTATTCCCTCACCGGTATCCGCCACGCTGAATACGAGACTGTCGCCGTCTGTGGTATATGACACACGTATGGAGCCGTTGTCGGGAGTATATTTAAAAGCATTTGAGATAAGATTGAAGAACACGCGCTCAATCTTCTCTACGTCAATGGCGAGAAAGACACTTCCGCCCTGAGGTGTATCAAGCGTCAGCTTCATGTCACGCTTACGCGCAACGGCATAGAAAGCCTCCATCCATTCAGCCACGACTGCACCGAAATCAACCTCCGAAAGTTTCAGGTCGAGCTTTCCGCTCTCATATTTTCTGAAGTCCAGTATCTGGTTGATAAGTCTTTGAAGTATTCTCACATTCTTGTCGGCAATCCTCACCATGACAGCCTGCTGCTGTGTCAGGTTTGCGGCAGATGCCAGCTGCGCCACAGGCTCCGATATGAGTGTAAGCGGTGTGCGCAGGTCATGCGAGACATTGGTAAAGAATGCAAGTTTGGAGCGCGTCGCCTCCTGAAATTTCTCATTAAGCAGTGCCTGCATGTCACGCTGCTCTTCCAAAAGGCGATTCTGTTCCATCAGTGCTTTCTGATGCCTCTTGCGTTGCCAGAAGGCTCTCAACACAAGGAACAGAACTCCGCAAAGAAGTATCATTATAACTATTGTGGCATAAAAAAGCGATGTCTGCGACGAATGTTTTGTCCAGTAGTCATCTATGCGCATTTTAAGAATATGCATTTTCTCTGTCTCGTCTCTAAGCGTTTCGTTCTGGAGAAGCAGAATGTCGGCATTGGTGTGGTCGACAGCCGACGATACAGGAAAACACACCTCGCGCTTATATGGCTCGCCCTTCAATATGGCCAATGCCGTGCGTATAAGGCGATGCCCTTCGGTAGGATAGAGAAACGTTGCATCGAGCACACCGTCGGCCACAGCCTTTATACCGATGTCGGGCGCGGCATCTATTCCTATTATCTTTATATCACGCCCAAGCTTCCGCGCCACCTCGGACGCACCTATGGCCATACGGTCGTTATGGGCATATATCAGGTCTACATCGTCGTGTATCCTCAGCAGCGAATCGACCAGCGGCACGGCATCCTCCTTATTCCAGTCGGCCGCCGCGCTCTCCAAGATCTCGCCTCCGCCTTTAATGAACTCCTTGGTAAAGCCCGTGTGTCTGTCTTCGGCAGGAGTGGAGCCTTTCAGGCCGAATATCTCTATCGCCTTAGGATGATTTCCGAGCATCTGCAGGGCATAATGTGCCGCCGAGCGACCGATCCCCACATCATCCACACCGAGACGGGCGGTATAGGTGTCTCCAATAATATTACGGTCAAAGATAATGACAGGCAGACCTCTCTCATACACCTCTTTTATTATAGGAGTGAGCGTGGCAGCCTCATTCGGTGAGACAATGATGATATCAAAACCACTGTCGGCAAAATACTTTATATCGGCAATCTGCTTCTTGCTGTCGTCATCGGCAGAGCGTATCTCCACCACAGCGTCTTCATGAAACATTATCTCACGCTTAATCTCGTCATTCATCTTCGTGCGCCAGTCGTCACTGCTGCATTGTGACACTCCTATTCTATAAATCCTGTCTTCGGAACATCCGGACATGACCAGCAAAAAGGCCGCAAAAAGGCCGCATACAAAAAGTCTGTACATTATGTTTTTATTATTTCTCAGGTTTCTACTTGTCTTAGGTGTGTGCAAAGATAATACCGGCCGAACGCAATAAAGCTTATCGGAAATTTCCGGATGAAGTTTATCTTCATGCAAAGATAGTAATACAGGCATAAAAAAGATTGCCTTTAACTATAAAAAATCATCCATGACAGTTTTTTTATAGCCTGTGCAGAATTAATTATAGCCTTTATTGTACTAATATTGTAAAAGACCGCCGTGGCTCCAAGATAGAGAAAGAGGATATCATCATAGACCTGTTCAGGAGAGCCGACGAAGCCGACGGGGAAATCTGCGACACAGACACTTACCGCCGCTGGTTGAAAAGTGTAGAAAGGAAGCCCCTTTCCGCACTATGGCTTCAGGCAGCCGATAGGCACGACGTATATTCCGTCTTCCGGACGGCGATAGGCGTATTCTCCCGTAGCAGTCAAAATCATTTTGAATGCCGGAACTTTCATGCGGGAGGTGTCGATTTGCGCTGCCAGCGCATTGAGCGTCACCGAGCCTTCGTTTATCAGAGATTGTCCGCCGAGTTTTATTTCAATCAGTCCGTATTGCCCGTTACGCAAATGCACCACTGCATCGCACTCCAATCCGTTCTTGTCCCGGTAATGATAGACCTTGCCGTTCAGAGCTTCGGCAAAAACGCGCAAATCCCTTACGCACATCGCTTCAAAGAAAAAGCCCATCGTGTTCAGATCGTTCACGAGGTCGGAAGGGCCTATGCCTAATGCCGCTGTAGCAATCGACGGATCGACAAAATATCGGGTATCGCCGGTGCGTATAGCGGTCTTCGAGCGCAGATTGGGATTCCACGCAGGCATATCCTCCACCACGAAAATCTTTCGCAACGCTTCGAGATATGAAATGATGGTATCGTCGTCGAGTGTTGCCGTGTCGTTGTTCTTCAAATCCTCGCGCAGCGTGGCAATCGAGACCTGCGTACCCTGATGACGCGCGTATGCCCGCATCAGACGTTGTACCCGTTCCGAAGCCCGTTTTACACCGTCCACTTTCGTAATATCTTCTTTCGTCACCGCATCGTAATAGTCGAAAGCCTGCTCCAAAGCCACCTCTTCAGGAAGCCCTACGGCCATCGGCCATCCTCCACGGCAAATCAGAAAAGCGATATCCTGCAATTTTAATGCGTTCCTTTCCAGTATCTTTTCCGGGGCTGTGAACAATGCGGCCAGACTTACACTTCCATTCGATTCACCTGATTCGAACAGGCTCATCGGACGCATTGTGAGCCACGCGAACCGCCCCGTACCCGAATGTTCCCTCTCTTCTTCCGCCTCTTTGTCAGGTACGGCGGAACCGGTCAGGATGAACTGTCCCATTTTACGGCGGTGATCGACGGTATAGCGCACCGCATCCCACAGTTTGGGAACGGTCTGCCATTCGTCTATCAGCATCGGAGATTCACCGGAAAGGGCGGTATCCATGTCGATTTGCAAAAGATTTTTAAAATGCTCTTTCGTGTCGCTTCTTGACAGCAATACCTTACTGGCTGCGATTTCTTCCGCCGTCGTCGTCTTTCCGCACCACTTCGGCCCTTCAATAAGCACCGCACCTTTGGCCTGCAACTTTTTGGCCAGCAGGCCGTCCATTATTCTATGTCTATAACCTTCCATATACCAATTGTTTGTGCTGCAAAGATACGCATATTTTTGCATATTCGGTAATTCGGCTTATATATATTCGGTAATTTGGCGTTAATTTATTCGGATAAATGGCGTTTTTGGTAACCAAGTAAACACCGGCAATCTGCTACTTGAATAATTGGTATTTGGATGTTCCTTGAAAGTTAAACAGACAGGCTTACACCGTAAGAAATATAACATAAAAAGATTGCCTTTAACTATAAAAAATCATCCATGACCGTTTTTTTATAGCCTGTGCAGAATTAATTATAGCCTTTATTGTACTAATATTGTAAATTTGCAGACACAAAGAACAACATCGGTGATGACTCATCAGTGCCATAACCTTTATAAAAACGGTATATGGCCGCAAAAGGAGACATCAACCGGCGGAACCTGAAAACAACCGGTTTGGATTATATAATAAACAAATAAAACCTATTTAAATCATGAACTTATTAAAAAAAGCAGGAATCACAACTATAATGGCGGGGGCGCTGGCTCTATCGGTCAATGCCGGCCCGACAGAGGATATCGAGATTAATCATCTCGGTGTGAACAACACCTTGGTGCGCATAAACGGCAAAGCGCACTATCTGCTTATGCCAGTACAGGAAGCTAACGACGATGCCACCGTGAATGTATTGGTAGACGGGAATACGGCCAAGACCATTTATGTGCGCCTGGCAAAGTCGAAGGTTGACTATACCGTTCCGCTCGACCTCAGCGAATATGCCGGACACGACGTGACGCTGAATATTGTAACATCGCAGAGCCGTTCCACTGTACGCGAGGCAAAAGAGGATGCCTGTTGGAAAAGCCTGAAACTTTCCGACAGCTTCGACACCGCCAACAGTGAAAGATACAGACCGGCATTCCACCATACGCCGCTGTACGGATGGATGAACGACCCTAACGGCATGGTTTACAAGGACGGTGTATGGCATCTGTATTACCAATATAACCCCTACGGATCAAAATGGCAGAACCTGTCATGGGGACACTCATCATCCTCAGACCTTGTAAACTGGAAGCATCATCCTACAGCCATCAGGCCAAACGGTCTCGGCTACGTGTTCAGCGGAAGCTCTGTGATCGACAAAGACAACACCGCAGGATTCGGCAACAACACTATCGTTTCGCTTTACACTTCAGCAGGAACAAACCAGATGCAGAGCCTCGCATGGAGCACAGACAACGGGGAGACATTCAACATTTATCCCGGGAACCCCATAATAACTCTTGAGAGCGAAGCCCGAGACCCAAATATGTTCTACAACAAGTATACAGGCGAATGGAATCTGTTGCTCGCACACGCCCTTGAACACGAAATGCTTATATTCACCTCACCGGATCTGAAGGAATGGACATTGAAAAGCGCGTTCGGCAAGGGACTTGGCTCACAGGAGGGAGTATGGGAATGTCCCGACTTATTTGAACTGAAAGTAAGGGGAAGCGATGAAAAGAAATGGATGCTTATATGCAGCATCAACCCGGGAGGCCCGTTCGGCGGAAGCGCCACACAGTATTTCATAGGCGACTTCGACGGCACTACATTCACTCCTGATAAGGATATGGAGGGAAACGTACCGACAAAATGGATGGACTACGGCAAGGACCACTACGCCACGGTGAGCTGGAGCAACGCACCGGCAAACAGACGCATCGCAATAGGATGGATGAGCAACTGGCAGTATGCGGCGGAAGTGCCGACAAGGCAATTCCGTAGTGCGAACACACTTCCGCGCGATATAGAACTGTTCAAGGCTGAAGACGGACAGGTATATGCGGCATCGGCACCTTCTCCGGAAGTGGCGAAACTACGCGACAAGGTGTTCATAAAAACCGGCAGGACATCCGTCACAAAGAAACCGCGCACATTCGACTTGCCGGCAGCCAACGACGGCATTTGCGAAATACAGATGGATATCGCAGCCAAAAAGGCAGGTAAAGTGACACTGACACTGAAGAACGATACCGGAGACAATGTCGTGATGCAATACGATGTGGCAGCAAACACTGTGTCTTTCGACAGAAGAAACAGCGGAATAACAGACTTCAGCCAGGATTTTCCCGCTGTCACCACGGCACCGGCATTCTCCTCGGGAAACAAAATCGGCTTGCGTATATTTATAGACAGATCAAGCATCGAGATGTTTGAGAAAAGCGGAAAATTTGCAATGACAAACCTTGTTTTCCCCAACAAGCCCTATAATTCCATCACAGTATGCACAGACAAAGGGCGTGCACAAATAGAGAATCTTGTCATTTACACACTTAAAGGAACAAAATAAATACAACCACAGACATGAACACATCACAGAATCATACCACGATACAAAAGACTTCATTAATGCAGATAATACCTGTCATGCTGTGTTTCTTCACCATGGGATTCGTAGACCTCGTGGGAACGGCATCCAACTATGTACAGAAAGACCTTCAGCTCACAGACTCACAGGCCAATCTGTTTCCGTCGCTCGTTTTCTTTTGGTTTCTGATATTCTCCGTGCCCACGGGAATGGTGATGAACAAGATCGGCCGCAAAAAAACCGTACTCATCAGCATCGCAATCACCGCGCTATCGCTCTTCATCCCCGTCTTCGGCAACGGATATTTCATAATGCTCACGGCATTCTCGCTGCTCGGAATAGGAAACGCCATAATGCAGACATCGCTTAACCCTCTCGTCACAAATCTGATAAGCGGTGACAAACTCGCATCGACACTCACCTTCGGACAGTTTGTAAAGGCCATAGCCTCGTTTCTCGCTCCGATACTTGCCGCATGGGGAGCTACAACACTGACACCCACCTTCGGCCTTGGATGGCGCATACTGTTCGTTATATACGCGCTGACAAGCATTATGGCCGTATCCGCACTCGGAGCCACACCCATCGAAGAGGAAAATACGGAAAGGGCATCGGGCACAATGGAATGCCTGAAACTGCTCGGACGACCGTTTATCCTGCTGTGTTTCCTCGGGATAATGTGCCACGTGGGAATCGACGTAGGTACAAACACCATTGCACCGAAAATCATAATGGAACGCATAGGATTACCCCTTGAAGAGGCCGGATTCGCAACGAGCGTCTACTTTATATTCCGCACTGCCGGATGTTTTCTCGGAGCATTCATCCTGCGGTCCGTATCCCCAAAAATCTTTCTCGGGATAAGTTCCGTGACAATGCTTGCCGCAATGCTCATGCTGCTTACATGCGACAGCCTCGGAGCCATCTATACAGGAATAGCGCTCATAGGCTTCGGCAACTCCAACGTGTTCCCCATCATATTCGCACAAGCCCTGACATCGTCACCGAAAGAGAAAAACGAAGTTTCCGGCCTTATGATTATGGGACTGTTCGGAGGAACAGTGTTCCCTTTAGCAATGGGATACGCAGCCGATGCCGCAGGACAAGCCGGAGCCATCGGTATAATGACCGCCGGAGTCATCTATCTGATATATTACACTCTGAAAACAAAAACCTCAAAATAACTTATCGATATGAATGAATTTGTAGTAGGAATGGGTGAGGCGCTGTGGGATGTCCTCCCCGAAGGAAAGAAAATAGGAGGCGCACCGGCAAACTTCGCCTATCATGTGTCACAGTTCGGACTTCCCGGCCGCGTAATAAGCGCTGTCGGCAACGATGCCCTTGGAAACGAGATTATTGAAAACTTCACATCAAAGGGACTGAACCATCTTATAGAAAGAGTGCCATATCCCACAGGAACAGTACAGGTGGAGATAGACCAGGCCGGAATACCTCAATACGACATAAAGGAAAACGTGGCATGGGACAACATTCCATGTACCGATGCAGTAATGAACATTGCAAAAAACACTAAGGCTGTATGTTTCGGGTCACTGGCACAGCGCAACGTGGTGTCACGCAATACAATAAACAGTTTTCTCGATGCCATGCCATCCACGGAAGACAATCTCGTGGTGTTCGATGTAAACCTGCGTCAGGGATTCTACAACAAGGAGATACTGTGCAGCTCGATGAGACGGTGCAACATCCTGAAAATAAACGATGAGGAACTTGTTACCGTAAGCCGCATGTTCGGATATCCCGGCATAGACCTTCAGGACAAATGCTGGATTCTGTTAGGAAAATACAACCTGAAAATGCTTATCCTCACCTGTGGGATAAACGGAAGCTATGTATTCACGCCAGGAAACGTCTCGTTCCAACCGACACCGAAGGTAGAAGTGGCAGACACCGTAGGAGCAGGCGACTCTTTCACCGCCGCCTTCATCGCGTCTGTACTCAAAGGCAAGACCGTTGGCGATGCCCACAGATGCGCTGTAACGACATCCGCCTTTGTATGCACTAAGAAAGGTGCTATGCCTATACTTCCGGATGAGATAAAAGAAATGTAGGCTAATCAGAGAAAGCATAAAGCCGCTTTTACAAACGGCACACATCAAAAAAGTATGGGCAAAGCCAAATATCCGGCTATGCCCATACTTTATTCTTTATATCAGAAATCCCATGCACTGTCATCGGTCGTGTTGAATGCCTCGCTCTCAACTTCTTTCTTGATGTCAGCCGCAGTCATTGTCATGGCATTGCCATCGTCAAGATTGAGATCCAAACCGTCTATTTTAGATAAATCCACCTTCGCATCGACAGGTTTTCCCTCATCTGTGAAGTTTACGGAATAGCTTTCCAACAGCTTCTTCTGCTGTTTCAACGATTTCTTCTGCTTATATGCCATCTCAATATCTTCAGCACTGAGCAGAAGGCCTGCTCCGGCTCCTGTGGCAATGCTTTTGACATCTCCCTTACCGATAAGCCCTCCCAACAAGGCTCCTCCACCAACCTTGGCAATTATCAGCCCTATGGCCTTGTTCAACTTCTTTTGCTGGGCAGCCACCGCCTCCTTGCTTCTCTTATTGCCGAACTGGTCGAAGAGGAACACATGATACTGCTCCGTGCCGTCTTCGTTGAGAACAGGCTTCCCGCTACCATCTACAACCATAACCTTCTTGGCCGTATACACCGGTATGTCTTCCCACTTTATCTTTTTTTTCAAAGAATCGGAAACAACAGAATCTCCTGTCGCAGACAAAGCGGCGGCATCCGGCTTTTTCACAGCAGCGGTATCCGTTGCCGCATCTATTGACTTCAGCGCCTTGTCAAATTTCCTTGTGGCCTTATCCACCTCCTTTGAAGCATTCTCCACTGTTTTTGTGAGTTTCTTAAAGAATCCCTGGGCAGAAACTCCTGTCGCCGTTCCTAACAAACAGAATACAAACAGGACTTTGATGATGTTTAGATTTCTCATTTTCTTTATTATTTAATGACTACTTGACTATTTTCCCGAAACATACATTTTCAGTCGGAACTGCCGCTTGTTATATTCTCCCTCCGACTTGCTCATTATATCCTTCACGTCCATATACATTATCTGTATATCATTGCCATATCCCACAGGACGGAAGAATATCGCCTTAGGAAGATTCTTACGCACAAGATGCAGCTCCAGTTCACCGTCATTCCCCGTTGTCCCAAGCTTCTTGTAACGCGCCGGGGCTTCACTGATAAGTGAACGGAAACGCTTGTCGGTCTGATAACCCTTATATGCCGGTTCGTCTTTGCCATAGTCGGCCCACAACTCCACATTCGCCAACCGTCCCTTCTCGGAGAATCCGGAAAAGTCCTTCACCCATTTAGTCACGGTAAACTTCATATCAAGAGGCATTTCCTCCACAATCTTCTCAAGCGCATCTATACGGCCGGAATAAAAGTCGCAGGGATTATAATTGTTGAGCACTTTCAGAAACTCTATTGCACCGGAAGCATATTTCATCACTTCAGCCTGACTGCCACTACCCTGTGCCTTCATCTGCTTCATACGGCTGAGCGAAAACTTCGCATAGTTCTCATACACAAGACAGGTGTCACAGTCGGCAATGTTGCGTGACACAGAAGGCATAAGCTCTGCCGGAGCGTCCTTGGCCGCCTTGGCCGCAAGAAAATTACGACGTGCGTTGTCGTATTCGCGCAACCCGTACAGACGTGCCCCTTCGCTGAACTTTGCATTAAAATCGGTGACATGCTTCTCTACTATAACCTCACGCAACAGTACTCCCCACACAAACTTTGAGCGCGGACGGGCCTCGCTGACATCTATGGACAACCGGTTGGTACCGGTGGCGAAAAGCTCGATATTAGTCATATCGGCAAACCTTGTTCTCGCTGTGTCCAAATCATTATTCACTTTATCATAATCCACCTGAAGGTCTTCACGCTGCCTGTCATTAAGCGTAGGGGTCTCATATTCTTTCTTTATACTGTCGTTAAGCTTATCAAGCTCTCCCTGCAACCGTTCTATCTCTTTTCTCAAATCCATAATAGGCTTTACCGGAAAGACAATAGAAGTCACGGTTATGCTCTTGTCGGTGGTTTTTCTTGAAGTCTTCACTGTTGCTCCCAATCCTTTCGGACAGTTTATCTGCAGGTCTGCTATCGGCGAGTTTATCTCAACCTCCGCCAGTTCCTGATTTGTTATGACATCATTGGGTGTCGTCTGGTCTTCCATACGTATGGGTTTTTCCACATCCTCAACGATATATGTACGCCAATAATCCGCCGTGGTGCTCGCCACAAAATCTATCTTATCGATGTCTCCGCGCTTGCTTATCTCCACTTTGGGATTTTTTGTCTCCTTACGGTCTACAACGACCTCATATACATACAGTCCGTCTCCATTCTTTCCCTTAGGGGCTATCTGCGGATTTTTAGCATTAGTGATTGTCACTATGAGATCCGCACGCTTCGACAGGATACGGATGCCTCCGGCACCATCGAGATTTACAATCCCGACATCATCCTTCATATCCTTCAGTTCCCTGAACGACATATATTCCGACTGCGCTGCAACAAATTGCACCGACAAGAAAGCGAACAAAGCAAAAATAACTCTTATACGTTTCATTTGTACCTATTGTTTCTTCGGATTCCGCCCCGTATGTATCAAACTGACATTATACTACGGATTACCTGTTCCTTTTATATTGCCTTCAGTTAATAAACAAAAAAACGGTTAAAGATCGAAACCGCCAAGTGTGGAAATATCATCATCAGGCTGTTGCCTCTGACCTCCGACCCATTCCGGTTGCCATGTACGGACGTGAATGATTGGAGTTCCGCCATCCTCGGGAAACTCCCAAAGAAGGAAAAGATATCCCTCGTCACTGTAGTTGCTCGATTTCCACGACTGCCTCATGCGCACGCCATATTTCGTGGGATCGATGTTCGAACGTGTTATACCGGCACACCCTCCTGCCTCACCGTTCTCACCTATCTGGCTGAATTTGACGTCAATCCACTTGTTACGCAGGAACGCACGGCGAAGGTTTGCTATATATTGCTCCTTGTTCTGCTTAGTATATTTCACCTTTGGCGCGTAGCGGTTTCCATCACCGGGCTCACGGCGCTGCACCACAGAACCTGTGATGATAAGGGCATCATCACTGAACATCGCCTCGATGGTGCTGATGTCTTTCATGTTGTAAGCGGTGCGGAATTTCTCTATCTCTTTCAGAATTATCATCTGCTTTTCCTTTTCCACCACAGAGCCGCAACGCTCCATGCTCTCTGCCGTCTGTGCGTCAAGAGCAAAGCGGAAGTCAGTAATGCCACCGTTCCTGTCGAACTCCACGACTGCTTCCTGATATGTGCCCATGCCGAAGGTCTCACCCTCGGGCGTTATTATAAGCGGAATATGGCTCACCATCATTGTTCCGTTGGCAAACACCCAGCAGCGTTCCACCACCTCCTCGTCATCGCAATAAAACGGTGTCACGGCCCAAAGACGCGCCAACGACTTTTTAGAAAAGTCATCCATCTTCAAATCCTTCACCGAAACCACCTGTTTGGCATTCTGGGCCCTGTTTATCTCGGTAAGTACCTTTGATAAATTACGGGCGGCAGCATCTATGGCTGCGGGACGCTCAGTAAACTCGTCAACGGTAAGCGTCACCTCCACAGCTCTTGCCTCTTCCATTCCCGCCCACAACAGGCATAAAGTCATTTGTATAAAAAAGAGTATTCTCTTGTTCATATATTAATATTACATTATTATTAATTATTCACCTTAAACCCTATAGCTCCGCATCCGCTATAGTTCGTCAGTCTGTCGGCATTGCCGGTCTTCACGTTCACACGGTTGTCACCCGGTGTAAGAACTGCCACCACACGTCCGTCCTTGTTGTATATTGCAAGATAATAGATCTCAGGATTGCTCAAAGAGGCATATCGCCCATAATGCACGATCTTTCCTTCTTCCTTAAGACGTTTCACCAACTCGGCCATATCCGCATACTCGGTACATGCAGCCACACTTTCCACTGCCTCGGGATACAGCTGACGCACTGTTGCCGGCTTTACCTCAGCGACCTCAGACGCCTTGTTCTCTATAACCTCCACATTCTTCACAGCCTGTATATCGCTTTTCCTGACGTATAAGAAGCTTCTGAACATATTGCCCCGTGGAAGCTCCATTGCCGTCCAAAGCGAATTGCGGTTGTTTATCACGATATTGGAACCGCGCATCCTGTTCTTTGTAGCCACATAGCTGTTAATCTCTTCGTGAAGCATCTCTTCTGCCAAAGCCTTCGCCTCATCGACCGTTGCGGCAGTAGCCTCGGCATAGATATACTGATTGCTTTTCTTTATACTGCTGATAACCTTCTTTGTCTCAGCATCTGTCTGTGCCGTTATCTCACAAACATAAAAGAGTGTCGCCACTATGGTAACAAGAATTTTAAATGTACTCATATATCAATCTATTTTAAACTGTGTTTTCAATAAACGCTGCGCCTCGGCATGGTCTGAACCGGTTCTGCCTCCGTATACGGCCTGCGGCTTATTCTATGTCCTGAATAAAGAATCTCTCTGTCACGTTCTGCAACGGTATATATGGATAAACAACAGCCTTCACTTCTTCACGCTCACCGCTGAGAATGCCCAGCGGGAAGTCCACAGACAACACATGATTATAGGCCATCCTTTCGTTCAGGGCAAACAAGGTGCCTGTCAGCCTACGGCCATCCGTTTTCTTTATTCCAAAATACAGTTTACAGCCTTGAGCACGGCAAAACGCGACAAACTGCCTGACAGTAACACCGGAAAGCACCGTGTCATCACCATATTTGACTATGGAAAGTCTCATTGGCAACTCTTTGACAGAATGACCTGTAAGCATTATATTCCCCACACTGCGCGAAGGATTCTTCCTGTCGCAATACAGTTCTTTCTCTCCGTTCCTCACCGTAAGATAAATATCACCCCGTATAAGCTCGCTCAGATATTTTCCACCATCCACTATAATAACATTGTCGCCCGCAGACAATTCCTTCCCGTTTAAAGCCTGTTTCCAACCATTTTCCAAAGGCTTCATTCTCATCACATCGCGTTCAAGCATATTCTCCAGCTCCAGGACATCGGCCCCAAGCATAAGCTGACAATCTGCCGGAAATGTCAGGCAAAGTTCTTCCCGTCCTACATTCCATTTCAGCCGGTACATCCGTCTTGTTATCTCTTCGATTGTAAAAGGAGTCTGCGGTGTGACGCTACGCAACATTTGCATGTCACCGCGCACTATCTTCACGTTATCGACGTCCATCCTCAAAGCCGCGGAGCGGCCGTCAAGTTTAAGGTCGAGTTCAAGCACATACCTTTCTATGAAATCAAACACATCCGTACTGCCGTATGAGCCGATAACCCTGTCGTCAAAAATCTTATAACCTATATGCGACACGTCACCGTTTGCATTCGTGCGCACACGGAGCGGCCGGCCGCCATGGCTGACAACACCCGTAGTGTCGATGCCCGGCGGCATGACAACAGACATGTCGAATCCCACCGCGCGGGCTATCTTCTCAAGACGCGAAGTGTAGAAAGCTGTGGCGGCAAATGAGTATGCCGCCATTGCAAATGATATTATAACGGTGAGGACTCTCATGGTTTGACACCGGTGACATCTCCGTCATGATACCAGTAACCCATGCCGCCTGACACACGGCCGTCACGGAAGTCACCTTCAAACTTATCGCCCGGAGAAGCGACAAAATCCTTTGAGGCCACAATCCTGTGCGACTTGGTATATGTGATGGTGCCATGTCCGTGAGGCTTTCCGTTTTTAAGGTCACCGGTATACTTACCGTATCCAAGGTTCACCGTGCCGTAACCGTTCTGAACGCCCGGTGTCTTTGGCTGCTTGGTTTGTCCATTACCGCCATTTGTCCCAACACCGTCCTTCGGATTTTCCTTATCATCTTCCTTTGACAGTCCTTTTCCGTTGTCAACAGGCTTCAACGCGACGGTATCCTTATCTTGAGGCTTTACCGTATCCTTGTCAAGATTGTCCTTTATGACAGTCTCCGGTTCCTGAACCGGAGGCTTTACCTCAGAATCGCCTCCGCCAAGAACAAAGCCTGCCACGGCTCCGGCCACCAGAAGTGCTCCGACACCGGCATATATTTTCGTGCCATGCTTCTGCATGAACGACTTCGGAGGCGGACAGTCCGACAGTTTCTTCTTACACTCCTCACATATAAATTCGTGAAGGGCATCAACCTTTTGTACTTCCTTTGTCTTTCCCTTAGAGCAATTCTGGTTCAGGCATATACCATACCTGAACTGAATTCCTCCCTTATTCATCTTCGTTGCCATTTCTTTTATGAATATTGAATGTTTCTTACTTTAGTTACACATTACATTGTCGGTGGAAGCGGAGGCATAGCCGGTCCTGCCGGTGGCAACGGAGGCATCTGCAGCGTTGCCGGTGCAAACAGTGTCTGCAATGCCGGCACCTGTTCTGCCGGAGTCCATGCCGGCATGCCTTCCATCCATACCAAAGTCCGTGGAGTCAGCTGTCCGTTGGCCACAAGCTGCTTGCAAATGTCCCGTCCGTAAGGTCCATACTGCTGTCCTCCTATAAACAGACGTACCTGTATCTCAGGCTCTACCGGAGGAGGAGGAGGGAGTACGACATCTCCGGGAGGCGGGGGTGGCGTCACATTTCCGATCGGTGGCAATTGCACACCTTGTCCCAATCCCGTTACATCCTGCCCGGACGTAACCTGCGCCTTTCTTTTCTCTTCCTCCACCTTTGCTTTCTCCGCTGCTACAGCCGCTGCATTTTCCACGGCAAACAAAGGCGGCAAACCGCACCCGTCGCCCTCGCTATGCAACAATATGGCGTTACCCAAATCCGTGTTTGGATTACCCGTATGCAGGAACCGCTCATACCTGTCCTTGTAAGTCTTCATCCAGTCTATGCACCGCATCGGATAGCAATATGATATGGTGACAATGGACATTTCATTCTTTCGCGGGCTCTCGGTATTAAATGTCACCTCGGTAAGAGCCGAGCCTTGTGAAAACGAGTTCTTTATCGCATTGTAAAGCTTGTCGGCAAACTTCTTCTGCCCTTCATTCTTGTCGGGCGAAGGAATCGACACCAATATCACCTTCTTATTTATACTTGCCGGATTAGTCGGGCTAAGCAAGTCTTCATTGTTACGCAGACACTGCTTCAGTTCCGATTCGTTGAGTTTCAGATAAACACCGCTCTACTTTACAATTTTCGATGCGAATTCCTTTATGTCGTCATCAGAACGCAACTTCTGCTGTAGTTGCGATATTATATCAAGCCCAAGCACACGGCTTTCGTTGCTCGTCATATTCTCATGTGCCTTCTTGACAAGTTCCACTAATTTCACATCAAACGCATCAATGATTGCTTCTACGTCCAACTCCTCAGCAAGACGTCCGAAACTGATAAACTCGGACGGAGGCAGAATCATCTCACGCAGCTGACGCGACATTTCACCCATTGTGGTCTTGTCAACCTTCATTCCTACCTCAAACTCATCCATAGCCTCTTCCTCACATACCTCAACAATGGCTCCCTTGGGATTATCAAGACCGTTGTTGACTCTGCGCTGCGCCGTTACAAGACGCTCTGTCTCATCAATGGCATCGTTGACCTTCTGAGCAAACGACGCTATGTCCGCATCCATCTTTCCAAGCTCCACAAACACTTTTGCAAGCAGTTTCTTTGCAAACTCGAAAGCCACAAGGCGCGTCTTGCTCACATACAGGTTTGCAAGGTAGCCCTGATGCTCGGCATAGCGGCGCGCTCCCACGTTCACCATTCGCTGAAGGATGCCAAGATGACTCCACTCCGACACATTGGCCTCGCAGAGCTGCATGTATGCCTCATGGTTTTTCTTCTCGGCAACCGAGTTCTTCTCATAGTCTGTGCGCATTGCACCCACACGCTCGAGTAGACGCCTTGAAAGGCTCTGAAGTTCCTGAAGCGAAACATCTCCCAACTTCCATTTATCAAAAAGTCCCGACTCTATATTATGCCTGATCTCTTTTGCCAATGCAGGAATCGCACGCTCCTTGCCTTCATAATACCCCTTTACACCTTTATCGCGGAAAAACTCATCGAAAAGGTTACCCATCAGACGGTCGAGGTCTGTAAGCGGACAGTCCGCCTCCTTGGCCTGATCGGCATAGTTCTGGGCCATCAGATTCCAGTAATTTGCAAAACTCTCATGCTCCTCATCTGTTTTCAACACACGTTCTTCAAGCATAAGGTGCGGCTCGTCAAGCATCCATGCGGCAAGATGCTCCGCCTTGAGATACTTTTCATCATAGTCGATATTCCGCTCTTCATCCACATACCCCTGGCTCTCACGCCAATTGTTGTACTTAAACTGGTAGAGCACGCTTTCTCCCACGGTATATGTAATATGCTTCAGCACACGCAACTCGGGATACACAATACGCTTTATTCCGAAAGAATTTATTTTCTTTGTCCTCGCCACAGGTTTCTGTCCGCTCTCATCCGTATTTTCCGCCTCGCTGAACTCGTATGAGAAATCGTCCATGTTCTCAAAGTTATAGGCACGTATGATATCTTCGTTCACCTTATTCTCGCTGTTGATGAGGAATATTCTGGCAAACACATAGTCACTCACAAGCTTTGGCAGCTCTGTGAACGAGTTTATGGACAGACCGTTGTCGTTCACGTTACTATATATGGTAAGTCCGTCGGCCACTCCCTTGACCCGATCATTATGCAGACGCGCCTCACCGCCTCCTGTAACATCCTGCGGATACCAGCGTCCGGACTGCAGGGCATTAAGTTCGTTCATCGCGGCATAGCCGTTGGGATAGTATCGTCCCTGGTCCATGTCGGCCTTAGGCAGGTTCATTTCCGGCATCATGGCATATACAAGAACCTTTGAGCCGGGGAACGTCTTTCGTGTCTGCACAATGGCGTCGACGATGGATCCCGAACCTGTGCCACCACTGAGTCCGGCAAAGATATGGAAGCATACATGACTTTCATCCTCCGAAGCTTCGCGGCAACGTGCGAATGCATTACGCAAAGCATTGACATACGATGATGCGTTGGCGGCAAAAAGCAGACGGCCGGCACGCCGCTTCTGTCCGGCGGCCTGACCGAGCGAACCGATGGCTGATTTTACAGCCTGCACATTGTTCACTATACCTTTGACCGTAGGAAAACTTTCTATATGATCGAGAATATAGCTGGTGTCTACAGCCTTGATGTTAAGAAACTCATTGTTGGTAAACGAGGCGTCCTGCCCCATCACACGAAAGTCGGCTCTTGCACGCCCGTCCTTGGGCATCATCTCGTCAGTCGAGTCCACATAAAGAAGAGCCACCGGAAATTTACTGCGTTCTTCCTGCGTGGGAAACTCCTCATACATTCGCATCTTGAACGCGCGGAGAATCTTTCCGCCCGTTCCTCCTAAGCCTACCAGAATATGATAGCCGTTACTGAAAGGTTTGTTTGCCATATCATTTCTTAATTATATTATTATCAAAAATACAAAATCACATCTGTACCGGCTACCACACCAAGAACAGGATACTACAGTCTTCTGCGGGAAGAACCCGGCATACGCGGCCCCTTTCCTCCATAAATTCTCGGAATATTGCCTGTACCGACACCCGTTCCTGGCATCACAGGCCTACGATGTCGTACCGTTGTCTTTACCGCAACAGCCATACCTACAACAATAAAGCCCAATATCCACCATACACGGCGGACCATATATGACTTTACGCCTTCACTAACGCTATCGGCAATAATCTGCGGCATGGCTGACAGACTGCCGGCATCAAGCGAACCGACATCCACGAATCTTTTTATAACAGGATATTCGTCCGATATATGCCCGGCTATCTGTTCGGGAGACACACCGGCATTCCTGCCTGCCTCAACACCGGCATCTATAAGTTCTGTGACTTCAACACGAATGTCATCCACATAGCCAAGCACCTTGAAACCACCACATATAAGTATGCACTGCGATGTAATCAACAGTCCAAGCACACCGCATGCAATATATGTGAGAGGAGAGAAACGGGAATTCGAACAAATGACACTTAACAACACAAAGAACAGAGCCATTATTACAATGGCCATGAGCAATCCCCAAATAAAACTGCCAAAAGAGAATTTTATCAGTTCAAAGATTGTCAGCATAATGTATTATTGTAGTTTTTTATTATCAGGTGATTTTGAACAAAGGTAAATAAAAGGTTTTAATATTGTTTAAATAATCATCGTTTAAGATTAGTTTTTAACTTTTAATAATTTACCCCCCCCGAATTAACTTTTAATAACTTTTAAAGTTCATTGAATTTTATCCGTTTTTCTCATCGTGTCAATATTAAAGCAAGTTTGACATTGCACATTTGGTCTATCGAAAACATTGGATTCATTGCTTTCATCCCATGAGTAGGGACGTGCCTTTGGCACGTGTCAGGCGGAAAACATACCACAATGAATAACCCTTAATATGCATTATATATATGTGGTTGTTTTTCTGAAGAGTCTGTTATATAGGCGTTCACCGCTTGACACATGCCAAAGACATGTCCATAATGAAAAAAGATACGTCATACAAAAATTGTTTTTCCTTAAAAACATTTGGAAGTTTAAAATAAAGTATGTATTTTTGCAGCCACTTTTGTTCAAGGCATACGCCATATAACATTAATTTATAAACAAACATTTCAACAGGCCAAGTAGACGATTATGTTTCATTCAATAATTGTCATGGCAAAAAGAAAGGGCATTATGCCCGACAATTAAAAGTCAAAGATGCAAACAAACCGATTTGTAATGTCTGGTCCGCCCCGTATGGGTCAACGGCACTAAAACGTGGAGAAACTGCGGCATTTTATCCGCAGGCTGTTCCGCATGCACATGACATTACATTATCGCGGCATTACGCAGCGATGGTTTATTGCGTTCTTTGACATTTTTGTACCCACACCTGTCTTTTCCAACGGTTGGATTTCCGGTAAGCCAAACAAGCAATGTGACTATCATATTTTCCACGAGTATGGACATTGCTTTGCGATGTAGAAGGCACATCTCTCCCGTATAACGGGACTATACAATCACCACCCTCTTAATGTTTATTTTAAAACCCAATTGTTTTTTATGAAGAAGAATAATACCACCGGTGCAAAACGCGCCACATCAATGCCAGACATTATTCCGGCATACAATTACCCGAACACAGTAAACAATTTCTGCAAAACAAACGAAGACGAAAGCCCTATGGATGACGATGAATTCGAAAGACGTCTTAATGAGTTTATAAAACAGGAATGCGAATCCTTAAAGGACTACATCTCCAATAACGATGATGACAGATATTCAGAAGATGACACCGGCAATGAAGCACAAGACCCAACGACAGAGCATTCCACCGATATCGAAACCGATGACATGTCTGCCGCACAGCGCCTGAAAGCCATGATAGGCCTGGAAAGAGTAAAACGGGAAATTGACGAAGCCTGCACAATGGCAATGTTCATGAACGAACGGAAAAAACTCGGACTTGATAAAAACGGGGAAAACCGCAATCACATGATTTTCCTCGGCAATCCCGGCACAGGCAAGACCACAGTGGCAAAACTCATCGGTGAGATGTATCACGAAATGGGACTGCTGTCTATCGGACATACAATCGAGACAAACCGCTCTAAGCTCATAGGAGAATTTATCGGCCAGACAGAAAAGAACACCACTGAAGCGATAGAGAAAGCACGCGGAGGAGTGTTGTTTATCGATGAAGCATACACTCTTATAAAATCGGAGGAGAATACAAAAGATTTCGGTATCGAGGTTATAAATACGCTCCTCCCTGTTCTTTCCGAACCGGAACCGGACATGATTGTGATACTCGCCGGATATGACGACAAGATGGAACAACTCCTGAAAGCCAATAGCGGACTTAACGACCGTTTCCCAGTCAAACTCCACTTCGATGACTACTCCTCCTACGAGCTGACGGAAATAGCATGCCGAACCCTGTCAGAACGCAACTTCACGCTCACACCCGATGCCGTTTCAGGACTCCGGCAACTGATGGACAAAGCATGTGCCACACGTGACAGATATTTCGGCAACGGCCGCTGGGTGATAAACCTCATAGACCATGGTATAATGAAGAGCATGGCCGCAAGGGTGATGTCAAAGCCACGTAACGGTGACTGCCGCAATCTGTTCAGTGTCATTGAAAAGACAGACATAGAAGAAGCCGAGAAAAACATGCCGGACAACAGAAAAATAAGAATAGCCACGCCAAGACGCATCGGATTCTCCGCATGACAGAATCATTACCCGCTTACAATTCCCGAATGATATCTGCATATAAAAAGAGAGGTTGTGCTTTCCGGCACAACCTCTCCAATAAATCATGAAAACATTATTTCATTTTACATATACGTTATTTCACAACAACTTTCCTTGTCTTTACAACACCGTTGGCATAAACTTCCTTGATGATGTTTATACCCTTGACTGTACCGCTGAGCTGAGTACCGTTGATACTGTAAACCATTGTACGTACAACGTTGCCTGCAGCCTCGCTGCCATTCATAACATCTTCGATGCCTGTTACGTACTTCTCAGACTCTTCGCCATGGTTGAGAATCATGATATCGAATACGTTCACACCAGAACCTTTTGCGGCAAGTTTCACAAATACCTTGTCAGTACCTTCGTAAGAAAGAAGGTTCTTGCGCCATATACGGCTGCTGCCGTCCTTACCGTTATCACCCTTACCGGAGATTGTACCTGTGCTCATGTCACCGATAAGCTGCCACTTGTCTGAATCAACCTTGTCTGCATCGATAGTATCTGTAGCAACGTATAGAGCTGCCGACTTATTGTATCCGCCAAGCAAGGCAACAACGTCAAAAGGACCCTGTATAGCCTCTGTTGTATACAGGCATGCAGACATAGGCTCACTCTTGCCATTACCATCGGAAGCTACACTTGAGAACTGTACGAGATAGTTTGTCGCACGGTCGTCATCATCCTCTGCCGTCTGAGGATTGTAAGCGTTGAAGTCTGCAGGGTTGTGGCTGATAGTAGTGTTCTGCCAGTTACCAGCCTGACCGTATGTCTTATATGCCCATCCCTTACCCGGGTTATGATATGTTGCCTTGTAGGCCGGGTTGTAAATCATATTGCCTTCTTCATCCTCACCTACAGGATTGTCTATATCGTAGAAGTTATATGCGTTCTTAGAACCTCCATAGTATGTAGGCGACTTGCCGTCAATACACCAGTCATCCTTGTTTGCATCGAAATGGGAAACAATGTCGATACGTACCACCTCATCGTCTATATCAACAAACTGGGAAACAGGCTCAGACTGAAGCTTGCCGTTGCCCTCGGCTGTGAAGAATGTGATTGTGGCGTGCTTTGTAAGAACGATAGGCTCTGTATAATTTGAGCAACGCATGCTGTCGGCACTTCCTACATAGTTATACTTGATTACATCGCCTTCGTTTGCAGGGATAAGAGTTACGGTTGTCTTACCGCTCTCTTTGCTCAAAGATACAGAAGGAGCGTCGGCAAGCTCATTGATGGCGATAGTCTTCTCAACAACATCAGCCGCATAATAGCCGTCACCGATTGCAAGTGCCTTCACAACGAGGCTTTCCTTAAGATCGAAAGGCTCTGTATAGAGTGTGCTCTCTGTTGTAGGCTCGCTGCCATCGAGAGTATAGTAGATCTTTGAACGCTTTGTTGAAGTCTTGATAGATACAGTGGTATACTTGTGGTGATACTCCTCTGTAATAGCCGGCTTGTTTGTCTTTGAAACAGCGGCCTTTGTTTCATTCAGCGTCACGATAGCGTTAATAGCGACACTTGTAACACTCTCGTCCGTATCTATATTTGGAGCATAAGCCATCATCATATAGGCATTACGGTCGAGATTGTGTGCATGGAAGACATTGATATCGCCAACCTTTGCAATAATGGAGTCGTTGTAGAAATATGATCCCGGCTCGGCTGTATAGCCTGTTATGTTGCCTTCATACGTCATTGTGAGATAACCATCCTCTAAGATAGAGAAACCGTCTGACTTGAACATATCATTTTCACGTGCGCCCTCTCCTACAAGTGCGCGTTTTGACGTGCTTTCCACCACATTGCCGTAGCCCCATGTCGGATATAAAGCCGGAGTGAAGTTAAGCATAGGAACAAACGCTATCGCGCTCTTTATTGTGCCTACATACGGATTGGTTGCGGGAATAAGGTCGCTGAGAACAACAACGCTATATGTCGCCAGAGAGTCAACAGTTACATTGGCCAGGTCTGTGTTGCTTGCGTTGATGTTTATCGGAACTATCTTAACGTTGCTTATCTTCTCGGGAAGGTTGCTCAGAATTGCAGTCGTGATAACATCCTCATCGGGATTTGTCGTCTCCGAGTCATAGAGGAACGCAACCTGTGTGGCTGTCGGCTCATCTTCCGGCATGTCGCCCACACAAATAATGTGATAGTGCATACCGCTTGTTGCCGTGAGTTTCACGTCAACCGCCTTATCGTTGTTGTTGATAAGCACAACGGTGTCTTTACCCATCGTCTTGAATGTTGTCTCACCATTCTCATCGGCAACACCAGCAGGAGAAACCTTGAAGCCGCGTGCTTCAGTGTCTTTGTGAGAACTGTAGATTATGGTCATCTTCTCTCCCGCGGGAACTTCCTTTATGGTAACGCAGTCTTCTGCCTTACCACCGTTCAACCATACGTGAGGACCGAGTGTGGCATGTTCATACTGCAGACAAAGGTGCTTTGCGGATTTGGCGCCAAACTCAAGACCGGCTGTCTCCGGAATAATCCAGTCTTCACCGTTTAACTTGCACTTCGCCTCACCGGCAGTACGTGCCTTTGACTCGAAGAAGTTGGTCTGTGAAGTCCAATAGCCCACACCAGATGCGGCATCAGCTGCAAGGTTGTCGAGCGTCTCTTGGCTGAATCCCTTTGTGAAATTCCAATACTTAATGGGTTCAGCTGCGTTTATTCCTAATGCGGCAATCAGGAATAACCCTAAAGTAAATAGTTTTTTCATAAAATATTATTTTTGTTTTTAGTAAGACCAGTTATGGTCATCATTAATGATAAATCTACAGTAGAAGTCAAAAACAGATGATAAAAAGGTTAGCCGTTTATGAAAAGCGATGCAAAATTAATAATTTACCAAAAATAAAACAACCCCTCAATGCATATATATTTGATATAAATACATTGTTTTATGATATTCGGATATAAATACGAACAGGCCTGTCAGACAAATACATTTGCTCCCATACAAAGGATTGACAGGTTGTAACAAGGATAGGAGTCCAAAGCATTCGGACAGGTATGTATAAAAACCAGTAGGGAGAAAACACAGGAAAATGGAGAGAAAGGAAGGGTATGTGGAAGCATCAGGCGTGTATGCCTGACACGTGCCAAAAGCACATCTCTCCATGTCGGATGGATACAATGAAATCCAACGTTTCCGTTAGGCCTAATTGGCAATGTAATATATCTGTTCTTCCACTGTACATGAACATCACTTCACGATGTATATATGCCAGGCGTTTGCATTGTGTCATTAACATATTCGGGTGAGCACCGCTATCGCAATGCCCACCCGAATAACATCTTTATGTTTTAAACAGAGCTGTCTGTATTATTTCACAACAACTTTCCTTGTCTTTACAACACCGTTGGCATAAACTTCCTTAACGATGTTTATACCCTTGGCTGTACCGCTGAGCTGAGTGCCGTTGATACTGTAAACCATGGTACGCACCACATCGCCTGCCGCATCGCTGCCGTTCATAACGTCTTCGATACCTGTCACATACTCTTCCGACTTCTCACCGTGATTGAGTATCAATACATCCAACACGTTCCCTGAAGTAGCGGCGGCGGCAACTTTTACAAACACTTTGTCCGTGCCTTCATAAGAAAGAAGAGTCTTACGCCATATACGGCTGCTGCCGTCCTTGCCGTTATCGCCATTGCCTTTGATTGTACCGCTGCTCATATTGCCGATGAGTTGCCATTTATCAGAACCCACCTTGTCTGCGTCAATAGTGTCTGTAGCCACATAAAGTGCTACCTCCGTATTATATCCGCCGATGAATCCGACAACATCAAACGGACCTTGGATAGCCTCTGTTGTATACAGACATGCTGAATACGGGTCTTTAGCACCGTTGGGATCTGTCTCCACACTGCTGAAACTTACAAAATAGTTGCTTACCCTGTCATCATCATCCTCTGCTGTCTGAGGGTTATATCCGTTGAAGTCACCGGGGTTATGGCCTATTGATGTGCTCTGCCATAAAGCCATCTGGCCGTAGGTCTTGAATGCCCAACCCTTGCCCGGGTTATGGTATGTAGCCTTATACATAGGATTATAAATCAGGTTGCCTTCCGCATCCTCACCTACAGGATTGTCTATATCGTAGAAGCTGTACGGATTCTTTCCTATATAATATGACGGTGACGCACCGGCAAGGCTCCAGTCTTCCTTATTTGCATTGAATGATGAAACAACGTCGATACGCACCACCTCATCGTCTATGTCAACAAACTGAGAAACCGGCTCAGACTGAAGCTTGCCGTTGCCCTCGGCTGTAAAGAATGTGATTGTGGCGTGCTTTGTGAGAACAATAGGCTCCACATAGTTTGAACAACGCATGCTGTCTGTGCTTCCCATATAGTTATACTTGATTACATCGCCTTCGTTTGCAGGGATAAGGGTAACGGTTGTCTTACCGCTCTCTTTGCTCAAAGATATTGTAGGAGCACCGGCAAGTTCGTTGATGGTGATGGTCTTCTCAACGACATCAGCATTGTAGTAGCCGTCGGCAACGACAAGCGCCTTCACAACGAGACTTTCCTTAAGGTCGAAAGGCTCTGTATAGAGTGTGCTCTCTGTGGTAGGCTCACTACCGTCAAGAGTATAGTAGATATTTGAACGCTTTGTGGAAGACTTCAATGACACGGTAGTATACTTATGATGATACTCCTCTGATATTGTAGCTTTGGAAGCCTTTGAAACGGCAACTTTGGTATCGTTAAGCATTTCGACGGCATTTATGAACACATCAATGACATTCTCGTCCGGAGCGACGTTCGGAGCATACGGAATCATCATGTAGGCATTGCGGTCGATATTATGTGCATGAATTGCATTGATATCGCCTGTCTTTGCAATGATAGAGTCGTTATAGAAGTATGAGCCGGGCTCGGCTGTATAGCCCAACACATTGCCTTCAGACACAAGTGAAAGCATTCCGTCTTCACCTACATACGAGCCTACAGCCACATCGGATGAGAGGAACAGTTTGCTGCCGCGTGCAGCCTCGCCTACCAAAACGCTACCGGAAGCACCTTCCGCCACGTTGCCGTAACCCCATGCGGGATAAAGACCTGGAGTGAGATTCAGCATCGGAACAAACGCTATCGCACTCTTTATCGTGCTTACATACGGATTGGTTGCGGGAATAAGGTCGCTGAGAACAACAACGCTATAAGTCTGCAAGGAATCGGAAGTCACGTTTGCAAGGTCGGCATTGCCTGCATTGATGTCTATAGGAGTGATTTTCACACCGCCCATTTTTTCAACAAGCTCGGGAAATATCGCAGTCGTGACAACATCATTATCTGGATTTGTCGTCTCAGAATCATAAAGATAGGCTATCTTCACCCTGTCGTCTGCAGGATTATCACCCTCATCAATCTGTACAAGGACAATGTCGCAGCCGCCTCCGACAACTCTCAGCTTCACATCGACAGAGTCTTCGCCTTCACCGACAACTTTCCAAACCAAGGTGTAGTTGCCGTCCTGCTCGGGAGCGGCACCTTCAAGTTTGTTTCCAAGACAAATACCGCCTTCCGGACCGGAGATATACTCCAGATTGCCGTTTCCGGCAACGAATCCTCGTCCTGTAGCCGTAGCGTTTGCCGACTGTGCTCTAAGTGTCACTGTCTGGCCCGGAGCCAGTTTCGGAAGGATAAGCTCCATCTTGGCACGGCTCATACGGAATCCTTTGGCACGCACAAGCATATTGTTGTTCTTGCTGAGTCCGGCAGTACCGATTTCAAGTCCTTCAAGTTCCTTGATTGGAATACCGTTGGCCATGATCTTTCCGGACAGCTTTTTGTTGTCCTTCCATTCTGTAATGACTCCGTCGACCTCCTTACTCATTATCCAGTTCTGCGGACCGGCGACATCGGCATTAAGGTTTTCCTTTGTCTCATCACTGAAAGTCGTGAAGTCCCAGGTTTTCCTTACCTGAGAATTTACTGCGCCCACAGACAATATGAGCGTCAGCCCCAAAGTAAATAGTTTCTTCATAAAAAAAATCAATTATACATTAGTTTTGATTATACCCGTTACGGTATGAATTAATAAATTACATAACAAACAAGTGAACAATAGATTAATCTGTCAGTAGTTTTCTTAAATAAAACCTTTAAATCGCTGCAAAATTAATCATAATATATAAAAAAGGCGTTGCCAAACACAATATATATTTGACAAACGCCTTTATTTTTTGATACAGTCTAAAAAACAGAAATACCGCTACTTCCCTTTATGACGGTTGGCACGCTGCTCACGGTATTTGGCCTTCTGACGCGCGGAGCCGCTGCCATGAGCACCGGTGATATACTGCTTTTTCTTAGCCTTGGTCTTCACCTTCCCACTGTTGCCATTGTCCTTCGGGGCACTGCGGAACACTATGCCTCCACCTGCAATTATATCATCTATGTCACTCATAATCCTTGACTGTCAAAAATTAATTCCATAACAAGAACAGGCAAGGACATCAATGATGAAACAGGCGCACACCTGTGAATGCCATTGCTATATCATATTTATTACATGTGTCGATAACATTATCGTCGCGCACCGAACCGCCTGCCTGCGCTATATATTTGACACCGCTCTTGCGGGCACGCTCGATGTTGTCGCCAAAGGGGAAGAATGCATCACTGCCAAGTGCCACATCCGTGTTCTTAGCTATCCACTCTTTCTTCTCCTCCTTTGTCAGCGGCTCAGGTTTCTCCTTAAAGAACATATGCCATGTTCCGTCACGCAACACATCATCGTAATCCTCGCTTATATACACGTCTATGGTATTGTCGCGGTCGGCACGGCGTATGCCGTCTATAAACGGAAGCGACATCACTTTCGGATGCTGTCGCAGCCACCATATATCCGCCTTGTTTCCTGCAAGACGCGTACAATGGATACGGCTCTGCTGCCCGGCACCGATACCGATGGCCTGGCCGTCCTTCACATAGCATACGGAATTGCTCTGTGTGTACTTAAGGGTGATAAGCGCGATAATAAGATCGCGCCTTGCAGCCTCCGTGAATGTCTTGTTGTCGGTCGGTATATTCTCAAACAAGGCAGGATCGTCAAGCCTTACCTCGTTGCGTCCCTGCTCAAATGTCACTCCGAACACCTGCTTGCGCTCTATAGGCTCGGGAATATAATCCGGATCTATCTTTATCACGTTGTATGTTCCCTTACGCTTGTCTTTAAGTATTTCAAGAGCTTCGGGAGTATAGCCGGGAGCAATCACGCCATCGCTGACCTCACGCTTTATAAGCGTTGCCGTAGCTGCGTCGCAAGTATCGCTCAAAGCCACGAAATCTCCGTATGAGCTCATCCTGTCCGCACCGCGGGCCCGTGCGTATGCACATGCCAAAGGTGAAAGTCCTATATTCACGTCGTCTACGAAATACACCTTCTTCAATGTATCATTCAACGGCAGTCCCACAGCCGCACCCGCAGGAGATACATGCTTGAACGACGCTGCGGCGGGAAGGCCCGTAGCAGCTTTCAGCTCCCTGACAAGCTGCCAGCTGTTAAGCGCGTCGAGGAAATTGATATATCCGGGACGGCCGTTGATCACTTCAATGGGCAGTTCGCCCCCGGTCATATAAATACGTGAAGGCTTCTGGTTTGGATTGCAACCATACTTTAACGCTAATTCTTTCATTTCTATACAGATATAAATTATTTCGGTGCAAAATTAATATAAATATGCGAGATATGCAACTAATGGTTTGCCAAACAATGTCATTCTCCCAATTTCAGTGTCTTGTCGCAATATCCGATAACGGCCGGACGGTGGGTAATAAATATTATTGTCTTGTCATTGTCGCCGAGAATGTTCTTAAGAAGCCTTTTCTCCGTTTCCGCATCAAGCGCACTCGTCGCCTCGTCAAACAGCATGATGCTCCTGCCTCTCAACAGGGCACGGGCCACGGCTATGCGTTGCGCCTGCCCTTCGCTCAGACCGCCCCCGCCCTCGGATGTTTCCGTGTCGAGACCGTCAGGCAGACTCATCACAAAGTCCGCACAGGCCTTTACAAGAACCTCCTTCATTTCCAGCTCCGTGGCGTCAGGCTTTGCAAGAAGAAGATTGTCGCGTATCGTGCCGCTGAGCAGCGTATTTCCCTGTGGAACATAAACGAAATTCCCACGCAGCAACGGTGATGCCTCAGCCGTCCGGCCTGTGGCATCGTAGACGGATATGTCACCGCTTACAGGGCGCACAAGCGCAAGAAGCAGACGTATAAGGGTGGTCTTTCCCGCTCCTGTCTCACCGAGAATAGCGGTACAGCTTCCCGGAGTGAAATCGAACGACAATCCGTCTATCACCTTACGAGAACCGTTATCATATATATATGTGACATTCTCAAGCCTTACACCGCACGGGCTGTCCATCATCACGGGCGCGCCCTGCTCTTCCTCCGGTATTTCCTCAAGCTCCATCAGCCTCTCCGCCGCCGTGAACACACCAACGAAAGCCGGTGCGAGACGTGTAAGGTCACGGGCCGGAGACTGTATCCTGTAAACCAGCTGAAGAAAAGCCGTCATAGCCCCGAAAGTTATCACACCGTCGGCAAGACGCACCGCACTCCACAGAAAGGCGACAAGATATCCTATGGAAAAACCGGAATTGAGAAAAAGATTCGAATAAACAGAGAACTTAGTACGCCTGCGCACATGATTACGCAAAGTGCTCTGCCCGCTATCGAGACGCGACACCATAAGACGGCCACATTCAAGGGTCTTTATCAGCATCCTGTGCTGGACGGTTTCCTGAAGCATGCTTTGCACATGGCTGTCGCTGTGGCGCACACGGCGTGAGAACTTCCGCATCCTCGAAATATAGAAACGGCTTGCAAAAATGAACACCGGCAATATGGCAACGGTCACAACCGCAAGAAAAGAATCCATCTGCAAAAGATAGAGAAAAGCTCCGGCAAACAATGCCGCCACAGAAACGGTATTCGGAACAGTCTCGGTGAGAAATACTACGACAGTGTTCACGTCAAACTCAAGCCTGTTTATCACATCACCGCTATGATAGCGCTCACGCCCCCTCCACTCAGAACGCAACAGCCGGCCGAGCATCTGCCTCTGCATGCGGTTTTGGGCCTTGATACCCAATATGTTCTTAATCCATACACCGGATATATGAATGGCAAAATCGCAAAGTATCAAGACAGCCATAAACCCGACAGCAAAATACAGCGAGCCGGAAGACGCCCCCGACGCAATGTCTATGGCATGCTGCATTGCCCATACCGTGGCAAGGCTCACGGCTACGCCCGCCAGTCCGAGCACGGCATTAAGCAAAGCCTGCCGGCGGTTGCCGCGCCATGCCCTCCACAGCCACCTTAGAGTGACACGTGCCGAATACCGGTGATTGTCCGGCATACGAAAAAGCTTCTTCAAACCGAGCGTCCACATACCTTATATAATATTATATCCTTTAAAAAAGCTCCACTGCAGTAACACATTTATTATATATTCCTGCTGTCAGCACCCCACATCATTTTCTCACGTATGGTACTGAAATACTTCTGACCGCTTCTTTTCACTATGTTCACATTATATGATGCCCTCCGCAATATCAGGCTTGTACCCTCCTTGCACTTCGTCGAACGCCCGTCGATCGCAACAAGGAAGCTGTGGCTGCGACTTTCCACGTCGAGCCTTATCTCAGCACTGTCCGGAATAACAATCGGACGTGTGTTCAGGCTATGCGGCGCCACGGCCGTCAACGCGAATACATTTGTTCCCGGCACTATTATCGGACCGCCGTTTGACAGAGAATAGGCCGTTGACCCGGTGGGAGTGCTGACGATAAGCCCGTCGGCCTGATATGTGGTGAGATATTCTCCTCCGATTGACGTATGTATGGAAATCATCGAGGCACTGTCGCGCTTAAGTATCGCCACATCGTTAAGGGCGTAAACAGAACCATTGAATGCCACATCTGCGTCTGCAGACACATGGATTGCCTTACGGCTGTCTATCATATAGTCTCCACTGTATAAAGAGCGTATACATTCCTCTATCTCGGCAGGACATACATCGGCAAGGAATCCCAAACGTCCCATATTCACTCCGACAATAGGAATCTCCTTATCCCCGACACGACCGGCCGCCTTAAGAAACGTACCGTCACCGCCCATGGAGATTACGAAATCGGCATCAAAGCCATCACCGTCAAACATACGGCCGGAAGATGTGCCCACCATGCCCGTATCCATGAGAAAAGTGTAATATTCCCTGTCTATATATACCTCTGCCCCATACCTTGAAAGGCATGAGATTATTTTCTGTATTGAAGAAGACTTCTTAACCTGATATGTGTTGCCGAAAATAGCAAATCTTAGTTTCCCGGATGTCATAAAAAATACCTTTTTTTTAATATCTTTTCGATTTGCCTTTCATTTATTCGGCAAACATTTAGTAACTTTGCGAAAATTCTTTCCAACAAAGAAAAACAGCCATAAAATCCCACTCTTAGGGCGCAAAGATAGTACAATTAAAAGAGAATACAAAATAAAAGCAAACGAAATATGACAAAGTTAAGCGTTAACATCAACAAGGTGGCGACAATACGCAACGCCAGAGGAGCCAACAATCCCGACATACTGAAGGTGGCGTCAGACTGCGAATTGTTCGGAGCACAAGGAATAACCGTACATCCCCGCCCTGATGAACGCCACATCAGATATCAGGATGTAAGAGACATCCGCCCTATGATAAAAACAGAACTGAACATCGAAGGCAACCCCATAGCCAAGTATATAGACCTGGTACTTGAGGTGAGACCAGCGCAGGTGACACTCGTTCCTGACTCCCACGACCAGATTACATCAAACCACGGATGGGACACGAAAAACAACATCACATTCCTAACTGATGTCATCGGCAGATTCAAGGAGGCCGGCATACGCACTTCAATATTTGTCGACGCAGATGCGGAAATGGTAGGATACGCAAAGAAATGCGGTACAGACAGGGTGGAGCTCTACACGGAGCCGTATGCCGCAAACTACCGCAACGGCCGGGCGGAAGCCATTGCTCCGTTCACCGATGCGGCCATGGCGGCACGCGAGCTGGGTCTCGGCCTGAATGCTGGCCATGACCTGAGCCTTGAAAACCTTCACTATTTCCATCAAAACATTCCGTGGATTGACGAGGTGAGCATCGGCCATGCCATCATCTGCGACGCCCTGTACATGGGCTTGCGGAACACTATCGGGAAATATCTTGAGGCCCTGAAATGACGGCACAAAAAAACAAAGGGAAGCAGAATCCGCCATACAGACAACAATAGAAATACAAAAAAACAACAGCGACAATGAGCAAAGCATTAGTATTCATGGCCGACGGCTTCGAAGACATCGAAGCACTGGCGACAGTCGATATCCTCCGCCGCGGAGGAATAGACGTGACAACCGTAAGCATAACAGGACACAAAGACGTGGAGAGTGCCCACGGAGTGAAAATAACAGCCGACGCGACATTCGAAGAGACGGACACCGGTGAGGCCACACTGCTGATACTGCCGGGAGGGATGCCCGGAGCAGCCAACCTTAACGCACACGAGGGACTGAAGAAAGCCCTCATCGAGCATAACAGACAGAACAGGATGATCGCCGCCATCTGTGCCGCACCGATGGTGCTCGGAGGGCTCGGACTTCTTGACGGCCGGCGCGCTACATGCTACCCCGGATTCGAACAGTATCTCGGCAGCGCGGCATACACAGGAGAGCTGTGCACCACCGACGGCAACATCACGACAGGTGAGGGACCGGCAGCTACTTTCCCGTTTGCATACGCATTGCTCGAACAGCTGACAGACAGCGACAAAACGGCCCAAATTGCAGACGGTATGATGTTTACACATCTGATGAAGACAAAATAACAAGGAATGACCCGCGATTACATAATAATTGTCGCCGGAGGAAAAGGACTGCGCATGGAAAGCGACATTCCGAAACAGTTTCTTCCAATAATGGGAACACCGGTGCTCATGCGCACCATGAAGCGGTTTCACGACTACAGCAACAAGCTTCAAATAATACTTGTGCTGCCTGAAAGCCAACAGGAATATTGGACAGGACTGTGCAAAAGCCATTCCTTCGACATTCCCTATACCCTCGCCACCGGAGGACCGACGAGATTTCACTCTGTGAAAAACGGTCTCGACATGATTCCCGCCGATGCGGAGGGAACCGTCGGGGTGCATGACGGAGTAAGGCCGTTTCCCGACATAGAAGTTATAAGACGGTGCTATGATGCCGCAAGAACAACCGGAGCCGCAATACCTGTGACACCGGTTGTGGAAACACTAAGGCATATCACCTCCGGAACCGCCGACCGCAGTGCATACAGACTCGTACAAACCCCACAGGTTTTCACCGTCGATGTGCTTCGCAAGGCCTACATGCAGGAATATACGGAAACATTCACAGACGATGCCTCGGTGGTGGAACATGCCGGACACCGCGTCACCATGATTGACGGCAACAGGGAAAATATAAAAATCACCACCCCGTTTGACATAGCCGTTGCCGAAGCGATAATAAAAAAGGCATCCTCCACACATTAATATATAGTATACCTCCGGGAACCGGACAAGCCGTAGGACATCACCAATGCATGAATATACTGCAGCAATCAGACAAAAGGCTTTTCTGTGACGGACGAAGTTCGTTAATTTATCTTAAACGGACGATACACCGTAAAATTTTGAAATCTATTTACAGTTTTAATGTATGTAAAATTCTCTTCCGATGAACATGCTATTCATGCTCGATGAATAGCATGTTCATCGCCCGTGAATGGCCTATTCATCAAACGAGAATAGGCCATTCTTTTTGGCACACTTTTTATCAGCCGATAACACACTATATATCAATTCGTTACGTTTATATAAAAACTCACGGAACTCATTTATTTTTACTCTGTGAATTTTTATTACATATCACATCAGTAAATATATATTGCGTTTGACATATACAGCAACATTTTATTCATTTTACCCCGGATTTCCCGTCATGGCAATATTCAAGCAGGATTGACATCGCCCATTTGGATAGCCGAAGAAGTTGGATTGCAGCATTCATCCAACATGTAGGGACATGCCTTTGGCATGTGTCGGAGGGGAAAGACAGATGTTTTACACATGACACGTGCCAAAGGCATGCCCCTCACCATGTATGAGCATTTCCATTTGCAGACACACCTGATGCCTCCACACACCCTCTTACTTTCTCTCCCCTTCTGGGAATCGAAAAGGCTCATTCTCTTTTCTGGGAACCGAAAAGGCTCATCCTTCTTTTTTCATGGGAACCGTAGGAAACTCTTTCACAATATTTTGCGGAATTTGTTTGTATATCTCAGGTATTTTGACGAATTTTGTATATAGAATCGCACATATAATACAACAACTTATATACATTACATAAATCTACAATATAAAGACAATAAATGCCTGACATACTTGAATCGGAAATAAAATACCTACCAGGAGTAGGCCCGCAAAGGAAAAAGATACTGAGCACCGAGCTTGATATCCACACCTTTGAAGACCTGCTGCAGAACTTTCCATATAAGTATGTTGACCGTAGCCGGATATACCGAATAAGAG
The DNA here is from genome assembly GCF_013166605.1 of Xylanibacter muris. Classification (GTDB taxonomy): domain Bacteria; phylum Bacteroidota; class Bacteroidia; order Bacteroidales; family Bacteroidaceae; genus Prevotella; species Prevotella muris. The sequence continues at coordinate 55,561 of NZ_JABKKF010000004.1, forward strand.
AAATAACGGGCGAGATGCCGTTCGTGCAGATTGCCGGACAAATTCTAAGCTTCGAGTCGTTCGACATGGGAGCATACAAGAAAAGAGTCGTGGCGCATTTCACCGACGGAGAAAAAATAATGGACCTCACATGGTTCAACGGCGGCAGATATGCCATGAAGACATATAAACCAAGAACAAACTATATCGTTTTCGGCAAGCCGACCGTATTCAACGGACGCATAAACATTGTGCATCCGGAAATAGACCCGGTGGAAGAGACACAAACATCAGGCATGGGCATGCAGCCCTATTACTCCACTACGGAGAAGATGAAAAAACAGGGACTGACCTCACGCTCTATAGAAAAACTCACAAAAAACCTTCTCGACAGACTTAAGAACCCTATTCCGGAGACCATTTGCTGCGATATCCTGTCACGCCTGCATCTCATCTCGCGGGACGAGGCTTTAAGAACCATACACTATCCGAAAAACACGAAGCTCCTGGAACAGGCACGCATAAGACTAAAGTTCGAGGAACTGTTTTTCGTGCAGCTTAATATCGTCAGATATGCCAGCGACCACAGACGCAAGTTCCGCGGCTACACATTCAACCATATCGGTGATATTTTCAACGGTTTCTACCACAATTGCCTGCCGTTCCAACTTACCGAAGCCCAAAAACGTGTGATACGCGAGATAAGGCAGGACGTAGGCTCGGGACGTCAGATGAACCGTCTGCTGCAGGGAGACGTAGGCTCGGGAAAGACACTGGTGGCCCTGATGACCATGCTGATAGCGCTCGACAACGGTTTCCAGGCATGCATAATGGCACCTACAGAGATTCTCGCAGAACAACATCTTGCCACCATAAGACAGTTGCTCGGTGGCATGAACATCACCACCGAACTGCTTACGGGCATGGTGAAGGGCAAGAAACGCAAAGAAGTGCTCGACAGACTTGAAAACGGGGAGATAAATATACTCGTAGGCACACACGCAATTATAGAGGACACCGTACGCTTCTCGCGCCTCGGCCTCGTGGTTGTGGACGAACAACACAGATTCGGTGTGGAACAACGGGCAAGACTGTGGAGCAAAAGCGAGAATCCGCCACACGTACTCGTCATGACTGCCACTCCGATACCGCGAACACTGGCAATGACCCTATACGGTGATCTGGACGTGAGCGTAATAGACGAGCTTCCGCCCGGACGCAAACCCATAGTCACACGACACTTCTACGACAACGGCATGGCAAGCCTTTACAGCGGCATACGCCAACAGATAAATCTCGGAAGACAGGCCTATATAGTATTTCCACTAATAGAAGAAAGCGAGAAAACCGACCTGAAGAATCTTGAGGACGGATATGAAATCCTGTGCCATACTTTTCCGGAATTCAAACTCAGCAAGGTACACGGCCGGATGAAGCCACGTGACAAGGAAGAGGAAATGAATAAGTTTGTATGCGGCGAGACACAGATTCTCGTTGCCACCACGGTGATAGAAGTCGGTGTAAACGTCCCGAACGCATCCGTGATGGTCATCCTTGACGCACAACGTTTCGGACTCTCCCAATTACACCAGCTGCGCGGACGAGTCGGACGCGGTGCCGAACAGTCTTTCTGCATTCTCGTGACAAACAGCAAGATGAGCGACGACACCCGCAAGCGTATTGATATAATGTGTGATACGAACGACGGATTCCGCATAGCCGAGGCAGACCTGAAACTGCGCGGACCAGGCGACCTCGAAGGAACACAACAAAGCGGAATGGCCTTCGACCTTAAGATAGCCGATATAGCACGCGACGGACAAATAGTGCAAATGGCACGTGATGAGGCACAGAGAATAATCGAAGACGATCCGGAATGCAACAGTCAGAAATACGCAATGTTGTGGGACAGATTAAGGCAACTGAAGAAGAATGACATCAACTGGGCGGCCATATCATGACTCCCAATAAAAAGACCTATATAATCAGATTCTGGAAGAATAAAAAAACGAAAGGTAAGGGGCTTACTGTTAAATATCCTTTAGATTGTGTTAATAATACACTTACTTCGGATTATTTTTATTATCTTTGCAAACGTTGATATATTAATGTGAAAACATAATCAAGCATAATTGGATTATTAATTATCTGATTGCTTTCACAACCGAACCTAAGGGCAACTAACCCTGACCAAAATTGTAAATATGAATTTTAAGAAACTTAAAACAATAGCGTTTTTGGCGTTCATGTCTATTTCAACCATCCCCATGTCGGGACAAGACCTCTTGGCACGTCAGGCTCCTATTGACAAAAAAATGAAAGCAGTTGACTCCGTGGCATTACACAGGCTCATTCAGGCCGAACAAATGGAGACACCGTCCGCTGACCTGTATGAGGACTGGAACAACAGATATGCACACCGTGCAACAGCCCTTCCCGACTCATTCAGAATAAATCTGAAGAATTTCTGCATGCCGACACCGAGCCGCGTCATCACTTCCAACTTCGGAAGCCGTTGGGGACGACAGCATAAAGGAATTGACGTAAAAGTATACACAGGAGATACAATACGTGCCGCATTCAACGGAAAGGTGCGAATAGTAAGATACGAAGCCGCAGGATATGGCAAATATGTCGTGATAAGGCACAACAACGGTTTGGAGACCATCTACGGCCACATGTCAAAACATCTGGTGGCAGAGAACGATGAGGTGCGTGCAGGCGATCCGATAGGACTTGGAGGCAACACCGGACGAAGCACCGGTTCACACCTGCACTTTGAGACACGCCTGTGCGGAGTGGCGCTCAATCCGGCACTGATGTTCGATTTCAGAAATCAGGATGTGGTGGACGACTATTACATGTTCCGTAAAAACACATACGAGGGTGAATCAATTGCCGCAAACCGTCTGCGCGGTACAGGCAGCAGAAAATACGGCTCTGACGAGGATGTGGAACTGGCAACAGCCGCCCCGGCAGCAACATACAGCACTTCCGTGCGTTTCCACAAGGTGAAATCAGGAGAGACCCTTTCAAGCATTGCAAAGAAGCGCAAGACGACTGTAAACGCAATATGCAAGTTGAACAGAATCGGGAAGAATATCAGACTAATGCCCGGACAGATACTGAAATACAAATAAAAACTAATTCTACACACAAAATAGACTGTCATACGAGGCTGCGCCCGAGACAGAACTGAGCCTTGAAGGTCCGTACAAAACCTTCAAGGCTCAGTTCTTTGTATGCCCGGCAAAAACCACTCACACACTCATATATTGGCGGCCCGCCTATAAATCAAGGGCTCAGTTCCCACTCCGGGATGAGCTTTTTATTTGCATAAACACATGTGCTTCCACATTCCCGTCCTTTCTCTCCCCTTCGGGGAACCGGAGGAGCTCCTTCCAACATGTAGGGACATCGCTTTGCGATGTGTCAAGCGCGTATAATGAATCAGGATAATGACGCAGTTGCGAAAACTGCCATTACGCCAACAACAAGCTTTTTCATTATGGCATTACCGCCTTAACGGTATCCCGTCTGTATTGAAGTTGCTCCTCAAGCTGTCTGAGAACATTCTCCGCCTCTCCGGCATATCGTCCTTTTTCCTTTTTTAAATCCCTGAGCTGTATTACAGCCTCTTCAATACGTCCGGCTCCTATAAAAACATGTATGCGTAACCATGTGAGGCTATAGATATCGTTTTTGTTAAGATCTTGCATAAGAAGAAGTCTGTCAATGCTGTTCAACGCCTGCCGATACTTACCTTTCTCTATCGATGTAAATATGCCTTGCATAGTATCAACAGGGACTGACGTTCCGCATTCCGCGCCATGATTGCCGGTAAAAGTAATCATACCCTGCCCGTACCTTCGCATCGGGACCAACAAGATCAATGCGACAATGAAACATGCGGCAATGCCTGCAACAGTAGATACGAGCCATATTTTTTTATTCTTGCGTGCGGTGATGTCATGCTCCCATTGACGCATTTTCCGTTTCTTATCAGCCATCGAACAGATATTGTCGGATATGCTCATTTCAAGAAGCACCTCTTCCATTAATTCCGGACTTTTATCCATCTCAGCCTTAAAGTTCCTCTCCTCTTTGTATGTCATCTCACCGCGTACATAGCGGTCGACAACATCCTGTTTTTCAATGTCGTATTCCATATTCCTGCCATTTTTATATGTCTGACGGAACTTTCAGTCCCGCCATTGAAAAAGCCTCTCTTATTCTTGTCTTCAGTTTCTTTACGCACTTATACTTACTTGTTTTCAGTCCGTCGTAAGACGAGTTATTCATGCGTTCCACGAGTATCTCTTCGAGTGTTTTCTTCTCATAGTAGAACATTGTGAGTATCTCCACGCACCGTTGGGGCATTGTCTTTACACATTGTCCCACAATTTTGTCGCGTGTAATGTCGGGATCATCATCGGGAAATATCACTATGTCGGTATAAGAGTCCAATTCAACCGTATTACGGCACTGTCTCAGCCGGTCGTGGTATTTATTAGATACTGTCTGCATGAAAAATCCGGCTATTCCGGTAGGATATACTGTACCGTCCGTTCTTCTGGCGAAGACTCCGTCAGCATCGGAAAAGATGTCTCCTCTCTCCATCTTCTCCCACATTATAATATATGCCTCCTGAAACAGGTCCTTCATGTCGTCAAATGAAAGACCTCCGTATTTTGACGTGTTTTTAAGAAACATCTCGCGACATTTCTCATATAATGAGCATTGTATACGGCTGTCGCGCGCCTTTATGCCCTCAACATATTCGGAATCGGTAAACCCTTTCCGTCGTATTTTAAAAAAATCTGTCATCTCCTTCCCTAAACTGTTGTATGATGCTCCATTATTTCAGACCAATGACGCAATGATATATGCCTGCTTAATATTTGTCGTCCATCATAATCAGACACGACATTACATTCTATATATTAGAGCATTACCTACGGCCTTATATATCATATAAAACGTTTTTATGATTCTATTTATTGTACAGGCCTGTAAACATTTTATTGCCCTACAACTGATATTGCAGACGTCTGTGATGTTTGTATGTCACATACGTGCCACATTCTTCCCTGCAAACATCATTTCCGCACAAGCAACCTGAATGTTACGGAATAACTGTGGTCAGACATATTCAACACCTTTCATTGAATCATCCATATTCATTATGCTTTCCGATAAAGGATTGTAACCCACAACATAAAAAAACCGTGCTTATCCTTTTTCGATAAGCACGGTTGCGTATGCACTGATACCCTCCTCTCGGCCGGTAAATCCAAGCTTTTCCGTTGTTGTCGCCTTTATTGATATATTATCTTCATCTGTCTGAAGAATATCGGCAAGACAAGCTTTCATGGCAGGCACATGAGGGTTTATTTTCGGACGCTCCGCACATACGGTGGCATCGATATTTCCAATCCTGTAGCCCTTAGCGGAAATCAGCCCGTTTGTTTTCCTGAGCAAAATCTTACTGTCTATATTTAACGTGTCGGCCGATGTGTCTGGGAAATGATATCCTATGTCCCGCATATTGGCCGCCCCGAGCATTGCATCACAGATGGCATGTATGAGCACATCCGCATCGCTGTGTCCCAAAAGGCCCATGACATGGTCTATCCTTATACCTCCAAGCCACAGTTCACGTCCTTCCACAAGCTTGTGGACATCAAATCCGAAACCAACTCTTATTTTCATCTTCTGAACAGATCCTTTATTCCATCCATATCAAAGGCAAGAGAAAAACGCAGGGTCTGGTCAAGAGGATTGCTCTGAGCCGTAGATATCACATAGCCCACATCTAACGAGAACACATTCATGCGGAATCCGCCGCCGACAGTGAAATACTTACGGTTACCCTTGCTCTGACTCTCATGGTGATAGCCGGCACGGAGCGAGAACTGGTCGTGATAGACATACTCTGCACCGACACTCCACTGTATCTCCTCAAGTTCTTCCTTGAAACCGCCAGGAGCATCTCCGAAACTCTTGAAAATACCGGTAATAGCTCCCATGTCACCGTATTCCTTTATCACACGGGCTCTATAATCGGCGGAAGTCTCTCCTTCTTCCTGCTTCGGAACAGTGGGCACAAGAAGCTTGTTGGCGTCGGCAGCTATGGAAAAGCGGTTGTACTCATCTACAGGAATCATCAGCGAGGCTCCGATACGCAGGTTCGCAGGCAGAAACTGGCTTGACTCAGCCCCGAAATAAGATATCTTACTTCCCACATTGCTTATATTCATGCCAAGACCGAGCTGACACTCCCGATTGCCCATGTTGAAATAATTATTGTAGTACATGGCCAAGTCAGCGGCAAAAGCCGATGCCGGTGACGAATCGTCCCTATAGTCATAGCGCAAATCGGAATATATCCAACGTATGCCTGCGGCAATGGAAAATGTCTCGCTAAGCATAAGCGAGTATGCCACGTCTAACGACATCTCGTATGGATTTACCGTCATGGCATTAGCTTCAGTGGATGTAGAGACTTCGCCAAGAGAGAAATAACGCAACGAACCGGAAACGGCACTGTAGTCGCCTATTCGGTAGTATCCGGCAACATAGGCGAGGTCGATGTCGTCCACCAACTGCCTTAGCCACGGAGTGTAGTTCAAAGCCACACCGGCACGGCTTATACAAAACGGGTATTTTGCCGGGTTCCAATATTGTGAATTCACATCCGGATCTGTGGCTACACCGACATCACCCATACCGGCCGAACGTGCATCAGGGGCAATAGTCTGCGAGATGACCGCATGCTCCACCGGATTGAACTCGGTAAGCTTGTCATCCTGTCCATACATGGCAACAGTAAGGCTCAGGCACAAAGCAACGGCAGAGAGCCTTTTATAAAAGAATTTATTCATCTGCTTTATTTTGATTTTAAAAACGCAAGTTAAGTTTTAAACGCGAAACATGCGTCATTTATTGCTTAAGACTATCAATTTCTTGGCCTTCGACGTATAAGATCCGTCACCGTTTTCTATTGTGGCACGATACAGGTATACGCCTGTGCCAACACGACGGCCTCCGCCAACGGTCAGATTCCAGTCAACGGTTATGGTATTCATATCAGGAACGACAGAGTCGGAATGCTTCCAGACAGGACGCCCAGACATGTCAAACACCTCAACAGTGACAGCCACCTCCTCACCGATACGGTCCTGAACTATCATAAACGATGTATGCGTCGTTGCAGGATTATTCGTACACTCGACATTCATTATAGTAGCCTCGGCCTTTGACGACACATTGAAGTCAAGCTCCACCGAAGACGAATTGTTGAGCACGTCCCATGCACGGAAAAGCAACCTGTGGGGACCGTCGGACAACTGTGGCAGACGGAAACCTACATTTCCTGATGTATAACTGCCGAAGTCAAAAGTGAAATAATCATTCAACACGAAGGTAGAGGCCATCTTTCCGTCTATCACCAACAGCATGTCATGACCGATGCTGCCGCCCGAAGCATTAATTCCGTCCTCATCGCTTACCTCCGCCATGAAATACGGTGTGGAATTCACTACGTCTCCGTTGCAGAATGCCGAGGAATTGAGATAGCAGTATATCGACGGGCCTATAGAATCATTGCCTATATCACCCGTACCGTTAAGAACAAAACTGTTGTCCACACCGTTTGCTGTCCTTGTCTTGTCCGCATTCACGGCATAAATGCTTATCTGTCCGGTTCCGTCACTATATGTTATATCCTTTGGCACAATGAACTCAAACCTGAAATCACCGCCACGTATGCTGTCGGTTCCGCTGAATACAATGTTCTGACGGTCATAGTAGGAAAACGGCACAGAGGAGCTCTCACTCTCACCCGCATCGTTATGCTTGCATCTTATCAGTTGCCGCACACCTTTTACCTGTGCCGTCACAAGCCCGCTGAATTCGCTGTCCTTCACACCTCCGTCAAGAACGCGCCCAGACACAGCCACCTTCGTACCGGCCTTGAGAAGTATTTCCCTGCCACTGTCGGTGGCTATTCCGTTGATGGTATCGACAACCGCCTTCATCGTGGGGGCGGCCAGAACCAACGCCGGGTCACCAAGAAGTGTGAACTGCAACTTGTTGGCTGTCTTATCTCTCTTAAGTGTATCCAACGGATCTTTCGGAGCATACGAACTTACAAGTGAATCCTTTGCAAGACGTACTGCCTCACCGATGGAAATAGGCTTGCCGTTCCTTTTTGAAAACACGTTCTTCATGAACTCATAGTTCATCTTCTCATTCTCGGAAGCATATACCGTGCGGGTAGTCCCAAAAAACGCCACAGCTCCGCCGGAAGGATTAAGAACCGCCGCCTCTCCTATATTTTCTGTCTGTCCGTCAAACGGTAGGATGTCGCATGCCGCTGTCACCCACAAAGGCAAACGTTTGGTCTTGATGTCTCTGAAATCAGCCAGTTTAAGAACCATCTCATGAGATATGGCATACTCGACACCATGACCGGTATAATTCATAACAAGAGCACCGTTGCTCATATATTGCCGGGCAAGCTTGGTCACCTCCGGATACGTCTTGCCGGTAGACGACGACTCACGTGTATAAGCGTCCCACATTATGCGCTTGATATCAAGTGAGGGATACTTCTTTTCTATCATCTGAGCTATGCCTTCAGCCTGTTTCATGTGAGTATTGTAGTTTCCGTCATCGGCCATGAACACCACAGTATTCTGCCATGCTCCGGCATCAGCATTACTCATATATGCCTCCACCTTATCCACCATTATCCTTGCCTCATCCGGCGTTCTAACAGGAAAACGTCCGACAGCGATGTCCGGCTGACCGAAGAAACGGTTCAAGCCTCCGGTAGTATTCTCGATACGCTCACCGTCATCAAGCAGACAAAAGAAATCGTCCGACACATAACAGTCTGTGGCACTGAAAGAGTTCTCACTCTCAAAACAAGGCAGGAAATCGTCCGGAGAATAACCTTTCCATGCCGGTGAGAGCATCCTGTTGTCCCATGCTCCGTCGCCAAACATCACAAGATATTTAGGCATTTCCTCTTCTGTAGAAGCACGGTCGTAAAGCATCTTCATGTAACGCCGTATGGCGGTGGCGTCAGGTGTCCCGCTGGAAAACTCATTATACAGTTCATCCAAAGGTACTATCCTCACCTTCATATTGTCATGCTTCTCATGCAATGCCTTAAGACGTTCCGCCTGCGGCATGAGCTTTTGGGTGGTAGGCACAACAATCACCATATCTACGCTCGTATCAGCATGATGATTCTGGTTTGTTATGACATAGACATAAGACGGAGACGGGAAAGTGCCGTTCTCCAAATCAGGAAGCGGTGCAGACTCCGATGAATGCAATGTAATATAGTCAAGACGCATGTTGCTTCCATTGACCTGTGTTACGGTCACCTTATTGGATGCCTGCAAATTCTTGACCACAAAAAGACCGGTAGCCACTTCAGCCCTGTCGTATTTCGTATTCGGTGGATTTGCGATACGTATTGTTCCTACCACGCTGTCGTTAATGCTTACCTCAGCCTCTGAACGCAAGTCAGAAGTAAGAACAACCCTCAGCCTGCCGGGACCGGAGGCTGCCGCAGGAACAGTGTAATCATTAGGAACACCAATCTTATACAACCGTGAGTCATACAGATTTCTTCCTCCTGCAAACCATGCGTAATTATCCACCTCATACAAGGTGTTATGATTCTCGGATGCATATTTCAACTCTGTCAGGAAATCATCTTTATCTACTGTCAGAGGCCCTGCATCATCCGATGTAAGAAAATAATATCCGTTATTTGAATAAGGATTCCTCACCCTGTTGTTACTGCTGTCCCAAGATACTGGCCCCCTGGCATAAAAAAGATATTTCCCACCGACAATACATACAGGAACTTCAGGCAGGTCCTTTACCGAACGCATATAGGCATCCGTAAGAACTTCCGGCTGCAAGGCACCTCCGTATCCGTATATCTTCACCTTTGACAAATCCTTGAAACCTGCCCGGCGTATCAATTCATCGGTAATCTGATATACACCGGAAGCAGGTACGCTTATTTTCACCCAACGCCCTGAACGCAATACTGATTCTGACGGATAACGCTCGGTGACAGACGCCTTTCCTTTAAAGCCTGCTCCAGACACACGTACACTGTTTTTAGAACATTGTCCGTTTCCAGAAAAATTACCATCTCCTGGAAAAACGTCACTTATATGGCGTGCCTTCACCGAAAGCTTAAAACTCACAAGTTTCTGATACTTGCCTTCACGGAAAACAAGAGGTACAAAAGAAACACACAACGACCCTACTTTCCTGGCAACAGCCATATCGGAATACACCACAGGCATCTCAGGAAGCGAATCTCGTGTTATATTCTTATATCTTCTGATATCGGTATCGCTCATATCGATAAACTCCGGATAGTCTATCGATACGCTATAAACAGAATCTGCATAGTCGACACCGACCCTATGCATATATGTAAAATATGGCAAATCACCATCTATCCTGACCTGCTGCGCGGTCAGGTTGAAAAAACCTTGGGCTGATGAGTTCACGGCAACGGAAAGCGCCATGATTAAAGTCAGGATAAATCTTATGCTCATTTACAATTAAACTCTAATACTTTACGGTCTTCAAGAAAACCGGTAATATGGTCATCAATATGCACCGGACCGACTCCTGCCGGAGTACCGGTATAAATAATATCACCGGTTTTAAGGGTGAAAAAACGACTTATATATGAAACTAAATAGTCCACCTTGAAAAGCATATCACTCGTACATCCCTCCTGAACAGTGCTGCCGTTTATGTCAAGGCGGAAATGGATAGCCTGAATATCACGGAACTTTTCCACGCCAACCCACTCTCCTATGGCTGCAGAACCGTCAAACCCTTTTGAAAGTTCCCAGGGCTGTCCGGCAGCCCTCAGTTTCCTCTGAATATCGCGTGCCGTAAAATCCACTCCGACCGTCACCGCATCATAATATCTGTGGGCAAAACGTTCCGGTATGCTCTTTCCCAAACGGCATATACGCACAACCAGTTCCGTCTCATAATCTACCTGTTTACTCCAGTCTGGAATAAAAAAAGGCTTATGGTCCTTGAGCAGCGCCGAGTCTGCTTTAGTGAAGACAACAGGCTCCTCTGTCTTATATAACGTTCCGTCAAGCTCTTTATTGTGCAAGAGATAGTTCATTCCTATTGCAAAAATCTTCATCTGTATGATATTTGGATAGACAAAAAGAGTCAAGAAGCAGGAATATCCGACTACTTGACTCTATAAACAATCATTAATAAAACCGAAAGACTTATCGTCTCTGCCTTATCAATATTAATACTTTATTTCCGTAAAATAATTACTCGGCACGAAGTGTGAAACGCTTGAATGCAACAACTGTAAGGTCCTTGTCGGCAGCCTTAAGATAATCTGTTACAGTCTGCTTGCTGTCCTGAATGAACTCCTGATTGAGAAGACAAGACTCCTTGAAGAATTTTGCCATACGACCCTTAGCGATGTTCTGTATCATCTGCTCAGGCAGATTGGCTGCTTTCTGCTCGGCTGTGGTCTTCTTCAACTCACGGATTTCCTCAGCCTGGGCTTCTGTTATAGAGCCTTTCATCACACCCTCGTTGAGGTGCTCCTCATTCTCTGCTATATAAAGGTTGAAACCGGCTTTCTTTAAAGCTGCCTCAACAGCCTTCTGTACCTGCTCCTCCTTAGTCTTCTCAATGGCAACCTTCAGCTCATTGTCCTTCACTTCCTGAGGAACCGAAGCTTCATCAAGAGCAACAGGATTCATAGCAGCAACCTGCATGGCGATGGCATGTGCCTGCTCTTCTGCCGGTTTGCTTGTCTGTACCATTGTGCAAAGTAAGTGGTTGTTCATGTGGTCGTATACAGAAACGTTCTCACCCTCAATGAAACTGTAGCCGTCAAGTTCCATTTTCTCACCGGTGATACCGGAACGTGCCACAACAGCATCCTGCACCTTTGTGCCGTCAGCGAGTGTCAGTTCCTTTACCTCATCGATAGTCTTAGCCTTTGCGGCAACAGCAGCGTTGAGAATATCCTCTGTGAGTTTTATATAATCAGCACCGTTGGCAACAAAGTCTGTCTCGCACTTCAAGGCGATGATAGCGGCAAAACCGTTCTCTGCCTTTACAAGCACACAACCGTTTGAAGTTTCACGGTCACTGCGCTTCGCTGCGATAGCCTGACCCTTCTCACGGATAATATCCATTGCCTTGTCGAAATCACCTTCAGCGTCGGTGAGTGCCTTTTTACAGTCGGAAAGACCGGCACCGCTCATTTTGCGAAGTTTCTGGATGTCTGCTATTGATATAGCCATAATTGTATTTTTATTTTTTTGGTTCGTGAAAATAAATACTTTTGTAAGATGCCGGATTAAGCCTCTGCCGGAGTCTCTTCCTCAGCAACAGTCTCCTGTGCAGGCGTCTCAGAAGCCTTAGGAGCTTCCTTGCGGGCCTTACGCGCACCGCGCTTCTTGCCCTCTGCAGCCTCATCTGACTGTGCTTCCGCAGCTTTCTCGTCAGCCTTCTCAGCCTTACGTTCCTCAAGTCCCTCTGCAATAGCGGCGCAGCAAGCATTCAAGATTACCTCAACGCTATCCTTGGCATCATCGTTTGCAGGAATTACATAATCGACATTCTTAGGATTGGAGTTGGTATCAACAATAGCAAATACCGGTATGCCCAGACGGTTGGCTTCCTTAACCGCAATAGCTTCTTTACATACATCCACTACAAAGAGTGCAGAAGGCAGACGTGTAAGATCAGCTATAGAACCAAGGTTCTTCTCCAATTTAGCACGCTGGCGTGTAATCTGCAGCAACTCGCGCTTAGAAAGGTTTGAGTATGTGCCATCGGCCATAAGTCTGTCGATGTTCGCCATTTTCTTTATTGCCTTACGGATTGTAGGGAAGTTGGTGAGCATACCGCCCGGCCAACGCTCGATAACGAAAGGCATGTTTACGCTTGAAGCCTTTTCGGCAACAACGTCCTTTGTCTGTTTTTTAGTAGCGACGAACAGAATCTTCTTTCCTGATTTTGCAATCTGCTTAAGAGCCTCGGCTGTCTCGTCAATCTTCACTACTGTTTTGTGAAGGTCGATAATATGAATACCGTTACGTTCTGTATAGATGTACGGAGCCATTGCAGGGTTCCATTTACGGCGCAGGTGTCCGAAATGGCAACCAGCCTGCAGCAACATATCAAAATTTGTTCTTGACATTTTCTAATTACTTAAATTGTTGTTTACTTTCTTTTTTATTCTTGTTAGAATCAGCCAACAGGTAATCAGCATAGATATATATAATGTGAGTCCTGAAGGTTTAGATGCTAAACATTGTCCGGCTATCCTATGGATTAACGCTTGCTGAACTGGAAACGACGACGTGCCTTCGGCTGACCCGGCTTCTTACGCTCAACAGCACGTGCATCACGTGTGAGGAAGCCCTGCTTCTTAAGGCTTTTCTTGTCCTCTTCATTGATTTTAACCAATGCACGGGCAATGGCCATACGCAGAGCCTGACTCTGACCTGTAAAACCGCCACCGTCAAGATTTGCCTTTATATCATACTTCTCAACAGAATCGAGCAGCAACAACGGCTGCTTTACAACATACTGAAGTATTGCTGAAGGAAAATATTCCGTTATATCTTTCTTATTGATCGTAATCTTGCCTGTACCTTCGCTTACGTAAACACGTGCAACAGCACTCTTACGACGACCAATTGCATTAATAACTTCCATCATCTTATTTATTTATACTGGTTAATATCTATTGTCTTTGGTTTCTGAGCCTCATGTTTGTGCTCCGTTCCCTCATATACATAGAGGTTTGTCAACAACTTACGGCCTAAAGGACCTTTTGGCAACATTCCCTTTACAGCGTGACGGATAATCTTGTCTACGCCGCCTTCACGCTTGCGAAGTTCCGCAGGAGTGTTGAAACGCTGACCGCCAGGATAACCAGTATAGCGGGTGTAAACCTTGTCTGTCTCCTTCTTGCCTGAGAAAACGACTTTTGCTGCATTGATAATGATTACGTTGTCTCCACAATCCACATGAGGAGTGAAATTGGGTTTGTACTTTCCGCGGATAAGCTTAGCAACCTTAGAGCATAGACGACCTACAATCTGATCGCTGGCATCAATAACGACCCACTCTTTCTTTGCTGTTTCCTTGTTGGCGGAAATAGTCTTGTAACTTAAAGTGTTCATTTTAAATTTTAAATTTTACTACTAAAAAACATGTTTATTTCTTCATACAGCAAACATGCCAAAGACTCATCACCCAAGGCATCACTCACTGTTCGGACAATGATTCACTAACCGCCGCATCCGGCCAAAGATACAACTATTAACACAAAGTCCATGGGGTTCTAAGAATTCCCCGAAATAATCGGACTGCAAAATTATTAATTTTCTCATTATTATAAAAGTCCTTAACACAGGTCTATTCGTTTTTTACGCTTATTTAACAATGAGAAATAAAAAAAGCTTTTTCCTTTATACATTTTTAATATGCAATTCCACGCCTGCACCTTTGCTGTCGGCTCCCATAGGAGGATTGTCTTTTGTAATGATGATATCTATTGAATTGACCTCAGGATAAACAGACAAAATCCGCCGGCTTATCCTTCCGGCCACATGCTCAACAAGTTTTGAGGGTATAGACATCTCGTCTTTTAAAATACAGAATAAATCCGCATAACTTATCGTATGCTCCAAATCATCGTCGACAGCTGCAACGGAAAAATCATACCCTATACGTAAATCAACGGTGAAGTCCGCCCCCACTCTACGTTCCTGAGGCATAACCCCATGGAAAGAGTGAAAACGGACCCCACTTAAAAATATATAACTTGAACTTATTTCCATCATATCACGATTATCCACAACGTGATGCTCCGCAACTAGTACATATCAGGCATCCCTCCTGATAAACCAAAGTCTCATGTCCGCAATTCGGGCATTTCTGTCCCTTAGCCTCCGTCCCGTCAACAATATACTTTTTCAATGCTCTCTCCACACCATTCTTCCAAGTGTTGATACTTTCGCTCTTCAACTGCAAGGAACCGACTAACTTTATAACATGAACAATAGGCATGCGGTAACGAAGCACTCCACTGATTAACTTTGCATAGTTCCAATATTCGGGATTGAACTTCTCGCTCAGTCCCTCAACGGTTGTCTTATATCCACGCTTGTTCTCAAACTGGAAATCATAACGTTTTTTCCCATTTTCGTCAAGTTGCTTTATAATCTTTCCCTTTGTCACTGTCTTTGGCAATACAATGCCCTCCTCATCGTCTTGTAATCCCGTAAATATCTCGTATGGATATCCATTAAGCAAGCCGACGAAAGCAACCCACTTTTCTTTATTATTCTGGAAACGCACCACATCACAGTCGAGCACCTGAGGACGTACTTCCGTCACCTCAGGATGTTTGCACGGAGTGACGGAATCAGATGCCTTCACATCATTCTTTTTATCTTTCTTCTCTACAGCCACCATCACTCCAGAACGGCTTCCGTCACGGTATATCGTACATCCCTTGCAACCTGAGCGCCAGGCCTCAACATACAGCTTGTTCACAAGAGTCTCGTCCACATCGTTAGGAAGATTAACGGTTACACTGATAGAGTGGTCGACCCATTTCTGAATAGCTCCCTGCATACGCACCTTCATAAGCCAGTCAACATCATTTGCCGTTGCCTTGTAATACGGAGACTTTGCCACGAGCTGGTCTATCTCTTCCTGAGTGTATTTCTTTTTAGTGTCTATGCCGTTTACCTCCATCCACTTTATAAACTTATTGTGATAAACGATATATTCCTCAAAACTGTCCCCTACCTCATCAGTAAAGTCAACATGTACTTCTGTATCATTGGGATTAACCTTACGCCTGCGCTTATACACAGGCATGAAAACCGGCTCGATGCCGCTTGTTGTCTGTGTCATAAGACTTGTTGTGCCAGTTGGTGCAATCGTAAGACACGCAATATTTCTACGTCCATACTTCACCATATCATCATAAAGTTGCGGATCGGCTTCCTTGATTCTGTTAATAAAGGGATTGTTCGCCTCACGCCCTGCGTCAAACACTTCAAACGCTCCGCGTTCACGTGCCATATTCACTGACGAGCGGTAGGCTGCAAGCGCAAGAGTTTTATGAATACCAACAGAAAAATCCGTAGCTTCCTGTGTACCGTAGGTATATCCAAGCGCAGCAAGCATATCACCCTCAGCGGTTATACCGACACCGGTACGACGACCCATGCCGCTCTTACGCTGTATTTTTTCCCATAAATGATATTCTGCACCTCTCACCTCCTCACTCTGCGGATCGGCATTTATCTTTTCCATTATCTTCTCGATCTTTTCAAGTTCGAGGTCTACGATGTCGTCCATTATACGCTGTGCCGCCGCAACGTGGCTTTTAAACAGTTCGTAATCAAAACGGGCTTCCTTTGTAAATGGATTCACGACATACGAATACAGGTTTATACTTAGCAGACGACATGAGTCATACGGGCAAAGCGGAATCTCACCGCATGGATTGGTGGATACTGTACGAAAGCCGAGATCGGAATAACAGTCAGGAATACTCTCACGTATTATAGTATCCCAGAAAAGCACTCCGGGTTCTGCACTTTTCCATGCATTGTGTACTATTTTCCCCCAAAGTTTACTCGCGTCAATCTCTCTTGTACACTTCGGAGCCTCACTGTCTATCGGAAACTTCTGCACATACGGCTGGCCGTTGACAGCAGCCTCCATAAACGCATCGTCTATCTTCACAGACACATTTGCTCCGGTCACCCTGCCCTCCGTCATCTTCGCATCTATAAACGCCTCGCTGTCAGGATGCTTGATACTCACCGACAGCATCAAAGCACCACGGCGGCCGTCCTGGGCTACCTCCCGGGTAGAATTGCTATAGCGCTCCATAAACGGCACAAGACCTGTGGATGTAAGGGCCGAATTGTTCACAGGTGAGCCTTTCGGACGTATGTGCGACAGGTCATGTCCTACTCCGCCACGGCGTTTCATCAACTGCACCTGCTCCTCATCTATACGCATTATGGCTCCGTATGAATCGGCATCACCGTCAAGCCCCACCACGAAACAGTTGCTAAGTGAGGCAATCTGATACTCATTTCCTATACCGGTCATAGGGCTTCCTGCAGGAATAATATATCTGAAATGATCAAGCAGGTCGAACACCTGTTTTGCTGTCATCGGATTCTCATACTTCTCTTCTATACGCGCTATCTCATTGGCAATGCGCCAATGCATGTCTGACGGAGACTTCTCGTATATATTGCCGAAGCTGTCCTTCATAGCATACTTATTCACCCACACACGAGCAGCAAGTTCGTCACCGCCAAAATAAGGCAAGGAGGCTTCAAAAGCCTCCTCAAATGTGTATATCTTATCAGAATTCATCGTTAAATTAAAAGGGGAGTTTTTATTAATTGTGTACAAAGTTATATTATTTCCATGATATGAGGAAATATTTCAGAGAAAAAAGTTCACGGCTCATATTCCGTCAGTCCGGACAGTTTCTCGCACATAAGACTTCCACTCACCCTACGTCCCCTTAGTGTACGCACAACAGAAAATCCCTCGAAATAGGCATCATACCCTACATACCATCCATGCCATGGAAGACCTATCCTACGGATTTGCATCTCAATCGTCTTATAATACTTCGGATTGACAACAGTTATCATACACTTGCCGTCTTTCAATTTAAGTGCAAGAACAAGAAACTTATCATTATGTCCCATATTCTTCAGGTCAAGGCTTCCAGCTTTTCCACGTACGGTTATCCGCCATCCGAAGCTGTTTATACGCTCCATTTCCTTTCGGAACACTTCCCCATGCGGAGACGTGTCCTTTATTCTCTTATAAGCTATATAATAGTGTATCATCTCATGAAGAAGTACATTCTGATAGTCTTTCTCTGTCATACGGTAGGCCGAGGACAATCTTATCACACAATCACACAGTCTGGTACCTCCCAATAGCCATGTCTTCTTACGACGGCATGAAAATGTCCCCAAAGCTGAGCGCGCCTTGCCTATCTTCAATACCGGCACAGGAAGACAACCGTCAAAGTACATGGCATTGAACCTGTTGAATTCCTGTAACATATAGCCAACAGTTATCTCAAACGACATAATCATAATTCTTTTTCTATGTTCTGCATATAACTGAACCTGTTAGTCATTACACGGTATATACAAAACAGCAAAACAATAAAAACCCATATATTAAACCACATACATTAAATCCGACAAGTCCTTGGATTTCATCAGCGTTCATCCGACATGTAGAGACGTGCCTTTGACACGTGTCATACATATTTTCACGGATATATGACAAAACACTGTACACATCGCAAAACGATGTCACTACCCGTGACATCGTTTTATCATCCGACTTGACGGAAACGTACAGGAAACATGATTCTTAATCTTTATCCCCGCCTGTAATCTTCAATATTCACGTCAACACGGTCTGCCTCTGTCACCTTCCGAATCGGGCGGCATGGATTTCCTGCCGCAAGAGTATAAGGAGGTATATCGCGGGTTACAACGCTTCCGGCACCAATTACCGCCCCATCACCGATGGTAACACCGGGAAGTACGGTCACATTAGCGGCAAGCCACACATTATCGCCTATCGTGACAGGAGACGCTTTCATTACTCCTTTATTACGCTGATCTGGCAGAAGAGCATGCCTGACAGTATAGACACCGCAGTTAGGCCCGATGAACACGTTGTCACCTATTGTCACAATAGCCTCATCCAATATTGTAAGGTTGAAATTTGAAACAAAGTTGTCTCCAATAAAAATATGCTTTCCAAAATCGCAACGGAAAGGAGAATGAACGGTAAAATTCTTGCCTATACGGCCTAAAATTCCACGTACAAGTTCTTCACGCTCCTCTTCGCAATCAGGAGAAATGGCATTAAGCCGGAAACAAAGAGTTTCCGTTGTCCGCAGCATTTCCCTTATCTCGGTAGAAAAGCCATAGACCCATTTACCGGCATGTAAATCGTCAAGAAGTTTCATAAACAGATATCTTATATAGTGTTTAACATCACCATTCAAGCACAAGTGTTTGGCGCGGACGCAACCGCACATCGGCAGACAGGTCGTAATACCGTCCCGTAAGCACATCCTTCACTTTGGCGGCATCCCCGATTATCTCGGCATAGCGTCTCACTGTCATAACAGCCGGTTTGCGAGTACCGTTAAGAACAGTCATAACGGTGCGTCCGTTATAAGTTCTGGCTATTACATATACACCGTTAAACGGAATGAATTGGGTCTGCTTTCCCTTCACAACCACATCGTTGCCCTGACGCCAATGCAAGAGACGACTAATCCAGTTAAACATTGCATTCTCCTGTTTCGTACGTCCCTCCGGTGTAAATGCGTTATGGGAATCGCCATCGAATCCTCCGGGGAAATCCTTGCGTACATTGCCGTCAGTAACGGCCTTTGTCCCGTTCATCATAATCTCCGTTCCATAATACAACTGTGGGGTACGGTTTACGGTCAGAAGTAATGCAAGAGCCTGCTTAAGGGCTGTCGAATCATGCCCGTCACCAAGAAAACGGTCTGTATCGTGATTCTCGATAAACGCCATCACCCCCGACGGGTTGGGATACAGATAGTCATAAACAAAACTGTTGTATATCCGGTTAAGACCGTTCCACCATGCATCCGTTTCCTCATTCTTGGCCATATTTATCTTTTCAAAGAAGCTGAAGTCCATCACTGTTTTCAGATTGCTGTTTATCTTCGCCACCTTTGAATCCCTTTGCCATGCGGCAGTATAGGCCGGCTCTGTGACCCATATCTCACCGACAACGTTGAAATTAGGATATTCACTGTTTATCTCTTTCATCCATCCGGCCATAGCCTCCGCATACGCATACGGATATGTATCCATACGGATACCGTCTATACCGACAGTCTCTATCCACCACATACTGTTCTGTATGAGATATTTCATTAAGTGGCCGTTACGCTGGTTCAAATCCGGCATTGTCGGCACAAACCATCCGTCAACAGTCTCACTCATATCCACCTTGCTGGCATACGGATCGAGCACAGGCGTAAGTTTATAGCTGGTCTGCAGATAATCCCCGTTTTTCGATGCCGCTACATCAGGAGCCTCCCCACCCTTCACTGCCGCAAGCCATTCCGGCTTATTGAACCAATCCTTTGAAGGCATGTCAGCAACCCACGGGTGGTCGTATCCGCAATGATTGAATATCATATCCATAACCACTTTAAGTCCTTTTGAATGAGCTTCGTCTATAAGCCGGCGATACTCCTCATTGGTACCAAAACGTGGATCTACCTTATAATAATCCGTCGTCGCATAGCCATGATATGTGCTTTTTCCGTTATTATCCGGTGAATCATTCTCAAGAACGGGAGTAAACCACAAAGCCGTCACGCCAAGTTCTGTGAAATAATCCAAATGCTGGCGTATGCCCTCCAGATTTCCTCCATGACGCAATGAAGGCTGCGTGCGGTCAACAACATATTCGGTCTTCATAGGTATTATTCTCCCACGCATTTTCTTTGTCGGACTTACCGCTGAGGCAAAACGGTCGGGCATAAGCATATAAAGTACATCTGCATTGGTAAAACCAATACGCTTCTCACCGCTCATCTCACGCCTTTTCAACTCATACTTTATTTTCTTTCCTGAAAAGTCGATGGTCATTTTGCCCGGCTGTGCACCGGCAACATCAAGGTATACAAGAAGATAGTTCGGGCTGTCAAGACGTACCAGACTGTCTACTTTCACACCCGGATAATCTATAGTGACATCGTAAGATGCGATATTCTTACCGTAAACCATCAGTTGAAGAACCGGATTTTTCATTCCCGCATACCAGCAGGCAGGCTCTATACGGTCGATATTCACTGTTGCTGCTCTCATAACAAATATCTGTAACACAAGTGTCACAAGAAATATAACTCGTTTCATACTGCTTATATTGTATTCTATCAATTCAATAATAAGCTTATGCGTTTCATCACTGTTCTATATATTCAAAATCATTCAAGACGTATTCTGCGACCCCACTTTGTGGCTTATTCTCTTCCGCTGTTTTTTATAAGCGACGTAATGTTCTCATTGAATCCGTCTGCCGCCATAAGCTGCTCCAATGTAAGATGCATCCTATAACGCCAATAGTGGCGTGGATTTGCAGGGATATTTATACGTTCCGCATCTGCATCCGCCAGACGTATGCTCTCGTCAATGGAAAGCCAGTCCTGCAAGGACAGCAGACATAGCATCGACGGACAGCTGAGATGCCGTGATACAATTTCGCCTGCCAGCCATCCCGGCAGCGGATGTGGTGCACTGCCACTACGATGCAGCATGGTATTGAAAAAGTCCTGAGCACGTGCCGCATCCTCGTCCCACCACTGCCTTAGGGTTGCCATGTCATGAGTTGATATTGTACACACCGACCGATAGGGATTACGCGACAGATGACCGAACCTTACAGACGGATCTTTCGGCATCGACTGTATCTCAAGGCTCAAGATCCTAAGTTCATTCATCACCGGGGCCACACATCCGGGAACCATTCCCAAATCCTCCGCACATACAAGCATTCTTGTCGCCTGTGTGAGTTTCGGAAGCTTCTTCATTGCCTCACGATACCAGAAGTCATCGTTTCTACGATAGAAATAATCATTATACAGACGGTTGAAGGCAGCTTTGTCCGAATCCCATAACGATTCGTATATATAATCAAACTGAACGGCAATACGCGGATGGAACAGGCTGTCATTCTTGTGGTCACGCACAAACAGCACATCGCTTATAAGTGCATAAAGTCCGTTGCGAAGCCATATATCCCTCTCATCCGTCTTTCCCTTAAAGGCAGCCTCTACCTTTCGCTGTGTATCATATTCTGGCTTCATCTCATAATTGTCACCGCGACGGTTAAGATAAAGCTCCTTTACTTCAGCGGTGCGGCCGGGAAACATTCTGTCAAGAACCCATTCTGTGATAAAAGGTCGTGTGAACAGCTCTTCCCTGAACTGCAATCCGTAACTCTCTATCTCTTCACGCGTCATACCTTGCGACGGAGAGAACTGTCCGAGAAGTCCGTGTATAGCATTCACCGGAATTTCCCATATACGGAAAAATCCCAAGACATGGTCTATACGGTAGGCATCGAAATATTCCGCCATTTTTCTGAAACGGCGCACCCACCACGAACATCCGTCTTTCATCATCTCATCCCAGTTATAGGTAGGGAATCCCCAGTTCTGTCCGTCTGTTGAAAAAGCATCCGGTGGCGCACCGGCCTGTCCGTTAAGGTTGAAGTATTTGGGATCCACCCATGCCTCTACACTCTCGCGGCTTATGCCAATCGGGATGTCTCCTTTCAATACCACGCCTTTTTGAAGCGCATGATTGTGGGCGGCACGCATCTGCCTGTCGAGATTAAACTGTACATAATACCAGAAAACCGCATTGGAATACATATCAGTGGACGGGTCGGCAAAACTCTCACGCTCCTTTTCCGAAAGACTTCTGTGATCCGGCCAGTCATTAAAATTTGCCGTACCATACAGGTCTCTGTAATAACAGAACGCGGCGTATGGCACGAGCCAGTCTTTGTTTGATTCAAAAAACGCCTTGAACTCCGCACTGCTTACAGTCTCACTGCCTTTTTCCTCAAACAATTCTTTTAGGAATCCTGTCTTTGCGTCATTAACACGTTCATAGTCTATCCGGGGCAGTGCGTTCAGTTCCTTTGCCAGATCATCATAGTATTTCTGACGTTCCGGACTTTCAAGAGCCGGCAACTGGCGCAAGTCGGTATACTGAGGATGCAAGGCAAAGATGCTTATACTGTTATACGGATATGAATCCTGCCATGTATGGTTTATCGTAGTATCATTTATCGGGAGCACCTGTATTATGCTCTGATGTGTTTCCGCAGCCCAGTCAACAAGCATTTTAAGGTCACCGAAATCACCCACGCCGAAACTTCCCTCAGAACGTAAAGAGAATACAGGAATCACCGTGCCGGCTCCACGCCACGGATATACCGGCATGACCGCCTGATGAACACTTATAACAGCCGCACTGCAGGGGGGTATCTCAGGCAAATGCAACGTACGGTTGAAACACGACTCCCACTTGGGAGCAGTCTCATTGTCAGAAGGCAACGCCACAAACTTAAATTCCATATCCCGACAGGTGAAAGCGGCCGCATCAAGACAAGCCATCCACTCATTGACCGAATGTTCGGTCATCGGTACGGCACGTCTTGTGTCCCATCCACCGAGAACCGAACCGTCGCCTACCAAAGCAAGCCTCTCACCCTTACACAACTGGGGGGCACGCACCTTAATGCAAAGGGTTCTGGAAAAATCCACCGGCATGCAGTCTGTTATCTTATGACCGGCAACGGCATCGGTGAAGGCGGAACTATACAGATATGCATCTTCGGGCATGTCAATCCAATAATCCGACACGCTGTAGTAATCTGCCTTAGCCGGCAAATCAAGACGATGGGGAGCCACCAGCCACTCTGTACGCAGAACATCATCACCGCAAACAACGGAATAATAATACTCTATAAAATCTCCCTGAGACAACGGTACGTCAATCCTGCACGACCAGTTAAAGCCGTCTGACGTAGACAGTACATATTGGGAATCAAGTGATTTTGAGCTCGAACCTGTTATGTTAACCACTAATATTTCACCGTATTTTGTCGTATATGACAAATTGAAATCTATATTCATAGGAATAAGTTGATTGAATTTATGCGGGTAAAATTACAAAAATATATCTTTTAGGCCAAATAATAGATAAAAAAACAGGCGGAGTGCCGTGCAAAACGTTTGCACACATGACAGTTCGCACCTACACCACACCGTATACTCCCTCCTGTTACCGATCCCTTATTATAGAAAGCATTTCGGATGAAAGCAATGAAATCCGACGTTTTCGATAAGCCAGGCGAGCAACATCAAACATGTTTGAACACTTAAATGGAATACTGATAATAAAGAGTCCGCGCCATAATCTCCAAAGGAATTATGGCGAGGACTCTTTATTGTTATATTTCTGTTATTGCTTATTATTCATTAACTACCGGTTTGTACTTTGGAACGAGAGTCTTCATGATTGTCCAACCTATAAGGTAAGCAACGGCACAGAAGCAGAATACAATCATGTAGCTTGCAGGCTTTCCTTCAAAACCGAAGAATGTGAATGCGCTTCCCTGATTCTCTGCGTATGTGAACAGCTTGCCGGAACCGTAATTAATTAAGAATGATGCGATACCGCCCACCATTGCGCCTATACCTGTGATTGTCGCGATGGTGCTCTTCGGGAACATGTCACCGACGGTGGAGAAGAGGTTTGCCGACCACGCCTGGTGTCCGGCTCCTGCAAGTCCGATGATTATTGCAGGCCACCATGCCGGATCAATCGGAGAGCCGCTCCAGTCAGCCAACGGCTGGGCGAACATTGCAAATATGGGGAAGAACGCAAACAGAAGCATGGCGCGCATACGGCCCGCATAGGCTCCCATCCCTTTTTTCTCTACAAAGTATTTTGGCAGGTAACCACCGAAAATAGACAGAACGGTTACGATGGCGTAAAGCACGAATATAAGCGCCTGCCCCATTGTTGACGATGATTTATAGCCAAACTGGTCTGAGAAATATGCAGGAGCCCAAAACAGGTAGAACCACCATACACCATCGGTCATGAACTTTCCTGCCACGAACGCCCATGTCTGACGGAAAGTAAAGCATTTTACAAAGCTTATCTGCGGACCTTCATCGTTGGCATCTTTCGGATTGATATCTTCCTCTGTGTCCTGATTGATATATGTAAGCTCTGCATCATTTACATGTGAAGACTTGTTTGGCTTTTCATACAAGAACACCCATCCGGCCATCCATACAAAGCCAAGGGCACCTATAATGATGAATGCCATTTCCCATCCGAACTTCTCTGCAAGAGGCGGAATGGTGACAGGAGCTGCCAAGGCACCTACAGATGCACCTGCATTGAAAATCGATGTGGCAAAGGCACGGTCTTTTTTCGGGAAATACTCTGCCGTAACCTTGATGGCTGCAGGGAAGTTTCCTGCCTCACCGGCAGCAAGCACACTCCGGCAAAAAAGGAACAGGTAAACACTCATCGTGGCAATGGCCAAGGCCGTGGCCGAGCCTGCCTCAACGGCACGGAGGGCCTCGATGGAATCAAGTCCTTCATATTTCATTGTCACCCAACCGCAGCCGGCATGGAGACATGCGCCTAAAGACCAGATGAAGATTGCCCAAAGATAACCTTTCTTTGTGCCCATCCAGTCGATGAACTTTCCTGCGAAAAGGCAGAATACCGCATAGAGAATCGAGAAAACACCGGTGATAATGCCGTAATCCTCGTCTGTCCAATGGAACTCAGGTGCGATGAAGTCCTTCCATGTCAAGGACAGAACCTGACGGTCCATGTAATTCACTGTTGTTGCAAAGAACAACATTGCACAAATGACCCATCTGTAATTGGTCATTTTAGTTGTTTTTAATGAATTCATTTGCTATAAAGATTGTTTTTTAATATGTTTTCAGTCTATCAGTATGCTTGCAAAGTTAATGTTTTTTTCTTGTTTTTCAAAAAGATGGCTTTGATATTTTGAGGCAAAGACCTATAAAACGTGTTTTTTACACCTGTCACGACATGAATTTAATGATGGATAATCAAAAAGAAGAGCCTGCCGGGCATATTTGCAAATCCCGTCAGGCTTCACTGCCATATCCTTCTAAAATCATTTGTTGCATTCATCCAACATGTAGGGACGTGCCTTTGGCACGTGTCAGGCGGGAATCACCATCCAATGAATAAGCCCTGTTTGTAATATACACTGTAAACATCGCAAAACGATACCCCTACTCCGAGGAAGAACCAAGACATCACATAGCCCGTCTGTTTATACCGGAAACGTCCGCTTTTCTTCCTGTGGGTACAATATATGTCAGTCCTGATAATACACTTTTTTCACACGGCTGCTTACACCTGTGAAGACCTCGTATGGTATTGTATCAAGCGCATCTGACAGAACTGTAACAGGAAGATTGGCTCCGAAAATCTCAACCATGTCACCTTCCTTGCAGTCAATGCCTGTTACATCCACCATGGCCACGTCCATACATATATTCCCAATGTAAGGGGCTTTCTTACCGTTCACTATACAGTAGCACCGGCCGTTGCCGAGCTTCCGGTTCAGTCCGTCGGCATATCCGATTGGTATTGCGGCGATGACACTGTCGCGGTGGAGTTTTCCCTTCCGGCTGTAACCCACGGTATCTTCCTTAGGTACGTTTCGCATTTGAAGAATCGTAGTCTTAAGTGTACTCACTGTGCTGAGTATTCTGTTGTCGCGGCTGTCCACTCCATATAGTCCCAGCCCCAGACGGCACATGTCAAGCTGCCGTTCCGGAAAATGTTCTATTCCCGCAGAATTTGATATATGACGCAGTATCTTGTGGCTGAATGCAGCCTGAAGCCTTTCGGCTCCTGTTATGAAACGTTTGAACTGGCACTCGGAAAACGTATCGAAGTCATCACTGTCTGCCCCCACGAAGTGCGAGAACACCGAGCGTGGTATTATGGCATTCTGATGTTTGAGCCTGTTTATAACCTCATCGATATCCGTTTCGGGATTGAAGCCGAGACGATGCATGCCCGTATCAAGCTTTATATGTACCGGGAAACCTGTCAGTCCTTCTCTTTCAGCTGCT
The DNA here is from genome assembly GCF_013166605.1 of Xylanibacter muris. Taxonomy (GTDB): domain Bacteria; phylum Bacteroidota; class Bacteroidia; order Bacteroidales; family Bacteroidaceae; genus Prevotella; species Prevotella muris. The sequence continues at coordinate 82,388 of NZ_JABKKF010000004.1, forward strand.
TTTATCAAGGCTTCCATGAGTCTGAAACTGTATACTTCCGGTTCGAGGTCATAGTCAAACATGGTCTTGAAGGCAGTCATCTCCGGGTTCATTATTATGATATTACAGGTTATGCCGTTCTTTCTTAACGTCACACCCTCATCGGCCACTGCCACTGCAAGATAGTCCACTCGGTGGTCTTGAAGGGTTTTTGCCACTTCCACGGCTCCGGCTCCGTATGCGTCGGCTTTCACCATGCACACTATTTTTGTGGAAGGTTTCATAAATGAGCGGTAGTAGTTGAGATTGTCAACCACCGCATTGAGATTTACTTCAAGTATGGTTTCATGCACTTTTTGTTCAAGCAGCTCTGTTATACGGTCGAAACCAAATGCACGGGCACCTTTTATGAGAATCACCTCATTATGAAGCTCCATGAACACATCGCTTCTCACAAACTCCTCAACAGTGTCGAAGAAATACTTCTCGTCCACCTTTATCATTTCCTTTTGTGATGCAAGCCGGCCGCCTATGCCCACAAACTTTTCCACTCCGCGTTTTACGGCAAGATCTGAGACTGTACGGCACAATATGTCGTACTGCATTCCGCTTTGACAAATGTCGCTGAGGATGAGTGTGCGACGGCGTCCTTTGTGGTCGGGACGTCTGTTCATAAAGTCGAGTGCGATGCCGAGTGAGCTGATGTCGGAATTATAAGAGTCGTTTATAAGTGTGCATCCGTGTCTTCCTTCTTTCACCTCAAGACGCATTGCCACCGGCTCAAGCCCCGACATGCGCCGGGCAAGGCTGTCTGCATCCACACCGAGGGTAAGGGCCGTACAGGCACATGCCAAAGAACATTCCACAGAGGCTTTGTCGATGAAAGGAAGCTCGTATGCTCCTGCCGTACCTTTATATATATAATGTATTAGCGTAGACGCATCTTCAGTTGTGACTGATTCGACAAACATCGCCGATTGTCTGTTCTCACGGCTCCATCCAATCTTTTCCCCCTTGAATCCCGAACATCTGAGGCAACGGCCTGCTGTATCGTCGTCAGCGTTATATACAATCACGTCTGCATCATGAAAGAGTGTAATCTTTTCCATGCATTTTTCATCTATGGAACGGAAGTTTTCCTGATGTGCCGCACCGAGCGAGGTGAGAACCCCCACAGTAGGCTGTATGATGTCGTGTAATGCCTGCATTTCCCCGGGTTTGCTTATTCCGGCCTCAAACAGTCCTACCTCCGTGTGCTCATCGAGTAGCCATACCGACAGCGGCACGCCTATCTGCGAATTATAGCTGCGCGGTGAACGGCTGACCACCATTTGCGGTGACAACAGCTGATAGAGCCATTCCTTGACCATTGTCTTGCCGTTTGAGCCTGTTATGCCCACTATTGGAATGTCAAACTCGTCGCGATGACGTTCTGCGAGTCTTTGCAGGGCTGCAAGTGTATCTACAACCTTTAGGAAATTTGCATCCGGATAGTCTGCGGAGGGATTTTCAGGAAGATGCGTAACAACAAAGCTACGTACTCCGCGACGGTAAAGTTCGGGGATATATCGGTGTCCGTCATTGCGTTCCGAAGTAAGGGAGAAAAATAAAGTCTCCTCCGGAAAGCAAAGTGAGCGGCTATCGGTAAGTATCCATCTTATATCAGCATCGGTATCTCCGATACGTCGCGCTCCGATGAGCGTGGCAACTTTCTCGATAGTATATTTCATTTCTGAATATTTTTACAATGCAAAGTTAGGGTATTTTTCTGATAAATCAGCCACTTTACGCATAGTTTTATCCCAAAAGGCCTTATACTCTTCCGACTCCGCATTGAAAGGTTTGTGCCCGATGGCATCCTTTATCGGACGCCATTCATTGATGAAGCATCTGGCGGCATCGCTGAAATATGCCTCTGAGAACAGCTGCCATATATATTCCACCGCCTGGTCCGACGGATGAAGCATATCCTCACGATAGAAACGGTAGTCGCGCAGTTCGTCGTTCATGATTTCGTATGCGGGAAAATATGTGCAGGCAGGATTCTCCTTCACGAGCATATCGGCAGCGAGAAGCAGTGTCGCCTTTGACAGCCGGCTTCCGTGAAATCCGTATTTCGCATATCGGATGGGGCTTACCGTTATTATTATCCGGATATTGCTATTGCGGTTCTGCAATATCTCAACAGCCTTTAAAAGGCATTTCACGCATTCATCTATCGTAAGTTCCTCCTCATTAAAAAGCTTTTGCGGACGTTTGCGGCAATTGTCCACAATCTCACCGGTTTCCTTAAGCCTGTATATATGGTTTGTACCAAGTGTGAATATGGCTGTCTCAGGCATAAATTCCGTGTCGTCTGTCATTATCCGCTCAACGGTGTGCATTATACTTACAGGATTATACATCACACCATACGGATTCACCTTTGCACGGAACTTATCCTCTTGAAACCTTTTTCCGAGACTGTCAGCGAAGCATGAACCTACAAAAAGCATTTCTATGTTCGGCCCTATACTGAATGTCGGCCGGGGAATGTCTACCTTTGTTCTGAATTCCATTGTTCTGCCTATAATGTCAGCTTCTGCTTACCTGAAGTCCGGTCTTACTTAGCGACATATCCACAAATCTTGCATTAGGATTGTTGCGGTTGTTGTTTATTATTTGTCTTATACGCGCGGCGGCTTCAGGATCTTTTGCCACCATGTAAAGATAGCCGCCTCCCCCGGCTCCAGGCAGTTTATAGCCGAGACAAAGGTCATCGACCAGATCTGTTATGTTTTTCACTGCTACAGGATTTGTGCCCTTGTCGAGAGACTGATTCTGTGCCCATGTTCGTCTCACAAGCTGTCCCATTCTGTTGAAGTCGTTGCGCTGTATGGCCTCATACATATCCATAGTATGTGCTTTCATGTCGCGTAGCATCTCGAGCTGTGCGTTGTGGTTGAGAAACATTCTGCGCACTATTTCCGAAAGAATGTTCTTTGCGGTACGTGTTATTCCGGTATAGTACAGCAGATGACACTGGGCATATTCCTGATTGGTGTATATGTCATCCGGAAGCCATCTTACGAGTGGTGTCTGTTCGAAACCCTTGTTGGTCTGAAGCAGTTTCACACCTCCGAGGACGCCTCCGAACTGGTCTTGCCATCCGCCTCCGGTGGTCAGCAGCTGTTCGAGAATAAGCGTGCGTTTGCATATTTCGCTTTTGTCCCAAGCCAATGAACAGAAGTCGTTGAGTGCTCCCAGCACAGTGGATGCAAGGATGCTGCTTGTGCCGAGACCGCTGCCCGCAGGTATTGCCGACAGTAGAGTGAGTTCTATTCCGCAACCGAAGTTCATCAGTTGTTCTTTCAACGACGGGTACGTGGTCTTGCAGAATTCGGGAAGGAAACCGGCCAGAACGAGTGCGGCCTTTGGTATTGAGAACGGGCTTCCCACGTGCATGAAATCGGCAAGCTGCTCGTAGGTGTCGACAACCTCAACAGCCCCGAGGTCGATGCTTCTGAGTATGATGTGATGGTCTGCACACGGGCGTATGTATGTCTGCAACGGTGGCTGTCCGTTGAGTTCTATTGCGAGGTTTATCACGTTGCCACCCTCCATCAGGCTGTAGGGCGGTGTGTCTGTCCATCCTCCGGCAATATCGATGCGCACAGGGCTGCGTCCCCATACAATCTGGTCGGCATATACCGACATGCGCGGTTCCTGGCGTTCGGAGTGTATGGTTTCGGTAAGTCCTTCACGTAAGAGTGCAAACGCTTTCTTTTCCTCATCTTTTCCATCACCTCCGTTAAGACGGTGCAGTTCCGATCGGAACATGGCGTCGTGTATGCGCTTGAGCAGCGGGGCGTCGTCAGCCAAAGGAGCCGGTTCGGCCACCGCTGCTGCGGCAAATTGCCGTGCCGCATCGTCAAGGTCAGTCTGATAGAACACACTGTGTTCATGGTTTGCCGCAAGCTCGGCCCAGTTTCTTTTGCGGAATGCCTTGCGCTGTGCGACAAGTCTCGGCAGGTTGGCCTCGTTGGATATGTCTTCCGCACTCATCATTGTATAGCCTTCGGGTGTATTCCCACTGAGCATGCATGCAAGAACAGTTTCTATTTCTTCGATGCCGTTTACCACAGGGAAACGTTTGTCCTGCTGTTCTGCACCGGCAAACTTGTCGTCAATCATGTAGGGACGTACTATATATGAAGTGCGGCCATAAGGAATGATGTCTATACATTGTCCCGGGCTCAACCTTATATTGAAGTCGTTTTCCGGCATTCCGGTTATTATATTGTCATGAGTGACGGTCCATCCTTTTCCGACGTTACTGTTTTCTATCCATAGGTTTTTGGTTTCCGAATCAAACTTAATGTCGGTGACGGAGTTTTGTATGAATATCGAAGGATGTGGCTTCCTGCCGTGATGCATTATCTCACGTTGATCGTTGACAATGTTCTGCACCGCAAGTGTGGATGAAATCATCTCATGGCTTGTGCCGTAATGATAGAATTCTCCTCCGGGCAGGGGAACAATCTCAACTTTCAGTTCCTTCAATTCAGGATCGTCAATCAGCGGATCGGTTCCGAGACAGCATCCGAATTCCGAATACAAGTCATAGTTTATTATGTTTCCGTCTTTTTTCGAACGCTTCATGAGAAGTTCCATTGCCTTGTCGCTAAGCATCCATACCCCGATATCGGTAAGATAGAATCCTTTCTGCAATACACCGTTGAGTGTTTCCACAGAAGGCTTCTGCAGCATTTGCTTGAGTACATTTGGCGAATGACGGTCGGAAACGAACACTCCGTGGTCGGTGGCGACAGATGCATCAAGCCATAGACCGTAGCATACCACATCCGCCTCAGGCACTGCCGGAAGTTGCTGTGCGGCGCGTATCAGGACGTCACCGCTTACTATCATGGTATTGATATTGTCGGGTGCCAGCCTCATCATTCTGTCGAACAGCGGAAGCTGAAGGTCGAGAAGGGTCTGGGACAGTTTCTGACCGCGCTCCCACCTGAACACCGGCACCGGTGTCAGTATCTTGCCAGACGGGGCGTATGCCGGCAGACGACGGCTTTGTCCTCCCGCATGGAGAATGAGACGCCGTTCGGAACTTATCCAATCCGACATGCTCATCCCCTGACTCCTGCCCCATGCCTCATAGCACTGTTCCATTAGCCATGTAGTGCCACCGCCGCTGCCCAGTTTGCGGCCCACGGGGTCGTTGGTGCAAAAGTATTCTTCGCGTGACGTTCCTGTTATTTCGTGAAAGCACCCCACGAGGTTGGGGGGAAGTGATAATAGTTTTTTCATAATTTGTTGCTAAAATCTGTCTTTTCCTTAAGTTGTATTTCTATACGGATATCGCATATATTTACAGATTGCAAATATACTCAAAAATCTTTGTTTTTACCGCAGTACAACCCTAAAATGTTGAATTTCATCCTACCTTTTTCGCCATGGCAACATTCAAACATGTTTGATATTGCCCACCCGGCTTATCGAAAACGTGCAGCAACACTATCTCACATAAACTTCTGCCTCTTCAATGCCTCAATGAATCCCTCCGACATCGCCTCACAGTCTTTCTTCGTATATCTTATATCGGTAAAAATCTGCGCAAGCGTCTCCTTATTGTTTATTCTCACAAACTCCTGATTTTCCGGAAGCGCCTCTTTTGGAGAATAATACTTATCTATATCCGCGGCAGAATAGTTTGAATATTTCTCACTGTGTATGAAAGACTCCTCGGGCAGGCGGTCGGAAAGAGCAGGTTCCTCGGCAGGCCATCCGAGAGTGATTGTAGCCACAGGCATGACAAGCTCGGGAAGCTGTAAAGTATCTATAATCATCTGCGGCATATACACCGTTGTACCAAGAAAACAAAGTCCGAGACCTTCCTCTTCAGCCAGATTACAGAACGTCTGCGTATAAAGCAGCGCGTCTGTGGCCGCATTTATGAACGACAGCATATTGTCGTAACCCGGTTCTGCCTTACGGTTTCTGCACCAGATGCTCGTGCGGTTGTAGTCCGCACATATTGTAAGCACTACGGGAGCCTCTGTCACCATCGGCTGATTGAAATGTGCCGGTGCAAGCCTGGCTTTCATCTCATCCGAACGAGTCACCACCACGCTATACAGCTGCAGGTTACCCATTGTCTGTGTGCGTGCGGCCTCTGAAAGCAACTTGTTCAGCAACTCTTCGCCAACCTCTTTCTTTGCATATTTACGTATGCTACGTCTTGTGTTTATTGTTTTCATTGTGTATGCTTTTTAATGTTTATCAAATAATATTCCCTGCCGGCAGAGAACACTCCACTCCTTTTGCCATGCAAACTTACGGAAAAAAAGCGAGAATGACAGTCTGATAATAATGTTTTTAATTCTCAAATGTCTGTTTACCGGCTTTTTTACTACCTTTGCATAGGATAAGCTGCACCCCAGCAATTTGAAGCAAGCTTCATTGCACCCGCCATACTTTATTACACATACAGCAATATCATACTATAAAAACGGAAGAATTGAATGAAAGTTCTGATTGTAAACACAAGTGAGAATACCGGAGGAGCCGCCGTTGCAGCCAACCGCCTGACGGAGGCCCTGAACAACAACGGGGTGAAGGCGAAGATGCTCGTACGGGACAAGGAAACCGATGACATCACCGTTACCGGTCTTCCCAAAAGTATCCGCACAAAGTGGAATTTCCTATGGGAACGCTTAGTGATATTCATCCGGCTTCACTTCTCAAGGAAAAACCTTTTTGCCGTAGACATTGCCAACTGTGGCACAGACATAACAAAACTGCGTGAATTCAAGGAAGCCGACATTATACATCTGCACTGGATAAACCAAGGCATGCTTTCCCTGAAAGGCATACGCAAGATTCTCGGCAGCGGCAAGCCCGTTGTATGGACCATGCACGACATGTGGGAATGCACGGCAATATGCCACCATGCACACTCGTGCATGAAATATACCACAACATGTGAGAAATGTCCGCTGACGTCCGAAATCTCCATTGGCGACATGGCCAAAGGCGTGTTCAGGAAAAAGATGCGGATGATGGAATCCTCACGAATACATTTTGTGGCGGTCAGCACATGGCTGGCCGGCAAGGCACGCTCAAGCTCACTGCTGCGAAACCAGCCCATAGAAACAATACCCAACTCTCTGTCGCTTTCAAAATTCAAGCTTCTCGACCGCAACGACTCACGGTCGTCCCTCTCCATAACGGAAAAATATGTCATCGCCTTCGGAGCCGCACGCATAGATTTCCCGGTAAAGGGCTTTTCCTATCTGAAAGAGGCTCTTGGATATCTCGTAGGCGAGATGGGGTATTGTACGGATGATGTCCGCCTGCTGCTTTTCGGAGCAGTAAGGAATGCCGACACACTCACAGGAATCCCTGTCAAGTATACCCACTTAGGAGTTGTAAAGGACGACCATACCCTGTCGCAGATATATTCGGCGGCAAATGTTCTTGTATCGTCATCTTTATATGAAACTTTCGGGCAGACGCTGATAGAGGCCCAGGCATGCGGATGCATACCCGTGTCGTTCAACAACAGCGGACAAACAGACATCATAACACACGAAAAGAACGGCTATCTTGCGGAATATCTTTCCGCCAAAGACCTTGCCGCAGGCATCGGCTGGGCATTCAACACGAACGTTTCAAGAAGAGAACTGCGCAAAGAAGTGCTCGGAAAATATTCGGAAAGCAACGTGGCAAACAAATATATAAAGCTTTACGAGAGAATAAAAAACGAAAAAACACTTCCATGACATGGTGAAAATCACTTACGTTACAATAACGTTCAACGCCGCACACTGCCTTGAACGGACACTCAACAGCGTGCTCCGTCTTGAATACAGGCATGTAGAGCACATAATTGTAGACGGTGCCTCAACCGACAATACGCTGCGCATGGCGGAAGACTATAAAACCGTATCCGACAATGCGGATAACGGACACACAGTGAAAATCATATCCGAACCCGACAACGGACTTTACGATGCCATGAACAAAGGACTCGGCGCAGCAACAGGCGACTATATATGTTTCCTCAACGCAGGTGACTTCCTGCCGAAGGCTGACCTTATAGACACCATTATAAAAAACAGCCGGATGGAGGAAAGCGTGTCACAGATGTGGCCGGGAGTGATCTACGGCAATACCGACATTGTGGACAATAACGGAAACTTCATACGCCACCGCCGCCTTTCACCTCCCGAGAAACTGTCGTGGCGTTCGTTTATCCATGGAATGCTTGTCTGCCATCAGGCTTTCTATGCCCGCACCGACATCGCCCGCAAATTCAGATACGACATGCGATACCGCTACTCTGCCGATGTTGACTGGTGCATACGTGTGATGAAAGAGTGTGCCAGGCTGCATCTTCCGCTATCAAACACACATGCGCTGCTTGTATGCTATACAGAAGAGGGACAATCCACAGTCCATCACACGGATTCACTAAAGGAAAGATACAGGGTCATGTCAAGACACTACGGCCACATTCCTACTTTTCTGATGCACTGCTGGTTTGCCCTGAGACAACTGCTGAAGCGATAAACGCACCTACCCTTCCGGCATATTCCTCCGGATGGTCAAGACAAGCCCTTGCATGTTCCGTTCCAGGAGCAACCCAAAGAACTTTATTGCCCGGCTTTGCCTCATAGAGCCTATATACCATCCATGTGGGCACAAATGTATCCTTGTCGCCATGGATGAACATCATCGGACGCCTGCATTTCCTTACCTGGCTTACCGGTGACGCCTCTGTGAAGCCCCATCCGTATTTCATCCTGCAAAGCATATCGGCAGTATACATAAGCGGGAACGAGGGAAGCGAGAATTCGTCATGAAGCTCATTCCTGAACTCATCCCACACACTTGTATATCCACAATCTTCCACAAAACATTTTATGTATTCGGGAAGATTCTCGCCTGACACGCACATTGTCGTGGCAGCTCCCATGGACACTCCGTGTATTACAATCTGCGATTTTCCTGTACTGTCACGGAACATCTCTTCGGCCACCTCGGCCCAGCGTATCACATCCTTTCTGTCTTTCCATCCCATCTGTATGCTTTCTCCGTCACTCAGGCCATGGGCGTTCAAATCGGGCAACAATATATTGTAGCCCATCCGCTCCTGATACATCCTGCCGATATAAAGGAATGTGACATGACAGTCCTTATATCCATGAACCACTATTGCCGTACGGCCGCATGCAGAGTCGCCTCTCATATAAACGGCATGCATACGCCGGCCGTCAACGGAAGTTATGAATGTGTCACGCAACAGACCGTTGCCCCTGACGCTGTCTGTCCATGCCTTCATAAACGGGGCACGCCCATACAACACCTGCAACGCGCTGTCTATATCACGACGGTTGGGATCAGGGTCAAGCGAATAACCGAGCATATAAAAACTACCTCCCATTATTACCGAGACTATAATAACGGCTAAAGCCGATATAGCAATATATGTCTTCCTTTTCATAAATTCCTTCATTTAGTATAAAATTCCACGTCCGTCCATAAACCAATACAAATTTAAACAAAACGACGGAATTATCTGCGGCATGAAAAACAATTTAACGCAAGTTCCGGCAAATTCAGAGTTCACTCCATAATTAGAATCCAGCGTTTGCGACCAAACGGATAACATGAAGTATTAGGTTCTTACCTGAGTATGGACATGCCTTTGGCATGTTTCAGGCCGCAAAGTGCCTGTCCGCAAACCTTCCGACTTAAGTCAGACGGGTTTCCGACTTAAGTCAGACACCCTTCCGACTATAGTCAGAAAGCTTTCCGACTTAAGTCGGAAAGTTGAACATTATGCTCTTCTGGGTTTGAAAACAGCCGCTTTAAAATAAAAAAACGTGTAGTTTCCAGTTTGAAAACGCCTCTCCTAAAGAAAGAAACGATTATAAAAAACATCATTCTTAAATATTTTTATTACTTTTGCGGAATAAAAAACCTACTAACAAAAAAATGATGAACAAAGAAAACGGTTTACTGACCAAGAACGGTGTCAGCCTTTTGATTCCCTTTATTATGATAACATCATGCTTTGCCTTATGGGGCTTTGCAAATGACGTGACAAGTCCTATGGTGAAAGCATTCTCGAAAATATTCAGAATGAGTGTCACCGAAGGAGCCTTAGTGCAGGTGGCCTTTTATCTCGGCTATTTCGTTATGGCATTCCCTGCCGCACTGTTCATTCAGAAATATTCGTTCAAGGCAGGCGTACTCACAGGCCTGGGCCTGTATGCCACCGGTGCACTGCTGTTCATTCCTGCAAAATTCGCAGGAATATACTATCCGTTCCTGCTTGCATATTTCATCATGACCTGCGGCCTGTCATTTCTCGAAACAAGCTGCAACCCGTACATCTACTGTATGGGAAGCGATGAAACCGCCACACAGCGACTTAATCTCGCACAGGCATTCAATCCTATAGGTGCCGTATCGGGAATGTATGTGGCAATGTACTGTGTACAGGCAAGGATTAATCCGTTGAGTTCGGCAGAAAGGGCCACCCTGCCTGCCGAAGAGTTCAACGCGATAAAAGACGCAGACCTTGGCGTGCTCATCCAGCCATACGTATTTATAGGACTGTTCATTGTGTTGCTGTTCTTCGCAATAAAATTCACAAAAATGCCAATGACCGGCGACACACACACCGGGAAAAAACTCACACAGTCGCTCAAAGAACTCTTCAGGATGAAGAACTACCGTGAGGGAGTGGTTGCACAGTTTTTCTATATCGGGGCACAGGTGACATGCTGGACATTCATTATCCAATACGGCACACACATACTGATGAGCGAGGGCATGGGCGAGACCGAGGCGGAAATCCTGTCCCAGAAATTCAACATCGCGGCGCTTCTGCTCTTTACCTTCAGCCGCTTCATCTGCACATGGTTTCTCAAATACATTCAGCCCGGACGCCTGCTTTCCATTCTTGCCGTGCTCGGAACAATAGCCACAGCGGGTGTCATCCTGCTCACAAACCGTGGCGGACTGTATTGTCTGGTGATTATCAGCGGATGCATGTCGCTCATGTTCCCCACGATATACGGCATTGCGTTGCGTGGAGTGGGCGACAACGTCAAAATAGGAGGTGCGGGACTCATTATGTCTATTCTCGGAGGTTCAGTATTTCCTCCGGTCCAGGCCGGAATAATCGACTGGGGAGGCACGCTTCTCGGTCTGCCGGCCACAAACATCTCGTTTGTCATTCCATTAATATGCTTCATCGTTGTGGCCGCATACGGCCACAGGGCTTACATCAGACATAACATCAAACACGACTACAACGTATAAGCACGGCTTTCATACACCGTGACATGAAAATCCCCCGAAGGTTGAGTGGGTTCAACCTTCGGGGGATTATTCTTTCCTTTGTTTTCACCAAACAGGACTGACAACGGGTCACCCGACAAACCAGGGGGAGTTTCGGCTCAACAGATAAGTCAGGGGCATTCTTTGTTCACCCGATAATCGGCAGACACGCAACCCCGCCGGCTTTGAATCATTTGGCTTAACGAAAACGTCCGTTTGTTGCTTTCATCCTCCATGCAGGGACATGCCTTTGGCACGTGTCAAGCGGCAAACAATCACACCCTCAGTTCATTATAAACTATTGTACACATCGCAAAACGATGTCCCTACTCGGGGAAGAAATGAACGCCTATCAGGCGTTGCCTCCGTCAACCGGCTTCTGTGCCTTACGCTTTCTAATCTCGAAGAACACCAGCAGCACAATGACGGCCAACAGAAACGCATAAGCAACGTATGCAACGGTTTCCGTAATGTCTATGGACTTAGGCTTAAACGTGAGCACAACCGTGTGACGGCCAGGCTTCACCTTCAAAGCGCGCAGAATATAGTTCACACGTCCCAACTCTGCCTCCTCACCGTCTACCGTGGCCGTCCATCCCGGATAATATATCTCCGAGAACACCACCACTCCGCCTTTACGTGAGTCCACATCGTAGGTAAGCTTGTTCGGCTCGTATGCCGTAATCCTCACAACGCTTCCGCCTTCCTGAGTGTCGCTCTCTCCAAGCACTCCGGCAAATTTCCTGTCAGCCACAGCCTCATGGCGCAAGTCAAGCCTGCCGACCATGTCTATCTCACCATTGGCATTATCCGCATAATGGACCTTATCCACCATCCAGGCATTGCCGTATGTGTAAGGATTCATTATCGGAACTGTCTGTCCGGACTGTAAGGGCAGAATAAAATATTTTGTATTAAGCATATTCAGTACAGGATAAATGCTGTCGCCGTTGACTTTTGTCATATCGCCCTGAGCCTCGGCAATGGCCGGGAAAAGCTTCTGCATCTCAGGCGAAATGTATGCCTCTATCATTTCCTGATAACGACGGAGCTTAGCCGCATGGTATCCGCCGATGCTCTTCAGATAATATGAGGTCTCATTCTCGTTGAATGTGTTTGTTGAAAGGTTCAGCACACGATAGTCAAGCGATTTGTCAAGCAGGATCTGCCGCTCGGCGGGTGACATTTCCACCGGCTGTTCGCGCACGCTCTTCTCAACAAACATCCCATCATTGAGATAGCGTTTGTTTACCTGCCACATGTCTGCCAGACATAATACCGTCAGGACTACTATCATCGGCAAAGCCTTCAACTTCCGGGCCTTGAACAGCAACAGGCAGGATGTGCCGGCAAGAATTATAAAGAAAGAACGCCAGCTGTCGGCTGAAACAACGGCCTTACGCATATCGGTAAGGTTTGCAAGCAACGGCTGAAGATGCTCTGAAGGTATCTGGCTCAATGCCTGCATCTCCGAAGATGACACGAATGAAGAGAAAAACGCCCCGGGCATAACGGCAAAAAGAAAAGACACACCGCCTGTAAGGGCAAACGCTGCATATACGTATCTTATATTTGCAGTAAGTATCTCCGGCCCGTCAACAATCTTCTTCAGAGCAAGCATGGCAAGAAGAGGTATTGTAAACTCGGCAATGACAAGTATGGAAGACACCGTACGGAACTTGGCATACATCGGCATATAGTCGATGAACAAATCAGTAAACCACATGAAGTTATGCCCCCACGACAAAAACACAGAAAGCACCGTGGCTGCAAGAAGGCCCCACTTCAAAGGTCCCTTAACGATAAACAGCCCCAATACAAACAGCATCAACACAAAGGCACCTACATAAACAGGGCCGCTGGTCATAGGCTGCTCGCCAAAATACTGGGTAATCTGCTGGTATACCGGCAGATATGTATTATCGGCATGCTTCATCGCAACCTCGCTTTGCGACATCGGCACCGATGCCCCGCCCTTAACATTAGGAACAAGCAAGGTCCAGGTCTCGTCGATACCGTAACTCCACTGAGTTATATAATCGCGTTCAAGGCCGCTGTTAGTCTGATTGGCTGAATTCTGCTTCACAAGCTCACTCTTTCCACGCATAGACTCCTTGCTATACTGCCACGTATGATACAGGTTTGACAGATTAAGACAAATGCCTATCGCCGCACCGGCCAGGCAAACACCCGTAGCCTTAAGGAAATGCTTCATGCGCTTCTCACGCACAGCCTCCCAAAGATATGCCAACACTATGAAGAACAATACAAACAGATAATAATACGTCATCTGTACATGATTGGCAAGCACCTCAAATGCAGTGAAAACAGCCGTCATGGCAAGACCCCAAAGATACTTACCGCGATATGCCAGCACTACACCGGCTATCATTGGCGGTAGATATGCCAGGGCCATGACCTTCCACAGGTGTCCGGCAGCTATGATAATGAAGAAATAACTGCTGAATGCCCATATCACCGAGCCAAGCACTGCAAGGGAATGACGGAAATCAAAAGCCCTGAGGAGTATATAGAATCCGAGAAGATAGGCAAATACATACCATACATTCTCCGGAAGCCATAGATGATAGAAACTCACAGCGGTATTGAGAGTGTCGCTGCTGCCATAGGATGGAGCTGTCTGATAAGTGGGCATGCCTCCGAACAGAGAGTTTGTCCAGCGTGTTCTTTCACCGGTACGCTCCAGATACTCTTTCTGCTCCTGACCGGAACCGCGCCCGGCAGAATGGTCTTCACGATAAAGAATGCGCCCCTCTGTAGCTGCCGGGAAAAAATAGGCAAACGAGATAACTGCAAACATAAGCACTGCCAGCAAGTCCGGCAGACATTTCTTGAATATATTCATCTTTATATGTAAATGTTTATAAATTTTCCGCATGCAAAGTTAATGTAAGTTGAAGACAATACATAATTTACAAAGACAAGAATTACATATTGTTACAACTTTTAACCCAAACAACACGGCACAGGCGGGGATAAATTGCAGCACGCCTTTCTTTGTTGAATGAAAAGTGTATTAATTCAAAACATTATTTGTAATTTTGCATTCAAACAATATATAGAAACAACATGCGCATAGGAATTATCGTTGCGATGGAGAAAGAATTCTCGCAACTTCAGTCAACAATAAACAATCTGGAACATGAATGCCGCAACGGCATCGGTTTCGCGACAGGAAACATTGGCAACAATGACATAATAATACAGCAATGCGGTATCGGCAAGGTAAATTCCGCAATCGGTGCCGTGGAAATGATTAACAACTACCGTCCGGACATCGTAATATCCACAGGCGTGGCAGGGGGAGCCGACACGTCACTGAACGTCACAGAGGTTGTAGTGAGCACCGAATGCAGGTATCATGACGCATACTGCGGAAAAGAATGTGAGCCTGGACAGATACTCGGACAGCCCGCCGCATTCATTTCACCGAATGAACTCGTAGAAAAGGCCGCATCGCTAAACTGCACGACACGGATACATCCCGGACTGATTGTGAGCGGAGAATGGTTTGTGGATACGAAAGAGAAAATGCGGTCGATACTTGACACATTTCCCGATGCAAAAGCCGTGGATATGGAAAGCTGCTCCATAGCACAGACATGCCACAGATACGGTATTCCTTTTATAAGTTTCAGAATAATAAGCGACATCCCGCTGAAAGACAATAAGGCGAAAATGTATTACGACTTCTGGAAGACAATGGCCGACGGTTCGTTCAATGTGACAAAGGCTTTCCTCGAAAGTCTGTAAATAAGAAAAAATACTTATCTGATTATAACACAGGAAACAAGAGTCTATATCAATAATATAATAAGCAAATATGAACAAGATACCAAGCTTCACTATAAATCACAACAAGTTGCTGAGAGGAATCTACGTTTCACGCAAAGACAACATAGGCAACGACACAGTGACAACATTCGACATAAGAATGAAAGAGCCTAACCGTGAACCGGCACTGCATCCCGGAGCACTCCACACCATCGAACATCTTGCAGCCACATACCTGCGGAATGATGCGGAATGGAAAGACCGCATCGTATATTGGGGCCCGATGGGATGCCTCACCGGAAACTATCTGCTAATACGAGGCGACTATGAAAGCCGCGATATTGTGGAACTGATGAAGCGCACATTCAGCTTCGTGGCCGGATTTGACGGTGATATTCCTGGTGCGGCACCGGAAGACTGCGGCAACTGGCTGCTTCATGACCTGCCGATGGCACGGTGGGAAGCAGGGAAATATGTTACGGAAGTCCTTGACTGTATCACCGACGACAATATGGTTTACCCGGAAAGCATCTGATTTCCGGATAATATCTTAGTAATTCTAATATTAAACCCTTTCACGGATTAAGGATATCAATATCCTTAATCCGTGAAAGGGTTTGTCATGAACCATCCACAGGTAGGAACAGCCTTTTTCACGAGCAATATCAAACTTGTTTGAATACTATCGCTCCCCATAAAAACCGCGACATACGGCACCGGGCACAAAGACATTATTCTTTGTTTGCCTTCTTACGTTCGTTGTGGTCGAGAATAATCTTACGCATGCGCATGCTCTTAGGAGTAACCTCTACAAGCTCGTCCTCCTTTATATACTCCAGAGCCTCTTCAAGAGACAATACCGTACGCGGAACAATTCTTGCCTTGTCATCAGAACCGCTGGCACGCGTATTGGTAAGCTGCTTGGCCTTGGTAACATTAATAACAAGGTCGTTGTCATGGACATGTTCACCCACAACTTCACCAAAATAAACTTCTTCACCCGGGTCTATAAAGAACTTGCCCCGATCCTGAAGCTTATCTATCGAGTAGGCAAACGAAGTGCCTGTCTCCATGGCAATCATCGAACCGTTGACACGGCGGGTGATGTCTCCCTTATATGGCTGATACTCCTTGAAACGGTGAGCCATTATAGCCTCACCCTGACTGGCAGTGAGAACGTTGGTACGCAAACCAATAATACCACGTGAAGGGACGCTGAACTCAATGTTCACGCGCTCTGCCTGGCTCTCCATTGAAGTCATCTCACCCTTACGGCGCGTCACCATATCAATCATCTTGCTGGCAAACTCTTCCGGAACATTAATCGTAAGCTCCTCTATAGGCTCACACTTAACCCCGTCAATCTCCTTATAAATAACCTGAGGCTGACCGACCTGCAACTCATATCCTTCACGCCTCATCGTCTCTATAAGCACTGACAGATGAAGCACACCACGGCCACTGACAATCCATTTGTCGGTGTAATCCTCAAACGGGCGAACACGCAGGGCAAGGTTCTTCTCAAGCTCCTTGACAAGACGGTCGTTGATATGGCGGCTTGTCACATACTTGCCTTCGCGGCCGAAAAACGGAGAATCGTTGATAGTAAACAACATACTCATCGTCGGTTCATCGATGGCAATGGTGGGAAGGGGCTCAGGATTCTCGAAATCACAGATAGTATCACCAATCTCAAAACGCTCAAGACCTATAACGGCACATATATCCCCACTGCCGACCTCGGCAGTCTTGGAATGTCCCATGCCGTCAAAAGTATGAAGTTCCTTTATTCTTGTCTTCTCCTTTGTTCCGTCACGATGGACTATGGTGACATTCATTCCGTCACGCAAAGTACCGCGATGAACACGTCCCACGGCAATACGGCCAGTATAGCTTGAATAGTCAAGTGACGTTATAAGCATCTGGGGAGTACCTTCTAACATTTTCGGTGCGGGAATGACCTCCACAATCTTATCGAGAAGATATGTTATGTCATCAGTCGGGTTCCTATAGTCCTCGCTCATCCACCCGTTCTTTGCAGAACCGTAGACAACAGGAAAATCCAACTGGTCTTCTGTTGCATTGAGCGAAAACATAAGGTCAAACACCATTTCATAGACTTCCTCCGGACGGCAGTTCGGCTTATCCACCTTATTCACCACCACGATTGGCTTGAGTCCTATCTGGAGTGCTTTCTGCAGTACGAAACGTGTCTGCGGCATAGGGCCTTCAAACGCATCGACAAGCAAAAGACACCCGTCCGCCATGTTGAGCACACGCTCCACCTCACCTCCGAAATCGGAGTGCCCGGGAGTATCAATAATGTTTATCTTTACTCCTTTCCAATCTATTGAAACGTTTTTGGAAAGGATGGTTATGCCTCGTTCGCGCTCCAAATCGTTGCTGTCCAGTACTTGGCCGCTAAGATCCTGTCCGTCACGGAAAAGGTTTCCGGCCAACATCATTTTGTCCACAAGTGTTGTCTTACCATGGTCAACGTGGGCAATAATCGCTATGTTTCTGATGTTTTGCATTGATAATTATCTTAAAAACGGGTGCAAAGTTACAAATAAAAGTTGAAATATCACCGCGTTTAATACCTCTTTTAGGATTTACACATGACATTGATTTCCAAACAGCAACAATAATGTTGTTTTCAAGAAAACTACTCCATGCTCCGGCATATCCTCTCCCAATAAAAAGGCAATGCCTGCCACATTCACATGCAACAGGCATTTTCTTATATACAAAGTCTTAACTAAAAACCATAATAACAAATACGGCACATTCCCTCTAATAAGGGAAAAACCTAACTGCCGAAACGGCATCCAACGGAAAACATTGGCATATTCTACTTATGACTTCGATATATATACGCATAAAAGCAGCAAATGTTAATCACAAAAAACAAACTATTTCACACATTACGAACCTGTAAATAAAAAAAATAGTTAAATATCACTCGGTTTATATACATATATTAATAGTATATGAATTATTATGTGTACCTTTGCAGCCGGATTTTTACAAAACAACATTTAATTAATTAACAACATCTATGTATTTAGATCAAGCAAAAAAACAAGAGATCTTTGGACAATACGGAAAGTCCAACACTGATACTGGTTCAGCAGAAAGCCAGATAGCATTGTTCTCATACCGTATTTCCCATTTGACGGAACATCTCAAGCAGAACCGTAAAGATTATACTACAGCAAGAGCTTTGACTCAGTTGGTAGGTAAGCGTCGTGCTTTGCTTAACTATCTGTACGACCGCGACATCAATCGCTACCGTGCCATCATCAAGGCTCTGGGTCTCCGCAAATAATAACGAGACTCTTTGCTTAGGAAATTCAAATCCCGCATATCATACGATATACGGGATTTTTTATATCCTAAATATCTATATATTTACCGTATGATTTTCTAAGTTTATCCCTTTCTATCTTGTCCACGATTTTCCTGTCCATCACCGGTCTGATATAGGCAGCACGATAACGCAACATCTTCCCAAGCCTTATCTTCTTTGCGAGGGTGTCAACCTGAAAACAATAAGCTCTCTCCGAGTCGCCCACACACGCATTGGCAGTCCAATAGAATCCATTCCGCACTGTTATCATCTTTCCCGTTCTGCGGCTTTTGAGCAGAGCGTAGTCATGCTTATATTTTGCCGGATGGAATTCCGAAACTCTCAACAGCTCATCAACCTCCTCTTTCGTGGGCATACGCCACAGTTTATAGTTTTTCACACGGGCCAAATCATATTTCGTCGCATTGATTCGC
This sequence comes from Xylanibacter muris, assembly GCF_013166605.1. Lineage (GTDB taxonomy): Bacteria > Bacteroidota > Bacteroidia > Bacteroidales > Bacteroidaceae > Prevotella > Prevotella muris. The sequence goes on from NZ_JABKKF010000004.1 coordinate 101,294, forward strand.
ATACCTATATACTTGCACTTAAACTCTCCGTCGGCATCAGGAATGGCATAGAGATAGTTTGAGGGTGTATAAAAAGTCTTTGGCTCTGTTTCTCCCCAAGCCACGGAATCAGGTGGAAGTTTCGAATAAGGATTAACCTTGACATCCTCAACGGCCCATAATACAGATGTGCCCATATCCGAATATTCCGGTGGGAAATGCCTCTTCGGCAACGGCAGGATGATCTCTTTATCAACTTCGCCATCCACCAATATATTAGGATTAATGCCTAAAAGTGTTTTAAGGTTGTCAAACAGTCCCGAAAACCATCCGACAACATCAACATTTCCGGAAGTGCTTCCGGCATCTTTATCTGCGGAACCGTTCTTTTTATCAAAACCGGAATCCGTTTTCCTGGCATTGTCTGCATTTGCCTCAGAATTCAAGACCTTATTTTCCGATAACTCAAGCCCGTCGTCTTCTGGATTGGTACTATTTGACAATCCCATTTCCGTCACAAATAATTCCGCCGCATTATAACATACGACAATAACGGCGGTCACGGCCATACCGATTAAAAGAGAAACAATGGCAGCCAATAAAAAATCTTTCTTCATACTACATACTATATTTATCTTTCATGTATCAATATCATCTGCCATACAACGTCACACACCGCCAATCTCCTTTAACGGCAACATGACAAAATCACGCTCATACATCAGAGGATGGGGTATCTTCAATTCCGGCTCATCCACCACAATATCATCATAAAGCAATATGTCTATATCTATCAGCCGGTCATCATAGTGTCCTTCAATGGATTTTGAAGTCCTGCCTAACTCCCTTTCTATCTTCTGAGTAATACTGAGAATATCATGCGGAGACTTATCTGTGACACAACATACGGCTGCATTGACAAACATATTTTCAGAATCGAATCCCCACGGCTTAGTGACAAAAAGAGTTGACCGGCGTTCAACAACACCAATCAACTCTTCTATTCTTTCTATTGCATTGCAGATATTAGCCTCCTTGTTGCCAAGATTAGAACCCAGGCCCAAATAAACTTTGTGCATCAGTCATTCAATATCAACAGGGCATCACCATAGCAGCCGAACATATAACCGTTCTTTACAGCCATATCGTATGCCTCCATGACTATATCATATCCACCGAATGCTGCTGTTGTCATAAGCATTGTAGACTCCGGATGATAAAAATTTGTAACCATACAGTTTGCCATACCGAAATCATAAGGAGGGAAAATAAACTTGTTTGTCCATCCGTCAAATTCCTTAAGAAGCCCGTCTGTACCTACGGCTGTCTCTGTGGCCCGCATGGTGCTCACCCCTACCGCACATACACGATGCTCGGAAGACTTTGCCTCATTCACTATCCTGCAGGCTTCCGCACCTACATTCATCTGCTCTGAATTCATCTTATGCTTTGTAAGATCCTCAACCTCTATAGGCTCAAAATTACCAAGCCCGCAATGAACCGTGATAAATGCGAAATTGATACCGCGTATCTCCATTATCTTCATCAGCTCGCGACTGAAATGAAGCCCTGTCGCCGGAGCGGTGACAGCTCCTTCATTCCTTGCAAAGATTGTCTGGAAATTCTCCATATCATCAGGCGTTGCAGGACGGCGGTCAACTATATAACGTGGTAAAGGAGCCTCACCAAGAGCAAAAAGCTCACGTTTAAACTCTTCATGCGGACAATCATACAGAAAGCGCAATGTGCGGCCTCGGCTCGTCGTATTATCTATAACCTCTGCCACCATCGGTCCGTCCTCGTCAAAGAAAAGCTTGTTGCCTATGCGTATCTTTCTGGCCGGCTCAACGAGCACGTCCCAAAGACGAAGTTCCTCATTAAGCTCGCGTAACAGAAAGACCTCAATCTTCGCATCGGTCTTCTCCTTTGTGCCATAAAGACGTGCCGGGAACACCTTTGTATCATTGAATATGAAGACATCACCATCATCGAAATAGTTAACCACATCACGGAATCCCATATAAACAGAATTTCCGTCCGCATCCTTTATCTCGTTGCCTTCATCGTCTTTCTTAAACATTTCGATTGTCCCGCTCTTGCGGTGAACAACCATCAGACGGCATTCATCACGACGGTAAATCTTATCTATCGTTCCGTCCGGATTATCAAAAGCACGGAAAGAAGGCTCCAGAGCCACCTGTGTGTCAGGCAACTTGAATCTAAATTGTGATAATTTCATATATAAATCAGTCTTCTTTATTAAATTTTATCTTCTATAGTCTGCATATCAAGCCAATCGGAAAACCCGTCAAGACTGACACAGTCTTCCACACGTATGTCACCAAGCCGCGTACGACACAACGAAGTGAGAAATGCGCCACTGCCAAGAGCCACACCGATATCTCTCGCCAAAGCACGTATATATGTGCCTTTTCCACATACAACCCTTATGCTCATCTGCATTTTCTCACGTGAGAATCCTGTAAGCTCTATCTCGTCTATCCGCAAGGTCTTGGGCTTCAACTCAACGTCATGACCCGAACGCATCAGCTTATAAGCTCTGTGACCGCCAATCTTACAGGCTGAATATGAAGGCGGCACCTGCTGTATCTCTCCCATAAACCGCGGCAGCGTATCCTCTATCAGCTCACGGGTTATATGGGCAGTAGGATAAGTAAAGTCTACCGTGTGCTCACAGTCGAAACTGGGAGTAGTCGCACCAAGCTGCAATGTGGCTGTATATTCTTTTGTGTGATACTGAAGATTCTCTATTTCCTTTGTCTTCTTCCCTGTGCAAAGCAACAGCACACCGGTGGCAAGAGGATCCAACGTTCCGGCATGACCTGTTTTAAGGCGTTTAACCCCTAAGCGCTGCGATAAAAGATACCTCACCCTTGCCAACGCGCCGAAACTCGACATACGATAGGGCTTGTCAAGACATATTATCTCTCCTTCTGTGAAGTTCATATAAAACAGGAATATTTATAAAAATGAGAAGATTATGGTAGCGACACCGGCAACAGCACAATAAATACCGAAATATACCAGTTTGCCTTTCTTCACGATGTTTATCATCCATTTACATGCAAGGCACCCTGATACAAATGCGGCAAAAAAACCAACCACAAGGGGTAATGTATCAATGCCTCCGAAAGCGGCCTCACCCTTAAAGCCTTTTATTACATCAAGCAAAGCCTCACCGAGAATAGGAGGTATCACCATCAGAAATGAGAACTGGGCAAGTTTTTCTTTTCTATTCCCTAAAAGCAGGCCCGTGGCAATGGTACTGCCGGAACGGGAAAGTCCGGGAAGAACGGCGCAAGCCTGTGCAACACCTATCACAAAAGCGTCTTTCCATCCTATCTTTTCCTTTGTACGCGGTCTTGCATAATAGGAAAAAGTAAGCAAAGCGGCAGTAACAAGAAGCATACATCCCACAATAAGAAGGCCGGAACCGAAGATCTCCTCTACCGTATCCTTAAAAAATACTCCTACAATACCCACCGGTATCATAGAAATTATAATATTTAACGCATATCTTGTCTCATCGTTAAGCTCAAACTTGAACAATCCTCTGAATATCCAGCTAATCTCACTCCACAATATCACAAGGGTACTGAGAACCGTAGCCACATGCACAAGTACCGTAAATGCAAGATTATCCTCTCCTTCTATCCCGAAAAGATATGAACCAATGGCCAAATGCCCGCTGCTGCTTACCGGCAAATATTCAGTCAGTCCCTGAACAAGACCGAGAATCAATGCTTCAAACCAACTCATAATTGCCTATTCTTCCGTCTGTGTTCCGTTTTTCTTAATGTCTGTATCTTCAATATGGACATCGTTCTTCGGTTTACGCAATATGGCATACACCATTGATACAAATCCAAAAAGACATACCACCGGAGCAACCTTTATCCTCCGCACACTAAAAACATCTGGATTATAAACGGTGTCGGTAGAGCCTGGACCGCTCATCAGGATAAATCCTAAAACTACAATCGCCATACCTGCCGCCAACAGGATATAGTTAACTCTGTCGAATGCTAAATTTCTTTTGTCCATGTTATTTAAAATCAATTATATTTACGTTTAACAATTCACTCCAATGCATATTTCCACAGCCATACATACCATATAGCCGAATTATATTTTATAAAGGTCACCGGCCTTCATTTTAAGAAACCTGTTCACCGAAAAATAAGAGCACAACAGCGTGATGACAATGCCAAAGGCAAATACCGAAGCACCGGTAACGGCAAGTTCTTCCCAAGTAACCACCATAAGCATATTTGGCTCATACCCAACCAGCACATATATGCCGGCACCAAGCACGACACATGCCAAGAAAGCGGCAACCACACCTACTCCAACGGCATTACGGATGAACGGCCGACGGATAAATCCCCATGACGCCCCAACAAGCTTCATTGTATGTATGGCAAAACGGCGCGAATATATGCTCAGCCTGACCGTATTGTTTATAAGTGAGAACGACACACAGGTAAGAAGTACGGCAAGAACGAGCAAAATGATGTTCAACTTGTTCAGATTATCGTTGACTTTGTCCATAAGGTCTTCCTGATAAGCCACATCCGTCACATCCGGAATCTTACGCAATTCGGATGAAATCCATTTCAAGGAATCACAGTTTGCATAATCGGATTTCAACTGTATTTCAAATGTTGCGGAAAAAGGATTGAAACCAAGAAACTCCGACGGATCAGATCCCATAGCCTCAGCCTGCTCCTTTTGAGCCTGCTTTTTACTTATGTAGTCTATGTGGCGGGTATATGGTCTTTTATAAAGACTGCGGCAAAGTTTGTTCGTCTTATTAACAGTCATCGTATCACTCAGCATTACTGTCACGGTGAGGTTTTCCTTAACATAAGCCGAAAGATTGCGGGCCATAAGAACAGAGAACACCACAATACCCAATAAAATAAGCACCATCGTCGTACTGATACACAATGTTATCATCTGCAAACCATGACGATGGCCGGCAGTTTTTCTTTTTTTTCCCATTTACTAACGGATGTAATACACCTAATTTGTTGCAAAGTAACAAAAAAATCCACGAACAGGCAACTCTTTTAACAAGTATTAACCGCACATTAATAATAGAATATTTCAAATATTCAAACGCAGTGGCATTCATTCTTAAAGCCGACAACTCCTGTATAAGAAACAGTAGATTATTTGTTTAATCACAAAATTATATTACCTTTGCATCGGACTGTATGAAATAATTGAAAATTACACAATACAACAAAAACATTCGATAACTTATGAGCACTGTTATTTATCCGTCACCGATATTCGGCCCCGTACACAGCCGGCGTCTCGGTGTTTCGCTTGGCGTAAATCTTCTTCCTCCGGACGGTAAAAGCTGCACGTTTGACTGTATATACTGCGAATGCGGTTTCAATAAGGATCACCGCCCCAAGCAAGGACTTCCTTCTCGTGAACAAGTGGCAACGGCTCTGGAAGAAAAACTCAAAGCCATGACCGCAGACGGGCTTTCACCGGATGTAATCACTTTTGCAGGAAACGGAGAGCCGACAATACATCCGCATTTCGCGGAAATAATAGACGATACCATTGCACTCAGAGACAAATATTTTCCAAACGCGAAAGTATCTGTACTCAGCAACGCCACAATGATTCATAAAAAAAATGTGCATGACGCATTGATGAAAACAGACAACAACATCCTCAAATTAGACACTGTTGACCCTGCATACATAAATGAGATAGACAGACCTTTACACACATACTGTTTAGATAGAATTATAGACGGCATGAAATCATTCAACGGTCATCTTGTAATACAGACCATGTTCATGAAAGGGACAATAGACGGAAAGGATGTCGACAACACGGGAGAAGAATATGTAGGCCCATGGATTACAGCCGTTAAGGAAATCAAACCGGAAGAGGTTATGATATATACAATAGACCGCGAGACTCCGACAGGCACCCTTGCGAAAGCGTCACCTGAAGAGCTTGACAGTATTCGCGACAGGGTCATAGCCGAAGGAATACCATGCATAGCATCATACTGACACTTACACAGCGGAAAAAGGACTTCAGTCAATAAAAAAGGCCTGTACCTCGCGGCACAGACCTTTCCTACCTGTCAAATTTAATAATAAATAGATATAAATTTAGATTTTGCTTATGATTCCCAACTGGGTATTCTCAAGGAATGAGACAATGGCATTCACTTCATCCCCCGGCGGTACCTGTTCCTTTATCTGGTTGATGGCATCAAATACAGATGTCTGCCCATGGAACACAAGACGATAGGCATTTGCAATGTGACCTATAATCTTCTCCGGTGTACCTGAAGCCCTGAGAAGCTTGTCATTTATACCTCCATATTCCACAGGGTTATGGGTTGCAACAATAAAAGGAGGAACATCACGGCTCACACGCACACCGCTTGTCAACATTGAAGCCCCTCCAATGCGGACATTCGGATTTACAATGACACCTGACGAGAATATTACACTTGTACGCACCTCGCAGTCGCCTGCAATCTTTGTTCCATAACCGAAAGTGCAATAGTCGTCCACTTTTGTATCATGAGAGATATGTACGCCTTCCATAAAGAAATTGCGGTTGCCTATCCTGGTTTCACCCGTACTATATGTGGCACGGTTTATCACAACATTCTCACGGAATATATTCTCATCGCCAATTACCAGTCGTGAAGCATCACCCTTGTAGTTGAAATCCTGAGGCTCCGCTCCCAAAACAGTGTTCTGAAACACTTTATTGCCGCGGCCCATACGTGTGCCGTTCATTATACTGGCGTATGGATATATGATGCAGTTGTCGCCAATCTCGACATCACCCTCTATATAGGCAAACGGATAAACAGTGACATTATTTCCGATTCTTGCCTTGGGGTCTACATACGCTTGCTGACTTATATTATTCATATCTTTTCTTTTTAGAAGTTAATCCCTTCCTCCACCGAGTGCATAATAGAGGTTTACAACAGCCTGCATTTTATAAAAATCATCCTGGACCTTAGACAACTGCGCATTGAGCAGGTTACTTTGAGCGGTAATCACTTCAAGATAAGTAGCCGACTTTGAATTGAACAGCTGTCTTGTCATATCCACGTTCTTTGTCAATACGTCGACACGCTTTCCGTCAAGGACAGACTTCTCTGCAGAGGAATTATAAAGCACAAGGGCATTGCTGACTTCACTGCCGGCCGAGAGCACAGCGTTCTGCCATGTATTGAACGCCTGTTCCTGTTGTGCCTTTGCCACCTTTAAACCAGCAATAAGCTGACCACGGGCAAAAATAGGCTGTGTAAGACTGCCCACTGCGCTGAGAAGCCATTTGCCAGGATTTACGATTCCCATACCGCCGTTGTTGGTATAAGCGCCGCTTCCGCTGATAGTTATATTCGGATAGAAACGTGAACGCGCATTCTGCACATCATAAAAACAGGACGCAAGATTCATTTCGGCATAATGCACGTCGGGACGATTATTAAGCATGCTTACCGCAATACCGGTACTGAAAGATGCCGGCAGGCTCTGATTCTCCAGTTTCCCTCTGGCAATCGTCTGAGCCGGCTGACCGAGAAGAAGAGACATCGAGTTTTCCGTTTCACGTATCTGGCGCTTAAGATCGGCAGCCTGAGACAACACAGAATAATAATTAGACTCCGCACTTTGAACACCCGTCTCGTTTACACGACCAAGGTCTTTCTGGAGTTTCATTATACGCCACGTGTCCTTTGTAAGCTCTGCCATACCGTTTACAATCTCCAATTGCCTGTCAAGCATCATCAGCGTATAATACATGTTGGCAACATTCGATATTATTCCTGTCTTTACTACAAGCTGGTAATCCTTGGTGGCAAGCAGCTGCATCTGTGCGCTGCGCTTGGCATTGAGAAGATTTCCGAAGAGATCTATGCTCCAGCTGGCCTGCACCGGCAAAGAATAAATCTTACTTGGGGTATTCCCGTCCCATGAAGATATTGTTCCCTGAGGCGAGAATGTGAAAGACGGGACAAAAGCCAATTTGGCTGCCGTGAGTTGCGCCTGGACCATCTTCACGTTAAGAGCCGCATTGAGCATGTTCGTATTATGCTCAAGGGCATATTCAATGAGCGACTGCAGTTGCGGATCTGTGAACACGCTGCGCCATGGCAGGTTGCCGAAGTTGGCAGTGTCGCGCACAGCAAGCGTGTCGGACACACTTGCTGAATCGCGCACCAATCCTGCCACATTGACATCAGGACGCTCATACTTATTGTATATTCCACAGCTGCTCATCACGGCGGCGGCAGATGCGAATAATATGATATTCTTTATTTTCATCGTCTGTTTTTATTTTCTTTTCAATCGTTTCTGAAGTTCGGCGGCTGCATACGGATTTGTATATTGCCTGAGCTCAGAGTCTACATGAGCCTTATCGTCACCGAATTCTATAGGCTTTATCTTCTCCTGCAAGGTCTGGAACATATAGAACAGAGCCGGAACCACCATAATCTGGCAAAGCATACCGATAAGCATACCACCGATGGCCGCTGCACCAAGTGTCATGTTTCCATTATATCCGGCACCCATCGGAACAAGCAACGGCAAAAGTCCGATAATCATGGCCAATGAGGTCATAAGGATAGGACGCAGACGGGCTGTTGCGCCCAACACTGCCGACCATGATATGGCCATACCCGTACGGCGGCGCTCAAGGGCAAACTCAACAATAAGAATAGCATTTTTTGCCAAAAGACCTATAAGCATGATAAGCGCAATCTGCATGTAGATGTCGTTCTGCTTTCCAAACATGTTGGTAAAGAGGAATGCGCCCGCAAGTCCGAACGGTATTGAGAGAATAACCGACAACGGAAGAATATAGCTCTCATACTGTGCCGAAAGGATCAGATATACGAATGTCAGACACAATACAAAGATTATTGCCGTGGAGTTGCTCGACTCCTGCTCTGAACGGGTAAGTCCTGAGAATTCGTATGAATACCCGTCCGGAAGACTTGTAGCTGCCACTTCCTCCATCGCCTTGATAACGTCACCGGTCGAATATCCTTCCGAAGGAGAGGCGTTGACGTTGATGGAAGTGAAGAGGTTGAAACGGTCTATTTCCTGAGGAGCATATATCTTTGTCAGATTCACGTATGCCTTTATAGGACTCATACCTGCCGGAGTACGCACATATATATTGTCAAGACTCTTTATATCACCGCGGAACTCATGGGAAGCCTGTATCATAACACGGTAGAGCTTACCGTAGCTGTTGAAGTTCGAGGCATAGAGACCTCCGAAGTATCCCTGCATTGTCGACAGCACCACAGACGGGTCAATACCGCTCTGCTTACATTTCGCGACATCAACATCCATCATATACTGAGGATACTTTGAGTTATACTGTGTCATGGCATTGGTTACCTCCGGACGCTTGTTAAGTTCTCCGAGGAACTTCTGGGTTACATCGAAGAATTTATTGACATCTCCTCCGGTACGGTCCTGCATAGAGAATGTCAGACCGTTGGTGGCCGAGAATCCCTGTACCATAGGGGGCTGGAAAGCAAGTATCTGCGCGCCCTTGATCGTTGCTGTCTGCTTGTATATCATGCCAAGCACCATAGACGATCCGAGATTGTGCACACCGATATATTTCAACGGTCCCTCTGCCTTATTACGTTCCTCGAAACTCTTCAGTTTAACGATAAACGTACCCTGATTTGAGCCCTGGCCTCCGATAAAGCTATAACCGGTAATACGCAGAGTGTTTGACACAGCCGGGTTGGCCTTCAGCATATTGTCAACCTGATCCATCACGGCATCGGTCTTTGTAAGACCTGTACCCGGAGGCGTTGCCACGGTGACGAAGAGTGTACCGGTATCCTCATCGGGCACAAGACCGGTACGCGTGTTGGCCATCATCAGTCCCATTGCCGCAATGCCGACAATAACGGATATAACAGCAATCACCGGACGCTCTACAATACGGCGGACACCGTTCTGGTATTTGCCCTGCACCTTACCGTATGCCGTATTGAACGCCACATGGAAGCGGTCTATCACGGACATCTTGCGCTCGGTTCCGTCCGCATTATGCGGTTTAAGCAGCATGGCGCAAAGAGCCGGTGACAATGTCAGGGCGTTAAGAGCCGAAATGACGATTGATATAGCCATTGTCACACCGAACTCACGATAGAATGTTCCGCTCGTACCTCCAAGGAATGACACTGGAACAAACACGGCAGCCATAACGAGCGTTATGGAGATGATGGCTCCGGAAATCTCGCTCATGGCGTCTTTCGACGCTGTCATGGCACTCTTGTATCCAAGGTCAAGCTTCGCATGCACGGCCTCGACCACCACTATGGCATCATCGACCACAATCGCAATGGCAAGCACGAGGGCTGCCAGCGTAAGGAGGTTGAGCGAGAAGCCGAACACATAAAGGAAGAAGAACGTACCCACCAACGATACCGGAACGGCTATAAGCGGGATAAGCGTCGAGCGGAAATCCTGCAGGAAGATATAAACCACGATAAACACGAGAACGAATGCCTCTACAAGAGTCTTGATAAGCTCGTCGATAGATGCATTGAGAAACTCTGACACATCCTGCATTATACGTATTTCAAGCCCGGGAGGCAGAGATTTCTCCGCTTCTGCAAGCACAGCCTTTACATCCTTTATAATCTGGGTGGCATTACTTCCGGCAGTCTGCGTAACCATCATCATACATGATGACAATCCGTCAACATTCTGCATAAACGAGTAATAAAGACCTCCAAGCTCCACATTGGCCACATCTTTTATACGTACGGTCTGGCCATTGGTGTCACTTGTTATAATCATATTCTGAAACTCCTCAGGAGTCTTCAGACGGCCTTTATAACGGATTGTATACTCATATTGGTTATCAGTCTGCTCACCGAACTTACCCGGAGCTGCCTCAATATTCTGTTGGGCCAGGATTCCCGTAATATCGCTGGGCATAAGGTTATGGCTCTTCATTTTTATAGGGTCAAGCCACAAACGCATCGTATAAGACTGCAGACCCATCGCCTGACACTCACCGACACCCTTCACACGCTTGATGGCGGGAATGATATTGATATCGGCATAGTTGCCTATGAACTTGTTGTCATACTTCTTAGGGTCACCTGTAAGTGCGAAAATAATCACATTACTGTTCTGGCGCTTCATAACCTGCACACCGGCACGCGTCACCTCAGCAGGAAGCAATGCGGAAGCCTGCGACACGCGGTTCTGAACATTCACCTGAGCCATGTCGGCATTCGCGCCTTGCTGGAAATATACGGTGATGGAAGCGGAACCGTCATTGGTAGCAGCCGAGGTCATGTAAGTCATTCCCTCAACACCGTTTATCTGCTCCTCAAGCGGAGCAATCACAGAATTAAGCACTGTCTCCGCATTGGCACCGCTATATGAAGCACGCACCATAACCGTTGGCGGAGCGATGTCAGGATACTGCTCTATAGGCAGCGACACCAATCCTATGAAACCCAGGATTACTATCAGGATTGAGATAACCGTCGACAGCACCGGGCGTTCAATAAATCTATCTAATTTCATTGTATTTCAATTACTGTTTTTACATTCCCATTGCCTTCTTAAACTCTTCAAGGTCACCTTGTGCCTCACCGAGTTTCTCTGCCTTTTGAAGTTTTTCGGCATACTGCTTCTCTGACAGCTGCTTGATTTCCATCCCGTCGGTAAGACTTGTAACTCCATAAACAACGATTGTCTCACCGACCTTCAGACCGCTCTCTATAATATATGTCTTTCCGTTATTCTCCGGATTAACCGTCACAGGAGTATATTTCACCTTACTGTCTTTTCCTACGACATACACAAAGTATTTGTCCTGAACCTGTATTACGGCATCCTGAGGAACAACAATCGCATTCTGTGCCACTTGTGGAATTACAATATATCCAGATGCTCCGCTCTTAAGGAAATGCTCCGGATTATCAAAATCCGCACGCACCTGTACAGTACCTTTTGTCGCATCTATCACACCACTTACAGCAGCAATATGTCCTTCAGTAGCATAAAGGCTGCCATCAGCCAGCTGCAGCCTTACCGGAGGGAAATCCTTTATTGCCGCAGCAATTCCACCGGATGTCTTTGAAAGTCCCATAAGCTCTTTTTCCGTGAGCGAGAAATAAACCTGCATCGACTTGTTATCCGAAACTGTCGTCAGCGGCTGCTGGCTTGATGAGCTTACAAGCGCACCGACTTTATATGGCAACTCGCCTACGACTCCGTCTGCCGGACTTGACACATAACAGAAATCAAGATTCTGCTTCGCGGAAACATAGCTTGCCTCGGCCTGTGCCAAAGCTGCCTGTGCAGACTCGTATGCGTTACGGGCCGACTGCATCTCATAATCACCGATAACATTGTTTTCAAACAGCTTCTTGCTGTTCTCGAATGTAAGTTTGGATGTGTTAAGTTGTGCCTTGGCCGCATTTACCGCAGCCTTTGCCTGACGTACGGCAGCCTCATAAGTCACATTATCTATAATAAAGAGCACCTGCCCTTTCTTTACAGTCTGTCCTTCATGGACATTCAACTTTGTAATAAACCCTGCCACCTTAGGTCTGATTTCAACATCCTGAACACCTTTTACCGTTGCAGGATAAGTAGTCTGCAACAACGCCTTCTCAGCATTAATAGTTCTTACGGCATACTCATTGTCACCGAAATTCGGCTTTCCCTGTTTTCCACCGCCGCAAGAAACCAACATCACCGCAAAAGCCGCGATGAGCATCATCTTGTTCTTTCCCATCATGTTTAAATTCATATTGTAAGTTATATTTTATCTATACCCGCCACAGAAAACTAAACTATAGCAAAAAGTTTTCGCATTGCAAAATTACATTAAATAAATGTAAGGTTATTATTTCAATCAACAGATTTAACAATCTTTATTGACACAAAACATTAAATTGGAAAAATCACATTTGCGTATAACAAATTATAAGTTAAATATAGTTTACGTGCAATCATACCAACCCCATCGACTTTGCTTTTTCCATCAACAACTGCATAAGCGGCTCACGCTCATTCGCGACACGGTTGTCAAGTACGGCGTCCTTCAGGGCCTGCTTAAGCATGCCCACCTCACGGCATTGCCCCAAATCAAACATCTTCATAATCTCATGTCCGTCGATGCAGGGCTGCAAAAGACGTTTATAATCACGTTCCCTCAAATCGGTAAGCTTCTCCCGTACTATTCTGAAATTCTCTATAAATTGCTTTTTTCTCACCTCGTTCTTGCTCGTTATGTCTGCCTCGCACAAAGTCATGAGGTCGTCAATATCATCACCGGCATCGTTCATAAGCCTGCGTACGGCACTGTCTGTGACAACCTCATCTGCAATGACAATCGGACGCATGTGCAGTCCGACAAGCTTCTGCACGTATTTCATCTTGGAGTCAAGAGGCAGGGCAAGACGCCTGAATATGACAGGTACCATCTTTTCCCCCACGATATTATGGTTATGAAATGTCCATCCCGCAAGATTGTCCCACCGCTTTGAGCGTGTCTTCCCTACATCATGAAGCAACGACGCCCACCTGAGCCACAGATTATCACTCTTGCCGCAAACATTTTCCAGCACTTCAAGAGTATGGTAAAAATTATTCTTATGGGCCTTGCCCGCTCTTGTATCAACAATATCCAGGGCCGCAAGTTCGGGCAGAATCAGGTTCAGCAGCCCGGTGCGCTGCAGATAGTCAAATCCAATACTCGGATGCTTGGAAAGAATAATCTTATTCAGTTCGTCCTTTATTCGTTCCCCGCTCACAATCTTTATTCTGCCGGCATTCCGGCCAAGAGCCTTGTATGTCTCGTCCTCTATCTGAAAGTTCAGCTGTGTGGCAAAGCGTATACACCTCAGCATTCGCAAGGGATCGTCAGAAAATGTTATATCAGGATCTAACGGAGTCGCCACGATCCCGTCTTCAAGGTCATATATGCCGTCAAAAGGATCGACAAGCTCTCCGAATCTTTCATTATTAAGGCATACAGCCATGGCATTTATTGTAAAGTCACGACGGTTTTGGTCGTCTTCCAACGTGCCGTTCTCAACCACCGGCTTGCGTGAATCGTGACTATAGCTTTCTTTTCTGGCACCGACAAACTCTATTTCCATATCACGGAATTTAACCTGAGCAGTTCCGAAATTGCGGAAAACAGAAAGATGGGCCTTGCGTCCAAGCTTGTTTTTCAGCTCTGAGGCCATCTGAATACCGCTTCCCACCACCACAACATCAATGTCATTCGACGGGCGTTCAAGAAACAGATCCCTTACATATCCGCCAACGACATAGCACTCAATCCCCAATTTATCGGCACATTCCGATATAAGACGGAAAATTTCCTTATCCAATACCAAGGCAAGCTCTTCATTAGAAAGTATTTTCATACAATGCTTTGTTTTCTTTGAATTTAAGAATGCAAAGGTAATTCTTTTTTTTCAGAAAGCAGGCCCCATTCAATCTAACCTGAGAATTTATTTAATCTATTTGCTTTTTCTCAACAAACCCAATATTCCATTATCGGATTTATTTGGCAGAGCCTCCTGCATGCAATGAGTACAGAGAGAAGATTTGTCGCAAAGTTGCTGATAAAGCAAATCCCTCATATCGGACTCGCCCCGAATCAGCAGACATGACACAAGAAAAGCAGATGTTAAAAGTGTATTTAGGCTAAAAACACAGTGTATGTAGGCTGAATACACAGTGTATGTAGGCCAAAAACACAGTGTATGCAGGCCAAATACACTTTTAACACTTGCTGTTTGCTTTCTGCAAGCATGACAGCTTCAGCAAACAGAGGACATGTCCTTGGGGCGCCTGACAAGAAAGCCGCATAATCCCTGCCCCTCGTCACGTTTGTTAAATTAGCCTAAACAAACATTCAAACAATCTGTTAATACAGCATTAATAAGTACTTTTGCCGAAAATATGCCGATAACACATCCGGCTGCAACAACAAATATCCTGTTTTATGAAATATATTTTATTGTCATCAATCACCGCAGTCGTGACATTGTTCTGCTCATGCGGCAATGATACACGCAAAGAAGCGGAAAAACTGTTGGAAACGGCCAACGCCCAATATGTCAACGGACAATACGATAAGGCGTTAAGCATCATCGACTCACTGCGTAGCATGTTCCCGAATTCTGTGGAAACACGTAAACGGGCACTTGAACTATACCAAAGCATTTCCCTGAAGAAAGCCCAGGACGATCTCGCGCGCACTGACAGCATGCTGCAGGCTGTAACCAACGATTACAACTATATGAAGACAAAGGTTGAGAAAGACAGGGCAGAGTTGCGGGCCACAGCCGAAGAGCTTCGAAAACTAAACGAAATGAAAGTCAGGCTCGACTCTCTAAAGGTACGGTTCGATACCGAATGTGCAAAAATAAAATACATACACAAGAAGCAGAAAGAAAAGTAAGCCTAAGACATACATGCCTCTCTTTTTTGGCTATATCATAAATAATGCTTAATTTTGCAGCGTAATTTAATTAAATTATGACAACAGAGAGACTTTCAACCGAAGAACAGTTTGAGAAAGTTATAGAGGAATGCCGCTCACTGTTTGAGAAAAAGCTTCATGACTACGGTGCGTCATGGCGCATTTTGCGCCCGTCATCTCTCACGGACCAGCTTTTCATCAAGGCCAAGCGCATAAGAAGCCTGGAGATAAAGAAGCATTCACTTGTGGGTGACGGCATAAGACAGGAGTTTGTCGCATTGATAAACTATGGCATTATAGGATTAATACAGATAAGCATGGGTTTTGCAGACACTGCGGACATAAGCAACGAGGACGCGATGAAACTTTACGACTGCCATGCCGCAAAATCGCTTGAACTGATGAAGCGCAAAAACCACGACTATGACGAAGCATGGAGAGACATGCGTGTAAGCAGCTATACCGATTTCATTCTTACCAAGATAGAACGCATAAAGGAAATAGAGAACCTTGACGGAAACACATTGGTAAGCGAAGGCATAGACTCCAATTACATGGATATAATCAACTATGCGGTGTTCGGTGCGATAAAACTTAGTTAGATATCTGCAGTATATAATATAGGTGGAAACTTTAAAGAAAGCGGCAGTAAACATTTCCCGTATAGTCATAGCCCTGACATTCATAATATCGGGATTCGTGAAAGCCGTTGACCCGTCAGGCACACAATACAAGATTACAGACTATCTTGAAGCATTCGGCATGCAGGGACTTTTCCCCGACATGCTGATACTCGGTTGTGCGGTGATACTCTCCGCCATTGAATTTGTAACAGGATGCTGCCTGCTTTTCGCCATAAGGCGGAGACTAATATCAAGGCTCCTTCTTCTGGTCATGTCAGGGTTTACACTGCTCACAATATGGCTGGCCATAGCAGACCCCATCAGCGACTGCGGATGCTTCGGTGATGCGGTCAAACTGACGAACTGGCAGACTGTATGGAAAAACATTGTACTGCTCATCGCCACGCTGATTGTATGGCGATGGCCTATGGAGCAAATGCGCTTCATAAGCAAAAGCAACCAATGGATTGTCCTCAACTACGCTTCTGTCTATATCATATTCGTTTCCCTGCACAGCCTGTATGCCCTTCCGCTGTTCGATTTCCGGCCATACCATATAGGTGCAAATATTAAAAAGGGCATGGAGATACCACCGGGGGCACCGCAACCGCAATTCATCACTACCTTCATAATGGAGAAAAACGGTGAACAAAAAGAATTCACCATTGACAACTATCCGGATTCCACATGGACTTTCATAAGCAGCCGCACTATACAGACCGGAGAAGGATATGTACCGCCGATTCACGACTTCTCCATTACAAGACGTGACAATAACGAGGATATCACCGAAAGCGTACTTGACTCACAGGGATACACTTTCCTGCTGATCGCACCGTTCTTGGAACAGGCTGACGACAGTAACCTCGACCGTATCAACGCTGTATATGACTACGCCCAGGAAAACAACTACCCGTTTTATTGTCTGACGGCAAGCAACATGCAGGGTATTGAACGATGGAAAGAAATTACCGGGGCGGAATATCCATTCTGTCTTACAGACGACATTACACTGAAAACCATCGTAAGAAGCAATCCCGGACTCATACTGATAAAAGACGGAACCATTATAAGAAAATGGGGAAACAACAGGTTGCCGGGTGAGGAAACTTTAAACGGCAGGCTTGAAACAATAGAAACCGGAAAATTGCCGGAAGCCAACACAGCAGAAAAGATCTTGTCTATTATATTATGGTTCATAATGCCTCTGACAGTGCTTACTATAGCAGACCGTCTGTGGGCATGGACAAAATGGTTGAAAAACAAAGAAAGATCTAACGGATTATATCAACTTTTAAAAAGAAAAAAAATGAGAAAGAAAATTGTAGCAGGTAACTGGAAGATGAACATGAACCTGCAAGAAGGCATTGCCCTGGCAAAAGAACTTAACGAAACACTGACAGCAGAGAAACCTAATTGTGATGTTGTCATCTGCACTCCTTTCATTCATCTGGCAAGCATCGCGGCATTCCTTAATCAGGATGTTATCGGTCTTGGTGCGGAAAACTGCGCCGACAAGGCCTCCGGTGCCTATACTGGTGAGGTTTCTGCGGAAATGGTAAAGAGCACAGGTGCACAGTATGTAATCCTCGGCCACTCCGAGCGTCGCGGATATTATGGCGAGACTCCTGAAATCCTTAAAGAGAAAGTTTTGCTCGCACTGAAAAACGGTCTGAAAGTTATTTTCTGTATCGGTGAAAGCCTTGAAGAACGTGAGGCAAACAAGCAGAACGATGTTGTAAAGGCAGAGCTGGAAGGCAGCGTGTTCAACCTTACGGCAGAAGAGTTCAAGAATGTAATCATTGCTTACGAGCCTATCTGGGCTATAGGCACAGGTAAAACCGCAACCGCAGAACAGGCAGAAGAAATACACGCATTCATACGCAGTGCCGTTGCCGGGAAATATGGCAATGACGTTGCTGAGGAGACAAGCATCCTCTACGGTGGAAGCTGCAAGGCAAGCAATGCACCCGAGTTGTTCGCAAAACCCGACATCGACGGAGGTCTCATCGGAGGCGCGTCACTGAAAGCCGCTGACTTCAAGGGTATTATTGACGCCTGGAAATAATATTCCGCACAATAGCGAAAATAAGGAAATAAGGCATCCGTATGCCAGACGCATACGGATGCCTGTTTAATAATAACGACAATGAGACAATTCGCCGCGACTATACTATTGACATTATGTGCGGCAGTAAGCACAAATGCACAATCGTTCACTTCACGCCTGCAAAAACCTGTGAAGGGACAAGGTACCGTTACAATACATCACAGTGCCGCAATCGACGAATTGATTAACGGCACCTCAAAAAACAACACTCCGCAAACAACGGCAAGGCAACAGACATCCGCCAACAAACAGGACATTGCAGTAAAGCAGGATGCCGCAGAAAAAAACAAGCACGCCGTATCATCAGATAAGGATGATACGCTGAGAAACAACCGGCAGAAGAATACAGACGGTGAAAAGCCGGACAGCAATACCGGAACGGGCACACCTGACATTCGCAAGAAAGTGATGGCAAACAGCAGGAAGGTAAACGGATACAGGGTGCAGGTATATGCCGGAGGCAATAAAAGAGAAGACCGGCAACGCGCCCAACAGGCCGGTAATGACATTAAGACAAATTTCCCCGATGAGCCTGTATACGTACATTTCTATTCTCCGCGTTGGATATGCCGTGTAGGCAATTACCGCACTTACGAAGAAGCCCACCGCATGCTCACAGAAATACGGAAATTAGGATACAAACAAGCTTCAATAGTTAAAGGGAAAATTAGCATACAATACTAAATGAATCCAGAAACAGAATATCGTGACGGCCTTGATGAACTGGCCTCACACTACAAACACATTCTCACATTATTAGGTGAAGACGCCGGTCGTGAAGGACTGATAAAAACTCCCATGCGTGTGGCAAAGGCCATGCAGGTGCTCACAAGAGGCTACGGCATGGACGCGCATAAGGTACTTACCGACGCATTGTTCAAGGAAGATTACAATCAGATGGTGATAGTCAAGGATATCGACTTCTTCTCATTGTGCGAGCATCACATGCTGCCTTTCTACGGGAAAGTGCATGTAGCCTATATTCCCAACGGATATATCACAGGACTGAGCAAGATTGCACGCGTGGTTGATATATTTTCCCACCGCCTGCAGGTTCAGGAGCGCATGACCCTACAGATAAAGGAGTGTATCGAACAGACTCTGCATCCGCTCGGAGTGATGGTTGTAGTAGAAGCAAAACACATGTGCATGCAGATGAGGGGTGTGGAGAAACAAAACTCCATAACCACCACAAGCGACTTCTCCGGGGCCTTCAATCAGGCAAAGACCCGACAGGAATTCATGAATCTGATAAACAACAAGGCATAAATCCTCACACCACACACATACAGCCGGCTCTATCTTTTTCCTTTGAAAAAGTCTTTCATGAGCTGTGCACACTCCTCCTCAAGCACTCCCTCCACAACCACAGCCTTTGGATGGAGTGCATGAGGAGCATATTTTTTATACCCCCTCTTGGCATCTGAGGCTCCATATACGATTCTCGGAACCTGAGCCCAGCCCAGTGCCCCGGCACACATCGGACAAGGCTCCACTGTGACATAGAGCGTACAACCGGTCAGATACTTTCCTCCAAGCATGTCCGCAGCAGAAGTTATAGCCTGCATTTCGGCATGAGCCGTCACATCACATAAAGTCTCGGTCATATTGTGCGCACGCGCGATAATCCTGTCTCCGCAAACTACAACAGCCCCAATGGGAATCTCGCCTTTCCTGAAAGCTTCCCCCGCCTCGACAAGAGCCTTACGCATATACTGTTCGTCTTTAAGACGCTGTTCATTCATATCCATTTTGCTGATACATCTAAAAATACTATAATAAATACAATACCGGCCAAAGCAATGAAGCTTGGCTGAGATGACGCCTATCTTATGCAAAGATAGTGCAAACCGAACGCAATGAAGCTTGCTTTAAATTGCTGAGGTGACGCCTATCTTATGCAAAGATACAACAAAAACACATCAATACACATTCATGAGGCATAAGTTGTATATATTTTTATTCCACGACTCCATGTTATTTAAATAAATATAGTACCTTTGCTAATAAATAACTATTAAATGTAAGTATCTATGGCCGAACACAATATTCTCGGACATTGGGGAGAAGACAAAGCAGCCGATTATCTGGAGGCAAACGGATACGGTATAGTAAGACGCAACTGGACATCCGGCCACCGCGACATTGATATCATTGCCCACAAGAACGGCACACTTGTGTTTATCGAAGTAAAGACAAGGCGCAACAATCTTTTCACAGAACCCCAAGATGCCGTCAACCACCGCAAGATACGTTCCATCACACTTGCCGCCAATGCTTTTATAAACAGTCAGGATATAGATCCACGGACGCAGATAAGGTTCGATATAATAACAATAACGGGAACTCCTGAAACAGGATTCGCAATAAACCATATAGAGGATGCCTTCATCCCTCTGCCTTATTAACTGTCCGCATATTATTATATGGAAAAGATAAAAATATTAAGAATAGACAGCACAGACTCGACAAACCGCTACCTCCATGACCACACCGGTGAGGAAGGGACGCTTATGACTGTCGTGTCGGCAGATTTCCAGACTGCAGGACGCGGGCAAGGCTCAAACACATGGGAAAGCGAACGTGGCGCCAATCTCATTTTCAGCATAAAGACACACCCTGTAGGAATACCGGCCAACAGACAATTTGTAATGCTTGAGGCCAAGGCTCTCGCCATTAAGGAAACACTCGAGGAACATCTGGCCTCCAGCGCATCCGCACCACTGCAGGATGTTACCATTAAATGGCCTAACGACATATATTATGGCAACAATAAGATTAGCGGCACACTGTCGGAATGTTCAATTCAAGGAGGACTTGTCAAAAGCTGCATAACTGGCAGCGGGATAAACATCAATCAAAAAGAATTCATAAGTGACGCACCGAACCCGATATCAATCCGGCAAATAACCGGCAGGGATACCGACAGGGAGAAGTTTATGGAATCCCTGCTCAACAGATTTGAGAAATACCTGGACCTGGTGAACAGTCATGATTTCGAAACAATAGACAGCCTTTATACACGTTCCCTTTACCGCAACAGCGGAATATTCAGATATGAAGACCGCGATGGAGTGTTTCAAGCAGAAATATGCGGAATAACCCCTGAAGGACACCTGTTGTTGCAGCCTGACCGCGGAACAATAAGAGAATACGAATTCAAAGAAGTAAAATTCATCATATAACAAAACATATTATTATGGCAAAGTATAAAAGAATACTATTGAAACTAAGCGGCGAAAGCCTGATGGGAAAACAGAAATTCGGAATCGATGCAGAACGTCTTGCCGACTATGCCCGGCAGATTAAGGAAGTGAGCGACATGGGAGTACAAATCGGTATCGTAATAGGCGGAGGCAACATATTCCGCGGACTGAGCGGTGCATCGGAAGGATTCGACCGCGTGAAAGGCGACCAGATGGGCATGTGCGCCACCGTGATAAACTCACTTGCACTCAGCTCTGCGCTCGGTGCCATAGGCGTCAAGACGAAAGTTCTAACAGCAATACGGATGGAACCTATCGGTGAATTCTACACGAAATGGCGTGCCATCGAAGCCATGGAGGCCGGATATGTATGTATTTTCTCCGCCGGAACCGGAAGTCCGTATTTCACTACCGACACAGGCTCGTCACTCAGAGGCATTGAAATCGAAGCTGACGTTATGCTGAAAGGCACACGTGTGGACGGCATTTACACTGCAGATCCGGAAAAAGATCCCAGCGCAACAAAATTCAACGAAATCACTTACGACGAGATTTACACACGAGGACTTAAGGTAATGGATCTCACAGCCACCACAATGTGTAAGGAAAACAACTTGCCTATATATGTGTTCAACATGGACGTTGTAGGAAATCTGAAGAAAGTGATGGACGGTGAGGAAATCGGAACGCTTGTACATAACTGATTGAAAATCACTGAAAATGCACATCCATAAGGGAAGAATGCAATAACGAACTTTATAAGCAAGATGGGCAATGTCAAACTTGCTTTAGCATTGTCTCATGGCGAGAAAAGAAATAATAATAAGCGAGCCCTAAAAGTTTCAATGCTTTTAGGGCTCGCTTTATTATTGCCATACACATAAATTTCACAGGAGATTACAATCATCCAAATACAGGCACGAATACTGCTGTTTCTTTTTTCACGCCTTAACTGTAAACCGTTACTTTTTTATTATTATTTTCTTACCGTTACGTATATAAAGACCTGCAGGCAAACTTCCAGTCACCTTCTGTCCGGAAACGGTGTAATAGACTCCGTCTTCCGCACCGTTGCTGTCAACACCGAGGGATTCTATTCCCGAACCGTCCGACTTACGGTATATCTGCACGGCCTTCTCGGCAGCCGGAGAGCATGTGAAGTTTATATTGTCAGCAGTATATCCTATTGTTCCGCCATAATTACCCTGGAATGTAATTGCGGCATTACCGTCAGTAATCGTTATAACGGCAAGAGAATTGGCATCAGCCTTCTTCTGGGTTTTCAAAGTTTTGCCAGAACCACCGCTAAGATATCCGGCAGGAACGACAAAGCCCCAGTTCCGTCCGTTTACTGTCTTCTGGAGCTTA
This sequence comes from Xylanibacter muris, assembly GCF_013166605.1. Taxonomy (GTDB): domain Bacteria; phylum Bacteroidota; class Bacteroidia; order Bacteroidales; family Bacteroidaceae; genus Prevotella; species Prevotella muris. The sequence continues at coordinate 124,108 of NZ_JABKKF010000004.1, forward strand.
AACACCTGGACATCATCATTGCCGGTCGCCACGCCGTTTTCCACTTCAATATTCACAGCTCCGCGGAACGCCGAGGTCTGTATCATATTTATAGCCATCTTGTCCTCCTCACAAACTATTATGATACTGTCACCCGTTGCCAAAGCATCCACATCTGTCACCTTACTGTATTTCTTTCCATTCACTTCCGCAACAGTAGGCAATGTCCTGTCGATATAATTAAAAGTAATGGTTCCGCCACTATGCTTTATAATCTTATATACCGGAGATGACGTAAGTGTAGTTTTGTCGAACAGCGTAAACGAAGGAATCTGAAACATTCCATTTCCAAACAAATGATCTTCCCTCACATTACGATCTATTTTTGAATTGTCTGCAGTAACAGCCATGGCACGCTTCTGGTTCTGATTAACATTCACCCGATTATACATCCATGATGAAGACGAATACGAGAACCGTGTAAGCAACAGCCCCGACCCGTTTGCCGAAGGATACCATGTACCCGGCTGTCTGTTTTCAAGAATGAAATACTCGTTCCTGTTCTTTGGGTTACGTATCATCACAGCCATCTGCCCGTCATTATCATTCGGATTTGACAAAGTCACAGATGCCGCATCGGCGAGTTCCGGAATATCAAGCCATCCGAGGAAACTGCGCTCATAAGCTGTATATCCGACCGGAGTACGTGCATTATTCACGTATGCACCCGCATCCATTACAGACCAGAATCCAAACGGAGCGTCATTGTCATAACTGTAAGTGGGGTCATAAAAATCGGGGAATCCCAAAGCATGACCGAACTCATGTACAAAAACTCCCATGCCCATCAGCTGGTTGTCATAATAAAGCTCGTTTCCTACAAAATATGAGGCAAACTTATAACCGCCAAGCGTCTGGTTGAAATCAGACTCATGAGGCCATATAGTATTCTCATCGCCTCCCGTGGCCTCTCCTTGTCCGGCATAAAGCACACTCACAAGCGGCACCTTGCCATTTACATAGTATTTACTGAAATCCACGCCCAGGTTCTTTGCTGCCTCAACGGCCTCCTTTATCATGGATCCTACGCGTATGTCGTTGCCATAGGCACTGTTTGCCCCATAATAAGCGTAACCGTTTTTAAGCGTCACTTTAGCCACTACATCAAATGTCGGCACAAACATCCCCCGGCTCTGGTCCTTGAAGTAATCCTTCACAGAACCGCGGCATCCTGCCTCTTCGGCATATCCCTCCTGATTATAGAACCGGGTCATCTTTTCCTTGGTTGTCGTAGATTTAAACTTTGTATCGGCAAACTCTACCATAATGACAGGAATCGTGATATTCCCGATACTGTTCACCGAACCGTTGCCACTCTTGCCATACTGCCCGAGCCCATCGGAAGTCGATGCATTAAGCGCCTTCTGAATACGGTGTGACGCGACAGGATTTTCTGAAACCGCTTCCATTGCCTCTGAAGGCTTCAAACTATATGTGGCAAGAAAAGCGTTCTCAGCCTCAGAACGGGCATCAGCCTCATGTGCGACGACATCTGTCGGACAAAGCCTTCCATCAACAATTTTCGCATAGCAGAGGTCTCCATTCGCATTACGCACAAGCACTTTGTTATCCACTGATGTATAGAACGCGAGAAAACCGTCTCCATTCTTATACACCATTATTGTCGTTCCGTCGCTCTGTGTCAACGGAAAAGCCTTGTGAAGCGGGCGGATTGCAACAGCATTCAAAGCAAAAGCCAGCATCACCGGCAGCAATAAATGTTTCTTTTTCATACGTATTAACCGTTATTTTTTTGCATGCCGCGGATATCTCTCTATGCAATAAAACAACTGGACATCTTTAGGCATATTAGTTATTTTTCTGCAAAGATACGCAGAATTCGCGAAACCACGGCATGGATTAATGAAATTAAAGCTGTATATCGGAAACACTGCAGTAAAACCTATAATGCCGGCAAGGATACCTTTCGCCCCATACAAGACTGAAACGGTTTTTTAGTGATGTCATTCTTTCATTTTCCTTCATGACCACAAAAGGCCATCTGTCTTATACGCGTTATGGCTGTGGCATTCCTATACCGGCATTCTTTTATTCCACACTTGAGCTTACTTTTACTTCCATTGCCATCAATCACCTATACTTTTTATCTCTATTATGTATAAAGCATGTCATTTGTAACCTTTTCCCGCAATTTATTTTCAGGGATATCAGAAAGAACGTTTTCGTAAAGACGGATAAGCCCAAAACAACACCACTTACTGACAATGATGCTACGCCCCATAGTAGTCCTTCTTGTCGTAATTTCAGTATTAGTATTTAGTATTATGTGAAAATAATATATATATTTAATTATGGAGTAAAATATTCGCATAACCCATCAGTAATACAGAAAATTACATTAAATTTGCAACTGGTATAATAACGACTAACCTGCATTAATGACAGCAAATACCACAATAAATTCTTTACACAGCAATTTATCAACAAATACATAATATGAATATTAAAAGAAATGCCTTGTCACTAATCATGACCTTCGGCATACTCAGCTGCCTTGCACAAAAAACATGGAAAGAACCATCTATGATTAACATGCCTCATTACGAGGATGTTTTCAAAGTGACGGAGGTCGAATTCACAGATGCCGAGACAATCATGCACCTGTACATCAAACTGCCGTCAGGAAATATAAGTTTTTCCTCGGAATCTTTCCTTAAGGCCGACAACGGAATGTCGTATTCCATAACAGGAAGCGGGGACACACGTGAAGGAGAGACTAACATAAAGCTCGACTCCTATTTTAAGGTACCGGAAAGCGAAGGGATGAGTATCGCACTTCATTTCAAACCTTTACCGACAGGCATCAAGAGCTTCGACTTCATCGAAGGATATTCCAAAAACGCATTCCGCATCTGGAGCATTACCGATCCTGAATCGGATAAGAAAGAAAGCTTATTCAACAGCAACTGGCGTAACGAGCGGACCGGCGGATGGGACATCGGTTTTTATAAAGACTGTGCCGTATATGATTGCAGATTGTGGCAATACAAAGTCAGGAAGAGCAGGAAAATAGTCTTGACAGACGGCCACGATGACATAGTCATAGCCTTAGGCAAAGAAAAGGACGGGAAACGTCATATTTCCATCAATGGGGAAAAGCTGCCTTATTCACGAATAACATCAAAGTTTCTGCCCGACTATCCTTCCTACGATGAAACACCGTTCAACACATCCCTTACAGAAGGCGAGGCAATCCTCACAGGATGGCTGAAAGACTGGCCGGAAGAACTGGCCGATACCGGCAAGAGCTTCGATATTGAGCTGTATGACGTGCTCACGCACTCCGACAGGAAATGTTCCGCCAAACTTGACTCACTCGGACGTTTCAGCATGAAAGTGCCGCTGACAGGACCACAGGAAGCCTATATGGATTGGCGCCGTTCATCGATATCAACCATATTGGAACCGGGCGAAACTTACTTTCTGATGATTGACAAAAAAGCCGGAAGCACACTCTTCATGGGTAAAAACGCACGACTGCAGAACGAAAGTCTGGCGCATAAGATAAGAGGCAAACATGTTAGTATAGACCGTCAAGGAGAGATGGACAATGACATGATTGTCGAATATAAGAACAAATGGACAGACACCTACAGACAGAATCTTGATAAAGTAAATGCTTGCACAAGGAAGCATCCAACACTGAGCAGACGGTTCCGCGACTATTATTGCGAGAACTTTAAATTTAAGACTTGCGAGAATATAATGCAGACGCAGTTCTATGCTCATGACAGGACACTGCCGGATGAAGTACTGGAATACGTAGGCAAGACTGCAATAATAAATAATGAAGTACCGCTGTCACTAAACCGCGAGCTCAACTGGTATCTGTATTATCTGGTGAATTACTATAAAAACCAAAAGCAGAGAGATCGGATCTTTACTCCCGGCAGAATGCTGTCATTCAAGAAAAAGGGTATTGAATACAGCAAAGACGAATATGAGACGATACGGCAATGGCAGAAACAGATTGAGGAGGCAAAAGGCTATTCAGAACTGGGCACTGACGAAGAACGTAGAGACTTTGTAAAGAAACTCAACGAAAAATATGCTGGACTCGACCAAAAACTGAGTGCCATGCTGAATAGGAACGACATCATGGCAATAATTGACTCACAGACAACAAAGCCATTCCAAATAGAAGAGACAGTAATAGATTCGCTTTTCTCCGACCATACATTACGCGATATCTGCCGCACCCGAGAGCTTCATGAGAACCTCGAACGCACCCATGCTCCGCTGACAGAACCTTACCTCACAATAGCCAACAGTCTGAAACTACCTGCCGCACGCAATGCCATATTGAACGTGCACAACCATTACAAAGAGATTCAGGAAAAGGCGGAAAAAGCCGTCAAGGAATGTATACGTCCGGATTCTGACGTAGAGGGTCTGACCGACGGCAAGGCGATACTCGACAAAATTGTGGAGCCATACAGGGGAAAGATTATCTATATGGATATCTGGGGCACGTGGTGCTCGCCATGCAAGAAGAAGTTGAAGGAGTCGCACAATGTAAAAAAGGCGCTGAAAGACTACGATATCGTATATCTGTATCTTGCAAACCACTCACCGGAAGAATCATGGAAAAACATAATCGCGGAATACGGCCTCACCGACACCAACTGTGTACACTACAGGCTACCTGACGAGCAACAGAAAGCCGTGGAGAAATATGTCAGGCTGACAGGTTATCCGACCTACCGGCTAATTGACAAGAAAGGCAACCTTCACGAACTGCACTGGCTCCATACTGACGACATGGACAAATTCTTGAAAACCATTGAAGACATGAACAACCTGTAGACATTCAAGATCAGCCAACCTCATGGGAACCAATAGCCCATCCGGCTCCCCGAAAAAAGAGAAGAGCCACTCCGACTCCCCAAAGGGGAGAGAAATGAAGGGAATGTGGAAGCATCTGATGAGTATGCGGATGAAAACGCTCATCCACAATGTAGGGACATGCCTTTGGCATGTATCAGACGGAAAACGACCACATACATAAACCCAGGTGTTGTATACATTGGACACATCGCAAAGCGATGCCCCTACTCGGGGAAGGACTATGCAGAAAACGAACACATATATAAGGTATATTAGGGGATACTCATCGGAGAATGTTTTACGCCTGACACGTGCCAAAGGCACGTCCCTACATGGGGAAGAAGCCCCTTCGCCAACAAGAAAGGCACGTCCCTTCTTTTTTTGTTGGTAACATAGAAAGCATGGAAAACAGCAAACGGATGTTCTCGTTAAGCCAAATGATTCAGAGCCGGTGGTGTCAGCCGATTATCGGGTGAGACAAAATAATATCCAATGATCTATCCTCTGACCCAAATTTTCCACTGCTCTCGGGAAACCGCATCATGTATTATAATAATGTCAAGGGGCAAAGTCTATCGACTTTGCCCCCTGAATATAAAGTCGGGATGACAAGACTCGAACTTGCGACCTCACGCCCCCCAGACGCGTGCGCTAACCAACTGCGCTACATCCCGCTCCTCTCATGCCGTTTCCGGCTTAGCGGATGCAAAAGTACATACAAAATGTGAAACAAACAAATTTTTCAATGACTTTTTTATCGCATAATCTAAGGAAAGGTTAATTTTCCTGTTCCTGCTTTGCCGTTACCGATATTATTGCTTACTTTTGCACCGTATGACCATATTATCAGTAACGAATGGCATAAATTTGGCTATGATAAGCTTTTGTTGAATAAAAACAGAGAATATGCAATATTTAATAAAGCCACCCCGTCTTCTCAATACGGTAATAAACCTTCCGGCGTCAAAAAGTATCAGCAACCGTGCGCTTATAATGCACGCATTGACAGGAAACGGCACATTACCTCAAAACCTTTCCGACTGCGATGACACGGAGGTAATGATAAACGCATTGAAACACATGCCGGAGACTATCGACATCAAGGCCGCGGGCACAGCCATGAGATTCATGACCGCCTATCTGGCTGTGACACCCGGATGCCACACGATCACCGGAACGGAAAGAATGAGACACAGACCGATTGCCGTGCTCGTAGACGCACTGCGCAACTTAGGGGCAGACATAACGTATGGGGCCGAGGAAGGATTTCCGCCCCTTATCATAAAAGGATGCAATATTTCCGGAGGAAGACTGGACATTCCCGGGAATGTCAGCTCGCAATACATCTCGGCATTGCTGATGATCGGTCCGATGCTCAAAAACGGACTGACACTGCATCTCACCGGCAACATCATATCACGCCCGTATATCGACCTTACCCTTCACATGATGGGAGAGTTTGGCGCGGACGCGGAATGGACAGACTTTGACACAATAACCGTGAAAGCCCAACCATATAAGACCAAGGAGTATACGATAGAGAACGACTGGAGCGCAGCCTCATACTGGTATGAGATGATGGCCATGTGCGGAAGCCTCAACGACAGCGTATCGCTCACAGGCCTTACCGACGGCAGCAAACAAGGCGACTCTTCCGTAAGATACATATTCAGCCTGCTCGGAATAAAGACATCGTTTGCTGACAGCCGGCAGGGAACACCGACTACGGTAACGCTCAGAAACAGCGGCAGATGCGTGTCAAGGCTGGAATATGACTTTGTCAGCTCACCCGACCTTGCACAGACATTCGTCACATGCTGCGCGGTGATGAACGTTCCTTTCAAGTTCACGGGCCTGCAGACACTGAAAATAAAGGAAACCGACAGGATTGAAGCCCTCAAGAAAGAAATGCGTAAGCTCGGATATGTCATAAAAGACGAAGGAGGACACACACTTTACTGGACCGGAGAACGGTGTGTGCCGATACAGAATCCAATAATAGAGACATACGACGACCATCGCATGGCGCTGGCATTCGCACCGCTTGCCTTCCGGATAAAGGGACTACGCATCGACAATCCCATGGTTGTCACAAAATCATATCCGCATTACTGGGAGGACCTGAGAAAAGCTGGATTTGAGATAGACGAATACTGACACAAGACATAATGCCCATGATTATAATATGTATTGTCATACTGGCAGCACTGATTCTGACAGTCACACTGGCAAAGAGGCTTATAAAACCGGACGATACTGTAGCTCCGGAAAGCTCATGCTCCACATGCAGCGGAAACAATGCCAGATGCGAACAGGCATGTATGATGGAAGCCTCAATAAAGGAACCGGAATACTTTGACGACGAGGAACTCGACAGGTATAAGGGACGCGACTCTGATGCCTATACCGACAATGAGACCGAGGAATTCCGCGAAGTACTCTACACCATGCGTCCCGAAGAGGCCCGGGAATGGAACAGAAGCCTTATACTGCGCGGCATCAATGTGCCAGACCAACTGAAAGACGAACTGATACTGATTATCACTTCCTGCAAAGACATCCACAATACACCAAACACATAGCAAAACAATATCCATGCCGGGGAATGAATGCCCATATTCGGTTAAAAGTATATGTCCGGGACTCTTAATCTGTAATAAAAATTCATACATCGTCTTTACCGTTACATCCCGCGAATCCGATTACCTATAACATATTGATACACAACGCATTAACAACTATCAAAAAGTATACCAAAAATGAACAGGCTATTCACGCTTAATGAATAGGCCATTCTCTTCCGATGAACATGCCATTCATCGAGCATGAACATGCCATTCATCGAGCATGAACATGCCATTCATCGGAAGAGAATTTTACACCCACCTGAAATGTAAATAGATTTCAAAATTTCGCACAAGCCGGAGCTTTTAAAATAAATTAACAGCATACATTGAAATGAAAATGTTTCAACCTGATTTCATCAAACGCTCATTAAAATTAGTTCCTTAAACAATAAAACAGCTGTTTTTCAGTTCTTATAATGTGATAAAAGCTTTTATAAAATACGCATTATTTACATTCACTGTCATTGTGCTGACAATGACAGCAGGATGTTCTACACAGAAAAACACAGGGAAAAGCCGTTGGTGGCATGCTTTTAACGCACGCTATAACACTTATTATAACGGAAAAACCGCATACACCGAGGGAGCTTTGGAAAAAGAAAACGGCAACAAGGATAATTTCACGGAAATAATACCCCTGTATACGGTAGGCAACAAGAAAAGCCGTGACTTAGGAAAAGGAAAGTTCGACAGAGCCATCGAGAAATCGGAAAAGACAATAAAGCTTCACAGCATCAAGCGCAGGCCGGAATGGACAAAGAACCGCCGCAAGACCGCAAAGGATATCGAATGGCTCAACCGGAAAGAATACAACCCGTTTCTATGGAAAGCATGGCTTATGCTCGGAAAATCACAATTCCAGAAAGGAAACTTCGATGAAGCGGCATCCACTTTCTCTTATATGTCAAGGCTTTATTCCACACAGCCGGCAATAGACGGCATAGCACGCTCATGGCTTGCACGAAGCTATGTGGAGCTCGACTGGCTATATGACGCAGAGGACGTGATAAACAAAATGAAACGCGACACAATGCACTATAAGGCCGTGGACGAATGGGACTATGCATACGCCTCATACTATATAAAAAGCGGACGGTATGAGGAAGCGATACCATACCTGAGAAAAGCGATAAGACACGAGAAACGCAAGAAACAGAAAGCACGCCTGTGGTATCTCATGGGGCAGATGTACAGCAGTCTGAACAAAAGGGAACCGGCATACAAGGCATACAAACGCGTGATAAGGCAAAATCCCCCATACGAAGTGGAGTTTAACGCCCGCATAGCCCAAACGGAGGTGATGGCCAAGGGAAAAGGCAAGCAGATGATAAGGAAGTTGCGCAGAATGGCGGCATCGGATAAGAACAAGGATTATCTCGACCAGGTGTACTATGCCATCGGCAACATATACATGGCACAACAGGACACAGCCAACGCCATCAGCGCATACGAAAAAGGCAACGGCAAGGCAACGCGCTCAGGAATAGAGAAAGGCGTATTGCTGCTGAGACTTGGCGGACTGTACTGGCAACTCGAGAAATACAACGACGCACAACGATGCTACGGTGAGGCTATCGGACTGCTTGACAAAGACCGTGACGACTACGAACAGTTGTCGCAGCGCTCAAAGGTTCTCGACGAGCTTGTTCCGTATACAGACGCCGTACACCTTCAGGACTCTCTACAGATTTTGGCGACACTACCTGAAAAAGAAAGGAATGACGCCATAGACCGTGTCATTGAAGCCTTAAAGAAAAAAGAAAAGGAAGAAAAAAGGGCGCAACAGGAAGCTGATGCTGAAAAGCAATTGCAACAGCAGGGAGCCATCGGCAACAGAAACAATATGAAAAAGCCGTCTACGGGCATGAATACGAGCCAAGGGGGAGTATGGTACTTCTATAACCCCATGGCAGTAAACCAAGGAAAAACCGCATTCCAAAGACAATGGGGAAAACGAGAGAATACCGATGACTGGCAACGCATAAACCGTACTGTGGTCAACCTCAACCCGAACACGACCGGAGAGGAAGGCGACACCGTAGACTCTCTTGCCGTCAACGACAGCATACAGCCGGCAAATACGGATTCCGTTGCCACCGACACTGCCGCGACCGACCCTCATACAAGAGAATACTATATGGAACAAATACCGTTTACGGCTGAACAGAAAGCCGCAAGCGACGAAATAATAAAGGACGGGCTGTTCAATTCCGGAGTGATATTCAAGGATAAGCTTGACAATCTGAACCTCGGAAAGAAACAGCTTGTAAGACTGACGTCACAATATACCGACTTCCAGAGGATGGACGAGGCCTGGTATCATCTTTTTCTTCTTTACAGCAGGCAAGGAAACAAAATTATGGCAGACAGCTGTCTGGCAAAACTTCAGGCGGATTATCCGGAGAGCGACTGGACCGTTCTGCTCAGCGACCCTTATTTTGCCGAAAATGCAAAATTCGGAGTACATATAGAAGACTCATTGTATGCAGCCACTTACGACGCATTCAAAGCAGACAGATATGATGAGGTGAAAACGAACGCAGACCTTTCCGCAGAGAGATTCCCGATGGGACAGAACAGGCCGAAATTCATTTTCATCAACGGTCTGGGCATGCTTAACAACGGAGATGCCAAAGGATGTCTTGCGGAAATGAAACAGGTTGTTGAAAAATATCCGCAAAGCGAAGTTGCAGGAATGGCAGGAATGATAATAAAAGGCGTACAGGAAGGAAAGCCGCTGCACGGAGGAAAGTTCGATTTGGGAGACGTATGGACAAGGCGCGCCATAAATATTGAAGAAAGCGACAGTGCCGGCACCGACACGCTCAGCAAGGAAAGATACACGGAATTTATATTCATGCTGGCCTTCCGCCCTGATTCCGTTGACAACAACCAGCTGCTTTACGAAATGGCAAAATATAACTTCACCAACTTCCTTGTACGCAACTTCGACATACAGACAGATACCGATAACGGCATTTCACGCATGATGGTCAGCGGATTCCTCAGCTACGACGAGGCTCTGCAATATGCCCGCCAACTGTATTCCGACACGGATATGGCCGCACGGCTGAAGGGATGCCGGAGGATTATCATAAGCGACACCAACCTGAAACTGCTCGGAACAAGATACAGCTATCTTGATTACGAACAGTTCTTCGAAAAAGCATTTGCCCCGATTACCGTCAGTGAGGAGCAGCTTCTCAACATACCTGAAAATATTGAACAGACGGAAGAAGATGATGATGAAGATGACGGGAAAGAAGAAGAGAACGACACACAGGACATGTTTAACAACAACGGCAACGTGCCGCAACAGAACGGCGGAGTTGACTTTGACGATGATTTCTACCAATGAGCAACGGACTTTTACTTTGGGCTGACGACGAGATTGAGCTTCTGAAAGCCCACATCCTTTTTCTTGAGAAAAAAGGCTATGAAGTTATAACAGTAAACAATGGCAGCGACGCTATAGACCAGTGCCGCAACAATAATTTCGACCTTGTAATGCTCGACGAAATGATGCCTGGACTGAGCGGACTGGAAACCCTACAGAAAATCAAGGAGATTCTGCCGGCCGTACCGGTGGTGATGGTCACAAAAAGCGAGGAAGAGAACATCATGGACCAGGCTATCGGATCAAAAATCGCCGATTACCTGATAAAGCCTGTGAATCCGAACCAGATTCTCCTGACACTAAAGAAGAACATACACCGCAGGGAAATCGTTACGGAAGTGACGCAAAGCGGATACCAACAGAGCTTCCAGCAGATCGCAATGCAGATTAACGACTGCCGCAACTGGAAGGATTGGGTGGAAGTATACAGAAAATTAGTACACTGGGAACTTGAACTAAGCAGCACGGACAGCAAGATGACCGAAATGCTGTATATGCAAAAAGAAGAGGCAAACAACGCGTTCGCAAAATTCATAAAGAAAAATTATCTGGAATGGGTGGATGCTATCACAAAGACACCGCTGCCTGACAGTCCGACGATGAGTCCGGGACTTATGAAGACAAAAGTCTTTCCTGCGCTTAACAACGGAGAGAAAGTGTTCATGGTTGTATTCGACAATTTCAGATATGACCAATGGAAAGTGATAGCCAATGAGATAGGAGACATGTTCGACATTGAGGAAGACCTGTATTGCAGCATTCTTCCGACAGCGACCCAATATGCAAGAAACGCATTGTTCAGCGGACTGATGCCAAACAAAATTGCAGAAATGTTTCCAGACCTTTGGGTAGACGAGAATGAGGACGAGGGAAAGAATCTCAATGAAGGCAAATTAATAAGCACGCTCTTCGAGCGTTACAGACGACATAACACATATTCATATAATAAGGTGAACAATCAGGCTGATGCGGAAAAATTCCTGCAACAGTTCAGACAACTCAGGCGATACGACCTCAACGTCGTTGTATTTAACTTTATCGACATGCTCAGCCACGCACGCACCGAATCAAAAATGGTAAGGGAGCTTGCCAACAACGAATCCGCCTATCGCAGCATTACACTCAGCTGGTTCAGACACTCCGTGGTGTCGGAGCTTTTCAAGATTCTGTCGCAGGACGACTACCGTGTGATTATCACTACAGACCACGGCTCCATACGCACAGACAAACCGATAAAGATAATCGGAGACAGGAATACCAATACAAATCTGCGGTATAAGCTCGGGAAAAACCTCTCATACGACAACAAAGAGGTATTCACGATAAAGGACCCGCGCAAGGCACAGCTACCGTCACCTAACCTCAGCACATCATACGTATTCGCAACAGGAGACTCTTTCTTTGCATATCCGAATAACTATAATTATTATGTGTCTTACTACAAGAACACATTCCAGCACGGAGGAATATCCATGGAAGAAATGATCGTGCCGGTAATAAGCATGAAAGGAAAAAAAAGAATATAATCACATTATGGAAATCAAAATAAACAACTTGGAAAGTATCCGTGAGGCGGCAAAACAGTTTGTTGCCAATATGGGAGAAAGCAATGTATTTGCATTCTACGGAAAGATGGGTGCAGGAAAGACCACATTCATAAAAGCCGTTTGTGAGGAACTTGGAGTCGAGGATGTAATCACATCCCCCACGTTTGCAATTGTAAACGAATACAGGTCGGAAACGACTGACGAACTCATATATCACTTTGACTTCTACCGCATAAAGAAAGTGGAGGAAGTCTACGACATGGGATACGAGGATTATTTCTACTGCGGAGCGCTGTGTTTCTTGGAATGGCCAGAACTGATAGAAGACCTCTTGCCCCAAGACGCCACTAAAGTGACAATCTCCGAACAAGAGGACGGTGTCAGAATAATTTCATTCTAAGTTCTGCTCCTGAAAATCCATATCAGCCTGAGCAACGAAGAAGAGCTCGTCAGGACTGTATGTTCCGCGGCCTTCTTCGGACGCCTTGCCGCATACATAATCCGCAACCTTCTGTATATCGATGTCCACAAAGCCCTCGTCATCAGGCTGTGCGTCCAATACTCCACTGGTGAAGTAATAATCGAGTATGGCATCCATGAAATAATAAATCTCATCTATGTCAAACTTGTCCTTAAGGTCGGCGGGAAGGCTGTCCATTATATACTTCGCCTCACGCGCATTCTCTTCCGCATCAAGGCGAAGCTCTTCATCAAGACTTGCCATAATCACAGAAGTGCCTTGAATTTCTCATCAATCTTTGCCTTTGAAGCAGCACCGACAAGCTTGTCTACAACCTCACCGTTCTTAAAGAAAAGCAGTGTAGGAATATTTCGTATGCCATAAGCCGCGGCAATATCGTCGGCTTCCTCCACATCACACTTTCCTACAGCGATCTTTCCGTCATATTCTTCTGCAAGCTCGCTTATTATAGGAGCTATCGCACGGCACGGGCCACACCATGTCGCCCAAAAATCCACTACCACCGGCAGTTCGCCGTTTTTCAGAGTCTCAAAATTCTCGTTTGTTATTGTTACTTCCATTGTTCTGTTGTTTTTTTGTTTTACACTCGTGTTTATTCTTAATGCAAGGACCATGCCACACTATCTTGTCGGATTTTAAATCAACCGACAATATGCCCCTACTTTCAGCAAATGGCATACATGCATCATCCTATATATATTGCAAAGATACGGGATTATTTATCCTCAACCAAAATGAAATGGTTAAATATAAGTAACTTATATAACCCTTCGTGACAAAAAGATTCAAAAAGAGTGAATTTTAAGCATTGCCGGATACTTATATGCCGGATATCACATTTATTAAAACAAACAGCAAGCCGAACTCGTAAGCAAAATTCATTTTGATTACACCGAGGCGAAGCGTTTATTGAAAACACGCTCTTAAACAATACCATGCCGCAATCACGGACATGCCCATGCCATTACGTCAGTTTATCCTATATTCCATTGACGGACATTGCTCTATATAGCTTATCAGATTACGTTTAACATCCACAGTATACTTCGCGCTCCTGAGAAGGACGTGATTCTTGCGCCCTGAATCATATATCTGAAAAAACAGTTTTGTCGTACCGGGATTGTCGCGTATAATCTCATTAAGTTCAGTGACCTGCTGTTCATTAAGCTCTGCGGTGTCAAGCGAGATTGTTATGCGGTCAATGGATTTTTCCTTTATAGTCTGAAGATATTCTATACTTGTAATCCTCAGATCATAGAAATTGCTGTCACGGAAACGCTGCTGGCACTTTGCCGTTATATACACTGCGCTGCCTTCCGTGAACATGCCCTTCCATTGGCCCCACTCCTCACCGAACAGAGCCAGTTCACCGCTGCCTTCAAAATCCTCTATTGTGACAAATCCGCATGGTTTTCCGGTTTTTGTGAACTTTGACTTTATTCCCGTCACTATTCCGCCTATGGTGATATCCTCACGGCCCTGAAGATTCTCCTTGTCTGAAATCTCCTGACAATGAGTGTTGCACAGATTATCAAGCACAATCTTATATTCATCGAGAGGATGTGCCGAAAGATAGATACCCACAAGCTCGCGTTCCCTGTTAAGACGCTCTATGTCGCTCCACCGCTCTCCGCTGAATATCGGAGGCGTGGCAATCTCCACTTCATTTTCTCCTCCAAACAGAGAATTGCGCATCTGTGACAACTCTGCCTGATACATCTGGCCATAACGCACAAGCGTGTCAAGAAAGACCTCGCCTTTTGGATTGGCTGCAAAATAATCCTCACGCTTCATCTCACGAAACTCATCGAAACCACCGCTAAGCACCAACGACTCCACACATTTACGGTTGACAGCGCTGAGATTTACTCTCTGTATGAAATCAAAGATATTCTTAAACGGCCCGTTAGCCTCACGCTCCGCTATTATGGCGTCTGCCGCCGCACCGCCCACGCCTTTTATGGCACTTATTCCGAAACGGATTTCCCCTTTGTGATTGGCACTGAACTTCTTGTAACTCTCATTCACATCAGGACCGAGTGTAGGTATGCCCATCGAACGGCATTCGTCCATCAGCTTCGTTATTTCAGTTATATTGTCAAGGTTGCGGCTCATAACGGCCGCCATATATTCCGCAGGATGATGGGCTTTAAGATACGCTGTCTGATAGGCGACCCAAGAATAACATGTGGCATGACTTTTATTGAAAGCATACGAAGCGAACTTCTCCCAATCCGACCATATCTTCTCAAGCACCGCCGGATTATGGCCGTTACTCTTTCCGCCTTCTATAAACTTAGGCTTCATCGCATCTACAATAGCCTTCTTTTTCTTACCCATGGCCTTACGCAAGGCATCACTCTCGCCACGGGTAAAGTTGGCAAGCTGACGCGACAAAAGCATCACCTGCTCCTGATATACCGTGATACCGTAAGTATCCTTAAGATATTTCTCCATACACGGTATGTCATATTTTATTTCTTCCTTACCGTTCTTACGGGCAATAAACGAAGGAATATAATCCATAGGTCCGGGCCGGTAAAGGGCATTCATGGCTATTATGTCTTCAAACACCGTAGGCTGCAGTTCACGCAAATATTTCTGCATGCCTGGCGACTCGAACTGGAATGTTCCGATTGTACGGCCTTCGGCGTAAAGCCTGTATGTTGTGGGATCATCTATCGGTATTGTGTCGAGATCTATGACCTTTCCCGTTGTTATACGTATGTTCTCCACCGCCTCCTTTAGTATCGACAATGTCTTCAGTCCGAGAAAGTCCATCTTGATAAGGCCGGTCGACTCTATCACGTGGCCGTCATACTGTGTACAGTGCAGCTTGTGCCCCGGCTCGTTCTTATCCTCCGCAACCGAAACAGGCACCCAATCGCTTATAGGATCACGGCAGATGATAAAACCACAGGCATGGATACCTGTGCCGCGCACGGTACCCTCAAGCATCTTCGCATACGACATGGTGTTATGCAGCTTCTCATCCGCACTTGCCTCCGCTTCCCTGAGCTCGGGTATACACTTTATGGCATTGTTGAGGTTCATTTTCAGACCGTCGGGCAACTTATCGGGAATAAGCTTACACAGACGGTTTGCCGTCTCAAGCGGAAGTTTTTCCACACGGGCCACATCTTTTATAGAGTTCTTCGTGGCCATGGTACCGTATGTAATGATATGCGCACAGTTCTCATGCCCGTATTTGTCCTCCACCCATTCAAGCACCTTTCCGCGTCCGTCATCGTCAAAGTCGGTATCGATATCAGGAAGCGATATACGGTCGGGATTCAAGAAACGCTCAAACAGAAGATCATACTGTATCGGGTCTATCTTTGTAATACCCAGACAGTAGGCCACCACTGAACCTGCGGCAGAACCACGACCAGGGCCGACCATAACTCCAAGTTCGTCACGCGCGGAATTTATAAAGTCCTGCACAATGAGAAAGTATCCGGGAAATCCCATGGTCTTCATGATATGCAACTCAAACTTAATACGCTCGCTCACCTCATCCGACAACGGTGTGGGATAAAGTTTCTCCGCTCCTTCGTACGCAAGTTTGGCAAGATAGTCGGCCTCGAATTTTATACGGTAAAGCTTGTCAATGCCTCCAAGCTTATTTATTTTCTTCTCTCCCTCGACACGCGGCAAGGTATTCTCACCGTTCTCATCTGAAGTAAATTCCAAGAACAGGTCTTCTTCCGTGAATCTCTCACGCCATTGCTCTTCCGTTCCGAACGATTCCGGAATAGGAAAGAACGGCATTATAGGCGCATGCTCTATGTCGTAGAACTCCACTTTGTCCAATATCCCGACTGTGTTTGCCAGAGCCTCCGGCACATCGGCAAACACCTCGTTCATTTCCTCACGGGTCTTGAACCACTCCTGCTTGGAATAGAGCATCCTTGTAGGGTCATCAAGGTCCTTGCCTGTCGACAGACAGAGCAAATGGTCATGAGCCTCGGCATTCTCCTGATCAACAAAATGAGCGTCATTTGTACATACCAGCTTCACGCCATACTCCGCGGCAAGCTCCATTATCACTTTATTTGCCTGTTGTTGCAAAGGGAAAGTCTCGCGGTTGGCCCTCACCTTGGGATCCTTAACCTCATGTCTCTGAAGCTCGAGATAATAGTCATCACCAAAAACCCCCTTATACCATTCCAAAGCCTCACGCGCTCCGGCAATGTCTCCCTTAAGGATTTTTGCAGGCACCTCACCGGCTATGCACGCCGAACATACAATAAGGTCTTCATGATATTTCTCAAGGTCCGCCCTGTCTGTACGTGGACGCATATAAAAACCGTCTATCCACGCATTCGAGACAAGCTTGATAAGATTTTTATATCCGTTATAATTCTTGGCCAACACCACAAGATGATAGCCGCTGCGGTCGCCATGCTCCATCACCTTGTCTTCCTTCCTATGGCGTGCCACGTACATCTCACACCCGAATATGGGTTTGAAAGGATCCTTGCCCTCATCACGCAGTTTTCCGTTTATTTTATTACAATAATCAAAAAACTCCTTTATGCCGAACATATCACCGTGATCGGTTATAGCCATACCCTTCATTCCGTTTCCTACAGCCTTGTCGACAAGCTTGGAAATACTCGACTGACCGTCGAGTATAGAGTAATATGTATGAACATGTAAATGTACGAAATCTTCCATCGAATATAATCTTTTCCGGGATTTTGAGGCGTAAAGTTACGTCTATTGCCTGACATCTCCAAAAGAATAATGATAAAAGTTTGTCAGAATAGCAAAAAAAACGTACCTTTGCAAATAATACTAAAAACAATCACATAGATTACCAAATGGGAAAAAGACTCAGAAAGCTGAAAAAAATAAGAATCCATCGCGAAGGAACCAACACACTTTTATGCACATTGATTGCTCTTGTGGCCATCGCGTCTCTCCTATGGACGATGGAAGACACAAAGATAGCGTTTTGGATATTCACCGTTGTATTCGGTTCCGCATGGCTTATTGTGCTTAATTTCTACCGTTGCCCTATACGCTACTTCAACGGTGACACCGCACGGACGGTCGTCGCTCCGGCCGACGGCAAGGTTGTAGTTATAGAGGAAGTGGAGGAAAACGAGTATTTCCATGACCGCAGGATAATGGTTTCCATTTTCATGAGCCTTTTTAACGTGCATGCAAACTGGTTCCCGGTTGACGGCAAGGTGAAATTCGTAAACCATCGCGACGGCAACTACCATAAGGCTTGGCTGCCTAAAGCCAGTGAGGAGAACGAGCACGCAGATGTGATGATAACCACACCCGAGGGTGAGGATATCCTCTGCAGGCAGATAGCCGGTGCTGTAGCACGCCGTATCGTGACATACGCCAAACCTGAGGAAGAATGCTATATCGACGAGCATCTGGGATTTATAAAACTGGGCTCACGCGTCGATGTTTATCTGCCGTTAGGCACCGAGATATGTGTAAAGATGGGACAGACCACCACCGGAGACCAGACTGTAATTGCAAAACTTAAATGACAATGGCAAACAGCATAACCAAGCATATTCCCAATACAATCACATGCTGCAATCTCTTTTCAGGATGTATAGCGGTTTCATACGCCTTTGCCGGCAACTATGATTTGGCTTTCCTTTTTATCGTTGTCGGAGCCGTGTTTGACTTCTTCGACGGAATGAGCGCCCGTATCCTGGGAGTATCATCGCCAATAGGCAAGGAGCTTGACTCTCTTGCTGATGTGGTCACGTTTGGAGTAGCTCCGTCCGCAATGGTATTCTGCCTGCTTTCCACCCTTGAATATCCCGATACATTATCATCCGTCAGCCATATCCTGCCATATACGGCATTCGTAATTGCCGCATTCTCGGCTCTGAGACTGGCAAAGTTCAATCTTGACGAACGTCAGACCACAAGCTTTATCGGCCTGCCTACACCTGCCAATGCTTTGTTTTGGGCATCACTGATAACGGGAGAACAGAACTTTCTGGCGTCCTCGCCTTATATCCCGCTTGGAATCATAATACTTATACTGACAACAAGTATTACTCTCATTGCCGAAATACCGATGTTTGCACTTAAATTCAAACATTGGGAATGGAGAGGCAACGGACTGAAATATACATTCGTAATATTATGCGTTCCATTGCTGCTCATATTCCGCATGAGCGGGTTTGCCGTCATTATGGCATTATATGTGATACTTTCCGTCTTTTCTTCAAGATTCAATGGCAACCGGTCTTCCGCACAAGGCTAAACAAACAAATCTCTTATCATGCTAAAAGGCCTGCTTTTCCTGTTGGTGATTTTCATAGTAATCATTGCGGTGGTAATGGTTATTGTGTTCAGTCTCATTTTCAAGGGCATAAGGATGTTCAGGAAAATGACGCACGGCAATCCCGGTTCCCCATTCACGTCTGAAGGCTTCGGCCACGACAGCCGTAACTCACAAGACAAAGCGTCATGGACAACCGGAAACGGTGAAACACTTATAGACACACGTGATACGAAACATGCCGGACGCAAGATATTCTCTGCCGATGACGGAGAATATGTCGACTTCAAAGAAAACTAATAAAGAATTGAAAACAAATAAAGCATTTCCTGTAAGTTTGGAAATGCTTTATAAATATCTATAACACGTATGTGATAAGCGAGCAATTGCCCTTTGATGGCATGTTCCTCACATATTTAACCGTAAAACTGCTTTGAGTGTCGTCAGATGAAGCTCCGGATGCGAACCATCGTATTCCGCTTACAGGCTCTGACAATTCCACCTCCTGATAACGTTCCTCAAGGAAACCGGACACCTCTGTATACACTTCCGAGGCTCCATTATGCTCAATCTCCACCTGGATACTGTCCATACGGCCTCCAGCAGGACTGAAATGATACTTCAGATAGTTTACATTCTTCTTTCCGCCCTCAAATGTAGCCGTAGTGTTGGTAGCGGAAATCAGCCTCCTGCGTTCGGCCTTTTTCACCATATTTATGTTATACGAAGCATTGAGTATCGGTTCGCTAAACGTGTTATACCGTGCTGTTACCACCACACCGCAATAAGCCACTTCCGAGCCGCTGACAGCCTTGGCGACAGTAGTACCGACATGATTGCCGGTGACAAGTCCTCCAGAGGATATAGAGGCAATGAAATTGTTGCCTATAGCCCATGTGGCCGCTTCATTGGCACTCAGCTGATACGTTTCACCGGCATGCAACATTATCTCTTTCCTGTTGATTGAGAAATCATCATCGTCACATCCCGTGATAAAGAATGATGCTGCCAGCATCACCGAAGCTGCAATAAAAAACTGTTTCATAGACAATGATATTAAAAAGGAGGTGTTGCAAACACTAATAAAAAGCGATGTCCGACATATTGGATGAACATTGCCGTTTTTATCCGTTTTTGCAACACCTCCATTAACTATATAACAAAATATCCGTACTGAACCGCAGATATATTACCTCACAATAACTTTTTTCGTTGTTCCGTCAGACATCTTGATAATATTCAGGCCTTCCTGCGCACCGCTGATCCGCTGTCCGTTAATATTGTAACGTGCTGTTTCCACAGCGACCTTATCACCAACCGCCGGACCTGAAACAGAAGCGGTATTTCCGCCAAGCTTCACTTCATTGCAGTTGTTGACCCAGGCATCATCTATCGGTGACATCTCGTAAGACGTCTGTGAAAGTATATTCAACATCATCGGACGGCCGATGGTTGCAACAATTCTAATATTCTCAACTTTCCATCCCTCATCAAGCTTAAATGAATAGCTGTTCTCATATTTATTGTCTCCTGTCCAGTTTATTGCATCTCCATAAACGCTCGAACCGCCTCTGCGCAATACGTTATTATGGGTATAGTTCGTTATCCAGCGTCCGTTGTTCAACTGCCTTGCCACAAGACCGTCCTCAACCACGAACACAGTAAGCCTTGCATCCTCACCGACCCAATTCTTGAAATCAGGAAGAGCCTCGCCAGAAACATTTATATTGGCGGTTCTTGTCTCCGGGTCAAATGATGAGGATATATCCACAGAAGCAAAGGCAGGAAGAGAGGCTGTCCATTCTATTATATAATCAAGATATTCCACAAACGGATCCATATATGCCTCATTGATACCTATGCCGAAGGCGATGTCTTTTTCTCCGGGAATCTGATAACGGTTTATCGATGCTGACGGATAACCGCCGGCATTAAACATCTCAAACATTATAAGACTGTCTGTAGTTTCCGTACGATATATATCCGTACCGTTCATATTTCCATGAACAGCCACCAACGCTATGTCGTCACGCTTTGCCGACAACTTATTAAGAATAGTTGTTCCCAACGGGCAGTAAGTACAATATGTTGAGGTAAACTGCTCCACAAGATGCTTAGTATGCGGATACCCCCCCTCAACCAGTTTGAATTCCTGAGCAAGCACACCAGCAGACATGCCGTCTGCCAAAGGCGCCTCACCTTCAATTGTAGACACCTGCACCGTAAGCTTATGACTGCCCTTCGCCATTCCCGCGGGAAGTTCAAATGATATACTGACATCCTGCACCTTTGACGACAGTGCGACCGGAGTGTCGAGCGTCTTCACAACATTTCCGTCCACGGCAATGTCTATAGTATAAGCAGAAGCCAACGGACCTGACCCCTTCACATTAAACTCAACATCACACTCCTTGCCATTCGCAATGAACCTCCTGGCAATAAGGTCGCTCACAATAACATCCTTGGATTTGGCAAAGATGTCTTTCTTTACCACAGCCTGAATACAGAAATTGCCATACGTACCGCCTAAGGTATACCATCCTTTGCCTTGTCCGAGATCTCCATAAACCATGCTGCCGCCATCTACGGTGTTGCTGTTAAAGCCACCGTCCATAGCTAAAGGAAAAACACCCGCCTGCTGGGTGAAGTCAAACGCTATAATAAAATCCGAATCGTCTGTAACCGGAACAGGCGAAGGCAACGTCACATCATTCCATCCCGCAACAGTAGACGGCACGTCGACAGAAGCCACCTCCTGCAAAGTATTTCCTACAGCCATTAATACCGTTATCTTAGACTTTCCTATAGGCCTGCAAAGTCCGAACCGCACTTTTGTAATCGAGCCTCCGGCATAGGGTGCGACCACGTCTCCATAAAACTCAACCCCAACCTGATAGGCTCCCGGATTATTTAGAAATCCCACTCCTTCTGCCGCTGACGGCAGATCGTCTGTGGTATAATATCCCATAATACGCTCATCGGCTTCCATGGCAATCCTGCTCGTTTTTGCCGGAGCTTTCTTTTGCCAGATATTCATCACAGGATTCTCTTTTACCGCAACACCGCGGTCAATCTTGCCCTTTATACCTACAAGAGCCTTTTGAGCCGTTACGTTTGTTACCGTCAGCAACAAAGCCAACAATGGTAGTAAAATTTTCTTCATAAGCCTTATTTATTTAATAACCATTTTACGAACATTTCCATTAAGCATATCTTTCATGATATAAAGCCCCGGTGTCAGCGAACTCAGTTCCTTTTGTGGAACATTCTTTCTTATAAGCATCCCGTTCATACCGTATACATCGTATGCCGCTAATGACAGGCCGGAGGAAACACCTTCAACACCTGAACCGCCCTTGCTATAGATGAAATTCACATATATCGTATGCGCCTCGCTCTGATTTGCGGCATCAAAAACAGTAAGTTTCGTCTTTGCACTGCCTTCCTGCATTATATCATATATATGCAGCTGAACATCCATAGGTTTCGTCTCAACCGTAAAATCCAATGTCAGCGGAAAACCGGGACGGCACATGGAACCAATACACATAGAAGGCACCGCACCGAGAGTATTCTCACATCCTTCTGCCATCTCGTATGTGGCCATGGCACTGAACTTCTCCCCTGAAAGGTTCACGAGCTTAAGCCCTTCTGCGCTTGCTTCAATAAAAATACCATCTTCAATGGCATTGAAATCCAAAGTGGCACCGTCTTCTACCTTTGTTCCATTCAGTTGGAACTCCATTTTCTGTGCATTCACACATGTCAGCATACATACGGCCGACACAAAAGAAAGGAAAAATCTTTTCATATACATTTATCTTTTTTACTATTAATCGCCTTATACATTACTTAATTAATACATCCATATCTCTTTACATCGCAAAGTAGTGTGTATGGTATGTATAACAAATCAGGGGATGTGGGAGTTCACCGCCTGACACATGCCAAAGGCATGTCCCTACATTGTGGATGAACGTTTTCATCGCATACACGCCTGATGCTTCCACTTTTTATCCCTTTTCCTCCCTTTGGGGAGGTTAGGAGGGGCTTTTCTCTCTCCCCCTCTGGGGAGCCGAAGGAGCTTCTATTCTTTATTTTGAGGAACCGGAGGGGCTCTTTAACAATGTCCCTACATATCTGTTGACAATCTAATCCCGTTTATCCTGATTCTGAATTACGGCAGCCTTTGTTACCTGCTGCACACCATTGTCATTATATACAAATGCCACAACAGAGATATTGTGCGGAGTGACAACAGCCTGCGTGATATTATTGGGATTCCACTTATCCGGCAATTTATATTCGTAATCAAACACTTTTTTCTCTTGTGCTATACTGAAGTCATCGCCCCATGGGCCGTTTACCGCATCACGGAAAACATGGTTATGCACATACGCAAGATCCGGCCTTCCGTTAGGCTGGCGCTGATAGCTGACCACATTATCTTCGATAAGCCATAACTGAAGTTTTCCGCTCACCGCCACATCAGTGCCCGATATCGTGACAGAAGTCCTTATTGTATTATTTTCCACATCATACTCATTCCTCACTTCAAGCGTGAGAGCAGACTCCTTCTGAAGCTCGTTACGCACGCTTATGTCCCAATCCTCCCATTTGTTGAGGCCTCCCACACGGTTTACCAATCCCATTGGCTGGTCTGTCACTCCCCAACGTGTGTAGTACTCATCATTGGCAAGCTTTGTTGCAAGTCCCTCATAGCGACTGTCGGCCACAATACCGTTTGCCCCCCCGTGTATGGCAACGGCAATCACCGCACTGTCGCCATATTTCTCTGTAAGGGTATTTATCTCGTTTGTGGCCAAAGGACAAAAAGTACAGTTCTGTCCGGTAAAGTCCTCTATAAGCACCGCACGCTTCACTTCCACCGGACCTACATATATATAGCGGTCTGATTCGCTAACATCATCCGCACATGAATATAAAGCCAACGCGGCAAAAGCTGATAATATATAATGATTTATATTCCTCATTGAAGTGTCTTCTAAAAATTATAATTATATGAAACGGTAAAACCCTTGGTGGCAGGGATAAAGCGGCATACGCCTCCAGAACAGTTGTATCCGGCACGTGTACGGCCATAGCCTATCTGCAGGCGGTGTGCCCCGGCCGTATAAGTCACATATCCCTGATAGTAATGTATATCGGTGACTCCCACATTATACATATCCGATACGGTTATCATGAAATGCGGAAGAACGGAAAGCTCCAGCAATCCGAACGCCCAGTCACGCTCATCATCAGCCGTAGTAAGATATTGTGCCTCACCGCGCAGTGTGAACATATTATTGAAACGATACTTACCGTCGGCTATGAATATGTTGCTGTGTATCATTCCGCCCTTGCCCTCCACGGCTGTCTTATTGTAGAACTGGTTCATATACATAAGGTTCAGCTTGAACGACTTGCTCATTTTTTTCTCCACCTGCACATTGAAATCCTGATAATAACGTTCATTTCCCCATTTCCAGAAAGCAGAGCCGTAACCGTCCGTGCCGTTAAGCACACTTACCTTATCAGAACCTTCGGTATATCCGGCCCTGTAATTCTTGTCCAAGGCGCGTATATACGAGAAATTTGCCTTGACCTTTGTACCGTACTTTCCTCCGAGCAATGTATTCTTCTTGAAGTTATACCCCAGTTCCGCCTGATACGCCCATTCACCGTCAGGCTTGGTGGCATACGGATACAAGGCGGCCAACGCGTATGTATGGTCCATGGTAAAGGCAGGAAGATGGTTTATAAACGAAGATGTTCCTGTAATGCTGCGTTCGGAACGGAATGACATGTTGTCGCTGCGCTTAGCCTGAAGCAGCATGCTGACTCCTTTCTTTGAATAGCTTGCAGAAAGCATTGCCACGGAGCCTTTACGGTATATGTAATGATTATCGGCGGACGGATCCTGCGATTTTCTCGCATATTCGGCAAGCACATTCAACCCGCCCTTCTGCAGACGCACACGAAAATCGTAAGCCTCGACGTTTTCCGGAAGGTTGAGCCTGTAGAACTTTTCCGGTGCAGGCCTGTATTCCGAGCTCTCGTGTTTCATCACGTATGACGCTCCAAGGGTAATATATGTTCCGGTGCTCTGCAACGGCCTTATCCATTCGTCAAGTCCCAGCTCCACATCGCCTCCGGTTATCCACGGCTTGTTCAAATCCCAATATCTGCGCTGACGGCCGGAAAGGGCTTTCATAGTGACACCCTTGAACGGCTTGGCCACGATACGCCCTCCGAGCAAGGAGTTGTCTACGCCGAGAGAACGCTCCTCGTATGTACGCAGGATAAATCCTGAGCCGAACTGCTCATAGAAGTTGCCCACGGTCACGTCCACATCCTTCAGTTTCACTTTCAGGTACATGTAGGGCACCCCCCATCCCGCATAGTCTTTCTCAAACCCGGGCAGCGGATGTTCAAGATATTCAAGACGCGCACCGGCATCGACATACCTGCTGTTGAGATTGAGGTCGACGAAAGTATTGGTAAGAACGTCATCCTTATACTTGTCTGTCTTTATCTTGTTGTCTTCCTCGGGCAAAAGGATATCGCTCTGAATGCTTCCCGAAAGTGTGATTTTGTCATCCTGTGCCATGACCGCAGATGCAGTCACAGACAGGAATAGCAATGATATATATAAAATGTTGGCTTTCACTATGAATACTGTTTAAATATTTAAGACACCGGTAATAACCGGCCGCATACCGCATGCCGGTCATTTCACCAGCTCACGCACTTTCTCTATCAGTTCCCGCTCGGCTCCTTCCGTATAGCCGTTATGCTTGTATACGATGTTTCCCTTGCCGTCGCAGATAATCACGTATGGTATCATCTGTATGCCAAGGGCGCGCTTAAAGTCACTGTTAGGGTCGAGCAGCACGTCATATTCCCATCCGTTGCCGTCTACGAGCGGCTTCACCTTGTTGATGTTCTGTGCCTGGTCGATGCTCACGGCAAACAGCTTCACTCCGGTTTCCTCCTGCCATTCATCATATACTTCACTTATGGCAGTAAGCTCACGGTTGCAGGGCTTGCACCATGTTGCAAAAAAGTCGATTATAAACGGTTTGCCGCCATTGTTAAGAGTATCGGTGGAAACGGTCTTTCCATTGATATCCTTAAGAACGGCTTTGGGAAGTTTCTGCGCATTCGCCATTCCCGTCATAAGAAGAAGAACTGAGACAAATAAGAATTTGAAAACTTTCATAACTGCAATTTCCTATAATAATATTAAAAGTGAAAAAGAGGGCGCATTTCAAAAAGGATGCGCCCTCTTGATCTTATCTAATCAATAAAGATTTTCTCTAAAGAATTATCTGTTGATGAACTTCTTGCCGTTCTGAATCAACATACCCTTAGTATCCTTGCTTACGCGGACACCGTTGAGGTTGTATATTGCAGCATTTTCTGAAGCACCGTCAACTGTTATACCTTCAATAGCGTTTTCACCGCCATTTGCCAGATAATCTTCATAAACCTGCTCAGGAGTATAGTCACCCTGAACAACATACAGCCAATCAGACTCTACGCCCTTGCCTGCTACACGAAGCAAAGCACCGCGACCCTTAACACCGCCAAGAGGCTGGGCCTTGAAAGCAACGAGGTTATAACCGTTCCATCTCTCATAGTACTCAGTGCTAACCATAGTATTTGTTATCCAGCTAATGTCATTTTTACCTGAAACCTCTTCCACTTCATAGTTGGAGTTGTCCATTTCGTCAAACCAATATGTTGCCGTACCGACCAAGGCTCCACCAAGGTCATTATCTGTATTTTCATACTTATATGTACTGCATGTCTGTCCGTCATCAGATATCTTAAGAACATTATAGTTTATATCAGCCGGCTCATTGTTGAAGAAACCGTTCTCAACAACGTCAACTCCGTCAAACATACCGACAAAAGCACACTTCATGGTCAGTCCTGTATACCATGTGACATATCCGGGCTGGTCGTTCAGGAAATCATACGTCTGTACCACGCCATTCACAGCAACATGGTCCTCCTCAGGCATTTCAAGTCCCTGAATACCCAAATCAATAGTGGGTTTATGGAAACCCTTTATTGTTACTGTGAAGTTTCTTCCGGCAGGAATGACAAAAGGCTCGATGGTCTCATTGCCGAAATCGTCAACAGTTCTCTTATAGAACAATACCTTGCCTTTATAATAAGTCACACCCTGATAATTAACCACGCTCTGAAAATCGAGTGTATCTACATGTGTGGCAAAAAGAGTCTCGTATATTTCCTCACCGTCTGTGTAGATTGGCACACCGCTAGTCTTTGAAATAGTAGTATCTACAGAAGTGATATAGGCCCAAAGAGTGTCGCCCTCGGCAATCGGCTGAGTAGTGCTCAGTCCGTCCACGACAAACTGCTCTACATAAAGAGGAGAAGTGAATGCCGCATAAGCCTGCGATGCCGCATAGCTCTTTGTTTCCATTGCTTCTGTATTATAGTCTCCGGAACCATACAGGAAATGCGATCCCAAAGAACCGAAACTGTAAGTGTTTGAATAATACTGACCATTATCCAATGACCATGCATGATCATCGGTAGGATACAGGCACCAAATAGAGTCTGTCAATACAATACCCTGAAGGAAAGCTGCATTCTGTCTCATACCGAAAACATTATTGGCACCGAAATTCCATGTGTCGTTGCCGTTTGCAAGCTCAGGAGCATAAAAAGTTCCACCTGGAGAATAGTTGCCGACATAGTTTCCGTTGGCATCGCCTTCCATTTCTTTGCCGTTTATAGACCACTTGCCGTTTAAAGGACTCCGCATCATATTGACAAACGTATAGTCGGCAAACGGAGCCACTGTATAACAGGAATACCCACGGCCCATTCCGTCAAGACCGAATCCGCTCCAGAGACCGCCCGTAGGAACATAATATGTACCTGTCTTCGCAGACCTACGTATAACAGGCTCGTTAGGATCTGCAAAAGACTTTTTACTCATGTGCATAGGCAACTCTCTTACAGAGGTCACATCAGCTTTTCCACCTGTCTGGGCAAAGCCGGCAGCCGCGAATATAAGGGCTGCAGATGTAAGTAAAATTTTCTTCATAACTTTTAAAATTTAAATGTTTATAAATTATTTCAACGTCACAACAAACCAAAGTTCCGGATTTGCAACAGATATAAGCTTCACCGTAGACAAATTGAATTTGGTCTCGTTCGCTGCCACCGCAAACTTCTGTGCAAGATTGTCCACTACTGTCCTTAATTCGGGCAACGTATTCAACATATTATCACCGGCAGGCTTATCAGATCCCTGAAACTCAAACACCATGCCGTCAGCCTCCTTTACCGCAGCAAATTTGTAATCGACAAAAGAAGTGACACGTCCTCTGTATGTCACACGAAGATAAAGCTGGCTGCCAAGATATCTGAAGTCTATAGTCTGAAGAGTGTTGTTCTTTGCCCTAAATGCATTAGCCAAAGCCTTTATCATCACAGAATATTCATCAGACATCACAGAGTTTTCATTCCACTGCCAGTTTTTTCCCTGCACAGATATAATATCATTGAAGAAGCGCAACGGGTCATCTCCCTCTATATAACATTCCGGATTATCCGTACCGCGGAAAATATCATTTTCCGAATCAAAGCGGAATTCCTGCAAAGTCATGTTGTTGAACTTCAGCTCATCGCGGAAACGGATATAATAGTCATCCGCACGCTTTGTTATAAGGAACGGGGCAAATCCTCCTTGTGAAACTTTATCTCCATCAACAGGATATATACTTGGCAGACCTGCACTTGCATCCTCAAAACGATATACACTGTCGCCTACATGAAGCAAGTCAAACGACGGGCTTTGGGGATTGAACATTTTATTCTGAAAGTCATTCACATCCTGAAGATATGCCTGAAAATCGACATTATCCTGAAGCGGGGTGAGAAGGTTGTATGTACCGCGCTTCTTGCCTTTCAACATCATATAGCTGGCATCTTCAGGAGCATCAACGATTACAAACTCATAGTCTCCTCCGATTCCTGTTCCGGTCTCGTCCTCACTACGGTCTGTGGTAAACGGTAAATCCTCGGGGTCGGAAAAAGCATGCAGACAGTCGTTATAGCTGCTGAATGAAAGAACCGGTCCGTTATCGGTTATGACATCCCATGATGACACATCCTCACGATAAACGTTATTGCTGAGAAGATTGTTCATACCGACCCTGACAGAATGGTCCTTATTAAAGTTCATCAGAAGCAGATAACCGTTTCCGAAAGGAGTCTCATTCTCCTTTGTAGGATAAAGCTGCATGGCCCATCCGTTAGGTGAAGCCATAAGTCTCCCTGAATACAGTTCGCTGGCCGCATTCAGGCGCTGTGCCGCACTCTGGTCGAAAATATCGTCCTCTTCATTCACACATGAGGAAAACGAAAGAGTCAGGCCAAGCAATAATGAAACTGAAAATATTTTGTTCATATTAAAATATATCTAAATTATTATTTCTGTAATTCCTTGTATATATACACTTCATTGCGCAGAGAGTCCATCAGGCTCTTTGAGGGATCCGTAACAGTAGGATATGTAAGACGGTTTATAAGATCTCCATATTGATCTTTCATTAAGCTACCGTCAGGATTTGTCACATACTGGCGCTTCTGTACCTCTTTACGCATCTCTTCAAGGTCGATGTTAAAGCCTGTCTTCAGCCATTCACGCACCATCTCAAGTTTCTGCAGGATTATCGCACGGCCGTCAATACCGTCCTCTTCAAGGAACTGAATCTTTCCGTCTGAGTCCAACAAGGCATAGCCGTTGGCATCACGGGCAATCACTTTACGGTAAACCTTGAACTTACCTCCGGTTGTTTTATAGCTATAGCCAATGGAATCACGATCTGCACCCGGTTTTATCAGATTATCAAACCATGCCTCATCAATATCCTCACGGTCTTCCCAATCGAAGGAAGCCGTATTGAGAAGACGCTCCCACGTAATAGAATCCTTCACAATATAGTTTGCCATCACCTCAACCCAGTCTTCACGCGCCTGCATGGAAGCATAGGGAGAGACAAATCCCTGGGCAGCCGCCACTGAGTCAGGCTTGCTACCCCAGTCTGTGGCATTATAAAGACTACCTGAAATCGTGTTGAAAGAGGTAGGACGGAGATAAGTCTGGTCAAGAATATGCGCAAACTCATGGTGCATGGTCTTAAAGAAATACTCATTCATGAAATCAAGATTACTCGGATCAAGACGGTTTGCCTTGTAAAGTGTAATCTTAAGACCGCCCTCGGCTGTACCCAACGTCTCGGTACCGGTACTTGTGTTGTAAGATGCGGAACCTATCACATGGATGATACGCGGACTGAATTTCTTCAAGAACACTTCCTTTTCACCGGCAATCTTCGCATATACATCATACCAGAGATACTTTGCCAACACAGCAAGGTCTACAGACTTGTCATATTCGGCAGGCACAAGATTCTTCTGCAGGTCGGAACCGATATCCTCCATCTTATAAATATATTTGAGATTATAAGGCTCAAGGAAATTCTTCTTTGCAAAAGTATCCAACGGGAATGTATACAGACTGCGATCCAGAGGATATTCCGTCGTATCAAAAATCGTTTCCGTGAAATCATCGTCAGAACAGGAAACAAATCCTGAACCGACAATCATTGCAGATGCAATAAGCAATATATTTAATTCCAATTTCATAATATATACTCCCTCTTTAATTATTTAACTCTAAATTTCTCAAGGTCAGTACCGTCCTTGATATCATTCTCATCTGTAGACTGCGGACGTGAACTTTCAATACCTGCCGACAAAGCCTCCCATGGAAGTTCAATGGCAAAGCGTGTGTCATTGGGCCTGATAACATATTTGGCACTCTGGAGACCTACCTCATGAGTGTACTCAAAGCCCCAGCGCTTGAGGTCGAAGAAACGCAAGCCCTCCAGCCATGTTTCAAAACGACGCATATCGTTGATTGCATTCATATATGGCACAGCCTCTGCAGGAACAACATAACTTCCACTTATCTGCTGAGTAAAATTCCAGTCTGCAAAGCAGTTAGGATTAGTACTTCTGCCATACCATCTCAGAAGGATATCCTTTGTCGGCTCCGTCATACGGAACTGCTGCTTATCTGCCGGAGAGAACGTCTGACGACTCTTGTCGTATGCAATGATATCCTCCATTGCACCGTCATAGTCGGCTTTCATTATCTTTGCCTCGGCACGCTCAAGGATAAGCATCGAACCAGTGAATGCACGCATTATACCATGGACATATCCGATACCTGAAACTTTGTTTGTATACTGGAACTGTTCTATGATCTTCGACGGGAAGAAACCGTATTCAGAATCTCCGCGATAAAAAGAAAAACCACCGACGATTCCGGTAGGATTAGCTTTCCATCCTGACCATGTAGGTCCGCTGTGATAATAGATGTCACGCAAAGCATTGCTGTTGGTGGAGAAGCGGTATCCGCATGCACGGCGGCTCAAAAGAGAGTAAGTGGATATAAGCATCAGGTTGTTGTTGGCGTCAGGATCCTGCCATACATTGGCAAAGTCTTCGCCTGTCGAACAGTCACCGAAGCCGGAATAGTCCATAAGCATTCTTCCAACATTTTCGATATCTTTGCCGAGCACGGAATCCGCATGCTCTATAACCTTATCCCAATCATGGGTATAGAGATACACACGTGCTGCAAAGGCATGTGCCGCATTCACATTGAAGTGCCACTTGGGCATCTGATAGTTGACATCGGATATAAGGGAGAGTCCCTCTTCGAGGTCTTTCTTTATCTTGGCGTATGTATCTGCGACATTGCCGCGCTCATAGTGCTTGTTCACCACATTCTCCACTTCCGTAACATACGGCACACCTACATCGTTCTTGCTTGCCTGCTCATCCTTATATGCCTGGGAAAACACGTTCACCAGGATAAAATGGTCGTAGGCACGTATAAGCAAGGCCTCACCCTTGGCGGCTTTCAGCTCATTGGAAAGTGCCGCATTATCCGTGCCGCCAAGACGGTCTATAGCCTCAAGCGCATGGTTTACAGAAGCGACAGAACCATAATAGCTGTTCCATACATCACCGGGTGAGTCCTGAGTATTATATGTTGCAGATACAGCCGGCTCAAACTTGAAAAGCTCCTCATCCATACGGTTTCCACTGTAAGTAGAAAGATTATAGTGGGTCAGTTTTTGAGCCGCGTCTCCATCGTATGGCAAATGCGGACAGTTGTTGTCTATAAGATTGTCGCTTGATATCTCTGAAATCCACTGGAAGCTTGAAGACGGGTATGATGTCTTGAGAAGATCTATAATCTTCTTCGGAGAGTCTATCTCTGTGCGCTCATCAGGCAACTTGTCAAGGAAATCGCTGCACGAGGTCAATCCCATTACCAAGGCCATTGATGAAAAGGCTATATATTTGAATGATTTCATATAAAATTCTCTTTTTATTAAATAATGTATATAAATCTATCAGATGCCAAGACGTAGCGTGAAAGTAAACTGCTTGGCAAGAGGAGTGGCTACACCACCCGAGTTTACAAACTCCGGATCCTGTCCGTTAAGCTTGTCGTCCGCATAGAGCAGGAACAGGTTCGTTGCGTCAAGCTTCAATGCGACAGTGTTCAGACCGAGTTTCTTTGTGAAAGTGGCAGGAACATCGTATGTAAGAGATACATTCTTCAAACGGATGAAACCGCCGTCAGCCACACGTGCCGTAGAGTAGTTATACGCGTTATATGCGTAAGAGAGATAAATATCATTATAATACTGACGCACAGATGCAATTGTAGGAATACTTGTGCGGTGTTCGTCACCCGGCACAACCCAACGGTTCTTAAACTCCTTCGGCATGGCACTCATGTCTGAATAACCTGCGGAGAACACAGGATCAAGACGGAGCACGTTTCCGAACGAATAGGTGACGAAGAGGTTCAGACGCCAGTTCTTGTAACGGAACATATTGTTCAGACCTCCGGTAGTTGTCGGCTCGGTCGGACCCTCATATTTAAGGAATCCTATGTTCTGGAACTCCTGGAAGTTGATGTCTGTAGTTGTGATTTCGTTCTTTTCGTTGATAATCATCGGAATACCCTCATCGTTAAGTCCTACGAAAGGTATTGAGAATATTGCACGGTGAGGATATCCCTCAAGTGCGAAACCGCTACCGGAAACGAGGTCGATGACACGGCTGCGCGAAAGCAGGTCGGTGATGGTTGTCTTGTTGTATGCAAATGTGAAGTCTGTCGTCCACTGGAAATCCTTTGTCGTGATATTCTGTGTAGACAACGTTGCCTCTATACCGTGTGAGCGCATCGATGCGACGTTGGCGAACTTCTGAAGGTCACCGCCCACACCCTCTGTATATGTATATCCCATGAGGTCGAAGTTGTCACGCCAGTAGAAGTCTGTGACAAGGTTGATGCGGTTGTTCAGGAAACCGAGGTCAACACCGACGTTGAACTCATGCTTCTTCTCGTACGTAAGTTCTGAGTTTCCAAGTTCATACAGTCCTATACCTGTTTCCTGCTGGTCGCCCTGCGGACGCCAGATGTTCATCGCGCGGAAAATAGGATATGCGTTAGAGGCTGTAGTCTGCTCGCCCACGAGAGAATAGCTCAGGCGTAATGTTGCATGAGAGAAAGCTCCGTGTGTCCTCTGCATCCATTTCTGGAAGAACGGCTCCTCATGTGCGTTCCATGCGAATGACACGTTCCATGTGGGCAGCCAGCGTGAGCTGTTGCTCTTGCCAAGCTGGTTTGAGCCGTCATAACGGGCAGTGAAGTTACCGGAGTAACGTCCTTTATAAGAATAGTTCACGTTTCCGAAGTATGCCAGACGCCTGTTCCACGACTTTGCGAATGAATTGAGAGTAGTACCCTCCTCCTTTGCCTGCTTGTAGAACTCCGGTGTAAGTGTCTGCAGACGGCTCATATCATAATCGACACCGTATACATTCTGTTCCGTAGCGTCATAGTCGGCCTTGTTTGCCTCCATACCCACAAGTGCGCTGAAGATATGTGTCTCATCCCATACATGGTTATAGTTGACCGTACCGCGGAAGTCGAGCTGTGTGACAGAGTTTTTGTTGAGTCTGTAAATACCTCCTGTAGGCATTACCGAGATTGGCAGCGAGTTTGGTTTATCCGGATCGGTATACAGATATGTATTACTGTACATGATATTAGGATTGTCCACTCCCGCACGGTAGGCCTCAGCCTGGTTTGAGCTGTTCATGATGTTGTGCTCACGTGTTGAGCTGTTCACGCGGTAAGATCCCAACAGGTTGATCTCCAGTCCCTGAATGGGCTTATAGTTAAGTTCACCCTGGAACTTGATATCGCTTACGTTAATATCTATATAGTTGTTGTCAAGCTCCTTGAAGATATTGAACGGCGCATAGTTTCTTGTATAAGTCTGCGTGGGGTCAAGTGTACGCGATGTGTTCATTGCGTAGCTGAACGGGTTGATGTCGAAATCACGGCTTACGGCACCGCTTACGACATCGACATTACGGTTGAGTGTACCGGGAGCTTCCTGATTACGGTAGCTGGCATTGGTACGCAATGTCACCATGAGGTTCTTTGTGAGATTATATGATGCGTTGATGTTGGCGGTATAGCGCTCCACCTTGCTGTCGGCCGTCCATCCCGGGTCATACATTGCAGAGAGCGACGCATACATGCTTGACCTGTCCGTACCGGAACTGATGCTCACAGAGTGGTTCTGCACGATATTGTTGTTGAACAGAAGGTCGAACCAGTCGGTGTTGCGGAACTCGGCCTGCTGCAGGTATGCGTTCATGGCAGCCTCGGTATAAGGCAGGCCGAACTGTCCGTTGCTCTGGTTATACTGGTCTATAAGCGAGTACATCTTTCCGTAGAGACCTGACGACGAGCCGTTGGCCAGCTGTGAGAACTCCAGCCATCCCTTTGCCGCCATTTCCTTATATATACCCATCTGCTCCTGAGAGTTAGAGATATTGTATTCGCTGTAGCTCGGCTTCAGGCGGTATGTAAACTCACCGGTGTAATTGATTGAGCTGTGACCGGCGCGTCCTTTCTTTGTCGTGATGACAACCACACCTGCCATCGCGCGCGCACCATATATAGATGTGGCGGAACCGTCCTTAAGCACCTGGAAGCTTTCGATATCATCGGGGTTAAGTCCGGCGATGGCGTTTGCGATAAGCGTTGTGGCGTCTCCTGAAGACAGGTCATCGGCACTCACGCTTACGGCATCTTCCATTATCACACCGTCGACAACCCACAATGGGCTTGAAGAGCCGTAAATGGAGGTTGCACCACGCACACGTATTTTCGGTGCGGTACCGAATGTGCTCGACACGTTCTGCACGCTCACACCGGCGGCACGTCCCTCAAGGGCGCGGCTGACATCGGCCACACCGTCGAGCTTTGCCTGAGAAGCGTCCACTTTTGTCGTCGCACCTGTAAACAAACGCTTGTCCATCTTCTGTATACCTGTCACCACGACCTCACCGACTGTCTTGGCGTCCGTGGCAAGAACTATTTTCATTCCCGGCTTCGGTGTTACTGTCTGGGATATCATTCCGACGTAACTTACCTGAATTTTCTTTCCTGCAGGAACATTCAGACTAAACCGACCGTTTATATCGGTTGTTGTTCCAGTCTTGGTGCCTTGAACTATCACAGTAGCACCGATAACAGGCTCACCGTCATCCTGGGACACTACGGTACCTGTCATCTTTACTTGGGCAAGCGCTACTCCTATCGTCAGGAACAGGCATGCCAAAAGCGTAGTTAATCTTTTCTCCATAAATACTCTCTTGTAACTTTTTAATATTTACATATTACATTTGATTGCAAAATTAATTAAAATATCTTATCAGGCAAAAAAAAACATACTGTTTTTACCAAATAAGCATAAATAACACCAAAAAGTTACGCTTTTATGCAATTTAAATACCAAAAATAAATAAGCGGACCGTTTTTTCAAAACACATTGTAAACGTACACAGCAGCATCTGGAGAGCATTGTCGCGCTTGCCCTACACCTTAATTATATATAAGGTACAGCGATTAAGATTATTTAGGATTGAGAAAAAACAGATGTTAAAAGACCTCATAATCCATACCGCGAATCAACTCGAATGAGGGTGTTCGATTTTCTCCCTCCGTCGGAGAGGTCAGGAGGGGCTCCTCTCTATATCCGCTACTTTCTCTTTTCAACATCCATGACCAATTTGCCCACATATATGCCGTGCTTGCCGTTCTGATCTACAGGCACATCCACTCCATCTGCATTCCTCACCCGTTCCAAACCTTTCATATATGTATGGGAATGGCCTCCGAGCACAAGGTCGATGCCCTTTGTGGACTCAATGAGCCTCACATCATCTATCCCGCGCGATTCCTTCCATCCGAGATGCGACAGGCAAACCACCACATCACATTTCATACTGTCCTTAAGCAACGATGCCGTCTTACGGGCCGTCTCTATCGGATCATGATACTTTGTACCTCCATAACACGAAGCCGACACGAGACCGTCAAGTTGAGGGCCGAGACCGAAGACACCTATCTTAAGCCCCTTACGCTCAATGACAACGTATGGCTTTACAAGTCCCTCGACCTCTGTCCCCGTAAAATCATAGTTGGCACATACTATGGGGAACTTTGCCATACGGAATATCTTCGCCATATTCTCCAGTCCGTAGTCAAACTCATGGTTGCCTATCGTTGCCGCATCATATCCCATCCTGTTCATAAGTCCGATCTCCACCTCACCGCCAAACACAGTATAATAAGGCGAGCCCTGTGAGAAATCACCGCTGTCGAACAGCAACAGTCCCTCGTCTTTCATTCTCTCCTGCCTTACCATGGCTATGCGGCGCAAGAATCCTCCGCGCCCGGCCTTAAGCGTATCGTCGAGATTGACGCCAAGCGGCATCACCGTACTGTGAGTATCATTGGTATGGAGAACCGTTATCCTTACAGCATCACGATCATTCCCCCCACATTGTCCACAACCAGCACAATGCTGAGCCACTGCCAGCAAAGGGACTACGAGGACTGCTATCGAAACAATTATCTTTTTCATATATTTAAATCCATATAATAAATACAAAACAAATCCGGTGAGCCGCCATGCCCGACACAGGTCATTTGACAATAATACGGCCCTCCACCCTACAGTTCACAGCCCTGCCCTCTTTCTCCGCCTGCCGGAAATAGTCCGATATGATATATCGCGTGTTGTTTTCCTCACCCGGAGGAGCCACATAGCCTGTTTTCTTCTTGAAAGCCGTCATGCGGTCGTTACCCTGGGCAAGATAGTCTATTGTAACGATCCTGTATTTCTTATGCGGTTTTATCTCCTTACCGTGAAGCCTCGCGGAAAGGAGCTTTTTGTCTTTGCTTATACACAGTTCCACACCATGGCTCACTCCCTCGCCGCCTACCGAGGCCATCTCGCGGAACAGCTCCATAAGATTATCACCGCTGAGAGTCAGAAAGCTGATCTTATTCTCAAATGGGGCAACATCGAGCACATCACCGAAAGTTACCGGTCCCTTAACAAGGGACGCCCTTATTCCACCCATGTTATATACACCGACCAGCGGTTTCTCGCCATACCTTGCCGATGCCCATACAAGAATATCCGCCAAAAGATTCGACAACGGGCTTTCCGGACGGTATCCTTTTGCATTCACGGCAATATGTCCTACAACGGGACTCATCATGCTGTCCACCTTCTGCCGGTATGGAGCAATGAAGCTGTCAGCCTCCGTGTCACGCATAGTATCATAAACGGAATCGACAAGTATTCGTGTGCGTACCACATTCGTTATGCGGCCTTGCGCATTCGATGTCTCTGCCGCACATACAGCAAAAAGAAGCGCAGCCACAACCTTTAACGTCATTCCGTTACTATTCCTGTTTTTCATCTTCATCGTATATTCTATTGAATCATTCCTGTCTTTTATCTCCACGCAATATTCAAACGAGTTTGACATCGCCCATCCGCCTTACCGCAAATATTCATTTTACCAACCTTCCTAAATGTAGGGACGTGCCTTTGGCACGTGTCAAACGGAAAACATCCCTCCAATGAATAATCTCGGTTGTGGCTGTTCATTACATTGTACACATCGCAAAGCGATGTCCCTACATGGGGCAGGGTCCGGCACACACCTGAGGCGTCAATTTGCCCGTCCGACCTATCGGAAACGTGCTTTGATATGCAAAAGTAACGAAAAAACGGCATACCGCATAAAATAGACATCAAAAATATTGCGGATATTCCAAATTTATAGTACCTTTGCACCGCTTTTCTGCGTAATCGCTGACAGGAAGTTTCGTGTTGCCTGTTATGTTGCGCCGGAACGATAAACAAATTTAATTATAAAAACAACAATGGATTTAATTAAAATTGCTGAAGAAGCATTTGCAACCGGCAAACAGTTCCCGAAATTCAACTCAGGTGATACTGTGACAGTCGCTTACAAAATTATCGAGGGTACAAAGGAGCGTATTCAGCTCTACCGCGGTGTGGTTATCAAAATCTGCGGTCATGGCGACAAGAAACGTTTCACCGTACGCAAGATGTCCGGCACCATCGGTGTGGAGCGTATCTTCCCGATTGAGTCACCCAACATCGACAGCATTGTAGTCAACAAGTATGGTAAGGTTCGCCGCGCTAAGCTGTATTACCTCAGAGCCCTTACCGGAAAGAAGGCCCGCATAAAGGAAAGAAGAACAATTCCTACAGCAAGACTGAAATAAAAAAGAGTCCCGATTGGGACTCTTTTTTTATGGGCTATTCCGAGACCAAAGAGAGAGAGAAGTCCCTCCTGACCTCCCCGAAGGGGAGGAAAAGGGATGGAATGTGGATGCATCAGATGAATATGCAGAAAACTGCCACAGGTAGGGACATCGCTTTGCGATGTGTACAATGTAATGTATGCCACAACCGAGATTATTCGTTGGAGGGAGATTGCCGTTTGACACGTGCCGGAGGCACGGCCATACATGGAAGACTATAATATTAACATTTTAGACAAGCAAATGGCAATATCAAACTCATTTGAATATTCCCATTGCGAAGAAAAATAGAATGAAACCTGCATTCTCATGACCAAGGATATATGGAGGATAATGGCGACATATTGAAAATGTAAACCATTCAGCCAAGAGGCCAAAAACAAACAAATCAACCGTAAAGTGTATTCAGCCTAAATACAGAGTGTATGTAGCCTGAATACAGAGTGTATGTGGCCTAAATACAGAGTGTATGTAGGCCACATACACTTTTAACATTTCCCGTTCATATTACACGTGTAATATATTTACTCAAGAAAAACCTCATACAGATATTGTCATGCACCAACCTTTAATAAAGGTAATAGGGAAAAGCATATATTTTCTCATTATAAAAATATTAAAACGAGTTTGATTTTGCTCATTTGGCCTAAAAGGAACGTGTATTATTATAATATAAGGTGGAAATGTTAAAAATATATTCATACATGAAAAAACATACGCAATTATTTGCATAAGAAGGCAAATGTATATACCTTTACAGTGTACCCCCACACTATTACACTATATACACAAAAGTGAAGAGCCCCTTCTGACCTCCCCGAAGGGGAGGAAAAGGGGTGGAACATGGAAGCATCAGGCGGATATGCAGGAAACTGACACAAGTAGGGACATCGCTTTGCGATGTGTACAATGCAATTGTATGCTAAAAACGAGATTGTTCATTGGAGGGATGTTTTCCGTTTGGCACGTGCCAAAGGCACGTCCCTACATGGAGGATGAAGACAACAGACAAATGTTTCAGGTAAGCCGCATAGACGATATCAAACACATTTGAGCGTTGCCATGACGAAGAAAAACGGATGAGATACAACATAAAGAAATATATAAAAATACAAAATATGATAGAAGTAAACAACATCACTTTCAGCTATCCCGGCACAAGACGGAACATCTTCCGGGATTTCAGCCTCACGCTCAATAAAAACAACATCTACGGACTGTTGGGAAAGAACGGCACCGGCAAGTCAACACTGCTTTATCTGCTGAGCGGAATGCTCAGAGCCAACCGCGGTGAGATAAAGATCAACGGAGTGGACGCACGCATACGGCGCCCCGACGTGATGAGCGAAATATTCATGGTGCCGGAGGAGTTTGACCTCCCTCCGGTCTCTCTCGACACATACGTGAAAACAAACAGCAAATTTTATCCTCGCTTCAACAATGAAGTGCTTGCAAACTGCCTGAAAGACTTTGAATTATCTCTCTCCATAAATTTGAATGAGCTTTCGATGGGACAGAAGAAGAAGGTGTTCATGAGCTTTGCCTTAGCAGCAGGCACAAGCCTGCTGCTGATGGACGAGCCGACCAACGGACTCGACATCCCATCGAAAAGCCAATTCCGACGCGTGATGGCCAACAATATGAGCGACGACAGAATACTGATAATCTCCACGCATCAGGTACATGATGTGGAGTCGCTGCTCGACCATATTCTCATTCTAAGCGAGAGCAACATGATGCTCAACGCCTCCACATCGGAAATATGCAAGAACTACAGGTTCGAATTCCGCTCCCCGTCGGAAATGGACAACAGCGTGATATATGCAGAGCCGACCTTACAGGGCAATGCCGTGATAGCCGGGCGCGAAGCCGGAAGCCCAGAGACGCAGATAAACCTCGAACTGCTGTTCAACGCCGTGGTCAAAGGAATTATCAGATAAACAGAAAACAACCTAAATACACAACCATTCAAACATCAGTCAACATGAACAACACATTTGATATGAAACGCTTCGGAAGGCTGGCCGCATGCCACCTTGCCGACACATGGAAAGCCTTTGTCAAGCAGACACTCGGAATATGCTTTGCCCTTACAATCTCATACTGTTTCACCGTGTGGGAACAAAGGAACCTGTACCCTGCCGTTGCCGGCATAAAACATACGAACCAATTACTATGCGGTTTCACATTACTGGCATTCTACGTGTTCATTACTATCTCCGCAGCCGCAATATTCGCCAACATGAAGACAAAGCAGCAGAGGATTACATTCATGATGCTGCCGGCATCCAACCTTGAAAAATTCCTGATAAGGTTTCTCACCGTCACCATAGGATATTTCCTGTGCTTTACGACGGGCTTCATCATGGCCGACATACTGCAGATGACGTTCCGCACCGCGGTGACAGGAGTCTTCGGGTTCCATTCAATTGTATGGGAAGCAATCAGAACAATATGGGAATTCCTGACGGAACTGTTCAGCTACACCCCACCGGAAGACAGCCCAATTCTGTTGATTAGAAGTCCGCTGCTGATATTACTGACAATCATCATCGGCTATATACACATACACTCGGTATATACACTCGGAGGGGTACTCTTCAGAAAGCACGCGTGGCTTCTGACGACATGCGCCATATTCACTGTCTCATTCATGATAACCATCTTTGCCGGTGACCTCTTCGAAAAGATAATGGAGCTCCCGTTTTCTTTCGGAAAAGAATTACCGGAACATGTCCTCGGCATCTATCTCACAGGGATGACTGTCATGACAGCGCTGTTCTACTGGGCTTCCTACAAGCTGTTCACCCGCATGCAGGTGATAAACAACAAATGGATAAATATATAATCGGATTCAACAACCGGACAAAATATCATAACACGACATATATGACATTCAACAACGACAAGACCATCTATCTGCAAATGGCAGACAGACTATGCGATGAAATTATCACCGGAGCATACGGAAACGACGACCGCATACCATCGGTGAGGGAATATGCCGTGATGCTCGAAGTGAACACCAATACCGCAGTAAAGGCATACGAGTCACTGGCAAGAGACGGCATAATATACAACAGGCGCGGACTGGGCTATTTTGTAGCCGCAGGAGCTAAGGAACATATAATAGAGACACGCAGGAAGGAATTTATCCAGAAGACGCTGGCGGAGCTGTTCAGACAGATGCGCCTGCTCGGAATAACACCTGACGACGTGATGGAGTCGTGGAACAAAAACTCACGGCAAGGACAACCCGACACTAAAGAAACAACCGACATATACAATCATACAAAATGATGATTCACCTTAAAGACATCAACAAGACCTACCACGGGGCACAGCCTCTGCATGTGCTGAAAGGCATCAATCTCGATATAGAGGCAGGCGAATTCGTAGCCGTGATGGGGTCTTCCGGCTCCGGCAAGTCCACCCTTCTCAACATATTGGGAATACTCGACAACTACGACTCGGGAGAGTATCTCCTCAACGGAGTACTTATAAAAGACCTCAGCGAGAGCCGCGCAGCGGAATACCGCAACAGGATGATCGGATTCATCTTCCAGTCGTTCAACCTCATCCCCTTCAAGACTGCCGTAGAGAACGTGGAGCTGCCGCTGTTCTATCAGGGGGTGAGCCGTCGCAAACGCCATGCCATGGCAATGGAATATCTCGACAGGCTCGGCCTGTCGCAATGGGCCGCCCACTACCCCAACGAGATGTCGGGCGGACAGAAACAGCGTGTGGCAATAGCCCGTGCACTGATAACACGGCCACAGATAATCCTTGCCGACGAGCCTACAGGAGCACTCGACTCGAAAACAAGCATCGAGGTGATGCAGCTGCTGAAAGACCTCAACCGCGAGCATGGAATGACTATCGTGGTGGTGACCCATGAGAGCGGAGTGGCCAACGAGACGAACAAGATTATACACATAAAGGACGGGCTCATCGGCAGAATAGAGGAAAATACCGACCACCATGCCTCACCGTTCGGGATAGACGGAATAATGAAATAGCCGACAAAAAACGATACAAAACCATGCGTGACATAATTACAGAGATATGGAGCACCGCCAGACGCAACAAGCTGCGTACCGCACTTACCGGATTTGCCGTGGCATGGGGAATCTTCATGCTCATCTTCCTGCTCGGAGCGGGCAACGGACTGATAAACGCCCAGATACAAAGTGCCGACAGATTCCTTGTAAACTCGATGAAGGTATACGGAGGATGGACATCCAAACCGTATAACGGTCTGAAAGAAGGAAGGCCGATAGATCTGAAAGACCGCGACACCAAGGCAACGGAAGAAGAGTTCAAGGAGAATATCGGTGAGGTGGGCGCGGAGATAAACCAAGGAGGCATAACCGTGAGCTACGGAAAGGAATACTTCACGTCAACACTCAAAGGCGTATATCCCAACCACTGCAAGATAAACAAGCGCGAGATCATCTGCGGACGGTTCATAAACCATATAGACATACGCGACAGAAGAAAAGTGGCCGTGATAAGCGAAGGCAAGGCCAAGGAACTGAGCAAAGACATCAAGTCGCTCATAGGCAAGCATGTCAAGGCAGGAAACACGGCATTCATGGTGGTCGGCATATACAAAGACGACGCCAGCCAGCAGAACGATGAAGTGTTTACGTCATACACGGCCCTGAAGATTCTTTACGGAAAGGGCGACATGGCCGGCAATATCGAGTATTCGTTTCACGGACTGACCACCAAGAAACAGAACGAGGAATTCGAACAACGATACCGCGCACGCATAAACGCCAACCATCAGGCAGCCCCGGACGACGAAAACGCCGTGTGGCTCTGGAACAGATATACAAGCAACATGCAGATGAACACAGGAATAGGTATAATACGTACGGCACTGTGGATCGTAGGGCTGTTCACCCTCCTGAGCGGTATCGTGGGCGTGAGCAACATCATGCTGATAACCGTAAAGGAACGCACCCGCGAGTTCGGCATACGAAAGGCCATCGGAGCAAAGCCATGGTCGATACTGAGGCTCATCATCACCGAAAGCATCATCATCACCACTATATTCGGATACGCAGGCATGCTGTGCGGAATCGCCGCAAACGAATACATGAACGCCACCATCGGACAGACGAAAGTGGACACGGGACTTTTCCAGGCAACAATGTTCGTAAATCCTACGGTAGGAATAGACGTGTGCCTCGAGGCCACTCTCGTGATGATTGCCGCAGGCACCCTGGCCGGCCTCATACCGGCCCGCAAGGCAGCAAGAATACGACCGATAAAAGCGCTGACAGCCGAATAACACGATATATCGGACAATAACCGTAAAAAAACAACCGCTCACATGGATTTAGACAAATACAAGGAAATACTCGACACGATAACCCGCAACAAAAGCAGAAGTTTCCTCACCGGGTTCGGTGTGTTTTGGGGAGTATTCATGCTCATCGCGCTCATCGGAGGAGGACGTGGACTGAAAGAGCTTCTGCAAAAGAACTTCGACGGATTCGCCACAAACTCGGCCATGATATGGGCACAGCCAACAACAAAGGCATATAAGGGATTCAGAAAAGGACGTATGTGGACAATGGACTACAAGGACGTGGACCGGCTC
Source organism: Xylanibacter muris (assembly GCF_013166605.1). GTDB lineage: Bacteria > Bacteroidota > Bacteroidia > Bacteroidales > Bacteroidaceae > Prevotella > Prevotella muris. The sequence goes on from NZ_JABKKF010000004.1 coordinate 168,742, forward strand.
AGACACAACGTTCCGCAACTCGACAAAATCACTCCCGTGCTTTTCTGCACGTCGACATCAGCAGTACACGGCGACCGCAGCACGTCATGCTCGGTAAGGGGCACCACACCCGACATGAGATTCATCAACGACCCCCTGCTCAGATACGGACGCTATCTCAACAGGCTCGACATGACACTGACACGAAAGGTATGCGTAATAGGAAAAAGGATCTATAAGGAACTTTTCCCCGGGGGAGGAAACCCATGCGGAAAAACCGTAAGGATAGACGGAGTATACTATACCATCGTGGGCGTCGACTACCGTGACGGAGGAATAAACATCGGAGGAAACGCCGACACATCGGTGATGCTTCCGCTCACCGTGGTACAACAGGCCTACAACCGTGGAAACGATATAGACATGATTGCCGTCACCGGCCGCGGAGGGGTGAAAATGAGCACACTTGCAGCCGACATACGCAGAACCGTGGCACGGGCGCACTACGTAGACCCCGATGACGAACAAGGCGTGATGGTATTCAACACAGAAGTGCTTTTCTCAATCCTCGACAACCTCTTCACAGGGGTGAACTTCCTTATATGGCTTGTCAGCACAGGCACACTGCTCGCCGGTGCCATCGGAGTGAGCAACATCATGATGGTGACTGTCCGCGAGCGCACCACCGAGATCGGCATACGCAGAGCCATAGGAGCGACACCAAGGATGATTCTCTCACAGATAATATCGGAGAGTGTCATTCTCACTGCCGTGGCAGGAATGAGCGGAATACTCTTTGCCGTGGCCATCCTTCAGATGCTGGAGATGGGCACGACCACCGAAGGCATCGTGGCTGCACACTTCCAGGTGGATTTCCGGACCGCAGCCATAGCCGCCACACTGCTATGCATACTCGGAGGACTTGCCGGCATGGCACCCGCATGGAGGGCGATGAGCATCAAGCCCGTGGACGCCATGCGCGACGAATAAAGAAAAAACATAGAAGAATCTGAAAAATCAAAGAAAAACAACAGATATGAAAAAGTATTCCAAACTTATCATTGCGGCCATAATAGCCGTCATTTTCATCGGAACGTTCGTGTTCCTTTATCAAAAATCACAACCGGTGCCTGTAACCTATAACGAATTTACGCCAAAAGTGACAGACATCTCGCGGACAACCATCATTACCGGAAACATCGAGCCGAGAGACGAAGTGAACGTGAAACCGCAGATAAGCGGCATCATAAGCGAGATTTACAAACAGGCAGGAGACGTGGTGAACACGGGAGACGTGATAGCGAAGATAAAGGTGATACCGGACATGGGACAACTCAGTTCGGCTGAAAGCAGAGTGAGAGTGGCAGGAATAAACCTGACACAGGCACAGACAGACTTTGAACGAGAAGAGGAACTATACAAACAGAAGCTCGTCAGCGCGGAGGAATATGACAAGATAAGACAGACGCTGCAACAGGCACGCGAGGAGAAGGCCGCCGCAGACGATGCACTGCAGGTGGTGCGCGACGGGGTGTCAAAAAGCAACGCCAAGGCAAGCTCCACGCTGATAAGGTCTACAATATCAGGAGTGATTCTCGACGTGCCTGTAAAAGTAGGAAACTCCGTGATTCTCAGCAACACGTTCAACGATGGAACAACAATAGCCACCGTAGCCAACATGACCGACCTCATTTTCCGGGGAAACATCGATGAAACGGAAGTGGGACAGGTTGCCGAGGGAATGCCAATGAGAATTACCATCGGAGCTCTTCAGAACACCAACTTCGACGCCATACTCGAATACATATCTCCGAAAGCCATAGAGAACAACGGTGCCAAACAGTTTGAGATCAAGGCAGCCGTACACCATGTAAAGGACAGCAGGGTACGTTCGGGATACAGCGCAACGGCGGGAATCGTACTAAGCCGTGCAACAAAGGTGCTCAGCATACCCGAGAGCGCCGTCGAGTTCAGCGGAGACACCACATTCGTATATACCGTAAAGACAGACGGCAAAAACAAAACCTACGAACGACGACAGGTAAAAACCGGTCTGAGCGACGGTGTGAACATAGAGATAAAGAGCGGCATCACTGCCAAAGACAAGGTGAGAGGGCCGCAAATTGTAGGCACAGACGAATAAAAACGGCAACAAGCAGACAACCTTACGACAATGAGGAAAATATTCATATCAATAACCGCATTGGCCGCCATATACGCCGCGGCACAGACGACAACGCAAAAAAGGTGGACTCTGAAAGAGTGCATAACACACGCCATAGAGAACAACATCACCATAAAACAGAAAGACAACAGCCGACGGATGCAGGAAATACAACTGTCAACAGACCGCAACAGCAGACTGCCGGGGGTTGACGCATCCATAGGACAGAACATCTCTTTCGGACGCGGACTGACATCACAAAACACATATACGAACACCAACACAAGCAGTACGTCATTCAACATCGGGGCAAGTCTTCCGCTCTTCACAGGTATGAGGATACACAACTCCATACAGCTCGACAGACTGAACCTTGAGGCAGCGACAGCCGACCTTGAAAAGGCAAAGAACGACATCAGTGTGCAGGTGACAGAAGCATACGTACAGATTCTCTACGCAACAGAGATAACCGCAACAGCCCACCGCCAGACAGAGATAGACTCCATGCAAGCCGAAAGAATCAGGATCATGTTTGAAAACGGAAAGGCAAGCGAATCGCAACTGTCACAACAAAAGGCGGCCATGGCACAGAGCACGCTCACGGCCACACAGGCGGAAAACAACCTGAAAATGGCCGTACTGACACTGTCGCAACTTCTCGAACTGCCGTCGCCCGAAGGATTTGCGGTGGAACCTCCAGACACAGACAACACTCCCGGAACGGCAGACATACGCAAAAACACATTGCCATCACCCGACATGATATATGCCGAGGCGACAGCGATAAAACCGGAAATACGGGCAGAGACACTCAGACTGAAGGCTTCCGACAACAGAATAAGGATAGCACGGGCCGCCCTGTATCCGCAACTGTCGCTCAACGGGGGAACGGGCACGAACTACTACACCACATCGGGACATGAGACCGATGCCTTCGGGAAGCAGATTAAAAACAACTTCAGCCAATATATAGGCCTGAGCCTCAACATCCCGATATTCAACAGGTTTGCAACACGCAACAGTATCAGGGCAGCGAAAATCGAACGCGAGAACCAGATTCTGCTACTGACCAACACACAAAAGAATCTATATAAGGAAATACAACAGGCATACTACAACACCATTGCAGCAGAAAGCAAATACAACAGCAGCATGACTGCCGAAAAGAGCAGTCTTGACGCCTTCACACTTACAAAAGCAAAATATGAGAACGGCAAGGCCGGAATAACAGAATTCAACGAAGCCAAAAACAACTGGCTCAAAGCACAAAGCGACATGATACAGGCAAAATACGAATATATGTATCAAAAGAGCCTCATCGAGTTCTACAGGGGAAAGAACATTTCCTTCTAAAGAGAAAGTCTTTTGGGACGCCGATTTGATTGCCGCCCCAAAAGACTTTCATGAATTAATATCACCGGAAACGCCCGTAAGGCATCACCCGCGGTGTTTTATTTTCCCTTAGCCAGATAATTCCTGTCCGTTCTCACGGAAACAGAAGCACCGCGCTTGACAAACGTAACCATATCCATACGCAAAGAGTGGTTGGCATGGTCGAAAATCTTCCCCGGGTCAAAATGCGAACCGTTAACACGGCATTCGAAATGAAGATGAGGCGTAGTGGCACGTCCCGTCTGACCGGTAAGCGCGATCACCTGACCTGCCCTGACCCGTTCTCCTGTCTTTACAAGATTCTTTGAGTTATGGCTGTAATATGTCTCCAGACCGTTGGCATGCCTTATCCTGACAAGATTGCCGTATGCCGCATATCTCTGCGACATCGTCACGACTCCGTCAAAAGCCGCAAGAATCTTGTCGTTTGCTTTTGTCTTTATATCCACACCTGTATGGCTTCTTCTGCCACGACTCCCGTAGTTGCTTATCACCTTGGCTCCCTGCAACGGGTAGCACCACTCATCAGGACTAAGGTCAGAAAGGTTAATGACAAATTTTCCTTTTCCGCCAAAAGGGTCTCTTTTATAGAAAGAATCATCTGCGACATCGATATTCTTCCCGCCGGATACCACACTCATGTCCACATGGCCGTCAGACTTGCGGCAAAGTATGGTCTGCTTGAACAGACGGTGGCTGCGCAAGCCCAGAAGCGTCCCGGGATTGATACGTCCGCCGTTCACCATTATGGCAAACAGACACATACCCGTTCCATCGGTGTTTCCTACAATGGCAATGGTCTGGCCTGCCTTCACACGATTGCCTACCGCCACCATATTCTGCGCGTTACGCGCATAAACAGTCTCAAGACCATTGTCATGGCGCAAGACAATCACATTGCCGTATGTGGGATGATGGCGTGACATACGCACCACTCCACCGAACATCGCCTTCACGGCATCGCCTTTCGACGTGCTTATCTCCACAAAGTTGTCCTTAACAAGCTTGGCCTTTCCGACAGGAAGGGGAAAGCAGTAGTCACCGTCACGCAAACCGGCAAAGTCAACGGTAAACGCATCCGAATACGAAAACAGCCCCGGTGTCTCGATATTTATCTGTTGCTGTTCATTGAGAGTGAAATCATCCTTTGCATCTGATACCACGGAAACGAACAATGCCGCTCCCGCAAAAACAATCTGTATGAGTTTACTTCTTATAAACATGGATTTTTAATTAAAGCATTTCTTAATATTATTCCTGTGAATATCCTGCCTGAGGCAATACCGAGCCTGCGTGCGGAGAAATAATCATCACAGTTGGAATACGTGCATATTCCTGATACGTGTATGTTAGCCGAGACGACACCGGCGCTTTCAAGCTGCAGCGAATTGCACTTCCATAAATCTATGTGCCACTTGTCATGTCTGTCGCTTATCCGGCTCATGTCAAAGCCTGCACCGGCAAACTCCTCATAAACCTCATCACCGACCTCAAAGTTATCTTTCGAGATGCCCGGTCCTATGCAGCATTTAAGTTCATCCGGGCACGAACCGTAAGACTCCGTCATGGCACGGACAGCACTTACAGCTATCTTCCTCACCGTCCCCCGCCAACCAGCATGAACGACACAGGATGCCCTGTTGCGACTGTCATATATAATAATAGGTATACAGTCGGCCGTGGAAACACCTATACATATCTCCGGCACATCTGTCATCAGGGCATCGACCCCTTCAAGAAAAGACCGGCGTCCGGCAGGCGGTAGAGCGAAGAAGCCGTCTGTTATCCGCCGTATCACCGTACCGTGTGTCTGATGCGGCATCACAAGCCGGCTGTCATCTATGCCGAGCAACGAACAGAGGGCTGTCCTGTTATATGCCACCGCCGAGGCATCGTCACCGCAATACCTGTTGATATTGAACTCTCCGTAAGAGCCGCAGCTCCGACCGCCATGACGGGTGGAACTGAAAGCCGTCGCATCCGGAGCCAAGTCATAATATGTGAGCAGGGGACTATTCATCCTCTGTCTCCTCATATTCAAAGTCGTCAAGCTCGTCTATATCTTCAACCTCTATGTATTCGATATCGTCATCCTCTCCCTCTTCTTCCATCTCTACGGCAAAACGGCTCATGTCCTTGTCGCGGTGAACAAGCGTATCCTCCGAGGTTATGTTCTGAAGTTTGTTGCTCTCGCTGTTCAACTCACTCCACAACACGTCTTTAAGCTCATCAAGCCCCATATTGGCGACAGACGAAATAAACACCACCGGTATATCGTCAGGCAACGTCTCACGGAGCATCTCTATAAGTTCCTCGTCAAGAAGATCAGACTTTGTAACGGCCAGCACCCTGTGCTTGTCAAGCAGTTCGGGATTAAAGTTCCTAAGCTCGTTAAGAAGAATCTCATACTCGCGTTTTATGTCATCCGTATCTCCCGGCACCATGAAAAGCAGCAGAGAATTGCGTTCTATATGACGCAGGAAACGCAAACCAAGCCCCCTGCCCTCGCTTGCCCCCTCTATGATTCCTGGAATATCGGCCATAACGAACGACTGACGGTCACGGTATCCGACAATGCCTAATGACGGCTCAAGGGTGGTAAACGGATAATTGGCTATCTTCGGGCGCGCACTCGAAAGAGCAGAAAGCAATGTTGACTTTCCGGCATTCGGAAAGCCCACGAGACCGACATCGGCCAACAGCTTAAGTTCAAGAATGACAGTCATCTCCTGCATGGGCTCACCGGGCTGGGCATAGCGCGGCGCCTGATTGGTGGCCGAACGGAATTGGAAATTACCAAGTCCGCCACGGCCTCCCTTCAACAGTAATACCGTCTGGCCGTCATAAGACACGTCACATACATATTTTCCTGTCTCGGCATTATAAACAACAGTACCGCAAGGCACATCAATATACACGTCTTTGCCATCGGTGCCATGACACTTGTCACGGCCACCGTTGCCGCCATGCCCTGCAAACACGTGACGCTCATATTTCAAATGGAGCAAAGTCCAGTAATTGTGATTGCCACGAAGGTAAACGCTGCCGCCCTTGCCGCCGTCACCGCCGTCAGGACCTCCGTTAGGGTTATACTTCACATGGCGCAGATGCATAGAGCCGCGCCCGCCCTTACCTGAGCGGCAATAAATCTTCACATAGTCTACAAAGTTGGATTCGGCCATACAATTATATTAAATGTTATGTGTGTTTATCCGGCAATATTGTCTATCACACGACATATATCGGCAAATATCCTGTCGAGTCCTCCATATCCGTCGATATGGTTGTGCACGCCTTCCTTATCATACCAGTCAATAAGTGGGGATGTCTGGTTGCGATATACGTCAAGACGCTTCCTTATTGTTTCGGCATTATCGTCAGAGCGACCGCTCTCCTTACCGCGATTTATAAGACGCGTCATCAATTCGTCTTCAGGAACATCAAGCTCTATCATCGCCGCAATCTTATGTCCGCGCTTGTCAAGCATGGCCTTAAGAGCCTCGGCCTGAAGTATTGTGCGGGGAAAACCGTCGAAGATAACACCTTTATGGTCTTTACCGAAACTGTCGTAGACAGCGGCAAGAATATCCACCATCAATTCGTCAGGAATCAACTGGCCGTTGTCAATAAATCCCTTTGCAATATTTCCCAACTCCGTTCCTTTCCTGATTTCGCTGCGAAGCACATCACCGGTAGAGATGTGCCCAAGTCCGTATTTTCCGATTATCAAATCACTCTGTGTACCCTTTCCTGAACCGGGAGCACCGAAAATAACGATATTCTTCATTTCTTTAATATTTGTTATTTAATCCTGAAACAATTCCATCCGAAATATATTATCAATTACCCGCTTACAGCACCATCCGGTGTCATAAGTCACAAGTAATTTAAGACATCTCACAGCACTGTCAGTCTTCTTTCAAAGTATATATATCTTTCAACTGACGGCCCTGCTGGTCATAGTCAAGACCATATCCTAAAATAAAATCATTGGGGATTCTGAACGCCACATAATCAATATCAAGGTCAACTTTCAGTTTCTCCGGCTTAAGAAGCAACGTGCATATCCTCACATCCGCCGGATTACGTGTTCCGATAGTCTCTATCATGCGTTTCATAGTCAGGCCGCTTTCCACAATATCCTCAACAATTATAACGGAACGGCCGGAAAGGTCTTCATTTATTCCTATAACCTCCTTAATGACTCCCGTAGACTGGGTTCCCTGATAAGAAGCAAGCTTGACAAAGGAAATCTCACACGGTATTGTAATCTCTCTCATAAGGTCGGCGGCAAATATGAAAGAACCGTTAAGCACCGCAAGAAGCAATGGATTCTTGCCGGCCATATCCTTGTTTATCATCCCGGCCACTTCCTTCACACGCTGTTTGATCTCCGCCTCAGGAATTGAGGTTTCAAACCGCTTATCCTTTACTTTGATTATACTCATTTAGACTTATTTTTGTATTTTTGCTACAAAATTACTAAAAATCCGCCAAAGTTTTATATATGTAAGCATTAATTTTGTATTTTTGCATGTATGAAGATTTTCACAAGCGCTCAGATTCGCGAGCTTGACAAATATACTATCGACAATGAACCAGTCAAGTCCATCGACTTGATGGAAAGAGCATCACGCGCCATAACACGCGCCATAACCGAAGAATGGAGCAACGAGACACCTGTCGTGGTATTCGCCGGACCGGGAAACAACGGCGGTGACGCACTTGCCGTGTCAAGAATGCTGGCAGAGGCAGGATATAAAACCACCGTTTATCTTTTCAACATAAGCAGCCACCTCTCGGAAGACTGCGCCACAAACAAGGCACGTCTGATCGAATCCAAGAAAGTAAGGGATTTTACGGAAGTGACTCTTGAGTTCGACCCTCCGAAACTTGAAGCCGGAACATTGGTAGTCGACGGACTTTTCGGAGCCGGTCTTAACAAACCGCTCGCAGGAGGATTCGCGTCGTTAGTGAAATACATCAACGCATCTCCGGCAAAGGTGGTAAGCATCGACATGCCGTCAGGACTTATTCCCGAAGACAACACATATAATGTAAGGGCAAATATCATACGGGCAGACCTCACACTCACACTGCAGAACAAGAAACTGGCTTTCATGTTTCCGGAAAACCAACCGTTCATAGGACGTCTGAAAGTGCTTGACATACGCATCAGCCAAGAAGCCATGGATGCCACGGAGGCACAGTATACGATATTGGAAGAAAACATGATAAGGCCCCTGATAAAAAAGCGGAATCCGTTCGCCCATAAAGGCAACATGGGGCACGCACTGCTTATAGCGGGAAACTACGGTATGGGAGGAGCAGCTATACTTGCAACGAAAGCCTGCTTCAGGGCCGGTGCAGGCAAAGTGACGGTACACACACCGAGATACAACAATGTGATGATGCAGATTTCCGTGCCGGAAGCTGTAGTACAATTAGACAAGGAGGAAACCGCATTCACAGAGCCTGTCGACACGGAAGATTTCGACGCATTGGGAATAGGGCCGGGATTAGGCCAAAGCGAACCGACGAGCATAGCACTCATTGCACAACTGAGACGCGCCAACTGTCCCATTGTCGCAGATGCAGACGCACTGAATATCCTCGGCAACCGGCGAGCATGGATCCAACAGCTGCCCAAGGGTATAATCATGACCCCTCATCCAAAAGAGTTTGACAGGATGAACGGAAACTCGGCCGACAGCTACGAAAGACTTTCAAAAGCAGTATCTACAGCCAAACATCTTCAGGCATACATATTACTGAAAGGACATTATTCCGCACTATGCCTGCCTGACGGACATGTGATATTCAACCCGACAGGAAATGCAGGCATGGCAACTGCAGGAAGCGGTGACGTACTTACAGGAATAATAACCGCACTGCTCGCAAGAGGATACAAACAGGCCGAAGCATGTATACTCGGAATGTATCTGCACGGGCTCGCAGGAGACCTCGCGGCAAAGAAACTGGGCATGGAAAGCCTCATGGCCGGAGATATCATAGAACACATTCCGGCCGCATTCAATTATCTAAGCGAATAATAAACTCATAATATATATCCGACACAGCAATATGAAAAATCTATTATTGGCATGCCTGCTTTTAACAAGCGGAACGGCCGCAGCACAGTCAGAGATAAGCAAATATGAACCCGGAGTCACTCCGGAAGGAGCCATATACTATCTGCCTAAAACAGCATTGCGTATCGCTGTGCAGGTGGAGAAAACGACCTACACGCCCGGAGACTTCGCAAAGTATGCGGAGCGCTACCTCAGGGTCTACGATGTAAGCGAAGAAAAGCAATTCAAATACAAGATAACAAACATCGGATTCAGCACATTCGGAGTGGCTGACACATCAAAATGCTTTGCAGTAAGATTTGATCCGAAAAGCTCAGCAACAAACGTAACACTTGCCGATGACGGCACCTTACTTGCAATAAACTCGGATCCAATAGTGATTCCCGAACCAAAGAACTTCACAGCCGCACCGAAACCGGCAAGTGAAAACCCGCGGAAATACCTCAATGAAGAAATAATCTCTGCAGGAAATACCGCAAAGATGGCTGAACTTACCGCACAGGAGATATACGAAATACGCGAAAGCAAAAACATGCTGAACCGCGGAGAAGCCGACTTCATGCCTAAAGACGGAGAACAGCTCAGAATAATGCTTGCAAACCTCAACCATCAGGACAACATGCTGACAAGTCTCTTTTGCGGAACAATCACCAAGGACACGACAGAACATGTATTCGTGGTATGCCCCGACAAGAATTTCAGCAAAGGCATCCTTTTCCGTTTATCTGAAAAGCTGGGAATTGTGGACCCTGACGACCTATCCGGGACACCTTATTATCTAACCATCGAAGATCTGAAAACCGTCCATGCACAAGAAGCCGATCCAAAAGCCAAAAAGAAAGATAAAATCAGCGGCATCTACGTTAACATACCGGGGAAAATAAAGGCGACAATATATAATGGTGCAAAAGCGACAAACAGCTATGAACTGCATGCAGGACAATTCGGAAATACCGAACTGCTCAGCTCCGAGTTGTTCAACAAACGCTTTACCACAAAACTGACACTTAACCCGACCACAGGCTCTGTGGCAAAACTTGATGCAAGCCAGCTCAAATAATACGGTAAAAAAGAATATAATAAAAACATCCTTTTCGTGTAAAAGGATGTTTTATTTTTTCTCAAAGATATACTTCATCCTATAATATCCGCCTTTAAATGAATTATGGAAACAATCATTTCCATTATATATACAGAAGCTGTATTCAGGTATTTTTCATAGATTTGGTTATCAACAAGATACACATGCAAAAGCTTTTTTTCATCCCCCGTCCTTATTTTTTGCCATAAACATTTGTTATTATAATTATTTTAAGTATCTTTGCAGAGGTTTAACTTATTTAGATTAAAAAGAAATGAAAAAGAATTTGTTACTTTTGCTTTTAGCTGTTATATGCACACTAAAGGTTTCCGCCCAGGAAAACGGGAAAGACTATGAGCCATACCCATACACATTTATCGGGCTTCAAGGCGGTGGTCAGGTTACATTCACCAACAATTCCTTCTCCAATCTTGTAACACCTATAGGCGCTGTGTCCGTAGGTAGATTCTTCACACCTGAAATCGGTGCGCGTATCAATGTACAGGGCTACAAGAATAAGGCCGGATATAAAGTAGGAGGAGAAGACCTTACTTTCGATTTCAAATACATTTCAACAGATATCGACTTCCTGTTTAATCTTTCAAACATATTCTCTCCTAAGAGAGTTCATGCTCTGAACGTAATGCTCGTAGGAGGATTCGGATTCAACTATGCCTGGGACGACAAAGGATACAACAACCTGGCAAACAGCATGCAGCTCACCGAACCTACGACATGGACAGACGAAAGAATCGTACACAACCTGCGCGTAGGCCTGCAGTTTGAAATGAATGTTTCAAAGCATGTAGGTATCAACCTTGAAGTGGCGGCAAACAACACAGACGACCGTTTCAACGTTAAACGAAACAACTCTGACGACTGGCAGGCTACAGCTCTTTTAGGCGTTACCTACAAGTTCGGTTTCCATAAGAAAAGACAAAGCGGAACAGGGAGCGCATTGGCAAACCTCGACTATGACAACGCACGCAACGCATCCTCTGCCGTAGCGACCGCTCCTGTTGTAGAAGGAGAGAAGAAAGCGAAGGAAGAGCCAAAACCTGTTGTAAAGGAAGAGGCTCCAAAAGCAAAAGAAAGCACACGCATCGATATTTTCTTCGAAATCAACAGCTCTGAAGTAAGTGCCAATGAAAAAGGCAAGGTTAAAAAGCTTGCCGAGTGGTTGAAACAGCACCCGACAGCAAAAGTAAACCTCACGGCTTATGCCGACAAAGGAACCGGAACACCGGAAATCAACCGTGCCATATCACAGAAACGCGTTGTAAGTGTAGGTAAAATGCTCGTAAAGGAATACGGCATTGACCCGAAACGCCTCACAAGCGAATACAAAGGCGACACAGAACAACCATTTAAGGAAAATGACAACAACCGTGTAACAATCGGTATTGCCACAGAACAGTAAAAAATAAAAACAAACAACCCGGAACAAGATAATGAGCTGATTCATACAACGAACATCTTGTTCCGGATTTTATTTTCAATAAAGACCTGTGAAGGTCTTCCCGTAACATTACAAATAAACTGCAAGCCGGACGCAGAAGCAAAATTTATTTTGGTTTTGCTGAGGCAAAGTGTTTTATCCAAACATGAAGTTTAAAATAGTATTATATTATGATAAGAATAAAGACAACCTCATTTATAGATCATATTATTGTTACTATTATCACAATGATATTACTGGTTGTACTCGGCTGGCTTTCATTCAACATCAAATTCTTAAGTCCGGTCGCACGTGCAATACAGGGATTCTCCCTGTCTGACATGTATTATGAAATAGACTGGCAGGAAGAAGGTTCTCCGGAAATAAGCAAAGAGATCACTCTAATAGACATAACAGAGCTGACAAACCGTGCGGAAATAGCCGGTGTGATAGAAGATGTGAGAAAGTGTGAACCTTCCGTTATAGGCGTAGACATAATATTCGAGGACCAAAACTATGACATGCACGGTGACATGGTGCTGATGGATGTTGCAGAGAGCTCAAATGCCATCTTCGCAAAAAAACTTACAGATTACAATGTGAAGACAAACTCTTTCCAAAATCAGACCAGGTCATACTTTGCCACCGACCGCATAAAGGAAGGATACGTTAACGCCATAGGCGACATGTCTTCGACATGCCTGCGTAAGTTCAGCATAGAACGCAGTTTACGCGGAGAGCCGCAACGCTCCTTCACATCCTTGATTGCAGAAGCATACAGCGGTAGAAGCATTCCGACAAACAAAACCGATGACCGGTTTATAAACTACAGATTTATCGACTTCCCGGTTGTAAGCTACGACTCCGTACTTGCAAACCGCGATCTGATAAAAGGCAGGGCAGTGCTAATCGGCACCATCAATGAAGAAGCAGACATGCATTTCACACCTCTCGGAAAAATGGCGGGACTGAAAGTGCAGGCATATTCCGTACAAACAATAATAGACCTTAAGGATATAGAGACAATCCCCAAAGACCTCCTCATGGTGCTTTCAATATTAATATGCTATATAACGGTATTGTTACAGTTTCACTGGATCAGGTTCATCAAAGCCTCGGAAAAACCGTTTTGTGTGTTCCTTGCCAATTCAAATCTGTTTCTTCGTTTCATCACGTTCACATGGCTTGCAATACTTGCTTTGATGACATATATAGCATACGAGCGTCTCAGCTTATATATCCCTATGGCACTTATATTGACACCGGTGATACTCGTAGCCGAAGCACGCGGCATCTATAAAGCTATAATCAGTGGGCTGGTGAAAGCAAGGCCCGACAGTATATTCAACAAATCACCCTATTTAAAATTATAAAAATCATTATGCAAAGATTAACACTGACTGTAATTTTTTCTTTTTGCGTTTTATTCTGCAACAACATACTGGCACAGAACTACCATGTATGTGAAGTAAGCAAGGATGTATATATAATTAATAAAAACAAACGCACTAAAACCCCTGTAGAGAGAAAGCAGGTGATAAATAAAAAAGACCGGTTGGAAATACCGGTTCACGGATATATCGTGTTGCTTGACAGTGCAAGCAGAAAGTCATACAGGATTGACAAGCCATGCAACGAAATGCTTGGCGACATTATATTCAAAGGCAAAGCCACTGTGGAACAGCTTACCGTGAAATACTTCACATATATATGGAAGAAAATGTGCGGAGGGCAGGAGCTGGCTATAAATTCAACGAAAGAACAAAGAATAACAGCTGCATACAGAGATATAGATTCCCTTTGTACAGACACTACGGCAAATGATACAATAAAAGCATGTTATTCTTCATGTAAAATGATATCCGGCAAAGAAGACGAATGCCTCAAAGCCCAATGCAAGGATACAGACTGCAAGAAGACACAATGTAAAACAATACAATGCAGAAATGCACAATGCGCACAAACCACTTGCAAGAAAGCGAACGACTGTCCTGAAAACAGTTCCACGGATAAAGAATGCAAGAAGACAGAGTGCGATAAAACCGGGTGCAAGACGACACAATGCACTAATGTAAAGTGCGGAAAAAGCAAATAATATTATCACGGGGAAAATGAAAAAGACTATCATCCTGTTGCTGTGGACATGCCATATTGGCATTTCCACAGCAACTGCGCAAGACATACGGATGTTTGCAAGCATCTGCGAGGCGGCGGACAAGGCGGCAAAGAAACAGGAATGGCAAGAACTCGACAGCCTGACAAAGAAATATTGTGCATTGTGTGATACATCTGAGAATTCATTTTATTATTCCAAAATCCTGTCATACAGAGCATCCTTAGCCTCACGCCGAGGCCAGGAGACACAGGCCATAGAGATCGGGCAACGTGTAATAGACATGAGGAAAAAGCTCCCGGACTGTGAACCGCGGCACATAGCCAATGCCATGAACGATGAAGCCGTATATTATGCTAAAACAGGCAATTACGACAAAGCCGTGGAACTGTGCGGCACAGCCATGGAGATATTCAAGAAATCGGCTTATAAGAAAGACCCTCAGTATGCCGTGGTAATGGCAAACATGGGTGTATTTCTGTCTCAGCGCGGAAACGACGGTGATGACCAACTTGCAGCAAAAGCTTGCGAGGATGCGTTAAACATGATGAAGAAAGGCACACGCGAATATCTCAACGCCCAGAACAACCTTGCCGTATGCTACGCCAAAAACAACAATCTTGCCAAAGCCGATGCCGTAAGTAAGGCCGCGCTAAAATCGGGGAAAAAGATTTATGCCGCAGACCAATATGCATACGCGGTGATGCTCGCCAACCATGCCTCGAGACTGGCCAACATGCGTGCATATTCCCAGGCTATGCAATATGCGGATGAGGCCCTTTCCATTTTCCGCGAAAGACAGCAGACAAACACACTTGCTTTTGCCAAGCTGCTTGTAAACCGTGCCGTGGTGTCAACATCTATGGAACAGTATGACAAAAGCATCGAAATGCTCTTAGAAGCTCTTCCATTGCTCACAAGCATTGTAGGAAAAGAACATGCCGACTATATCAGATGTATAAGCGAACTGTCGCTTGCATACAACAAGAAAGGCGATTCGGAAAAAGCAGAGGAATACAGCACGATGCTCGGCCACAACACAGGAGGCAACCGGACAAACAATATAAAATATGCACGTGTACTGAACAAACAGGCTGACATACAGGCTTCCGCCGGAAACTACAGCCAGGCTCTTCAAACCGTACATACTGCACTCGAGATTTTCCGAAAGGCAGACAATAAAAAGGAATCGGCCACAGCACTGAATAAAATTGCCAACCTCAACATTCATGCCGGCAACTATACCGCAGCGGCCGACAGCGGCATGAGTGCCATAAAGCTGCTGGACGGAGAAAATCAGGGTATATTACTTGCCGACATCAACAACACCGTTGCAATGGCACACTACTATATGGGCGCACCAGACACTGCACGGCAATACGGCATACAGGCAATAAACATATACAAGGAACAAGGAGACACACTAAGCTCAATATACGCCAAGGCCCTGTCGAATCTCGCACTTTACAACTATACATGCGGGAACACAGACGAGGCAATATTGTTGGCGGAGAAGGCGAAGGATATACAGATGGACATACTCGGGAATGACCATCCCGACAATGCGTCCATACTATATAACATGGCAAGATACTACAACGAGACCGACAGCATAAAGACACAGGAAAACTATCACAAGGCCCTTCAACTGCAGATGCGCGTGGTGCGCGACAACTTCTCACACCAGACATCCGCAGAGCGTGAAGTATTCTGGAATATGAAAAGTTATCTTTTCAAGGCTGCTCCCACACTCGCATACATGCACCACAACAATGACTCCATTCTTTCCGATGTATACAATGCACAGCTGTTCACCAAAGGACTGCTGCTGAATTCCGAAATAAACTTCCATAACTTCCTAATGCAGACAGGCGATTCAATACTACTAAAAAAGTATGATCGGCTTGAACTCCTCAGACGAGACATCGACGCGGCATACAGTCTGCCTCCTGCCGACAGGGCAAAACAACTCGAGGAAGCAATAAAAGAGGCTACACAACTGGAAAAACAGCTCGTGCGCGACTGTAAGAAATTCGGAGACTTCATGGCAAACCTGAACAGTACCCATACAGAAGTGGCCGATGCTCTCAAAGATAATGAGATAGCAATAGAACTGATGAACCTCGATGTGAAAGGACTCGGTGACACCTATCTGGCACTTTATCTGAAAAAAGGCTGGAAGACACCACGGTGCAAGATTCTTTTCAGTATGGCCGACCTTGAGGAAATAGATATAAAAACACTAAACTTTTCCGGTGCACCGAGCACACACGGCTATATAAACAAACTATACCGCGACAGCAGGTTCGGACAGCTTGTATGGGGCAAGTTGCTTCCGGAACTTGACAACGTAAAGACAATATACTTCGCTCCGGCGGGAATGTTCTATCAGCTTGGAGCCGAATATCTCGCAATAGATTCGGCCACAACCATGAGCGACAGATTTGTCTGTCACCGTCTTTCCTCCACAAGGCTTATAGCCGGCCGTACGGAAGCAAAGCACAAATACCGCTCAGCAGCGGTGTTCGGTGGCCTTGTATACGATATGGACGAACTCGCTCTCCGCAGGGAACACGACAATTTCAAAAACTACGTGTTCGAACAAGCTACCGACGACTATAGCGACCTGGCTCTGAACACAGACAACACAATGCTTGACTCACTCGCCTTACGCGGAGATGTGGCTTATCTGCCGGGAACATTGATTGAAGTCCAGGCCATAGGAAAACAACTGATGCAACACGACATACCAACCAAC
The DNA here is from genome assembly GCF_013166605.1 of Xylanibacter muris. GTDB lineage: Bacteria > Bacteroidota > Bacteroidia > Bacteroidales > Bacteroidaceae > Prevotella > Prevotella muris. Next base: position 185,759 of record NZ_JABKKF010000004.1, read on the forward strand.
ATGTTCGAGCAAGAACAAGGAACAGAGGAAGCTTTCAAAAGTCTCGATGGAAAAGGATTAAGCCTGATTCACATAGCAACACACGGATTTGCACTTACAGACGATACGCCACGCAACGAATCGGCCTTTAAGTTCATCCTTCAGGAAGATGCCGGAGGCAGTCCCCTTAGCCGTTCCGGCCTGCTTTTGGCCGGTGCGAACTACGCCCTAAAAGGAGGGAAGTTGCCCGTTGGAATAGAAAACGGCATACTTACCGCCCGCGAAATATCCCTACTCGACCTCAGCGGCACAGATCTTGTCGTTCTCTCGGCATGTCGTACCGGTGCCGGTGAGATAAAGGACGACGGAGTATTCGGGCTTCAACGCGGATTCAAAAAGGCCGGAGCCACGACACTCATCATGAGTCTGTGGAGCGTAAGCGATGCTGCCACAATGCAAATGATGACCGCATTCTATTCTGGACTGATGCGGGGTCTTTCAAAACATGAGGCATTCCATGAGGCACAGATTTCCGTACGTTCAGCCGGCTTTGAAGATCCCTGCTATTGGGCCGCTTTCGTGATGCTTGACGGAGCAAATTAAACTAACGTTTGCGATAAGACGGATGACAAATTGATGTCTCGGACCTGCCAAATATAAGTACTTCTCTAAAGATTCCCTCCGACAAGAGTGCTTTCCGCCTGACACGTGCCAAAGGTACGTCCCTACATGTCGGGTGAAGAGCCATTCCGGATAACCTGGAAAGGAGGAAGGAGCCCCTCCTAACCTCCCCAAAGGGGAGGGAAAGGGATGGAATGTGGAAGCATCGGGTATATATGCCGAACCATGCACCATGTAGGGACATCGCTTCGCGATGTGTCTGATGTAATGCATACTACAACCGAGCTTATTTATTAAGGGATATTTACGTCTGACACATGCCGAAAGCACGTCCATACATTGAGGAAGAAAGGCAAAAAACGGATATTTGCGATAAGACGGATGAGCTATATTAAATTCGCTTGAATCTTGTCAGAACATTGTCATGTCGAGAAAATACGGATGAAATAAAACTGCCAGGAAAGCATCACGAAGACAAATGGGCAGTTCTTTGCTGGCAAACAAGCCATTCTTTTCCAATGAACAGGCCATTCATCGCTGATGAATGGCCTGTTCATTGGAAAAGATACTTACATCTATAGGAAAGTGTAAATGGATTTCGGGAAAGCTTATATTAAAGCCCCATAACCTTTTTTGTACGTATGCTGCCGTCGGAAAGCGTTTCCCTCACGATGCTCACACCTTTTGAAGATGACGCGGAAACGGTTCCGCCAATAGTATATTCTGCACGGGATTCTACACTGTCGGTTCTGACCGCATCCACTGCCGTTGCATCTTCCGTCTCATATTTCGCCTTGTCTATCGTTCCGTCAGCCACACCGTTGAGATAAATTTCGAGATTGGTGTATCCTCCTGCCGTTACAGACACACCGTCTGTTGGATTCTCAGGATTCAGTCCCATTTCGGTTTCATAGGCATCAGGCATGCCGTCACCGTCAGTGTCCTTCATATATTTCTCTCCCTTGCGTAAACCGAGATACGGCCATGCCTTTGCTATTACCTCTGTCTTTGAACCGTCCGCACCTTCATATATGGCAGTGAACGTGTCATGTTCGGACAGCATGACATCCTCTGGAGAGTTTATGATGCCAAGTCCACGGCTATAACTGCCGTTTTGCTCAATACCGGCGAATATTGGGTCTTGCAGACCTGCCGCCTCATCGAGAAGGCGACGGTCCACCTCATCATATCTCGGCAGTGATGCTCCGGCCGTTGTCGTCACCTTTATGTATGCCTCATCTGCTGTTTCGGCCACTATACCACTGGCAGCAGTCTGATTGGAAACAATGTTCTTCTTAATGAAATCAGCAGGTGTGCCAGTAGTGAAGTTTATAGTCCGTCCGGCATTTTTTGTGTCTATGCCATAATAATTGTTTGCAGCCACGAGTTTCAATATATTGTCTGCCCATACGTTTCCTGAAGGCGCGAAGGCCGATGATTCCTCAAACTTGTTGCCTTCGAGAAGCCACTGTCCCATACCCTTGTTTTTGTTTGAAGCCTCCACAAAATAACGGTTTGACTTCACGTAGTTCTGTGTAGTTGGTCCTGGACGGAAATAATTGCCTTTCATATATACACGGTTATAGCTGTCGCCTCCGTTTATCGTCGGGTCGCATTCTCCTCCGTAAACAGAGTTCGGCTTTCCCCAGTTGAATATCACGTTGTTGAAAAATTCCGAATCCACATGCTGGTCGTGATCACCCGGATTGTTGCTGTTGTCACGCACTCCGTTAAAACGCGGTGTACGGTTGTTGCAGTTAGTTATAAGACAGTGGTGCATGGTACTGTGCTCGCCTCCCCACTGAGTGGCGTATGCACGGGCTCCCTTGGTGTTTTTTGAGTTGTAAAGTCCTTCGCCTATTATACAGTACTGCACGGTTGTGGAATCGCAGTCATACATTGTGAGACATTCTTCCATCGACCACGTTAATGAGCAATGGTCTATAATCACGTGGTCTGTGTTTTCCACATCGAGCGACGGCATGCTCTTTGCCGGATAGTCACCGGCACGGAATCTCAGATAGCGCAGTATTACGTTCGGCTTGCATACATATATCTTATATCCAGCTATGCATATACCGCCTCCCTGAGCCGTCTGTCCGGCTATGGTCACATTCGGATGAGAGAACTTCAGCTGACTCGTAAGATATATAGTTCCGCTTGTCTTGAACAGAATGGTACGCGGTGTGTCATCACCGGTGCGCAGTGCCCACCGGAGAGTCCCCTCTACAAGATTATTGTCCGTACAATCATCGTTACGCGTGACATAATATATGTTTCCTCCGCGTCCGCCTGAGGTGTACTTCCCAAAACCTTCCGCCCCGGGAAAGGCAAGTTGCTGCGCAACGGATGCCATGGACGACAGGGCGCAGAAAGTAAGTGTGATAAGTTTCTTCATCTTTTTTAGTTTGTAATATGTTTTCGGTTATAATATATCGTATGTCTTCTGCAATCGACCGAATGTGTCACGACTCATCCATCGTCACTACCCCTTCCTGTCTCATTCCGTCCATCATTATCCTCAACGGATGCCCGAAACGCACATGACGCACATGTTCTGTTTCCTCCACAGCCGGCATTGCATCAAGAACATCCTTGCGGAAAAGTCCGTCGCCATTGAAAGTGTTGATTGTAAAATAGCCCACACCGAATGATGTGAGATTCTGGAAGAAATGTGTTCCCTGACTCGGATCAACACGATAGTTCTTCAATCCCGACTCTACGATGAGGCGGGCCGCACTGATATGCGGCCATTTCACCGGTATGCCGAGCCAATAGTCACTTGAGCCCCACCGTCCCGGCCCCACAAGCACATAGTTGCGTCCGTCGGCAAGGAATTTTCTGTTTATCCGTTCTATCTCACAGGCTATGGCCGGATTGTCTGCGGCGGTAAAGTCGTCACCGGTCTTTACATACAGTACGTCTGTAACGTCTTCCGATATTCCATGGCCGAGGGAGTTATGCGAACGCAGCAGACATTTGTCGTCGGGTATTGCCATAATGTCTTCGTCGAGCATCTGTTTGCTGTCGACAATAGGACGTATCTGAAGAAGATAAAGCGCACCTGTCTTATCTGAATCTATGTTACAGGCAAACTCTATCTCGACGGGACGGCGCATCTCATCTGCTCCGAGACGCTGTATATCCTGCAACAGTTCCGGAAGAGGGAACACCCCGTGACGCAATACGCCACTGAAAGATATCACCTTGCGTCCCCCATCATATATGCCGTCGCGTATCACCTGGTCATAAGGGTCGTATGTCGATGCTATATACTGAAGGGAGCCGTCCTTGTCGGCTTCCTTCACACGCAGGTTGAGGATATTGAATCCGTCGTCCACTTCGAAATTCTCGCCCACGTGTTTCATGTCGAGTGCATAGAATCGTGTCTGTGTATCACGCAGGGCTGTCTCCATCTCGCTTGTCTGAAGCACCTGTGTCGGATGATACGGACTTACGCGCAACGTCTGTCCGCCGTCTACAATATACTTGCCCAGCCCGAGAGCGAGGTTTGCTATGCCCTCACCGGCTTTCTCGTCGCCTATGGGATAATAGTTTATAGAACGCAACACTCCGCTGAAATTGGGGTAAAAGCGCCCGTCGTATTCCTTGCCGACAACTTCCTGAAGTATCACGGCCATCTTCTCCTGATCTATCACGTTGCTCGTGGCTGTCATATATGCCTTCGAGTCTCTGTAATACACCGAGGCATATACTCCCTTTATCGCACATGCCAGCATGCGCAACATCTCATACCTATCCTCAAGATACGGTATCATATATGTGGAATATATCCCTGCAAAAGGCTGGTAATGGCTGTCTTCGAGAAGCGATGACGAACGCACGGCAATCGGAGCTTTCACGGCATCGAAGAATGTAAAGAAGTCTGCAATGAGCGAATCCGGAAGCTGTGCTCTCATGAAATGGTTTAGAATGTCTTGGTCAGACGCATCGCTGAGGGCTATCTGATAAAGATTGTTCTTCTCCATGAACTCATCGAACAGGTCGGTACACAGCACGAGTGTCTTGGGTATTGTCACAACGGCATTGTCGAACCTGTTCAGTTCCGGATGACGCTTTATGATATTGTCGAGAAATGCAAGGCCGCGCCCTTTTCCTCCTAAGGAGCCGTCGCCAATACGCGCAAAATGGCCGTAGGCATCGAACTTTCCGCGGTCAAACACCGCTACGATACCGATGTTCTTCATCCTGCGGTATTGCACGATTGCATCAAAGATTATTTTCCTATGGGCGTCCACATCCTGAAGTTTATGCCAGGTAACGTTTTTCAGAAATGCCGATACGGGAAATATGGCCCTGGCACACAGCCAACGGCTCATGTGGTTGCGCGACACATGATAAAGCATGGAATCGTTCGGTATCTTGAAAATATTGTCCTGCAGCTCCTTAAGAGTGTGTATACGCATTATCTCGTTGTGAGTGGCCGGATCGCGGAAGATAAAGTCACCGAACCCCATGTGCTCTTCCATAAGCTTGCGCAGGTCGATATTCATTTTCTTGGAGTTCTTGTCGACGAAGCGGAAACCTTCAGCCTCAGCCTTATCCCGGTTAAGAGACTCCGAACTCTCCATAATCAGGGGCACATACTCATCTCTGCGGCGTATCTCGCGCAACAGCTTCAGTCCCGCCTCAGCATCTTTCACACCGTCTTTCGGAAAACGTGCGTCGCTTATCACACCGAGAGTGTTGTCGGCATATCTTTCATAAAGTTCCATGGCCTCTTCGTATGTACGGGCAAGCACTACCTTCGGGCGGCCTCGCTTGCGTTGTGCCGCAGCATGTGGATTCAGTGCTTCTGTCGAGAAACTTTTGCTCTGAAGAAGAATATAATTATAAAGGTTCGGAAGGATGGAAGAATAGAACCGTATACTGTCTTCCACAAGCATTATCATCTGAACACCGGCCTCGCTGATATCGTGGTCGATGTTCATCTTGTCTTCAATAAGCTTTATTATCGACAGTATCAGGTTGGTGTTGCCGAGCCAGCAGAATACGTAGTCGAACATCGACAAGTCTTCATCCTGTATCCTTCGGGTAATTCCGTGAGAGAACGGGGTGAGAACAACACAGGGTATGTCGGGGAAATCGGCTTTCACGGCACGGGCTACATCAAAGGCATCGTTGTCCGCATTTCCCGGCATACAGATTACAAGGTCTATGTCCGTTGTCTTGAGTACCTCGTTTGCCTCTTCCGTCGTGCTCACCTGAGTGAACGTTGGAGGATAGCGCAGCCCCAAATCCATATACTCATCGAATATTTTCTCGTCTACACGCCCGTCATCCTCCAACATAAACGCGTCATAAGGATTGGCAACAATAAGGACATTGAATATGCGGCGTGTCATAAGGTTTACGAAAGACACGTCTTTCAGATAGAACTGATTCCATTCCTGCGGAATTTTAGCACTCATCGGTATAAAAAATGAATTAAACTATATCTGATGCAAAATTAATGAAAATAGCATTAACAAAAGAACAAATGCCATGAAAACGCAAGTATGCGGAATAAAAACCATGACAGTGAATGCAATCAAATACCATAATCCAATTAAAACGGCAAAAGGGTTAAACAACATTAAAATCCACATACAAGATTTTGTATACTGGTAATAAGTAATTATCTTTGTGATATCAAAACAATATCATTATTTCTAATCTTTAAAGCTATCACAATTATGGAAAGTAAAGAGTTTAAATTCAACGGTGCTACAGTAAACGGATTTGCAATGCTGTTTCTGAACATTGCGATGAACATTGCCGGTATCGCATCTATTGTCTACGGTGCAATGCTCGAAGGCACAGTCGGTGGAATAGTTCTTATGTGTCTTGGCATAGCAATGCTGATCACCACATTGTTTATATGGGGAGGATTCATAAAGCTCGAACCTGGCGAGGCCCGCGTGATGGTGTTTTTCGGCAAATATCGCGGCACTTTCACCGACACAGGCTACTTTTGGGTAAACCCGTTCATCACTACAAAAAAACTTTCACTCCGGGCACGCAACCTCGATGCCGATCCGATAAAGGTGAACGACAAGACAGGCAATCCGGTGATGATAGGTATGGTGCTCGTATGGAAATTGCACGACACCTACAAGGCCATGTTTGAGATAGACTCCCAGACCATGGCACAGTCATCAGGCTCAACGAATAAAAACGAAGTGTCGATAGGCACATCTGTGACAAGCATGATGAGTGCGTTTGAGAACTTCGTAAGGGTGCAGAGCGATGCGGCATTACGTCAGGTGGCAGGACAATATGCATACGATGACACAGACAGTGACGGAAAGGAGCTTACCCTCCGCAGCGGTGGTGAAGAGATAAACCAGCAGCTTGAGCAGAAGCTTGACGAACGCCTGGCAATGGCCGGCATCGAAATCGTAGAGGCACGTATAAACTACCTGGCATACGCTCCCGAGATTGCTGCGGTAATGTTGCGACGCCAACAGGCCACCGCTATAATATCCGCACGCGAGAAGATTGTGGAAGGTGCGGTGTCGATGGTTAAGATGGCACTCAACAAGCTCTCCGACGAAAACATTGTAGAACTCGACGACGACAAGAAGGCGGCCATGGTAAGTAATCTGCTTGTGGTCCTCTGTGGCGACGAGTCGGCACAACCGGTTGTAAACACAGGTACCCTTAACCACTAACCCATGGCAAAGAAAGAAAACAGTACGAAAAGCTTCATACTGCGCATCGACAGCGAGACAATGGGAGCAATCGAGGCTTGGGCGGCAGACGAGTTCCGCTCGACCAACGGACAGCTCCAAAGGATTATCGCCGAGGCCCTGCGCAAGGCCGGACGGCTGCCGAAGAAGAAAAAAAAGACTGGGGAGGAATGACATGACAACGATAAATCCAAACAACGACAGACGCGACATAAAGGTATACCGGACAACCGAAGGTACGGTTTTCGAACTGATGGGAGCTGTGATTGTCATAATATTATGGGCACTCACACTATGGTTTTACCAAACCTCTCCCGACAAGATTCCGACACATTTCGACATTACAGGCACTCCGGATGCCTATGGTGACAAGTCTTCGCTGATACTTCTGGCTCTGACGGGGACAGCGATTGTTACCGTCACTCTCTGCACCGCCTACTTTCCACGACTGTTCAATACGCCTGTGAAAATAAGCAACGCAGTCCAATATGCCATTGCAATAAGGATGGTGAGGATAATATCGATCCTGTGCGGAGTCATGTTTCTTATGATTACCGTAATGTCGGGATGTGGAAATGAAAGAATGACAGGTTTATGTTCAAAACTGCTGATTGCCGTACTTGTCTTAATCCTTCTTGTCACTATTTATTACACAGAAAAGATGCGCAGAGCAGGAAAGAAACATGATTGACTTGCACGGACGGTGATTTTTTAATACCTTTACAGCCGATTTATAAAACCCTACACAAAATTAAAAGCAATAAAGAAATGAGTAAGAAACTGAAAACGGCATCGCTATGCGTCCATGCCGGCTACAAGCCAAAGAACGGTGAGCCAATAGAACTTCCAATTATTCAGAGTACCACATTCAAATATGACAACAGCGAGGAAATGGCCATGCTGTTCGACCTGAAAAAAGAGGGATACTTCTATACCCGTCTTCAAAACCCGACAAATGATGCCGTGGCAGCAAAGATTGCCGCCCTTGAAGGCGGCATCGGTGCCGTACTCACATCGTCAGGACAGGCGGCCAACTTCTACGCCGTGTTCAATATATGCGAGGCCGGCGACCATATCGTGACGTCAAACGAGATATACGGGGGAACGTTCAACCTGTTTGGAGTGACTCTCAAAAAGCTCGGTATAGAATGCACTTTCATTAATCCTGATGCAAGTGAGGAGGAAATACAACAGGCTTTCAGACCCAACACAAAAGCCATGTTCGGAGAGACGGTTTCCAATCCGGGATGCAGGGTCCTCGACATAGAGAAGTTTGCAAGGATTGCCCATAGGAACGGTGTGCCGCTCATCATAGACAACACGTTTGCCACACCGGTGAACTGCCGCCCCTTTGAATGGGGATGCGACATCATCACACACTCGACGACAAAATACATGGACGGCCACGCCACACAGGTAGGCGGATGTGTGGTGGACAGCGGAAACTTCGACTGGAACGCATACGCAGATAAATTTCCCGGACTGTGCTCTCCTGACGAGTCATATCATGGGCTGACATACACGAAGGCTTTCGGCAAAATGGGATATATTACAAAACTTGTGGCGCAGCTGATGAGAGACCTCGGCTCCATTCCCTCGCCTCATAACTCATTCCTTCTCAACCTCGGACTGGAAACCTTGCATCTGCGCATGCGCCAGCATTGCGGCAATGCACAGAAAGTGGCGGAATTTCTGAGCGGTGACAGTCGTGTGGCATGGGTGAACTATCCTGGCCTGAAAGAATCGCCAAGTCATGCATTGGCAGAAAAGTATCTTCCTGGAGGAAGCTGCGGAGTAATGGCGTTCGGTCTGAAAGGCAACCGCGATACGGCAATAAAGTTTATGGACGCCCTTAAGATGATAAACATCGTGACCCACGTGGCCGACATACGCACATGCGTGCTGCATCCGGCCAGCCATACCCATCGCCAACTCAGCGAGGAACAGCTCCGAGCTGCCGGCATAGCTCCGGACCTAATACGCCTTTCCGTTGGTATAGAGGATGCCGATGATATTATCGATGACATCCGCCAGGCACTCGACAATCTGTAAGACAAACCATAAAATATAAAAGAGTAACGGGTAGTGTTCCAAAATGGAAAGGACATTACCCGTTAACCATATAAAGTTTTTGATGTTAATACTTATCCGAATATGCCAACGTGGGCCGGATAAATATTCTCTGAAATATCCATAGCATGTCTGCAGTTTTACTATGCAATTTTATTCCATAATCCCGATTAAGGCTTAAGAAGCCGGAAAAACGCCAGTCTCCTGGCTCAACAATCATAGGCACGAAGAACGAACAACAAATGTTAAAAGTGTATTTGGGCTAAATACACTCTGTATGCAGGCTGAATACACAGTGTATGTAGGCTAAATACACTGTGTATATAGCCCAAATACACTTTATGAACTGCCGTATGGTCTGTGCCCTTCTGTAGCGCCTTGTTTATCCGATGAACCGACATCTACATCCAACAGGCCGATTGACATAAAATAAGATTAAAGTATTAGGATTCCTCAACAGATAATAATGTAGAATCCCTGCGTACGGTACTGGAGACTATACATCAAATGTCATTACCCGTGGAATCGGCCTCTGCTTTTGGCTGCGTATTTTCCTTTTGCCTGTTGCTGAATGCGGAATCGGCAGATGGCACATGATGTTCCTGAGCGTCAGCATGACGTACATTTCCCGGATGCAAACCGGCCGAGTCGGCTGCCACAGGCGACGGAGTATGTATTCCTGAACCGTCGGCCTGGGTAAGAAACCTGGCATAGCGGCTGCAGAAACGCGGATTATAGGCATTGAATATATTATTTGCAAAGAGAATGTCTGTTATGCCGTTGCCAACGACATATTCTTTCATATTCTTTGTAAAATACCGCGTATCCACCACATGCACTTCCTCGAACGAGAAGAACAGATATCCGGGTATGGCATTGCCGAAACTGTCTTTAAGTATGAGCACACGGCGGCCGTTGTTTGTCGACGTGACAACCTTCGTTATCTTGGCGTCGCTGCCCATGAAGGTGCAGTAGGCTCCGCCGCTGCCGTCCTTAAACTTATAAAAGAACGGGCCTTTATACGGTTTGCCCATTCCTGTCACATGATAACTCTTGTCTATCCGGTAGTCGATATATGTTGTGTTGAATGTCACTCCCGAAGGCACGTAATACACAAAATCCTCCGGAGCGTTCTTTATGGATATATCCTTTGAATAGCCGTACATGCTGCCTACATATCCGTGAACGACCTTGCGGGTATAGCTGTCCAGCTCTCTGAACGGCACTCCGGCCACACGTGCGAATTCCTTTGCCGCATAGAATGCTCCGAGCGGTGACCAGTGGTGATCCGTACGCAGATAGATATCCTCATCGGCATGCTTGCCCAACGATGTATATACATCCACTGCCTTCACATTGCCGTTCAGCCGGGAATGCACGTTGTTTATGGTAGGCCACTGTCTGTTTGTCGCCTTTCTGGCCTGTTCGGGACAATAATACTCTATGGCCGTGGGAATGACCATACAGTATACATTCACTTTGCTTCCGAATGTTTCCTTGTACTTATTTGCCACATCGGCGTATGCGCCTCCTCCGCGAGGGCCTCCTCCGTAAGCCATGAGCGCACGCACCTTGTCGCCCCTGCCTACAATCACTATTCCTGCATTGGCAATCTTTGCGCTTCCGTCGTCCGGGGTGTCGTTGACGTAGCCGTCCACAAGTCCGTCACCTCCGGAATCCGACACCGCCCCTGTATCTTCATCATCTTCTGTCACAACGGCATCCGTTTTCTCCGCGGCATGAAAGGTTATCTGGTCTTCTGAGGCGGACAGACGCATAAAATCCTTGAGATGCAGGCTGACGGCCATCAGTTCGTCACGAAAAGGCTCGCTGTCGCTGAACCACGAAGACACCTCCTTTGTAAAAGCACCGCTTATAAGCCTCTCAACGGTAAAGTCGGGGAACACGGCCAGGTCGCGTTTTTCCAAATGGGAATACGTGCTGCGCGGAAGCGTATCGAACACCGTGACAAAGGCGGCAAACACCAGGCCTATAATGAATATATACAGTTTGTTCATCTCAATGATATTTTTCTGTCTTTCCTATATATTATATCTTTGTAAAAATCACATGCAGTAATATGCGGTCACTGCTGTTCCATCATCATCCTGTAACGCCTGCCTGTAGACGCCATGTTTGCATGTATAAGATTGTTGGCAAACAACACGTCTGTAATTCCGTTGTCCTTGCCGTATGATATCACGTTTCCCGTGAAATATCTGAAATCCACCACATGTATCTCCTCAAAGGAGCCGAACAGATATCCCGGCAGGGCATTGCCGTAGCTGTCTTTGAGTATCATAAGCTTCCGGCCGTTCTTAGCGGATGTCGACACTTTCACCATACGTGTGTCACCGCCCATAAAAGTGCAGTATGCCCCACCGTGGCCGTCGCTGTATGGAATGAAGAAACGTCCGTCCTCAGGTTCGCTCACTCCTATGACATTCTTACGGCTGTCGAATTTGTAATACCTGTATGTAGTGGTATACGATGAATCCTGAGGGACATAATACACAAAATCTTCCGGAGCTTTCTTAACCGCGATATTTCCTGAAAAACGGTACATGCTGCCTACATAGTCTCTTACAGTCCGCACATCATACTCTGTTATATCCCTGAACGGCACACCTGCCTTTCCGGCAAAGGCCTCTGCGGCATAATATGCGCCGAGCGGCGCCCAATGATGGTCTGTGCGGGAATAGATAGGCTCTCCGGCACGGCTCTGCAACACCGGAAAAATATCGACCGGTGCAACCGAATCGGACAACAGGGAATACATATCGCATATCGCCTGATACTCATCGCGTGTTTTCCCGCGCATGCTGTCCGGACAATAAAACGCAACGGCTGTGGGGATGACCATACAATATACATTCACACTGTCGCCCAAAGCCCGCTTATAGCTGTTTACCGCCGCCACGTATTCTTCCGCATACTGTCTGGAACCGTGAAATATCTCAAGCGCACGGGTGTTCATTCCGGTGTCTACGACGAGTATTCCCTCTGACCGGCGCGGCACCGCACGACGCACAGGTCTGCGGGCGGTCTTTCTGCGCACCGTCTTCTTCCTTACCGCAGTTTTTCCTGCCGCAGGTCTCACTGCCATATAGGCAACCGCATATACGCCTGTTCCACCGGCAAAAATCATGGACAGCATTATCAGTGATATTATTATCTTGTTCATAAACAGTATTTTATATGTTACATCATCAGAATCTCGTATATATGAAGGCATTGTTTGTGGCTCCAACGAGAAGTGCCGCACTAATGCCAAGCATTGCCACCGATATGACTACGCGCACTGTGAATATCACAGCCGAATGCACGCATCCGCTCTCTCCTGTAATGCGGCTCACAAGCCTGTAACCATAGCTGCGCAAGGGCATACAGAACGCCACGGCCACTATCCATAGCCAGAAATTATCCATAAGCGAGGCTTCGGCAACAAAGTCGGTAAACTGTTCCGCATTGCCTGTGAAGGCATTGAAAAACAACTGAAGCGAATTGAAGTCATCGAAATAGAATATCCCCCATCCCGCTATCACAAGCAGCATGCTGTATATATGCAGCAACGGTGACGGGATACGGTCTTTTATTCTCAGCAACGTATACTTCTCCAGCATCACTATCACACCGAAATACACGCCCCAGATTATAAAGTTCCAGCTTGCACCGTGCCACATTCCTGTCAAAAACCATACCACCATGATATTGAATGCCTGGTGACTGCGGTTACCTCCCATTGGAATATATACATAGTCGCGGAAAAAGCTTCCGAGAGAAATATGCCATCTGCGCCAGAAATCCGTTATAGTGTCGCAGCAATACGGATGGTTGAAGTTCTCCCTGAAATGGAATCCAAGACACCGGCCTATTCCTATTGCCATGTCGGAATAGCCGGAAAAGTCGAAGTATATCTGAAGCGTATATGCCGAAATGCCAATCCAGGCACCAAGGGTGGTCAGTTCTCCAAGTCCCGTGCCCGAGGAAAGGAAAGCATCCGATATCTCCGACAACTGATTGGCCAGTATCACCTTTTTTCCAAGCCCTATGAGAAAACGGTATGTCCCGGCCGCCACATCACCGGAAGTCACCTTACGACAGGCTATCTCAGCCGCCACCGTACCATAACGCACAATAGGACCGGCGATAAGCTGTGGAAACATGGATATGTAAAGCAGCAGATCCATAAACCGGCGCTGCACGGGCGACTCACGACGGTAGACATCCACCAGATATGATATGGACTGAAATACATAGAAGCTTATACCTATCGGAAGGGCAATTTTCGGCACTCCTACGTTCACGCCCCAATCATTGATCGTCTGGGCAAAGAAGCCTGCATATTTGAAAGTTCCCAATATGCTGAGATTGCATATCACGCCAAAGGCAAGTGCCAGCTTCCTCCTGATGTTTCCACCGCTGATACACAGACCGGTCAGATAGTTAAGCAACACACAAAGAAGCATCAGAAATACATATACCGGTTCGCCCCAGGCATAGAATACAAGCGAGAAAAAGACTAATACAAGATTCTTGGCCTTATTCATATTGACACAGCCGGCCTCATCACGGCTTACAGGAAGACAGCGGTCGACCCATGCACCCATGAGATAGCAGAGCATGAAAGCCGGAAGAAACACAAAAAGAAAAAAAAGATCAGAAAATACCATTTCGTATCTGTTGATGAATCCGTTTATTAAGTAATAACCTCTATTATAGTATGTATATGATAGTTCCGAACATCTTCAAATCAGGAATCAATACACCTCGCGAATCAGAAATGAAGCATCGGAGCTATCATATTGGCGATATAGTATCCGTTACGCCGTGCCCCGTACTCACTGGTATGCACCCCGTCACCGGTGGTTCTCCGGACATTTGTGCCCCGGACACCATATACGGCACCGCCATAATCCTGACGTATGACATTTATACCCATCATCCGACCGCACTCCTCTATCACATCACCCGCCTTTCTTATCATATCGGCCGGCACCTTTGCCGACTGTATCGGAGTAAGCATAACTATCTGTGCATCAGGAAAGGCTTCAATAAGCAATTCGCAGCCATAGCGCACAGATTCGGCAAGAGACAGCACCGACGACACCTTGCGTCCGGTGATGTATCCCGTGGAAACGGCAAACACATCCGCAACAGACTTTCCGAAAACTCCCGGACGTTTGCCATGAAACCACGCGTCGTTGGTGCCGGCCGATATGACAATCAGTTGCGGAACCGGCTGAACACCTTTGCGGCAGGCTTCCACAAGACGGTTTATCTGATTATATATGACATTATTGTCGCCAAGCACACTTATATTCTCTGCCGTGGCATACACCGTGCGGGAAGTATTGCTCCACGTGGCACCACTGCGTGCATAGCTTATACATGAGGCCGGGGCAAACCGCTCCTTAAACCATTTGCTCCACCCCGTGGCGACATTACAGCTGTCACCTCCTATAGATGTATTGGAATCACCAAGAAGCACAACGTTAATACTCCCGTGTGCATCGGCTGCCGGATGTCCGGCAACATTTGCCGGTAAAAATACCGAAAACAATAACCGGACAAAAACGGCAAAAACTTTGTTTCTCATTAAAAACTTAAAGACCTTTTTCCTTAAACTGTTCTGTGAATGAACAATACCTTTATTTTCAAGGATGCAAAAATACAAAAAAACAAGCAAACAAACCCGAAATACAGAGATTTTTCGTAAATTTGCCTGTGATAACAAACTGCGGCAACCGTTTGCCGCCTACAATCCAAGTAACTTAAAAACAAACATCAATAAAAAATGAAGAAAGTATTTTCATTTCTTACCATGCTCATGGTAACCTTTGTCGCCATGGCCCAGACAAAAGAAAAGTACGACTTTGTCGTTGCACAAGACGGCAGCGGAGACTTCAAGACCGTTCAGGAAGCGATCAATGCTGTTCCGGATTACCGCAAGGCCGGTGAGACAAGAATCCTGATACGTAAAGGGGTATACAAAGAGAAAGTCATTGTACCGGAAAGCAAGCAAAACGTGACGCTGATTGGCGAAGACGAATATGAAACTGTACTCACATACGACGACTACGCCTCGAAACCTAACATATTCGGAGAAAATAAAGGCACATCCGGCTCATCGTCATTTTATGTCTACGGTCCGGACTTCCATGCCGAGAACATCACTTTCAGCAATACTGCCGGTCCGGTAGGACAGGCAGTGGCGATGTTTGTAAGCGGCAATAGGGCCATATTCGTAAACTGCCGCTTCAAAGGCTTCCAGGACACACTTTATACCTATGGCAAACGCTCTAAGCAATACTATAAGAACTGCTATATAGAAGGAACGGTTGACTTTATATTCGGTGCGTCCACATGTTTCTTCGACAACTGCGAAATACGAAGTCTCGGGCGAGGGTATCTCACCGCCGCATCCACACTCCAGGACGTAGAATACGGGTATGTGATGTATCAATGCCGTCTCACCGCTGCTGACAAAGTGGAAAAAGTGATGCTCGGACGTCCGTGGCGTCCTTATGCAAAGACTGTATTCATTGACTGTCTCATGGACACCCACATCGCACCCGAGGGATGGCACAATTGGGGCGTTGAAAAAGAAAAAACGGCATTCTACGGCGAGACAGGTTCACACAATTATGCCAACGATCCGATAGACGTAAGCAAACGTGTGACATGGACGCGAAAGATAAATCCGCTTGACTACACTATAGACAAGGTGTTGTCAGACCCGGACAAACCGGACTGGTACTTAAACATATAAATGATTTCCGATACATTCCGCCCATGCGCATACTAATGACAATATCACTGCTTCTGGCTGTCACGGCATCCAAGGCCGACACCTTTGTGAGCGACACGGTGATGAAACATGCAGATAACGTGGCTTCCTATTTCATGACCCGATATCCTGATGTCGGAGCTGACAGCTACGTAGACGGGAAAAAACGTAACAGCCGTATATGGACCCGCAGTGTCTTTTACGAAGGACTGCTCAACATATATAGAGAACAGCCAAAAGAAGAATGGCTGAAGTATGCCGAAGACTGGGGAAGGTTCCACAAATGGATAAGCAGCTCCGACAGCGAGGCACGCAACGCCAACGCCGACTATCAGTGTTGCGGACAGGCATATCTGCAAATGTATATGATGAAGCCGTCTGAGACCGTAAGGATGGAACACATCAAGATGCGCATAGACCAGATGACTGCCACAGGAAAGACTGACTACTGGTCGTGGATAGATGCCATACAGATGAGCATGCCTGTGTTCGCGCTTCTTGGAGACATAACACATGACGGCATCTACTGGCAACGGATGTACGAACTGTACCAATTCACACGCAATCGTCACGGAGGCAGCAAAAAAGGAGGCGGCAAACCGCTGTTCAACACCGCCACCGGCCTCTGGTACCGCGATTATCAGTACGATCCGCCATACCGCGACCTTACCGAACCTGACAAAGACTGCTACTGGAGCCGCGGCAACGGTTGGGTGTACATGGCACTGGTACGCGTGATGCAGTTCACTCCCGAAACGGAACCACACCGTACGGAATATATCAACGACTTCCTGCTAATGAGTAGCGGGTTGCTCGGATGCCAGCGTGCCGACGGCTCATGGAACGTAAGCCTGGCCGCACCGACAAACTATGGACAGCCCGGAAGCGAAGGACCGGAGATGACAGGCACGTCATTGTTTGTAGGAGGAATGGCCTACGGTGTGCGGACAGGATTGCTCGACAGCGCGACATACATGCCTGCAATAAGAAAGGGATGGGAAGCGATGCGCCGTGCAGTGCACGACGACACCGGATTCGTGGGCTATCTACAGGGAACGGGAGCAAAGCCCGAAGACGGAGGTGTCATCACATACAATTCCATTCCAAATTTCGAGGATTTCGGATACGGATGCTGGCTGTGGGGAGCCGCGGAAGTGCATGCCCTGGCCAAAAAACTCGAATCCTCAGCGAGCGGAATAAAGGAAACAAAAGATTCCGGAAACACATACGACGGATATTACTACGACCTCACAGGACGCCGCGTATCATCACCGGTAAAAGGAAACATATACATACACCGCAAGCATGCGGTGATATTCTAAGTAGCGAAAATATAATCCCGGATAATCCGATAACATTTTCTTACGGATTATCCGGGATTCATAAAACTTTTTATGTTTATAATAACTTATATCAGGTGTATACCCTAAAAAAGTATTATCGCAGACTGTCATGGATTCTTATCTGCGGGCCTTGCCACGAAGAATCTCCCTATGCTTCCGATCCTTTTTCTCAGAGACATCACACCCCATCCGGCTTATCAAAAAGATTATGTTATGACTATTGCCCATTAAGACGGCTGAAAAACTCAAGAATATCCTCCCATGTTTTGAATGTTTCCGAGCCCAGTTCTATACGCGTACTCATAAAGTCGGCCGAACCACCGTTACTGCAGGCGTCTATAAGATAGTCACCGTATAAAAGGTCCTTACGGTTGGTAAGTATAAGCTTTCTATATGCAGGCACACCGAGATTGTCGAACGTCCATTCCTGCATTCTTACGGGGTACGAGGAATCATTGTCTGGCAGTGCGGCCACTATATACACGTCATACTTCTCTATCAGATATCTGTAGGTCTTCATCATACTCGGCATCGGTATGCCGTTGCGTTCCATCGTGTCTTCTAGAGAGATGTATATGATGTTACGGCATATTCCATTTTGCCGGTCGTCAACAAGGCGTATAACCGGCATTACGGAATGCATCAGAACGGTGTCGTTCATCCTGTGCTCCCCATGAAAGCGAAGCGCGTTCTTATAGTTTTGGGAAAATATTCCGTATGTGTCAACCACGGGGTCATCGGTACCGAAAAGTCCGAACACGCGGTCTTGCTCATCATCGGTGATACCGCTGAAGCATTGACCACACATTTCCAGATACTGCTCCTGCAGATGTTTGGTCATGATAAAATCCTTTGCCCCGTCCTTTCTCGGGTTGAAGAACGTTATCTTACCGAGCATATTTCTCTTGAGAATGGTTTCCCCTATGCGAAACGCCGGATTGATAAGTATGCGGTCGAAGCCACGGAGCATCTCCGTATACATCCCGCCCATAGATGTGCCTATGATAAGGTCAGGACATTGTTCGTCACACGTGTCACGGAGCAGGGCCATGGCTTCCCGGGGAATTATGGGCAAGTCGGGGGCTATCACCTCAGTTCCTGGCAGCAACTCGCGTATCCTCGTGACCGTTCCGGACTGTCCCGATGAGCCGAAACCGTGTACATACAATATTTTCTTGCCTTTCATCACATCGGGATATTGCTTTATATAAGAATTCGTTGCCATGCTTACAGTAGAAATCTATTAATAATTCTTGCTATCATTTAAAAGTCTTGCAAAGTTAATAAAATAATTGTTCTGCATTGTGACAACAGGGGAAAAAGCCCTAACTTTGCACGCAATTTTAAATATTACATAAGTAATGTCGGAAAATTTATCTGAAAAGTATTCGGTACAGGCGGATATCCTGACCGGCAAAGTGCACAGATGCAGACAGAAAGGACGTATGTTCGTTGCCATGGAACTTGGGGCCTTTACCGGTGCGGTGGCGATGACAGTACTATACACCGTCTATGGATCAACACCATATATAATAACAGCGGTATTGCTGTTAGGCGCATATATTACCATGAGGCAGTTTGATGCTTCAAACAGCAAGAAAGCAGAGCGTCTTGAGGCACTGCACAAAGTATATATAAACGAACTTCGTTATCTTTCCGGTGATTATTCGTGTTTTGACGACGGAACAGTATATATAGATCCATCTCACGCTTACTCATACGATATGGACCTGTTCGGAAAACTGTCGCTTTTCAACAGGATAAACCGTACTGTCACCATCGGAGGCCGCGACCGGTTAGCACATTGTCTCACATCATTATATATGAATAAGGAAGAGATAGACCGGCGTGCGCTTGCCGTGAACAGGATTGCAGAAATGGAACGGGAAAGGGCAGCATTCATGGCCGTCGCTTCAAGAGGACCTATAGACACCCAACTTGTTCTCAACATTATTTCCCGTGTGGAAAAAATGAATTTGCCATTATGGCCGGCCTCAACAGTCGCTTTTGTTGCGGCATCGGTCTCAGTGGCTGTGTTTGCCAGTCTCGTGGCTCTTTCAATCTTTACTGACCTCACCCCGGGAGTTCCGTTCCTGTGGGCTACGCTTCAGTTTGCCACAGTGCTTGTTTTATGTTCTCGGGCATGCCGTAAGATAGGCAGTGCGGCAGACTGTCTGTCGAAACATCTCAAAGGTTATACGGAGCTGATGCGCATCATTGATGAGACCGGCCTTGACAACATGGCTGCTTCAGAACTTAAGTCCGGTGGGATGGCAGGTGCCTTGTCGGCATTCTGCGAACTTGACAAGCTGCTTCGCGGTTTCGACCGCCGTAGCGGAATGCTTGGTCCGTTGGTGTTCGACACACTGGAACTTAAGGGGTACTTCCTCATAAGAGGCTTTCTCGTGTGGCGCAGAAACTACATCAACCGTATGAGCGGATGGATAAACGATGTAAGCATTCTCGATGCACTTGTGTCGATGGCTACTTTCAGATACAATGAGCCGTCAGCCGGACAAGCAGTCATTTCCGATGAAGATAAGGTGGTTTACAACGTGAAAGGCCTGCGCCATCCGTTTTTGGGACAAAAAGCCGTAGGCAACGATTTTACGGCAGCAGACGGGAACTACTATATTATAACAGGAGCCAACATGGCAGGCAAGAGCACGTTTTTGCGGGCACTTGGAATAAACTATATACTGGCAGTAAACGGCATGCCCGTATTTGCCGACAGCATGAATGTGTCTCTGTTCAATCTATTCAGCAGTATGCGCACCAACGATGACCTCGGTCATGGCATAAGCTACTTTAATGCCGAACTGCTGAGACTAAGACAGCTTACGGAAAGTTGCAAGACCGCCCCGCACACATTAATTATATTGGATGAAATTTTAAAGGGCACCAATTCTCTCGACAAACTCAACGGTTCACGCATGTTTCTTGAGGCGGTGTCACGCCTGCCTGTCACGGGAATCATAGCAACACATGACCTGGAACTGTCAAGGATGGCGGATGAGCGTCCGGAGAGGTTTCATAACTGCTGTTTCGAGATTGAGCTGTCCGACAAGATTACATATACATACAGGCTCACAGACGGAGTAGCCAGAAATCAAAATGCCACATACCTTCTTCGAGACATTATATCCGGTATCTGACATAGCATATAACCGGCCATACCGAGTCCGGGCTATGCCATACATATTATCACCAGTCTGTCATAAAACACTACAGCTATGATTTTGTAATCTGTGTTTTACAATTAATGTGAATTTGATGGAAAGAATCAGAATATATAATGATAATCATAGTTTGCAGGCTATAAAAATGTTGATAATTCTTGTATTTGCGGAATTTAAATATTAACTTTGCGCCCGGAAAATCGGAATTTTCTAATTAACAACAAAATATATAAGAATATGGCAAGTTACAAAGATTTAGGCCTCGTGAACACCCGCGAGATGTTTAAGAGAGCTATCAACGGCGGTTATGCCGTACCTGCGTTCAACTTCAACAACATGGAGCAATTGCAGGCAATTATCAAAGCTTCTTCAGAACTTAAGTCTCCGGTTATATTGCAGGTGTCAAAGGGTGCCCGCAACTATGCCAACCAGACTTTGCTGCAGTATATGGCACAGGGTGCCGTAGAATATGCCAAGGAACTCGGTTGCGCACATCCTGAGATTGTACTCCATCTTGATCATGGCGACAGTTTTGAGCTTTGCAAGAGTTGTGTTGACATGGGCTTCTCTTCAGTAATGATTGACGGTTCTTCTCTTCCTTACGATGAGAACGTTGCCCTGACAAAGAAAGTTGTTGAATATGCTCACGCACACGATGTTACAGTAGAGGGTGAGCTCGGTGTTCTTGCCGGTGTAGAGGACGAGGTTGCCTCAGAGGAATCTCATTATACAAAGCCCGAAGAAGTTATAGACTTTGTGACAAAGACAGGAGTTGACTCTCTGGCCATATCAATAGGCACTTCTCACGGTGCTTACAAGTTCAAGCCCGAGCAGTGTACTCTTGATCCAGAGACAGGTCGTCTTGTTCCTCCTCCATTGGCATTCGATATTCTTGATGAGATCATGCAGAAACTTCCTGGTTTCCCGATTGTTCTCCACGGTTCATCTTCTGTACCTCAGGAATATGTAGATATAATCAACCAATATGGCGGCAAGTTGCCTAATGCGGTAGGCATCCCGGAAGAACAGCTTCGCAAAGCCTCAGAGAGTGCTGTTTGCAAGATAAACATAGACTCTGACTCGCGTCTTGCTTTTACGGCTGCCGTTCGCAAGACACTTGCGGAAAAACCTGCAGAGTTTGACCCGCGCAAGTATTGCGGTCCAGCACGTGACCTCATGGAGGAAATGTACAGACATAAGATTACAGAAGTTCTCGGCTCAGACAATAAACTGGCAGAGTAATTCTGAATAGACATATTTCAATTTTCATTCATTTTTCGGGCGATAAGGCAATGTCTTACCGCCCGAATATTTTTATTCAACCATTTCACCTTATATCATATCTCAGGCCTACACTAAGACTGAAACTGAGCGGTTTGTCATTATAGAAAGTGGGAACACTGCTGTGATTGTTTAGATAATAATTAACCCCTGGCTCCACAAAAAGACCTATACGGCGGTAAAGACTAAGCCCTGCTCCCAACGACCCGCCTACAGACAGTTGCAGAGGAGATATCGAAACATTCTCTGTGGAATATGTATCAGGCCGGCCAAATACACTTACACGTGTATGCGTCTTCCCGCTAACCATCTTCTCAACCATTCCGCCTCCGGAAACATACAGGTTAATATACTTGCTGCGCCATATACTGTAGCTAATCTCTAAAGGAATACCTATATAATGAAGTTTCTGATTGGAATATGACGAATGATTGATTCCTTCCATACCTATATCGGAACGGAGAATACTATACACTATACCGCTTTCCAAACTCCAACGGCCAGTAAGACGATAACCAACGCCTATTCCTATACGCACAGGCTGATGATGACGTACTTCTGTAACAGGCTGTCCTACCGGACTGCCATTTGAGTCATGTATACCATTGGAACCCATTCCCCCATAATAATCATTCTCAACAATGTCATTACCTTTCATTTCCGACATCGTCCCACCGGCAACAGAGTTGCCCATATACAACCCAGCCATAAGACGACTATCCTTATATGAATAATCCTTATTCCGAACGACCTTATGCCGGTCTGAACGATAACGGTCATCTTTGGAAAATACGTTATATGAATAAGCATACTCCGTATCTTTATCCTGCACATCCTCCACACCGACAGTATCTACATCTACCGGTTTTACAGCCAATACTTCATGCTCCGATTTGATTTGCTCGGAAGTCTCTACCTTATGCCGAGCATCCCGACCATCAACATCATCAGGCAATGATTCCAACGTTCCGTCCACAGACCTTATCTCATCTCCGACTGCCCTTATATGGGAAAGCAATCCACCGGTTTCATCCGTATTCTTCTCCACGCCAGCCCTTTTCACAACGACAACCTCCCGGCTAATCTCATCATTCATAACCACACCGATACCGATAAGAATCAACAACACAGCAGCCACGGCTGCAATATGCCGGCTCCACACAACGGGCCTGTTTTCAACATCAGGCTTCCGGCTACGCCCGTCAATGTCATGCAATGCGCGTTCCACCTCATGCCATGACACATCAGGCAAGGGTGCCGCATGACTTTCCATCATCCGCCTAATATCATCTTTCCATCGTCCGTTCATGCTCATCGGTGTTTTTTTCTATATTCATTTAACTTTCCGGCAAGTATTATTCTTGCCCTGTGATACTGCGAAGCCGAAGTAGTCTCTTTTATGCCAAGTAATTCTGATATTTCCTTATGACTCCTATTCTCGATGACAAACAGGTTTAGCACCGTGCGATATCCCAACGGCAATTCCCTTATCATCGCATGGACCACATCAGGAGGAATACCGTCCACATCAGGATCATCCCATTCCGGATCTGACACTCCGGAAACACCATAAACAGAGAAACTGGCATCATCGTCCATGGAAACTATCGAACGGTAATCATTCTTCTTTATAAAATCAAGGGACATATTCACGGTAATCCTTACAGACCAGTTTTTCAACGAGCCTTTACCACGGTATTCAAACTTTTCTATACTGCCGAATATTTTTATCAGACAATCCTGAACTATGTCTTTCACATCTTCATCATTACCAATATAACGTGAACAGACAGAAGAAAGGAAGCCTCCATAACGTTTATAGAACTCCCGCATAGCCAAAGGTTCTCCTTTACGAAGACGCCTCACAAGCTCCCTTTCCTCATCATGTCCGACAAAAAGCATCAGTCTGCCGTGTCCTTACGCTGGAAATATGTAAATTCTCTTGTTCTTTCGCCTGTATACGACTTCCACATAAGAATAATCTTAAAGGGTTCCCCTCCTTCGTTGAAATAGTCTGGAAGTCGGAATGCAACAACGCCGTCACCGGCTACTCCCGTATATGTATCACCGTCTGCCTTATGGCTGAACTGTAATATAGGACCATCATGATTTATATCATCACGAAGCACAAGGTTCACAGCATGTTTACTGCCTGGATTCCAACGCGTACGAAAACGTATTGTCAGATAACCGTCTTCCGTTCCCATCTCCCAGGAATCCAATATTTCCACGGGATCCGTAGCAAAATCCGGATTATCCCTGAAATCCCTTATGGAATAAGTCGGCTTGGTAAGGATGCTGTCTATCCAGTTTATCCTTACATTCATGTCTGACATGCCGGTAGAAAGCCTTGTATAGTTTACAAATGCCCTCACCTCCTTATTACCGAAAGGCGATGACTTCATATTCTGGGGAACAAGAATCTTATTGTCCGTCAGCTGCAGTACAAACGATGTATTATCGCTATTAGGCTTAACCGTGACTATGGCATTAGGAACAGATGATATATACACCATATCATCATCGTTGTCACACGAAGACAAAACAAACGACAACACCGGAATAAGCATAACTAATAAAAAGAATCTGAATCTGTTCATAACATTTTATGGTTTAATTGTTAATAACTGCCTGTTGCATGATTACTACACAATACAGGCTTATACGTAAAAAATAATGAGCCGACTGTTGCAACCGCTCATATATAAAACAGAATTAAACATAAACCTCGCACCGCAAAACGTTAAACAGAGTTAAAGAAGTCCTTCTTCCCTATATGAATAATATTTCCCATCGGTAATTATAATATGATCAAGAAAATATATTCTCATCGCAGCACATGCAGCCTTAACCATTTCTGTCAGCCGTGTGTCCTCTGCGCTCGGCCTTGCATTATTGCTGGGATGATTATGACACAGTGCCACCACCGTTGCATTACACAGCAATGCATCGCGCATTATCACACGCACGTCGACAGCAGTCTCACTGAGCCCGCCATGCGACAGTCTCTCTTTCTTTATAAGCTTCAGACTCCGATTCATAAACAACACCCAAGCCTCCTCAACATCAAGATCCTGCATGACCGGATGCATGATATTGTATATGGCTGTGGCAGAACTCAAGTCAGGCCTATCCTCCGCCTGCTCCAACTGTCTGCGCTTACCGAGCTCACATGCGGCAAGTATGGATATAGCCTTTGCCGGGCCTACCCCTTTATATTTTGTCAGATCGCTTATAGACTTCTTGCCGAGTGTGTTCAGATTGTTATTGCAATCACTCATAACACGCTTCATAAGTTCCACCGCACTTTCCTTAGGCGAGCCGGAACCAATGAGTATGGCCAAAAGCTCTGCGTTCGACAACGCAGGTGCTCCCATTCTTTCCAATTTCTCACGCGGACGGTCTTCCTCCGCCCACATGTTGATGCTCAGTTTGCCCATATATTGCTATTTAATTAACGGCAAAGAATGTTTCCCCGGATATTATTAGCTGTAAAAGTTCTTCTCAAACGCCTGAAACTCATTCCTTCCCATTACACAACGCTTCCACCACGACTCTATGAACCCGAAGCCGTATCCCATAAGTTGCACAAAGGCTGCCGCAATGGATATTAAGCCTATTTTCAGACTATGGTTCTTAAACGACGAGTCAACAAATACTATGAGACTATATAGAAGCAATGGAATCCACGGAGCCGCACACAGCCAATACCATTTGTCTATATCATCGTAGTGCATCATCACACGACCTACGGCAGACACTATCACCAACGCAATCACTCCCAACGTGAACACCATGGGAAGAAGATGCACAAGCTTCAGCGACTCAGGATATTTTTTATAAAGATTTATACGGGCAATACCGCTATTATAAACCTGACGGAAAAACTTACGCAAGTCTGTACGACGCTTATGCCACACCCATGCCTTTGGAAACAGCCTGCAACGACATCCCGCCTTAAATATGCGTATACTGAAATCGATATCTTCTCCGAAACGCATCTTAGAGAAACCTCCAAGACGCATATATACCTCACGGCGTATTCCCATGTTGAAAGAGCGCGGATAAAACTTATCCAGTTTCCTCTTTCCACCGCGTATGCCTCCCGTGGTGAAAAAACTGGTCATGGAGTAGCTGATAGCCTTCTGCGTATCGGTGAACGAACTGTGCGCCCTGTCCGGACCTCCGAAAGCATCAGCCGGTTCTGCCTGGAGCTCATCCTCCACAGCCTGAAGATATCCCTTTGGTAACACCACATCGGAATCCAACACTATTAGATATTCACCGCAGGCGCGTTCCGCACCGTAATTACGGCTCTGTCCAGGACCTGAATTCTGTTTCATATAATAATGTATGTCGAGCCGATCAGAATATCTGTCAGCCTCGGCACGGCAGTTGAGCTGAGAACCGTCTTCAACGATTATCACTTCAAAATCGGTAAACGTCTGGCATGTCAGACTGCCAAGAAGCTCTTCAACCTCATCCGGACGATTGAAAACAGGAACTATTATCGAGTATTTCATTTTCTATTATTTATTAACTGTCACTGTCAGTGGAAAGAAAATAACAACTTAAAAACATGCCTCCTCTAAATTACCGGCAACTTTAGTAAAAATGAGCATGAAACATACCATATTTAATGATAATATCTGCAAATATACAAAATGTTCTACATAAAATCGGTCTATTTACTTATTTATGCATACTTTGCTGTAAAATTTACGGTATAATGTAGGTATAGACACAAAGCATAACTAAAAAATGGGGTATTGAGCATTATCGTCACCATGACGACAAAACTCAATACCCCAACTATATTTAAGGGTTTTAAAATCTTACTCTTTCACACGGTTAAGATAACTTCCGTCACGTGTGTCAACCTGCACGAGGTCACCTTCGTTTACAAACAGAGGAACACGAATCTCAACACCTGTCTCCAAGGTTGCAGGTTTTGTGGCATTAGTGGCAGTATCCCCTTTTACACCCGGCTCACTGTGAGTAACGCGCAAATTTGTCTTAACCGGCATTTCAGCAAAAAGAATTGTCTCGGTATCCGCATCGCTCACAACTTCAACTATATCCTCCGGTTTCATGAAGTCCACACCTGTTATAAGGTCTTTCATTATTATAACATCCTCCCAAGTCTCCTGGTTGAGGAAGTGATAGTCACCACCATCAGCATAGGAATACTGATACGGACGGCGCTCCACGCGAACATCCTCAAGTGCCTCACCAATATTAAAACGCTTCTCCAACACACGACCACTTACAACATCCTTCAATGTTGTACGCATTATAGTGTTACCCTTACCCGGCTTTACGTGCAGGAAGTCAATACAGAAGTACAACTTGCCGTCCATACGGATGCAAGTACCTTTCTTAATGTCTTGTGACTTAATCATATTCTATCTGAAATATTTATTTTAGTTATCTCCAATATTTTGCTGCAAAGGTACTGTAATTAGACTGAATTACAAAATAAATCAGTTGTTTTTTATACTTCACAAGGCTTAAAAGATAACGTAAGTGCCTATCTTACACGAAAAAAGCATAAAAAAGGCGCTATTTTCGCTCAATTTCTTTGTTGTTTAAAAAATTATGAGTACTTTTGCACCCCAAAGCGAAGCATGTCCTGAAACATCACGCGATACAGCATAATAAGTGAGACAGGATATACAAAACAGAACACCAAGAAAATAATAACAATAAAATAACAAAAGCAATGAAAAGAACATTTCAGCCGCACAACAGAAGAAGGGTAAACAAGCACGGCTTCCGTGAAAGAATGTCTACCAAGAACGGCCGCCGCGTATTGGCTTCACGCCGTGGCAAAGGACGCAAGAAGCTAACAGTTTCTGACGAGCATCACGGAAAATAATTTCTGTTTCTAAAGAAAATCATTTACGACAGGCTGCACGATAAGCAACATTATCATGCTGCCTGTTTGTTTTTTGGGAATATTATTAAATCTATCTTTATGATCAAACATATTGAACTATGCCGAGATTATGATGTTCTGACAAATATATGGACAGCATCTGTAATGGCCACACATGATTTCATATCGGAAAACGACATTGAGTTTTACCGTCAGAAAATCCCTCATGACTATATGCCTAATATTGAATTATATGCCGTCAGAAATAGCAATGGGGAATTATGCGCCTTTATAGGATTAAACAAGGATATTATTGAAATGCTGTTTGTTCATCCTGATGACATGGGAAAAGGCTATGGCTCCTTATTGCTGCAATTTGCAAAAGAGAGCAAAGGAATACGGAAAGTAGACGTAAACGAGCAAAACCATCCTGCTGTAAGATTCTACATGAGACATGGGTTCTCCATCATCGGACGTGATGCATTTGACGGGGAGGGAAAACCTTATCCTATATTACATTTAGGATTATAATCCATACATCAAATCAACGTTGCAGGCGGAAGACCATACAATATTGGAAATTCCATGTTCAACGATCAAAACAAGAATACACTCATATAATAACATTTTAAACCTTCTATCACTTGGATGTTTCGTATATAACTGTTATCTTTGCATAAATGGGGAATTACATACGATTTGAATGGGCAATGAAACGCCTCTTACAACAAAGTTAACTTTGGAGTGCTCGAAGGGTTGTTGACAACCCTGCTCAATGAAAAGATTACAATCTGCAAGCTTCTTGAAAGCGAAAGTAATCAGGAGGAAGAGTACGACAAATACAACCGTGTGGACATGCTTGCCGAAAATGACAGCGGTGAACTGTTTCTCATAGAGGTACAGAATAACAATGAATATGCTTATTTCCAAAGCATGCTCTTCGGGACATCAAAACTGGTCACCGAATATATAAATCGCGGTGAAGGATATCGAAAGATATACAGTATAAACATTGTATATTTCTCTCTCGGTTCCGGTACAGACACAGTATACCTCGGAAAAACCGAATTTCGCGGTATACACAACGGTGAGACACTTGAACTTTCACCATTCCAGAAACAAACTTTCAAAGCCGAAACCATAAGCCAACTTTACCCTGAGTACTATATCCTTAAGGTGAACGACTTCAATAAGGTGGCTTAAACACCTTTGGAAGAGTGGATATAATATTTAAATACAGGTGATGTATCTTCTGATGCGACAGCTCCCGGTCTCGACAAAGTCCGCGAACGTCTGAAATTAGACCGCATGACAAAAGACGAACTCTCGGCATACTACCGTCATCTTGACAACATTGTAATCCTTCGAGACAACATATTTACAGAAAGAGCAGAAGGAAGAGCAGAGGGTAAAGCTGAAAGTAGAACAGAGGGTGCAATAAATAAAAGTATAGAAATTGCACGCGATATGAAAAACGATGGATTACCTGTTGAAATGATAACAAAGTATACCGGACTACCTGTTTCTGATATTGAAAAGTTATAAACGATTCTGCATGAATTTTCCAAGTTTTATAGTTTGAAGGTTATTGTTATAATTGACAAATACAGGATAATATACAACCTCCTATAAGATAAATATCCATATTCGAGCTCATATAACAAAAATCCTAACACCAGTATTGAGTATATCATTCATAAAACATTTACAGGCGGGCCAAATGGCCCGCCTGTAAATGTTTTATGAATATAATCCTTATTTCACAAGAACAACAAGATATTTGCTTGTACTCCAAAATAGCTGCGGATTATTTATACGCAATACATATTGCTTGTTTGCATCCCTCTGAAGTGTATAACTGCCCATTGGATGCGACGTAAGCATCTTTGCCGAACGAGAATAAAGCTTTATCTCCTTATCTATACGTATATCGACTTTTGTGAAATAATCCTTGTTAAAGTTTGACTGCAGAACCTTGCCGTCTACATATATATTTTGCGCCTTAAGTTCACTCTTTGTTCCAAAAACAAACCATGCAGTATTCAGTTGTTTATCCTGTGAACTTATTTGCTGCGATTTCTGATTACTTTCCTCTGTTAGATTTGTAACATTAGAGTTCAAATTCGCAATATCCTCATTAAGTTCTGTAATATGAATGTCTTTAGCATCAAGCTCCGCACGCAATGCCTGAAGCTGCCTGTCTTTCTCCTCAAGTTGCTTTGTCAGATTTTCTACAGATTTACGGAACTGGTCGCCACGTACAGAACTCTCCCTAAGCTGTTGCTTCAGTTTATTTATAAGTTCACGGTTCTGCTTCATGGTCTGCTGGATGAATTGGATATTCTCCTTTATCCTCTGAGTTTTGTCAGCCCCTTCACCTTGCTTTGCTATACTTACACGATTCTGAGCCTCATTGATTTCGCGGAATCCCTCCTCTATCTCATTCATCGTGGTCATCATGTCATTAATCTCATTCTCTTTCTGCTCAATCACTTTATTAAGAGAATCACGTTGCTGAACCACCGCAGGGTCAGCCTGAGGCTTTTCCTGCTTGCATCCGGCAAATATAGCCAGACAAAATACTGCAAATAATAACTTCTTCATAGTCTTGTACTTTTCGTTATTTTATTCTTTGTTTACGTCTCCCTCTTCATTTCGGGAATACCGTTCCTTATTACTTATCTTTTTTCTTTTCTGAACAGCTACATCACATCCTGAAACCACAATCACGATTTCTCCACGCGGAGGTATCTCTGTAAAATGTCCTACAAGCTCATCAAATGTACCCCGTACACATTCCTCATGAATCTTCGATATCTCACGGCATACACACGCCTGACGCTCAGAACCGAATACCGCAGAAAACAGCATCAGGGTTTTCAACAGTCTGTGCGGTGACTCGTAGAAAACCATCGTACGTACTTCCTCAGAAAGAGACTCCAGCTTGGTCGCACGTCCTTTCTTTTGCGGAAGAAACCCTTCGAAAGCGAAACGGTCACACGGAAGTCCGCTTGACACCAAAGCCGGAACAAACGCCGTAGCTCCTGGAAGACACTGCACTTCTATCCCCGCTTTTACAGCCTCCCGCACGAGATAAAATCCCGGATCGCTTATGCCTGGAGTACCAGCATCGGAAATAAGGGCTATCACCTGTCCGGCCAACAACCGTCCTACCACTGCAGAAGCCGTACCATGCTCATTAAACTTATGATGAGACATCAGATGGTTATTGATGTCAAAATGCTTTAACAGCATACCCGATGTACGGGTATCTTCAGCCAACACAAGATCAGCCTCCTTGAGAATCCTGACTGCACGATATGTCATGTCCTCCATATTTCCTACCGGAGTAGGTACTATATATAATGTGCCCATATTTAGTACAAATGTATACAAATAATGGGTATCGTCAAAAAAAGCATTGAAATCTTTGCAATTTTTAAAACGTATTTGTACTTTTGCACGCAGATGACAGAGAACCATACAGGGGAGACACACCGCCCCGGCAGAATAGAAGTGGTGTGCGGCTCTATGTTTTCAGGAAAGACGGAGGAGCTGATACGCAGACTTCGCCGTGCCGAGTTTGCAAGACAAAAAGTGGAAATATTCAAACCTGCCATAGATACAAGATACTCAGAAGAGGAAGTTGTGAGCCATGACAGGCATTCAATACCTTCAACACCGATAGACTCATCAGCACAGATTTTGCTACTGTCATCGGAAACAGATGTCATAGGAATTGACGAAGCCCAATTCTTTGATGACGGACTGATAAAAGTATGCAACGAACTTGCCAATCGTGGCGTAAGGGTAATCGTGGCTGGACTCGACATGGACTTTAAGGGAATTCCATTCGGACCAATACCCTCATTATGTGCCATTGCCGATGAAGTAACAAAAGTACATGCAATTTGCGTAAAATGCGGGGCTTTGGCATATGTAAGCCACAGAACTGTAGCTAACGAACGTAGGGTTCTACTCGGTGAAACAACAGAATACGAACCACTATGTAGGGATTGTTACAGGAGAGCCATGGAGAAAGAAACAGGAGGTAAATAATAAAAGGATCTCCACCACTATTCCGTTCCGTATATTGCTGACTACACACAATTATCACTTCAAAAATACTCAATCCAAACAAAACGATGTTAGAAAAAACAATTACATTCGACAAATTTGTCAGACTAATGCTCGGAGGATTACTCACAATATTCATACTATATATACTGAATTATCTGAGCAACGTATTATTGCCGTTCTTCATAGGATGGTTATTGGCATATCTCATTTATCCTGTCGTCCGTTTCATACAATACAGAATGCACGTGAAGGGAAGAGTTCCAAGCATCATCATAGCCATGATTCTCATTACCGGAATAATCGGTATTCTGACATACCTTATCATTCCACCTATGTTTGAACAATTTGAAAGACTCAGCTATCTTATTGCACAGTATCTGCACAGTACCACACATATAGGCAACTTCCAAACCGCCATACATGAATGGCTAAGCAGGAATTATGATAACATACAACAGTTTTTTCAAGATGAAGAAATAAATGAAACCATAAGGAATGCCATGCCTAAAGTTTTCAGCGTGATAGGACGCACTGCAAGTATGGCACTGAGCATAGTCGCATCACTTATCACCTTATTATATACGTTTTTTATTCTTCTTGACTATGAGGTGCTTGCGGAAGGCTTCATCAAGATTTTTCCAAAGAAAAACCGTCCTTTCTGGAGGTCACTTATAAGTGATGCAGAACGTGAGCTGAACAGCTATGTACGCGGACAGAGCCTTGTAGCATTGTGCATCGCAGTTCTTTCATGCATTGGATATACAATAATCGGATTTCCAATGGCTATCGGATTGGGAATTATGATTGGTATAATGAGTCTTATACCGTATGTGCATTCACTGGCATTAATACCTATCGTTTTTCTTTCATTGCTCAAAGCTGCAGACACAAACAGCAATTTCTGGATGATATTATTAGGAGCACTCGCTGTATTTGGAATTGTACAAGTGATAACGGACATGATACTCACACCTAAAATAATGGGAAAGGCTATGGGACTTAATCCTGCAATTCTACTCCTGTCACTATCTGTATGGGGGGCATTATTAGGTTTTATAGGACTTATAATAGCCTTACCGCTTACCACCCTTCTCATTGCTTACTACCAAAGATACATAACAAAAGAGCATAAATTGGAGGATAATCAAGAAAAACTTGCAAAATAATTTGGAGATATCGGGAAAACTCCGTACCTTTGCACTCGCTTTTAAGGGTTATCCCTTATTAAAAACAAAAACATTCAGGTAGATCCGCTAGCTCAGCTGGTAGAGCACAACACTTTTAATGTTGGGGTCTTGGGTTCGAGCCCCAAGCGGATCACTAATCAAACAAGCCAAATTGCTGAATATTAGCAATTTGGCTTATTTCTTTTCTCGGAATTGTCTGCAAAATCAAGGAGCAGACAAAAGTTTGGGGTCATTTTTTGTCGTTGAGACGCTTGCGTTCGGCTTCGAAAACTTCGAGGAAGTGGATCTCTACAAGCGAAAGTTGGCTTTGGGTGCGTTCGCGAAATTTGTCGTACTCTTTGTCGGCTTTCAGTTTAGCGACCTCGGCTGACACGCTTCCGGCATGGGTCAGCAATTCCTTTCCTGACAGTTTGAGAAAATCATCGAGCTTCTGAATCCAGTCTTTCATATACATCGGTACATGGCTCTTGGCTTGTAGCTCGGCGAAATCAAGATAAAGACTGACGATGCGGTTGAGCATATCCACCTCCTCTTCCGATAGGTAGTTCTTTGTAATCTCTGCTTCTTGCTTTGTCGGCATCGCGCTGCGCCATGATGTAAGACCCATAAAATCATTTTCGGCATTGGCACGATTATAGATTACCTCGGCTGCCGTATGTCCGTGTACGGCAAAGTGCATTTTGTTTTGCACCGTCTTGAAGAACCGTTGAGTGGTTTCCGTGCGTGGATCGTAGTCGATACTCAGGGCATAAATCTCCAGCACTTTGCGATAAAACACCTTCTCTGAGCTACGGATATCACGGATTC
The DNA here is from genome assembly GCF_013166605.1 of Xylanibacter muris. GTDB lineage: Bacteria > Bacteroidota > Bacteroidia > Bacteroidales > Bacteroidaceae > Prevotella > Prevotella muris. Next base: position 219,666 of record NZ_JABKKF010000004.1, read on the forward strand.
TCGCAAGCAATTCATCGAAGTAGTTGCCTTGACCAGCATTCTTCAACAGATCATCATTCAGCGCGAATCCCTTTATCATATACTCCTTCAAAACACGGGTAGCCCACTGTCTGAACTGCACACCACGATGTGAATTGACACGATACCCCATACTGATAATCATATCGAGGTTATAGATTGGGATTTTGCGCTCGACCTGTCGCTTGCCTTCAGTTTGAACTTGTGCAAAAAATGCACAAGTTGAATCAGTTGTCAATTCGCCCTCGTCGTAAATCCGCTTGATATGCCGTTGTATAGTTGAGCGGTCGCGTTGAAACAGCTCCGCCATTTGGTCTGCGGTAAGCCACACTGTCTCGTTGGCAAGTCGAACCTCAATCTTCGTCTCGCCACCCTGCGTCTGGAATAATATTATCTGCCCGTTATCCATAACTATTACCTATCAGGCTTACTCATTTTTGTTCCATCAAGGAATTTAAACGTCCAGTCATTATATTGATTCCAAAACTCATCGCTTATTTTACTAATCATTGTCTTACGATCAACCTTACCTGGACAAATAATAATATTGTCAATATCCATGTTGGTCACGAGCAAAGTCCACCCGTTTTTTACGCCTTCATAATATATGGGTTCTAAGTCCTTAATTGGCTCTAATAACTCATTATCACGAGGGGTTAGGATGGAAGGAGAAATATATGCAAGATAAGGAGTACAAGATTTTCCATAAGGGAAGCTTTCCTCAAAGTCCATACATTGAAATTTGCTCTTCTTATTATCAAATGCATGAATATACGAATCTCTTGACTTTCCGAAATTACTATCGACAGTATAAATACCTATTCCAGGATTCACAAGCCGAGCATCTTGAAAAAATAGTTCATTGTAACAATTGCTATATGCATGCACAGATACAGCGTTACTGTTTGGAACAGCATCCGGATATCTTAAACTATCAATCAGTCTTTTTGGAACAAGAGGGTATAAGTTAGAAATGATATCATACTCTTTGAAGGTGTCATTCTCAACTGCTGGGACAAGATATCTTGAATATTCCCAAAAATCCTCTGTTTCGGGAATAGGATTCTCTGAATTTCTAGTTATTTTTATAGTAGTATTATTGATGGCCTCTATGTTTTCTGCGCTTATGAATAGAGCACATACAAGCATTTTGCTCAAATAGTCTAACTGAGCGTGATTATATTGGTATAGCAATATCTCATTTAGTGATAGTAATTCCCGTATTGTCATATCCTTACCAGTAAGACTCTTGACTGAAGGCCACAATATATTACCCAACTCAGATTTTGCTAAATTATTAACAAAAATCGACTGAGCATTTCCCATCCTATTAAAAATATACCTCCAAATTAGATTTACAGCATCTATATTATCGGATAAATTATATAGTTTAATATGTCTATGAGCAACCTCTATAATCTTAATTATATACTTTTCGATGACTTCTCGGTATTTTTCGGAATAGTCACTTGATAAGGATATAATTTCTCTTCTATCAACACTTAGCTGGGGCTTTATGGAACCAATATAGTTTATACTCCCGTTTAATCTTAAGCGACTATAATATTCATTTCTATCAGAAAGTCTATCTTCAACACTGATTCCATCAACAGAAATAGAAGATCCTTGCACCTCTAATAATTTGAACAAAAGTGTTTCCTTATCAAAAGTCTGCATGCCTGGCAATGGGAGTGCCATTATAGAATTATACTCTATAGATTCTGTTTTGATATGAATAGGGTATAATTTTAGATGCTTTTGAAGTTCTACGAGTGATCCATTAAATTCATAGAATGAGCCTCTTTGAAGAACTCTATCAATGAAATTTTGGTCTTCTGGTTCAATGCCCAAATCACCTATATTCAATGTGAACGGTTTATCCATAATAATCTGAGTGGAATTATCAGAGAATCGGACTTGGAGTGTTATTTCAGAAGGCACGTTATTGATATAATCATTTAGATAATGGTATATACTCGTTTCCCATATTTCATAAATAGGATTGTAGTTAACAAAATCGTCTGTCAACACTCCATTTGGCTTGTACTGAAGCACTAACCCCAATTTTTTAATAGGTGTATTGTTTATCTTTTTTACATACTTAGAATGCAAAAATACTTTTACTATGGTACCACTTTCAGAAATTTGTTCCTCATCTTCTCTTGATGGTACTTTATAGTAAAAATTCTCTTTAGCTCCATCAATGCAGCACACAATGCATTGATGTGTTTCTATTGATTTTGTTATGATCTCAATTCGGGAACCAATAATAAAACATGACAATATGCCTATACCGAACTGAGAAACAGGAGTATATGTCGAACCCCACTGAGATTGTTTCCTATAAAACTCTCTTGAATTATAGAAGGAATTTCCAATCTTTAAAAGGAAATTCTCAATTATATATTCGTCCATTCCAATCCCATTATCTTTGCAATAAAGAAATTGACCTTCATTTCCTTGTTCAAGGCCAAACTCAATTTCTCCAGTCAATGTCTGTCCACTCATTTCAGCTATTGCTAAACGACAACGGCAAGCATCAAGAGAGTTTTGATACAATTCCCGTATTGAAGAGAACGGGTCTTTATATAGTTTTACACCCATTAACAGTTCGATAATTTTATTTTGACTGAGGGTGAATTTTTTGTCTTTTACCGGTATAAACTTTGACTTGTCGTAGTCTACATTACTACGATCAACTTCATTAATATTGATTTGATATTTGGGTTCCCATCCTCTTTTCAAAAGATCGAAATTATTAATTTCTTCATCTATCCAATTTAAATAATCTTGCAGATGATAATAGTCTTTTGGTGTTTGGCAGCTAGCCATAAATGTAATTACACCATCTTTTATAGTGTAATTAAGACCTATTTTATTTAACCATTCATTTTTACTATATTCTGATTGGAAGGACATTGCGTTTCTAAGAATAGACGGAGCTCTATCTGAACTATAATGTATTATATCTCCAAGGCGTAGCATCATAGATATGAATTGCAAATTTGCCATATCTAAACCTATGTATTTAACATCCTTCTTTAGTTTACGCATGAATTCAATATCCTCTCCATGAGACATACAAATATCTGCTAAATCTGAAAAGAGGCGGTGAATCCATACCTCACCTAAAATATCAATGGCTACTTTTTGTAAGTTCTTTACATATTTAGCTGATTTTCTATGATGAGAAGTCCGTATAAAATCTACTCTAATAGAATGATTTAATGCTTCAAAAGTGTCATTTTTTACCGCTTCATTAATTATATTAATATAGCCATTCCTAAATGCCTGATATTCAATAAGCATTTCTGAAAGAGAGTCCTTGAGATCATTCTCGTTATCAGGTGCGAAGTACCAATTTTTTATATCATCAAAGCTATTATATAAATCCTGTTTATTATTGTCAATGAATTCTTTTGCTTCTCTGAAAGTAAAAGGTCTCCTTCCATCATTGGAAATTGACTTTATAGAGCTTGCATGAGAATCATATCCCTCAGTCATTTCCATTAATGATAATTCCCAATCTGCGGGAGCCATCCCACAATCGTGAAGAAAAGATGCCGCTAATAATAGAAATAACTCTACAGAAGACAGCTCTGTTAATAGTGCATCCCCTAATAACAACGCAATATTTTCTTCGACTTTTTCCAAATGGGTAGAGTCATGAAGATCAAATTCAGGCATAATTTTTATAACTCTTTTCTGATGTTCAGTTGATAACTCAATAACCCTTTGAGCTAGCAAATAAAGCCTATTATCAAGACTGTCAGGATTTATTGAAGCACGTTGTTTAAGAACGGAAATAATATGACTCATAGCCATAATTGTTAGAATGCGAAGAACTTGTCTTGCATTTTGTTTTTGAGGTTGAACTTCTTGGTGGAGTCAAGGGCGCGCTCAATGCAGATGAACTTTGTGTCGGTATGCTGCATGAAATATTCGACTGTTGAATCTTTCAATTCACTATCAACACAGATATAGGCGGTTTTTATGCTGTCTGTTGCGAGATAGACGGTATTATCCGTGAATGTCGGCTGCTGTTCGAGCTTGTATGTGAGCATAAATCCTCTGGAAATGAGGATTTCGGTGATGAGTTCGTCATTGATAAATGGCATTGTTGTTTGTAGCTCTTTTTGACGAATATATTCACGGAACAGTTCAAGATTCTCTTTTTCTGACTTATCCGGGTCAGGGGCAAAGTCCGTGCGAGGAAATGATGACCTGGAGAGTGTGAAGACCTTAAAGCCGAGTTGTTCTAATTGCTGCTGATCTTCAAACGTAGTAATTTTTCCAACAAAGGATTCTTCCACCTTTTTAGCAACAGCTTTGTTTCGAGCGATTGTTATGTCGCTAATTTTCTTGAATCCGGATCGTCGGGCATTACTGTTTTCAGAAGTTATCTCAGGAACTTGCACGAGTATGTATTTCCTGTTCCCATTATCTTCGGTGTTGAGTTCAGTTACAGCTTGCCCGGTGGTTCCAGAACCTCCAAAGAAATCTAATACGATTGAATTTGCCGATGTCCCAGCTCTTAGAATATGTTTGAGAAAGAATACAGGTTTTGGGAAAGGGAATATACCGCCCAAACCTAATTCTTCCATGTCATTCTGACTTGATTTAAATTCATTGTCATTCAAGAGAGTGCGCAGTTTCTTGCCTTCAGCCATACGTTGCTTAAACTGAACAGACCATTGCCCATCATCTTTATGAACAAATCGTACTTCTCCATCTGCTTTATCTTGGAGAAAGCGTTCTTCGCTCCGAAACCAATTACCTTCCAGCATTGTCCCATCTGGAGCTTCAATTAGGTAAGGAATCGTTGCAGTGCAGGAACGTTCCATTGTATCCCAAAAATATTTCCCTTTTTCATCTTCATAAGCATATCTCTTTAGATATGCTTGGTCAAATGGGATGAACATGTTTGGAAGAGAATTTTTATCTTTAGCATACACTACCACAAAATCATTTTCGATTGCGAAAAATTTGGAAGCACTTCCTCCTCCAGCTTTGGTGCGGCGAGATAGTATAGCTAAGAAGTTTTCTATTCCAAATACTTCATCGCACACTTTCCTAAGATGGTGTAATTCGTGTTCCGCAATAGATATAAAAATCACTCCATCTGAATGAAGAAGATTCCTTGCCACAAGCAAACGGCTATACATCATATCCAACCAATTACTGTGAAAACGACCGCTCGCATCTGAGTTAGAGTCAAGCGTGATGCCATCCTCAGATTGTTCTGTTCGCTCCCAATAGGCTTGACGATTTTCCGCAAAATTGTCATTGTATAGGAAATCTTCACCTGTATTATATGGAGGGTCGATATAGATTACCTTCACCTTATTTCGATATCCCGCCAATAGAATTTTCAAAACTTCAAGATTCTCACCTTCAATTATAACATTTTCCGTCTTTTCAGGATTGACGCTTCGCGATTCATCATAATGCAAAGTGGCGCGAGTCGGCATAAATGCATTTCGCTTCGCTTTTGATTTGCCGAACCAACGGAACTCATATCTTTCAGTTTCCTCAATACCTTCCGGGTTGACGGCTTTCTTAATCTCGTTGATATCAAGTTGCCCCTCTTGGGTGAACCAATCAGGGAAAAGGTTACGAAGCGTTTCAAGACGTTCAGCGTTCATATCCGGGGATTGTATTATATGGTCTTTATATGTTTCCATTATTGTTGATTGTTTGATTAGCTTGCGCTTTAAAGGTTTCGTATTCCTTTATGGGAGCTTTATAAAAGGCTTCGATGCCCAGAGATTTGAAATGTTTGACAGCACATTTTATTCTGCCAATTTCATGTGGGGTTAAAGCTCTCGTATCATTTATATCATTGGTGCCTTTTATCTCCACAACGAAATAATACTCCTTGTCTTCTGCATGATTATTGAGGGCTCTCTTGTGCAGAACAATTCCAAAATCAGGCTCATAGTTGCCGATAGGAGTGAGGATCTTATACCATCTGGGGAATTTAAGGAAGCATAAAACTTCGGTATTGGTGATTTTGTCTGCTTCTATTGCAAAATCCTTTTCATGGAGACTGTCATAAAGCGTTTTATCCCATACTCCATGATTTGGGGTGGCGACCCAATCATCGCAGCCATCTTTGGAAAAATCACTAAAGTCAAAGCCATAAGTTTCTCCAGTAGGCTTGTATTCAACACAGCGTACAAGCTCATCGAGCTGAACTTGTCGAATCTTGAAGACTGCCTGTTCCATGAACACAGGAGGATTCTTGATATATTGGTCTTTATTGCTGATTCCTTCAATAATCTTTAGTACAGAGGTGTAGCACAGACCTGTCTTCTCGCTAATTTCTTCAACAAGATCATGGGGATTATACTTAGCTTTTCCCACATACGATTCAGAGCCAAAATATTCAGCAGTCTCCAAATTACTGATGTCCGTGACTCTCATACTTTGAACATCGAGGGTATAGTCATTGATACGTATTTCGTCTAATGACTCTATACTCTTTCTGATCAAAGTTTCCTCGTCCATGTGTACACGATAGGATGTTTTTCTGGAAACGACATTCCAGAAACGATGGAATACGCCCATGACTGTTTCATCCTTTTTTAACTTGAACGTCACACGATTTAAGCGTTTACCTTTATGTGTTCGTTTCGGCTTAGGAATATGAACTCCGTTACCATATTGTTCCTCATATTCCTGTTGATAACAACGGGCAAATGTTTCGTATGTCTCGTTTGGGACAATGGTAAGCTGATTAAGCAATTCATCTTCCGGAGTCTCGTCATCATCATAAATCCGTTCTCCATTTTGATTGACACATATACGCAAACCACGTCCTATCTCCTGGCGTTTCTTGTTTTCCGAATAGCTTTCGTTAAGGGTGGCGATACCAAAAACATTCGGGTTGTCCCAGCCCACACCCAAAGCCGAGTGGGAAAAGATAAACTCTATAGGGCTGTCAAAAGAAAGAAGGTGTTGCTTATTATGGAGTATTTCATCAAAAATCTCTTTATTTCTTCTGCAAGCATCCTCCTTATCAGTATATTCGCCTTGTGTTGTTTTGGCAAAGTAGAATCCTTGAACTGATTGAATTTCTATGTCTGTTGGCTGTTTACCCTCGTTGTATTCCGGATAAACCTCACGATACTTCTGCTCAAAAATTTGTTTGATTATGGGCCGTTCAACGCTCATATAGTTGGCGACCCTATCAATAAAAATCAGAGACAGATTCTTAATACCTTTGGGCTTTAACCTATTCTTATTCTCAAAGTGCCTCCGAATCAGCCATTCAAGCTGTAATGCCCAAACTTGTTCTTTATTAGCGGAAGATGCACCTTCAACAATTTCCGTGCCATTAGTAAATGCCACATGCCATTTACGGTCTGACATAGACTTATAGATTCGGCTAATAGTGAAATCCAGATATGATTCATTGCCGGATTTATCGGCGAGATTGTCATCTTTTTTCAACCACCCGGAATCTTTGAATTCAAATCGTCCTTTTGTTTTATTGAGTTTCCAAAATTTCAATTTTACCTTGACCTGTGAAGCGGACGGTTGAACATCTCTTATCTCCAATTTCATGGTAGCCTCATCATTACTTTCAGATACGGTAAGCACCTCAAGCCTCTTCACAAGCCCAAGTCGATAACTTTCAGCAGGGGTGAGCTGATAAAGAACATTCTTCTTAACCGCGTGAGTCGCAGAATATCGAAACTTAAACAACGGATTAAGCTTTGCTATCCATTGTTTTGAGTTTTCGGTATCCATGCCCTCTTGTGGCTCGTCCATAAAGACAATAGGATGGGTCTGTGCCAATGCATCCCGATAGGAAAGCTCATTAAAAAGAATCTCTCGTTCTACTTGATTCAGAATTTTATCTTCTGAATTGAACGCAGCCAATGTCAGAACCATAATCTGCAATTGATCTGATGTAATAAAATCATTCAATGCAGATATTTTTGAACTATCATAGACAAAAGCATTTGGAGTTATATCGTACTTATCTACAAGCTGTTCTTTGAAATTGTCAATTGTATCTATAACTCCTTGACGTATAGGAACAGATGGAACAATAATAATGAATTTGCTTAAGCCGTACTCCTTATATAGCTCGTATGCAGTTTGTATGTAAGTCAGTGTCTTGCCTGTACCTGTTTCCATCTCAATACATGCTTCGTTCTCATCGCATATAAAAAATTGGGAATCAGGTATGCTATTATCTTGTATTACTCGTTGAATATTTTCGTGAAGCTGTTGATTTGACAGAGAACAGACATTTGTATGAATGTCCTCGATATGAGCATTGTCATAGGTATTGCGCTCCATACCACGAAAAACCTCAACCACACTCTGTATGGCTGATATCTGATGTTGCGGATTTTCGAGCTTAAATTGCATAATCAATACTTATATAGACTCAACAAACTTCTTATTGACCAACTCATTAATGTCAACTTCTAAAACCGTTGCAATTCTAACGAGAGTGGGTAAATCTGGTTGCGAACTATTTGTACACCATTTTGAGACGGTGGACGGATTGACATTTAATTGTTCACATAGCCATTTATTTGTCTTCTTTTTCTCTGCTAAAACTACTTTTAGACGGTTTACATCTGTTTCCATATCAATAAAACTTGTTGTCTAAGCGCAAAATTAATGAAAATTCTTCAATCGGCAATAATGACAGCTGAAAAAGTATGATGAGATACAGAAATATAAGTATTTTTTAGTGTCTGCCACTTATACCGCGTTTTTGCTGAGGAGGTTTCATCATTCGATGACCTGCATCATGCAGCGGTAGGCGAAGCGGCGGTCATCTTAATCGTCCTTGCGACCCCAGGGGAGTGAGTTGGCTCACCCGACAATTCAGTGGAGGAATAAAATTGTGAATATCCGTAAAAATTACTTTCTTTGCATTATGGAACAAAAATACGGAAATACAATGACCCAGATCTGTGCCTCATCCATATACAACGTGAATACAATGACGACAAATCCCTGAGACCGCCTTATCTGCTCATCCATAAGAGGTTTGCCGAAATAAAGGTTTTCTAAACTTTCTGTCACGGCATATATCTATACATCCTGTTCTGTCTGTCGCCCGGCACCGCCACCAACGTCACCTCTTTCATGCTCATTTCAAAAGAGATGAGACGCAAGGCCACCATAGAAGGCGACTATAAAACCGATGACGTGCTGACAGCTATGCGCAATGCCGGATTCGACATCACGATATGAAACAAGTATATGGTCGGCCGATTTTATCAGCCATTCACATTTGTTTTATTACAATTCATAAAACCTTATAAACATTCTTATAGAACAGCATGATGGTGCTTGGAATCCAATGAGGATTGATTATATTTGTGGCGTTTAACACCCATAAAGACGTATGATTATGAAGAGAAACTTTCAAGAAGCATTGGAAAACCGCAGAAGCTATTACAGACTGTGGGACAAGTCGCCGGTGAGCGACAATAAGATAGTGGAAATGCTGCGGACGGTCATCAGGCATGTGCCATCTGCATTCAACTCGCAATCCACACGTATGGTTCTGTTGCTCGGGGATCATCATCGCCGGCTATGGGACATCGTGAAGACAGAACTGAGAAAGATTGTGTCTCCGGAAGCCATAAAAGGTACGGAAAGAAAAATCGACAACGGCTTCCGTTCGGGATACGGTACGGTTCTTTTTTATGAAGACCGTACGACCGTGGCCAGACTACAACATGAAAACCCTCTGTACAGCAACCGATTTCCCAATTGGGCACAACAAACTTCCGGCATGCACCAACTTGCAGTATGGACCATGCTGGAGGATATGGGATTCGGAGCATCCCTGCAACACTATAATCCGATTATAGACAGTGCCGTACGCAAAGAGTGGAATATCAGCGGAGCATGGGAACTTATAGCCCAGATGCCTTTCGGCTCACCCGCAGAGGACATGCTGAACAAGACATTCATTCCTGAGAATGAAAGAGTGGTCACTTTCGGATGTCTATGACGTTTTTCAAGAAACAACCTTAATTTCCTATACTGAAATAACATCGAATGGGAGACAAGCAAGAATCACAGGTGCCTTGTCTCCCGTTTCCTTTTCATACGGATATGGGATACACGACTGGAAAAAGACAATACTCATTGCCACCAACCACGACAATATCGGAATAAAGACAACACAAGAGGACCATATAAAACACTCTTCATAATTTTGCACTTACTCCTATCCATAATACAGGTTATCAATGCAAAAAAAGCAGAAAAAGCCTTATAAGAAACTATCAGAAATGATATATTTACCGATTTTTCCATATATTTGCCGAATATAAATATACTCTGTATTTGAAAAGGATTTCATTAAACAGGGTCTATACTAAATTTACAGTATCATTAAAGCGGATTATTCCGATTGTGATACAAAATGTCTAACTAACAAAGAAAGGGATAACTTATGAACTATTCAGAAAAAGAAATGAAGACAATGCCGTCAGGCATGAATCCTGGACTACCGATCCAGCAAGTAATTATTGAAGGAACAAATCCTACAGAAAAAGAAGTAAAGGATGCAACCGATGAAATGAGCAGGGATCCCGAAACAAGAGAGCGCGGATAAGATACATTTGTATGCCCCTGTGCAAACTTCGGACGAGCATACTCCTTTTCACATAAAACAACAGTGTCATAAAGAACAACAATCTTTATGACACTGTGTTTAGTTTATATACTTATTACTTCGAAAGAGCCTGCATAGCCTGCTTTGCCTGCTCATTTTCAGGGTCTACTTCAAGAAGTTTTGTCCAATAGCTTACGGACGTTGCCTTGTCATTCTTTACAAGATAATAATAACCAAGATAGCGGTATGACTCAATGAGCCTTGCCTTGTCGGCAGCGGTCTTCTCCGCACGCGCTTCAATCATCCCGGCCAACTTCTCATAGAAAGGCTTGGCAAGACCTTCGCTTGTCTCAGGATCCTTGTATGAATTAATACGTGCTTTCTGGAATATTGCATATTCTTCTGAATCCGCAAACTTCGCCACCATGTTGTCATACACTTTCTCAGCCTCCACAAGATTTGCAATCATCTGCTCACCGGTTTGCTTGCTTGCTGCCTGAACATATATCTGGGCAAGTGACGGATAATCATTTACCGACGGATTCTCCACAGTCTCGAAATACTGCTTATATGAAGCAATGGCATTATCATAGTCATCCACACTGCTATAAGCCTCTGCAAGTTGCTTTATGACACCCGCACGTTTTTCCTTATTGTCTATATCCATTGTCAATGCCTTCTTATACATCTCGATAGCCTTGTCCGGTTGCTTTGCACCACTGTAAGCATTACCGTAATATGTATAATCAAAATATGAGAGTTTTGCACTGTCCGACTTATTAAACAACGCGTCTGCATACATAAAGGCAGAATCATAATCTTTCAAGTCTGTGCTGTTAAAGAATGCAAGACGATTGAACGCCGCATCACGCGGATTCTTTGTAAGACCAAACTTTGCAATCTCCAAACTCTCCTGATTCTTTCCTGTGAAGAACAATGACATGGCATATTCTGTAATATCACGTTCTTCCAAGAGATTTCTATCTGCCTTGGAATAACAGTCTATAGCCTTGCCAAACTCGTTGGAAGAGTAGTAAATACGGCCTTTCCACGCATCCACAGCTATATCCGGGCGATGTGACCGAAGATTCTCCAACTGCTCAACAGCTTCTGTAGGACTTATCTTACGGTATACATTGGCATACTTGTAATAGGCAGACGCGTTTTTAGGATCAAAGTGGATGGCATTCTGATACATAAGCGCTGCGGCACCTCCATCATTTCCCAAAGCAGCAATATCACCTTTCAGCATATAAGCCTCACTGCATGAACTGTTCGCCTTTATAGCATAATCGGCATAAATAAGGGCGTTAGCCGTATCCTTCGCCTCATAATAGGCACGTCCGATACCAACAAGAACATCTGAGTTCTTTTTGTTTTTCTTATAAACAGCCTTCACCTGATCAGCAAGATCCGCCGGTTTTTCCTTAATCACCTTGGCTATTGACTCTACAACAGCCTTATCATCCTGAGCCATTACAGTTGTGCTAACACCCATGGCCAGTGCTCCTAACATAAAATATTTAATTGCTTTCATATCCTAAAATATTTATTTAAAATTGTCTTACACTATATTCGACAGAAATAACCTGATAAAGTTACTCCGTTTCTATTCTTTTACCACAAAAACGTATTTCTTAAAACAAATTAAGCTTCCGAAACCACTATTCGCTGCTGACATTTACTTCCCTTACGGTAAGATTACCCCTCACAGGCAACAAAGCTGACTTGAAGATTATCATCTGTCCCTGAGGAGATGTGATAAAACCCGTAAATCCCCATGGGAGCCTGTGCAGAGGGTCGTTAAGAAGCGCATAGATTGTACGCACCAACGGGTAGTTTCTATTATATAGATAATACTGGTAAGGCTTCCAGCTGTTTGAGGCAACAGCCGAATCCATCTTGCTCACCGCCATTACTTTTATTTCCTTATTAAAAGTGACATTAGTGGTGTCACGTTTGTCATTCAACCAGTTTGAACCTATTATTCCGATTGAATTCTTGTGTTTCGACACATAATCAACCACTTCCGCACTCTTCTTCACTGCCTCTATATTAGGACTGTTTATCGGGACACCTCCTAAAATAGAGTCAACACAATAGTGCACGGTACTTGACTTTGCATTGTCAAAAACGACATCAATATCTCCCATTGACGAGTTGGGATACACATCCTTCCATTTCTTTGCCTTACCGCTAAGGATTCTGGCAAAATCCTTTACCGTAATACAAGAGTCAGGGTTGGAGTTGTTTACAATGATTGCCAACCCGTCGTATGCTATAGGGATGGCCACCGGCATGAACTTACGTTCTTTCAGGTTCTGCAACTCCGCATCTGTAAATCTGCGTGAAGTTATGGCAAGCCATACCTTCTCTTTCATGAGCATGTTTACGGCATCAAGCTCGTTAGTATATTCAGCATTAAGCTTGGCTTGCGGATATATACTCTCAAAAACCTCTACACACTCGTCTATAATAGGACTGAAACTCTCGTCTGCCGTAAATTTTATCGTACCGGAAGAATAAGTGTCAGTTCTACCGTTTTTGGGTTTGTCGCTGCAAGACAGCAACAAACCCAAAACTATCGTTAATCCAACTGTTATGCTGAATATTCTTTTCTTCATATAAAACATTAGTCTTATTACTGCAGTCTGAATGTTACAGGAACAGTAAACTTCACACGCACGGGAGAACCGTTCTGCTTACCGGGAAGCCAGTTCGGCATACTCTTTACCACACGCATAGCCTCCTTATCAAGAGAGGGGTCTACTGATTTCGCTACCTTAACATCGGTGATAGAACCGTCACGCTCAACAACGAATGTCACAATAACACGTCCCTGTACTCCATTCTCTTCTGCAACAACAGGATACTTGATATTCTTCTGAAGATATTGCATCAAAGCGACGTCACCACCAGGGAACGAAGGCATCTGCTCAACAACATCGAACACCTTCTCCTCCTCTACCGGCGGAACTTCTTCTGCAATCACTTCCTTAGCTTTCAGAATCTCTCCTGCCGCCTCATCATTACCCTTGACATCAAAAGTACCGATCGCTGTGTTAAGCTTAGACAGGTCATCCTGAGATTTCAGTTCATCCTCCGGAGCAACATCCTCATCTTTTTTGATTACCGGTGCAACGAATTTAACAGAACTCTTTACCTTCTCAATGACCTTCTGCTCCTCAACCTTAACAATCTGTTCCTTTCTTTCAACCTTTGCCTCTTTCTTCTTTTCCGCAAGTTTTGAAAGCTCCACATCAGTTGTTACGGCAACCTTTGATCTCATACTGTTCTCTACAATACCTTTAACGGCTACGAGAACAGCTATGATTACTGCAGCAAGGAAAACGACGCCAAGTGCCTTTACGTTTCTGGCTGAAGTCTCTTTACGAAGCTTGTATGCTCCATATTCCTTATTACGTCCTTCAAAGACAAGATCCACCCAGCTGTTATCAATCAAATCTATTTTTGACATAGCTTTTCTTTTTTAATGTTTATCAATGACTACTTTATACCTCTCTGCTGAAGAAGTTTCTCATCATTAGGACTAACCTTGTCAATGACATACTTACCAATACTGCAAATCTGCATCTCGTCAAGAGCATCTACCATATTCTTATAAGAGGCAGTGTCAAGCGGTTTGATAATGATAGTAAGAGTAGGTATCTTCTCACCGTCAATCTTTCCGTTTTTAAGTTCTGACAATTCTTTCTGATAAGCCTCGTCAGACATATTTGTAGACACTTTCTTCTCATCAAGCTTCTGCTTGGCCACCATGATTTTGGCTACCGGATTGATACCCTCCTCTGTTGTATGGTTAATCAGAACCTTGCGAATACCGTCTTTACCCCATGTAGTCTCCTTTATACAGCTCGGATCTTCATAGTTAGGAAGCCCGTCGATATGGTATATCTTGTCGTTTCCTCCAAGGAAGATGGTTATAGTATGCGATGCCTTCGTCACACTCTTATCTTCTTCCGTCATATTCTGATCGTTGCTTGGCATGACCAACTGCATTGCCTGAGGCTTACTCAGTGTAGTACAGAGCATGAAGAATGTAATCAAAAGCATCATCATGTCCACCATCGGCGTAAAGTCTACGCGGGTGTTCTTTTTATTCTGCTTACTTGCTTTCTTTTTTGCCATGTATTATTCCTCCGCAGTTTTTAGGTTTGTAATAAGCTGATAGCGGTTTTCGTTCATATCCTGAAGCTCCGACATCATCCTTTTAACAACTTTATAAGGAGTTGTGGCGTCACACTTGATAGCGACCTTTAGGTCCGGATTTGCCTCACGGGCAGCCTTTACCCACTCCTGGAATTCACTCATACCTCCATCGATACTATCGGTAGGTATACCGAGTGTCTGGATTTGCTCTGTCATTTTCTCCGGGTCGAGACTCAGATAGCTGCCCAATACATTCAACGGTGCTCCGATCATTGCATCTTCCCTGAAGTGCTTGATCTGTGTTGAATTAAGAGTGATACCGAACTTGTCGGTAACAGTCTGAAGCATCGCATTCATGTCATTCTTGTTGTCTGTGCCGATAAATATCTGGCCTTTAGGACTAACAAGGATGTTGAGAACATTATTCTCAGGCACCTTTATCTCAGACACAGAGCTTGGCGTATTGACGGTAACCGGTTCCGGCTGCAAGAATGTTGATGTCAACATAAAGAAGCACAGAAGCAGCGTCATAACGTCAGACATAGGTGTCATGTCAATCCAGACGTCCTTCTTTTGAATTTTTATTTTACCCATTATTTATGAAATTAAAAGGTAAAACAATTAAACTTCCTCTGTGTGATTAACGTCGTAAGTTGTTGCAATAGTGTAACCAACCTCGTCAAGAGCGTATGTCAACTTGTCAATCTTATTTGTAAAGAAGTTATAGATAACAACAGCGAACCAAGAAGTCAAAATACCTGAAGCAGTATTAACCAAGGCCTCTGAAATACCTGCAGACAAAGCCATAGAGTCAGCACCGCCACCGCTTGACAAAGCCTGGAAAGAGTTGATCATACCCAACACTGTACCGAACAGAGCGGTAAGAGTACCAAGTGTAACGATTGTTGCAACGATAGGCAGGTTCATCTGCAGTGTCGGCATCTCAAGCTGTGTTGCCTCCTCGTGTGCCTGCTGTATCTTTGAAATCTTCTGAGCCTTTTTCATTGTGTTGTTGTTCTCAACTTCCTGATAAGTTGTGATTGAAGCCATAACAACATTTGCTACAGAACCTCTCATCTTGTTGCAGAGAGCCTTTGCCTCATCAAATCTGCCGGCCTTGATAAGAGCCTTGATTTCTGTTGTGAACTTAGACAGGCTCATTGTACCGAATGCGCTGCGGAGAGCGAAGAAACGCTCTACACCGAGGCAGATAACAGAAAGCAGCAATGTAAGAATGATACCTACAACGACACCACCCTTATATACGGTACCCATAAGGTTAGCCGGATGACCTGCTCTGTCACCACCAACGAAGTTTTCTGGATTACCAAGAATGAAGAAATAGAAAGAATATGCAGCAGCGCAGCATATTACAAGAATCCAAAATGCGTTCTTAATACCTCCGAAGCCCTCTTTTTTAGCCGGGGCAGCAGCTTTCTTTGTAGTTGCCATAATTTAATGTTTTTAATTTTTTAGTTATGTTTGAATTTAAATTTATAGATTCCACGATTTAACCTTAAGCTCAGATTGTGAAAAAAGATAACACGGAAAGTCTGCATCTTTCTGCAAAGATACAAAAATCATACTTACCTCAATTAACATTAAGAGCTTTTAACATCGTTTAATTTGCCTGACAGCAGGGGTTACTTCAATCATTTTAAAACCGACAAGGCTTCTTTTATGCGCCTCATCGCCTCTATTATATTGTCATCACTCGTAGCATAGCTCATCCTGAAACAGTCGTCATCACCGAACGCACCGCCTCCAACGGTGGCGACGTGTGCCTTTTCAAGAAGATACATGGCAAAATCGGAAGAGTTTCCTATTGTCACATTGCCGTCGGACTTCCCGTAGAAACTGCTGCATCTCGGGAAAAGATAGAAAGCGCCTTCCGGAACATTGACCTCGAGCCCCGGTATTTCCCCCGCCAGCCTTACAATCAGGTCACGCCTGCGCTCAAACGCCTTGCGCATCTCCTCTACACATTCCTGACTGTCGTTATAGGCATATTCCGCAGCTTTCTGGCTTACGGAACAAGGGCCGCTGGAATACTGTCCCTGAAGCTTATTGCATCCTTTTACAATCCACTCCGGTGCGGCGATATATCCTATGCGCCATCCTGTCATGGCGTATGCCTTTGACACACCGTTCACTATTATCGTACGCTCCTTCATTCCTTCAAACTGAGCGATACTCTCGTGCTTCCCTATATAGTTTATATGCTCGTATATCTCATCGGCAAGCACAAACAGGCCGTCGTGTTTTTTTATCACCTCCGCCAAAGCCTTCAATTCCTCCTTTGAATACACGCTTCCGGTGGGATTGCTCGGAGAGCACAGTATCAAAAGACGGGTTCTTGGAGTGATTGCCTCTTCAAGCTGCTCGGCCGTCATTTTGAAATTCTGTCCGAATCCGGCTTCAACAATAACCGGGACACCTCCGGCAAGTTTCACCATCTGAGGATAGGAAACCCAATAAGGCGCGGGGATAACAACCTCATCACCCGGGTTGACCAGAGCCAACACCGTGTTGCATACACTTTGTTTGGCACCATTGGACACCAAGACCTCATTTATCGTATAGTCAAGATTATTCTCACGCTTCAACTTGCTGACAACAGCCTTACGCAAGTCTGCATATCCCGGAACCGGCGAATAACGTGAGTAATTATCGTCCACAGCCTTTTTCGCAGCCTCCTTGATACGGTCCGGAGTATTAAAATCCGGTTCTCCGACGCTCATGTTTATAACGTCAATACCCTGAGCCTTCATCTCAGAGCTTTTCTGAGACATCGCCAACGTGGCCGACGGCGAAAGCCTTTGCAGGCGATCAGATAATTGTGCCATATTTTCGTTTGTTTTTTATAGTAACTGCAAAATTACTTAATTTATTCTTTTTTGCAACAATAATTATATCTTTTTAATCATTTAGCCACAAAAGGGAAAGTTTTCATTTAGACCAAGACATCAGTCAAGGTGAAGCGTATGCCCCATACGGTCTTTCTTCGTCTTCAGATATTTATAGTCATATTCGTTCGGGCATATCTCAATAGGTACATTCTCGACTATTTCCAAGCCATAGGCTTCCAGCCCTACCCTCTTTGTGGGATTATTTGTCAACAGCCTCATCTTATGCACACCGAGAAACCTCAGCATCTGCGCGCCACATCCATAGTCACGCTCATCCGGCTTGAAACCAAGATGAATGTTCGCCTCAACGGTGTCAAGTCCCTCTTCCTGCAGTTTGTATGCCGCAATCTTGTTCATAAGACCAATGCCCCGGCCCTCCTGCTGCATATATATAACGACCCCCCGGCCCTCCTTGTCTATCATCTCCATCGCTTTATGGAGCTGTTCACCACAGTCGCAGCGCTTGCTGCCAAGGATGTCGCCGGTGGCACATGAGGAATGCACTCTTACAAGCACGGGGTCTTCCGCGTTCCATTCTCCCTTTATCAACGCAATATGCTCAAGGCCGTTGCTTTTCTGCCGGAAAGGAACGAGCCTGAAATGACCGTAGGCAGTAGGCATGTCCACTTCATTGCCTACCTCTATCAAAGTTTCCCTCTCAAGCCTATATGCTATGAGGTCTGCAATGGATATTATCTTCAGGCCATGGGTCCGTCCGAATTCCACCAGATGCGGAAGTCTTGCCATTGTACCGTCATCATTCATTATCTCCATAAGCGCGCCTGCAGGATAGAGTCCGGCGAGTTTGCACAGGTCCACGGCAGCCTCCGTATGTCCGGAACGGCGCAGCACACCGTTGTCCTGGGCATATAAAGGATTTATGTGTCCGGGACGCCCAAAAGTTTTCGGAGTACTTGCAGGATCGGCAAGCGCCTTTATTGTTTCGGCACGGTCATGCGCGGACACTCCCGTGGAACACCCTTCAAGCTTATCTATAGTAACAGTGAACGGGGTGCCGAGCACGGATGTATTATCCTCTACCTGCCTCGGAAGATCCAGTTCCTCACTGCGGCTTATAGTTATGGGAGCGCAAAGCACGCCTCTGGCGTATTTCAGCATGAAATTAACCTTTTCCGCCGTTATCTTTTCAGCGGCGATAATAAGGTCACCCTCATTCTCACGGTCTTCATCATCCACAACGATGACAAACTTTCCTTCTCTGAAATCCGCAAGAGCCTCTTCAATGGTATTTAATTTAAAATTTTCCATAACATAAAATATTATACCTTATTATATATCTATGAGGATATTCTCTCATTTATTCTTCTCAATATATTGTCGTTTGTAGTCCTTATCACCTTCAAGTCACGCAACAGGCGCAACCTGAAACGCCACATCCTCAAATAAAAGAATATGCCTAACGGAAAGATTATGAATGCCGCAACATTCATCCATCTCCGGCCGAAAGGCCGCGTATGGGCATGAGTGGCAATAATAGGATAATTATTCAGTTCGTTTATTATCACATGGTCACGTGAATTTGACAGGTCTTCTATTATCTGCTCCATCTCACTGTCTATTTCTTCTATAAGATGGTCTTCCCCTGTCCCGAAAAACACGTTGAAAGGATTTGGAGCCTTAAGCAGGCTGTTCTCGCGTGAATACGCCATTATCTCCTCCGTGATTCTGCTGAGCTTGCCTGAATCAGAGACATAGTCCGGTTCGGTAATCACCACTTCCTTCCGGTATATGTTTCTGCTTTGGCGCAAACCCAATATCTTCGCCATCAGGCTCTTATACAGATCCATATTGAAAACGACAGAGTCCTTGTTCGCTTTATATGTGATAAATACGGCAAGCGGTGTAAGCACAAACAGCGATATGGTCTTTCCGAAGAAAACGGTCCATGTCCCGTCCCTCGCCATTTTCATTCCGGCATTGTCGAAGATAAAATGAATTATAAACACCAGCACAGACAATATCATAGGCACACCGAGACCTCCCTTACGTATGATCGCGCCCAATGGGGCGCCTATAAAGAAGAACAGCAGGCATGTAAGGGAGACCGTTATCTTTGTGTACGCCTCTATCCTGTGTTTGCGCTCCGTACGGTTAAGCTCATTTGTATAAGCCCCTTTCATCTCCAAATTCGACTTCGCCATATTCACGTCATTCACCATAACACGCATCACATCCGCCTTTTCCTCTGATTGAAGACGCGCGAACAAGGTATCGGTGCTCACACTACCCCCTGAGCCTCTCTTTATCGCATTTATGGTGTCATTATGCGACAGACGAGAGTACGCATACATCATCCCGTTTTTCGACTGTTCATAGAACGCATGCCCCACACTGTCGTTAAACTCACGTATGGAATCAAGGTCGTTGACTATCTGTCCAAGGCTTTTTGAACGCGCATCCGATGATATTCCCGACGCTTCAGCCATATTGAAATCACCGTCAAAATCCAGCAATATTGTCTTTGAAACAAACGTCTCCCTCCTATATGGTATATTTGCACTCCCTGCAATATCCTGGGAATTCATGTTCTCGAACCACTCTCCGCTATGCAATGTCAGCATTAAATGCTTTTTCTCGGCCGTAGACTGAAGCATGCCTGAATCAGCAAGGATTATCGTAGCATCATCATATCCTCCGTTAAGACGGTATATCATTATGCCATAGAGCATGCCTGTGCTCATATCCTTCTTCTGAACATACAGGTTACAGTTTGGAATGCCGTCATAGAACACCCCTTCCGGAATTTCCAGTTCCGGACTCTTCTGTTTCATGGAAAGCAGCAATTGATAAAAAGACTTGTTCGCCTCCGGACCGATGACGTTCTGAAAATAAAACGAGCAGCAGGTGATAAGCGCGACTATCACTATCAAAGGACGGAAAGCCTGCATGAGAGATATTCCTGCGGCCTTGATTGCCGTGAGCTCGGAACTCTCACCCAAGTTACCGAAAGTGATAAGCGACGAAAGCAGGATAGCAAGAGGAAAAGCCTGAGGCACAAGCCATAAGCCCATATACCAGAAAAACTGTGCGAGCACGTCCATTGTCAGTCCCTTGCCTATCAGCTCATCAACAAATCGCCATACGGCCTGCATCATCAGCACAAACAGACAGATAAAAAACGCCCCCGCAAACAACAGGGCAAAGTGCTTTATTATGAAGATATCTAATTTCTTTATGCGGAACATTATAATATTCTAAGCTCACATTTAAGTGCATCCAACATGCAAAATTACCACAAATAAGCGAGAGAACATATCTTTTTTCGTTTTTTTATTAAAATTTGCACGCCGGACAATGATTCCGCAGGAAGCGACAGGTGTGAATTGCCGGCCCGTCAAGCCTCCGGAACAGACAAAGGCTAAATACCGCTTATACGATGGAGACGCTCTATATTGTTATCCCAAATATCCTCAAGAGCCTCTGTCTCGTCAGGCTCGGCATAGTCGGTGACAACAAGAGTCAGGCTGCCTGTAAGCTCACTTTTCTCTATACGCATCTCCATATAGGCTTCCGGACATTCCTCATCATCAGCCCGGAACCTTATATATTCGTTCTTCTTTTTATCCAGAACGCAAAAGGTTATACTATGATGTTCCGTCCATTCCTCGCCCCATGTGAAAACAAACGAGTTTTCATTATCCACATCCACATAATCCGCTATCCATTTCTGCAGTCCTGAGGCTTCACCTATCAGTCCCCAGACCATTGACGGGGATTTTGCGGACAACTGATATTCTTTTCTGATTCTCTTTTTTTGCATGCTTGTCATTAAGGAATATTTGCTTTAAATCAACAGTATTATCGTTTCGTGTACAAAAATACGATTATTTTAAGAAAAACATGAAAAAAGTCGGTTTTTTTTTTGCAAATCCAAATATTTACATTACCTTTGCACCCGCAAAACAACGATGGCGGGATAGCTCAGCTGGTTAGAGCGTCGGATTCATAATCCGGAGGTCGAGGGATCGTGACCCCCTCCCGCTACAAAAAAGGAATCCTGATTTTCGAGGATTCCTTTTTTGTTTTTAAGGAAAAGACATTACCGCCACTTCATTCATTTTGGGGAAGAGCGACATTATGGGGCAGCTGATATTATCTGTGTTTTGCCAAATTTTATAATTTTTCTATGTCTGCAACAGGCAGTCCTGTATACTTGGCTATGATTTCAACAGGCAGTCCGTCGTTTTTCATGCCACGGGCAATTTCAATACTTTTATTGAAGGCCCCTTCGGTTCTTCCTTCAGCTTTTCCCTTGGTAATCCCCTCGGCAATCCCTTCAGCCCTACCTTCTGCTCTTCCTTCAGCCCTACCTTCTGCTCTTCCTTCAGCTCTTTCCGTAAAGATATTGTCCCGGAGGATTACGATATTGTCAAGATGCCGGTAGTATGCAGACAGTTCATCCTTTGTCATGCGTTCCAGTTTCAGATGCTCGCGCACTTTGTCAAGTCCCGGTGCAGTTGCGTCTGAAGTAACCTCTCCTGTGTTCAGATAGTAAATCCATTGCTCCAGTGGTGTCTTTGCCACGGTATTGAAGTCGTTCACTTTGAGGATGTAATATTCCGGATACAGCTGGCTTACGGTGTCAACCTTGAAGGTCTGTTTCTGGAACGGCGAAAGGTTCAGAATCTCTCCGTTGTGTATTCCCCGGAACTCCGTCCTTCCCCGGTATACCGTGTCGGTTCCTGCGCCGAGCGAGAAATATACGATGTTTATACTGTATATCTTCCTTATCTTCTGATAGCCCTCTCCCCGGTTTATGTATTCGGTCACCAGCTTGGATGTCCCGAACAACATTCTCTGGAAATATGCGTATTCGTTGTTGTTCTGTATTTCTATAAGAAACAGGTCTCCCTTTTCGTTCTCCGCAAGCATGTCCACCCGGTTGTACTTGTCATACTCATCCTCCTGATTGCTTTCACTTTCAAGCAGCTTGCATATTGTGATTTTTTCTTTGAGCAATGTTGTCAGCAGTCCTTCGAGCACCCCGAAGTTGGCCTTGTTGCGCAAAAGCCGTTTCATTGCCCAATCGAATCGTATGTAGTTTGCCATAGTCCTTTGTTTTTGTGCAAAGATAACTGTTAAATGTGAGAAATCCAAGATTTATCATGTTTTAATTTGATATACAAGTGAAAGGGACTCATGGAACACGAACAGGAATCACATTGCCCAAAATCATCATGCCCACGTCCGGGCCGTAGCCCAGACCACACAACAGGAAGGCAGCAGCAGGCATTTCGCAACATTTATTCACGACTAACCACAAAACACACCTGCCGTTTTACCGTTTAACCGCAAAAAGCATTAAATTTGCAGTGCTTTTAATTCAAAATTCAAAACCTTTAAAAATCATGGCACGTAAAATCAAATTCAGCGTACACCGCAATCCGTTGAAAGACACGGAAGGCCAGACCACCTATCAGGTGCGTCACGAGAGTTATTACACAGCAAACAGCACCGACCTCAAGGAACATCTCAAGCAGCACGGCCTGTTGCGCCCGGAGGTGATGGAAATGACTCTCGACGTATTAAAAGAGGAAATCATCGAATTTCTTACCGACAACAAACGGCTGCATATCAACGGATTCGGCACATTTTACCTGAAAGTGGGATTCAAAAAGCAGCACGACGAAACAGGAAACGAACAAAAACCGCATTTCACTAATCCGGCCGACATCACCGGACACGACATCGGCATAGAAACAATAGGATTCATACCAGACAAGAGTTTCCTCAACATGCTGAACGACAACGAATACGGATTCGAGAACATGACCGGACGAGGTAGAGTGGGACACTCAAAGACGTATAAAAGGGAGGAAATAATACAGCTGATAGACAGCCACCTTGATGAACACGGAGTGATAACCCGGCAAGACTTGATAAGGAAGTTCGGACTGACAAAACATGCCGCCATCAAATTGCTTGAGAGCCTCACATCCGCGCCTGACGCTTTTTTAAGCACACAAAAAATCGGATGCACGTTTATATACCACCGGCGTTCAAAAAAAGAATAGCGTACGTTTTTAATTCAAAACGTACAATCACAGACTTGAAAGTGCCTGTTCGCAGACCTTCCGACTACAGCCGGAAAAGCTTCCGACTTAAGTCAGACACCTTTCCGACTTAAGTCGGAAGGTTTTGCACCAGCCTGTTTGCGATTGACCAACGGTCTGTTTTCAATTTGAGAACAGACCGTTGTCATTTCATCCGCATCCCCTTCCGCAAACGCGCATTTTGGGGTAAATCAAGTAAAAAGCCGGCCGCATAACATTTTTCTTATAAATATGTTGCGCTGTCGCCTGTTTTTAGTATCTTTGCAACCCAAACAGATTTTTCATATATATAATGTTATAGACACATGGCAGGAACAAAGCAAATTAAAACCGCATTAATCTCAGTTTATCACAAAGATGGCTTGGACGAATTGTTGAAAAAGTTAAACGAAGAGGGTGTTGAATTCCTATCCACAGGAGGTACGCAGAGCTTTATCGAGTCGCTCGGCTACAAGTGCCGGAAAGTGGAGGACGTGACAACATATCCTTCCATACTCGGTGGAAGAGTGAAGACCCTTCACCCGAAAATATTCGGAGGCATTCTCGGACGCCGCGACAACGAGGGCGACCAGGAACAGATGAAACAGTACGAAATACCTGCCATTGACCTTGTCATAGTAGACCTCTATCCCTTCGAGGACACAGTGGCAAGCGGAGCTTCGGATGCAGACATCATCGAAAAGATAGACATAGGCGGAATATCACTTATCCGTGCCGGTGCAAAGAATTTCAATGATGTTGTCATCGTGCCGAGCAAGGCCGAATACGGTGTCCTCCTCGACATCCTCGAAAAGAAAGGAGCAAACACGGATATAGAAGACCGTAAGATGCTTGCCGGACGTGCCTTCGGTGTGAGCAGCCATTACGACACGGCCATCCACAACTGGTTCACAAAATAATCAGCACATCCCCGCAACCCGTAAACCAACAATTTCAAAATGGGATTTTTTTCATTCGTTCAAGAGATTGCGATGGATCTTGGCACAGCCAACACCATCATTATCAGTGATGATAAAATTGTAGTCGACGAGCCTTCCGTAGTTGCCTTAGACCGCCGTACCGACAAAATGATTGCCGTAGGCGAAAAGGCAAAAATGATGTATGAGAAGACACATGACAACATACGGACCATACGCCCCCTGCGCGACGGTGTGATAGCAGACTTCTCAGCCTGCGAGCAGATGATGCGCGGACTTATAAAAATGGTGCATACGGGCAACCGTATGTTCTCACCGTCTCTCAGAATGGTCATCGGTGTTCCGTCAGGCTCAACAGAGGTGGAGCTTCGCGCCGTACGCGATTCGGCCGAGCATGCCGACGGACGTGACGTATATCTGATATTTGAACCTATGGCCGCAGCCATAGGAATCGGCATTGACGTAGAGGCTCCCGAGGGCAACATGATTGTCGACATAGGCGGAGGCTCCACCGAGATTGCCGTGATTTCTCTCGGAGGCATTGTCAGCAACAACTCCATACGCACAGCCGGCGACGACCTCACAGCCGACATCCAGGAATACATGAGCAGGCAACACAATGTGAAAGTGAGCGAACGAATGGCGGAGCGAATAAAAATACATGTGGGATCCGCACTCACCGACCTTGGCGACGAGGCACCGGAAGACTATGTCGTACATGGCCCGAACCGCATCACCGCCCTTCCCATGGAGGTGCCTGTATGCTATCAGGAAATAGCGCACTGTCTTGACAAGACAATAGCAAAGATTGAGAACGCCGTATTGTCTGCCCTGGAACAGACGCCTCCGGAGCTTTATGCAGACATCGTGAAGAACGGTATCTATCTGAGCGGAGGAGGAGCATTGCTCCGCGGTCTTGACAAGAGGCTGAAAGACAAGATAAACATAACGTTCCATATTGCCGAGGATCCGCTGCACAGCGTGGCAAAAGGCGCAGGTATCGCCCTCAAGAACGTCAACCGTTTCTCTTTCCTGATGAGATAAGGGGAAAAGGCGTAAAGAACCATGCACAACTTAATTGAATTTATTACAAAACAATACCACTGGCTACTTTTCATTTTCCTGGAAGTAGTCAGTGTGGTTTTGTTGTTCCAGTACAACAACTATCAGAGTAGCGTGTGGTTTACATCCGCCAATGCCGTAACGGGCAAGATATACGAATGGAGTTCCGCCATTGAATCCTACTTGTCACTGACGCATGTAAACAAAGAATTAACCCTCCGCAACTTCCACCTTGAACGCCAGCTCAACCAGCTTTCACGCCTCTACGGAGAACTTACGGAAGACACTACGGCGGCTGAACGTGCAGGCCTGAGAATACTCGAACAATACAGCCTTGTTCCCGCCAAAGTCATAAGCAATACCATCGACAGGCCGGACAACCTAATTACAATAGACAAAGGACGTGCCGACGGAGTGGAAACGGACATGGGAGTGGCGTGCGGAAACGGAATAGTAGGAATCGTATATCTCGTATCCGAACACTATTCGATAGTGATGCCCGTACTCAACACACATTCCCGAATAAGCTGCTCTATCAGAAAAAGAGGATATTTCGGATATCTCAAATGGAACGGTGGGGCAAGCGACATTGCATACGTGGAGGATGTGCCGCGACACGCCCATTTCAAACGCGGCGACTGGGTGGAGACAAGCGGATACTCGTCTATTTTCCCCGCCGGTGTTCTCGTGGGCAAAATAGTGGAGGTATATAATTCAAGCGACGGCCTGTCGTATAAACTGAAGGTACATCTCACGACCGACTTCGGCAACCTGCGCGACGTATGTGTAATCAACGACAGGACCATCGCAGAAAGGGCAAAGCTGCTTGAGGCCGCACGTGATTCGATACGGCAGAATTCGGGAGCGGCAATAACAAAATAGCAAACGCGGATATGATAACGGAATTCATGAAAAAACTGACACTGTTCTGTATACTGTGCCTCACACAAGTGCTGGTGCTCAACAATATCCATCTGTTCAACTGCGCCACACCGTTGCTCTATGTCTTTTTCATCCTTACAATGCCGTACAACTATCCCAAATGGGGCATCTTACTGTGGAGCTTTACGCTTGGCATAACCACAGACACATTTACCAATACCCCGGGCGTTGCGGCGGCATCACTGACTGTCATCGGAGCGATACAGCCGTATCTGCTCACACTTTTCATACAGAGAGACGAAAGGAACGAACAGACAAGCGTAATACCGGCAATGAATACAATCGGTGCCATGAAATACACTTTCTACACCATTATCATGGTACTTGTATACACCATAATATATTTCACCCTGGAAACACTATGCTTCTTCAACTGGCAGCACTGGCTTGAATGTATCCTCGGCAGCACTGTCATTACCACAACGCTCATACTCACCTTAGAAAGCCTGAGAAAGAAGTGAAAGACTTTGGACTTGAAAACCGCAAATATGTAATTGCCGGAGTGGCCGTTGCCATTGTGGCCATATACATCGTGCGGCTCTTCACACTTCAGATCATGAGTGACGACTATAAGAGAAACGCCGACTCAAACGCTTTTTTCAAGAAGATAGAATTCCCGTCAAGAGGCATCATCAGCGACCGCAACGGAAAACTGATGGTATACAATCAGCCGGCCTACGACATAATGGTGGTCATGAATGAAGAGAAAGGGCATCTGGACACGACAGAATTCTGTAATGCGCTGAACATATCCAAGGAGTTCTTCATAAAGAGAATGGACGCGATAAAAGCCGCACCCGGATACTCCAGGTTCACCCAGCAACTGTTCATGAGTCAGCTTTCAGACAAGGATTTCAGCATCTTCCAGGAAAAGATGTTCAAGTTTCCAGGATTCTATATACAAAAACGCAGCATAAGGCAATACCAATACCCCTATGCCGCACATATCCTCGGCGATATGGCGGAAGTGTCGCCCGCCGACATTGAGGAAGACGACTACTACCAGCCGGGAGACTTTATCGGCAAACTGGGAGTAGAACGCAAATATGAAAAGGTTCTGCGCGGAGAGAAAGGCGTGCAGATCCTGCTACGTGACGCACGTGGAAGAATCAAGGACAGATATCAGAACGGGGCTTTCGACAGGCGTCCTGTGCCCGGGAAGAATCTCACGCTCAGCATTGACCTTAAGCTTCAGGCCCTGGGGGAATATCTCATGAATGGCAAGATTGGAAGTATAGTGGCCATCGAGCCGGCTACCGGAGAAGTGCTCTGTATGGTGTCATCACCTACCTACGACCCGCGGATAATGACCGGCAGGCAACGCGGCAAGAACCACAGGATGCTCAACCTCAACCCGTGGAAACCGCTGCTCAACCGGAGTATAATGGGACAATACCCTCCAGGCTCTACATTCAAGACGACACAGGCGCTTACCTATCTCAGCGAGGGAATAATAACACCGTCCACACCATTCTCATGCAATCATGGCTTCTACCACCGCGGCCTTCACGTCGGATGCCACGGACACGGATCGCCACTCGCACTGACAAGCGCGCTTACCACATCATGCAACGGATACTTCTGCTGGGGACTGTACTACATGATCGGCAACCGCAGGAAATACCACAGTCCGCAAGAAGCGATGAACACTTGGAGAGACTATATGGTGAGCATGGGATTCGGATATAAACTCGGCATAGACCTCCCGGGCGAGAAACGCGGCCTTATACCCAATGCCGAATTTTACGACAAGGCATACAAGGGCTCATGGAACGGACTTACAATAATAAGTATATCCATCGGCCAGGGAGAGGTTAACCTGACCCCACTTCAAATAGCAAATCTCGGGGCGACTATTGCCAACAGGGGATATTACTACACCCCTCACGTGGTGAGGAAAATACAAGGTATGCCCCTGGATACCGCATACACCACAAGACATTACACAAAAGCACCGGAATGGACATACAGGCAGGTTGTCGAAGGAATGCGCGGGGCAGTACTTAAAGGAACGTGCCGTGCGGCAAACAGAGCCGACTATGCCGTATGCGGAAAGACAGGAACAGCGGAGAACCGCGGCCAGGACCACTCGGTGTTCATGGGATTCGCGCCCATGGAAAATCCGAAAATAGCCATTGCCGTATATGTAGAGAACGGAGGGTTCGGAGCCGAATATGGAGTGCCTATAGGCGCGCTCATGATGGAACAGTATATAAACGGCAAGTTAGACGACAATTCAAGGAAGAAAGCGGAGGATTTCCACGACAGAACAATATTCTATGGCAAGGGAGACAGATAAAAGACCAAGCGTAATACGATCGATAGACTGGTGGACGATATGTATCTATATTGCCCTTCTCACATTCGGGTGGATAAGTGTATGCGGCGCAAGCTACACTTATGGAGACACGGACATCTTCAGCCTCAGCACACGTTCCGGCATGCAGCTCGTATGGATTGGCACATCTGTATGCATAGGATTTGTGCTCGTCATGCTTGACGACAGGTTTTACGACACATTCTCATACATTATATACGGCACGCTGCTGCTGCTGCTGTTTGCAACGATTTTCAATCCCCATGAGATAAAAGGCTCACGCTCATGGCTGGTGTTAGGCTCGCTGCGCCTGCAACCGGCCGAATTCGCCAAGTTCGCCACGGCACTGGCTCTGGCAAAATTCATGAGCACATTTGGATACAGTATTCACAAGCTGAAGGATTTTGCCATAACGATGGCCATCGTATTCACACCGATGGTATTCATCATACTACAAAAAGAAACCGGCTCGGCACTTGTATATCTCGCGTTCTTTCTCGTTTTCTACCGCGAAGGAATGACAGGAAGCGTATTGTTTACAGGTGTGGCGGCTGTCATCTACTTTGTGATAGGCATACGCTTTGAACAAATACCGCTTCTGGACACTCCGACATCAGCAGGGAAATTTACGGTGCTGCTTCTTATACAACTGTTCTCAATAGCAATGGTACTGATATACTGCCGGAATAAAGCCCTGGCATGGAAGATGTTTTTCTGCTGCATGACAGCCACGGCCATCTTTCTCTTATTCTCCATCTATGTCATACCATTCGACATTGTATGGATACAGCTTGTTACAAGTGCCATACTCATCGGCTGGCTTCTATGGGAAGGACTTGGCTCGCGGATCCGAAACTATTATCTGATTGTCTTGTTCGCCCTTGGCTCCATGGCATTCTTCTATTCTGCCGACCATGTGCTTAACAATGTATTGGAAATACACCAGCGCACCCGCATAAACGTTCTTCTCGGGCTTGACGACGACCTGGCAAGAGGCGGCTATAACGTGCATCAGAGCATGATTGCCATAGGGTCCGGAGGAATCGAGGGAAAAGGGTTCCTCAACGGCACACAGACAAAACTGAAATTCGTTCCGGAACAGGATACAGACTTCATATTCTGTACTGTAGGAGAAGAAGAAGGGTTCATAGGTTCGGCCGGAGTCCTGCTGCTTTTCCTCGCACTGATACTCAGGCTTATACATCTCGCGGAACGCCAGCCTTACCGTTTTGGAAGAGTATACGGATATTCAGTGCTTTCCATATTCCTCTTCCACGTGTTCATAAATGTAGGCATGGTGCTCGGACTGACCCCGGTCATCGGCATCCCGCTGCCGTTCTTCAGCTACGGGGGCTCGTCGCTATGGGGATTCACCTTCCTCCTCTTCATATTTTTAAGAATAGACGCCGGCCGCAACCTGATAAGGAAATAAAGGCTGTGACCGGTCGTTTCACTGCCTTGAGACACGCAGTCCTACATCCGATATTCCAGGAAGAGTCTCACGTTTCATATTATGACGGATATACACGGCTATAGAGTCTCCTTCATTCAAATCTGACACCGCAAAAGGAAACATATACTGGAAACTACCCACACCACGGCCTTTTATCATGCCGTCATTACCTATAAAATGACAGTCTACCGTATCACACCTGACAGTGCCGGCCGGAAATACATGCTGTTCTACAATCAATGAGACACTCATAAACGGATACTCTCCGCTTATACGTATACCTATCTCCTGATTATACCGTGCGGCCGACGCCATAGGACCGATACCGAACATAAGCGTGTCCATACGCTCCCATCCTTTCAACGGGGTATGTTCATAATGATCATAAACAGTATTACGGTTGCACGACATAAGAGCCGCGGCAACCGTAATCACCATCATTGATATTTGAAAAAAACAATTATTCCTTGACATTCTGCTGACCGTTGCTTTTTGATTGACGGTTATTTGCCTTTCCTCTCTGCTGCCTCGGCCTGCGTGGCTGACCATTGCCGTCATTCTGACCATTCCCTGCCATAGCATTCCTTCCGCCTGTATTCTGCTGGAACTTATTGTTTGTCTGCCCTGAAACGGAATCATGCCCGTTTGACTGGTCATTCAGACGGTTTGCCCTGCGAGGGGCATGCTGCTCGATGCCTGTATCTGCCTGTTGGGGCTGGCCGATACCCCGCTGCTTTGATTGCGCTTTCTTTTTCTTCTTCCTTGTCTTGTCAAAACGACTTATACTGTCACCCTCAAGCAAATCCACCGACTTTCCGCTTTCTTTATCCCCGTCGTCTTCGGAAAGAGTATCCGGTTTCTCGCCCCTGCGGTTCATTTCGATTATCTCCTTTGCACGCTTTGCAGTGATTGTCTCCAGGTTTGCGGCAATGTTCTTGTCGGTTGAATAGGTTATAAGTCCTGCAAGAATGTCGCTCTTGAACACATAATAGTCACTGTCCATCGTCTGCAATACAACTTCCTTGCTTGGCAGGAGACGTCCGGCCTCGACATAATCGTCAACCTCATAGTTAAGACAACACTTCAGCTTCGCACACATTCCTGCAAGCTTCTGCGGATTCAGAGAGATATCCTGGAAGCGCGCTGAATTTGTACTTACACTAACAAAGTTCTTCATCCATGTGGCACAGCACAGCTCACGTCCGCAAGGACCTGTACCTCCAATCCGACCGGCTTCCTGACGCGCCCCAATCTGTTTCATCTCGATACGCACATGAAACGTGTCGGCAAGCACCTTTATCAGCTGCCTGAAATCCACACGCTCATCAGCAATATAATAAAATATGGCTTTATTGCAGTCGCCCTGATATTCCACATCGCCAATCTTCATCTTCAGGCCAAGATCCTTCGCTATCTGGCGGCTCTGTATCATCGTGGCATGTTCCCTGCCCTTAGCTTCCTTATATTTATCCATATCCACAGGACGGGCATGCCTGTATATACGCTTTATATCGTCTGCCGATTTCAGGTTTGCCTTCTTGATCTGAAGCTTCACAAGCCTTCCGGTAAGTGTCACGACACCTATGTCGTGGCCTGGATTTGCCTCTACTGCCACCACATCGCCTTTCTTAAGCTCAAGATTGTTCACATTGTGGTAATATCCCTTACGGGTATGTTTAAACTGCACTTCAACCAAATCTGTCGTATCGGCATTCCCCGGTACGTCGGCGAGCCAGTCATAAGTGTTCAACTGCCTGTCCTGACGCCCCACAGCACGACGGCAAAGCCCCCGGTCGCAGCCTCTGTATATTTCAAATTCCTTATCTTTATAGTCCATAGATTATATATTTGTGATATATTGTTTCAACTATTCTCTTTCTTCTGTATAAGCAGCACTATCATCTGCATGGCAAAATCGAAAAACACCATTCTGGCATTGGCATTCTGCCCTATGTCTCTCGCAGCCCTGCCGGCAAGGTCGCATATCGGAAATATATTATACTCATTTACAAAACGAGAGAAGTTACGTGCAAACTCCTCTT
This sequence comes from Xylanibacter muris, assembly GCF_013166605.1. Classification (GTDB taxonomy): domain Bacteria; phylum Bacteroidota; class Bacteroidia; order Bacteroidales; family Bacteroidaceae; genus Prevotella; species Prevotella muris. The sequence goes on from NZ_JABKKF010000004.1 coordinate 252,173, forward strand.
CACGCGAGGTCATGTAAACCAAGGACGGCTCCCGGAAATTATACATGAAATTCTCGCGTATAAGCCGCATGAAATAATCAAGGAAGCGTTTCTGCTTCTCCCGTCCGAATGACTGCAATGTGTCACTCCACTTTTTCAATTCCTTCACATTCCGCATGTAGGCCAGACGCATAAGCATCTGAAAAAGGTCAAGAAACTCCATCGCCTCATTCCCGGGAGCGGTTTCCTCAATAACCTTAAGCCAATTGCCGTTGGCTATCCTTGCTATACGGCGGGCATCTTCGGGCGTCATGTTCCTGTCACGTGCCATAATGGCCTTCTCCACGCTTCCGTTGTCTATCTTATGGATATCAATACGCTGCGTACGGCTGCGTATGGTTTCAAGAAGTTTGTCAGGCTCCTCGCAAACCATTATAAACACTGTCTGTGAAGGCGGTTCCTCTATCAGTTTCAGCAACTTGTTGGCACACTCGGCATTCATACGCTCCGGCAACCATATCAGCGATACCTTATAACCACCCTGACTCGACTTCATGCTCAGCTTACGCGTCAGGCTGTCACTTTCTCCTGCTGTTATTATTGCCTGCTGGTTTTCCGCACCCATCTCACGAAGCCATCTGTCCATTGTGAAATAAGGCCCTTCGGAGCGCAACATCTCACGCCACTCACGTGAGAAATCGTCACTTACCGGCTTATGGTCAGACGACATCGAAGGCAGTTTTATCGTAGGATAGGTGAAATGGAGGTCGGGATGTTCCCATTTACGGAGCATCGCGCACTGACGGCAAATGCCGCAAGAGTCAGCCTCATGACTTTCGTCACGCCCCGCACACAGCAGATAAGATGCGAAAGAAAGAGCCAAAGCCATCTTTCCGCATCCCTTAGGACCGCAAAACATCATCGCATGCGGCAATCGCCCTCCGGAAACCATTCCGACAAGACGTTTCCTGACTTCCTCCTGCCCTATTACCTCACTAAACTTCATCTACCGAATGACATTAATACATATATTTATTTCAAATTGTGTATTCAATAAACGCTTCGCCCCTGCATAGCCAAAACATGTTTTATCCCGGCCTCAGGCCTGCAATCTATTTCAAAGGCATACCGCAAAGCCTGATTATTCCAAACAGCCTCCCCGTCATACCGACAATCTTCTCGCCACTTCCGCCACAGAATCCACAGCCGACACCGTATAGAAATGTATGTTGCCGATACCTTTCCCGTAAAGCTCACGGCACTGCGACACGGCCCACTCTATGCCAAGCATTCTTGCCTCGTCATCATTCTTGCACTTCACGGCCTCAGATGCAAGTTCCTGCGGTATGTCACAATGGAAAGTCTTCGGGACTACAGTGAGCTGGCTTAACTTTGAAAACGGCTTTATACCCGGAATTATAGGAATGGTGATACCCATTGAACGGGCCTTGTCGACAAATTCAAAATATTTCCGGTTGTCGTAGAACAACTGTGTCACGGCATAGCCTGCACCCATATCCTGCTTCTCTTTAAGATACATCATATCCATTTCAAGATTAGGCGCTTCCTCATGCTTCTCCGGATAGCAGGCCACCCCATAGTCGAACTTCACTCCCGGACATTTTATAGGAGAGCCGTCTGCAAAATATCCTTCATTGAACATATTTACCTGACGTATCAAGTCCGTAGTATGCTCATGACCACCGGCAGTAGGAGCAAACATACGGTCATCCCTTGCCTTATCGCCACGTAAAAGCAATATATTACTGATACCGAGAAACTGCAAATCAAGCAATTCGTATTCAATGTCCTCTACCGTCACTCCACTGCAAATGACATGAGGCTGCACAGGAATACCATACCTGTTCTGTATCGCAGCAGCAATCGCTATAGTTCCTGGACGACGGCGCACACGGTTACGCTGCAGCAATCCGTTATCCATCTGTCTATACACATACTCACTGTGATGGGTTGTTATGTTAATAAACATCGGACAAAACTCCCTGAGCTTGTCTATGGTATTAAACAAACGCTCCGTACCGTTTCCTTTCAGCGGCGGAAGCACTTCAAAAGAAAAACGCCTCGCCTCACTTCTATCATTCAACAGTTCTGCAACACTCATGTGCTATAAGTATACATTACGCTGCAAATTTACAAAAAAAAATCGACAATAATACGTTTTAGACATCTATAACTGACATTAAAAGAAAAAAGGAACTGCAGTTGTTTTATCCGCAATTCCTCTTTTCTTATTTAAAAAATACGTCTTTATGTTATTTTCCGCTCTTGAATACCTTATATATCCGGAACGTCATCGGCTGCAGCCTGTCGTTGACTATCGTAGTCTTCTTACCCTGCTCACAGCGCAATGTACCGCTTTGGGGAACTATCCTCTCCGGATTGTCAAGAGTATTGTCGGCATCCATTTCCGTGCTTGACAAGGTTATGGTCTCAACATCCGGTCTGGCATTCATACCGGCAAGATTCAGACTCACGTCCTGTGGAGTCTTTGATGTGTTGACAACCTTTACGATAACCGAGCCGTTTGCCTTGTCAGCCACCGCACTTGCAAACAGTCCGTCCTGCCCTTCCTGTCCGGCCACCGGCTTGCCGCCCATAGTCAGTTTCAGAACATTTGTGCCTTTGTTTGAGGCATACATCTGCTGAACATAATAGCTGACAGTCTTGAACATCCGCACATTGTCGTACCATATAAGGTCCGGACGCCATTGCCAGCCCTCCACATGCGCAAACAACGGGGCATAGGCCGTGATGTGGACAACATCAGCGTTACGTTCAAAGTCTGTCATAAAGGCAGCCTCATACAGCGAGGTCTCATAATGATTCCACTTCTTGCCCCTGCCATGGCAGGCATACTCTCCTGCAAACACCTTTGGCCCCTTACGGTCGTAGCTCTCATAGCGCAGGCCATGGCTCAGGAACCATGCCTCAGGACGATAGAAATGTTCATCCACGAGGTCGGCTTTCTGCTCTTTCATCGCTTTCCATCCTGCCTCAAACATCTTTCCCTCAGAATCAGGACCGCTTGTACCTACAATCTTTATCTTAGGATATTTTGCCCGGATAGCCTTTACAAACGGCTCAAGACGCTTGAAATACATCTCACCCCACTGCTCGTTGCCCACGGCAATCATCTTGAGGTTGAAAGGCGCAGGATGTCCCATTTCCGCACGCTTGCGTCCCCATACCGTTGTAGTGTCTCCGTTGGCAAACTCTATAAGGTCGAGACAATCCTGAATATATGGGTCAAGGGCATCCATTGCGACATGTGCCGTCTCGTCTGGATTCTGGAACTGGCATGCCATGCCTACATTAAGAACCGGCAGCGGCTCTGCACCGATATCTTCGGAAAGCTGGAAATATTCAAAGAATCCAAGTCCGTAGCTCTGATAATAGTCAGGGAAATAGCGATGGGCAAAAGTATACTCCCAGCGGTTCTGGTTCAACGGACGGTTCTCTACCGGTCCTATGGTGTTCTTCCACTGATAGCGTGTCTCAAGATCCACGCCCTCAACAATACATCCTCCGGGGAAACGCAATACTCCGGGATTCTCGTCGGCCAAAGCCTGTGCCAGATCACGGCGCATACCGTTCTCACGGTTCTTGAACGTATTCACGGGGAAAAGACTCACATGCTCAAGACAGACACTGTTCTTGCCGTCAAGATAGATACGAAGCCGGGCCTTGGCGTTTGTAACAGGCGACTTTATAACAACCTCATACTTCTTCCATTCCGCTGAGGTAATCTTAAGCTTTGCCGATGCGAACTCCTGTCTTTCCTTCATCGTGCTTGGGTCTATAAGCTGAATATTAAGCCCAGCAGTGCCTTTAGGTGCCTTTGCCCAAACAGAGAAACGATATTCCTCTCCCTGAATCACTCCTATTCCGAAATACCCCTCGTTCACCAAGCCCGTACGGCGGTCACGGTGTCCGGGATCGGAAAGCATCACATAATGGGGACAACGCTCGAACGGCCCGTCATTCTTCAACTCAACCTTCCCGAACGTCTGCCATCCCATAAAACTTTGAGGAAACTCGAAAGAACGGTTTTTCACTTTCTCGGCATACAGCCCCCCGTCGGCAGCATAATTAATGTCTTCAAAAAACAGACCGTACATTGTGTTCTGTACGATGGCTCCGGGTTTCTTTGTATCCACTGTCATCACATGCGTCTGGGCGTATGAAGATACAGCTGCAGAGAAAGCCAAAGCACAGGCAAAAAGTCTACTATTCATATTCTGATTGTTTTTGATTATTTGATTGTCTGTCGGTTATTTCATTTATTCCACCGACAAAATTAGTTAAAAAGTTTCTTTATAGCAAAGTTTTCAAGCAAAAAAAATGTAATTTTGTCAGACCATTTGTAAATCTGAAACAAAACTATTACAGCGTTTAACAAAAAGTATCAGTAAAACAGGACCCAGGTCTTAACCATAACAAAGTCCACTTTGATTATGCAAAGACGACGCGTTTATTGAAACCAATGTTTAAAATAACAATAAAACCTAAAAAGAAAAAATGGAACAAAATCAAAAAGGAAGTAAATCCTACCTAATTTCAATCGTAATGGTAGCCGTGTTGGGCGGTTTGCTTTTCGGCTACGACACCGCTGTGATTTCCGGAGCTGAAAAAGGTCTTCAGGCTTTTTTCCTCAACGCCCCCGACTTCATCTACACCGACGGATGGCACGGCTTCACCTGTGCAAGCGCACTGGTGGGATGCATCATCGGAAGCGGCCTGTCCGGTTTCTTTGCTTCAAATCTGGGACGCAAGAAGTCGCTGATTCTCGCCGGCATGCTCTTTTTCATATCCGCACTCGGCTCCATGGAACCGGAGTTTCTGCTCTTCAATCACGGTGAAGCGTCATTCAGCCTCCTTATAATGTTCAACATATACCGCGTGATCGGCGGCGTAGGCGTGGGACTTGCCTCGGCGATATGCCCGATGTACATAGCGGAGGTCGCACCTTCCAACATTCGCGGCACACTCGTATCGTGGAACCAGTTTGCCATCATCTTCGGACAATTGGTGGTTTATTTTGTAAACTTCATAATACTCGGCAACAATGTAAACCCCGTTATCGAAGCTCTTAAGGTAATAAATCCCGATGAGGCGGCATGGACAATCTCCACGGGATGGCGATATATGTTCGGCAGCGAGGCTGTTCCGGCAGGCCTGTTCGCCCTTCTTATATGCTTTGTTCCGGAAACTCCACGCTATCTCGTTATGATAGGACAGGACAACAAGGCTCTCGCAATCCTGCAGCGCATAAACGGCAAATCAGAAGGAGCCGGCATTCTCGACGACATCAGGAACACCATTACGGAAAAGACGGAAAAACTTCTCACCTACGGATGGCTCGTCATCTTCATCGGCATCATGCTGAGCGTATTCCAGCAGGCTGTAGGCATAAACGCCGTGCTGTACTACGCTCCGCGAATATTCGGAGACATGGGCATGACAAATCCTATGGTGAACACTGTGATGATGGGTATAGTAAACATCCTCTTCACTCTCGTGGCTATATTCTCCGTAGAAAAATGGGGCAGAAAGCCTCTGCTTATCTACGGCTCGATAGGAATGGCGATAGGTGCGTTCGGTGTGGCGGCAACATTCGGCAACCCGGCCATGAGCCTCATCACCATGATAAGCATCATGGTATACAGCGCATCGTTCATGTTCAGCTGGGGCCCCATCTGCTGGGTACTGATAGCCGAGATATTCCCCAACACCATCCGCGGCAAGGCCGTGGCCATAGCCGTGGCATTCCAATGGATATTCAACTGGATTGTAAGTTCGACTTTCGTTCCCATGTTCAACATGCAACTTGGAAACGATGCCAACTTCGGCCATTGGTTCACATACGGACTTTATGGCATAATATGCGCCTTGGCCGCAGTATTCGTATGGAAGCTTGTGCCTGAAACAAAGGGCAAGACTCTCGAGGACATGACAAATCTATGGAAGAAGAACTAAGTTCTCTGTAAACCAGAAACCCAAAAACACACATATTTTTAAAGGCAGCGGACAAACAAACGTCCGTTGCCTTTTTATTAATGGCAACACTCCGTTTTTCTATGGCAACACTCCGTTTTTTCTTATGTTTTACAATACATTCTTATACCCACATCCGGGCCGGACATACACATTCGATGTAACAAAACACAGCAACCGGACTTGAAGACCTCCCCTACACGGCAAAAACTGAAGATAAAAAACGCCACAGACAGATATCCGTCAAACGGAAATCTACACGAGAACGCCAAATATGTAATAAAAATTCAGAAAGTGATTCTATTCCGCAACGTAACTTCCAACAAAGTTTGTAACACGCTGACAGACAATACGTTAATAACCAACAAAAATATACCAAAAATGAATGGCCTGTTCACGCTCGATGAACAGGCTGTTCACGCTCGATGAACAGGCCATTCACGGCCGATGAACATGCCATTCATTGAGCATGAACAGGCCATTCATCGAAGAAGAATTTTACATACACCAGAAAGGTAAATATATTTCAAAATTTCAAGCAACCCGTGGATTTTTTAATAAATTAACGGTGCATTCGCAATTACAGTTCAGCCGATCTATCGGGTGAACCCACATTATGGCTCACCCGACAAACCATGGGGATTAAGCATATAGCCTTGTAAGTCTGAAAAGAAAGAACTTAATGTCTGTCACCCCTCTTAAAGCAGCCCTGAAAGCCTTGATTTTTGCATTGAAT
>NZ_JABKKF010000005.1 GCF_013166605.1 Xylanibacter muris
GGGGATTAAGCATATAGCCTTGTAAGTCTGAAAAGAAAGAACTTAATGTCTGTCACCCCTCTTAAAGCAGCCCTGAAAGCCTTGATTTTTGCATTGAATGATTCCGCAAATGCGTTGGTAGCCCTGTTGATAAAGAAGTTCAGAACCTCATCATAATGCTCGAAAAGTGTTGCTGCAATGACATTGAAGCTTTTGAATCCGGAATCGTCCACCTTGTTGTACCAACGCGCAAGCGACAGTCTTGCCGCGTCTTTGATGGTGTTCCTGGAGAAAATCATCCTCAGTGAGTGTGTGAGTGAATAAGCCTCTTTTATGTCCGGGTATGTCTCAAAGAGTATCCCGGCTCTTAGTCTCTGACTTTCCGTCCATTTGTCGGCTGACTTGAAAAGCAGGTATCTGCTGCGTGCAAGCAACTGCTTGTGCGTATCTCCGTTTGCAAGTACGGTTGGAGTGTATGTCTCTCCCGTGCATCGGGCTTCCTCCCTTGCATCGTTGTCTGCCTGAATGGCGTCCCATCTGTGTGCGATACGCATCTCCTGCAAGGCATCACAGGCGAGCTTTTGAATGTGAAAGCGGTCTATCGTCCGTATGGCATTGGGAAAACAGCGTCTGGCTATGAGTCGCATGGAATTGGACATATCCATCGTTATTTCCCTGACCGTAAGCCTCTTGTTTTCGTCAATGCGCATAAGACACTCCGTGACGGCATCGGCGGCTACGCCCTTAACAATGGCTATGATTGTCCCTTTCCCGCCACGTGAGGCACGGTTGGTCACTACCGTGTACAGCTCACCGTTGCTCGGGGCACTCTCGTCAATGCAGATGCTTTCCCCGACGTTATCGGGGAAAACGAGCCAATCCTCCGCATGAGACAGCTCGCTCCATTCGCGATAGCCGCTGAGTATATCTTTATATTGCTTCTCGAACGTATCTCCGTTTATGTGGTAATAGCGGTCAAGCGAACGGGAGGTCGTAGGAATCGTCTCCATACACTCCTTTTAAAAAAGCCGCAAACTCCTTCGAGTAGCGGGTCCCATCGGCCTTGAGGGCATAGGTGTCGGAGAAATACCGGTTGGCCGGTATGTCATGCCATCTGCGCCTTCTGACAATCAGGTCCACGCCCTTGTCACGAATCGGGAAATCACGGATGGTCACGGCGTCAGTGAAACCCTTGGATTCAATAGCGGGATTAGCCTTGTATTCAGCCTTGACAGCCTCGTCAAGGTAAATACGAATAAGGGATGATTCCTCTTCCACACGTACAACTTCAAAATTCGAAAGTATTTCAGATGGCAGAATTAATTGTGCCAATGCCAATAGTCCTTGAGTGTTCATGATGCAAAGGTAGCACTTTTCGGATAAATAAAAGAAACTCCCCCCGGTTTGTCGGGTGAGCCGTGCCCTTCGGCAGTGCCGTTTTTTTTGCTCAGTAGCAAATCAGTGGGGATATGATATAGTGGCGGGTATCGTGTGGGAATATCCGTATTGTCGGATGGATACATCCCCATGTAGGAACATCGCTTCGCGATGTGTCCGGTGTGATGTATGTTACAAATATAGCTTGCTCATTAAAGGATATTGCCGTCTGACACGTGCCAAAGGCACGTCCCTACTTGTTGTCTCATGTGGGGATTCCTCCGCCCCTTCAATGAATGATGACACATATTCTACAAACCATGGTACATTTATACCCATTGCAGATTCGGAATGTTCCACATACCCATCCTTTCTCTCCCCGAAAGGGAGTCGGAGGGGCGTCCTTTGTAATAGGAATTATTACAAATAAAAGAGTGAATAATAAACAGCATGTCTACTGTCTATTATTCACTCTTTATTTTGTTCCTAACCCCTAAAAACGCTATGCGTTTCTGAATGTCAGTTCTGTATCGTCATAATCAATTGTTATTGGTTTGTCGTTATCGACCTCTTCTGCAAGTATCTGCCTGGAGAGATTATTCAATATAAGCCGTTGTATTGCGCGTTTTACCGGCCGTGCTCCGAATTCCGGATCAAAGCCCTCGTCTGCAAGATAGCTTACAGCATCGTCTGTTACAATGAGATGTATGCCTTGATGTTCAAGCATTTTTTTCACTGCATTTATTTGCAGGCTTACGACATCCTTTATTTCATCCTTGCTGAGAGGAGTAAACATTATTGTCTCGTCAATGCGGTTGAGGAATTCCGGGCGTATGGTCTTTTTCAGAAGTTCCATTACCTTTTCCTTTGTCTCGCTGATTACCGCATCATGGTTTTGTGGCGTGAGCCTCTCAAACTGTTGTTGTATGAATTGGCTTCCGAGGTTTGATGTCATTATTATTATTGTATTCTTAAAGTTGACGGTGCGTCCTTTGTTGTCTGTCAGCCGTCCGTCGTCAAGGACTTGAAGGAGGATGTTGAAAACATCCGGATGTGCCTTTTCTATTTCATCGAACAATACAACGGAATAGGGTTTGCGCCTTACCGCTTCCGTTAGTTGTCCGCCCTCGTCGTATCCTACATATCCCGGAGGCGCACCAATGAGTCGTGACACGCTGAATTTCTCCTGATATTCACTCATATCTATACGTGTCATCATGCTGTCGTCATTGAACAGATATTCGGCCAGGGCCTTTGCCAGTTCAGTCTTTCCCACACCCGTTGTTCCAAGAAAGATAAATGATGCTATAGGTCGTTTGGGATCCTGAAGTCCGGCACGGCTACGTCTTACGGCATCGCTTACAGCGTTTATTGCCTCGTTTTGGCCTATGACCCTTAGATGGAGCTCACCTTCAAGATTAAGCAGCTTCTCGCGTTCGCTTTGCATCATTTTCGTAACAGGAATACCAGTCCATCTGCTCACCACCTCGGCAATGTCGTCGGCTGTAACTTCTTCGCGTACCATCGCCTCGCTGCCCTGAGTGTTTTTCAGTTGCAGTCGGATGTTTTTTATGTCGTGCTCGAGTTCTTTCAACTTGCCATAGCGTATTTCCGCCACACGCTCATAATTTCCCTCGCGTTCGGCACGTTCTGCCTCAATCTTGAGATTCTCCATCTGTTGCTTGTCATCCTGGATTTTGTTGACAAGACTTTTCTCGCCTTCCCATTTGGCCCTGAATTGTTTCTCCTGGTCGCGAAGTTCCGCTATTTCTTTTTCCAGCTGTTCTATTTTGGGTTTGTTGTCTTCGCGTTTTATTGCTTCGCGCTCAATCTCGAGCTGTTTCAGCCTGCGTGTTATCTCATCCAGTTCTTCAGGCACAGAGTCGCGTTCCATCCTCAGTTTTGCCGCTGCCTCATCCATAAGGTCGATGGCTTTGTCAGGCAAGAAACGGTCGCTTATATATCTTTCAGACAATGTAACGGCTGCAATACATGCGTCGTCCTGTATCCTTACTTTATGGTGGTTCTCATATCTTTCTTTCAGTCCGCGCAGAATGCTGATCGCACTCAGTTCATCCGGTTCGTCCACCATTACGGTCTGGAATCTGCGCTCAAGGGCCTTGTCCTTCTCGAAATACTTCTGATATTCATTTAATGTTGTGGCACCTATGGAACGGAGTTCTCCACGTGCAAGCGCAGGTTTCAGAATGTTGGCTGCATCCATGGCTCCCTCACCGCCTCCTGCTCCCACAAGGGTATGTATCTCATCTATGAACAGAAGTATCTTTCCCTCGCTTTTTGTCACTTCATTGATCACGCTTTTCAGTCGTTCCTCAAACTCACCTTTATACTTTGCTCCGGCTACGAGCGCTCCCATGTCGAGAGAATAAAGCATTTTGTCTTTCAGGTTCTCCGGCACATCTCCGCGTACGATACGTTCGGCCAGCCCCTCAACGATGGCTGTCTTTCCTGTTCCCGGCTCACCGATCAGTATGGGATTGTTTTTTGTGCGTCTTGAAAGAATCTGCAATACTCTGCGTATCTCCTCATCGCGGCCTATCACAGGGTCGAGTTTTCCGGCTCTTGCCTCTTCCACCAGATTCTTTGCATACTTATCCAAACTCTGGAAATTCTCGTCTCCGGATTGCGACTGCACCTTTTGTCCCCGACGCAGTTCGTTGATGGCCGCCTGCATATCCTTTACTGTGCATCCTGCGTCCTTCATTATCCGGCTTGCTGTAGAGTCTACAGTAAGCAAGGCAAGCAATACAGGCTCTATGCTGATGAACTCATCACCCATTTTCTGTGAGAAGTCAATGGATTGCTGCAATACTTTGTTTGTGTTATTGCTCAAATAAGGCTCGCCTCCCTGTACTTTGGGCAAATGTTGTATTTCCCTGGTGGTCAGTGTTTCTATATTTGTAATGCTTACACCGAGTTTTTGGAAAATAAAGTTTGCTATATCCTTTGCCTTTATTGTTATACTGTACAACAAGTGAACAGGCTCTATGCTCTGTTGCCCGTTGCGTCGGGCAGTGTTAACTGCCTCTTGCACAACTTCTTGTGCCTTAATGGTAAATTTGTCGAATGTCATTTTTTGTCTCCTTTCTTTTTATCGTATTTTCTGAGATTATTAAGTCAAATTACATGCCTGTGCCCTATTGCTGTCATATTGGCGCGACAATGCAGGTAACAATGTTAAAAAAACGACGTTATGTCAGATTTTAATGTTTTTGATGTTAAATTTATGATAGTTTCTCGTTGATTCTCCGTATATTTGCACATTATTATAATTAGTTTATATACTCAGTGAAAAAATTAGATAGAGTATAATATAGATAAGAATAAAACTAACAAACTTACAATAAATGAAAAGAAAACTTTTACTACTATCATTGGCCGGACTGATGTCTTTAGGCTCGTTTTCCCAAAGACGTACAGACGTAATAGACCGTGGATTAGTGGCAGTGAAAACATCCTCTGGTGTTTATTGCTCATGGCGTATTTTCGGAGAGGAGTATTACGACACCAAGTATAATATCTACCGTGATGGAACAAAGCTTAACAGCAAGCCGCTTGATGTTTCAAACTTTACAGACAAAGGCGGCTCGACAGGAAGCACCTATACTGTAGAAGCTGTTGTACGCGGTGTGGCGCAGGCTAAGAGCAAGGCTGTTACTCCCTGGCAAAAGAATTACAAGGAAATAAAGATGAATCATGGCAACCTTACCAGTGTTTATATTCCGAACGATGCCTGTGCGGCAGATGTCGATGGTGACGGTGAGGTTGAGATTCTGCTGAAGTTTGACAACCTTAGCGAGATTGAAAGCGGATACAAGCCAAACGGATATAATGGCGAGTATGCTATTGTAGAGGTATATAAGCTTGACGGCACAAAACTGTGGTGGCTTGATTTCGGTCCGAACATGTCAGACTTTCAAAATAATGAGAATAACATTGTCGCCTATGACTGGGACGGTGACGGCAAGGCCGAGGCTGTGATGCGTGCGGCTGACGGTACGGTTATCCATACGGCTGATGGAAAAGAAATTGTCATTGGTGACAAGTCGAAGAACTACCGTAATCCTAATGGAGGAGGCGGTGCAAACTACTTTATGCACGATGGTGACGAGTTCCTGCTTTACCTTAACGGTGCCACGGGCGATGTCTATCATCAGATGAAGTATCCGCTTAAGCGCCTTGAAGATGGAGAGACGAATCTTGATGCGGCATGGGGTGACGGTTACGGCCACCGCTCAACAAAGCATTTCTTCGGAGCACCGTATCTTGACGGCAAGAAACCCAGCATATTCCTTGCCCGAGGTATTTATACCCGCCATAAGATGGTGGCATTCGATGTGGATCCCTCTACCCATAAGCTTATCGAACGGTGGCGCTGGGTGAACAATGAAAAAGGCTCGCCATGGTATGGACAGGGATATCACAATTATGGCATTGCTGATGTCGACTGGGACGGACGCGATGAGATTGTTTTCGGTTCGATGGTCATTGATGATAACGGAAAAGGACTGTCTACGACAGGGCTTGGTCACGGAGATGCGCAACACTGCAGCGATTTCGACCCGTATAAGCACGGTCAGGAGATATTTGCATGTAATGAAGACCGCCCAGGAAACAATTTCCGTGATGCCACAACATCAAAGATATACTACCGTTATGTTGCAGGAAGCGATGACGGCCGCGCTATAATGGGCAATTTCATAAATGAATTCCCTGGTGCGCAGGGTGTTTCGTCAAGAGATCCGAATCTTGTGAGTTCTGTAACCGCAGCAGCCATCCCGTCTCCGGGAACAAGGCATATAGCACAGAATTTCCGTATATATTGGGACGGTGACCTTTGTGAGGAAACTTTCAATTACGATAACGGGAAGAATACCGAGGGCGCCATATTGAAAGCGCGTCAGGGAAGAATAGCATTGCTTGAAGGAAGCATGACCAACAATGACACAAAGGGAACGCCATGTCTGCAAGGCGATATACTCGGTGACTGGCGCGAGGAGGTGATAATGCGTACGGCAGACAACAATATCCGTATCTATACAACGGATATGGAGACACCATGGCGCAACTACACATTGTGGCATGACCATCAGTACCGTAATGCGATGGTATGGCAGATGTGCGGATATAACCAACCTCCCCATACAAGTTATTTCCTTGGTGAATTGGAAGGCATAACGATAGCTCCGCCTCCTTTGACAACTACCGGACGTACTGAGATATCAAATGGTGCGACAATCGGTTCGTCGACAGATGGCAAGCATATAATGATGAGTGACAACGGCGATATGACCGTAGCGGTGGCTGATGGTGCGAAGCCATATATATTTACCGATAATGCCCCGACATGGGTTCAGGGAAATGACGACAACGACAATATCGTCACAGAGGTATATACGCATACACTGACAGGCGGGGCTTTTACGGGTGACATGCGTCTTGTTAAACAGGGCGACGGAATACTTCAGCTTCCAAATGTAATAGAGACCTACACCGGTCCGACAGACGTTTGGGCAGGAACTTTGAAGTTTGACGGTACGATGCAGAACAGCCGTGTATGGCTCAACCGTCATTCTGTTCTTTCTTCTGCCGGAGGCAAGTTTATGAAAGGTATACAGGCTGACTATAATGCCACTGTCGAGATTGGTACTGAGGGCGCTGCCTCAGTGGTCGAGACAGACTCGCTGATAATGAATTTCGGTTCGGTGCTTGCCCTTGACCTGTACGGTAAGAACCTTACTGCCGATATGGTTAAAGCAAACGTATTGAAGATTGAGAAGAAAGGCTGGCAGAACGGTCCTAAATATTCCACTCCCGTTATCCGTGTAGTGTCAAATGTAGCTGATGGTGAGAATACGCTTGCTGCAGGAAAATATCTTGTGGGTGAGTTTGCAAAGGTTGACGGCAATGTCGGTGACATTGTTGTTGAAGGGCTTTCCGGTGTGAAATCCGAACTTTTGTATGAAGCCGGAAAACTTTATATAAATGTGATCGGGCTTCGTGAAGCAACAGAAACAACATGGACAGGTGAGAACGGTTCGTTATGGGATGTCGGTATGACAGAGAACTTTAAGATTGACGGTGTTGCAGCTGCGGATATCTTTGTAGACGGTGATGTGGTCGTATTTAATGACAACGCGGCTGTTACAGACGTAAATATAGTAAATACAGTTTCACCGAAGTCTGTAGTCTTTGAGAATAATGAGAAGAAATATAGCCTCAATGGCGGAAGTATTGCAGGTTCAGGGAATCTTGTTAAGAATGGAACCGGTACCACGGTAATCAATAATTCCAACAGTTACTCGGGAGGTACTATAATCAACGGCGGAACACTTACCGTCAGCTCACTTGCCAATAATGAAGGTGTGGATTTCGGTTCCATAGGTGGTGTCGATGCTCTGATAACAATAAATAATGCAGCGGTTCTCAATGTGACATCAACATCGAAAACCTCTCAGCGGATTACTGTCGGTGAGGGAGGCGGAACAATCAACACAAGTAATAATGCCACACTCACAATCGAGAAACCGATAACGTCTGCGGTTAAAGCCCCTATATATAAGAAAGGTACGGGTACATTAATACTACCAATGAACAATAGGTTCGGTAAGATGTATATAAACAGCGGAACTGTGCAGGTTGAGCCGGATCTCGGCAACGACAAACCGTTTGCGGATTCCGTGATATTCACAGGCAACTCAACGCTGAGACATGTCAATTCATATAACAGCTATAATAACGACAACTCCATATTGCACGTGAACAAGGGTGTTACGGCAAACCTTTATCTTGACGGTCGCTGCAATTACCGCACAAGACTCTCTGGAGAAGGCACTTTGAATATCTATCCTCAGGATAATATCTCACGTGCACATCTCGGAGGCGATTGGAAAAACTTCCGGGGAAAGGTGAGCCTGCAGGTAAACGGCGGATATAATTACCTTGATTTTATGGACGGTGCCGACCTCAGTAACTGCACATTGGAGATAGGCAACGGATTTACCATGTCCAACGAATTCAGGAATAATTCAACTTCATCGGCAACGAAAGTGAATGTAAGAATAGGCTCGATTTCCGGCAACGGAACTCTCACCGGTGGCGGGACATATTACATCGGTGCGGATAATTCAGACATCAACTTCTCTGGAACAATCTCTTCTGCCGTACAGAAAATAGGTAAAGGTATGTGGACAATATCAAAGGCACAGCCTGCGATAGGCAGAATAACGCTAAGTCAGGGTTCCATTAATCTTGGAAACACTTTGAGCATTTCCGATTTGCTTGGCGTTTCTTCGTCTATTACAGTTTTGAACGGTGCCAAACTTCTTGGCCAGGGTGCCGTGCCTACAATAACACTCCGTAGCGGTGCGATACTTCAGCCCGGACGCAATGTAGAGGATTTTACAGGAGAGATAAAGGTAAACAAGAATGCCGTGATTCCTGCGGGAGCTATTGTCAATATGAATATAAGGAATGCGAAAAATACACTTACATCACGTTCTCATCTTAATGTTGTCGGTAATCTTAGCATGAATGGAACGGTTAACGTGACTTTAAGTCCGAGTTACGTTCCGGCTGCTGGTGACGAGATTGTGCTTTGGACGGCAGGCACATTTTCCGGGACTCCGGAGATAAATCTTCCGCAGCTGCCTCCGTCGTTGGCATGGAATACAGATAATCTGTTTACAGCCAACGGTACTCTCCGTGTGGTAGACAGTGGTGACGGTATCTTTGCCGGATCCGCAAACGAGACTGTCCGTTGTCGTGTGTTTACCACAAGCGGTATGCTTTTGGCTGAATATGAATCTGCTTTGGGAGATGCCGTAAAGACTGCTCATGATAAAGGACTGGCATCCGGTACATACGTGTTGCAGCTGCAGACGTCTAAATACAGCAGGGCGGTAAAAGTCGTGATTAAGTAAAAAAAGACACTTTTAAGTCAAAATACGCACGGAAAAAGTACAAAAAGCCAGATTTTCGTACAGAAAAGTCTGGGCTTTTTGGAAATTTGTGCGTATCTTTGTCGCAAGATAATGAAAAATATCTTTTTATTAATATTAAAACAAAACAACAAATGAAAAAGCAATTACTTTCGCTTTCACTTGCTTTGCTTGGCGCAGTAGGGGCTAACGCTGCTTTTACAAGTGGCAGCTATTGCTACACCGAGTTGAACAGGTGGCAAGTTTCCGGTGAGAATCTTATCACAGGAAATCTGAATGACGGATTGGCGGCATTGGGCTTTAAGCACAATGATGTTGCTGATCTTGGTGCAGGTATCATCGATACCTTTGAAGTTGTAACTCCCGGTGACCTCGGAATGGCGGCCATTCAGGTAAACTCCACCGGCGGAGTCGGTACGGGGGGGGAATTATTCCTCAGCAAATATATAACCTCTCCGGGTTATTATTATGTTACTTATAAAGTAAAGAGCGGCAGCGACGGCCGTCTGACAACAGGTGACGCAGCAGCGGCAAACTATCAGAGACTGTTCCTCAACAATGACGGAACGACAGTTTGTGACGCCACGGAAGAAACCGGTAACGACGGTGTAGAGGTTTCTCCTTATACAGGTCTTCGCTATGATGCGGAATGGAAAGAGATGAAATATCTTGTTACAGTCAGTGATCCATGCTATCTCAATTTCCATTTTGCAAGCCTTGTTGCCGGTGACATGCTGGCCGATTTCGGTGTATATCAGGTGCGTGAAGTTGGTGATGACCGCGTGATTGACGAATATATATCAATAATCAATGCCTATAAGGCTGACGAGAAGAACTTCCCCAACGAACGTGAGACTCTTGACCTCTTGCTGGAGTTCTTTGAAAGCACAAAAGCCGAGCTTGACAATCCTCTCGATCCGTCAGTGCTTCAGGAAGCAGACAATATGATCAGTGAATTCCTTGATGCCAACACAGTTGATGTATCCAAGTACTTCAAAAACTGGGATTTCTCAGGCGGTAATAACGGTGAGGCTAAAGGCATAAAGGAATGGAAGACTTCTGACGGTCATACAGGACGTTGGGGAGTCGTTTCCCAACTTGCGCGCAATGTAAACTATGGTGAGGGCAAATATATTGCAACTCAGTCTTATCCTCAGGGAATGGGTGACGGTTCGGAGAAAGCTCATCTTTATCAGACAGTTTCTCTTCCTCCGGGTAACTATATGTTTACATGTAAGGCATCCGGTAACTATGCTTATCGTGTAAGCAGTTCAAACAAGAATGGTGTTCTCCTGCGTGACTCTGTGACAGGCATGGGTATGTTTGTCAATAACGATACTCTGTGGTTTGACAATGTTTCAACCGTAAGTCCTACAAAGGCAAAGAGATATTCGATGGTAGGTACAGTCGCTGAAGGTGAGGATATTACAGTTGGTTACCGTACCCCCGGCTTTAGAGCTAAAGAAGGCGGTTTCTTTGCTTTCTGCCCTGTTGAAATCCGTCTTCTCGGTGGTGCTACACAGGAAGATGTTGATGCTTTCTTCTTTAAGAAGACTGTTGAGACTGCTGCCGCTGCTTTGCAGACAAGCATAGATAATGCCAAGGCTAAGCATGCTGATGCCAAGTATCTCTATGGCAAGGAAGAACTTGCTGCTGCTGCAAGCAAGGGACAGGGAATACATGATGAGTTCGTTACTGTTTATTCAAAGGCGTCTGAGGACACGATAAACAAAGGCAAGAAGATTGTAGACGATGCTGTTAAGGTGTATGATAGAGACAACGAAGTATATGTAAGACTTGGGAGTTCTATTAATACGGCTGAGACTGCATACGCTGACGAGACACGTACAGAGGGCAAGCCTGCATTGCTGACAGCAATCAATGATGCCAAGGGCGTTTACACTACACGTGTTGCCGCTTCTGTTCCTACAGCAGAAGATTCTACAGCAATGTTCACACAGATTGATGCTCTTGCCGCTGCTCTTGATGTTTATTATTCTGCAAATGCAAGTTATAATAATCCTGGTACTGTTACAATTGTTAACCCGGACTTTGCAGAGAAGGGTAATGGTTGGAATGTTACCAATGACAGTGAGGGTAAGCAGGCTTGGAAATATGGTAGCAAGGATGGTTTTGTAAACAATACTTGTATCTTTGCAAACCGTGGTAATACAACAGGACCGAAGAACGCTGTTCTTCAGACTGTAAACCTTAAGAACAATGGTCTGTATGAATTAGAATTCCAGGCTTATTCTTGGGGACAGGGCCGTCATGACGGTATCGTTACAGAACCTAACGGTGTTTGGTTTGTAACAAAGATGGGTGATACGGTTGACTCTTTGATGATTCATACTGCATCAGGAACTCCTGAAACATACAAGGTTCGTTTGAACATTACAAATGCACCGGTGGATGTTACATTCGGTATCGATGCTCTCAATAATGCTGATCCATGGGCTAACGGTGGTGAGGACCGTAGTGTTGTATGTGCTACAGACTATGGTTATAGCAGCAACACTCTTACATTCTACGGTGCATACGACAAGTATCTCCAGGATTCTATCGCTGCTGTAATCAAGCCTACACGCGATTCTCTGCAGGCTGCCGTTAATGAGGCGAAGGCATTGAACAGCGAGGCACGCAATCCTAATGGTGTAGACACTACTCCGTTCGTAAATGCAATCAACGAGGCTCAGGGTGTTGTTGATAATCAGAATGCCACACTTGATGAAATTCTCGCTCAGTTCCCGAAACTGTTCGCTGCTTCAAATGCGTTTAAGGTGAGCGGTGTTTATCCTGCAATAGGCAAATATTTCGACCTGACCACAGTTATCAAGAATCCTAAGTTCAATGAGGGTGATGACAACTTCGAGGGTTGGACATACGGTGAGTTTACTATCGGTGAGACAACAATCGCTTCCGATACTCTCTTCAACAATTCCGGTACCGGTATGCTATTCAGATATTTCGGCGGCGATATCCATGATCTTGCAAATACTAAGGCTCACTCCAAGCTTACACAGGTTCTTGCAGATATGCCGGCTGGTAACTATCACTATTTTGCAAACGCTACTTATCGTAACGTGACAAAGGGATCTTCTTATACTATCGAATCTTCAATCGTTGACGATTACACATCAGAGGTGTTCTGGCTCACAATGAACGATGAGAAGGTTGCTGTCAAGGGTCTGCTTCAGGCTGAAGGCGGTAAGGTAGAAGGTACAGGCGATAACTCCAAGTATGTGCTGCCTGGAGGCGAGTCATTCACAAACTATGACTATACACATACAGTAGATGTTGCTCCTCTGTTTGCAAAGGGCTACTATCGTCCAAGCATGGAATTCTCTCTTGCTGCAAAAGGCAACATGGAGCTTGGCTTCCTTATTGACGGTCTCAGAATGGTAGGCCAGGGCTTCTTCATGAATCCGCAGCTCCGCTACTTTGGTGACCAAAATGTTGTTGACGGTATTAATGATGTGACAACATGTGTTGAGAACGGCAATGTTTCCGGTTCTGTTTATTCAATCAGCGGAACAAAGGTCGGCAACAGCCTCAAAGGTCTTGCCAAGGGTGTATACATCATGAACGGTAAGAAGTATGTTGTGAACTAACAGTTCTTCATATATCATGAAATTAAAAAGGATGCTCCAATGGGGCATCCTTTTTTTTGTGGTAAGTTTTTGGTTGGAAATGATTAGCGGTGATTTGTCTTGTCATAATACGGCTGTTCATTCTCAGGTGTGACATCACCGCATTATTTATGGGGATTAGTATTATGATGATAAAGTTGGTTGTTTACCGTTGATTTTAATTATTCATTCAAATAAGTTTGACTTTTGTCTTAGCTACATCAAAAAATGATAAAAGCCATGATAATGTGTAACATACACTAAATTTATTTTGTTAAAATTATAAATATAGATATCTTTTTATTTGTCATTAAATTATTTTATGTTAACTTTGTAGCTGAAATTGAAATAAACAGAGGGATTATTGGGTCCTTTTGGATGCTACTTACGACAAATAACTAAAAACAAATAATAACTTAATCGGAAATTTATGAAGAAACTCATCTTTTGTTTTTCGCTTGTCTGTGCAGGCCTTATGCCGTCATGTATAGACAAGAATGAACTCGTGGATGAAGATTCCAGGCCGGATTGGCTTGGAGCCAGTATCTACGATGAATTGCAAAGTAAGAGCTCTCGTCTCCTCCAGGGTGATTTTACCACCTATCTCAAGTTGATCGATGACCTCGGTTACACGGAGACAATGAAGCGTACGGGTAGTAAGACTGTCTTTCCTGCCAACGACGAGGCTTTTGCTAAGTTCTTTGAGAGTGAGCCATGGCCCGGTGTGCACAGCTACAACGACTTGTCTATGGCACAGAAAAAAATTCTCCTTTATTCATCAATGCTTGACAACGCGTTGTTGGTGAACATGCTCTCGAATGCAAGTTCAACATCAAGCGTAGAGCCCGGTATGGCGGTAAAGCATCTTTCCGCACTTAATGCCATTGATTCCGTTACGTATTACAACATGCCGGGTATCAATGAATTCAAGGGTAATCCTTATTGGAGCCGTTTTGATAAGACCGGTGTGAATGTGGTATCTGATGCTACAACTCAGATGATTGTACATTTTACCCGTGACTATATGCTTAATAACAGCATTACCACAGCAGGTGATAAAAGTGACTTCTCGCTGCTTACCGGTGGCGAGTATACTGGTTCTGACGCATATATTTTCGACAAGAGAATCATTGTTCCTGACATTACTTGTCAAAACGGTTATATTCATCAGGTAGACAACGTGGTGGTTTCTCCCGGCAATATGGCGCAGATGCTGAAGAAAATGGACCGTTGCAGCATATTCAGCCACATGCTTGACCGCTTTGCTGTTCCTGTATATAATGGTGCGGTGACAAATAAGTTCCATGACTGGTATCATGAGCAGGAAGCTGCCGGTAATAATATGGCCGGTATAATAAATCCCGACTCTATATTTGAGGTACGCTATCTCAGTGCCCTTTCGCAAGGTGCCCTGGCATTCAATTCGGATCCGAACGGCAGGCCGGTTGCCTCAAACACTCTCCTTACTTTCGACCCGGGATGGAACGAGTATTACAGAGCTGCGGCCTCTAACACCACAGTGGAGACTGTCCTCAATGAAATAGGTGCAATGTTTGTTCCTACAGATGAGGCCATGAAAGATTATTTTGTACGTGGCGGAGGCAAGCCTATTCTTGACCGTTACAAGTTTAAGGAAAACACCGATGAGAACGTTATAGAAAATGTGGACTCTATCCCCATGCATGTTACTGCCGCATTGCTGTCTAATCTTATGAAGGTGTCGTTTGCCGATAATGTGCCAAGTAAGTTCCCGAGTATGATTGACGATGCTGCCGACCACATGGATATGGAACTGAGCTATATCAGCAAAAAGGCAGACGGCAAGTATGATATCAATATTGCCAACAATGGTGTTGTATATGTGCTGGATAAGGTTGTCGGTCCGAAGAAATATGTAGCTGTATCTGCTCCGACGATGTTCAGTACCGACCTGAAGGTCGTTGACTGGATTATTTCAAACCAGTCGGTTACTAAAGACAACAAAGATAATCCTTATTCGCTTGACCTCGACTTCTATGCCTATCTTTTGGCTATGTCGGCAAATTATGCCCTCTTTATGCCTAATGACGCTGCTTTCGACTTGTATTATGTGGATCCGGCTTCTTTGGCATACGATGAAGATGAAAATGGTAATAAGACATATTTGAATGTTCCAAAGGTGATGCACTATTATCCTTTGGAGAAAGATCCGTTTATCGGTGCGTCAATGTTCAGATATAATCCTGAGACACATGAAATTGGTGACTCTATAGGAGCGTTGGATCTTACTAAAAACATGGCTGTCGTAAAAGCTCAGCTGTCGGATATCATCAATTACCATACAGTCGTGCTTAACAGCGGAGAGCGTCTTGGCTCAAACACATTCTATAAGACAAAACATGGCGGTGAGATTATGGTTTCCGGCGGAAGCATGGATAATGACCAGCTCGGCGCAAAGGTTATGAGTGGATCTCAGATAGATAACGGTGTCGCACCGGCTGTGGTAAAGACTCCGTATGACATGGAAAACGGACATACATATATTGTAGATCATCTGATTCAGGGTCCCAGAAACAGTGTCTATTCATTCCTGAGGCACACTCCCGAATTTAAGGAATTCTATGAGCTTTGCAACGGATTTGTTCCGGAAATCCTTGAGTGGGCCGGAATTTCTTCAAATCCTGATCCTGAAACACAGATACGTCCTATCGACCGGTTTAAAGTGTTCTACCGTCCGGGTGAATATGAGGATACAGAGTCAAAGAAAGACCGCTGTATAGATAATAATATAAAGATGTTCAACTCATACAACTACACTGTATACGTTCCTAACAATGAGGCTATGGCCGAGGCTTATGGAAAAGGTCTTCCTACTTGGGATGAGATAAACAGGCTTTATGAGATTGACGAGGAAAATACCGGTCAGGGTATGCCTTCTGATGAAAAGGCAAAGGAAAAGGCATACAATATGATTGACGCAATACGCCGTTTCATCCGCTATCATTTCCAGAACAACTCCGTTTATGCTGACAATACCGTTGAAAGAGGAAACTTCTCTACATTCCTTACTGACAGCAAAGACCGCAACATGACAATAAATGTTGACGGTGGCAACGGAAAGCTTCTTGTTACTGACGCTTCCGGTATGACGCATACAATCAATGCCGGTGGCAGCAATGTGAACAAGATGGCCCGTGAGTTTGATTTTGATAAGAATGCATCTGAGGCAACATACATGAAATCGTCTTCTTTTGCAGCCGTACATGAAATCAGCCAGCCTCTTTATTATAATGTAGAAAAGAGCTTCGGTGTTAATGCCACGGCTAATGCCAAGCAGAACAAAGGCTTCCGCAAATAATATAAACTATAAAGAATTAAGATACTATGCCAAAATTTAAAATAATGCTTTCAGCCTTGCTTCTGCTTGCCGTGCAGGCAGTGATGGCGCAAGGGCAGCGCATTTCGGGAACAATTACCGACCAGTTCGGTCCCGTAATGATGGCTAATGTCGTTGAGCTTGACGCTAACAACCGTATCGTCACCGCAGCCGTTACTGATATGAACGGTAACTTCTCAATGGCAGTGAAAAATGCAAAGAACAAACTGAGAGTGTCGTATGTGGGCTATAAGACAGTAACGATGCCTATAGGCAACCGCACAAAGTTCAACGTGCCCATGACTTCGCAGACTACGGTGAAGGAGGTTACCGTCACCTCACGCCGCCGCACAAATTCCGGTGGTCTGTCTATTCCGAAACGTGAGGTTTCCGTTGCCCAACAGACAATGGATATGTCTGAGGTGGAAGGTCTTGCCTTTACCAGTGCCGATGAAGCGCTGCAAGGTAAGATTGCCGGTCTTGATATTGTTGCCGGTTCGGGTAACCTTGGTGCCGGTACACAGATGCGTCTGCGTGGTGTGACATCCATTTCCGGTAACAAAAACCCACTTATCGTTGTCGATGACCAGATTTTTGATGCTCCGGACTTTGATGCGGAGAATGCAACGGAAGAGGATTATGCTTCTCTGCTTTCTGTGAATGTTGACGATATTGCCAACATCAGTGTGCTTAAGGACGCCGCCTCTACGGCTATGTGGGGTTCACGCGGTGCGAACGGTGTT
Organism: Xylanibacter muris; assembly: GCF_013166605.1. Taxonomy (GTDB): domain Bacteria; phylum Bacteroidota; class Bacteroidia; order Bacteroidales; family Bacteroidaceae; genus Prevotella; species Prevotella muris. Next base: position 17,045 of record NZ_JABKKF010000005.1, read on the forward strand.
ATCGAAATCAAGACAAAGCGTGGTGCACGCGGTAAAACAAAAGTCGCTTTCTCTTATAAATTCTCCGGTTATTTCCAGCCGAAGGGATATAAACTTCTGAACGGTGACGACTATACAATGCTTCTTAAAGAGGAACTTTATAATCCCCGTCAGCAGTCTGGTGCCACAACAAACATTAATGAGATTAATTATAATAAGAGTTGGGCTGACTATGAGAATTGGAACAATAATACCGATTGGGTAGATGCTGTGTCACAGTTCGGACAAGGCCATGACTTTGCTTTCAATATAAGTGGTGGTGGTCAGAAGGCCCGTTTCCGTATTTCAACATCATACCTTCACCAAAAGGGCACCATCATCAAGCAGACTCTTAACCGTTTCACTTCGCGTCTGGCTCTCGACTATGATGTGAGCGACCGTATACGTTTCATAACAACGTTTGCCTTCACTTACACCAATAACAACAAGAACTATTCCGACCTTCTCGGTATTGCCCAGCAGCTTGCGCCTAATATGAGTATCTATCGTCAGGATGCAAACGGAAAAGATACGGATGAGTTTTACATCATGAACCCGTCAGAAGGTGTGCGTAATCCTTCTTCAAAGGAGCTTAATGACGTTTATAAACTTGGCAACCCTGTGGCTATCGCGAACCTGGCATGGAGTAAGGAGAACGTTTATCGCGTAAATCCGGACTTTGCCGTACAGTATGAGCTTCTCGGTATAGAAGAAGGCAAGAGCCGTCTTACATATAAAGGTGATGTTTATTTTGATATCTATGCCAACAGTAAGCCTTCATACAGTCCTGCTGAAATATTGAAAGCTGACTGGAACAACGGAAACTATAACCGTGCATACGGTCTTGAGAGCAACTCTATGGGTTTCACTTTCAAGAATGACCTTACTTTCACTCCTTATTTTAAGAATGAAGACTGGACCTCTACCATGCGTTTCCGTTATGAGATGTATACAGGTACAAGCAGCCAGCAGTATATGACCGATCGCCGCGTTCCTACAGGACTTGATATTCCGACTCTCGGTACAGATATGGATCCGGATGGTAAGTATACATCAAGTTCTACAGGTGAGAGCCGTTCACAGAGTTGGAGTTACACAGGACACTTCTCTTATAAGAGCCGTTATGTTCTCGGTGTGGGTATTCGTGCCGATGGTAACTCAAAGTTCGGTCCGAAGAATAAATGGGCGTATTTCCCCAATTTCTCCGCACGTTGGAATATTATAGACGAACCATTTATGAAACCTCTTACTAAAGTGGTGTCAATGCTTGCTTTCCGTCCCAGCTGGGGTGTAACAGGTAACGCACCAAGTTCAGAGTCTTTGTTCTATGAGGCATATAGGACTGGTGGAAACTATGGTTCAGGTTCCGGTGTTCAGACAGCTTATCTTGAAAGATTGAAACTTGACGACCTTAAGTGGGAAACCACAACCAGCTACAACCTTGGTTTCAACCTCGGTTTGTTTGACGATAAGATTGAGGCTGAGTTCGAGTACTACTATAAGACTACAGAGGATTTGCTCATGCAGAATATTTCCATACCTTCAACATCCGGTTATGCGACACTTGCATATTCGAATGTCGGTAAGATGACTAACCAGGGATGGGAGTTGAATGTAAACTTCAACAATATCGTTAAAATAGGCAAGTTCTCGGCAAGTGCCAACTTCAATGTGTCACAGAACTATAACGAGATAGCAGAGATGGACGAGTCTGTGTTGAACTCTCTTAATAACAGCAGTGACAATATGTGGAAGGCAGACAACGGCTTGTTTATGAGTCGTATACAGGTTGGTAACCCGCTTGCTTCTATATATGGTTACCGATATAAAGGGGTATACCAATATTCTTATGATTATCTGTTGAATGTGCAGAAAGAGCAACAGGCTATTAATCCTGATTTCAATCTTGAGGACTGGATCAATAACTCTTTCTTCGCAGAAAACAAGACAGCTCCTGTCGTACGTGATGCAAATGGCAAGGTTGTAATGAATGCTGATGGAACTCCCAAGCGCATTGTCTTCGATAATGCCGGACGTAATTATCAGTTCCGTGGCGGTGATGCCATCTATGAGGATATCAACAATGACGGTGAGATAAACCAGCTTGATGTCGTATATCTCGGCAACTCTTTGCCAAAGGTTAACGGAGGTTTCGGCTTCACATTCAAATATGACCGTTTTACTTTGCGTACAAGCTTCAACTACCGTTTCGGATGTAAAGTTGTAAATACAGCACGTATGAATCTTGAGAGCATGCACACTACAAAGAATCAGACAGCTTCCGTTAACTATCGTTGGCGTAAGGATGGTGACGTGACTCCAATTCCTCGTGCGCTTTATGGTGGAACGGCTGCATTCAACTGGCTCGGTTCCGACCGCTATGTAGAGAACGGTTCTTTTGTTCGTTTCCAGTATGTAAACCTTACATACGACTTGCCGAATAAGATTGCAAAGAAATTCGGTCTTACAAGTCTTAAGATTAATGCTTCAGGAAATAACCTGTTCTGCTGGACAAAGTATAGCGGTGTGGATCCTGAGGTGTCAACAAAGGGCTGGAGCTTTGCAAATGACAAGTCTAAGACTCCGCGAAGCAAATATTTTACTGTGGGTCTTAACCTGGCATTCTAATATTGTAATATCTAAGAAAGAAACGAAATATGAAAAAATATTTGTTATTCATAATGTCCGGTATGCTCATGACATCTTGTCTTGACACCATCGTACTGCCTAAAGATATCATCATAGATGAGGATTATTGGCAGAACAGAGAGCAGGCACAGGCGATGGTAAATGGAGCATACAAGCAGATGGTTACTGATGCGGTTGTCAAAAGGATGATTGTCTGGGGTGATTACCGTTCCGATGAAATGAATTATGAAACTGTACAGGATCTTTCCGGTAACAGTGTATGGGCTGATCTGCAGAAAATAAGCCTTGGAAATATCGACAGTGACAATCAGTTCTCTGTATGGAGCGATGTATATAGTGTGATAAACAAATGCAACATCGTATTGGAAAAGGCTCCGGGCGTTGTAAGCATCGACCCGGCATATACAATGGAGACGTTCAACACAGACAAGTCTCAGATGCTTGCATTGCGCTCATTGTGTTATTTCTATCTTGTACGCGCTTATCGTGACGTGCCTTTTACCACTGTTGCATATCTTAACAGTTCTCAGGACAGAAATGTTGCACAGTCGGCTCCTGCGGATGTGCTTGACAGATGTATTTCCGATTTGGAGGAGGCGTTGAAGTCTCCTATTTCTTCTTCCGGTTATAATGACTGGCGTCGTGTAGGCATTATCACAGAGGATGGTATCAAGGCTATCCTTGCCGATATACATTTATGGAAGGCGTCTGTAATGCACAGCGAGGATGATTATCGTAAGTGTATTCAGTATTGTGATGATATCATAGCCTCAAAGAAGGCTGCGTCTTTGGCAGGAGACGGTGGCTTCGGTCCGGGGGCTTCTACCACTTCCGAATATCCTTTGATAGGAACAACTTTTGCCCGTCGTGAGTTGTTTGTCATAGGAAACTCTTCCGAAAGTATCTTTGAATTGCAGATGACCGGAACTAACGATGTCAGCACTGCAATAAAGGATATGTATTTTGTTATAGACAAAAAGAATTTCGGTGCAGTCATGGCTACCAAGATTTTCGGAACCATAGGAAGTGAAAGCGGTGATAATGCCACTGTCTATACAACAAATATGGACAACCGTTATCTTGAAAACTGTTATGGAGTGGGAGATGCCGATGCATCGGCATTTGATATAAGAAAAATGGTGGATGCAAATCCTAATGAATTTGCACCTTCAGATACAAAGCGTGATCCTTACAAGCTCAGTGCGCATAATGCTTCTGCGGTCAACAGGCCTACTTTGGACAGATATGGTCAGAACTGGATTGTATACCGTTTGGCAGATATCATGCTGATGAAGGCCGAGGCACTTGTACAGCTTGCCGCCGACGGTGCGCTTACTGCGGATGATGATAACCTGACAGAGGCTTTCAATCTTGTTGATGCGGTGAACAGACGTTCTCTTGCAAAACTGGATGACGCCAATGTATTGAAGATTTCCTCATACACCGATAAGGAGAGCATGGAACAACTTGTTCTTTGTGAGCGTCAGCGTGAGCTGTGTTTTGAAGGAAAACGCTGGTTTGACCTTATGCGTTACAATTACAGGCATATCACTCCCGTTGACTATACCAAGACTATGTTTGATATTTCAGGTGATACGTATAATGAGGATCTTTTCCCGTCAAACTATTCCGGTTTCACAAATCTTGTAAGACGCAAATATCTTGAAAACGGTGTGGCCATTATGGCAAAGATGGGTAGGGAGCCGTTCCTTTACTTCCCTGTGCCTAATTCTGATATGAAAGTTAATCCTCTTCTCCATCAGAATCCCGCATATTCAGAAGGTGACAAGTATGTAAAGAATTAAATATTAAAAGAATATGAACAACAATATATTGAAATCAATATTCAAGGCTGCCGGCATGATTGCGGTACCGGCTTGTCTCACCCTTTCGGCTTGTACGGCTGAACCGGATGATTCGAACCTTTATACGTTTACCGGCCAGACCATTGAGGATTATATCGTTGCCAATGAGGCAGACTACAGCAGCTTCAACTATATTCTGCAGCGTTCAGGATATGACAGACTGTTGCGTACATACGGTACATATACCTGCTTCCTGCCCGATAATAAGGCAGTGCAGAATTATATAGACAGTCTGTACGATGATGAGAAGAATATAAGAATACCTCACAACGGTATGACGGAAAAATCGCTGGAGGGTCTTACCGACAGTTTGTGTGCAGACATCGCAAAGTTCCATCTTGCAGGTTCTGTTTACAAGACTATAGAGCTTGAGACTTCCGGACGCTCTGTTCTTACACTTCTTGGACGTACCATTATAACGGCACTTAGTGAGAAGGGTATTTCGCTTAATGACGGTTCTTTGATTCTAAATGGAAAGGCAAACAGAGACATCGAGGTAGAGAACGGTGTTATACATCTTATAAACAGTGTTATTCCACGTTCCAACAGTCTCGTATCAAGTGAGATAAAAGACAATGAGATGTTTTCCATCTTCAGTCAGGCTCTCGACCTTACAGGTCTTGCCGACTCGCTTGAGGCGGAGAAGAAGGACATAAAACTCCAGATGCCTACCCGTAAGGCCACTTATTATACTCCCACAGAGTGTAAGCTTGGTTTCACTGTGTTTGCAGAGCCGGATTCAATATTGAAAAAGTATGGGATAGAAGATATTAACGGACTGATTGCCAGGGCTAATGACTGGTATGCCAAATGTGCTACTGGCACTTCCGCATCCGCAGATCAGGGATGGTATGATTACTATAGAAACAACAATATTGAGGTAAGTACCGGTGATGACTATACAAGTCCGTATAACGCATTGAACATGTTTGTGCGTTATCACATACTGAAGAGTGCTGTTAACCAGTTCAACCTCACCACCGACTTCAATGTTTACAGGCAAGCAGGTTATAACGGTGATACATACGAGTATTATGAGACGATGCTTCCCAAGACATTGATAAAGATATGGAGAGTGGATAGCGAAAAGGAAACCTATATAAACCGCTATCGTGCGAATAATACCCTTACTGACGGTCTTGAGACGATGGGTTCTGCCAGTATGCATGAGTTAATCCGTAAGGGTGTGAAGATTCAGGTGAATAAAGTAATGCAGCCTCTCAACGGTTTCATTTATCCGATTGACGATATCCTTCTTTATGAGAGTTATGTTCCTCAGGGTGTATTGCACGAGCGTATGCGTTTCGATGCATTGGCTCTTCTGCCTGAAACCATGAACAACGGTCTGAGAGGTCTTTCATACGCTGAGCTTCAGTCTTTGAGCGGCAATAGTGAAGATACGCGTGTACGATTCCCTGTAAACTATTTCGACAATGTGAGAGTTTACAATGGCGACCTTACAAAGATAGACATGAATTTTATTCAGAATAAGGGAACCGGTAACAACTTCCTCTTATACAAAGGAGACTCTTTCCAGGGAATGGGTGCATACGACCTGGCAATAAAGTTGCCGCCCGTGCCGGACGGTGAATATGAGATTCGTCTTGACGTGACAACGTTTGGTATACGTGGAAGTATGCTTCAATATTATCTTGGAACAAGCAGCGAGCTGAGCGATCTTCAGGCTGTTGATATTCCTATCGATATGCGTATGAACAGTACGCAATATGGAACCACAAAAGAGGAACAGGACCCACGTCTTACTGCAATCGGCTATACAAGTTTGAAGGCAGAAGACTCTGAAGAGGATTATGCGGATAAAGGTCTTACTTCAGACCGTGAGATGCGTATTCACGGATATATGCGTGGACCGTTGTCAGTGACAAAGGAAGGACAGGACATGAGCCAGCGTTTCGCATGCTACTCATTACGACGTATTCTCGTGAAGAAAAATCTTACGCAGCGTGATTACTGGATACGCCTGAAGACAGTGCTTCCTGAAGTGACGGAGGGTAAGTATCAGCTTGACTATATCGAGATAGTTCCTCTGGATGTTGTCCAGCATCCGCGTTATCTTGAGGATATGTATTAAGATTTTTCTCATATAATGAAATTTTATAGTATATGAATAATAAGAAATATATATATGGCATGATGGCGGCAGCGACACTGCTTGCCGCATCATGCTCAGACTTTGACGACTACAACAAGGCTTATACGGAAGCTTCTGTAGGAAGCCAGCGCACACTGTGGGAGAACATAAAGGAAAATAAAGACTTGTCACAGTTTGCCGAGCTTGTGGTAAAGGCCGGGTTTGCAAATAATTTGAACAGTTCACGTTCTTATACGGTATGGGCTCCGTTAAATGATTCGTTTGATTACAGTAAATATCTGTCTATGGACAGTGCTGCATTGAGAAAGACGTTTGTTGAGAATCATATAGCAAACTTCAACCATGCCATGACGGGAGAGACTGTTGACAAGCGTGTACACACCTTGAATAACAAATCCTATCAGTTGGTATCGGATGGAGACGGATATCTCTTTGACGGAAAGAATATGACCAGTGGGACAGGTATTCCCAGTGTTAACGGTACATTGCATACAATAAGCGGAGTAGCGGATTTTCTACCAAACATTTATGAGTCTTTGGAGAATTACAAGGAAACAGAAACAGACTCTATCTATAGCTATTTTATGAAGTTCAAGACTTCTGTGCTTGATGTGAATAACAGTATCGAGGGACCTATTGTAAACGGTAAGCAGACCTATATAGATTCCGTGATGATAGAGAGTAACGACCTTTTTGGAAGATATATGCTGGATGCCGATATCTCAAACGAAGACAGTAGTTATACGTTGATATTGCCGACCAACAAGGCATATATAGAAACTTATAAAAAGATAAAGGAGTGTTACAAACTTCCCAAGACAATATTCTGGAAAGAGATTTCCTCCCAATATAATGGTGTGGCTCCTAATGACTCACGTTATGAGGTAGAGACAGAAAACATCACGGCAGAGCAGGTTCAGGATTCCCTGTCAAGACTGCTTCTTGTTACTCCCCTTACTCTGAGCAACAACAATACATATAACCTTTGGGTTACAGACAGGGAAGATGCATGGCAGAGGGACACGTTGAGATCTACAGTTGGAGTGACCATGCCAAACGGTCCGGAGATAATAAACGACCATCTTGTAGGCGAACCTATGGAGATGAGTAATGGTTTTGTAAGAATAGTGGACTCTCTTGCCTACAGACCATGGAATATTTGGAACCCAGCGATAAGTGTTTCTCTGCATAATCCAAGAATGAGACCGTATGTTAACGGTACGGCGGCATCGGTGTCTACAATAACCGTTCATCCGGATAATATTGATATGGATAAAATAGGGAATATTTTCGGTAGCAATGGCATGCAGTCGATTTACACTTCTTATCTTGATTTCCGTCCCGGCTCAAGCGGTGACAGGGCAAAGCCTGAAGCATATTTCTATTTGGATAATATACGCTCTACCACATATAATGTCTATGTGGTGTTCGTGCCGGCGCGTTATGATAAAACCACCAAGAATACACCGGAAAAGAATTACAAAATTTCTCTTCAGTTCTGTTACGGTAACGGACAAAAGACTGTGGTCGACCCCAAGATGACAATCGAGAGTACAGATTCTAACAGTGTGCAGATGGTGAAAGCACCGAAGACTGTCACATTCCCGTATTCATACGCTGTTGCGAAAGACTGTTATCCGTACGTGAAACTGCAGAGCGAACGTAGTACAATCAGCCAAAAGGAATGGGCAAAATATGACAATCATCTGCGTATTGCCGCAATAATTCTGCGTCCGGTGGAATACGATGAATATTTAAACTCTTTAAACTCTAAGGAATAATTATGAAGCGCACAATATTTAATATCCAGAAATCGTTTCTCAGAAACGCTCTTTGCCTGACAATGATTTGGCTTGCCATGCCTGTTGCCGCTCAGGACTACATGGATGACGAGGAGCCCGTTGCCGCTCCGAAGAAGCCTGTGGTATATAAAGAGAAGTATCCTTTGATGACAGTCAAGGGTAAGGTATTCGACGAGGCCTCTAAAAAGCCTTTAGGCGGTGTTCAGTTGAAGACATTGAACAATGCACGTTATACTGCTATGACCGATGAAGACGGTTCGTTCAGTATCAAGGTGCCTGTGTTCACCACTGCACTTTATGTGTATACTCCTGATTATCTGTCTCAGCAGGTTGCCATATCGGGTGATACGACACGTATGGTGAGCATCTATATGATTAACGATAAGTTCAAGAGCATGTATGCCGACGGTACTACAATCACTTCCCAGAGAAGTTTCACGTCTTCAGCCACGAATAATCTCACAGTAGACAATGAGATACAGTCTCAGCTTGGTGCTGACATACGTTCAATCCAACGTTCCGCTGCTCCGGCTATAGGTAACAGTTCGTTCATCCGCGGTATAAGTTCTATAAATTCAAACTCACAGCCTCTTGTAATTGTAGATGGTATTGAGCTTGATCAGCAGCTTTATCGTGAGGCGCTTCATACCGGACAGTTCAATAACATGCTTGGTACGGTTATGCCAGCGGATATCGACAAGGTGACTGTATTGAAGAACGGTACGGCTCTTTACGGTGCGCGTGGTGCCAACGGTGTAATTCTTATTGATACCAAACGCGGTCACTCAATGGCCACACGTATTGAGGCAAACATTTCTGTCGGACTCAGCCTTATACCGAAGCTTCCTACAATGATGGATGCCACACAGTATAGAAACTATGCCACAGAAATGATGGGTACCATTCCGGAGCTTGCCAATTCAAAATTGAACTTCAAGTTCCTAAATGATGATCCCACATACTATTATTACCACATGTATCACAACAACACAGATTGGAGTGACGAGGCTTACCGTACAGGACTGACCCAAAACTATAGCATAAACGTACAGGGTGGTGACGATGTAGGTATGTATAACCTGTCAGTGGGATATGTTGACGGAAAAAGTACAGCCGAGGGTAATGACTACGACCGTATGAACGTCCGTTTCAATACCGATATAGATGTGTTCCGCAAGCTTAAGACAAAGTTTGACCTGTCTATCTCGCGTTCCACAAGTTCTGTCTTTGATGACGGTATACAGTCTGATTTTACAACAGCCACTCCTACTTCACCGACATTCCTTTCACTTATAAAGTCACCGTTGGTTACTCCATATCAGTATAACCACTATCTTGGTGGTTTCTCCGGTTTGTTGAGTGACAGTGATGATTTGTTCACAAGTTTCGACAGCAATTCGTCTCTTGCAAATCCCACGGCTATTCTTAAGATAGGTGAGGGTGAGAACAAGAACTATGCTGAGAACACAAACTTCCAGGTTAAGCTTGAACCGACATATAAGATAACCAATGACTTGTCTGTAACAACATTGATAAACTATTCTCTTAACAGGCATTCACAGCGTTATTTCCGTCCTACACAGGGTGTGCCGGTATTCAAGGTGGCCGAGATGGGTACGGTGATGAGCAAGTTCTCCACATTGTTCTCCAACGAGACCAATATCGTAAGCAACACTCATGTTGACTATACTCATTCATTCGGTGCACACTATCTGAAGGCATACGCAGGTTTTAAATACAGCTATTTCTCATATAAGAGCGATGTGTTGTCTACACAATACAGAAGTGCTCAGAATGACAAGAACCCTACCATAACTGCAAACAAGAATAATTTCAACTATGCTTCAGGCGTTAATGATGTATGGAAGCAGATGCAGTGGTATGGCAATGTAGACTATAACTACATGAACCGCTATTTCCTTACGTTATCACTTCTTGGTGAGGCAAACAGCCGTTTTGGTGAGAATTGCGACGGTCTGGGCCTCTTTGGCGTCCAGTGGGCGATTTTCCCGAGCATACAGGCCGGATGGGTTGTAAGTAATGAGAAATGGTTCCCGAAGAACTCAGGTATTAATTATCTGCGTATTAATGCCGGATATGACATCAGCGGCAATGATGACATTGATATAACTGCAGCACGTTCGATTTTCTCTGTTGTCAAGTTCCTGGATATTGCCAACGGTCTTCAGTTGACAAATATCGGTAACGATAAGATACAGTGGGAGAATACAAAGAAGTTCAATGTCGGTTTTGAGGCTAACATGCTTCACAACAGGCTGTCTGTAGCTTTCGACTACTTTATCAACAAGACGGACAATCTGCTTACCATACAGAGATTCAAGGATCCTATCGCCGGTATCAACCATTATTGGACCAATGGCGGTGAGTTGAAGAACACAGGTTTTGAACTTGCCGTATCCGGCAAGCCTGTTGTATCGAAAGACTGGAATGTAGAGGTCGGAGCAACTGTCGGACATTACAAGAATGAGGTCGTTTCATTGCCTGAAGGTGATTATGTCTCTTCCATTTACGGTACAGACAACATCATCACTTCTGTCGGCAATCCTGTTGCCATGTTCTACGGATACAAGACTGACGGTGTTTTGGCATCAGACGCTGCCGCAAGAACTGCAAATAAAGATGGCGACGACTATCTTTATATGAAAGATGCATCAGGCAACAAGCAGGCGTTCAAGGCTGGTGACATGCGATTTGTTGACATCGACGGTGATGGATTCATCACTGAGAGCGACCGTACTATCATAGGTGATCCGAATCCAGATGCTTACGGTAATATCTTTGCAAACGTAAGCTGGAAGAACTTCACGCTGAGCATGAACTTCAACTATAGCATAGGTAATGATGTATACAACTATCAGCGCATGATTCTCAATTCCGGAAGCAATTTCTACAATCAGCAGGTCGCAATGACAAACCACTGGCGTTATGAAGGTCAGGAGACTTCCATGCCACGTATCAACTATGGCGATCCGATGGCTAACAACCGCTTCAGCGACCGTTGGATAGAGGACGGCAGCTATTTGAGGCTGAAGACTCTGCGTCTGACATACCGTGTGCCTGTCAATTTCTCATGGTTGCAGGGCGTAAGTGTATGGGCAGAGGGCGTAAACCTGTTCACTCTGACAAAATATCTCGGTAGCGACCCTGAGTTCAGCGTAAACAACAGCGCGATGTATCAGGGCATAGACTGCGGTAATCTGGCACAGGGACGTGCATTTACCTTCGGATTAAAGATAAACCTCTAAAACAATTCGACAAATATGAAAAAGATTATATTATTCATCGCAGGCATGATGGCACTTTCTGTGTCATCGTGCAGCGATATGCTTGAAGTTGAGAGCGACAGATATCTGACCAATCCGGATATCAACCAAAAGACAGACTCCTTGTTTTATGCATGGGGTATAATGCAGGCCATGCAGGAAGCTGCCGATATGTATGTTCTTCAGAATGAAATGCGTGGTGAGCTTGTCACTCCGACGGCTGAATATGCAAGCGAGCATCTGAAGGCATTGGCAAATTATTCTGCCACTACTGCGAACAAATATGACAGTGCATACGTCTACTATAGGGTGATAAACAACTGCAACTATTATCTTGCGCATCGTGATACAACCCTTCTTGACGGAAGTTATAATGTGACGCGTCAGGAGTATGCGGCAGTGATGAGTTTCCGTGCATGGGCTTATCTGCAGCTTGCACGCCAGTATGGCAATGTTCCGTTCTTCACCGAACCTTTGAACAACATCAGCCAGATTGAGAACAATGATTTTCCTGTTCTTGATATCAAGGGGGTGGTTGAAAGACTGATTCCCGATTTGGAAGAATATACCGGTGAACTTGTTCCGAGCTATGGACTAATTACCAGTTCTGTATATTCAAAGAATCTTTATATTCCTGTAGATATTATGCTCGGTGAGCTTTATCTGGAGCTTGGCGGAAGCCGTGAAAACTATATTCTTGCCGCACAGCACTATCACAAATATCTGTTTAATAATCCTATTACTACTATTTCAGAGAAGATACTTTCACAATTTAATCCTCATAATTTGATGGATAATACAAAATTCCCCGCGAATTTTTCCGGAGGTCTTATTAATGGAGCGGGAAGTATCAGATTTCATTCGTGGGTCGATTTCTCCAGGACCAGTGGTTTGGGTTTGATAACAGAAATAGCGATGGCCAATAACAAGCAGGAAGGAAAGATTACCACATTGTCCGAATTGTTTGGCTATGACTTGTATTCGATAGACGAAACCGGTATTGATAAGTTTGCAGAGACAGAAATTCAGCTTATTCCTTCTCAGGCGTACAATACATTGGCAGACAGTTCATATTATTATTATGTGAAGGCTCCTACCGACGGATTTGACTTGAGCCGTTATCGCTTTAAGGGTGGTGACCAGCGTCGTTGGGCACGTTTGACCCGTGTTCCAAGGGATGCCTATAACCAGTATTGTCTTAATACTTACATGTCACCGAATATTATTCTTTACAAACGTTCGACAGTATGGTTGCATCTTGCTGAGGCCTTTAACCGTGCCGGTCATCCGGATCTGGCATTTGCCATACTTAAGGATGGTATTTCTTCTGATTTGCTGACAGCATCTTATATTACTTCGGAAAGCTTGGAGTTATTGCAGACAGAGGTTCCGTTCCTCAGTGTTGCAGGTCAGGAAGTGTTCAAGGGAAAAGAAGGCGGTATACATAGCTACGGATGTAGCGATGCGAAAGGAATTGAAGGTTTCTATTCTGCATATCAGATGTATCAGGTTGTAAGCGATAAGATTGCGGAATTGAGAAAGACTTTCAATCTTCCTGTACTTAATCCGGAGTATAAGTCTCTTGACGGTAGTAATGACGGTTATACAGCTGATCTGTTGGCGAATCAGACCTTGTTTGAAGAAACATATAATAAAGAAGAGATTATCAATGCCGTCGAGGATCTGCTTTGTGACGAGTATGCCATGGAATCAGCCTTTGAGGGCAATCGTTTCTCTGACCTTTCACGTCTGGCACGTCGCAAGAATGCTTCCTCGGTAGAAGGATATCCGACAAACTTCGGTGGTTTGTGGTTTGCCGGTAAGCTGGCTACTAACAACCCGGTGAAGGATCTTACGGTAGAGGCTAACTGGTATCTGCCTTTCAAATAAACAGGTATTGTTCTGTCAATTGAATAGTCAGGTATTCAATGAATAAGGATGAAGAAGGTGTACACTGAATATTTGGTGCGCACCTTTTTCTTTATATTTAAAATAAAAAGCAAAATAAGAGATTATGAAATCTATGAAAAGAATTTTTTCGACAATGTCCTTGATGTCTCTTGCCGTATCTCTTTCCGCGCAGACCTCAAGAACGTTTACTGTAAACCTCACTCCCGACGGTGATGCAAATATGCAGGTGTTTCTGCCTGAAACCCCGTCGGGTAAAGCCGTGGTAGACTGTCCCGGTGGCGGATACTCTCATCTTTCCATGCAGAATGAAGGTACCGACTGGGCAAAATATTTCAATGGGCAGGGTATCGCCTTTTGCGTATTGAAGTACAGGATGCCCAAGGGGGACCGCACGATACCTGTCGGTGATGCCCAAAAAGCGATAAAGACGGTGCGCGACAGTGCGGAAGCATGGCACGTAAGTCCGTATGATGTGGGTATCATGGGCTTTTCTGCCGGCGGTCATCTTGCCTCTACTGTTGCCACCCATGCCCCGATAGAGTCGCGTCCGGATTTCCAGATTCTTTTCTATCCGGTTATTTCCATGGATGAGAAAGTTACACACAAAGGCTCGGTTGTCGGTTTTCTTGGCGACCACCGTACAGACGGCAAGCTTGTGAAGGAATTTTCCAACGACAAGCAGGTGCGCCGTCATGTCACCCCTCCTGCAATTCTCCTAATGGCCGGTGACGACCGTGCCGTGCCTATCCTCACCAACGGCTTGCCGTACTATGAGGCATTGCGTCGTGCGGGAGTGCCTGCTTCATTGCATATCTATCCTGCCGGTGGTCATGGTTTCGGATTTCGTAATACATTTGCATATCATACCCAGATGCTTTCCGAACTGTCGCAGTGGCTTAAAACACTTGGCAGTGTGAAGGCAGACGCCAAGCGTGTGGCCTGTATAGGCAACAGCATAACCGACGGTCATGGCATAGACCTTTCCGATGTTAACGGCTATCCGGCCCAACTGCAGAAGATTCTTGGCAACGGATATGCCGTCAGGAACTTCGGTGTCAGCGGACGTACGATGCTGAACAACGGAAACCGTCCTTATATGAAGGAGAAAGCCTGGGCCGAGGCAAAGGCCTTCAATCCGGACATCGTTGTGATAAAGCTTGGCACCAACGACAGCAAGCCATGTAACTGGGACTCATACGGCAAGGAATTCACCAAGGATATGCAGCAGATGATAGACGAGCTGAAGGCTCTGCCTGCAAAGCCGAAGATATATTTGTGCTGTCCTATAGCTTCTTCAAATAAGGGTAAGGCAGATGACAAGAATCTTATACGCGACTCTATCGTTGTGGCGGATGTCATTCCGGCAATAAGGAAAGTGGCAAAGAAAAACAAACTTACCGTCATAGACCTTCACGATGTCGTAAAGCAAGGATCGGATGAAATGTTGCGTGACGCAATACATCCAACAGCCAAAGGTGCGGGGAAAATAGCAAGAAAGGTTGCAGAGACGATAATTCTTTAGATTAACTTCCTTTTCATGAAAGGTGGAATATAATGGTATTTATTTTATTGGGGAAGGGATAAACGGTTCTTTTTTATGGTATCCCGTATGCAGTAAAGTAAGGATTTGTCCGGATTGTCATGAATTCGGAGAATAAACAGTAAATATTAAAAGTGTATTTAGCCTGAATACACTTTTAATATTTGCCGTCCGTCATTTTTTCCTGTATTTCATTTTTCGCCATGGTAATATTCAGGCAAGTTTGACATTGCCATCCGGCTTGTCGAACACGTTCCGTTTGTTGCATTCGTCCACGAGTATGGATGGCGGCCTTCGGTACATTTTATATTTAATACATCCATAATGCATGTATTCATGACACATCGCTTTGCGATGCGGATGGTGTGTATAATGAATCGGGATATTGGGCGTTCACATCCTGTTTGTCGCCTGACACATGCCGAAGGCATGTCCTTACTCGGGGAAGGGCATTCTCATTTATGTGCGATGTATTGTATCAGACAACCTAATCCTCCGAGGATTCTCCGTTGACGCATTTGCCTTTCACTTTTACCCCGACCGGTTATCGGATTTGGACTGGAAAACGTACGATTTTACCGGATAATGTACTTTTCCCCCTTTATATAATATACATATATATCTATATTTGCAGCATAAAAACACTTGAAGGAAATAACTGAAAACTAATGATAAGATGAAAAAATTGACTTTATGCTTTCTCCTTTCGGTCATGACGGCCGGAGGGATGTATGCCCAGCGCATACAGCAGCCTTTAGGCAGAGGTGTCGTTGCTGTCACCGACAATGCACGGCAGGATGTGCTCGTCACCTGGAGGAAACTGGCCCAGGAACCTGACGGATGTACATACAACCTGTACAAGCGCAGCAACGGCGGTGGTTATACAAAGGTAAATACCGAACCTATAACGAAAACCAACTATCAGACAACGCGCTCTGTCATTCCCTACGACACAGAACTTGCCGTCACATACGTAAAAGACGGTGTGGAAAGTAAGATGAGCAATCCTTTTCTTTTCAAGAAGCAAGCCTATAAGGATGTTTTCTTTGATTTCAATTTTGAGACAAAGGTTCTCAATCCCAATGATTATAAGGCAAAGTATGTATGGCCGATGGATCTTGACGGCAACGGTGAGTTTGACGCAGTTCTTGTAGACCGTCTGTATGCCGGGGCTGTTGAGATTGATCCGGATGCAGGCGGTAGCGGCACCGGTGGCGGCATGACAGGCACGTCTCATAAACTGCAGGCATACAAGCTTGACGGCACCTGTCTGTGGACTATCGACATGGGACCGAATGTGGATATCTGTGCGGGACAGAATGACATGGTCGTTGCATACGATATCAACTGCGACGGCAAGTGCGAAGTGATCATAAAAACCTCTGACGGTACCCGTTTCTGGGATGCGGCCAACAACACGTGGGGCAAATATGCCATGGGCAGCAGCGTTGCCGACACCGATGGTGACGGTATCGTTGACTACCGCGGTGACGGTACTGTTGGTCAGACAAAGCGCAATCCTCCATTTTATGTGTCTGTTGTCGATGCCGCAACAGGTGCGGAGATAGAGTGCAGCGAACTGAAATATTCAGAGGTCACTGACGGTGTCGACAGCTATGGCCGTGACAACCGCAAAGACTATATGGATGATAACTACGGAACCGAATATGCTTTCATGTGCGGTCATTTCGGTATATGCTATTTCGACGGTGTTCATCCTTCACTTGTGATGAAATGCCTGAACCGTACCAAATCAGACCGTTCGCATCACGATTATGTGTTTGTGTGGAGTTACGACTGGAATCAGGGACGGCCTGCAAACTGGCATCACAGCTATACGTGGAGCCGCAACGACAAGACACCGTGGCCCGCAGAGTTCCATTCCATGCGTGTGGCCGATGTCGACGGTGACGGTATCGACGATATGATTCAAGGCGGCTATGCCGTCAATCCGGTTAAAGGAATGGTATATTCGGCCGGTATAGGCCATGGCGACCGTTTCCGTGTCAGCGATATAGATCCGGAGCGTCCCGGCATGGAGGTCTTTGCCATACAGCAGAGTAATCTTCTCGGACAGATACTTTATGATGCGGCAACAGGCAAGCCGATAAAGGAATGGTATCTGCCGACGGTCACTGATGTGGCACGCGGTGAGTGTATGGACGTTGACCCCGACCACAAAGGTTATGAGATATTCAGCACCATGCAGAATCTTTACGACTGTCATGGGGATGTTATAAAGAGCGGTGACACTCCTTTCCCGACAGAAGGAATCTGGTGGGACGGCAACTTACAGCGTGAGATGCTCTCTTCTCCGGGCGGTAGCGGCTATGGTACGAACGCTATGGTACAGACATACGGTGGTACGCGTCTGTATGAGTTCTCCAAGGCCAGCGAATGGGCCGTACATACCGGATGGGCCATCCGTCCGGCTTTCTTTGGCGACATCACCGGAGACTGGCGTGAAGAGGTGATACTCATGAAGCAGAATGCCGACACGAGTACAGGTCTTGTGGGATATTCCACGGACATTCCTACAGACTACAGCATATATACACTTCAGGAAGATCCTCACTACCGTCTTGACTGCACTACACGCGGATATTATCAGAGCCCGAACACATCGTTCTATCTCGGTGGTGACATGCCGGCACCTCCCGTTCCTCCGGTAATGGTTGCCGACCTGAGGTGGAGCAACGGTGCGTCATGGACGGCCGGAGGCGGCGGCTTTACATCATACGACCAGACATCCGCACAAGGCTATGCCGATGGAAAATCTGTGATATTCGATATAAGCGGCGAGTGCGGCCGGCCTATAGAAATCACTGGAAATATTGCTCCGAAGGCAGTGTATATAATGAATCCGGCAGGGCACGACTATACTTTCGGAGGACAGGGCGTTCTAACCTGTGACATGGAGCTTGTCAAATCTATGCTCGGTACGGCAACGATAAACAATAATCTTGTAAGTACCGGAAATGTCGTCATCAGTGAAGGCACGCTTGTGCTTAATGGAACAGTGGATGCTCCTATCGGCCTGCGTGCCAAGGGAACGCTTGCCGGAACAGGTACTGTAAACGGAAGCATGACCTTTGAAGGCGCGCTTAACTATCAGGGGTGCCGTATAATGCCGGGAACTGATGCCGACATATACGGAACACTCATTTTCGGACAGAGTCTTGTCATCCCCGGTAATGTATATATAGAGGTGAATGCCGCCGGTGGTAAGGCATCGCATATAAAGGTGAACGGTGATCTGACCTTTGCCGGTGACAACACATTTACCGTGGATTCGCGTGAAGAAAAGCTTATGGCCGGACGTTATCTGCTTGCCGAATGCACGGGAAAGCTTACGGCCGAGCCTGCAGACATCCTTACTATAGGTCTTGAGGGATACGACTTCGACATTACTGTGGAGAATGGAAACAGTCTCGTTCTGACAGTCAATGCCACACGTGCCCCGCAGAAGGATGTGGCGTGGACAGGAAACGAGAGTGGCCTGTGGGACTATAAGGCAAAGAATTTCGTTGCCGGCGGCAACAGTACAGCATTTGTTTCCGGTGACGAGGTGGTGTTTGGTGATGAGGCTTCTGTAAGAGACATCACAGTAGACAATCTTGTGAAGACAAAAGGTGTGACCTTTGATTTCGACAATGGTGTGTATACGCTAAGCGGTGATGGAGGTATCAGCGGTGAAGGCGCGTTGACCAAAAACGGCCGTGGCGAACTGAAGATAAATCTTCGCGGAAGCGACTATACCGGTGCGACGGTAATAAATGAAGGAACAGTAACTGTTTCAGACCTCAGCGATGGCGGTGTTGCCGGTCCGTTGGGCGCAGCCTCTTCAGATGAAGGTTTCTTCCGAATGAATGGCGGTACACTGAAAGTCACGGCAGACAATGTATCAACCAACCATATTGTCACTCTTACCGACACATCGGCCGTTAACGTGACAAACGCCAAAGGTTCCGTGTCGTTCAAGAATATAGTGAAAGGCAGCGGTTATCTTGTGAAGGATGGTCCGGGCCAACTGAATTTCAACTATGCCGGGGAATCTCCGTTTGCCGGTATGATAATAAAGAAGGGTATCGTTGCCCAGGGCGACTGGCGCGCGACTTTCGGACGCAAAGGTTCTCCGATGGTGCTTGCCGGCGGTGAGGTAAACCTTATCGACATGAACAATTCGAGCACACGGCCGATATTCGATTATTCCGTGACGGTAGAGGAGGGTACCTCAAGTGTTATCAAAGGCACGACACGCGGTGCCGTGAACGGGACATTCAAAGGCAAGGGCCGTCTTACCATTGTGTCTACGGGAGTGCGCAGCGATGTAGGCGGAAACTTCTCCGCCTTTGAGGGAACACTTGTTGCCAATGGAGGTAATTTCCGTCTGATGGACAACGTGACCGATATGCGCAAGACAACATTCGAACTCGATCCTGGAGCAGTTGTCGGACATTACGCTTCCAACGGTTCGAGTGCAAAAGGAGTCACGACAAAGATCGGTGCGTTGCAGTCGACGGCAACAGATTGTAAGCTTGGCAACGGCTCCGATACATACGAGGTGGGATATAACAACGAGAACACTACATATTCCGGCCTTCTCACGGCCAAGAACATATATAAATATGGTAAGGGTGTGCTCACACTGAAAGGTAATGGCAGCACATCGCCTGTGACCGTAGCGGAGGGAACGCTCCAGCTCAGCAACAGCGCTCTTGCATCTAATGCGTTCTCTTCAGGCACGGTGGTCGTGAGAGAAGGCGCGGTGTTGACAGGTAACGGTTGTGCGTCACGTGTCAACTGTATGAAGGGTGGTGTTGTTGCAGCGGGTCTGAATGGCGGCTACGGTACATTTAAAGCCACTTCTACCGTGTCGATGCGTGAGGGCAGCACTCTGATTGTTAAGGTCGGAAAGAGCAGTTCCGGCTCTGCCGCTAATGATAAGTTCAAGTTTGACGGTGCGACGACACATTCCGGTGACACTATTCTTATCAGGGTGTCTGCTGACCGTGTGCTTACAGAAGGCGAAACTGTCACAGTATTTACAGGAAGCGGTGCGAACAACGGAACATACGTTCTGAAGACCGAATGCGGGACACATACGGTTGAATGGGATGATTCTCGCCTGCTTTCCGATGGCGTGCTTACGGTAAAAGCCCTTACCGGCATCAAAGGCATTGTCGCAGATGACACGCTTGTCGATGTTTACAGCGTTGACGGTATTAAGATTCGCGGAAATGTACGTAATGACGAGGCTCTTGACGGACTTGGTTCAGGAGTATACATTATTAACGGTGAGAAAGTAATAAAGAAATAATATCGCATTTCATGACAATAAAAAGAATATTATATACAGCTATTGCCCTCATAATCGGGGGCAATGCTGTTTCTGCCCAGAAACCGGCCGATGTGTTCATCTATGCCGGACAGTCAAATGCCGACGGCCGTGTATATAACAGTGAATTGCCTGTATATCTGAAGCAGGGATACGATTGTCTGCATTTTGCAAATGTCACGAGTTCGAGTGACGGTAAGTTTGGTACCAGAACCTTTGAAAACCGCAGCGGACGTTGGGCATTCTGTGATGTGACCAACTATTTTATAGAGCAGGCCCTTAAGGAAGATTTCTATGCGTTGAAGTGTACGTACGGAGGTACGGCCATCGACACAGCCGCCACATACGCCCATTTGCCGGTATGGTGTGCCGATGAGAAATGGATAGCAAAAAACAATGCTTATCGAGGCAATATAGATGAGGGTCGCTCATTAACAAAATCGCTCACCGAAGGTCTTGCCGACTGTGCGGACGTCACGCTGTGCAGACTTGATAAGGGATATGACGTGAAGGCTATAATGTGGCATCAGGGAGAGAGCGACAGAAGCAAGGCCGGAAATTATTACAAGAATTTCAAGGATATGATAAATTATATGCGCAATGCCGTTTATCAGATTACCGGACGTGAGAAGGACAAGACGCTGCCGTTTATCTTCGGAACAGTTTCGCGCAACAGCAAACAGTATAGCAGCGGAGTTGAAGAGGCCCAAAAGCGTGTGGCGGCAGAACTTCCAAACGTATACTATATAGATATGAGCGATGCCGGCCTGCGTTCCGATGCCTTGCATTTTGACTCGGCCTGGACGGAGTACCTTGGCAAGAAGATGTATAATATGCTTGTGGCCCATGAGATTATTGATGGTCAGGAGCTGGAAGTGGAGAAACCTCATATTCCGAGCGCAAGCGATACGCTTAAGGTAGAGGCCGAGCGTTCATGGATGTTCACGGAAGAATGGGAAAGTGAGGCCGTTAGCGCACTTGAGACGGATGCTGACTGGCCAATGTTCCAGAAGCTCGGTCACCGTTATTCAAAGTCGATGTCTGTGGAGCAGGAGTTGGCGGCCTCCGGCAACTATATTTTCCCGAAGACAAAGGGACTGTTTTTCAAATGCTCTTCAGGAAACCGTATCATTATAAATCCCGGCAAGTATCTTTGTTTCTATGGCGACAATCTTTATATGAAAGTGCCTAAGGTCTCTCCCGGTCAGACGGTTACCATAGTGACGGAGTCGGCAAAAGGCGAGCGCGGACTGACCACTGACAGCGGTGAGTATCTTGAGTTAGTGAGCGGAGGGATAAAATCCACTGGCAAAGTAACGAACGTGTGGCGCGTGAAGGAATCATTAAAGGAGCCTGTCGATCTTATATTCCATTCCAATGGTGGCGCCATTTATGTATATAGTATTGAAATAACGTCTCCTTATGTACAGATACTGGTCGGTGCAGATGGCAAGGTCATGTTTAGCAGCGACAAGGCATGTTGCATTAAGCCTTATTCCGATTTGGTGAAGGCATACGTGGCTGTAGGATATGATGAGAAAAACGATGTGCTTGCTCTTGAGCAGACAGACACGATACCGGCCAATACAGGCGTACTCTTGATAGGTGAGGAATGTATGATAGGTGCGCCGGAAATAAAGACAGATACAGTGATCGGGCGCAATTTGTTTGTGGCAGTGCCGGGTGAGAAAGAGATACCGGCTGTCGAGATACGTGATGGGATTGCATATTGCAATTATGTGTTGCGCACGGTAGATGGAGTCTCGGACTTTCATAAACTCAAATCAGTATATACCTTGGAAGGGCAGGCCTATTTGCAGATGCCGGAGACGGACAGGGATGTGATAAAGATAGACGACGGTATTACGGGTATGACCTTTATTGTCGGTGAAAACTTTAAGACCGGTCGCTGGTATGATATCACCGGCAAAGAAGTATCCAGGCCTTCAAAAGGATTGTTTATAAACGGAGGACGTAAGTATTTATTCAAATAAGATATTAAAATGGTAAATTACAGATTTTTTCTTCTTTCGATATTGATGTGCTGCTTGGGAGTGATGGCCCGCAAACCGGCCGATGTGTTCATCTATGCCGGACAGTCAAATTCCGACGGCCGCGCATTTGTAAGCTCGCTTCCCGATTATCTTAAGGGTGATTGTCCGTACAGATATTTGAGATTTGCCAACGTCACGACTTCGTCTGACGGAAAATTCGGCATGCGCAAGTTTGATAATCCCAAAGGACGTTTCGCATTCTGCGATGTAACGAACTATTGGATAGAGAAGGCGTTGAAGAGAGATTTTTATGCTGTGAAGTGTACCTACGGAGGTACGGCCATCGACACTCTTGCCACTCTTCCGAAGCGTCCCGTATGGTGTGCCGACAGTGAGTGGATATCCCGTAATAATGCCCACCGCGGTGACATCACCACCGGCAAGTCGCTGACAAAGTCGCTCACGGAAGGATTTGCCGATTGCGTGAACGTCACTCTGAGCCGTCTTGACGGAGGGTATGACGTGAAGGCAATAATGTGGCACCAGGGGGAGAGCGACAGAAAGAAGGCCGGACATTATTACAAGAACTTTAAGGATATGATTCTTTACATGCGCAACGCCATATATGCCGTCACGGGTGATGAGGCCGACAAGACGCTTCCGTTTATTTTCGGCACAGTGCCGCATAAGAGCAAGCAGTACAGTCGTGAGGTGGAGGAGGCCCAGAAGCGTGTGGCGGCGGAGCTTCCGAATGTATACTGTATCGATCTGAGCTATGTAGGCCTGCTTGACGACCAGTTGCATTTCGACGGTCCATGGACGGAATATGTAGGAAAGCTGATGTATAACAAGCTTGTCGAACTGAAGCTTGTGAAGGGAAAGGCCTTGAAAGTCAGGAGGCCCAATTGAATCAGGTGTATGGAATATCCTGTCAAGTAAATATATAGCCAGGAGAGGGGACTTTTTACTTGACAGGATATTATGTGGTGATTGCGGTCCTGTAAAAAAGTATTGCTCATTCAGCTTGCTTGAAACCTTCGTACTGTTGCCCTCATCCACGGGTAGGGACGTGCCTTTGGCACGTGTCATGCGGTAAGACATCCCATGCTGAATGGATTTCATGACACATCGCACAGCGATGTCCCTACTTGTGGAAGATATTTCACATCGCTTATTCATTTTTCCCAAGCCCTTCGTATTATCATTCTCATCCTATATGTAGGGACGTGCCTTTGGCACGTGTCATAGGTGTTGACATGAAAGTATGACAAAATACTGTACACATTGCTTCGCGATGTGAAGAAACCCGTCCGATTCTCCGAAGGGAATGAAAAAAGGTATATGCAAATAAAAATGCCGGCATGGGTATGCTCCCGTGCCGGCAGATATGAAGATGGAATATTGTTTCTTATTTCATTTCGAGATACTGGACTTTGTCCATGTCTCCGTAGTCGAGGTTTTCTCCGCCCATACCCCAAATGAACATGTAGTTGCTTGTGGCTGATGCGCAGTGTACGCTCCATTCGGGCGACATTATGGCCTGCTCGTTGTGCAGCCATACCACGCGTGTCTCGTCAGGCTCGCCCATGAAGTGTGCCACGGCATTGCCCTCGGGCAGGTTGAAATAATAGTATGCCTCTACGCGTCGTGAGTGAGTGTGTGCTGGCATTGTGTTCCATACAGAGCCGGGAGCAAGTTCAGTAAGTCCCATCTGCAACTGGCAGGGGCCTCCCTTACCGCCGTTCTTCTCTGAGAGAACGTTGTTTACTATGAGCTGGTTGATTACGCGGTCGTTGCTCTCTTCCATCTTTCCTGCACGGAAGCTGTTTGAGTTGAGACATTTGAGTTTCTTTGCACGTGCGGCATCGTTGCACACGATCATCTGCGTGGGATATTCCTTGTGGGCTGTAGTCGAGTTGAGATACAGTTTTGCAGGATTGGCGGCATCCTTGCTTGCGAATGTTATTTCCTTAGAGCCGCGTCCGACATAGAGCGCGTCTTTAAACTCCAGTTCATATTTTTTCCCGTCTACGGTTACGATTGCCGTACCTTTGCTTGTGTTTATCACTCCAAGCTCACGGTTGAAGCAGAAGAAAGGAGCCTTCAGAGGGTCTATGGTCTCGAGTTTCAGGACCTTGCCTACAGGCATCGCACCACCGTATACCACGCGGTCGTACATAGAGTATGTGAAATGGATTTTGTCTGCCTCCATCACTTTCTCCATTGTGAACGCGCTGCGCAGTCTCTGTGTGTCGTAGGTCTTTACGTCCTGCGGGTTGCATGCAGTCTGGATTGTGTAGTCTGTCTGTGCCTGTGCGGCCATTGCTCCGGCAATGATTGCCGCTGATAGAAATAGTTTTTTCATATTTTTGTTTTGCTGTTTTTGATTGCTGTCTCTGTTTTTTTATTCTGTTTCCTCTTCGCGGTTGTTCTTTGTCTCACGCATGATGTTTCTGCGGTTGAGCAGCATCATTCCAATCGTGATGACGGCGAGTATTGCCGGACCGGCATATTTTATTGTCACGCTCAGATGGTATATCACCCAGCAGAACAGGGCAGATGCAAAGTCGAGTGCGCCCGCTCCTTCGAATCCTCCGGGAATTTTCACTGCGGTATCCTGTGTCTTGGCGTAAACATCGGTGGCTGCGGCTGTGAAGGCCGGTGCGAGGTCTGTCACGAAGTATACTCCGATGATGAGTGCCACGAGTCCTATTACGAATGTCTTGAACACGTTGCCTTTTGTGATAGGAAGCACGAGTGGGAAAAGGTAGAACATGCCTGCAAGCGATGCCAGCGGCAGGAATTTGTTGCCGGGCAATACGAATGAAAGAATGATGATTACAGGTATGAGAAGAATTGAAACAACGAGAGTCACGGGATGGCCGATCACCAAAGCGGGGCTCATTCCGATGTTGAATCCTGAAGAGTTCTTCATTTTCCGTGCGATAAGCTCTTTTGTAGCCTCGGATATAGGCTTAAGGCCTTCGATGAACAGTCCTGTGATTCTGGGGATAAGTTCCATTACGGCTCCCATTTTCACACCGAGCATAAGAACCTTCGGGAGCTCGTATTTGGCGAACACACCGATGATTACTCCAACCACCACGCCAAGGAATAGCGGTTCTCCGAAGAGACCGAATTTCTTTTTCATGCCTTCCGCGTCGATGTCAATCTTGTTGATGCCTGGAATCTTGTCCATGGCTTTGTTGAGGATTACCGCAAACGGCACGAAGCTTGCGCAGAAAGGCTGCGGGATTGATATTCCGTCGAGGTCTTTATAGTAGCTTTGGAATTTCTTTGCCGTCATGTCTGCCACCACCAGTGTGATTATATAGCATACGATTGCAGCGCCGAATCCGTAATAGGTGTTGTCTGTGGCAAAGTATACCATTGCTCCTATGAATGCGAAGTGCCAGTAGTTCCATAGGTCGATGTTCACGGTTTTTGTGGTGCGTGTGAAAATCATAAGCAGGTTTACGGCAAGACATACGGGTATGATGAATGCTCCCACAGATGTGTTGTATGCCACACTTGCCGCTGCAGGCCATCCCATGTCGAACACTTGCAGTTCAAGGCCGAAACTTTCCACCACGGCTTTCAGCGCGGGACCCATCGAGTCGGTGAGCAGTGCCGTCACAACGGAGAGCCCGACAAAACCCACACCGACGTAAAGACCTGATTTCAGGGCCTTGCTGAACTTTATTCCAATACATACGCCTAATATCGTGAAGATGATAGGCATCATCACCGGTGCACCAAGCCCGACGATATAGCTAAAAACTTGTTCCATGTCTGTTTTGTATTTATTTTCTGATTAGTTTCGTAAGTATTTGTAATGATTGTGACGCGGGAAGAGGCAGCAGAGGAATGTCTGTTGTCTTTCTGTCTTTGCTAAAACGCGTGCAAATATAGTCAAAATTTCTGTCTTTTCCAATAAAACGCATGCTATTTTGCATAATTAGGGGCAGTGGTTATTATTGTTCCGTCGGGTGAAATTCCTTCCGCACTTACTTTTATGCGTGTTTCCTTGCTGTTGTTGTAGAACGTGGCAGTGAATTTCCCGTTCTCGTCAGGACGTGCGTTGGGATTCCAGTATAGTGTGCGGCGGTAGTCATCGGGAGATTGTGGCACCCGGGTGGAATAATCAGGCTGGTAGAAGCCGGCCGCTTCGTTGAAACCCTTCAGGACATAGTGGCGGTCGCGGAAAGTAGGCTGCACAGCGTTGTCGGCGAATGTTACAAGTTCTACGGTGGCATCGGGGCTGAATTCGTCGGTGACCATTGTAGAGTCTGCGTTTCTCGGCTCGAAATCGGTGAATACTTTGATGTCTTTCAGCCTTTTAAGTTTCAGTATTTCCATCAGTTCCCCGCTGCTTTTGTTGTTCCATGTGTTTTCTGCGTTTTCCATGTCGGGCTTGAAGTTACGGTAGTATGTGTAGTTGTCTATGCGTGCCGCCACGTTATACCGGTTGTACCGGTTCATGTTTCCGAAAAGAAACCGGCAAACCTGTTGCGGAAACTGGCGCATGTCCACTTTGCCGAAGCTCAGACCGTAGTCGGTAATGTCGTTGTAGATGTCGTATGCGTCTGTCATGAATGCGGGCTTTCTGTAGTCGATGGCTCTCTTGCCCCTGCGTTTGCCTTTCACGTTGACGTTCTGGAGCAGGTGCTCGTCGTTTTCCATCGACAGTTCGCTTAGGGTATCGGTGAAGGTAGGGAGAACATATTCGGGAGCATGGTCCTGATAATAGCTGTAAGGATTTGCCGATGTGGGGTATATCATGTCGCGCTTTACGAAATAGTCGGGATATGCGCTTTCATCGAGAATCTTCTTGTCGGCTCTTGATGTCATGTTCTTTTTCACGGAATCCTTTTCGCTGTATGCTTTCATGTTCAGTATGCTTGTTCCGTAGAACGGCGGAATTTCGAAGAGGAATCGTCCGCGGTTGTGTGTAAGTTGGGTGGATGCGGCAAAACCGCCTTCGAGAGCCACTTCTGCCTCGATCAGCACTTCGCGGCGCAGGTTCCCGTGGTTTACTCCGAGCTGGCTGTTGGCATCATTGATGCTTATAAAATCTATCACACCACCGTCTGATGCCTCAGTGCCTGTGGAAATATCGTCTGTGGATATCAGTCCGCGGTCGTCAGCTTCGCTGCCTGTAGCGGATATGTCCTCAGAATCTTTGTCGGTCTTGGTACCTCCGTAGCCTGTTCCGAATTTCCAGTTTGCTATCTCGTCAAGCTCAATCTCGTTTATTGATAGCATTTTATATACGCATCCCTCCACGGTCATTGTTTTCTCAGGAGTGTAGCGTCTGTTAAGATATGCAGTGTCGGCGAGTTCGTTCCAATTGTATTTTCGCCATCCCTGCACCATCATGAGAAGGTCGAGCGCTTCTTTGTGTGCCTCGTCCCCTGATTCGAAATAATAGGCGGGGTTTGCCACGAATCCTTTCAGCTCGCTGCCCAGCAGAAGGTCTGTCATGATGTTTCCGTCGTTGTAGGAAGGCTCGTCGGTGCGCGTGTCTCTGACGGCGACGGAGAATGTCTCCGGCACATCGCTGCATTTCATCGAAATGGAAATTTTCTCGTATGGCGCATACTGTTTCTTCATTTCGCTGTCTATTTCAATAATGTGGCCGTCATAGTCGTTGTTGTTCACGAAAAAAAGTCTGTCGGCCACGATACGTCCGTAGTCGGTAAATAGAGTGATGTCGTTCACTCCCGTCGGCAGGTCCGGCATGTCGATGGTGATGCTTCCAGTATGCGGAACGGCTACCTGCTGGAAATGTTTGAGTGCACCGCGGCATGTGACGGACAGCCCGTAGTTTGTTCCCTGTTCCATTTCAGCGGCATTGACGGTCACTTTTTTCCCATTCATTTTCATTGCCACTCCGCTTTTTTCCGCTTCAGGCAATCGGAATGTGTATTCCTTTCCGCGCCATGTGAATGAAGCGTACAGGCGTTCGTCACCAGGGGTAACGTTAAATGTGCCGCGTCCCATGTGCCGGGGCGTGGCAGAGATTCTTTCCGTGTCCTTGTTTTTCGTGTAAATGAATCCCTTGACATTTACGGCTGCGCCTTCTTGGTCGGTAATCTCGAAAGCCACTCTGTTTTCCACACCTTTCACAAGATGTCCGCCTTCGGGATAGAACGAGACATGCAGTTTCTCTGGCCGTGCCTTGCGTATGCGCTGGTGCGGCCGCTGGTACATGCGTTTGTATGTGAAGTCGCCTGCTTGGTCGGGTTTGCTGTATATAGGTATCACGCGTGAGTAAAGACCGTCCCATGCCCTGAAATAGTCTTTGGCCATTGCCTTGTTGTAAAAAAAGTAGGAGTCGTTTTTCGAGAATCTGCGCTCGTAGGCGTTGAAGTTGAGCATCCATCGTGTGTATGCCCTCAGCTCGTAGTATCCGGAATAGAGTGAGTCTTTAAGAGTGAAGTTTCCGCAACTGAAGCCCTTGTCGCTTACGATGATGTTTTGCCGTTCAACCAGAAAACCGTCGGGGGTGAGCAACTCCACATATAATATTCGGCTCATATCGGTGGGCTTGAAGTTGTCCGCCCTCACCACGTATGCCTTATACCATAGGGTGTCACCTACGAAGTAGCATGTGTTGTCGGTATGTATGTAAACTTTTTCCTGTATTGTCTCTGCAGATGATTTTTCCAGGGTCTGACGTATTGTCTCAAGTCCGTACGGCAGTGTTGGCGTGTCTTCGGCCGATGCCGGTGCGGAAAATCCGCATATAATAACGAATGAAAGGATAAGGTGTGTGGCTATTTTCATTTCTCAATTTTTTTGTTAGTACCGTTATTGGATAAAAACGCAGATAAATGGCTTTTATTATGTTGACATACAGATAAATTCGTTATTATACGGCATATCCTGCCACAAGGCAATATGTATGGTTTTTCCCAAAATCAAATGTCCGGTTTGTTTTTGATGGCCTATTTGTTTGCGGCTGCAATAAGGTCATATAGAGTATGAAGCTCAATCGGAATTAATAAAAAGATGTTGAGAGGAAAAAATTGAAATCTATTTACATATTTGAGTAGGTGTAAAATCCTCTTTCGATGAATGGCATGTTCATGCTCGATGAATGGCATGTTCATCGAAAGAGAATGGCCTGTTCTCGCCCAAAGAACAGGCCATTCATTTTCGGTATACTTTTTGATTGTGGTAAAGTACTGTATTCCAGTGTGTTATGATGTTTGTTTGAGATGATGGAACATGGATGGGTAAGTGCTGTGAATTATTTTTACATGTTGCGTGTTTTAATGCAATCACTTTTGGTATTTATTGCAGCTTGAGGACAAATATGCGGTATGTTTTGCTGCCGATGTCAGACTCGGTCCTGCTCTCAGTTGTATTTGATGATTACGGTTATATTCCCGTCGTGCAGGAATGTTGATCGGTGGTATGTTCTGAAGGTCAGCATATATATGCGGTTGTTGCGTTTGTTTTCCTCTGTAAGCAGCATCACAGTCTTGTCTTCGGAAACCGTTTCCGTGAGATTTCCTGTAGTCACAGTCTTGAAAGCATTGCGGAATTTTGGGATGTCGCGATCGGAAATACTCAGTTTCTTTACCACCTTTATGACTTTTCTTGTTTTCGGGTCGCGTTCCACGGCCGATGTGAATGTAGATGGGCCTGTGATGGAGTATTGTTCCACCATTTCGTCCAGTTTGTTCTGTCCGTATGTATGCAGGACACAGCAAAATGTGAGTACCAGTATGATAACGATCCTGTTGTTCATGTCGTTGTATTGTTTTTAATCAGTTGTTGAGAAGCTGTATTATTCTTTCCCGGTTGTATTTGTCGTGGATATTGTCGAGAATTTCCTGTTCGGCGGTGTTTATCACATTCTGTTCACCTGCCATCCGCTCTATGTGCTCTGCATCGTCAAGCGTTTGTTCTATTATGGGTTGTATATCTTTCAGGTTGTCTATACGTTTGCCGTTCTTTATCACATAGCTTCCACTGTATATGCTTGCGAGTTTTGTCTTGCCGTCGTCTTTTTCCAATCGGGCTATTCCTATGACAGTCAGTATCACCGCCGCTGCGGCTGCCACGGTGCGGAACAACATGCGGATGACGGTCGTGCGTGTTTGTTTGGATGTGTCGTGACAGTCCTCTGCCATGTTTCCGAAGCATACGAATATGTCGCGGTATTGCTCAAGGCCGGTGTCCACATTTCTGCCATTGAAATACCGGTAGAGTTGCCGTTCTTCGGTAAGCGAAGTGTTGCCGTCAAAGAATTTCTCTATAAGTTCTTTTGTTTTTTCGTGTTCGTATCCGCTGTTTTTGTTCATGGTGTGCCTCCTTTCCTGAATTTGTCTCTGACAGACTGTCTTGCCCTGCTGAGGTTTTTTCTCACGTTTGCCTCATTGGTATGCATGATGTCTGCAATCTCGTGTATGTCTATTCCCTGTATGTGTCTCATTCGCAGTATGAGTTGTTGCATTGTCGGCAGACTGTCCACAATATCCATCATCCTTCTTATGTGCTCTTGGGTGTCGGCCTCGGGTGAGGTGTCTGCCGTGTCACCGTCTGCCGTGCCGTATTGCAGCTTTTTACACCTCAGGCTGCTTATGCACATGTTTCGGGTGACGGTCATGGCAAGGTTGTCTGCCGGCACTTTCAGGTCGTTTCGGATGGTCCACAGTTTGAGCATGACATCCTGTACGGTGTCTTCGGCGGCATCGGCATCATTGAGATACCGTTGGGCCTGGGCTATGAGCCTCGGCCTTATTCTAACCATTTCTTTTTTATACTCTTCCGTGGTCATCTGTGTTCAGACGTAGTGTCTTGTGCTGAATTAAAACTTATTGAGTTCCTTTGTGTCTATTTTTGATTGTCCGTTGCCTTCAATTTTTGTCCTGTCGGCCGTACCGGTGATTTTCAGTGATGCGCTTCCGTTGTTGTGTGCGTTCAGAGTCGTACAGTCTGTGTTGACTGTAATGTTTCCGATACCATAGTTTTCAATGTCAGCCTCTTCGCCCTTGAAGTCTATTTTTCCTTTAAGGGTTCCGTTGTTGCCTATTTTCATCTTGGTGGCTTTGATATTGTTTTCGGTTGTCATTATGCCGGAATTGTCTATATCCACGTCATTGGCATTTGTTCGTCCGTTGAATATGCCGGAGCCGTTGTTCTCGTAGGATAATGTGAGGCATGTGATGTTTCCGTCTGTTATCTTGAATATTCCGGAGTTGTCAATCTTCACTGCGTCTGCATTGAGTTTGATGTCTGCAGACATACTCCCGTTGTTTTCCACTCCGATTTTTTTTGCCTCTATGGAAAGATTTGTCTTTTCCTGCCCGTTGTTTTCTATTCTTACGTTGTCTGCCTGTATGCTTGCCGTGAATTTATCTACTCCGCTGTTCTCGTAATCCAAAAGCTTGCAGACTACGGTTGTGGTTTTGATATTGCCCTGTCCGTTGTTATGTATCGAACAGTCGTTCGTTTTAATCTCATCGATGATGAGGTTTATGATGCCGTTGTTCTCTATATTCATCTTACTGTTGTCGAGCTTTCCCGCCTTGATGTCTGCAATACCGTTATTGTGTATCACAGACAGTTCGGGTGTGGAAATCTCGAGGTATGCCTTGTCGGAGTTCCGCCCTTTTTCTGTAGATATGTTAAGTGTGGATATATCGAGTATGCCGGACTTTACCTCCACCATGAGTCTTTTCAGGGTGGTCTCGTCCGCCGTTACTTTCACTGAGTATTCCTTTTCGTGTTTGAATACAATGTCTACGTTGCTGTTGTTACGGATGCCGTGGAAATTTTTCAGGCTGTATTCTATGGTTCGCTTGTTTGTTTTTGTCAAGGCCTTGGATGCTATTGCTTCCTTTATTTCCGGCACTACGTTTTTGTCAGAGCTTGAGGCGCATGAGGTCATGTTGAATGTCATTGCAGACAAGATGACTGTATAAACTGTTTTCATTATCATAATGTATTGTTTTTAGTTTTTGTTTATAATACGCAACAGATTGCTGTTTGTGACATCAATGGCGGTATTTTTTATTTTATTCTTCGGTGTATGATATTGTCTTACGATAGGGGATTTTTCATCCCGGAATGGCCTGTATTGTCAAATCAGAAGTTTTTATAAGGCTTTTCTTACTGTTACTGTTGTATAAGTCGGATAAATGTTTTATCTTTGCAGTAAGAAAAACAAAACAAATAAATGGCATATCAGAAAATAGACAAATTAGACAAGCATATTCTGCGGCTTATAGCCGAAGATGCGCGTATTCCTTTTCTGGAAGTGGCGAGAGCATGTAATGTTAGTGGTGCGGCCATCCATCAGCGTATTCAGAAATTGATAAACTTGGGTATTCTTAAGGGGTCGAAGTTTATTATCGATCCGGAAAAGATAGGCTATGAGACATGTGCCTATATAGGTCTTAATCTTAAGAATCCTGAAGAATTTGATTCGGTTGTGGAACGTCTGAAAGAAATTCCTGAAGTTGTTGAATGTCATTATACGACAGGCAATTTCGATATGTTCATCAAGATTTACGCGATGAACAACCACCATCTGCTCAACATCATTCATGACAGGCTCCAACCTTTAGGCTTGTCAAGCAGTGAGACTATTATTTCTTTCAATTCCGTAATCAACCGTCAGTTACCAGTGAAAAACATTCAGGTTAATGATTCTTCGGAAGAGGAACAAAGCACAGAGGAGTGATTTCCGTCTTGTTCAAATATGTCAGGGAGTTTTGCCTAAGGTGGAACTCCCTGACATGTTTTTTGTTTGAATCATGTCTTGGAACTGGCATCCCCCAAAGCAGGGGACATGGAAGAATAGTCTCCGACTTCCAAAAAAGAAGACGTCCCTCCGACTCCCCCAAAGGGGAGAGAAAGGAAATGTGGAAGCATTAGGCGTATATGCAAATTTCGTTTTGCCGCTTATTTCACATAATCAACAAATGCATATCTGTAGGCATGCTTCTCATCGGTGCCGTGTTCCTCACGATGTTCCTCTTTCCAGTTGCTGTATTCTGGAAAGAATGTATCGGCATTTTCCGGTATATCGTCGATTTCCGTAAGACATAGCCTGTCGGCAATGGCGATTGCCTGTGAATAAACGCTTGCTCCACCTATTATATATATATCCTCGTTGTCATCGCAGTGTCGTATTGCCTTTTCAAGAGAGTCGAAGCATTCGCAACCTGGCAGTTCGGTTGCCGTTTTTGTAAGAACAACGTTGCGTCTGTTCGGCAGAGCTCCATTGGGCAATGATAGAAACGTGTTGCGTCCCATGATTATGGTGTGTCCGGTTGTGAGGGCTTTGAAGCGTTTCAGGTCGTTTGGCAACCAATATATGAGTTTGTTGCCACGGCCGATGGCGCGGTTGCGTGCCACGGCCGCTATTATGTTTATTCTCATTTTGCTTGTTCTTTTTATTGTTTGCTGTTTGTTTCATGTCATACACTGACATCAGCCTTGATGTGTGGGCACGGGTCGTAGTTCTCGAGTTTGAAATCCTCATATTTGAAGTCGAAAATGCTTTTCACGTCAGGGTTGATAACCATTGTGGGTAGCTTTCGTGGAGTACGTGTGAGTTGGAGTCTTGCCTGTTCTATATGATTGAGATATAGGTGGGTGTCGCCTGTAGTGTGGATGAACTCACCTGGCTTCAGGCCTGTCACCTGTGCCATCATCTGTAGAAGCAGCGCGTATGAGGCGATGTTGAACGGCACTCCGAGGAAAGTGTCTGCCGAACGTTGGTAGAGCTGGAGGCTCAAACGTCCTTCGGCCACATAGAATTGGAACAGGGTGTGGCACGGAGGAAGTGCCATATTGTTTACTTCCGCCACATTCCATGCGCTGACAATCATGCGGCGCGAGTCTGGGTTGTGCCTGATCTGGTCGACAACACCGGAAATCTGGTCGACAGAGCCTCCGCTGTAGTCCGGCCATGACCTCCACTGGTGTCCGTATACCGGTCCGAGATCTCCGTTCTCGTCTGCCCATTCGTTCCATATCCTCACACCGTTTTCCTGAAGGTATTTCACGTTGGTGTCACCGTTGAGAAACCATAGCAGTTCATGGATGATTGATTTCAGATGCAGTTTCTTTGTTGTAAGCAGAGGGAAGCCCTCCGACAGGTCATACCTTGTCTGATATCCGAACACGCTTACGGTTCCGGTTCCTGTTCGGTCGCATTTTTTCGTGCCATTCTCAAGTATATGGCTCAGAAGATTTAAATACTGTATCATTTGTTTCAGAATTGTTTTGCTGTTTTATAGTGGTGAGACATCGTTATCTGGGATACGGGCCGACTTTATCTTCCATTCCTGCGGATAGAGATTGTTGGCGCGGTTGCCGATGTTTTTTGAGAAGCCGAGCGGTGTGCCGTGGTATGTCATGACGACAAATCCCTGCGGTGTGTCCTCCGGCAGCGACAGTGCCTCTTTGCGCAGATACCTCAGTGCGTCACTGTAGCTGAGTTCCACGGAGGGGAAAGCGGCAGTGTTGAATTCCGTTGACAGCGCGAGGCCTTGTGCAGGAATGATATCCTTTCCCTTTATGGTTCCAAGCGTGACTCCGGCATGTATCACTTTAAGTTTTTCTGAGGCCGTGGCATAAATGCCGGCCATGGGTTTGGGTATAGCCGTGAGTGTGTTTCCTGATTGTGCGATATTGAAGTTGTCGGGAGCGGTGAGCCACGATGTTGCGAGCTGTGCGCTCTTTATGCCGTTGTTTCTCTCTTTTTTCTCTTTCTTGTTTTTCTTTTTGCCTATACTCGTTGCGGTTTCTTTTTGACCGTTTTTTCTAAGCGCGGCCATGAACAGTCCCTCGCCCTTTGTCACTCCCGGAAGGAACCGGTATACAGGTTTCTGAAAACCCTTGAGCAGCGAACCGGTGATGCCCCATTGCTCTTCGATGGCGACAGGCAGGATTTCAGCTCCAAGCTCCTCGGAAATCCATTTCACATTCTCCTCGTTTTCTTTCGCGTTGAATGTGCATGTAGAGTAGACGAGAAGTCCTCCTTCACTTAAGCATTTCCATGCTTGGGCAACGATTTCGCGCTGTAGATTGCGGCAGTTTTCCACGTTTTGCGTGCTCCATTCTCTCACAGCGTCTTCGTCTTTTCGAAACATGCCTTCTCCGGAGCACGGTACATCGCATAGTATGACATCGAATACCATTCCCGACTTTGCGAAGTCTTTCGGATAGTTGTTGGTGACTATGGTTCCGGGATTTCCCCATTTCTGGATGTTTTCCGCGAGAATCTGTGAGCGTTGCCTCACAGGCTCGTTTGCTATGAGCGTGCTGCCTTCAGGCAATGCGCCCATGGCCGTTGTTGACTTTCCTCCAGGTGCGGCGCACATGTCGAGCATGATCACGGGAGAGCTGATATATGATTTCAGTATATGATGCAGGAACATTGACGAGGCCTCCTGAACGTAATAATGGCCTGCGTGAAACAATGGGTCAAACGTGAACGCGGGGCGTTTGTCGAGGTACATCCCGTATTCACACCATGGTATGGCTTGTCGCGATGTGTCCTCATCGTGTATATGATGCTTCATGCCGTTTATCCTTATGCTTGCCGGCGGCTCCTCATCGGTAAGTCCGTGGAGTAACTTACCGAAAAGTCCGTCGCCTATAAGAGCCTTGGTGTAGCTTGTGAAACTCTCGGGTAGGTTCATTGTATGTTTAAGTTTGGAGAAACATATTCTATTTGTAAGTGAATACGGTTTCGGCATTGCTGCCGGCGTATTTGCGCAGGAGCCTGCAGATGTATTCTGCGTTTGTCCTGACGTTTTCTTCATTGCCGTCGTATCCGTTGACAAGAATAAGAATGTGGGTGGTGCCGATAGTGATTTTAGTACGCTCGTTGTCGCTTGTGGGGGTGCCCACGCCACCGATATTGTCGCGGTATACGGGCAGTCCTGCAATGTTGAGCATGCCGCGTCCGATGCCCTCGTAAGGTTCTCCCTCCCGCCCGATGCCAAGTGTCAGGGTGTTGCCGGAAAACTTGTCTGCGTCAAATCCTCCGATGCTGTATCCGTAGGCCATGCTTGCAAGATTAATAAGGTCCACAAGAGTGTCAATCTGATAAAGATCCTTTCCCTGGAGCATACGTCTTATAAGAGCCTCGGCTGACGGACGGTAGCGGCTGGGATCCTTTCCGCATGCCTTATATACACGCCGTGTGGCATCGATGCCGGATATATGTTTCACTGTTTCGGTGGTGAGCTTATTTCTGAAGTCGTTGCCAAGGGTGTTAATCTCTTTCCACAACTCTGCATTGTAAGGCGTATTGACAACGTTTGCCTCAATGGCTGCGCCTACAAATTCGGGGCATACGGCTTCTATTTCTTTGGATACGATGATGTTCATGATAATACTGATGCAATGGTATGCATGATAAAAGTTTGCTTATTCTGCGGAGATAAGCTCGTTGAATTCCTGTTCGCTGACAATTCTCACTCCGAGCTTTTCTGCTTTCTGTAGTTTTGCAGGTCCCATGTTGTCACCGGCAAGTATGAATGACGTCTTTGAGCTTATAGAACCGACGTTCTTGCCTCCGTGCTGTTCAATAAGGGCCTTGTATTCATCGCGGCTGTGATGCCGGAACACTCCGCTGATTACTATCGACATGCCAGCCAGCCTGTCTGTGGCGGACGCGAGTTGTGCCTCGTCAAGCTGCATCTGCAGACCGTAGCCTTTCAGGCGGTGCAGAAGCTCCTTGTTCTTCTCGTCATTGAAAAACCTTATGACACTTTGAGCTATCACCTCTCCGATGCCATCGACTTCCATAAGGTCTTTTATGCCTGCGTTTGCCAGGGCTTCCATTGTCTTAAACTTCCTTGCGAGAAGTTTTGCCGATGTCTCGCCGACAAACCTTATGCCGAGGGCGAACACCACACGCTCGAACGGCACGGCTTTTGACGCTTCTATGCCCTGCACAATCTTTCTCGCGGATTTGTCTCTGCTTCCGTCACCGTTGATGTCCTGCGGTTTTATATCGTACAGGTCTGCAATGTCTTTTATCAGACCATGGCGGAAATACTCGTCAACGGTTTCCGGTCCGAGGCTGTCGATATTCATTGCCTTGCGCGATATGAAATGTTCTATTTTCCCCTTTATTTGCGGAGGACAACCAGTGTCGTTAGGGCAGTAGTATGCCGCTTCCCCTTCGTATCTGATAAGTCTCGTTCCGCATTCGGGGCAGTGGGTGATGAATCTCACAGGCGATGTGCCGGACTGTCGGCTACCGGTGTCTACACCTACGATTTTCGGTATTATCTCACCGCCTTTTTCCACGTACACGTAATCGTTTTCATGAAGATCGAGACTACGTATGAAATCCTCGTTGTTAAGTGTGGCGCGTCTGACCGTGGTTCCGGCAAGCAGCACAGGCTCCATGTTTGCCACAGGAGTGACCGCTCCGGTGCGTCCCACCTGGAATGTGACCTCGTTGAGTTGTGTGCGTTCTCGTTCGGCCTTGAATTTGTAGGCGATGGCCCACCTCGGGCTCTTTGCCGTATATCCGAGGCTGCGCTGCTGGCGCAGTGAGTTTACTTTCAGTACGATGCCGTCTGTGGCCACGGGAAGATTTCTGCGTTCCGTGTTCCAGTAGGTTATAAAATCGAAAATCTCCTCAAGGCTCTTCGCTTTGCGCATGCCCTGGCTCACCTTGAATCCCCATCGCGAAGCCTCCATGATATTTTCATAATGTCCGTCGGTGAGGATATTTTCTCCGAGAAGATAATACAGATATGCGTCAAGGCGCCTGCTGGCCACAAGAGCCGAACTCTGGCTCTTTAGTGTTCCGCTGGCAGCATTGCGCGGGTTGGCAAACAGAGGCTCTTCGGCTGCCTCACGTTCACGGTTGAGCTGTTCGAAGACGTTCCACGGCATTAGAATTTCACCGCGTATCTCAAACTCGCGCGGCCAGCCTGTTCCCGAGAGTACGAGCGGTATGCTGCGTATGGTCTTCACGTTGTCGGTCACATCGTCGCCTTGTACACCGTCACCGCGGGTAACGGCTTGTGCAAGTCTGCCTTCGGTGTAGGTCAGGCTGATTGACAGTCCGTCGTATTTCATTTCACAGCACACTTCAAAGTTTTCGCCCTCAAGTGCGCGTCTGACGCTCTCATACCATTCACCGACTTCCTGTTCGCTATAGGTGTTTGAAAGGCTGAGCATAGGGTATTTGTGGGCCACTTGTCTGAACTCCCTGCTGATGTCGCTGCCCACACGTTGGGTGGGGGAGTTCGGGTCGGCCATTTCGGGATGTCTGGCTTCAAGTTCCTGCAGCTCGTGCATCATCATGTCGAACTCCATGTCGCTGATGACGGGCATGTTCTGTACATAATATTTGTAGTTATGCTCGTGCAGCTCTTTTCTCAACTGTTCAATCCTGTCTTTCTCGTTCATATCGTGTATTCGGTATTGTCTTTATGGAATGTTGACGTGTTGCCTTTTATTATGATGTATAGGCATCAATTATTTTAACGTTTGTTTTATATGATTCTCATCCGTCTTTTACCTATGAAGGTGATAAGCCATGATGTCAATGTTTTTAGGGTGTAAAGTTACTGTGATTTTTTTAAAAGCCGTTGACTGTGGTTGCGTATTTGTCGTTTTTTTGTTGATTATTAGCAAAAATCAAGACACATATCGCCTTAATGCCATTAAAATATTTGGAATAAAAGATAAAATTCTTACCTTTGTACCGTTTTCTCCAAACAGAAGCCCGCAAGGCGGAAGGGATGGGAACGATAAAATATACGAATAAGGCGTTTACTGAACGCTTTGGTTTTGACAATGTAAGAATCTCGCAAGTTCAAAATGTTCGTCAAAGACAAAGCAACGGGGAACGCCCCTTAGGATGTTTTATAATAATCCTTACTATATCCTATTGTCAAAAAATAATATGGGGCAGTAAGGGTTCATATATACATCGGTGTGGGGCTTTCGCGTTGCTCGTTTCGACGAACAGGGCAATGCGAGAGCCTTTACATTGTGGAACGGGCAACAGATAGGCTCCACGCTTTTTTGTATAGGCATACTTTAAGATTAATCATGGCAGCAAGGAGCCGGCTGGCATAAATATTTTATTTACAGTATTAAAATTACGGCAATGGAAAGAATTTATCGTATTGTTATTGTGACTTTTATTGTCATGATGTCATGTGGCATGTTTGCTCAAAATCGTACTACGGCAATCCTTCAGCGTGGTGAAGCCCCTAAAGTTTTTTATGGTAGCAATGCCTTTGTTGAAGCTTTCGCACAAGCTCAGGCAGGTGATGTAATATCTCTTTCAAATGGCACTTTTAATGTTCCGGAGAAAATAAATATACCTGTAAGGATTCAGGGGGCAGGTACTTTGACCTTGTTTGCTGCTGCACCAGTTATTGAGTTGCCGGATGAAACGTCAGGACTTTGGATGGAAGGTATTAAAATGCCTGGTATGACTATGGATGGTGTTATTAATGGTGCAACAATTCAAAGCTGCTATTTTACAGGAGATTTAAATGTCAATTCTTCCGGAAATAGCTGTTTGTTTAATAAATGTAGAATGGAACAATTCTTGTTTTTACCAGGAAATCTTGATGGCTTGATATTCTCTAACTGTATTATTAATGGTGGAATCTGTGGTGATAGAAATACAGAGCATGCACCTTTTTTCAAAAAATCAGTAATGAATAGATTCGTATATGAAGAATGGAATAAAAGTAGAAATAGATATTTATATTATATATCATCAGGAATGTTAGAAAGTTGCATTGTAAGAGGAGGTATTTCTTCTGAACCTCAATTCTCATTTTTCAATGTTGTTTATTGGGACGGAGTTCCGTCATCTGATGCAATTTATGAAAACCTTATTAAACTTAGTCAATCAGATTTTAATGCCCTTTTCAAACAAGACACTCTTTATGAACTGACCGATGAAGCTGCTGCTAAGTATATAGATACAGACGGCACTCAAATAGGAGCTTATGGCGGACTCTCACCATTTACTCTTGTACCGGCAATTCCGCGTATTTCTTATGGCGGTGTTTCCTCGACAACAAACGCAGAGGGCAAGCTTCCTGTAACTATTAACGTAGAAGTCGTAAACAAATGAGACGTTTTTTATCTTTTTGTTTTCTGTATTTGTTGACGTTGACCGTAGCAGGACAGACAGCACCATCATATCAATATTGGATAGACACTATTGACGACATGCATCAAGGTGTATTGTCCGGTGATGTGTTCAAAAGCGATATCGATTTTTCTTCATATAAAAATGGGGCACACGTTCTTACGTTCCGTGTTGATGACGGAAAGGGAAATTGGTCCGCTCCGCGCTCGTGGATAGTTTATAAGTCACAGGTTGGAGAATCGGCAACGGTCAATAACATAGAGTATTGGATAGATGACATATCCAAACGGACTACAGCTGCGGTTGCGGATGGACTCTTTGCTGCTGAAATAGATGTTGCAGGCATTTCAGACGGTTTCCATACACTTACTTATAGAGTTGTAGACAATGTTGGAAGACGCTCTGCTCCTCAGTCGTCTATAATTATGAAATGTCCACCTTTTTCGGAAAAGTTCATAACAGCTTATCAATATTGGTTCAACGGTTCAGATAGAATAAATACTGTAAAGTTGGATAATCCAAAAAATCCGTATGAACTTACAACCGTTATACCATTTATAGGAGTAGAGCAACCGGCAAAAGATGAGGTGTATATAGGCACCACTCAGGAAGGCGCATCAAGATTGCTATATCTTAATCGTCTGTATACGCGTTTCTGTGATACCAGTGGCTCGTGGAGTACAGTGCGGATTGATACCTTTGGCATTGACATAGACAAAGGTGTGGTTAATCTCGCATCACTTATTACTAATCCTGATGCAACTGAAGACCGTATAGGTTGGAATGTTGAAGGAACAGTAGGGAACTTGATTCAGAAAACCGAGCATTACAGTGGAACGGACATTCCGTATTTCAGTCTTGGAAACATTACCCGTAACTGGTGGAACGCTTCAATGAGTCAGACTATAGAAGGTCTTCCTGCCGGTTCGTATATTGTGTCAGTGTCTGCTCGTGGTGCATCTGGTGTGGATATGAAACTCTATGCAAATGATGAATATGTAGAGTTGCCGGCTATAGGTGCGGAGGGAGGCGAAATATGGCAGGATGCACCGCAGGATAGTCCGGAAAAGCTGTGTAATGACAGTAAAGGCAGAGGATGGAGCCGTCGTTCGGTTCTTGTGTCGACAGATGGCGGTCCACTTACGATAAAGGCTGTAGCCGTGGCGGAACGTGACGGTATGTGGGCTGATTTTGTCGATTTCGGACTGAAGACAAACGGGGCTGCTTCTCTAAAGGTTGCGTATTCCGATAGTGTTAATCCAGACTCATATAAGAATATGAAATTGGTGTTGAAGTCAGAACACAGCCGTATGCAACTTATAACGACTTCCGCGCGTGAGTATAGTTTCGCTGGACTCTCCGCTACCGAAACTTATAGCCTTGTTCTTGAAAATGCTTATGGACAGCAATTGTGGTGCTGTAAGAACTTTACTCCCGAATCTTGCGATTATAGCCTTACAATGGATAATGTCAGCAT
The DNA here is from genome assembly GCF_013166605.1 of Xylanibacter muris. Lineage (GTDB taxonomy): Bacteria > Bacteroidota > Bacteroidia > Bacteroidales > Bacteroidaceae > Prevotella > Prevotella muris. The sequence goes on from NZ_JABKKF010000005.1 coordinate 59,154, forward strand.
GTTGCGTGATGTCACACTTAATGTTATGACGCCTGATGGTTTGGATGTTTCCGAGTCTGTTGATGTTGTATGGCACAATGCGTTAGGAGAATACATAGGTGAGGGTATTACAATAGGCGGTATGGCAGACGGGAATGAAATAGTTTGTGATGTGGCGCTTGGCGATTCTCTGGGAGTAATCTATTCCGAACCGGAATCTATGTGTATACAGGTGTCGGAAAAGTCTGCCAACACGAAATCAATCCTTTCATATTTGCCGTCTGGCACATTGACCGGTAAGGTGTATGCAGGTAAGTGGCCGGCAGCTAACGCAACTGTTTCCGTATCACAAAATATTAATGGCCGTTATGTGCTTACTTCACGTGTCAAAACGGATGAAGATGGCTGTTTTATGCTTCAGTTGCCGATTGACAGTTGTAGAGTGAGTATTGCAATGTCTGGATATTTTGTTAAGAATTTGATTGTTCCGTCTCCAGGTGAACTTGACAAAATAGAATTAGAACCGATACATGGTGATATTGTGTCGCTTCGTTTAAGGAAATTGTCAAGAACTTTTTCGCAAATTCCTGCTGATACAGTAGAATGGATAGGAGGAACGAGGAATATCGTGTTTTCCTTGCGTAACATTACGCAAGGTATTGATTCTATGGATTTTGTTGTACAGGGTAATTCACTTATTGTGAATGAAGGGCTGACTCCCGGTGACCGTATAGAAATATCTGCGCGTAGTCTGAAAGACGAATTTACATCTGTATCATGTACAACGGTAGTTACAGAGGACGGCAGTGCGGATGCCTTATTGACATTTGTTGAACACGGTGGAATATCACTTACGATAGCCGGAAGTGGCAATCAGGAAACTCGAGCCATACTTTTTGACGCATCAGGTCGTTATGTGGATAATCAGGTACTTTCATTTACCGGTAATGTGGAGTTTGCTCCACTTAAAAGTGGAAATTATTCACTTGTAGTAATGGGGCATAGTGATTTGCTGGGCAATGTATCATCTATATCCACTATTGATGATGCTGCGCTTTCCATAGATGAGGATTATCTTTATGTTGATGTAAGTGTTAAAGACGGGTGTATAGAGCCGGTTTCCCTCGGTGTGGTACCGAAGTTGAATGAGGCACCATTTTATTTTACTTCTGAGAATGCTTCGTTTTCTGTTAACAAGGCTCATACCGTTGCCGGTAGCTTTGTTACCTATACGGCTAAAATAGAGTTTAAAGAAATCCATGTTAATGATGTGTCGGATGTGTCTCTTGTGATAGACATACCTGAAGGATGCAGTTATGTGCCTGGTTCGGCAATTGTTGGTTCGGCATCTGCTGTTACATCAGAGTATGACGGTAAGTTAATCATTCATCTTGATGATAGCAATTATCGTGATCGCATCCGTTTCTGTCTTGTGGCTCTTCAAGGTGGCAGATATCTTACTCACGCTACGTTAAACTTTGATTGTGATGGTAGGAAGAGCCAGCCTCTCGGACGACTTGAGGTTATTGCGGATGATATGGGTATTAATGTTCCTTCTATTACCAATGTTCCGGAAATAACAGTTAGTGGCATGTGTCAGCCAAATGCGTCAGTGTATGTTTATGACGGTAATGTGGAAATTGCATCAGTACGTGCCAAGTATGATGGTTCATGGAGTCATGTGTGTAGAATTAACCACCCGTATAACATGTCGGTTCATAATATACATGCAGAGATAGAGACAGGGTTTGGAGCATTGCTTACTACGGTCACGGAAAAAGTTGAATACAACATCAATGCTAACCGTGTGCAGAGTGTGACAATGATAAATACTGCCCATGGTCCTCTTTCATTGAAACCAAAAGAGTATGTGACGAAGTTTGACTTTATTAGTCCGTCTCAAGAAGAGAAAGTATATTGGTTTTGGCCAAAATACCCGACATTCACATTCATTGTGGATTTTCTTGAGAACAATCCAAACAGGGTTGAAAATGTTTATGTAAAAGTACATACTTCTTCTGGTGATACCAAGGTGCTGAAAGCTGAATATTCCGAAAGAAAGAACAGATGGATAGCTACAGGGGATTTTAATTCTTTCAGTATGCCAAGAAACGTAAGCGTGGCGTATGATAAGAAGAATGAAATAAGTCTTTATGATCAACGAGAAGGTGAGGATATGATATTATCTGCAGATGACTATTTTGCGGGAAAAATAGCCGAAGAAAAAGAATTATCGACAATAATGGTGGATATTGATAAATGGTTTGAAAGTGCAGATAAAGATATTGAGGGCTTAAAATCTATTTTGAGAAAATATAATATCTATGATGAAAGTTCTTCAATGGATGTAGAACTTCCTGATGATATTGCAGTTATGATTGATGATTTTTTTACATCAAAAGCTGACGTGATGAATGGATATACAAAATTAGATAGTATAGTATCCATATATACACCGATTATATCGGAAATGTCGGAGTTATCAGAAAACTATTATCAAATAAAGAAATATGGTGGAATTCTTGATTTGGGCAATGGTGTTTATTATGAAGTTGATAAAAATAGAACTTATTCTTTTGAAGAGTTGAAGAACGACGGATATGAGTCAATCAATACTGTGTCAGGAGAATTGAACTTTATAAAATATGGTAATGGGTATAATACTTTGTATAGCCAAGACGAAGAAACTTTGCATAAAGTTTTTTGGACACCATCTGATTCATATATTGATAATTCAGATTTTGAAGTACAAATGAATTTTGTAAAATCAAAAATTAATGAATTGGAAAATATGTGTGTTATGATACAAAATGAAAATCAAGATGCACTTTGTCAATATCAACAAGAGATAGAATTAAAAGAGAATGTAGAAAAATCGTTGTGGAGACAACTCTTTGATAATTATGAAACTTTCGAAGATAATACAGGTTGGTGGAGAGAAACAACGAAGCAACTGATAAAAGAAAAATGGAATAATGTTTATTATAGAAAGACAATTTATAACATAGAGTTAGGAGAACTTGTCAATAAGAGTTGGTCTATTTATAATGATGTGAATGAGCGTTTTTCTGCATTTTCGGATTATGATAATTATTATAATAAATATAAAGATTGTTTTTCTCCAGAAGAGCAGTTCTTAGTAAAGACAGAAATAATGGGTGCTAAAGCTTTAGAAGTATCTCTTGTCGCATTAAAAACAGCAGGGATCGATAAATTAGAAAGATTTCTTAAGGGAGGAAATGGTGTTGCGCGGTATTTTAGTGCTGCTTTTAAAGAATATGGGATAGGCTATATTACAGCTCTGATAGATAAGGCAAGTAACGGACTTATTCGTAAAACTCATGACGTTGCTTTAGGGCTTCTTCAAGATATTGCACAAGGGTGTGAACCCAAAGAGCCGGAGGAACCTTCAAACGAAGAACATTCCTGTGATAATAATTCGATGGACGTTCAAGATCCTTCGGGATATGTATATGAGGCAGTGACCTCTAACCGCCTTTCGGGTGTTACTGCTACTGTTTTTGAGTTGCAGAAAGAGGCGGATATTTACGGTGATGTTTCAGAAAAGGCTGTAGCATGGGATGCGGAAAGATATTCGCAACGTAATCCGCTGATTACAGACGAGATGGGTATGTATGCTTGGGATGTTCCTCAAGGTCAATGGCAGGTTAGGTTTTCTAAACCAGGCTATGAGCCTGTTGCTACGGAATGGTTGCCGGTGCCTCCGCCTCAGTTGGATATTAATGTCGGTATGCATCAGGCTGTTAACCCGCATGTAGAAAAGGTGGTTGGTTATGAAACCGGAATAACAGTCACATTCGATAAGTATATGAAGCCGGAAACCTTTGTCGATAATTCATTCACCGTAAAGCGTGCGGATGAGGATGTCAAGGGAACTTATGAGTTTGTGAATCTTGAATTGGCTCCAGGTACGGATAAACAGTTGGCTTCAAAGATAAAGTTCGTGCCGGAAAAACCGTTTTCTGTAGGTGAGACAGTCACTGTAAATGTTGCAGCCGGTGCTCTTAGTTATGCAGATATGCCACTTTTGGATAATTTTACAACAACAGTAGTTATTCAATCTGAAATCAGTACAATTCTTACAGACTCTCTCATAACCGTACCTTTAGGTTCAAATGGCAATTTGGATATTACAGTCCTACCTGCTGTTGCCGCTGCCGGACGAATGTTGACTGTTACAAATGGTTCTCCTTCAATAGCAACAATAAGTGATGAACGTATTGTGCTTGACAGCAAAGGCCATGCTTCCATAGGTATAAAAGGTGACTTGCCGGGTACAGCACGACTGATGCTTGCCGTAGATGGTTGTGAAATTCTTACTGAGGTTGCTGCAAGGGTAGAGTGGGTCGTTGATAAAGTAGGCAGGCCTGTTGCCTCTATAATTAGCGGCAGTCATGTAAACATTGGTACTCCATTAGCACTTAAGTGTTCTACGGAAGGAGCATCTATATACTATACGATTGATGGAAGTTCTCCGGCCGATTCAAATAACAAAAGCCGTAAACTCTATACTACGCCTATTATTATTGACCGTGATATGACTCTTAAGGCAATAGCGGAGAAAGATGATGTAGCAAGTAGTGATGTTGTAGAGTTTATTTATTACATTGGTCCAATGGGAATATCCGGTGTGGTAGGCAAGAGCCCTAATGTCATGACTGATAATGGTGATATTCTTGTATTACAGTGTAATGGATGCTCATGTGATGTTTATGATATGTCCGGTATAAAGGTTTGGGCAGGAAAATCCCTTATGGGAGATGTTCGTATTTCTCTTTCCGGGGGACCGTTATTTATAGTCCGTGTTCAAAATCCGGATGGTAGTGTAACTGTAAATACTGTAGGTATTTGATTATTTAATAAAAGGGGATGTGTTAAAACAAAAACACATCCCCTTCTTGTATTATATCATTTCATATAAATATGCGGTCTGTTTTATTCCCATTCTATAATATGGGCTTGTTGATTATCAGTATTATACATTATATTTCTCATTAGCAGGGTACATTTTTAGGGTACGATTACTACAAACTGGTTGAGGCTAACACTCTGGAGATTAGGCTCATTTTTAAAATTTCAAATGAATTAATCTGAAATGACACCTCTGCAAGTTTTGCGCAAAGATACGGCTTTTTACTGGATAATTCACTATAACACTATATCAAATATTTCTTTGGGATGGTTTATAGTGCAAATCTCTGAGATTTGTTTCAGTTCCTCATTTCCCCACAGACAACCAACAAATTCCACCCCATATTCTAGGCAAGCCTTATAATCGTCAACCTCATCACCTATATATATTATATCAGATTTTGAAATGTTGTGAGTCTGCAAAATGTTATCTAATGCAACTTGCATTACCTTTTTCTTTCGTGCTAGATTCTCCATCGGATAACCTTGCCGATACCCATACACATTTTCCAGTGGAATGTTGAGGTTGAAGTACTGGATAACTTTCTTTACGGTTGAGCCAACATTTCCACTTACTATATATATAAGGTGTTGTTTTGAAAGTTGCTCTATAACCTCTTTAATACCATCAAATACTGAAAACTCAGAGATGTGCTTCTGTACCTCCTTATAATTTCTACCGTATTGTTTTGCTATGGATGAATTTACCAGTGTCATATCCATATCAAACAAAATAATTTTCCTGCAGTTTGTTCCCATAGTGCAAAGTTAGTGATAATCCAATTATTAACATTCACTTTTATCTCATTTGATATAAAAATGAAAGTCGCTATAGCCTTATCAAGCAATAACGACCTTCAAAATACGACTTATCTGCTTATTATCAAGTTATTATGCGATTATTGTAATATTCACTTACTTGCAGTTGTGAATATTAAAGATACCGATCAGATACTTTGCGATAATAATAGCCTTTGCCATATTCCAAACGATGGTTATCCATGTCCATTTCTATATAAGTGTCTCCACAATAAATTGTATTTCCACTTATACGATAGACACCTCTAGCTACGGTCGTTCCACAATCTGTTGCAACTAATTGCTGACTTTCTCTATCAATGCAAACTTTTGCATTGACTCTCACTGACCCCAAAGCCGTTGAAACCGTTGTGTTAAGTTCCCATATACCATTAATCCATTTAGGTCCCATCCGTTTTTCTTCTGCCGCTATTTGGTCTAGTTCTTTATTCTTGGCAAATTGTTCATTCGTTTCTAACTTACCAGTTCCAATGCTGTTGCCATAAACCTTAAACTCAGAGATACACAAATCATTCCATTTTTGACCGAAATAATATCCATCACTATTTTGGGTTGAGAATATCAGTCCTATTTTACTTGTTGGTTTGGAATTATCAAAGTTAGGACTTACAATTAAACTTTGAGGTTCAACAGTATCTTTTAATTTTCCTCTGTAAATTATATCGCTCTCATTGGGAAGTTCCTCTACCATATAATCTTCCCTATAAATAGTAATCCATGCAGCACGAGTGTTATTAAAAAAAGAAGCCTCATCCTTTCCATATCCATTAACAATCTCAACTTTACTAACCGTATGGCAATTTACAACAGTAAAAATAGGACCAAACAAAGCATCACAATCATAGATAGGACTATCAAGGTTCACCGCCCAAGCCGTTTTTAGATTGCCATCTATAAGATTATCTGCTGTGTATTTAGCAACTTTACTGGATGGCAAATAATATCCACATTCTGCTTTGGATATACTAATTTCGTGAGCCTTAGTTTGAAGTTCACTTTTTTCATCTTTAAAGCCATTAGACACCTCTGTTTCTGTTGGAGTAGATTTATTCTTTTTTGAAGAATATGTATTGAAATATAAACCAAAACCGAATGCAATAACTACTATAACCAAAACAGTAAATATCCAGAACGCACTTATTACATTCTTTTGCGATTGTTGCTTTTGTTCACTCATAATTTATTGTTCTATAAAATGTGTGATATAAAAATGCTATTTGCCAATGCCATCTCCATTTACGTTGTTAAAACGATGTTGAACGAAGAAAATTACCATTCTTTATCCTATCAATCACATAAGAATACAATTCATAAGGATATTGAGAAGTTGCATTAATCCAATCTCCAGTACGGTCATCTCTATATCCTGATTTTATAAGTTTGCCAAAATCATCAAATGACATAACAATAAAATGGCTACCATCTTCTATGTGCCAATCACCAATTGGTTTTCCTTCCGCATTGTATTTCCCATCGCATTTCACGATACGATTATCTTTATAAGATAAGGAAACCAGTTTCCCATTTTCAAATGTTCCACTTAAATAGCTGCGTTTGGGCTTATTTCTAGGACCTATGTATATATCGAATGCTATGGGTATGCCATTTTCGTTAAAGTTAATTTCGCTATGACTCACATCGTCATTATTATGATTATAAGAATCCCAAGTCCATCTTCCAACTTGTTTGTCATTCTTAAAATACCCCTTAGCGTAATCGTGACCATGATTTTGAAATGAAAAACTTCCCTCAAAAATTCTGCTACCATCGGGAGCATCTTTATACTGATAATTTGCAATTCCACTTATTGCTCCTCCGTTAAAGCCAAAGCCTTTTAAGTCAAAATCTCCGTTATATGTTTTTAGATTATCTGAAAAAGTAATAGATCCTAAAAACAGTTCCTCTTTAGTGTTATATTTTACTACAATATTGGGGTCATACGCAAAATAGAAAAGTAAATAAGAACTAAGACTTTTAATTTCGTAATTTCCCTTTTGATCCTGACGTGTTTTTTCCATCAGCTCAAGCCAAGTCATTGTCGGATGCGTAAAGAAATGATCATTTGCTTTCTTCTCAAATTCATACCATTCATTATCACCACCTATCACTTTATCTTTATCATTTTCTATTTGTTTATCATTAAATCCCGATTCAGCTAACATATATAATGTATCAACAGAAATTTTCAGTTTTTGTGATATTATATTTGCACTTTCGCTTAAATTTTCAGACAAATAATACCAGTAGTAATTACCATTTGATTTTACTGTATAAAGTCCAGCTTGCTTGAATCGCTTTCTAAGAGAATTAATTTGTTCTTGTGTAAAATGCTCTTTTTTAGGAATATTATAACTATCTTGAGCAAACAATGAAGATGGCATTAGCAAAAATACTAATACAGAAATTACACTACAAAATTCCCTAATTTTATCAAGATAGGTATGCTGTTTGTCATATTTAGGCTTACTCTCTTTATGAGTAAATACTGCTTCAACATCATCATTACTGAGCATGATGTTTTTTGTTAAAACTTCAGCTCCACCTTTAGGAAGTGTAGCTGTTCTTTCTTCAAGAATACGACCATCTTTCTTTTGTATTAATTGAAATGTTCCAATAGGAGCATTACAATTAGGACAATTAACTAAATCGTTATCGTCCAAAAACACACCGCATTCATCACATTCAAATTGTGCCATAGTAAAATCCCATTGCATCTATGGCTCTATGATGCGGTTTAATTGTAAATAATTGAAGCCACACAAAGAAAGTGGAGCCATATTTCCACATATCTTATTGGAGTGGCCCTAGGAAAGCCAAGAATACAGATAAGTAAGTGAAACGGACTCCACTTTGACTGTATATCAAGGTTGTTGATAATACAAGCCAAAGAGAGCATCATTCACCTTCATTCTGTATTCTATTGGTTGAAATTTCCTAGATTTATAGAATAAGCCTACAAAAAGAAAACAAGAGCCAAACAAGTGAAAATAAACACGCTGTTTTATAGGTATTTAGGTACGTATATTTCTTTTCAGTTGCTTTCATTGTTTTCAGTTGATTGGTTCTTATTCGGTACATTTTTGTTTCTTATTTGTTCCTCAATTCGGATTATTATTCCTACCTTTGCAACAGAAATAACAAGTAAAGGAATTGAATATGCCACGAGTAAAGAAGCCGACGAAAGTCAAAGAACCGATCCGTCTTCGGATGAAGCCGTTGAGCGACGGAAGCAAGAGTTTGTATCTGGATATTTACCGCGACGGAAAGCGGACATACGAGTATCTTAAAATGTATATCATCCCGGAAACGGACAATAATGCCCGGAAACGGAATCAAGTCACGATGGATGCAGCCAATGCAATCAAATCGAAGCGCATCATCGAATTGACTAACGGGGAAGCCGGTATCGAGAACAGGGAAAAGGTATTCTTGCTCGATTGGATGAATACATATAAAGAAAATCAGGCAAAACGAGGTAAAAAGGACGGAAACCAAATTGCAGTTACCATTCGCATCCTGAAAGACTATGCAGGAGAACGGATGACGATGGATCGAATCGACAAAGCATTCTGCCAGGACTACCTCGATTATCTGATGACGGAATATCGTCCTAAAGGAAAGCGTGTGTCGAACTTTACACTCCACACCTACTATCGTATCCTTAACGGGGCTTTGAACGCTGCCGTTCGTGCGGAGATTATCAAGGTCAATCCGTTTACCAAAATCAATAATTCGGATAAGATTCGCCTGCCGGAGAGCAAGCGGTCGTATATGACCATCGAGGAAGTCCGGGCGTTGATTGCCACTCCGATGAATAATGAAGCTGTGAAGTCCGCTTATTTGTTCTCCTGCTTCTGCGGATTGCGCGTGAGCGATATTGTCGGATTGAAGTGGAAAGACGTCTTCGTCGATAGAGGACAATACCGCTTGGCTGTGTCCATGCAAAAGACCAAAGAACCGATTTACCTGCCTCTTTCCCCCGAAGCGTTGAAATGGATGCCGGAACGGGGAGACAAGACGGCAGACGACCATGTGTTCGATTTGCCCAGTCCGTCGATGATGAATATACTTATCAAGCCTTGGGCGAAAGCTGCGGGAATAGACAAGCGGTTTACCTTTCACACCGCGAGGCACACTTTTGCCACGATGATGCTGACACTCGGTGCGGATCTCTATACGACCTCGAAGCTGCTCGGCCATGCTGATGTGAAAATGACGCAGGTGTACGCCAAAATCATCAATCAGAAAAAGGATGATGCCGTCAATTTGGTAAATGGATTGTTCGATTAGTCTAATGTAAATCGTATCTGCATATAGGCGGATTATAAACAGATTTAGGTTTACTTTAATCCGGGTACGTATAGGAAAAAAACAAAGTAAAGTGATTTATTTTGACCACAGAACACAAAATGAAGATGTTGATATTCTGCCCCACCGCTCGCCATATTGCAGACGGATTAGAACAAATGGAAGTGGCATAGATTACAGATACATATTTTATTTTTTGAAAAAATCAAGGATATGTTTTTTTGTTTCAAACATTATTCGTAATTTTGCGAACAACAAACAAAGATAAAAATGGAGAACAAAGAATATACAACAAAACAGGAGCAGCTCGCCCGTTTTGCAAAAGCGATGGGGCATCCGGCAAGGGTGGCTATTCTTGATTTTTTGATAAAGCAGAATAGCTGCTTTTTCGGTGACATCCACGAAGTGTTGCCTATCTCGAAAGCGACTGTTTCCCAACATCTGAAAGAGTTGAAAGACGCAGGCTTGATACAAGGAGAGATAGAAACACCGAAGGTGAAATATTGTATCAACCGGGAGAATTGGGAAATAGCTTCCATGCTCTTTGCCGAGTTTTTCGGTCAATGTGCGTGTAAAAAGGAAAGTTGTTGCGAATAGCGGCAATTTTTTTAGAATCCATGTTCGTAGTTTGACGAATTGCGAATAAGCAAATGAATAAAACCAATTAAAACAAGAAAAATGAAAAAAGTAATGTTAATGATGGCCATGTGCCTCGGAATGTTTGCGTGCGGCAACAGCAACGCAAAAGGGAACAAAGCGGCAGAGGAACAATCACAAAAAGACCGTGTGGAGGTTCTGTATTTTCACGGCAAACAGCGTTGTGCCACCTGTGTGGCGATAGAAAAGAATGCAAAGGAAGCTGTTGAAGCGCAATTTGCAGGCGAGCTGAAAAACGGAACGGTCGTTTTCAGGTCAATCGACATTTCCAAAGCGGAGAATGAAAAGATTGCCGAGAAATATGAGGTTACCTGGTCGTCTCTTTTTGTCTGCAAATGGAAAGACGGGAAAGAAACTTTTGAAAATCTGACGGAGTATGCCTTCGCCAATGCCCGAACTGCTCCCGACACGTTCAAGAGCGGAGTGATTGAGAAAGTCGGAGCCTTAATGAAATAAAGCCGTATGGAGTGGTTACAGACTTTATTGGATAGTAGCACGACCCCAGCATTGACGGCTTTTCTGCTGGGGTTGCTCACGGCTGTATCTCCCTGCCCGTTGGCTACGAATATAGCCGCCATCGGCTTCATCGGCAAGGACATTGAAAACCGCCGCCGGATTTTCCGAAACGGGCTTTTATATACGCTTGGCCGTGTCTTCGCCTATACGGTATTGGGAGTCGTGTTGATTTTGGTATTGAGAGAAGGTTCAAGCCTGTTCGGTATCCAGAAGTTTATCGGTAAGTACGGCGAACTGATTCTCGGTCCGGCTGTGCTGTGTATCGGTTTGTTCATGCTGTTCGGCAACAGGCTCAAACTGCCCTCTTTCGGCTTCAAGGGGAATGGCGAGGGGTTGGCTCGTAAAGGCGGTTGGGGTGCGTTCCTACTCGGAATGCTGTTCGCAATGGCGTTTTGTCCGACCAGCGGCGTGTTTTATTTCGGTATGTTGATTCCAATGTCTGCAACGGCAACCGCAGGTTATCTGTTACCCGTATTGTTTGCCATAGCCACAGCCCTGCCGGTCTTGATTGTTGCTTGGATATTGGCATTCAGCGTACAGCATATCGGCAGTTTTTACGGCAAGATGCAGACGGTTCAAAAATGGCTGAATTGGATTGTCGGTGGCGTGTTTACGGCTATCGGCGTATATTATTGTGTGATTATGTATTTGTAAAAGTAAAGAATATGGAAACGAAGAAAGAAAACAAAAAAGGGTTCTGGGCATCGCTGTTCTCTCCGAAACCTTGCCCCTGTTCGTGTGGCGACAACCTGATTATCGAGGAAGTCGAAAAACCGACAGCCTCCTGTTGTTGCGAAGACAAGGCAGCTACGACAAAAACGGGCATAAAAGAAGTAAAAATACTGGGGCCGGGTTGTGCAAAATGCAAAGCAACTTATCAGGCTATCGAGAAAGTAATCAACGAGAACAATCTCGATGTGAAGCTCACGAAAATCGAGGATATTACGGAAATCATGAGCTATAATGTCATGGGAACCCCTGCGGTCGTAGTGGACGAGGTTGTGAAAATAAAAGGGCATGTCCCGTCAGAGAGTGAGATAAAACAAATATTCGGCATTTAGGATGTGGCTATGGATACAAGGAAAGAATTGAAAATCCTGTTTTGGATGATCGCAATCTTTACGGCGGTCTTCTTCCTGCCGCTGGGAAGCGAACGGTTTATGACCGCCGTAGATGCAACCCTTGACCTTGCAAAGTGGTATGCACGGGAGCATGTCGTGTTGTGTCTGCTTCCCGCATTCTTTATTGCGGGTGTTATTGCCGTGTTTGTCAGTCAGGGTTCTGTGCTGAAATATTTCGGTGCGAACGCCAAAAAATGGCTTTCTTATACGGTGGCTGCTATTTCGGGTGGTATCCTTGCCGTATGTTCGTGCACGATTCTGCCGCTCTTTACGAGTATTTACAAGCGTGGCGCGGGATTGGGTCCGGCAATCGCATTTCTCTATTCCGGTCCGGCAATCAGCATTCTGTCGATTATCCTGACGGCGCGGATTCTGGGGTTTGAAATGGGAGTGGCACGCGTTATCGGTGCTGTGCTTTTCTCCGTCGTGATCGGATTGGCTATGTCGTTCATTTTCCGCAAGGAAGAGAAAGCTAAGAAAGAGGAGCAGATGAATATCGTTCCGCCACCTGAAAAACGTCCGATGTGGCAGACTTCGTTCCATTTCTTCACGCTGGTTCTTATCCTTGTGTTTGCCAATTGGGGCGCACCTGCCGCCTCCGATACGGGGTTGTGGTACAATATATTTACTTACAAGTGGTATATAACCGGAGGTTTGTCGCTTCTGTTGTGCTGGTCGCTTGTCAGGATACTGAATTTGCGTGTGCTTTGGGTTGCACTCGGTGCTGCGGCAACTGTCGCTTCGGTTGTCCTTGCCAACCTGTTTATCGACAATGCCAAATTGGTTCCGCTCGTGCCGATGATTGTCGCGATTACCGCTCTTTCCGTTATTCTCTTGTTTGACAAGCGGGACGAGGAAAATCGGGAATGGGCATTTGCTTCATGGGGATTTGCCAAACAGATTCTTCCGTTATTGGCTATCGGTGTGGTAACAGCAGGTTTCTTGCTTGGTTCAACGCATGACAATACCTCTATCGCAGGTATCATTCCGAACAGTTGGATCGAGTGGGCAGTCGGCGGCAATTCGTTGCTGTCCAACTTCTTTGCCAGCTTTACGGGGGCATTCATGTATTTCGCCACTCTGACCGAAGTTCCGATTATTCAAGGTTTGTTGGCTTCGGGTATGGGCAAAGGTCCCGCTTTGGCTTTGCTATTGGCGGGTCCCTCGTTGTCCCTTCCGAATATGTTGGTTATTCGTGGCGTATTGGGAACGAAGAAAACAGTCGTGTATGTGGCACTCGTTATCGTCATGGCGACAATTTCGGGCTTTGTATTCGGAAATCTGTTTTAGAAGGAGGGGCTATGAGGATATTGGTGCTTTGTACAGGCAACAGTTGCCGCAGCCAGATGGCTCACGGCTTTCTGCAATCCTTCGATAATACGCTTGAGGTTTGTTCGGCAGGTACGCATCCTGCCGGACAAGTCAATCCCCAAGCGGTAGCGACCATGCAGGAGATTGGTATTGATATTTCCAGACATACCCCAAAGGATGTCAAACAATACCTTAATCAGGAGTGGGATTATGTGATAACCGTATGCGGCAATGCCAAGGAGACCTGTCCGAACTTTGTCGGTAAGGTAAAGCACCGCGTACATATAGGGCTTGACGATCCGTCGGAAGTTGCCGGAACATCGGATTTTGTAACGAATGAATTTCGCAGAGTAAGAAACCAGATTCAAGAGCGGTTCCATGACTTTTATCTCAACATAAGATCTGATAAACATGAAGAAATATAGAGCCTATATACCTGTTGTTCTTATCATTCTGCTATTTGTATTATTAGTCGTATTCAGGGATAAGATGGTAAATTATATCTCCACGAGTATGACGGAACAAATGACGACAGATGATATGGAGAAAGTCCGCAACTTTGTTGAAGAACAATATGATTATGGCAAGAACGGCAAGGGGTATCGTTATACTTTCCTTGAATTTGGATCGACGGGTTGTAATGCTTGTCGGCAGATGGAGGGTGTAATGGAGGAAATCAAATCAAAATTTCCGGACACAGTGCATGTTGTTTTTATCAATGTCATGGGAAAAGAGAATAAAGCGATTGTTGATTACTATGGTATAGCAACTATACCCACACAAATATTGCTTGACAGACAAGGCGAGGAGTTTTATCGCCACAGCGGGTATTTGTCCGCCGATGATATTTCTATCAAATTCAAGTGAAAATGAATACATTAGTTCAAACATTACAATATTTCGTATTTATCACGATTGAGCTGATTGCACTGTTTCTATTGATAAGTGCAGTTGTCGAAATTATCCTGATGTATATTCCGGAAGAAAAAATCCGGAGAAAGTTATCCGGAGCCGGTATATGGGGAAATGTTATCGCAACAGGGTTTGGGGCTTTGACCCCATTTTGCGCTTGCTCCACTATTCCGATGACAGTCGGATTCCTCAATGCGGGAGTGCCTTTCGGTACAACAATGTCTTTTTTGATAGCGTCTCCGCTGTTGAATCCTATTATTATCGGGATGTTGGGTGCTATGGTCGGGATGAAGGCTATGGTTATCTATTTTGTACTTGCGTTTATCTGTTCCGTTATTTTCGGATTTATCCTTGAAAAAATAGGAGCACAAAAATATGTGAAGAATGTCCGATTGAAACCATCTTCGTGTTGTTGTGGCGCACAAATAGATAAACGGAATTTGCCTTTCGGACAAAAAATAAAAATGGCATTTTCAGGTGCATGGAACAGCCTTCGTCCTATCATGGTATATTTACTTATCGGTGTTGCTCTGGGAGCTGGTATCTATGGGTATATGCCGCAGGATTTTGTGATGAAAGTCGCGGGACCGGATAATCCTTTTGCTGTGCCTGCTGCTGCCGTTTTAGGTATTCCTCTTTATATCCGTGCAGAGACCGCCATTCCAATCGGAGTTGCATTGATGGGTAAGGGAATGAGTTTGGGAGCCGTCATTGCATTGGTTATCGGAGGTGCGGGAATGGCAATTCCGGAGATGTCTATGTTGGCAAGTATATTCAAGAAAAAGTTAGTCGCCATGATAGTTGTCGTCATATTCCTTACGGCGGTAGTATCTGGTTATTTGTTTAATGTTTTGTTGTGATTCAATATGGAAGAAAAAATTGACATGAAAGAACAACGTAAAAAATCTTCTCTTTTTTTGAAGGGAAGCAACACCTGACCCACTTTGTTACTGAACAGAATGTAGCAGAAGAACTATTCAAGTTACTCTCCGAAGCGAGAGAACTCTATCTCCAAAATGTGATTGCGGATGGCAAGCGGTACAGTCGCTATGTGGATGACTTCATCAACAGTCACCGGTACATAAACTGCGATAATGCGGTTTGCCGGAACTGCCACGAAATGAACATCCACATCGTTAAGGGACTGCTGACAGAATGCCCCCACCTTATCCAACCTCTTTTTACCGCATCAGATTTCTCTTTTGAGGAGTGTATGGAATTGCGAAGGCAGTATGACAGGTCGGAGCCGTTGCCAATACCAGTTGTGCATCATACCGATAAGGTGACAGATGCCCCGCCGCTTTCTTTCGGCTGCAACTTCACTCAAGAACAGATGACAGGTATTGTGTCTTGTGCCAATACTTATCATCTGTTTTGCGTTTCTATGCTCCGCGTCGAGGATATGGAAGCTCTCTTTTCCTGCAAAGAGGGCTTTCATATCCGGGTGAATAATCTCCGCCATGTGGTTATCCTATTCGATGCGCTTCTTGAAAACTCGCTCATCCAATCCCGCTGGCAGTCCGTTCTCGACAAAGGACGGTTCTTGCAATCGAAGGACAGCACACGGTTTATTACCGCTTCCAATCTTTCGTCTGCGTTGTCTGCAGTCAGAAACAACAAGACAGCGGTCGCCTACAGCATCCGGCGAGCCATCGGACTGCTGAAAGCAAGTGCGAATAAATCTACCATGTGAAAGATAAAAGAATGAGAGTTAGCGCGATACTTGCATAGTATCATGCTGATAATTTCCACTCCTTTATCGGCATATCATACCTTTGTCCTCCGTTATCGACGTACTGATAACGGAGGTACAATTCTATTGTCAAATTTTAATCAAAAACATATGTCGAACAGACTAACTTTCATGGAGCGGATGAACGAACGGATTACCGCCCTTGAATCGGTTCTCAAAAAGCTGGAACCGGTTGAAAACATATTGGAACGGATGGATTTGTTGGAGAAAAGCATTTACTCGACAAAGCAGGTCTTTACGTTTCAGGATGCCTGCATGTATATCGGTGTTTCCGACAGTATGCTGTACAAGCTCACGGCGAACAAAGAGATTCCGCATTACAAACCGCGCGGCAAGATGATCTACTTCGCCAAGGAAGAACTGGACGAATGGCTCCTGCAGAACCATGAACTGGCAGCGGATGATGCCATGCGTATGGCTACCGAAGCCGCAGTAACACAACCATTCTTAAAGCAAAGACGCTATGGAAAACGAAAGAAGGACTGATTACAGCATCGGTGCAGGGCTTGAGGAGCATAAACTGCTGGATATTCTTGCCGCTTCCCAAATCAGGGCTACCGACACCTACGAAACGCCCCCACAGATCATTTGGATAGATAATTCGACGATAGCCACCCTCGGCAATTTCAGTGCATCGACCGGTAAAGCCAAGTCGAAAAAGACATTCAATGTCTCGGCACTTGTTGCCGCGTCGCTTGCCGGACGGCAGGTACTGAACTACCGGGCGCATCTGCCGGAGGGAAAGCGCAGAATCTTGTATGTCGATACGGAACAGAGCCGCTTCCACTGTCACACGGTTTTGGAACGCATTTTACGACTTGCCGGCTTGCCTACGAAGACAGACAACGAGAATCTCGACTTTATCTGCCTAAGAGAATACACGCCGGCAGTGCGCATCGAGGTCATAGACTATGCCTTGCGTCAGAACAAAGGCTACGGGCTGGTCATTATCGACGGCATCCGCGACCTGATGCTCGACATCAACAGCACCGGTGAATCGGTGGAAGTCATCAACAAGATGATGGAGTGGTCTTCCCGATACGACCTGCATATCCACTGCGTGCTCCATTTGAACAAAGGGGATAATAATGTCCGGGGACATATAGGCACGGAGATGAGCAACAAGGCGGAAACCGTACTGGTCATCAGCAAAAGCAATGACAATCCGAGTGTCAGCGAAGTCCACGCGCTGCATATCCGTGAAAAAGAGTTCAAACCCTTTGCTTTTACCGTTGATGACAACGGGCTGCCTGTCATCGCGGAACACCATTCGTTCAATGGCGACATCAAACAGAAATCCCGGATGAGTTTTATGGATTTGTCCATAGAGCAGCACCGGGAAGCCCTTTCCGTCGCTTTTGGAGACAAACCCATCAAAGGTTTCGAGAATATGTTGCAGGCTCTTATGGATTCCTATGCGGCCATCGGATTCAAACGGGGACGCAGTGTCATGGTGAAGCTGTTGCAATACCTGACCGATAATCTCAAACTCATCATCAAACGGGACAAGCTGTTTTATAATGACATGACACCTACCGAGGTCATGCTTTTCGATGAAGAATGAGACCGTATGCAAATACATACCGGATATAATGCAAGGAAAAAGACATGACCATAGCAGAAGCAAAACAAATACGCATCGTGGATTTCTTGGCACAACTCGGCCACCGTGCGCTATATGTAAAATCAGGACAGCACTGGTATCTCTCGCCATTGCGGGAGGAACGTACTCCGTCATTCAAAGTGAACGACCGGATAAATGAATGGTATGATTTCGGCGAGGCTACCGGCGGCGACCTGGTGGAACTTGGAAAGCACCTGTATCAAACGAACAACGTGAGCGAGGTGCTGGCATTCATCGAGAGGCACGCAAAGGCCGCACCGCTACCGTTTATCCGTGTGCCGACCGCTCCGCCCCGACCGGTGGAGGCGGAAATGAAAGATGTAATCGTGGTTCCGCTGCGCCACCACGCATTGTTTTCTTACCTCCAGTCCCGGCTGATCGATGCGGACATCGGTCGGATGTTCTGCCGTGAAGTGCATTACGAACTGCGCCAAAGGCACTATTTCGCTCTCGCGTTCGGCAATATCTCCGGCGGCTACGAGGTGCGTAACGCATATTACAAGGGATGCCTGAACAACAAGGATATTTCTTTGATAAGACACCGGAACGAAGAAACGCAGGAAAGGGTCTGTGTCTTCGAGGGGTTTATGGATTTCCTCTCCTATCTGACGCTGAAGCAGACAGGGGACAATACGGTGTGTATTGATATGCCATGCGACTACCTCGTGATGAACTCGGTAAACAACCTGAGAAAGGCACTGACACACTTGCAGGAATATTCATACATTCACTGTTACCTTGACAATGACCTTGCCGGGCAGAAAACCGCCGAGACCATTGTCGGCATGTATGGCGGACGTGTCAATGACGAATCCGGCCGTTATGCGGAATACAAAGACCTGAACGATTATCTGCGCGGAAAGAAACGTTGATGCCTTGTCGCCATTTTCCGTTCAAAGCCCTCCATCGTGAGGGCTTTTTTTATGCCCTCCCATTCCTCCTTTTTTCTCTGCTGGAATAGGCATATAGTACGATTTAATAGTTCGATTTTGAGAATTTACACAAATCTTACTAACGGAATATTTGTTTATTGTTCAATTATTTTATAGTTCGATATTTCGTGTATTCCTTTGTAAAATCATACTAATATAAATTTCAATATCCATACTAAAAGATATGAACTCATATTTCATTTTTGCCCTTGTCCTGACGGTCGCTTACGTCATCTACTACGCCGCTGTCATCACGCATGACCTTTATGGGAAAAAGGGAACGGATAAAAAGGACGAAGAGGTTTTCGACATCGGCGCACCGGAGGACGAGGAAGAAAGCATCGCTGTCACGGAGAGTGAAACGGGCTTCAGTATCGGCAGCGAGAGCTACGACACTGAAAGTGCAGCTACCGTTCCGGAAGTGCCGCAGGAAGAAAGCGCAAACAACCCGACTGCGACGCAGGAAAAATTGGAGCGGTTGAAAGCCGAGGCGGAGGAACGGATGGAAGACACCGTGCCTTACCTGTCGGACGCACGCACTTCGGAAGAGATGTACAAGGCGATGATTGCCAAAGGACGGGTGGACAACCGGCCTGAAATAATGTGGAACCCAATTCAAGACCGGTTGTGAAATGTCGAAAGCTAAGAAGATACTATGTGCGGTGTGCCTCACGCTCCCCTACACGGTTTCCGCCAAGAGCGGCAGCGTGAACTACAGTTGGGGCGCGGACGCGCTGGCTACGATGCACGACTACGTGGTGACGATGATGTTGTACGTCCAGTACATCTGTTGCGCCATAGCCGGAGTTTATGTCATCGTATCCTGTTTTCAGATTTATGTCAAGATGAACACGGGCGAGGACGGCATCACCAAGTCGATACTGACACTCGTGGGTGCGTGCCTGTTCCTTATCGGTGCGTTCGTCGTCTTCCCGGCCTTCTTCGGCTACCGCATATAACACCGACCGCATGACGGTCACAGATAAATAAAAGTATTCACCAAAAACAGTAAACGTATGTTTCAAAGAACCAAACGAATGTGCCGAAAGGCAATGGGATTCATCAACGGAATCTCCACCAAGGTAAAGATGCTCGCTATCATGCTGCTGTCCGGCACGACTGCAATGGCACAGAACTCCGCCGGCGACTACTCCGCCGGTACAAGTGCGTTGTCCACCGTCGCGGAGGAGATTGCCAAGTACGTGCCTATCATGGTCAAACTCTGTTACGCCATTGCCGGCGTCGTGGCCATCGTGGGCGCAATAAGCGTGTATATCGCCATGAACAACGAGGAGCAGGATGTCAAGAAGAAGATCATGATGGTCGTGGGAGCCTGTATCTTCTTGATCGCGGCGGCCAAGGCGTTGCCCCTGTTCTTCGGTATTGTCGCTTAAACTGACAGAGGATGAAAGGCAAGGACGAACGTTATCCGGATTATCCGCTGTTCAAGGGGTTGCAACGGCCTCTTGAGTTTCTGGGCATTCAGGGACGATACATCTATTGGGCTGCAGCGACAACATGCGGAGCCATTGTCGGCTTCGTCGCCGCCTACTGCCTGATAGGTTTCGTTGCCGGCCTTGTCGTGCTGGCAGCCGTCGTATCGGCAGGCATCGTGCTCATCATCCTCAAACAGCGGAAGGGACTGCACAGCAAGAAGATCGCACCGGGTGTGTACGTCTATGCCCACTCGCGCAAGATCTGACGAAAGAGAAACCATCACGGCAATGTGCATGGCTATATTGATTGTTGAACGCGGGCGGGTTTGTCTTGAGGCAAGGCGAACCTGCCCCTATTTTTAATTACACGTATATCGAAATGACCCTATACATTATCACAGCCTTTATCGCACTGTGCATCGGCATGGCCGTATCGGTCTATGCGTTCGGCACGGGCGGCAAGCGCAAGCGAATCTTCCAGGACATCTACTTTTCGGCGGAAGAGACGGACGGTGTGGGCGTGCTGTACACCAAGACCGGCGAATATTCCGCTGTACTGAAAATAGAGAATCCGGTGCAGAAGTATTCGGCGGATATCGACTGCTACTACGAGTTCACGCACCTGTTCACCGCCCTTGCGCAGACATTGGGCGAAGGGTACGCCATCCACAAGCAGGATATTTTCGTCAGGAAACGCTTTGAGAATGGAACGGACGGCAGACGGGAATTTCTCTCGGCGTCATACTTCCGTTATTTCGGTGGCCGCCCATACACAGACAGCCTTTGCTACCTGACCATCACGCAGGAGGCTAAGAAAAGCCGCCTTTTCTCGTTCGACAACAAGAAATGGCGCGACTTCCTCGTGAAAATCCGCAAAGTACACGACCAATTGCGTGACAGCGGTGTGCAGGCCAGATTCCTGAACAAAGCCGAAGCAAGCGAGTATGTGGATCGCTACTTCGCCATGAATTTCAACGACCGCACCGTCTCGATGACAAACTTCAAGGCAGACGATGAGACCGTCTCTATGGGCGACAAGCGTTGCAAAGTGTACAGCCTCGTGGATGTGGATTGTGCCGCACTGCCGTCGTTGATCCGTCCCTACACGAATATCGAGGTAAACAATACCGAAATGCCGGTGGATTTGGTGTCGGTGGTAGATAGCATACCGAATGCCGAGACTGTGGTCTATAACCAAATCATCTTCCTGCCCAACCAAAAGCGGGAGCTGTCGCTGCTCGACAAGAAAAAGAACCGTCACGCGAGCATTCCCAACCCGAACAACCAGATGGCCGTCGAGGACATCAAGCGGGTTCAGGAGGTCATTGCCCGTGAGAGCAAGCAGCTTGTGTACAGTCATTTCAGCATGGTGGTGGCAGTACCGGCCGATGCCGACCTGCAAAAGTGTACGAACCACCTTGAAAACGCATTCGGGCGCATGGGTATCCATATCAGCAAACGAGCCTACAATCAATTAGAGCTGTTCGTGGGTGGATTTCCCGGCAACTGTTACTCCCTTAGTGAGGAGTATGACCGCTTCCTAACGCTTGGCGATGCGGCAACATGCCTGATGTACAAGGAACGCATCCAGCACAGCGAAGAGACACCGCTGAAAGTGTACTATACCGATCGTCAAGGCGTGCCGGTAGCGATTGACATCACGGGAAAAGAGGGAAAGAACAAACTGACGGACAACTCCAATTTTTTCTGTCTGGGGCCTTCGGGCAGCGGCAAGAGCTTTCATATGAACTCGGTCGTGCGCCAGCTTCATGAACAGAACACCGATGTCGTTATGGTAGATACCGGTAACTCTTATGAAGGTCTATGCGAGTATCTGGGTGGTAAGTATATATCATATACAGAGGAAAAGCCTATCACGATGAATCCGTTCCGCATCAACCGGGAAGAGATGAACGTGGAGAAAACGGGCTTTCTGAAAAATCTTGTGCTGCTCATCTGGAAAGGGACGCAGGGAACGATTACCAAGACGGAAGACCGCCTGATAGAGCACGTCATCACGGAATATTACGATGCCTACTTCAACGGGTTCGAGGGTTTCACGCCCCAGCAACGGGAGGACTTGCGCAAAAGCCTTGTCATCGACGACCGCAATCGCGGCGAACAAAAGGGCGAAAGCGAGCAGGAACGTGCCGCACGCATCGAGGACATCATAAACAAGATAGAAAGCAGACGCATGAAACTGAAAGTAAAAGAGCTTTCGTTCAATTCCTTCTATGAATACTCCGTGCAACGCATACCCGACATCTGCGATGAAAACCGCATTACGGGCATCGACATATCGACCTATCGCTATATGATGAAAGATTTTTACCGGGGTGGTAATCACGACAAGACACTGAACGAGAACATGGACAGTTCGCTGTTCGATGAGACCTTTATCGTCTTTGAAATCGACAGTATAAAAGATGACCCTCTTCTTTTCCCTCTTGTTACGCTGATTATCATGGATGTATTCCTACAGAAAATGCGTATCAAGAAGGGTCGAAAGGTCTTGGTCATCGAAGAGGCGTGGAAAGCCATCGCCAGTCCGCTCATGGCGGAGTACATCAAGTTCATGTACAAGACAGCGCGTAAGTTCTGGGCAAGTGTCGGTGTGGTGACGCAGGAGATACAGGACATTATCGGCAGCGAAATCGTGAAAGAGGCCATCATCAACAACTCGGATGTGGTGATGCTGCTCGACCAGAGTAAGTTCCGTGAAAGGTTCGACACCATCAAGGCGATCCTTGGCTTGACCGATGTGGACTGCAAGAAAATTTTTACCATCAACCGCCTTGAGAACAAGGATGGACGCAGTTTTTTCCGGGAAGTCTTCATCCGTCGCGGCACGACCAGCGGAGTGTACGGTGTGGAAGAACCGCACGAGTGCTATATGACCTACACGACGGAACGGGCAGAGAAAGAGGCTCTGAAACTTTACAAGAAAGAGCTTCGGTGCAGCCATCAGGAAGCTATCGAGGCGTATTGCCGCGATTGGGAAGCCAGTGGCATCGGCAAGTCGCTGCCGTTCGCCCAAAAAGTAAACGAGGCCGGACATGTACTCAATCTCCGTTCCGTGCGTGAATCCCAATAAATACGGTTGATATGAAACGACTACTCCTGATTCTGACAATCGTCTCGGTCTCACTCTGCCAGAGTGTACATGCACAGTATTACAGTGTGAACTACGACACACGCACCGTTGCGGCAATGGTAGCCGCTTTCGGTACGGAAGCCATTGCTGAAGGATACTATCGGGAGCAGGTCGATGACATCCTGAAGCACTACACGGCGGCAGAGGTTGCCGCAGCCGGAATATTCGCCTCCAAATTCTTGGAGCATAAAGCCCTGACCGACCTCGGTATATGGAACAGCCGCACGGAAAACTATTATTACCGGCGCATCTACCGGATGGTCGCGGAGAAAATCATGCCCAAGATATGGGTCGTAGCGAAACAGATGCTTCACTCGCCGCAGACGGCTATCTATTGGGGCAGCTACCTGATGAAGATCTGCGACGATACCAAAAGCCTGTGTATGCAGTTCGAGAGTGTGGTGACCAACAGCACGCTGACCTTCTCGGACATCGCGTTCCTCGAAATCAATCCGGATATTGCCCCCTTGCTGAAACTGTCGGAAGCCGGTAACATCGACTGGCAGCGTATAATGGACGACCTTGCCCGTGTACCGAACCGCTTTACGCGCGAGAACCTGCAAAACGACCTTGACAACCTTTACAACATGGGGGTCGGTCTTGCGACTGCCGGCATCGCCAACATCGGCGACGCGCTATTGCCCCAAAGTGCCTTCCACGAACTGATGAACGGCAAACTCGGAGCTATCGTCACCCTGTATGACCACTACGGTGGTTTGCTTGAGCAGGCGGAGAACGGCATCGGAGCAATGTTGCTCGATAAAATCGGAGGCACGGATAATGTTGCCGGACTGTTCGGCTTCGGGAACTATGACCTTGCCGGATGGATGAGCGACTACCTGAGCGAGGCCACAGGAAGCTATTACACACAGCGGTGGTATATCGCCCGGCGCGACCAAGGAAGCGTATCGCTGTGCGACTACTATCCTCCGACGGATGATAACAGCATCCTGAACGGAAGCGCATGGGTACGTTTCAACACCAGCGACCCGAATTTCTATCCCAATGCCTCGCAACGGGAACAGGTGCTCGCCAACTCGGAAAACCATGCCGGTTGGTCGAGAAACCGCGTGCAGCAGTTGAACAACCGGAACGACGGGTTCAGCTACAGCATCAACTACTGGATGAGTGCCTATATCATCAGCAAGAAAAACAAGCAGACCAAGAAAGCATACGCATACGAAATCCATGTGAGCAAGAGCTGGAACAAGGAAGAGGTAGTCTATGAGGATGTCTTCGATTCCTACTCTATGGACTTGAACACGTTTCGGGCGCAACTGAACGTGCGGCTTGCGGAGTTCAACGAGAATGAGGACGGCTATACTTATTATATATCCTCCGGTGCGCGGAACTATTATCAGGCAACGGACGCTGCCAAACTGAAAGGATGCGAGAGCGTGACCATCAGCGTGACCTGTTCCGACGGAGTGACGCTCGGACAAGGCTCCACGCAGTACAAGTGCCGCAAGTGCGGCAGCTCACTGAACGCCCACACCAAGGAGTGCGCCATGCAGACTTCGGTCACGGAAAATAACCTTGACCTCTCGGAGCTGGATGCGATGTTGAGCGAGGCGAATACCAAAGTCTCCGCACTTGAAGCACAAATCAGGGCTTTGGAAGACGAGAACGCCATACTGCTGAAAAAAATCAGTACGGCAAGCATCGAGGATGCGGCGGTCTATCGCCAGCAATACAATGCGAACAAGACACGGATAGACGGCTTGAAAGGTGAACTGGCGGAATGGAAGAAAAAACAATCCGATTATACTCAGGCAAAATCGGAAGCCGCAGACGACAACAGCGTGGCGACGGATGATTATTACCGCATCCCGGCCATCATGCAGGACTGCAAGGCGGCATACAGCCTTACGTGGCAGGACGGCGGAGCATGGAACGGTTACTCGTATGTACGCAAGGCGACGATGCCGAATATCAACGGCATCATCACGTTCAGGGCAACGGTCTCGATAGCCCGTAAACCGAAATATTTTCTGGGAATCAAGATACACCGCGCCATTATACAGATACGGTGGGAGCTGACTTCGGAATATTCCGACACGCACGTCGCTGACGTACTGACCTTAGACCCGAATCTGTCCGATGCGGAGAAAAGCAAAATAGTGAACGACCGCATCGCGGAAATTGCCCGTGAACACCCCTCGTGCAAGATAACGACAGAATATGCCCGTACCACACCTGCGGAGGAAACACCGACCGGGGATGTATATCATCTGCTGTGGTCGAGTGACCGTCTCGAAATAGCAAGGGAGGTGGATTCTCGTATCACGAAGATATACGCTGACCTTGTGTCCTTGGAGAAAATGATGCACTACAAACGGAGCATCCTCGATGTGATGAAGGATGTGCTGCCCGGCCTGGATATGGATGCCGGACGCCGGCTGACGCTTGTGGAAGAGTGCCATGACCGCTGGGTGGAGAACGCACGGACACTCCGGAACAGGGTTGAAAGAAAGGAGGAACGGCAATGAGACGGAATCTGATTATAATCCTCATGCTGGTTGTCCTGCTGCCCGGTATCGCCAAAGCGCAGTGGACTTTCGATGTGGTTTCCGTCGAAGCCTACATCAATGACCATAAGAAGCAACGCAGCCTGCTGCTTGCACGCAGCACTTTGGAATACAGCAATAAACTGTTGCACGAGTACAGCCGGAAGGAAGTCGGGAATTATAAGGAACTGAACGTAGATCTCGACCGGTACACCCGTGCGTTCGACGTCATCGACGTGATGTACCAGTCGTTACGCACGGTGCTGAATGTAAAGAACACTTATACGGCAGTCAGCGACCGCATTGGTGACTACAAGGATTTGCTGGATGACTTCAATAAGAAAATCCTGAAACGAGGGCACATCGAATCCGCCGACACGCTGATTCTTGCCATCAACGCAAGGGGGCTGCGAGCGATTGCCGCCGAGGGCGAACAGCTATACAAGTCGGTGAGTGACCTCGTGCTGTACGCCACAGGTGCGGCAGCCTGTTCGACCAGTGACCTGTTGATGGTGCTGGAGGCGATCAACCGGTCGTTGGACAACATCGAGCGGCATCTGAACCGGGCGTATATCGAGACATGGCGGTACATACAGGTTCGTATAGGCTACTGGAAAGCAAAAGTATATCGCTCACGCACCAAGCAGGAGATTCTTGACGATGCCTTCGGGCGGTGGCGCGGAGCCGGAAGATTGGAACATTAACGATAAAAGGGAAAAGAATATGAACAGAAGATTTTTACTCATGGCGGTTGCTGTTGTTGCGACGTCGGCCGCACACGCGCAGTATGTAACGTACAACCACGATTCGTCAAAGCAGAATCAGGTCACGGTCATGGAAACGGGCACGGGGGCACTGTCGCCCGACCTCTATTATTCCGTGCTTCACAACAAATACAAAAAGTCGGCGGCGGCCAAGAACAAACTCTCGTTCCGCACGCTCGCAGGTATCAATCTATACAATCAGACGGATGAAGCGGAAGCCATCGACTCCGCTCTGGTCAAGCGTGCGAAAATCGAGGCGTTGAATGTCGCCGACCGGCAAGTGGACATTGCATGGCTCGCCGAGGGCAGTAAAGTCAATGGAGAGATGGAACGGTTCAAACGCAACATCGACCGCATCCTCCTGTCCGGCGGTACTCCGTCAGACAAAGAGCGGTGGACGGAATACTACCGTGTATATCAGTGTGCCATCGACGCTACGAAAGATGCCTATATGCCCAATGCACAACGCAAGAAGGAGTATCTGCGCATCTATGGGGATGTGGCGAGACAGAATGAAACGCTCGTGTTGTTCCTTGCCAAACGGCAGAATGCCGGTGTGACAAGTGCGCTGCTGAACGTAACGGACAACCGCACCCTGCATAAGGGCGGCATTGTCCGCAATGCCATGAGCCGGTGGCAGGAATCGCGACTTGCGGTGCGAGGTGCGCAGTCGGGCGGCAACGGGAACAACGGAGGTGACAGCGACGGGGATGAGACGGTAAACAGAGGAAAATAAAAATACGGGCTATGGCAAACGGAGATATACTTTCGGATTTCGGCATCAACCTATTGGAAGAGGAAATAGATGATGTCATTTTTCAGACCAATGAGTTCCTGACGGATGCGACCTTTACCGGCGCACAGGGACCTTTCTGGTGGATTTTGCAGATGTGCATGGCTCTGGCGGCCCTCTTCTCTATTGTCATGGCGGCAGGTATCGCCTACAAGATGATGGTGAAGCACGAGCCGCTGGACGTGATGAAGTTGCTCAGACCGTTGGCCGTGTCGATTATCATCTGCTGGTGGTATCCACCTGCGGACACGGGAATGGCAGGTAGTAGAAGCAACTGGTGCTTCCTCGATTTCCTGTCCTATATCCCGAACTGCATCGGATCGTACACGCACGATTTGTACGAGGCCGAAGCCTCACAGATTTCGGACAGGTTCGAGGAGGTGCAGCAACTCATCCATGTACGGGACACGATGTACACGAACCTGCAGGCGCAGGCCGATGTCGCCCACACGGGAACTTCTGACCCAAACCTGATAGAGGCGACAATGGAACAGACCGGCGTGGACGAGGTAACAAACATGGAGAAGGACGCATCGAAACTTTGGTTCACATCACTGACAGCAGGCGTCATCGTGGGGATAGACAAAATCATCATGCTGATTGCCCTTGTCGTGTTCCGTATCGGATGGTGGGCAACCATCTACTGTCAGCAGATCCTACTCGGTATGCTGACGATATTCGGCCCGATACAATGGGCGTTCAGCATCTTGCCGAAATGGGAAGGTGCTTGGGCGAAGTGGCTGACACGCTACCTGACGGTGCATTTCTACGGGGCTATGCTCTACTTCGTCGGGTTTTATGTCTTGCTGCTCTTTGACATTGTGTTGTGCATCCAAATCGAGAACCTGACCGCAATCACAGCCAGTGAGCAGACGATGGCTGCTTACCTGCAAAACTCGTTCTTCTCGGCCGGCTACTTGATGGCGGCAAGCATCGTGGCTTTGAAATGTCTGAACCTCGTGCCGGACTTGGCAGCATGGATGATACCTGAAGGCGACACGGCATTCTCTACCCGAAACTTCGGCGAAGGTGTGGCGCAGCAGGCCAAAATGACAGCTACCGGAGCGATGGGTGGAATAATGAGGTAAATGATTGAATTTATAAATATTTGACAACTATGGTTATAAAGAACTTGGAAAACAAAATCAAGCTGGTGGGCATTATCTGCACCGCGTTCCTTGCGGGGTGCATCATCATCAGCGTATCAAGCATCTGGACGGCTCGCACGATGGTCACGGATGCGCAGAAAAAGGTATATGTTCTGGACGGCAACGTGCCAATCCTCGTGAACCGCACGACAATGGACGAAACGCTCGACGTGGAAGCCAAGAGCCATGTGGAGATGTTCCACCATTTCTTTTTTACGCTGCCTCCGGACGACAAATATATCCGCTACACGATGGAGAAAGCGATGTACCTGGTGGATGAGACAGGACTGGCACAGTACAACACGCTCAAAGAAAAGGGATTTTACTCCAATATATTGGGGACGAGTTCGGTATTCTCCATCTACTGTGACAGCATAGCTTTCAATAAGGAAAAGATGGAGTTCACCTACTACGGGCGTCAGCGTATCGAGCGGCGGAGCAATATCCTCATGCGTGAACTGGTCACGGCGGGACAGCTCAAGCGCGTGCCCCGGACAGAGAACAATCCGCACGGGCTGCTCATCGTGAACTGGCGCACGCTGTTGAACAAAGACATCGAACAGAAGACGAAAGCCAATTATTAAACAGCAGTAGTTATGAATATCAAGGGATTCAGACGGATGTTGTTCGGTGAGAAAATGCCGGACAAGAATGATCCGCAATACAAAGACCGCTACGAACGGGAAGTGACAGCCGGGCGCAAGTTCGCCCAAGCGACACGCATCGACAAGGCGGCCGCCAAAGTCCAAGGATTTGCCAACGCGCACCGGACGCTGTTCTTAGTCATCATCTTCGGATTCGCAATCGGAGGTTTCGTGTGGAATATCTACCGTCTCACGGTGGCGTACCATTACAGCCACACGACGCGCACGGCAACGGAGATGCAGGATTCGGTGCTGCGGGAGCGACACAAAAGGCTGCAAAGAATTGAAATGAGGGAAAACAAAGCGGATGAACCGCAATAAAACAGTGCCTATGAATACACGGTTTGAAAAATCAGCCCATTCGTCCGACGAATGGTACACGCCTAAAGAGGTATTGGAAGCATTGGGGAAGTTCGACCTTGACCCTTGTGCCCCCATTCGTCCGCTGTGGCCGACGGCCGAGGTCATGTATGACCGGAACATGGACGGACTGTCGCGGAAATGGGAAGGGCGTGTATGGCTCAATCCTCCATATTCGCGCCCTCTTATCGAACTGTTTGTCCGAAAACTGGCGGAGCATGGCAACGGTATCGCGTTATTGTTCAACCGCTGCGACTCAAAGATGTTTCAAGATGTCATCTTCGATAAAGCGGACGGAATGAAATTCCTGCGCCACCGTATCCGGTTTTACCGTCCGGATGGGACGCGAGGTGATTCTCCCGGCTGCGGAAGCATCCTGATCGCTTTCGGAAAGGAGAATGCAGAGGTGCTGAAAAACTGCGCCATTGAAGGCAAGTATGTACAAATCAATTAAATACGCATGATGAAAATAACAGATAGAATCAATTTCAAGGAGCCGAAGTATATGCTTCCGGCCATCCTGTACATTCCGCTATTGGTCGCATCGTATTTCATCTTCGACCTGTTCCATACCGAGACGGCGAAGATTCCGGACAAGACACTCCAGACGACGGAGTTCCTGAACCCCGACCTGCCGGACGCCCAAATCAAGGGCGGCGACGGCATAGGGAGCAAATACGAGAACATGGCGAAATCGTGGGGTAAGATACAAGACTACTCCGCAGTGGATAATATAGAACGTGACGAACCCGATGACAACAAAGAAGAATATGAATCTCAATACACGCAGGACGATATCGCCCTGCTCGATGAACAACAACAGGAGAAAGCAATGGCAGCGCAAGTTGCCGATGCCAAGACACGCGAGCAAGAAGCCCTCGCGGAACTGGAAAAAGCCCTCGCCCAAGCGAGGCTGAGAGGACAGAACGAAGTAATGCCACCTGCTGAAACGGACAGTGCGGCATCGGCACAGATGCCTGCGGCGACCATAGGGGCCAAGGGCAAAATAGAGGAAGAGAGCCGGTCGGTAAAAGCTCCGTCCGATAACGAACCTCCCAGCGAGGTCGTGCGGAAGGTAAAGACAGCATCAGACTACTTCAATACGCTGGCAAAAGACGCCCACGAACCGAAGCTCATCAAGGCCATTATCGACGAGGATATCAAAGCGGTGGACGGCTCGCGCGTGCGATTGCGCCTGCTCGACGATGTGGAGATTAATGAGTGCGTGGTCAAGCGTGGCTCATATCTGTATGCCACCATGAGCGGTTTCTCGTCAGGGCGTGTGAAAGGGAACATTACCAGCATTCTCATCCACGACGAACTGGTAAAGGTCAGTCTGTCGCTTTATGACACGGACGGCATGGAGGGACTGTATGTGCCCAACAGCCAGTTCCGGGAAACGAGCAAGGATGTGGCGAGCGGTGCAGTGTCAGGCAATATGAACATGAATACCGGAAGCTACGGCAACAGCCTTACCCAATGGGGAATGCAGGCCGCCACAAACGCTTACCAGAAAACGAGCAACGCCATCGGCAAGGCTATCAAAAAGAACAAGGTAAAGCTGAAATACGGCACGTTCGTCTATTTGGTGAACGGACGTGAGAAACAGTAAAATACGAAAGCCATGATAGAGACGGACAACCTATATAATATGGACTGCATAGAGGGTATGAAGCTCATGGCGGACGGCAGTGTCGATGCCGTGATAGCGGATTTGCCCTACGGTGTGCTGAACCGCAAGAACGGCTCGACCGGATGGGACAGGCAAATTCCTCTTGAACCGTTGTGGGAGCAGTATCGGCGCATTACGAAGCCCGGAAGCCCGATTATCCTGTTTGCGCAAGGCATTTTCTCCGCACGGCTCATGTTGTCGCAACCCCGGATGTGGCGGTATAATCTTATATGGCGGAAAGACCGTGTGACGGGTCATCTGAACGCCAAGCGTATGCCGTTACGCCAGCACGAGGACATCATCGTGTTCTACGATCGGCAGCCGGTGTACCATCCGCAGATGACACCCTGCCCTCCGGAGCGGAGAAATCACGGACGGCGCAAAACGGGCAATGACTTTACGAACCGCTGTTATGGCGAGATGAAATTAGTGCCGGTGCGTGTGGCGGATGACAAATATCCGACTTCGGTCATATCCATACCCAAAGAGCATCGGACGAGGGCATTCTACCACCCGACACAGAAGCCGGTAGCACTGGTGGAGTACCTGATACGCACCTACACCAACGAGGGGGATGTGGTATTGGATAATTGTATCGGTTCGGGGACGACTGCCGTTGCCGCCATCCGCACGGGAAGGCATTACATCGGATTCGAGATCGAGCCGGCGTATTGCGAGATTGCCGGACAGCGGATTCAGGAAGAATTGAAACGCAGAAACGGAACGAAAGAAGGGAATCGAGAAATAAATAACGGAAACCAATAAAATCAACAATATCAATGATATGAATATGAAAGTAAACAAGAAAGGAGTCGTGGCTGCATTTTTTATAGCGACAGGGATGCTTGTCGCATACGACGCACAAGCGCAGCGCACTTACGAGGAAATGGAGCGTCTGACGGTCAATGAACAGGTAACGACCGTTATTACGGCATCGGAGCCTATCCGCATGGTGGATATTTCCACCGATAAGGTAGCAGGCGACCAGCCGATAGAGAACATCATCCGGCTGAAACCCAAGGAGACTGGACACGAGGACGGCGAAGTGCTGGCTGTCGTGACCATCGTGACGGAGCGATACCGCACGCAGTACGCGCTCATCTACACCACACGGATGAAAGAGGCGGTGACGGATAAGGAAATCCTGTTGCATGAACGGGATGCCTATAACAACCCGGCGGTCTCGATGTCCACTGCAGAGATGGTTCGTTTCGCAAGGCGTGTATGGAGTTCACCTGCGAAATTCCGCAACGTCGCCACCAAAGCGCACCGTATGGTGATGCGCCTGAATAATATCTATGCTGTCGGTGACTACTTCTTCATTGACTTCTCCATAGAGAACAAGACGAACATCCGGTTCGACATCGACGAGATACGAGTAAAGTTGGCGGACAAGAAGCTCGCCAAAGCAACCAACGCACAGACCATCGAACTGACGCCTGCCCTGGTATTGGAACATGGCAAGATGTTCCGGCATGGCTACCGCAATGTGATTGTGGTTAAGAAGATGACATTCCCGAACGACAAGCTGCTGACTATAGAAATGACGGAGCGGCAAATCAGCGGTCGCAATATCAGCCTGAACATAGACTATGAGGATGTGCTGTCCGCCGATTCGTTCAACACAACTTTATTGGAGGAGGAATGACGATGAAAAAGATGATGATACTGGTGCTTGCCTGCGTGTGTTTCGTTGTAAATGCGAATGCCCAGCGCAACAGCGGTCGCCTCTCGCTTGGTGTGGGGCTGCTGTATGAGAACGGCATGGATGTGACGCTCGCCTACGAGCACGAAATGAACTACCGCCATGCGTGGGAGTTTTTTGCCAACGGCTATGTAAAATGGGCGGAATGCGGTTCTTGCGGCCATGTCTGCCCGGAATCCTTCTGGCGGAACTACCGTACCTACGGCTTCGGTGTGGCTTACAAGCCCTGTGTGGTGCGTGGGCGCAACCATTACGGCAATCTGCGTATTGGGGCTTCGGCAGGGAGCGACACGAAAAAATTTCTGGCCGGTATTCATGTGGGCTATGAACACAACTATGTGCTGCGGTCGGGATGGACGCTGTACTGGCAGGTAAAGAGCGACATGATGATAAAGGGCGCGGATCTGCTGCGCACGGGTATCGTGTTAGGAGTGAAACTACCGATAAAATAAGAAAAACGAAATAAAGTATGATGATACGGAAGATACATACGATGATACTGGCAGTGACAGCGGTGCTGTGCGCTGCCTGCGACGCCCATATCGACGTGCCCGACACTGCTGTACGTCCGGGGCATGTCCTCTGTGAGGACGGTACGACGATGCCTTACACGCAATATGAGCAATCGGGGAAACGGGCTATAGCGGTTGTCTTCGATACCGAACAGCGTGACGGTGCGGAAGGGAACGGCTATGCGGTTTACCTGTGGGAAATTGCTCCGGCGGCGTTTGCCGACAGTCTCGGCATCGAGCAGGGTACGTCGGCCGATATCAGGGCATACGATGGGAATACGAATACCTTTGCATTATACGACACACGCGAGACGGCTTCGCCTATGGCAGAAGCGGTCTTCGATTTGTGGCGATACGGACAAAGTGCATACGTCCCCTCGGTGGCACAGATGCGGTTGCTGTATGCCATCCGGGAAACGGTCAATCCAATCGTGACGAAGTGCGGCGGTGATCCGCTGCCACAGGTTACTGACGAGGACTGCTGGTACTGGACATCGACGGAGGTCAAGGGGCAACAGACCGCCAAAGCGTGGCTCTACTCATTGGGCAGCGGCGCAATGCAGGAGACACCGAAGACACAGGCGCACCGGGTGCGGCCGATTATCACACTGAACAAGTAGGAACGAAAAGCGGGAAAGGACAAAACAATGGAAGAAAGCAAAGAGTTACAAGGGTTCTACAAGATATTTCGTGCGGTCATCTATATCTCCGTGTTATTGGAGTTCTTCGAGTATGCCATCGACCCGGCTATGCTTGATCACTGGGGCGGAATACTGACTGATATTCACGGGCGCATTAAACGGTGGATGATATACAACGACGGCAATCTTGTGTACAGCAAGGTCGCCACGTTCCTGCTCATCTGTATTACCTGCATCGGAACACGCAACAAGAAGCATTTGGAATTTGATGCACGCAGGCAGGTGTTATACCCGTTGGTAAGCGGACTTTTCCTGATCGTGCTGTCCGTATGGCTGTTCCATCATCCGATGGAAGCGAGGTTCTATACCTTGCCGCTCAATATCATTTTCTACATGGCTACCACGCTGGTCGGCGTGATATTGGTGCATATCGCACTGGATAATATCTCGAAGTTCATCAAGGAAGGGCTGGGCAAAGACCGCTTCAATTTCGAGAACGAGAGCTTTGAACAATGCGAGGAGAAAATAGAGAACGAATACAGCGTGAATATACCGATGCGGTACTATTACAAAGGTAAATTCCGCAAGGGATGGATTTCGATAAGCAACTGTTTCAGGGGTACATGGGTGGTCGGAACTCCGGGTAGCGGCAAGACGTTCAGCATCATAGAACCGTTCATCCGACAGCATAGTGCCAAGGGTTTTGCGATGGTAGTCTATGATTACAAATTTCCGACACTGGCCACCAAATTATACTATCATTATAAGAAGAACCAGAAGCTCGGCAAAGTGCCCAAAGGGTGCAAGTTCAACATCATCAACTTCGTGGATGTAGAGTACAGCCGACGGGTGAACCCGATTCAGGCGAAGTATATCAATAACCTCGCTGCTGCGAGTGAAACGGCGGAAACGTTGTTGGAATCCCTGCAAAAGGGCAAGAAAGAAGGTGGCGGCGGCAGCGACCAGTTTTTCCAGACTTCAGCGGTAAACTTCCTTGCTGCGTGCATCTATTTCTTCGTGAATTACGAACGTGAACCTTACGATGCCAACGGCAAGAAACTGTATGCGGAAAAACGGCAAGATCCGCAGACGAAATTCTGGAAGCCGACCGGCGTGGTGCGTGACCGTGAGGGTGGCAATATCGTGGAACCGGCCTACTGGCTGGGGAAATACTCGGATATGCCGCATATCCTGTCGTTCCTCAATGAGAGTTACCAGACCATCTTTGAGGTGTTGGAAACGGATAATGAGGTTGCTCCTTTGCTCGGCCCGTTTCAAACCGCTTTGAAGAACAAGGCGATGGAGCAGCTCGAAGGTATGATAGGTACACTGCGTGTCTATACTTCACGTTTGGCTACTAAGGAAAGCTATTGGGTGTTCCATCGTGACGGTGATGATTTCGACCTGAAAGTAAGCGACCCGAAGAATCCCAGCTATCTGCTGATAGCCAACGATCCGGAAATGGAGAGTATCATCGGTGCGCTGAACGCTTTGATTTTGAATCGACTTGTTACCCGTGTGAATACCGGTCAGGGAAAGAACATACCGGTAAGCATCATCGTGGATGAGCTGCCGACCTTGTATTTCCACAAGATAGACCGA
The DNA here is from genome assembly GCF_013166605.1 of Xylanibacter muris. GTDB lineage: Bacteria > Bacteroidota > Bacteroidia > Bacteroidales > Bacteroidaceae > Prevotella > Prevotella muris. The sequence continues at coordinate 94,956 of NZ_JABKKF010000005.1, forward strand.
TTGATTGGTACGGCACGAAGCAACAAGGTCAGTGTAACACTCGGCTTTCAGGAATTGCCGCAACTTGAAGCGGACTACGGGAAGGTCGGAATGCAAAAAATCATCACGACGGTGGGCAACGTGGTAAGCGGTTCGGCTCGTGCGAAAGAAACGTTGGAATGGCTGTCGAATGACATCTTCGGTAAAGTGGTTCAGGTCAAAAAAGGTGTGACCATCGACCGGGATAAAACAAGCATCAACCTTAATGAGAATATGGACTCCCTTGTTCCGGCCTCGAAAATTTCTGATATGGCGACGGGATGGATCTGCGGTCAGACAGCGCGAGACTTCACAAAGACGAAAACCGGCACGGGAGGCTCGATGAACATTCAGGAATCGGAAGAGTTCAAAACAACGAAGTTCTTTTGCAAGACCGACTTCGACATGAGGGAAATAAAGAAAGAAGAAGCCGGCTATGTACCCTTGCCGAAGTTCTATACATTCAAGTCGAGGGATGAACGGGAGCGCATCTTGTACAAGAATTTTGTGCAAGTCGGGCTGGATGTCAAAGAAATGATAAAGGATGTGCTGAACAAGCGCGGGGCTAAATAGCGGTCGGATGCCGATACGAGTCGAATAAAAATGTGAAACACCTGCAATATCATCGTGAGTATTGCAGGTGTTTTTATAACTTCAATCCATTCTAAAAAGGCTTTCGGACAAAAAAATGGTTCTTGCGGCCTTTTGAAAAGTATTTGATAAACAATAATTTATAATCTTGCGGCCAAAAAAACAATTCTTGCGGCCCCTAAACAAACGATGGGAAATCAGCTGTTTTTGTATAGCGAGTATATTTTCCTGCACCTTCTTTCTGTATAATCCCTACATCTTCCATTTTTGAGATAAGTATCCTGATCTGTTTTTCGGATAATATATCTGCAAATACCTCTTTGAGCATAGAACGGCTGATAAAACCGTGTTTACGGAAGCTGTCAGATACCATTTTAAGGTGGTTCATATTCAATCCTTTTCTGAATAAATCTTATTTGCCTTCCTTCTGTTTCTGGATGTTCAACTGGGTTTCCAACTGTTTGATTTTTTGCTGTAGCTGTTCTACACTCGGCAGTTCACGTTCTATATTTGCAATCTGCACATTATTATATGTAGCTACGCCAATGGGGGTTGATAATCCTTTGAAACTATATCGCACTTCGGTCTGTTTCATGTCGCTACAAATAAGAATGCCTATCGTAGGATTATCATGTTCTCCGCACAAAATATCATTTACTGCATTGACATAGAAATTCAGTTTTCCGGCAAATTCGGGTTCAAACCTTACTGCTTTCAACTCTACGACAACATAGCAGTGTAAGCGTACATGATAGAATAACATATCAATTCTTCGACTTACCCCATCTATGATGATTTCTTTCTGTCGTCCAATGAATGCGAATCCACTGCCGAGCTCCAACAGAAAACGAGAAATATGCTGTTCCAAAGCCATTTCAAGATTTAGTTCCGTATAGTCCGGCGGTAATTCTACAAAACCAAAGTCGTAATTCTCTTTTGTTATTTCTTGTGCAAGTTCAGCCTGCGCCATAGGTAATTGCTCCTCAAAGTTGCTGATTGCACCACCTTGCTTATCATACAAGCCTGCTTTCAAATAACGCTGAAGTACGACACGTTTCCAACCGTCTTGAATAGTCTTTTTGATATAGAACACGGCTTCCGGTAATGTGTTCGTAAGTCTGACAATATCCAAATGATGCCCCCAAGGTATCAATCCGAACAGTTCAGGAAAAGGTAATGTCGATGCTGTATTTGGGTGAAAATCAAAATTATACATTTCTTGTACGCTGCGTACAAGTTTTTCATCCTGACATTTCTCTGCATAAAAAGAATACCACCGTTTCATAGCCCATAGATTGTCCGCACTTAATCCCTTACTGTCAGGGAATTCTGCCTGCAAGTCAAGGCTAACTTGTTCAACGACACCGCTTCCCCAACGCTCTTCGGCTTTGCGCGTCACAAGCTCGCCTCCCATATTCCAATACCATTTCAACTTTTCAATATTGGTTTTTAATACAGCATTGGTCTGTGCAATACGGTATGACTGCTTTAAGTCTTCTACCCAAACTGCATATTCGGCATCACAACTTATATCGTGGCTACTTATTATTATCGGCTTTTCTTCCATTTACTTATTTTTGAATGCAAAGGTACTAAAAAAAGCATGAAACAGATCTGTACTTCGCTACGGAATTGATGCCGTATTATTAAGTTTCTTCGGATCGTATTGATGTGTGCTCTATTTTTATAAATGCTGATATGATGTTGGTTTCAGAATAACCGTATTTCAAAATAGAACGAAGCATTTGTAGTAGATTGGTGCTGAACCATAGTGATATAAAAGGATATTGCAGCTTGGACATATCCATGCGTACATGAAAACACTGTCCACATGAAGATGCGGGCAGTGTTCATTTGTTCATCTGTTTGCTTAGGCTCGTTTGCCACTTACCAATACGGCAAGCTGTTGATGACAGAAATTGTCGTATTCTTCTTTATCCGTACCGCTTTCGATGGCACGGTCGATAACATCGCCCAACTCGTCGAAGCAGACTTCCTCATTGACACACTCCGAGCTTGCGCCTTTCAGTAGATACACTTCGTAATAATCGGAACCGTTGAGTGCGATAATGACATATCCGGTATGAAGCCGTCCGTTCACTTCAAGCCGCAATGCCGGCAGGTCTTTGAATACGGTGGCAACAAACTCCGTAACACCCCACGACATGAAAACGGGCATAGGTGTCATTGAAACTAACTGCATTTTGATGGTCTGTGCGATTTGCATTACATACTCTTTGTCCATAACTTTTAATTTTAGATGATTATTATTGATTTATTTAGTCGAACCATTCGGGATTGTCTTGCTTCAGTTCGGCAATCAGTTCCTCGTCCGGCAAATTGAGGGTGTTTTTGTCCGTGAAGAAAAAAATCTCATCGTAAAGCTGTTCGGCTTCCTTGCTGGCAAAACCTTCGTTTTCGTCCTCGAAGCTACCCGGATGAAGGGCATCGAGCAGGACGGTCGAACCGATAAGCAATTTTTCGCCCTCGTTGGATTCCACCACACGGCAGGTATATGTGATGCCGTTAAATTGTACTTTCTGTGTTTTCATACGCTGTTATCTTAAAGGGATATTCCGTCCGTTCTCATTGAGGTATTCCATGATGTGTTTCGCTTCCTCGTGCGATGCACGGTTACGGTCGTCATATCGCCGTGTCTCGTCTGCCATGACCACGATACACTCCTTGATAAGCCGGTAAAGGCTCTGCTGCAGTGTGGGGTGCATATCGGGGATAGCGGCAGCAAACCGTTTGGGGTTGAAGCTGAAACTGTTTACCGCCAGTTCCCACTCTTTGGCGAGTTTGTACTCCTTGCTTCCTTTGATGTTGTCCATTGTCTTGAATTTTAATGATTTGTTTTTCTTCCCTTTGTTCGGCATCCCTTTGTCGGAGCCGTTCGGGTTTTACGATGCGTTCAAGAGACTGACGAAGAAGCCCTTTCCGACGCTTTTTCCGGAAAATTACGCTTACGCAGAAAGGAAGAATTTTTCGAGAAATGCACTTCAAAGCGTCGGAATCAGGCGCGGCAGTCCACCTTTGCATCCTAAAAACAGACCGGAGACGACACGGGCTGTCTGAATCCTGGGAAACGCTATAAAGGGGATAGTAACAGAGATAGAAAAGGGTGTCGGCTCGTTATGCACGAGCCGGAATAAATAAGAACTTGATAGGTATAAAAGGATGTGGGCTGCCACTCACAAATGCCTTGCTTTGCACAAAAAAAGAGGGCGGATTTCTCCGTCCTCAATTCATTAGCCGAGAGGCTGTCAAGCTGCAATTTCCTCGGTTTGCTGCTCGATCTGCACTTCCGTTTCGGGTTGTCCGTCTTTGGTGGCGTTTGCTTCCTGCTTTGCCTTTTCCTGTACCGAAAGAACGGCAATCTTTTCTTCGATACGTAGGTGTCGCTTCTCGTAAACCTCATTGTGTCCGTTTTGGATGTCTGCCAACTGGTCGGGCATGTGTTTCTTGGCAAAATCGAGCAAGAGGGATGCAGTGGCATTGCTGCCCGATGCGTTCTTGAAGTTGGAAATCAAGAAATCCCTGCGGATAATAGCTTTCTGCTTGGCGGTAAGATTGGCGATGATGTTCATCTTGTCCTCGTCATTAAGGTAGTAATAGGTATCTTTTGCCTCTATACCCATAGCCTCGAAATGTTCCCTGCGAAGAAATGGAAGCATGAAGAAATAAATCATCCTGTCCTCGTCTGCGCCAAACTTGGTTTCCGTCATATCGACCTCCAAAATCTGCTTTTTGGTGTCTTCTACGGTCTTTTCTTGCGCAATCTCCTTGTTGCGCTTGTCCCGTTTCTCCAATTTTTCAATCGGGGAAACGACTGCATCTTTGGCTTCCCCTGCCACTGCCTGTATTTCGGCATTTTCCACATAACATAATGATATGTCATTGTGCCCAATCTTCACATATAGCGTGATTTCTCCGGCTTCGCTCCTGCGGTTCACGTCCTCGCATTCCTCCTTGTACTCCGACAGCTCTGTTTCGTACTCCTTGTATGCTTCCGCATATTCCTCGGCGTTCTCGTAATCCTCCATGTCGGGAGCTTCGGGTTCTTCGGGATAATCGGCAGGACGCACCGAAAGTTTCTCGACCTCAAAGCCCGATGCCACGAGTTGTTCGACCACTTTTTCATTGCAACCGTAAAAATCCCGACAAAGTAAAGCAAGGGGTCGCTGTTCCATGAGCTGTACGGCTTTTTCCGCAAGGTACGATGCGTTCATTTCCTCAAGGCATTTTCGGTTGGCGCAATTTCCGCAACTGCCCTCTTCACAGAACAACATCATGTTATTGGTGTTGTGAGGACACGAAAGGCATACCGTCTTGTCGAAAAAATACCGCTTGAGGTCGGTTGTGTAGCTTCGTTCGATGTTTTTTGCCACCTCGGAGGCTTTCATCCCTCGCCAACTGTTATACAGCAAACCCTCTTTCAGATGCTTCTCGTAGATGTCGTGCTGTATATCTTCCCCATAACGGCAGATTTCGGTTGCTACGCTGATAGTCAGTTCGTCCTGCTCCAACAGTCGGGCAATTTCGGGTATCAGAGAAACGAATTTGAGCCGTGTGCGGATATAGCTCTCGTTCTTGCCGAACTGCACCGCCAAGGACTGCACATCATGGCGACCGCTCTCGATGAGCTTTTGGTATACGTTGGCTTCCTCAATGGGTGTCACATCTTTGCGTTGCAGATTTTCGGTCACTGCCATTTCCTCGGCTGTCTCGTCCGAAATATCCAAGATGACAGCAGGTATTTCTTCCAAACCTGCGATTTGCGAAGCCCTGTATCTCCGCTCCCCGAAAACAATCTCGAAGCGGTTTTCCGCAATGGGACGTACCCCGATAGCCTGTAGCACTCCCTGCTGACGAATGCTGTCTGCCAATTCCGCAAGGCTCTTTTCGTCAAAGTTCTTGCGAGGGTTGTAGTTGCTCGGCTGAATGTCTGCCAATGCTACCGATACGATGTTCTTCACTGCTGTTTGATTGATTGCTGTTTCCATAATGCGTTTAATTTTAATTGTTTATATTTATTGATTTTGTTTTTATTTTCCCTTTTTTCGGTTCTTTTTCCTGCCTGAACCGTTTGGGATTTACAGATGCGGTACAGGGCTGCCGGACAAGCTGTTTCCGACGCTTTTTCCGGAAAATTACTCTTTCGCGGAAAGGAAGAATTTTACAGGAAATGCACTTCAAAGTGACGGAATCAAGCGCGGCAGCCTACCTTTGCGTCTGATAAAACCAACCGGCGATGGCAGGGAACGAAGCCGGATAAGCGATAAGAAAGATGAATAGAAGAGGAATACAGCCTGCGGTTACAAGTGGCGTGGTAAAAAAGAAAAATCATCTACCGGTTTGGCAGATGATCTATAAATGAAGTTCCGTCCGGAATATTACACCGGACGGACAGAATACAGGTGTGTTCTATGGATGTAGAAAAGAGGAAGCCTCCGGATTTGAGATTAAGAGCGGTGGGAAGCTATGCAAATATATAAAAGGTTTCGGCATAGAATTGCCGCATCCAACCGAACAGGGGACGCAGCAATCGCACCGGGTCATTTCCCATGCTTCTCCAGATACTCTTTCATTGCTTCGTTCACAATATCTCTGAGAGACATGTTTTTGTCTATGGCAAGGTATTTCATTCGGGTATGAATACTCTTGTCTATGACAAAATTGCAATGCACTGCCGGTTCTTTTTTGGTAGCGGGTGCTTCCTGCCGTTTCTCACCGGCAGTTTTCTTGGTGGGTGACAACAGACCGTCCAGCCCGCTTTTCATATCTCCTGTCAAATCTTTTTTAGCCATATCCGTTTACTTTAATTTCAGTACCTCTTGCGCCAGTGACATATAGTCTTTGGCTCCGTTACTGTTCTTGTTATATTCAAAGATGTTCTTTCCCTTTATCGGGGCTTCGGCCAGTGCCACGTTGTCCCTTATGACAGTCTTGAACACTTTGTCGCAGAATGAATCGTTGATGATTTCCGACACGTTTTTGTTCAGCGTCTTGCGTTTGTCAAATTGGGTGATGACGATGCCGCCGATATTCAGATTCGGATTCAGCCGTTCCCTGACAATCTCGATCACGTTCGTAATCTTTGCCATGCCTCGCATGGCGAGAAACTGTGCCTGAACGGGAATAATCAGATAATCGGCTGCGGTAAGGGCGTTCAGCGTAAGCAGTCCCAAAGAGGGAGGACAGTCGATAAGGATATAGTCGAATTTCTGCGTGTCGAGCAGCCGGGCAATCAGTCCTTTCAGAATCAGTTCCCGTCCGGGTTCATTGATAAGTTCGGATTCCGCCGCCGAGAGGTCGAGGCAGGCCGGAACAATAGAAATGCCGTTTTCCGCTTTGACCAGCGGCAGAGGATATTCGCCTTTCATCGCCCCGTAAACGGTCTTTTCCTCCTCGATAGAGAGGCCGAAAGATTCCGTGAGGTTTGCCTGACCGTCCATGTCGATAGCCAGCACGCGCTTTTTCTTCTGCTGCAAGGCGGCAGCCAGGTTGATGGTGGTGGTCGTCTTCCCGACACCGCCCTTATGGTTAAGGATTGCAATTATTTTTGTCATTGTCTCACTCTTTAATTTATGGTACAAAGATAATACTATTATTCGTAAATACTACGATTAGTATATACTATTTTACTATGGATAGTATTTTAGTAATGTAGTATGCAAGTATTTGCTACAATACTAAAATGATACGTGGCTAAATGCAGCATATACTATGATGAGTAAACGATAGGTTTCCTAATTTACTACATATAGTATATACTACACTTAGTATCTCCTTATTATCTGTAATATACGGGACAATATCAGAACGGCAAATCGTCCGTATCATCCTGCGGCATATCGGCAGGCGGCATAGGAACATCCTCCGCGTCACTTACCGGATTATCCGCATCGGGGTTATTGCTTTGGCTGTCCCGTTTACCGGTATTGATGAACTCCAACGCATCCGCCGCAATGGAGAACTGGATTTGGTAGTCCTCGTTCCTGTCCTTCCACAAGGAAGCCGACAGCGTTCCCTCAATGAGTACCAGCCGTCCTTTGGTAAGATATTCCGACAGTCGGATATGGTTCTCTTTTTTGCTTCTTACCCTTACCCATGTAGTGACGTTATTCCCGTGTGAATAATCATCAACGGCAATATCAAAAGCGATGAACGTGCCGTGTGTTCCAGTGATAACTTGGCAATCTTTGCCGATGCGACCGATAGTATGAACGTATAACATAATAGAAATTTGTTTGTGGCAGGTGGTTAGTCCTACCGTTACCTTGAATATCTGTTTTTATTTTCCCTTTGCTCGATTCCTTTCTGGCGGAACCGCTTTGGGATTTTATGGATGCGGTACACGGCAGTCGGTACAGCTTCATCCGTCAGGCTTTTCCTGCCAATTACGCTTTCATCGAAAGGAAGAATTTGCAGGAAATACACTTCAAGCCGCCGGATCAAGCGCGACAGCCGACCTTTGCATCTGATAAAACCAAACCGGTACGACAGGGAGCGAAGTCGGGAAAGCGGTCATGGAGAAGCTATAAGGGGATGAACCGGAAAATTGTATAAAAGGGAAAAAAGAATACTATAAGGGCATAGTCGCACCGCGTACACCAGACGATATGAATGTCCAGCTTATAAATGGATATGGCCGTCGGCAGACCGGAACGAAAAATCCCCCTGTCCGGCAATCACTACCGAACAGAGGGAAAGGTTAAATATGAAATGAATTAGGCAGCTTTGGGTTCGTACCCGGCAGACGTTGTTTCAGGTAGAGAGTGCGAGCGTTCCGCTTCTTTGAGGCTTTCGTCAATCTTACGCTGCAACTCCTTACACTCCAGTTTGAGCTTTGCCAGTTCATCGGCCTTGCTCCACTTGCGACAAACGATATCCTGTAATACGGGGATTTCGTTTTCAGCCCGTTCCACCGCTTTCTGCTGCTTCTCGATAAGTGAGGGCAATTTGCTTAGTGCGCCTTGCGGATAACATGACGCATCCACGAAGCCGAGGGGCAATGCACCGCTTAGTCCGCATGGGTATTTCAGTCCGCTTAATCCTGCGACAAAGAACATGTTACGCTCGAATACCCCCGTGATGCTGTACTCGCTGCGCACCAACAAGTCAAGTCCTGCATACGTGCCGATAGTGGCGTATGCTCCGCTGCGGTAGGTCTTGGATATGCGGTGCAGTTCGCGTCCGATTTCCTCTGCAGTCGCTTGTGGCAGGTTCAGAAGCATCGTTGCCTTTGTGCCCTCGTAAGAGGTGATGTATTCCAAATCCTTTATGAAACAATCCTTTGTGCGCTTCGCTTTTTCAATATCTTCACGAGAGGCTGCAATCTTTCGCTCGGCACGGATGCGTTCTTTCTTGAAAATGGCCTGTTCCTTTTCAAGCTGCATAATCTTGTTATCAAGCCTTGCCTTGTTCAGCAGGTCGGTATTGCCGGAAAGAATAGCCACGAACTCGGCGAAGTTCATGCCGTTGTCCTCGTCCATGCCGCCCTCGTCGATGCGGCGCACAGCGATTGTGCCGTTGTTGATTTGGGATATGAACATCTGTTTGTTTCTAAGCAGATTGAATTTGTAAGCGTCAAGCGTCTTTTCCGTGCCGTATATGACAATATCGACCACGTTACCGCCCCACAGCTTCACGGTGTTGCCCTTGCGTACCGCCCTGCCGTTGCGTTGCTCCATGTCGGCCGGACGCCAGGGTATCTCCAAATGATGTACCGCTACGGCTCGCTGTTGTGCGTTCACGCCTGTACCCAACATGGTCGTGCTGCCGAAAAGCACACGTACCTTGCCGTTGTTCATATCCTCGAACAGCCGTTTTCTTGCCCGTTCGGTCGTGGCGCATTGGATAAACTGTATTTCGTCCGCCGGAATACCCAACCGTACCAGTTTCTCCTTGATGTCGCTGTAGATGTTCCACTCGTTCGGCTTGTACGTGCCAAGGTCGCTGAAAACGAACTGCGTACCCCGGTTGGCGTTCGAGCGCATATAATAATCATAGATTGTCCTTGCGCAGATAGAAGCCTTGTTGCCGGCATCGTCACTGAACTTGTCGCCCAACAAACGCATGTCGTGAGCCATTTTTCGGGCTACATTGGTTGCAATCAGCATCTTTGCCTTGTCGAGGTTGTCAGGTTCGGGTATGTCAAGTCCCAAATCCTCCCATTCGCCACTTTGGGCGAACGACACCAACCGCCCGATCATTTCCTCCTGCTGGATAGTCGGCGCATGAGAGAGGAAACGCACATTTTTCTCCGGTACATCGAGGTTTATCATGTCGGCAGTGCGATAATCGGTAATTTCACGCAGGAACATTGCCAGTTCCGGCACTTTGATGTAGGTACGGAAACGCTCTTTGCGCTTGATTGCACCTGTCACGTTCAGCTCATAGTCAGCGGTCTTTTGCGTGAATATCGCCGCCCACGCATCAAAGCACGAAATCTGCTGACGCTGCAGTTCGTGTGGGCGTAAATATTTGAACATCACATAAAGTTCGGTCAAAGCATTTACTACCACCGTACCCGAAAGGAACGTTGCGCCAAGGTCACGCCCTGTCCGGTGCTGAATGTCACGAATGGCAAACAAGAGGTTCATCGCCCTTTGCGAGCCTCGTGTGTTGCCGATACCTGCAACCCTTGTGTGTCGCGTCTGAAATATTAAGTTCTTGAAAATGTGGCACTCATCGACAAATATGTGGTCTATGCCCATCGAGTGAAAATCCACCGTTTCATCTTTCCTTTCATTGATTTTCATCCGAAGCTCCTGAAGTTTGGCCGAAAGGTTCTGTTTGCGCTTTTCCAGCCCCTCTTGCATCCTGCCGCTACGGTAGCGCATGGTGGACTGCTCCAGCACTTCCAGATTGCGCTCTACGTCGTTCAGTTCTTCCGTGAATATCTCTATCATCGTTTCCTCCGACTGCGGTATCTTGGCAAACTGGTCGTGTGTCAGGATAATACAATCCCAATTATTATTTTTGATCTTGGAAAACACCTCTTTGCGGTTGGCAGGGGTGAAATCCTCCTTGCCGGGATAGAGTATCTTTGCCGAGGGATAAGCCTTGCGGAACGTGTCGGCAATCTCGTGAACGTTGGCTTTCAAGCCTATAATCATGGGCTTCTGCGCCAATCCGAGACGTTTCATTTCGTAGGCTGCGACACACATAATCATCGTCTTGCCCGTGCCTACCTCGTGCCAGCAGATGCCGCCGCCGAGCTGCTTAATCATCCAAATCGCATCCTTTTGCGAGGGATAGAGGCTGTCGTATGGGAACTGCTCGAAAGAAAGTCCGGGGAAAGTCTGTGCCGAACCGTCATAAGACGGACGCACATAGCAATTGAAGCGTTCGTTATACACCCTTGCAAGCTCGTTGCGCACTTCTGCCGACTGGTTGTCGAGCCATTCATTGAAACGGGTTCTTATCTCCTGTATCTTGGCCGCTGCTTCCTGTATGGCTTCCTCGTCCGGCACACGCACCTTTTCACCGTTGCGCTCTATCTCTTTCGTTATTTCGGGTACGGTATCTTGCAATGCGTGTACGAACAACTCCTCGCCGTTGTAGTTTCGCACGGAATAGGTGTTGTAGGCTACAGGGGAATACCCTTGCAGACGCACCAGATAGGTGTCGTTCACATCGAAATACATCACACTGGTTTCCGTTCCGAAAAGTTCTGCTGCAAACTCGGCATATAAAGCCGTGTCGATCCAGCGTTCGCCCATATTGATATCGAGTTCTTCAAACGGTATCGGTTCGGGTACGGCGGACTCCAACGCTTTTATGGCGGCTTCCGTCCACTCCTTTCTTTTGTCCGAGAGGTCGGGCAGACAGGAAACAACCTCTTTGCACTTGTCGATGACATTGCCTGCAAGGAAACAGCCTTTTTGTTCCCATGCGTCACGGACGGGATTATAGAAAATCTCGTCTTTGAGGTCGCCGATAATCTCTTCCTCGTCCTTTCCGGTGGTCTGCATCAGATAATCCATATCCACACATCCGTAAAAGTTCAGGCAGCTTGCCAACGCTTCTGTCGGGGTCAGTTTCTTGTCGGTGTCTATCTTCTTGAACGCAACAGGTTCACGCATGATGTCGGCTTTGAATATATCTTTGCCTACCTGCATTTCAATCGTGAACACCTCCACGCCGAGGCTGTCAAGCATGATAAACTCCTTGTTGTCGTTCACATGGAAACAGCCCCACTTGGCTACGAAAGCGTCATAAAGCGTGTTCAACCGTTCACGCAAATACGGCTGCTCCTTTTGTTCCTCCCGTTCTTTGGCTGACAGTTCAAAGTATGCCTTACGGATAGGGAAATAGTCGTTTGCCCTGTCCGTATTCACCTTGCCCTCGTCCACCGGCACGAAATCGACTGCCATTTCTTCATAATGACTTGATTTACGAAAACGGATAATTCCTACTTGTCCCTCGAATAGCACCATTGCGCCCTCTTTCATCCATGCTTCCTGCTCGTCCGTGTAGGCACGTCTGCCTCTGTTCGCTGTTTCAATGGCTGTACTGCCGAAAAGCGACATCTGCGCCGGAGCTTCGCCGCATCCGTCACCCATGAAAAGCCCTTTGCGGAAATAGCGGTCAAAATCGTGCTTGAGCAATGCGGAAAGGTATTGCGACATGGCATTTTCATCGCCGAGCCACTGGTATTTGCGTGCATACTTGCCGTACTGGTTCATCACAATGCGGCTTCCGGTTGCCAATGCGGTTTTGGGCATGGTAAAAATCCTGTTGGTGTTCTCCGTCATTGTTCCTGCGGCTTCAACCTTTTCTTTGTGGGTCTGCAGAAACGACCGCTCACGGAGCGACAATGCCGCTTTGTGCGTATGCTTTTGGAATACAAGTAAGTCGCTGCCTACCTCGATGCCGCTTGTCTGCATGAAAAGTGTGTCGGGCAGACGGATTGCGCTAATCAGGTCGGCATTGTTCACAAGATACTCGCGCACGAACTTGTTGCCTGCCGTGTCCGCTATGCCCCTTGATGTGATAAAAGCCAGCAGACCGCCCTCGTTGAGCAATTCCATAGCCTTGACGAAAAAGTAGTTGTGTATGGTTTTGGTGGCCTGTTCGTATGCGCCGCCTTTTTTCCATAGCTCTGCATCGAATACACGGAAATTCCCGAACGGGATATTGGAGGCAATGACATCGAATTTCGTATGCTCGAAACCCATTTCTCCGATTGTCTCAAATCCGCCCGTACTTGTTACCGTATCATCTTGCAATAACGAAAGTATCAGCCCCGAAATATGGTCTTTCTCAATGGCATAGTCATACGTGTCCGGCATGGCTACGGGCAGGAAACCGCCAATTCCTGCGGACGGTTCGAGAAACGAGCGCATTTGCAGACCGTTTTGTCGGAACGTGGCGTGTATCTGCCTTGCCACCGCATCGACAATGATTTTCGGTGTGTAAAAAGCGGTCAGGACAGACGCCTTGATACTCTCGGTAACGGCTTGCCGCATCGGTTCCGTGAAATAGGGATATGCGTCTATAAGTTCCTGCAACCTGCGTACGGGTTCGTCCATGTTGCCGCCTATGGGTCGGTCTGTGCCGATGTTCAACACTTCCTTAATGCCACCGAAACCCGAATATCGGGATAATACGGCTTTCTCCTCTTGTGTAGCCGTTCTGCCCTGTACCTTGATTTTCATTGCGGTTTCTATGGCTTCCACGTTGGCTACCAGTGATTTCAATTTGTCGTAACTCATATTTAACCTTGTTTTTTATTTCCCTTTGTTCGGCCTGTTTGCGACCGTCGGGATGATTTTTTCTGCATTCAGAAGGTGGCAGGAACAATCGGACAAGGCTGATCCGTGAAAATACGCTCGACAGCGGAGAGGAAGATTTTTACGGTTCACTCGCGGCGGAACGCCGGCATTGGCAAGATTGGGACGGGCAGATTACCTTCGCGGAAAAATTCAATCCCCGGCAGGTTGCACGGCAGCGGAAAGCGGTAAATGGAAATGGTTAGAAAAGGATTGAGAACAAGTAAAACAGTGAAACGGACAGCCGGGACGGACTTCCCGGCGGACTGTCTTGGAACTGCGGAGGGCAATATTCATATCGTCCTCCGCAACTTCAAGTCTGTCCGCGTCCGTCCTTTTGCAAAAGTGGCTTTCCGCACTTTATGTAACGTGTTACACAAAATGCGGAAAGTCTCTTGAGGCAAACTGGCCGCCCGATGCCGGACGGCAGACTATAAGAGGGAAAAAGACTTTATCAATAAAAGGGAGAAAGTAACACGTAGAAAAGGAAACTGTCGGCAGACCGCAGCGACAATCCGTATCAAGCCTTTGCCTGACACGGATTGCTTTCGATGCTATGATTGTCAGTCGATGTCGTAACCGATCATATATTCGTCATTGATAAGCAGGTAGTAATAACCGTTGCCGCAATTCCTATATTCCTTGCTGAAGCCTGCTGCCATGTCGCCATTATCTCGTGGCTCGCACCACAGCGTACCGTCATAGCCACAGAAGTCAAAGCGGCATGTGGAAAAACTTTTTTTGTTCTTCATTGCCTGTCTGAAGAGGTACATTTCTGCCGTTCCACAATATTTTTCGATTGTGGCAAGCCCGATACACTTGCCGTCGATGCGTGTACCGGTAGTGATGTGGTTCTCGTAAAGGGACTTTTCCAAATCCGCATCGGCGATTGTGCGAAGCCAGTCGTTTGTATGCGTGGCAAGCCGTGCAAGTTTCTGGTACTTCAGAATCAGTTTCCTATCCATATTTGCTTCCTGGTCATGGGACGGATAATATATTTTCTCAATGCTTGCCCAATCGGTGAAAATATGACCTCTTTTTCGTTTTCTCGGTGCAATAATGCCAATGAGATTTTCGTCTCGGTTGATAAACAAACGCCTACGTTGTCCACCAATCCGTACATACAAGGAGGTGGGATTTTGTTCGTTGCGGAGATAGGCTTCCGCCGGATGAATAGTAACTGTTTCCATTGTATATTATTTAATCGTTATATTTTTGCATAAAGTTTCAACATCAGAGTGTGGAATAAGACCGATGTTTCCATGGTCATAAAGACCGTGAGATATGTTTAGCCCCCACACTTTATACATCAGAAACCGGATAGTTCAATGGGCTTTTAGACCCCGCATTCACAATGATGGCTCACGATGTACAGATGTTGTTTTAATAAATCATTCAGACCATGACTTACGTTGGAATCGATGTCAGCAAGGCGACTTTCGTTGTCGCTTATTCGTCAGCCAAGACAAGCAGGACGAGAACATTCAAGAACACCGTAAAGGGAGTTCACGAGTTTATCCAGACCATTTCTCCGGCAACACATCATTGCGTGCTGGAAGCAACGGGCAATTACAGCGCATTGCTTGTTTATCTGCTTTCAGAGGCAGGCATTACCGTCAGCCTTGAAAATCCGCTGAAGATAAAGAACTTCGCCCGTGTCATGCTCACCGTCATAAAAACGGATGAGATTGATGCGCGCCTGATAGCCCTTTATGGGGAAAAGATGCAGCCTGCGCCTTACAAACTTCGAAGCGAACCAATTCTCATTCTCAAGCAGAAACGGACGGTGCTGCGCCAGCTTAAGAAACAACTTGTAGCCACACGCAACCTCAAAGGCTCGATGGAAGTCCTTCCGTTCTTTGACCCCAAATGCAAGAAAACCATCGAAAAGACGATTGTATTTCTTGAAAAGCAGATCAAAGGGATGGAAGAGGAACTCGCTTCATTGGCACAAGGTGAATACAAGAAACAGATGGACTTGCTCACCTCTATCAAAGGCATCGGCATTACGCTGGCAGCAGCACTTATCGTAGCCACCGGCGGATTCACTTACTTTGATAATGCCAAACAACTCACCCGATACTTGGGCTTGTCACCTACTTACCAACAATCCGGTACGTCAGTCAATGTCAAAGGTCACATCAACCGAAACGGAGATTCAGCCTTGAGAAGCCAGCTTTATGTGGCGGCGTTCTCGTCTCTCAGGTGCAATACCGAGTGCAAGGCATGTTTTGACCGTCTCAGGTCCAACGGCAAGCCCGGCAAGGTGGCGGTCATTGCGGTCGCCAACAAACTTGTAAGGCAAGCCTTTGCTGTCGTCACGCAAGGGAAACCCTATGTCGATGGATTCAAATCCGAAAAACCATAATAGCTCCTGCGGAGGGAACGCCATGCGGCAAGGGGCTGAGCAGGCAGCCCCGA
The DNA here is from genome assembly GCF_013166605.1 of Xylanibacter muris. Taxonomy (GTDB): domain Bacteria; phylum Bacteroidota; class Bacteroidia; order Bacteroidales; family Bacteroidaceae; genus Prevotella; species Prevotella muris. Next base: position 110,768 of record NZ_JABKKF010000005.1, read on the forward strand.
CGAGCCTTCCATGCACGATAACTTGCATGATTATGCTAATTATCGTTAACCGTATTCAGTTTTTATATTATAGTTCATATCTACAAATTATTAAGTCTGTGTATGTTCAAAGTTTCGGAATTATGCCGGTTCCGACTTGTTTGCCGTCACGGTACAATGATACTTCTCCGGGCTTGAAGCCCATTTCTCCAAGAGCGATGTTTCGGATATAGTCACGGTACTTCTCGCCTGAGAAGTTTTTGCCGCACAAGTTGTTGAAAAACATAGGCATTGAAAAGCCGTCCGTGCTTGACAACACCGTTCTGCCATTCTGTTTAATTTCTTCTTTCATCTTCTTTACTTATCATTAAACTTTGTTTTTCTTTCCCTGCTTTCGAGTTGCAGGGCTGTACTCTCTATTTTTGAGGCAACAAGAGGAAGAAGCTACGGCATCATAAGCCAAACCCGGATAGAAAACCGACCGTGCAACAGTCTGTTTTCGTTATCCGAATGGCAATACGGCTTGGCGATTATGCGCTTCGTCCTACATTCGCCGATGAAAATGGAGGGCAGATCCGGCGAGGTGAAGGGAGAAATAATGATAAAACAGGGACAGTCAGTCGTAAAATCTTAACAAACCGGAATAATCGAAAACTATGTCACCTAATGACACTTTTTTCGATTAACCTTTGGTTGCCTAAGGAAAAACAACTACCTTTGTAATCGAAAACTACGTCACCCGGTGACACAAAATTCGATTAGTGATGAAAAGTATTGAACGAAAAAAATATCTGGACGAACTCATCTCCCTGCGAAATAACGGGATGATCAAGATTATAACGGGAATGCGCAGATGCGGCAAGTCCTATCTGCTTTTTGAGATATTCGCTTCGTATCTCGAAACAGGCGGCACAGCTCCGGATCATATCATAAAAGTAGATTTGGAAGACTATAAGAACCGGAGCATGAGGAATCCCGATAACCTTTATGCTTTTGTGGAGAGCCGTATCATTGATGATGGAATGTATTATATCCTGTTGGACGAGGTTCAGATGCTCGACAACTTTGAAGATGTCCTGAACGGTTTTTTGAAGATGCGGAATGTGGATGTCTATGTAACCGGCAGTAATGCGAAGTTTCTGTCCAAAGACATTATTACAGAGTTTCGCGGACGCGGTTTTGAGGTAAAAATGTACCCGTTAAATTTTAAGGAGTATATGTCCGCTTATTCCGGAACAGTGCAGGCCGGATTCAATGAATATATGTTGTATGGCGGACTTCCGCAGATATTGTCGTATGAAACCGAAGAGCAAAAAGTACGTTTCCTGAAATCACTGTTTGACGAAACCTACATTAAGGACATCAAGGATCGCTATGACATACGTAAGGACGATGACCTGGAAGAACTCATCAATATCATGGCCTCCGGCATCGGTGCTTTGACCAATCCGAACAAATTGGCCAATACGTTCCGAAGCGAAAAGAAGTCAGTCATATCCTACGATACGGTCAAGGATTATATCGACTATCTCTGCGATTCGTTCCTGATTGAAAAATCCACCCGTTACGACATCAAAGGAAAGCGGTATGTCAATTCCCCCTACAAATATTATTTCATGGATTTGGGATTGCGCAACGCACGTATCAATTTCCGCCAGTCGGAAAAAAGTCATCTGATGGAGAATATGATTTACAATGAATTGAGAGCACGTGGGTTCAATGTGGACGTGGGAGTCGTTCCGGTCGTGACAAAAGATGAAAACGGAAAACAGCAGCGTTCCAGTCTTGAAGTCGATTTCATCTGTAATTTGGGTAGCAAGCGTTACTACATACAGTCGGCATACCGTATGGAATCTGACGAGAAAATAAAGCAGGAACGGGCTTCTTTGTTAAAAGTGGATGATTCATTCAAGAAAATTATCGTTATCGGAGAAGAAAGTCCGGTGACAAGGGATGAGTCCGGTATTACGACCATAAGCATTTATGATTTCCTGCTGAAGGACAATTCTTTGGAACTGTAAACCTTAAAATATCCTGTTGCAAAAAACAGGTGTAAGTACATGGATATTTGGAGCAGGTTCTATGCGGACATCATCAACCGAAAACCAAAGTCATAGCCTTGCCAATGCCGACACGCACTCCTGCTGCGTGGCCTTGATAAAGTCTAACAGGAGCATGGGATTGATGCTTTTGCCATTGAGTTTGCAAGTGATATGCAGATGTTCGCCCGTACTGCGGCCTGTCGAACCGGTGATTCCGACCACATCACGGGGACGAACCACCGCACCTTTGACAGCAAGCACCCGTGAGAGGTGGCAATAACTAATGAGGTAATTTCCGTGCTGCAAGGTCACGTATTTGCCGGAAGTTTTATCCTGTCCGACTTTCACGACCACACCGTCCATCATAACCAATACCTTTTCGCTTCGGGCATGGAGGTCGATGCCTCCGTGAAACTTCCTCTTTCCGGTAAACGGGTCTTTACGATAGCCATAAGGGGAAGTGATTCGGATGCGACGCAGCGGATAAGACACGCTGAGATAGCGGTCGATCCATGTCTTCTTGCGGACATCGGCAGTTTCAGCCGCCCCTAAAACTTCCGATGCCATTTCTTGTACGGGAACCGTGCTTCCGGGCATTGGCTCCGGCTTTTTCATATCCTCATGCAGGGCTTCCACTTTGTACCGTTCGGGGGTCGTGGCAATCGTGCAGAATTGCGCGTGAACGGGTATCGTACAGAACGAAACACCCGATATTATCATCAGTAAAATCTTTCTCATACGGCAAAATTACCACGTCCACTTTATAGCGGACATAAATTGCCTCACTTTCTCTTGCCGGTTTGTGTTTTTTACGCGAATTAGTACGATTATATTATCAAAATCGTACTAATGTCATAAAAATACTATATTCTAATCATTTATATACTTGTGCTTTTTGCTTATCCAGATAAGGTGACACTATCTTTGTAAAAGTATAATTTTATAATATGAATATAGTATGAAAAAAGTACAATTTGAGTTTGAGGAATTACCCTTCCCGGCACTGGAGCGATTCGGCCTTATCCGTGAGATGATCGAGGATTTGCCGATGCACGTATTGGACGACATCTGCAACGGACGGCATTCCCCCGTGCTTCCCGTGCGTGTTACCGATGAGAACGGCGAGCGAATCGAGAGCCGGAGCCGCTTCGCCATTATCCGCATGGACAACGGTCAGGCGGATGTGGTCTTCTATCCGGCACTGAAATCCTCGCCGTTGGAACGTTACGACGAAGCGCAGCAGAAACAATTGCTTGCCGGCAAAGCGATTGTCGCCGATGTGGAGATGGCGGACGGACGAAGCAGCAAGGCTTTCGTACAGATCGACACCGGGACGAAACAGGTAATGTATGTCCCCACACCCATCATCGCCCGCAACCTGAAGGTGCTGGCCGAGGTCATGCGCCTCGGTTCGGTGGAGATAAACGGAATGCAGCATGGCGAACCGCTGACGGTTGTTGTGGACGGCGAACCCGCCACTGTGGGAATCGACCTGCACGCCAAGACCGGCATCCGTTTCTGTTCGGGCGATGCACAGCAATGGCGTAACCAGCCCAAGCGAGAGTGGGACAAGTACACCTTCGGTTGTTACGGCTGCTGGATCATGGACGATGACGGAAATCTGGACTATGTTTCGGAAGAGGACTACACCGAAGAAATGTGGAACGAGCAGAAAAAAAGCGGTGAGCGCAACCGTGCGGCAGCACTCCACAAGTAGAACCATCAATTCATAAGCTATGTCACAAAACGAATTTTATCCCGAAGAGGTACTCATCGAGAAGATGCAGAGCGGCGAATACGGCTGGCTCGATTACGTCAATCATTTTTCCGCCGAATGGCAGGAAGAATATGTCAGCTACTGCCGGCAAAACAATCTGACTGTCGGCAACGATTCCGCCGCAACATTCGTCCGCCACAAGGATGAACAATTGGAGACGGCAATGGAAAACGGCGACGCATAATTATAGTAATAACAATCATCCTATCAGACTATGGCGATACGAACGAATACCAATCCCCGGCAGATGGACTTGCAGCCCGAAATGCGCACTATGCTGATGCGCAACGGGCTGCAAGCCCATATTGCGTTCGACGGAGGGGGCTACCGGTTAATCGTGCAGGGGCATGATTCGCCGTTGCTGGTCTATCCGATTACCGAACGTCAGATGTTGGCTCTGACAGATTGGGGAACGAACACGGCCAACAAGAAAGCCTACAACGTGCTTACGAGTATCGTTGCCAAGGACTTTTACCTGCCCAAGAATTTCGTACATGCCCGCAATGCCAACGGGCGCGTGGCGATGGGGCTGCACGGCTACCGCATCGGCATCGGCGAATACGGGCACATGGGACGGCTGGGTATGCCGCCGCCGTTCCTCGGCTGGACACCTCGCAACCAGTGGGGCTTCCACCTGCGCAGGGTCGGCGGCCAGCTTTTCTTTCCGGGGCCGTCCTTCGTTCCCGAACGACCGGACGGTCGCATGAAGCCCGGCGAACTGCAATCGGGCGGTTACGGATTCTACTACAAGGGAGGACAGCCGGCGCAGCCCTTGCAACAGCGTGACGTGCTGCAGGACTTGCAGGCGGTCATCACGCCGATGGTCAGCCACCCGCGCAGTCAGGAGCCGGCACGGCCTTACAAGGAACTGATCACCTCTCCGGTCTATTTCTCCAACGAGAAATGGCAGGAGTGTCTTGCTTCGCACGGGCTTATCGTCGATGCCGAGGCACGGACGCTTACCGTACAATCCGAAAAGGCTTCAGCCGATATGGTGTACGACCTGACGGATGATGAGATTGTCGTGCTGACCTCCAATTCCATCGAGGAGCAACCCATAGAGAAACGGCTGGAAATTCTGAACAACGTTATAGGAGCCGATTTTTCCGAAAAGGTGACAATGGGGCATATCGACAGCGAACAGCGCATATCCATAGCCCTGCATCCCGAAGTGCAGCAGGATTTGGAACACCGGCAACGGCATGAACAGGAATTATTCGTGCCGCAGGAAACAGCCGGACAGCATGAGGATATGCAGAACGGAATCGGTGCGGCTGTGGACGGGCGTGACCTGCAGTTGCTTAATGAGGGCAAAGGCTGGTATCGGGAAGAAAAACACGGTCGGGAAGTCGAGGTCGGCGAGATTACCGTACAACCGGCAGAAACAGAGGGTAAGTATAAGATGACCGCCGTTATAGACGGACAGGTTATCAGTCACGAGATCACCCAACGGGACTACGACAAGTTTCTTGCAGTGGATGATTATCATCGGATGAAGCTCTTTTCCAAGATTTTCAGCGAAGTGGACATGAAGACACGCCCGGAAGCGCAAAGAGGCATCGGCACGAAAATCTTTGCCGCCCTGACCGCAGGTGCGGTAGTCGCAGCGGATGTCGCGCACGGCTTCCACCATCATCACCATGCGCCGGAGTTCTATGGTGAACGTTTCGGCGGCCCCCCGCGCCCGTACTTCAAGCCCGGTGTCGATACGCCGAGGGATGTGGCTATCCGATGCTTCGAGGCGGAGATGAACCGTGAAGTCAATGACATGAGAATGGGGAGGTAAGGTATGAGAGAGGGCGAACTGACTTATAACGATTTTTTAAGCAGGCTGAACATTCAGGACTTGCTTATAGATGCCGGCTACCACCTGAACCGCCGAGACGGTCTGCGCTATCCCTCGTATGTCCGGTTGGACAGCGACGGACGGCGCATCCGCAACGACAAGTTCATCGTGACGCAGCAGGGCAAGTGCTGTTTCAAACCGCAACAGCAGAAATCATATAATATCATTTCCTTTATCAAGGAGCATCCGCATTTCTTCGCGGAGTACCATGCAGGCATCTCTCCGGACAGGCTTGTGAACCTCGTATGCAACCGGTTGCTGAACCATCCCATAGCGGAACGGGAAACACGGATTGTCCGTCCAAAGCAGGACATCAAGCCATTCAATATAGAGGACTACGACATCCACAAGTTCAATCCGCAGGATCGGGCGACACAAAAGAAGTTCTATCCCTTCTTCAAGCATCGGGGCATCGACCTTTACACGCAATACGCCTTTCATCGGGATTTCTGTCTGGCGACGAAGCATCGTGCGGACGGCACGCAGTACACCAACCTGTCGTTTCCCATGACACTGCCGCAGGGTGACGGAACGGTTGTGGGCTTCGAGGAACGCGGACGGCAGCGCATGGACGGTAGCGGCAGCTATAAGGGCAAAGCCGAGGGGAGTAATTCGAGTCAAGGTCTGTGGATTGCCAGCCCTGCCCGGACACCTCTTTCGGAAGCCAAGCATATCTACTGGTTCGAGAGTGCCTACGACGCAATGGCTTATTACCAACTTCATCAGGCGCAGAACAAGGATTTGCGTAAAGCGGTATTCGTATCTACGGGCGGCAACCCGACAGTCGAACAGATGCGCGGTGTGCTTTCCGCCGCCCTTCCAGCCCGGCAGCATATCTGTTTCGATACCGACCTTGCAGGGATGGATTTCACCAAAAACCTGATGGATGAGAAATGCCGGGTGGTTCGTTCCATTATCGAGGAAACACCCGAACGCAAGCCCTATCTTGATACTGTTCCAAATGGCAAGGACTTGGACAGTGGCGACATCGAACGGCTGCCCAAGGAATTGCAGTCGAGTTATGGAAAGTACGAATCCGCCTGGGAAGAAGCCATGTCCATGCGTTCGAGCGGCCTCTGTCACCCGGACGACATACAGGATCAGGTAGATATAACGAATCGGCATTACAAGGAGTTCCGTGAGGGACTACGGGAGTTTCTCGGTTTAGACAAGGCAAAGGATGTATCCTGTGTCCGCGAACAGCCTACCTATCCCCACAAGGACTGGAACGAACAACTGTTGGCTGAACAGAAACAGGAAGAATCGGTCGATGAAACGCAGGACAGAGAGCGACAGTCCGAGGAAGAACAACAAACACGTTTTCACCGATGATGCCCAATCAGTCCATAGTACGCTTTCAGAGTATCGTGCTGCAACCGTACCGGATGCAATTCGTTATCGACGAACTGCCTGCCATTATCGTGTGTGCCGCAGGATGGATTTACGGAGGGATGGAGGAACAACCATTCTCTTCTTTTGCCGTATGGGTCGCCGTTTTGCTCTCCCTTGTGCTGCTGTACCGGTTCATCTATCTGCGCCGGATACGCTATTATATAGGCAGCGAGCAGATTATCAGCAAACACGGGGTATTGTCCCGAAAGACGGACTATATGGAGCAATACCGCATTGTGGATTTTGTGGAACACCAGAGCCTCATGCAACAGCTTTGCGGATTGAAGACGGTACGCATTTTCTCTATGGACAGGAACACGCCCCGACTTGATTTGGTCGGCATCAGGCGCAATCTTGATGTTGTGACGCTCATCCGCGAACGGGTCGAATACAATAAACGAAAAAAGGGAATTTATGAAATTACGAATCGCTAACCAGCATATCGTAGCCGTGCTTGTGGCGGCGCTTGCCGGTTTGCTGCCACAAGCGGCAAAGGCACAGATCGCGGCGTCCAATCCGTTGGAATGGATGGCGTTGGCAGAGGGCAACGAGGTGATAAACGGCCAAATCGAGAAGCAGATAAAAGGCCAGACGCAGACGGCATTGCTGCAGAACAGCATCGCCGCCGAGTTCAACCGCATCCACAAGTGGGAGAAGCAGTACAACAGCTATCTCAAGACGGCCAGCGGTTATGCGTCGTCACTGAAAGCCTGCACACACCTATATAATGATGGTGTAAGAATCTTCATTACGCTGGGAAAACTGGGTAAAGCCATCCGGAATAATCCGCAGGGCATCATCGCCGGCATGAGCATGAACAACCTGTATATCGAAACGGCGACAGAGCTGGTTTCAGTCTTCACGCTCCTGAATGAAGCGGTAGCCAAGGGCGGCAATGAAAATATGCTCACGGGTGCGGAACGCAGCAAGACACTATGGGCATTGAACGACAAACTTTCCGCTTTCAGCAGGAAGCTGCACCTGCTCTATCTGAGCATACGGTATTATACCCTCAATGACTTATGGAACAATGTGACGGCCGGAATGCTCGACCGCAACAACGGGGAGGCGGCACGTATGGCCATGTCCCGCTGGCGCAGGGCGGCCGCTCTCGCACGATAAAAACGGAACCGGATATGAAAAGGACAATTTGGATAGGTATTCTATTGCTGTGCATCGGTATCGGCAAGGTGCAGGCTCAGAACGACCCCGTGCTTGCCGGTATGATTCTGCTATATACCGATAAGGCAGAAAAAGAGCTGAAGAATCAGGAAAAGGTCATGCTGATGCAGACCACCGGCCATCTGTGGACAAAAGAGGAAGTGAAAGCCACGACCGACCTGCAGCGGGAGTTCAACAATTACCTGGACTCCTTCCGCTCGATTGTCTGCTATGCGGCGCAGATTTACGGTTTCTACCATGAAATATCGAGGCTGACGGACAACATGGGCGACTTTACCAGACAGGTAAGCCGGAACAGCCCCAATGCGCTGGCCGTAGCCCTTTCGACACAGCGCAATAAGATTTACCGGGAACTGATTATGAACAGCGTGGAAATCGTGAATGACATCCGCATGGCGTGCCTGTCGGATAACAAGATGACGGAAAAGGAGCGCATGGAAATCGTCTTCGGCATCCGTCCGAAACTCAAGATGATGAACAAGAAACTGCAACGGCTGACCAAGGCGGTGAAATATACCACGATGGGCGATATATGGAGGGAGATTGACGAGGGTTCCCGCCCCGTCACCGACAAACGGGACATCGTGGAAGCTGCCAAAAGACGCTGGAGGCAGATCGGAAGAAATGTAAGACCTTAAAAAAGAAGAAATATGGGATTCTGGAACACAGTATTGAAATACGGTGGCAAGGCCGCAAAAGGTGTCGGTACGGCAACGACGGCGACCGGCAAGAGTGTGGGCAAGGCAATACTGACCCCCTCGCAGACATTACGCGGCGCAGGTCAGGCCGTCAAGACCGCGACCATCGGCGGAGCGGTCGGTTATGTGGGTTGGGAAAAGCTGACCTCCGACAAAAGCGTCGTCCGTATCGTGAGCGATGCCGTTGTCGGCGAATCCGTCACGGACGCTATCGCAGGCACGGCAGACAATGTGCGTGAGATGAAAGACAAAGCCGGAGAAGCGGTTAATGCGGTAAGCGGTGCGGTGGCCGGTATCGACAACAAGCTGAACGGTGTGTCGAATTTTCTGCGCGGAGCTTCCGGCGGCGGTCTCTCCGATATGTTCGGTAATTTCTTCCGCAACCTCGGCAGCGGCAACGTATCGGGATTGAGCATTGCGGGGTTAATCGCCGCCGCATTCCTCATATTCGGACGCTTCGGGTGGTTAGGCAAGATTGCAGGTGCGTTTCTCGGCATGATGCTTATCGGCAACAATGCCGGTGTCTTTCGTTCCTCGGCTCCGGAGAGCGTAGCAAGAGGGCAATCACCGTCCGTTCCGGTCGAGGAACAGAGCCATAGCGTAGGTATGAGAAGATAGCATAACGAACCAACGACAATAAGGAATGAAATATACAGAAGAAATGATCCTGCACTCCGAAAGCGGCTACTGTATGCCTTTCGAGGAACCGCAGGGAAAGGATGTGGAGCTGTCGCTCGGTTACGGCGAGCAGACAGATTCCGCTACGGGAGAGAAATTCTTTCATCACGGCATCGACTTCAACGTGCGGTGCTATATGCTTTCGGCTATTGCCAGCGGTATCGTGTCGGGCGTAGGCAACGACCCCGTACACGGCATCTGTCAGACCATCCGCTACGGGGCGTATGAGGTGACATACGGGCACTTGTCGAACGTCTTTGCCCAGTTCGGGCAACGTGTCAAGGCGGGACAGACCGTAGCCCTGAGCGGTGAAAAACTGCATCTTGAAGTCCGCTTCAAAGGCGAGGAACTGAACCCGTTGGAGTTCCTGACCATGCTGTACGGGAATATCCGGGCCATGCGTCAAGCCGGAGGGTACGAAACGAATTCCTCATTCAATTCGGGCATGGCATTCCAAACTGATTACGAAAAGGATAAGAGGGAAATAGAGGAACTGATGCTGCGCTTCCTGCCGTATTACATGGAAGATTTGCAATGTGGAGCGTACAAATTGCCCGAACATACGGAACAGTCGCTCCGCCATATCTTTACGATGGGCGCGATGAAGGAGTATTTCTACGAGAATATGCCGAGTATGTCCAATCCGCTCGGATTGGGACACAAGGCGATGCCTCTTGCCTGCAAGGTGCAGAACCTGCTCATCGGGGACTTCCTGAACTATCTTGCTTTGCGGCATGATGTTTACCTCTCCACAATGGGCGGCGACGTAAAAAAAAACTTTATGACGAAGCCGTAACGTCCGGTGGTCTCATCGACCCGTTGGCGGAACTGGATATCGACATACAGAGTTTCGATATACCGAGGATTGTTTCGGTATATCCCGACCGGGCTGGCGTGCGGTGGTGGACGAAAGCATGGTTCAATAACCGCGAAGAGGGCGAAACCTCCGTAGAGATAGAACGGGAACAGGCCATACGCTTCATACACGACAACATTGAAAAGGACGCATGGCTGGAAGAGTTCTTTCCCCGCCAGATGGAGGTTTACCACAACGCCATCGAGCAGACGAAAGAACAACTGTTGAAACAAATAAATATATAAGGACACTATATGGATGGAATCAAGCATAGCCGGCAATTTGCGGAGATAGAACGCCTTGTGAGCGACTATTTCCAGTGCCACCTCGCACCCGTCATGTCGAAGACACAGGCTTACCTCACGAAGAAGCAGGGCGAGGAAATGAAGGAGTATTCCACCTCTTTGGGCGGCATCCTGAGCATGATGGCGTCTTCGGCACAACCGATGAGCGACCCTTACCATGTACTCAAGGTTACGGGCGAGTGGAACTCGAAAAAGACGGAGGATTACATCGAAATGTGCAAAGATAAGATTTCCAAGGCTGCCGATATACAACAGGATCTTGCATATCTGGCCGGGAAATGGCGCGATTCCGTCGTGCAGGAGGTGGGACGGGAACGGTACGACGCCCTGTCCGAACAGCTCGGCGGCGACCTTGCCTACGCATACATGGACTACCGTGTGGAACAACTGATGATTGACAAACTGGTCAAGGAACGTATGCCCAAGTCCTCGGCCGACTACATCATAAGAAAGGCAGCGCAGTCGAGCCTTCTCGGACTGTCACAAACGTTGAGCCGTTCGCCGCTTGCCGAAGAGATTGAAGCTCGCGGGGAAGCGGCCTACCGTCCCAGCAAACTGGAAAAAGGAGCCGGACACGTATTGGGCGCATCGGCGGATGCCGTCATGATGGGCGGCGTGGGTTCGTGGGCATCGCTCGCCAAGTTCATCGGTGCGGATGTGGCAATATCGGCTGTTGCCTCCCGCTTCGAGCCGAAGAAACCTGAAACGCTCTCTGTAGAGCAGTGCATCAGCAAAGGGGTGTTCGGTAGCAGGCAAAACGTGTTCGACGGTTTCCGTAAGGAAGCGGCAACGATACAGACCGGAAAGAGCGAGCTTATAACAGCAACCAATGAACAATTAAAGAAGAAAATACCGGTCTTGAATTTTGATTTTTCAGGATGGATGCACTCATGGAACAACAATCCTTTCGGGATAAACGGATTCAGTGAATTTAAGATAAGCGGATTCAATGAAAAGGAACATGGGAAAGATGCACCACGCTACAAGAATGTTCCTCTGGTTGTCGCACCGGGACAGGAAGAAGCCTACCTGAACGATTTGGCGAAAAAGAAAAGTACGTCGGCCAAAACCAAGCCGGAGCAGACGCAACCGGAAGCGGAACATAGGGAAAAGGTGGAAACAGAGGAACCACAGCCTGTTATTTCCCCAGAAAAAAATATACCGGGAGAACAGATGGAACAGGCTAACACGAACGGTTGGAGCGGACTGTTCGGTATGCTGGGATTAAATGGCATGGGCGACATCACGGGCAACCTCGGATATGTCATGGCCATGCTGCCTGATATTTTGTTGGGAGCGTTCACCGGCAAGACACAATCGTTACGCTTCGGGGACAACCTGCTGCCGATAGCGAGTATCGTGGCAGGCATATTTGTCCGTAACCCCTTGCTGAAGATGCTCCTTGTCGGGCTGGGCGGTGCGAACCTGCTGAACAAAGCCGGACACGAGGTTTTACAAGGGAGAGCGAAGGGAAAACTGAATGAGGATGCCGGGCACGATATGCAATACCGACGCTATGCCGATGAGCCTCTGAACCCTCGTATCGTAAACCCGATATTGCAAGGTAGTACCCTTATCACCACGATAGATCGTGTACCCTGCACCATCCAACTCACGCCGACCGTTGCGGATGCCTACCGTGCCGGTGCTTTGCCATTGAATACGTTGGCCAATGCCGTGCTTGCCAAAAGTGACCAGCTTCGCCGGATTGCATCGCAGAATTACGATGACGGACAGCAGGAAACCATCGTGCGCACGCGAGGCATCCAATAATTCCACGAACAATAAAAATATGATTATATGAAAGAAAAGTCACCAATCGAAAAGAAAGCCCAAGAGAAGCAAACAGACTTGCTGTCCAAGGCTTTGAGTGAGGCATCGAACGCCGGAGGGCACTGGCTGAACGCTTCGGGAAAGAAATTTCCACGCCTCTATCCGCAGGGTGTATCCGCCAGCCCGTTCAATGCACTGTTCATGGCGTTGCATTCGGACCGGTACGGATGCAAGACCAACCTGTTCACGCTCTACAGCGATGCCAAGACACGAGGCACAGCGGTAAGGGAACATGAACAAGGTGTCCCGTTCCTTTTCTACAACTGGAACAAATATGTCAATCGGAACAATCCGGAAGATACCATCGACCGTACTGCCTATCTTCAATTAAGCGAAGAGCAAAAAGCGCAGTTCAAGGGCATCCACAACCGGGAGATCCGCACGCTTTTCAATATCGACCAGACGACACAGCCATACGTGGACAAGGAGGGCTACGAGGAAGCGGTGGCACAGGACGGGACTGCCCAAGAAAGAGGCTACACAGAGGCGGACAACCGACGTCTGCGTAGCCGATTCAATGATTTTCTGCAGAAAATGCGGGACAATCTCGTTCCCGTGCGTTCGGATGGAAGCGGTATCCCTCATTACGAGACGGATAAGGATGCGGTCTATATGCCGCGTCAAAAGGATTTTGCGCATTACCACGACTATGTGCAGGAAGCGTTACGGCAGATCGTGAGTGCTACGGGACATCAGCAGCGGCTTGCACGGGAAGGCATGGTGATGAAAAACGGCATGGCTCCGTCGGAGGATGTGGTGAAATACGAACGTCTTGTCGTGGAAGTGGCTTCCGGAATCAAGATGCTGGAATTGGGGCTGCCTTCACGCTTGTCCGATGAAAGCCTTAAGACGGTGGACTATTGGTGTCGGGAGTTCAAGGAGAATCCATGCCTGACGGATGCGCTCGAAAGCGATGTGAACAATGCGCTCGAAGTCATCCGTAAGGCGGAACGGGGTGAGAAAATCGAGTATGCCACGATGCGCAACAGGCGGCAGACATCGACCATGCAGGAGCAGATGCCCAAGCACTATTTCGTGGCGAACGAAATCAGCCGCCATCCCGACAAAGAGGCGAAAAGTATCGTCCTCGTCATTGACCGGCAGAATAAATCTGCGGATGTCATCCTGCCAGCCGGAGCTTCCACAGAGACGGATAACGAGATTCCGGGCATGAACAAAGGACGTATCGAACGGGCTTTGCAGAAGGAGGGAGTCGAGCAGGTACATTTTTATAATAACAATGGTGCTTTGGGGTACAGACCCGATGACGGTTACTTCGCCGAGAAGTTGGTGACATTGGCCCGGTTGAAGAACCGCACGTTGGAAATGCTCTCCACGCTGGACGTTTCATCAGCCGTCAAACGGGCGAATGAGGTCGGTTTCGATGCCGTGCAAATGATTCAGGATGACAAGAACCGCTGGGCACTTTATATCAAGCCTGAAAACAAGAGCGGGTACAGCGTATATCCCGACAAGGAGGACGTGAACCGTTTTTTCTCCACGCTCAAGCAGGCGATGGATAACCTCGACAAGGTGCGCATGGAGCTGGCATACAAGTATTACGCTTTGGCAGAGGTCAAGCCCGACCTGAAAGTGGATTTGTTCGGCAGCCCGACATCGGAAATTGACCTGAACCGGATTCAGCGCGTGTCCGTCTTCAAGACCAAGCAGGATGGTATTCAGTGCGTGGCGACCATAGACGGACAGAAGCTGCAGCCCCGCAGCGTTACTCCGCAGCAATGGCAGCGGATGTGGGTGGCGGAGGACAAAAACGAATACAAACGACATCTGGCGGCTACATTGTTTGCCGATGTTCTGCAAAAGGGACAATCCGTCGGGGAACAGAGACAAGAAGAAAATGTACAACACCAGAATGAAACGGTGGTGGAAAATCATACGGAGGATACGAAAAACGAAGAAAATGTTTCCGTACAGCGTCAGTTCTGGGACAAACTCAAGGAAAAACATCCCGATGCCATGCAACTGATCCGCACGAATGAAGTGTACCGGCTCTATAATGAGGACGCTGTAAAGGGCGCAGAGATATTGGGAATCGCGATAAAGGAGAATCCGGAGCGTGGTTTTTCGTCTTTCGCAGAGTTCCCGAAGGAAGAGCTTGACAGCCACTTGCCCAAACTCGTGCGTGCCGGCCAGCGTGTCGCTATCTGTGAACAGGCCGCAGAGCAACAGGACATTGAGCAGGAAACCCATCGGGGGATTCGTAGATAAGGAGGGATTATGAGCAGAAATCAGGAATATGCACAGCAGTATGCGGAGTTTGCAATGGAACAGATGCGCCGGTATGGAATCCCCGCTTCGGTGACATTGGCGCAAGGAATTTTGGAGAGCAGCAACGGACGGAGCCGGCTGGCACAGAACGAGAACAATCATTTCGGCATCAAGGCTACGCCCTCATGGATTGCAGAGGGTGGCCGGTACGGTCTGTATTCGGATGACAAACCAAACGAAAAGTTTTGCAGCTATGACAGCGTGGGTGATTCATACGAACACCATTCCCGTTTTTTGAAGGAGAACAGCCGCTATGCCGGTTGCTTCAAGCTATCCCCGGACGATTACAAGGGCTGGACGCAAAGTATCGAGAAGGCCGGTTACGCCACTGGCGGCAGGTATGCCGAGAACCTGCAAAAAATCATCGAACAGAACGGCTTGCAGCAGTATGACCGGTTGGTCATGCAGGAGATGGTGGCTCAAGGCAGGGAGTTCGGTGTGGAGAACAATCCGCTCCGTACATCCGGGGAGGTGACGAATGCAAACGGCTACTCGTTCCCTGTCGAACGAAAAGAGTTCCTTTTCGTGACCTCACCTTTCGGTATGCGGCAAGACCCGATGGACGGCACGAAGCAAAAGATGCACAAGGGTGTCGATATACGGTGCAACGGTGACGCGGTACTGGCAACGGAGAACGGCGGCAAAGTTATAGCCGTCAATCACAATAAGAACACGCCCGGCGGCAAGTCGCTGACGATGGAATATGCCCGTGCTGATGGCAGCAAGGTACAATGTACCTATATGCACCTACGCGAGGTTTCCGTAAAAGTCGGTGATTCGGTTCAAGTCGGTGGGCGGCTCGGCATATCCGGCAACACGGGGACACGGACAACGGGTGAGCATCTGCACTTCGGAGTGGCAAACATTTATGCCGACGGAACACGCCGAGACATAGATCCTGCGGCGTATCTGGCGGAAATCGCCCAAAAGGGACAGCTCAAACAACAAATGCTGCATAACGGCAATGACCTGCTTGCCAAATATAAGAGAGCGGAAGCACCATCAGTTGAAAAGAATCTTTCACCCGACGAATGGATGAAGAAGCTGCTCTCCTCGGAGGACAGTGGCGTGGGCTTGTCAGGATGTAACGACCCGATTGTGGAAATGGCTATGACCGCTTTCGCCTCCCTTATGCTTCTGGCGACACAGATTGATAATCGGAACGAGGAAGAACAGAAAGCGGCAATATCGGCGGCGATGGACTCCCGGAACATCGACTTAATGCCGTTGTTACCGAATATGAAAAACTGCGACCTGACCATCGGCGAGAACGGCAAGGCCATTCTACGAGTGGATAATGGCGAACTGCGCGTCTCTCGTGAGCTGACTGCCGCCGAACTGAGCCGGTTATCGGCCACACTGAACAACCACACTCTTCCGGAAGAGACCAGACGGATGCGTGTAGCCGGTATGCTGAACACGATTATCCTGTCGGAGGCGGCCTCACAGAATTTCGAGCAAGGGATGTCCCAACAACAGGGTCAGACGGAGAACCTGAAAAGATAAAGGCATGGCGATATGATAAAATGCGTGATGATACAGCTATGCAAATGTCTGGCAGGGATTTCCATTCTTGCCCTGCACGTCCTGTTCTGCTATCATCTGTTCGGATGGATAGCGACGCTTGTTATCGTGGGCGTGCAACTGGTTCTCGCCGGATGGATAGTCTGGGCGATGATACGCGCTCCCGATTAGTTTCCATACACCACAGTTCAACATCAATAAACCCCATGTTTCACTTGTCGGATGATCCATGTATCATTAAAGACAGAAAAACAGATGATTAAATGTAATGTTACGGTATGCGGCATTATCGGCCGCGATGCGTCGATGCGCACGAATAAGGAGGGAAAGTCATTTCTGACCTTTCCGCTCAAGGTCATGGTTCCGGGAACGGGCGGCCAGAATATGAATATCGAGGTGGATGTCCGCAAGGACGGCAGTCAGGAAGATACCGCCGGCTATCGGAACGGCTCGCATGTCGAAGTGAGGGGTACGATGTATCTCAAACGCCGGGGTGAGAAACTCTATTTCAACCTTTTCGCCAATGAGGTGTGCAATGCTTCGGCGGATGACGCGGATGGAATCAAGGGCGAGCTGGTATTTCGCGGCAAGGTGGGTCAGAACATCGAGGAAAAAAGGGATAAGAAAGAACAGCCCTACACGGTGTTCTCGGCATTCAGCGCGGAGAAGGTTGATAACGGCTTCGAGTACCAGTGGGTACGCTTCTTCTGTTTCGGCTACGAGCGTGAAGAGTGGTTGCAGGCCGGTGTGAAGGTGGACGCCAAGGGGGAAATGAACCTGTCGGCACACAACGGTAAAATCAACCTGTCCTGCAAGGTGGAAGAGCTTGCCCAGCATGTATCGGATTCGTCTAACCACAATCAGTGACGCTTATGGCTGGGTACAGAAAAAAGAATGCCGACGGGCCTAACAGCGAAGACAAGGCTCTTGACCTGTTCGCGGAAATGATGATCGAGAAAATCGAGAGCATCCGCAAGGACTGGAAAAAGCCCTGGTTCACCGAGGGCGCGTTGCAATGGCCGAAAAATCTTTCGGGGCGCGAGTATAACGGCATGAACGCATTTATGTTGTTACTGCATTGCGAGAAAGAGGGATACAAAATCCCACGTTTCTGCACGTTCGACTGTGTGCAACGGCTCAATAATCCCGGCAAGGACGGAAAGGAACTGCCTCGTGTCTCCGTGTTGCGCGGCGAGAAGTCCTTTCCGGTCATGCTGACCACGTTTACGTGCATCCACAAAGAAACGAAAGAGAAAATCAAGTATGAGGATTACAAGAAACTCTCCGATGATGAAAAAAAAGAGTACAATGTCTATCCGAATATGAAGGTGTTCCGGGTCTTCAATGTGGCGCAGACCAATTTGCAGGAAGCACGTCCGGAATTGTGGAAAAAGTTGGAAGAGGAAAATGTGCGTCCGGCAATCGAGGGTGGCGAGCATTTCAGTTTCGCACCTGTAGATACGATGATAAAGGATAACCTTTGGATTTGTCCGATCACGCCGAAGCATCAGGACAGTGCCTACTACTCAATCACGAAGAATGAAATCATCGTACCGGAAAAAGAGCAGTTCAAATCGGGGGAATCATTCTATGGAACGCTTTTCCACGAGATGACGCACTCGACCGGTGCGGAAAGTGTACTCGACCGGTTCAAGCCAACTTCATTCGGTTCTCCGGAATATGCACGTGAGGAACTGGTGGCCGAACTCGGCAGTGCACTGGTCGCCCAACGTTACGGCATGACCAAGCATATAAAGGAGGACAGTTGCGCCTATCTCAAAGGGTGGCTCGATGAGTTGAAAGAATCGCCGCAATTCATCAAAACCACGTTGCTCGATGTGAAAAAAGCGGCCTCGCTGATTACGCAAAGGGTGGATAAGATTGCGCAGGAGTTGGAGCAGCACATCGGCGAGGAACAAGAGGTTGCCCCGAAAGAAAAGGTGTACTATTCTTCGGTGGTTTATCTCCAGTCCATCGATGACACGAGCCAACTCGACGAACTCAAGGACAAAGGGGACTATGAGGGATTGCTGACGCTCGCCAAGGAGTATTACGACGGCAACGGCATCAACGAGCAATACACGTATTCATCGCCTACGAACAACAAGGGTGACGACCTTCTTATCGAGGATAAGAATTTTGCCGTAGTGTACAATGGGAGTGTCGGAGGAACATACGAAGTGATGTTGAAATTCACGGAGCAGGAAGTTCGTGACCATATCCGGCGTTACGGTGTCGATCTTGCCGGAGAGATAATCAAAGAGGTTGCCAAGGATATGGCCGCAGAGCAGTTCTCCGCTATGGCACAGCAAAAGACACCGGCATTCGAGATGCCGAATGGTGACGTGCTGTATGTTGAATACAACCGGGAATCAGATACATTGGATGTAGGACAGGCTGCCAATGCAGGCATTATTGTTCAACATCGGTTTCCGTATGACCACAATGTCGAATTGGACGCCAACCTGCAAAAGGTAAATGAAAAGCTGAACGAGACGGAAGAATATCGGGAAGTGTTACAAGAGGCAGAATACAGCGGCGGAATGCGGCGTTAGAGGGCGATGTATAAGCGATGTGGAGCGGACTGTAAAAGTCTGCTCCACGTTTTTATAGCCTGCACCGATGCCATAGATACGATGCAGGCTGTTCATATTATTGGTTCAATAAGCAGTCAATCATTGACTGTAGGTCTGACAGGTCACAATATTGATTCCGTCCGCCGGTGTAGTCCTTTGCGTGCTTGGCTGTCCGTATAAGGAACGAACCGAGTTCGATTCTTACACCGCTGCCCATTCGGGAGAGGGTGGATGAGTGACTGATATAAACGAATTTACCGTTACGTTCAACAAAACAAGAGGTGTCGTAATGTCCTTTTGAATTGGATACCGTCGTTGCATCAACTGCTTTTGCATATTTGGAAATCTCACGCACCAAAGCGGTTTGGAAATTGCGGTATTCCTTTGAAACATAACTGCCTGCATCCGCAAGGACGGAAGATTGCCATTTGGTATAAAAATTCTGTGCCATATTGATTTTATTATTGATTATGTAAGTAATTTTTCCACTTCTCGCCGTCAATGGTCAGCTTTTTCAATTCCCAATCGTATTCCACTTCCGGCATATTGGTATAAGGGAAATGAACGGTATAGCCTATCTGTCCGTAAGAGCAATGCAGAGGGGTAACACAAATCTCCCAACCGAAATAAAGTTGCGGTGTGCAGTATTTCCGCCAGTCGAAACGACCTGCG
Organism: Xylanibacter muris; assembly: GCF_013166605.1. Classification (GTDB taxonomy): domain Bacteria; phylum Bacteroidota; class Bacteroidia; order Bacteroidales; family Bacteroidaceae; genus Prevotella; species Prevotella muris. The sequence continues at coordinate 130,417 of NZ_JABKKF010000005.1, forward strand.
GCAATATTGCCGCAAAGTCGTTTGAGTATGCCGTTTGTTGTCATTCCGCACCTCCTTTACTTAGAATTGTGAGTTGGTTCGGACGGTCAGGAAACCAATAGGCATCACTGTCTATATATACGCATCTGCCGCCATTCCAAGGCATTCTGAAAGCCAACACCTCTTTGGGACCGAATACCACTCCGTAATCATTCGTGAACGCCACCATATCGCCAACAGCCAAATCATTGTCTGTTTCCATCACCTCTGAAAGCCGGTTGAAAAACTCCATGCCTTCAGCTTCCCGTTCCGCTCTCCATTTCCGGAACTCCTCTTTGTGACTTCTCGGTGTGGGTATCGGTGATAATTCCGATGCAAATACTTCTGCTTCCGAAATGCCGCTTGAAATCAGAATAATGCTGTCACTATCCACTTCTTCAGGTGCGGAAATCACTTTATACTCTCCGTCAGACTTGCCATTGTCGGGGTCATTCCAATAAAGGAGATTGCCATTCTTGATGTAATCGTATTTACCCATTGTCTTTTGATTTGTTGATTTTTATTTTTCCCTTTTCTTGAAGCCTTTCGACTTCGCCCAAAGGGGGTGTTTCATGTGCGTTTCAAACGGAGGATGCAAGAACAATGGGCAAGGAACCGGAGATGAAATTTTATGAATACCGTAATCTGTGATTGCGGAAGGTTCCGTCAAATTTCATTTCAGGTAGCCGTAGCGATACTTGAACAGTGTTCGTCCGCCGTACCTTTGCACACGAAACAAGCTGGTGGCGCAGGTCGGGGCAACGAGAAGATTATACTGGTTAGAATCGGGGGACATTATGGATAAAAAGGTAGTGCAGTTGCCTACGGAGGCTCGATAGAGCATGATTATAAAAGGTGTCGGGCTACCCATACAGGATAGAATGAAACCACCCGTTGCAAAAACGGGTGGCTGTCGGATAGATATTGTTGGCAAATATCAGAAATGATAATCAATAACTCCCCCAATGTAAAGTATCGTACCTGGCTCAAGATTACAAACAAACTCCATGAACGCAAAGGATGGTTCGGCAAATGACTGGCATCCATCTCCGTCCAAATAGAAATGATAAGCGACATCCAAAGGGTTTTCGATTGCTTGTCTTAGATTATAGGACACACTCCATGTCAGCATATTTTCAGCAGTAAGAACTTCCGCTTTCTTCCGGATATTGGCGACATACTCCTCTTTCCATTGCTCTATACCGCCATTGTAACGCATAGTGTCTTCAGATAAAAGCTCGAACATACCTTTGGGTAGAGCTGAATTGACCAAATAGGCAATATCCTCTTTACGGCTTTCATCATCTATATCCGCACAATAATCGTAAAAACTGTTATCTCCTTGCTGAAGCGTGTCCTCATTCAGATAGTTGTTTTTTTCTATCTGCATTGTCGAAATTTGAAAAATCCTGCTGTGCATAATTTTGATGTTTAATTAGTTGAACATTGTTTTTATTTCCCTTTTCTTGAAGCTCTCGGCTTCTTGTCGGGATGATTTTTATGCAGGATACACAGAGGGGAAAGGACAATGAGACCAGTAAACAGTGAACGGGATGGAACGGAATACCCAAATCTGTGATTTGCGGAAGGCTGCCGGGAACATCCGGGAACCGTTAGCGCAGCGGTACTTGGCGACAGTCCGGACGCTGTACCTTTGCATATAAAATTCCACCGGCAAAGAGTGCCGATGGTGAGATAGAGATAGGGAAAAGACAGAATCGGAAGTATATAAAAGACAGTTCCTATATAAAAGGATTGACGGCTACGCAACAAGCAAAGTCTCTCCAACCTGTTATACGGATTGGAGAGACTTATGAAATAATGATTTGATGCTGAATGCGGTCTGCATACCGTCATTTCAGTTTCAGCATTTCTTCGAATCAGTCCGATACCGAAAATTCGTAGATGTTGCAGAAAGCATCGGGATTCTGGCTGTCCCATTGCTCGGTAATCGCAAGGATTTCCTCTACTGACTTGACGCATTGACCGCTGATTTCCTCGAACCATTTGAACATATCTTCTTTTTTAGAAAAATATTCCTTGTGCCAATTATCATCAGGCGTACATAGGTCGGCAATGTATTTGTCGGGAAAATATCTGCCTTCTGTATCGTTCGTCCAATATTCAGCCATGCCCGGTTCTTCCGACTGATAGAAATAGCGTAACGTCGGAAATTTCTTGCATACCAACTCGAAAGTTTCATCACACGGACACCAAGCCGTTTCTGTAGTGAATTTAAGAACATCGCCATCCATTTCGAGGTTACTCCAGTCTCCCCGACAACGGATTTCATTCCAATCTTCACCCAAAGCATCCACAAGGCAACCCAGCCATGTTGTTCCAAAACCGTTTGGAACGGACGGTTCTTTCCGTTCTTGTAATTCCATCATCAACTCGTAGAGATTTTTCACTTCTTTTGCATCGCCCTCTATGGCATACGATGCACTGCACCAATTCGGCATAAATGTAATTTTTAAGTTAGACTTTATTTTTCCCTTTTATCGAAGCTCTTTCGGCTTCCTTGTCGGGATTGATTTTTATGCTGAATCAACAGTGGGAAAAGGGCGAATAAGACAAATAAACAGCGGACTGATTCTACGGAATACCCAAATCTGCGATTTGCGGAAGGCTGTCGGAGAATCCGGATGCCGTTAGCGATAGCGGTACTTGGCAATCGGCCGAACACTGTACCTTTGCATACAAAATCTCACCGGACAAGAATAGCCGATACTGCGATTTGTGGAATAGCGAGGTACATAAAAAAGAGTGTCATTCCGCAGAACGACACTCTGGCTATTTATAACAGTTAATACAAAAGGTCTATTCCCCCTCGGTGAAAAACAGCTCCACTTTCGTGTGTCGGTTGGCTTCAACCGGTACATGGTCGGCTATTCCGCCTCTGCTCACCTTGATGATTCGTTCGACCGGAATACCGCGTCGTCCTAATTCCGCAATGATATAGTCTGCTCTCGACGTACTTAATGAATTATTGAGAACCGGAGTCCCCGTTGAACTGTCTGCCGCACCCGTTACTCTTACGGACAATCCGTATTTGTTCGCCACACGAGCCAGTTCATCGAGATTAAGCATCTGCGAGGCATCCGTCAAATGAACCGTATTCAGGTTGAAAAAGAAATAAACAGGCGAGCCGATACATTCTCCGACTTGCATGAGTTTCATATCTTCCGAATCGTTTATGGCCAATTCTTCGTGTGAGCGGTCATTATTGACATATCGGGTATTTGTCGAATCAAGTGGGGAAATACCGTTCCAGTGTCGATTTCTCATTCTTGCCATAAGTGAGTTCAGCCCGCTGTAATTATTCGTGGGATAACCTTGATGCTTGCCAATGTTCTCTTCCGTGATAAGACTGCCGTATTTGTCGAGTAGCCCCTCAATTTCTAAAATCTTCTTCAGTTCAATAAATGTCCGACGGTTCCGGTCGTTCAAGTCTGCATAACGCTTGTTTTCTTTCGATAGAAAGTTGGCATAATCCACGAGCCATTCGTTCTGACGGACGTAAGGCGTTGCGTCCACCGCACGTTTCCAGCCAATCTTTCCGAGATGAAATGTGAAGCCGGCTGTCAGCGACAGCATGTGATCACCGAGACGGTTCGGGTGTCCGTAGCCGTCGAAATCCTGAAAGGTGGTAGTGCCGGAAAGTTCCAGCATGGCACTTACCCGTCTGGAAATACGGTATTGTCCTTGCACCCCGTATGAGATAGCCAATGGGTTATGCCCGTTCGTGGCATTATGCAGAAGTCCGATTCCGGCAAAAGGTGCGAGATTCCAGCGCACTTGATCTTGCCGGGCATACCTGCGGCCGAGTACATTCCATAGCAAATCCGCATGGATATGGTGGTAGTCCTGAGTGGACAATGCACCATCCTTGAACTGCAAACCGCTGTAGTTGATACGTGCACCGACCGATGGCGTAAACCATTTGCCGACGGCAAGGCTGTACGAGGGTTTCAGGCGTCCGAAAAGGTCTTCACAACCGAGTGGCGTACCGAGAAATGCGGTCGTACCTCCGGCAATGCTGACAAACCAGTTGCCGGTACGGGACATCGGAAGAACCACTCCGTCGAGATGGACGGGTTGCATCGGTTGAAGTTCCTCCGTGATATTATAGAATGAGGGAGGTTGGACAGTATCTACCTGTACGGAGTGTACACCTGCGTGTGCCTGAAACGAGCAGAGCACAGCGAAAATAAGAATGAATTGTTTCGTCATATTCCAATGATTTTATTCGTTATACTTTTGATTTATCGTAAGATGCGTGCCACTTACCGTTTGGGCTTTTTGCCGATGGCCGGACGCATCATGCGGCTCGCCATCCTCATGCAGCGGAGTGCCCATGCACGGTTGTCCTCGTCCTCGTCACGTCCCCATTTCAGGTCGCTTTTACTGCCTCCGCCGCCACGAGTTTCGGCAAACGTGGTGGCATCATCGACCATCCCGAGGAACAACATCGTTGCACAGTGCATTATGTCTGCGCCCCGTTCCGCGATGGATTGAACGAGTGAGCCGTCGAATAGCTGCCGTTCCGACACGTCCATTTGTGCCGATACATTCCGGTATTCACCGACCACACTTTCCAACAATACGTCTTTGAGCAGGGTGTCCACTTTGGAGTGAACATCACGCGAATACTTGTAGGCTTCTTCCTTGAGTTCTTCGGTACGATCCTTAATGGCATCCATGTTCTCCTTGAGGTCGGTCAGTTGCCGGTCAGCGGCCTGTAGCTTCTGTTGTTTGTCTGCCAGTTGTTTGTTGATGCCTACCAACTCTTTTTCCAACGTTTGAATCCGGATTGCCAACTCTGCCGCATTACCGCTGTTCGCTTTCAAATCCCGTTCGGCTGCCGACAACAGAGCCTCTTTTCCCGCTTTTGACTTTTCAAGGTTATCGACCATTGTCGTAAGCCCTTTGACCCTGCGCTCTGCCAGACGGATGTCCGATTGAAGTTCGGAGAGTGCCTTCCGGTGACGGTCGATATTTTCCTCGATGGTTGTACACTCCTCGGAGAGCATACGGCGATACTCTTCGGTTGTCCTGTGGCGTGCGCCCGTTTCGGATATGCTCGTTCCTCTCGACATTCCCCATTTCGTATTGACTTCGGCGAAAAAGTCGGTATGGAGCTGTTTCATTCTCGCACTATATTCAAACTTGTCCTTTCCGGCGAATATCTCCTTGTATGCAAAACGGCCATCCTTAATTGGCAGAAGCGTACAATGCACGTGCGGATTCAACTCGTCCAGATGTACAATGAATGCGGCGATATTCTGTTCACCGTACTTGCCACTAACGAATGAGTACACGTCCTTTGCCCAACGTTCGATGTCACCCTCCCTTCTGATGCGTGTGTTGTCCGCACCTTCTTCAAAGTCCACCTGCTGCGTACCGAATGCGAGTTCGTGCATTCGTTTACGAGATCCGCCGAAAATGATATTTACCACCGTGCGGAACTTCGGTTCAGCCAATCCTTCGTTGGGGTCTTTGATTCCGCGACGGCTCAATATGTCCGCCATCCGTTCCGGGATGTTGCGGGTCGTGTCGATGGGACGTATCTTGCCTCCGGGTGCAATCTCGAAGTTCAGGTGTTTGCGCGTGGGGTCGTAGTTGCCTTTGCTCATGGCGTATTTCTCCGCACGTTCGCTACGATCACGCAGATGTTCGTTGCTTTGGGCGGCGGTGATGCCTTTCGACACATGCACATCGAGCACTTGTTTCTGATTTGTCATACTGTTTTTTGTTGTTGCGGACAATCCGCCGTGTCCCAGCTTGCTGCTTGTATGGACACTGCTCCCGCCGACGAATGTCGGTCGGGGTATTAGGCTCCCCCTTCCCTTTGTTTCGTGGCATACGGGCAAGCCCGTGTGTCTCCTATAACCGGCAGGATACCTGTAACGGGACAGAGGCGGATTGTTCGAGGTTATACAATCTGTTTCCGGTTCCCGATTTAATCCGCTGGCTCCTGTGTCCTTGCCAAAAGCGATAAAAAGGGTTTGCGAAGCGATTTGAGGCGTTCTTTGTCATCGTCCGTGTCGAAGGTCGTCTCACACGCTTCGGTATCGAGAATCAGCTCCGCAAGCTCTTTGGATGCCTCGATGAAGGATACCCATTCTTCATCGAGGTCATGACGAAAGAACTCAATGAGCGGCGAGCTGTCATCGAATCTCGATTTCCATAATACTCGTTGCAAGGCTGCGTGGGCAATACATCCCAAGGCGGTCTTACGAATCTCCTCTTCCTGTTTACCGGCGTGTGCCGATGCCGTGTCGATATGACTGTCCGGACAGTGACGGCTCTCGTATCCGGTCATTCCGGTCATCGCCTGATGGACGACCTGACCGCAGAGGTTGCCGACATCCGCAGAGGTCGTTTTGCCAACTATCCAATCGGACAATACCTCTTGCAGTTGTATGGCAAAGTCCGGCTGTCGCTGTATAACGAATGTGGCCGAAGACTGACCGGATTGCACGGGCATGGTGATGACTATGCTCTTTGCGAGCCTGGTGCGTTTTAATTGTCCGAACGCCTCCAATGTTTCCAGAAACGAGCGGACAGTGGCACGATGCCAATGCCACTCCGTCGCAAGGTCGGAAATGGTCACATGACACTGGCAAGGCTGAAGGTCGTAGTCCTGTTTCCTTAGAAAAGGGGAAATAAAACCTGCCAGCGATTTGTCCAGCAGGTCACTATAGGCTTCCGTCCGTGTCTTTCGTTCGCCGACTTTTTCTTTAAGGTAGTCGAACACCTTTGCGTCCGCCACTATGACGGCAGGGATTTCTTGCTTATTTTTCATTATTGTCCTGTTTTTGATGATTGTTATTTTGCGGATGAGCCGGATTGCCGTTATCCGCATTATGCGGCAACCCTGCGTGATGATTATCGTAATATGATTCGGACAGTGTTTGAGAATGCGTCACCCATTCGGTACGTTTTTCTGTGTCCTTGCATTCGGACATGACCCGAACAGAGGGATAGAACAGGGCAGCCAAAAGAAGAAAGGCAACAGTTACCGACAACGTGTACAAATGCGGTACGAATCCGATGACCACTGCGGCCAATGCAAAGATGACAAATGCACGAGGGCAATCCAGCAACTTGCGGAACCAGTTATCCGTCCGCTTGAACGAGAACATGGCGGCACAGACTCCGGTAGATAGCAGAATGCCAAATTCGCCGATATGACCGCACGCATATACATAGTGAAAAAGGAGCAGGCATATCAACCCAATTTGCGCATAGAGCTTGCGAGCCTTGTCGCTTCGTGCCATTGCCATGTAAAAGACTGCCATGCACCGTTTGTTGCTCTTGTACAATGTCAGCGACACCGCAAAGGGTATAGCACAGAAAACGAGTTGCAGGATATTCAGTAACATAGGTAGTATGGTTTATCTGGTATGTGAATGGGACGCACCATGAGTTCCAATTGGACAGTGCCATAAGTCGCCAACCGGATAATGGTTTCGGCATCTGCCGCAGAAAGGTACATCGCCGCCTTTTTGATGCGTTGTTTGAATTGGGGGGTCTGCTTGCGATAAGTTGCCAACGCCTTGTCCAGTTCATGCTCCGGAATATGCCATACTGTCCCTTCGGCATATTCACCTTGCGTTTTGAATGCACGCAACACCAGCGTGCGGGAAACGAGGTAGTCAGTCCTGTCGGTTCTCGAAATGATATTCTCCTTGTAAAGATTGTCATCGGCAACCTCTATCCACGTTCGGTAGGCGTTGATGCAATAGACCATTTGTCGGTACAGCGTGTTCCTCATATAAAATTCATCAGCACATCGGCCTTGTCTTTTTTATACTTCAAGAACCCGCCTTTGGAATGGAGTTCCAAATCGAGGCACAAGTCTCCGTACATCTGTTCCAAAGAATCATAGATCGTGACGATGATGCTGTTCACCTTGCCTTCGGTATCCGTCTTGGCGTTCATCTTGAACATCTGCCCGAAAGCCGGATTCGAGTACGCACAGGTGCTATGCCCGAATTTCTCGGAGCGCATAGGGATGTGGTGATAGAGCGTTATCAGCTCCATATCGTCCTCGAACATATCCATCACCTCGTCCAAGTCATAAGGATTGCGCAACGGAAACGTAAGCAGTACATAGTCACCGTAGAACTGCGGTTCCTCCATAGTCGTCACATCGAGCAACTGAGGCAGTTGCAAGGGAACGAACGTCATGAAGTCATCATAGAAGTGTCGTAACATAATCATATTGTTTTTCGTGTTATATCGTTACAGGGTGTGTATGAATGCCTCCAACAGCATTCCGGGCAATTCGTCCAGCCGGTTGTTCCCGGATTGCAGGATTTTACCCAAAACCTCGAAAGCGTCGGATGTCTGCATGGCAAGCGTGTCAAGATGCCGTCTCTCCTCGGATGAAAGCAATGCCATACAGAAGCCGTCCATTGAAGAATAAGGCTGGAGGAGCATCCAGATATAGGCTTGCGCCTGTGCCGGTGTCCTGACTTTTTTATCGCGGATGTCGTCGATACAGGTCTGGACATTCTGAATCAACCTGCGGTTGGTGCGCATGGCCAAATAGACCATCGCGTCCTGATAGGTGATGTTGTTCCGCTCGGCGGCAAGGAATACCTGTGAGCAGCATCGCTCCGTGTCATGTGTGATATCGGAAAGATCCACACCATCGAAATCGGACAGACGTGAGAGGAAAGCACGGAATACGGCATCCTCTTTTTCGATATAAATAGTTAGGTCGGCTATGCAGTGGATGCCGTAATCAATTGTTTGTGTCAGCACGTCCCGATAGGCAGCAAGAATACGTTGTCGATTCCCCGGATAGGCGGGATGGCTGTCCAACGAGGTAAAGAACGGGCGGATTGCTTCAGCCGCATGATGCAGTTCTGCATCTTTCAGATGCGGTGAGACCTGTTCCTTGACCAGCAGCACATCCTTATAAGTACAGGGGTTCGACAAAGCCAGTCGGGAAAATTCCATTCGGATGGAATCGTGCGTCCGTTCGCAATCCTCAATATGGACAGAATGGAACCGGGCGAGCGTGTCTCGTTCGAGATACCGGAAAACGGAATCCCTTACGGTTTGCCATTGCTTGAGGTGTTCGGCCAAGTCTTTAATGGAAAGGTTGTCCAGCTTGCGTACATCGGACAGATATTCCCTGTATGTTCCGGCAGGGTCGCTTTTGACATCCGCCAGACGTTTGCCATTTCCGCTATCGCAAGATGCACACATGAAAATGGCAATAGAAACAGCAATTGTTTTGGCTATAATCATGTGTCGTTTTAAGTTCGATTTTGATGTTTTCATACTATATTATTTCGTACTATTTTGCGCAAAACTATATATAATTTTCGATACTCCGTATCATTCCAATCGTATTTTGCGCATTTTTTAATATCGTACTTAATGGTATGATTTACAATGAAAATAAGTGAAAGAAAAAGAGTAATTAGAGGGCTTTTCTTGTTTTTTAATATAGTATGATTTGAACGCTCAAATAAAACTCGTATCTTTGCACTTATTATCATCGGAATTGTATATTGACATGGCAAAAGTTGGTTATATATTCAAGGCAAACTCCTATGATGCGTTTGACGCGGACAAGGAATGGATGCTCCAGTACGGTTGTGTACAAGTGATAGAGGAATCGGTCAAACACGAGACGCTTAGACCGAAGTGGAAACAACTCATGTCGAATCTTGAAAGAGGGGACGAACTGGTGGTGTCGAAATTCAGCAATGCCGTGCGCGGTTTGCGGGAACTGGCGGCCTTGATCGAGCTGTGCCGGATTAAAGTGGTGCGCATCATTTCCATACACGATAAGATTGACACATGTAACGAACTGTTTGCCGAGACGACACCTGCAGAAGTGTTGATGATGTTCGGGGCACTTCCGGAAGAAGTGGCCGTACTGCGAAAATCATCGGATAAGATTATGCGCCTGCAACAAAGTATCAACACGTCCATACTTACCAAAAAGAGTTTGAGTAAAGCGGAACGGGATAAGAAGATTGTGGATATGTATAACGACGGTTATTCAATCCGGGATATATGGAAAGAGAGCGGTGTCCGGAGCAAAAGTACAGTGTATGGAATACTCAATAAGTACAGGGTACAACTTAACAGAAAACCCGGACGTGTACCGGGGCTACGGAAATAGATAGGAGCAATACAATATCTGAATAGAATAATATATATTGAAAACCAGCTAATTATTTGCGTTATCCGCAGTTTTTTCGTACCTTTATATTGAGATGTATTAACTAAAATGAAAGAGTTATGGGAGATATTATAATTGTATTGTTGGTATTCTTCGTTGTTGGGAAACTCCTGAAAGGAGTATTCGGTGGTTTCAGCAAGAGCAGCTTCCGGGATGACAAATAAGCCTGCAAAGGTATTGGTAAATGAGGACAGTCGTGAATTTATAAAAGGACATGGAATGCGACAAATGGCAGTTTTGTCAGAATATAACAGAAATTATTCTTGTGAAAATATAAACGGAAAATTCCCGAAACAAGAATCCAGGATACATTGAAAAAAACGTATCCTGAATCCGTGTTGAGCATTATCTACATAGGATGCTTAAGAAACCCATCTGTAACCTTCGTCTGTCAGCTCAAAGTATTCGTCTATTCCCGGTTTTACATAAAACATGATTTCAAAGGCTTCGTTACTTCCATCTTCGGGTATAGTCATGTCGATTTCTCCATTTCGGACAATTCCTCTTCCTACATTGGAGCCTAAATCTTCATCGGCATAGGCATAATGAAATTCAACATCAGGGAATTTCTCGGAAAGTTTTTGTATGAGTTGTGGCACTCCACTCCAAGCTGTATCAAACCAAAGCACGTTCGGCTCGTCAAATTCCTGATTATAGGCATTCCATTTTGTACCCCATGTTGCGATAGACCATTCGTACCAAGTGGTATAACCGTATTTTTCTTGATTGTTCAGATATGCCGCCCCAAGCTGCAAAGTTTCTTTTCTGGTTTTTTCATCCTGATTTTCCATCCATTGAATCGTCCTCAATTCTTCTTGTGAATTGTTCGGCTTCCGTTGCATTGCGATGATATATCGCATACCAAATTCTCCACGACTTGACGCTTCTATCAGTAATTCTTTGGGCATCGGGATAATGTTGTTGAAGTCAATGTAGCAGGGCGTATTGTCTGCATCATTTTCTCCTTTTAAGAAATTCATTACGCTTTGTACGGTTTCTCTGTCTGCGTTTATTTCTAAACGGTTTGTTACATGATTAGGCATGATTCTGATTTTTGAAGTTGTTAATATGAGTTGTTATTTACCCTTTTGTCGGTTCTTTGTTGATTGAACCGCTTTGGGGTTTTATGGATGCGGTACACGGCTGTCGTTACAACTTCATACAGCGGCTTTTCTTGCCAAATTACTCTTACGCAGGAAGGAAGAATTTTGCAAGAAATACACTTCAAGCCACCGGATCAAGTGAGACGGCCGACCTTTGCATCTGATAAAAACAAACCGGTGATAGCCTGAAGAACAGAAGGGAAAGTAAGGGTTGGTCTAAAAGGAGAATGCTGCTTCGTAGGCTATGATAAGAGGGGAATGAAGTGAATTATAAAAGGATGATTGGTAATCGTTGAGAATTACAAGGGGGATTTTGTATTTCGGGCGTTTATCAACAAATGCCGCAACTTCTGTTCGGGATTGTTGCGGCATTTGCGTTTATACGGTCGTTTATTCATTCGTTACTACTCCCATTGCCTTGCTATATTCTTTAATTTTCTCTACCGTTATCCACATCGGTTTTTCATCATCTTTGAAACTCTCGTAAAGTTTCATCATAAACTCGATTTGCTCCGCTTCAGAGCCAGCCCATAAGCGTCGCGTATTTCTATTCCCATAGCCAAGATAATACTCGCAGTCTGCCTGTAAGCGTCCCAGCAACATATTTCTGAACTGCAAATCACGTTGTAATACTTCTTCTGTTGTCATTCCGCCATTGGGATATTTGTTTGCCATACTTGTATTCATTTTCGTTTTAATTAAGTTTTTTATTTTCCCTCTGATACATCCAGTACCGAAAGGGCGATTATTTTTCTGCCCACAGGATTGATGGTCGGACATGGCAAGGAGGATGCGGAAAATACGCTCTCCAACGAGTTGGGGAGGAAGATTTTCCGACAGCAAGCGCAAGCAGTCCTTGACAGGGCAGACAGACGTCAATAGACCTTTGCAGAGAAAATAAACGGCTTGCGGGATAGGAGTAAAAGGAAAGGGGCTGTCTCCCATACAAGTGATAATAAATTGGCTATAAAAGTATGATGTGCGGCAACCTGTAGTGAGCAAAGAAAAAGCGGCATGGTAGCCGCTTTTATTTGTATAAGGCAAGAGGTTATTTCTTGCCTTTTTTCTTCCCCTTCTTAACCGGTTCCTTGGGGGCTTCTTCCTTCTCGACAGTCGGATAGAACTTGACAGCCACCATCACGATGCGGTTGTGTTTCACACCGGCATTGTCGCTCCATTCTTCAGGTTTGAAATATCCCTCGACGGTAAGCATCGTGCCCTTGGTCAGTTGGTCGAACGACCCCGTGTTCTCGTTCTTGCGCCATGCCTCAAAGTTCATAAAGGCGGAAACGCGGTTGGAGTCCTCGCCGTTCTTCTCCAGTCGGCTTACTGCCAAAGAAAAACGTGCTACACTGGCGTTGGCGAACTGACGGATTTCTGCATCTTTACCTACGAATCCGGTTACAGAGAAATTGTTTTCAATCTTTTTCATAATGAATTGCTTTTAGAAGTTTTTAATCAATTTTTACGCTGCTCCAGAAAGTAGGTGCAGAAAAGGGATGCACCAAGGATAACGCATCAATACTCTTTATTTTTAACCGCAGGCAAAACCGCAAGGCTCGATAAAGGAAGATTGATGCGGTTACGCCATTGGTCAAGACTTCCGGAAGTCGTTCCCGGCTGCATACTATCTTTGCAACGGAAAAATGATGAAGACTTCGCCGGAAAGCCATTCCGAAAAAGAGCAGGGGACAGCAGCTTCGGGTTCGGTTACATGAAAGAGCATATCCGTCCGCTGACATTATGTAGTCTGTTTCGGCGGTAAGTCCGCAAGAAACGGCAGGATTGGAAATGGCGGCAGTTCGACTTGATTTGAGGCAGCAAGAAGAGGAGCACCAACTCTCCAAAACGTTGCATGACTGTGAGGGAATATCAACGAAGTCGCGACAAAAAGGCGTGGCAGCATATCGAGGTGGTTGTCATGTCCCGACTGGATGAGATGAAAGGAGCAGAGGGGAAGAAAAAGGCAATACCTGTCTTATCGACAAAGCGAAAGTCCGCTTTTCACGAATGACCGGTTTTACAAAAGGATATGGCGCAGCCAAAAAAGAAAGATAGGATTATACAAAAGGAAATGGCGGGTGGCTGAAATAGTCGTTGCCCATTTCAGCCTGTTCTCCCGTCTTCAAAATTCAGCCATGATTACCCGGTTCTCAAAAATTTTAGCCTGATCGCTGGGGCGTCTTTGACAGACCCACAGATGATGTGCCCCATAGCCGAATACGAAATAGTCATCAAGATGTGTTTCCGTTTTCAGACGTTCCATACTGCTACGCAATTCCGCTTCGTCGATTGAAAAAAGAACTGTGTTGATGATGCGGAAATAAATGTCCGTTGCTTCATCGCTGTAACGACAGAAGACATTTTCGATTGTAACTTTCATGCTCTTGGTTATTTGACTTCGACAATATTTTCAATTCTCCCGTAAAGTGAGGAACGCAAGGCTGTTTTGTCGATTGCGTAATATTCAGCTATATGCCCGTACTGTTTGACGAAATATTGCTTGAGAACATCCGAGAAATCGAAGTAATAGCCCATCAATGCAATGCCTTTCTGAAAACGGCAGCATCCTCTTACTTGTTCTGTAAGCCAATTTTTGTCATCACGGGTCAATTTGCCTCCATTATTGAGGCATTCTCGTAACCTGTAAACCTTGCAGTCTTTCAGTGTCGCTAATTCCGGCACATCCCATTTGACGAATTTGAACGCTATTTGTCCCATAACATCACCCTTTTAATCATAGATAATTACTTCATCACGGTATTCCGCTATCTCCTTGCCATTGCTAAGACGGACGACTATCTTATTGCCGTAATCTCCCACGACCGTTCCCTCTGTATATCCTTTGTATGGAACGAGTAGGCTGCAATGTGCGCCAATGATTTCGGTTACTTCTTCCGATTCATACATACGATTGCTGTTTTCTGTTGTCATTTGATTTTCTTTTTTATCCCTCATGTAGTATTTACTACTTTCGGGATTGATTGAAATTATGTCGCCTCATAAGGTGTCATGGCTCTTTATGCAGGGTTTCACAAGCAAATACTACCTCTGATTGCAGAGTGTGGAGATTTGGTCGTGAACCGTCAGGCTCCGACCTTGCACAAAAGAAAGACAGGACATATACCTTTGCGACACAATTCTCATCAGACAGACCGAAAGTCGGTACGCAATGGTGCTCCGATAAGAGGGAATAAATAAAATAGGATTGCAGCGAAAAGAGAAAATACAGGCTTTGGGATTCTCTTCTCTTTTGGCTGCATAAAATATACCGCTAAAAGAACTGAAGAAATGGTTTAGTTTAGGATATTAGTCATATATATGCTAAACTAAATAAAACTAAATATAGGCAGGTACATTTACCTGTCCGTATGTTTATGTCTTTATAAAAAAGCATATCTTTGCAAAACGGATGTCCCTTGAAAGAAAATCGAGGTTTGCACTTTGAGGTTTGCGATGTTTGTCAGAGGACGAAGATTATGCAAGAAAGTCGGAAAAATGACGTCGAGTGTGAACAACTGAAAGGAATGAAAAGTAGTGCAAGCAAAAAAGACGGGAAATCGCAAAAAAGATGTTTTTGTTCCTATTTTGTTTCTTTATTTCGAGAAACATTTATATAAAATTCTTATTTACAACGTGTTATTATATATCAAAATAACATTTCCTAGGTTTCTCCAATACGAATGAAGCGAAAACGCTTTCTATGTATGTCTGCTCACCCTTAGTGGGTTTGCAGATGCAAAGTTAGCAATTTTCTGTGAAAGATGCTCTATATATGGCTATTATTTAATAGGTGCTACTTAAAAATCCAGTAAATCGTATGTCTCTAACAGTTCTTTTTCCCTTAGCCCAAGATAAATTTTAGTGATTTGAACTGATGAATGATTAAACAGTTCAGATAATTTTACCAGTGCCATTTGTGCATTTTCGCCACTTGATTCAAACACTTTACGTCCAAATGCCTTTCTTAGACTATGACAAGAAAAGTTATCAATCTTGATGTTATACTTTTTTTTAATCTCTTTCAATCGTACATTGATACGTTGTGTTGACATCACCATATTCTTACGAGATAGGAAACAAGCCTCATCTAAATCTTTTATTTGAAGTGCCTCAAAACATTGTTGGATATGTTTTTGAAAGTCTGAATTGATTTTGATAATCCTGCGTTTTCCTGTCTTTTGCTCATTGAGAATAAACTTGTCATCATTCAAGAGCATTCCCCATGTGAGTTTGCGTATATCACTTACTCTTAATCCAAAGAAACAACCACAACCAATGAATAAAGACATTCTATAATCTCCATCTCTGTATAACTTACGGATGAGATTTAACATTACGTTCCATTCCAAGTAATCTGCTGTTGTATGGCTGTTTCTAACGCTCATTTTTGTGAATTTTAGTTGTTAGTGATTGATACTATTATCAAGTTTCTTATAACGTGTTGATTTTTTGATTATATTCAAAACTATGAATTAGTGAATGTTGGGGAGGCAGTACCACCTCCCCATTTTCATTAAAATACCTGCACCAAATTTTCCCAGCGGAAACTTCTCCATTCTCCAATCTCAACATCAAAATATGCTGTTGTCTTAAATGCCTCACGGCTTACACCTCTACCGTTAGTTTTAGCGTTGGCTATGTCACTTTGTGTTGTTCCCCATGCTTCTCTGTATGTACCATCTTTTTTCTTGAAAATGAAGTGTGCTACACCGTTAGCAAGTTTCACCTTGAGCGTGTCGATAAGCATTGCTTTCATTATTCCCATTTCGCTTGATTGTGTACGGGTTGCGATTACTGTTGCTCTATTGGCTGTTGCATTGTTGATGACGATTGCGTTTATCATATCTGTTATTATTTAATTATTACTTCTGTTTGACAATGCAAAGATATGACAAATACTAAATATATGCAATTGTTTCAAGCTAAAGAAATTTAAAATAATGACATTTATTTTATACTTGTAATTTTATACCTAACTTTGCATATTATAAAGAAGCAAACCATGCCAACAACATCAAGATTAGAGAAGGTGGAACGCTCTGTTATACACCTAGAAATAGATGGTATGCACCATTATTTTGGCAGCATAGCTAATATGTACGAATACTTTACACCTCAACAACTGGGTATAAGTTATGGTGCATTACGTAATTATGGTTTATCCAATGATAAGCCCTATACAAATTCCAAATGCACCATTAGAAAAGGTCAATTATTATCAAAATCAGGAAATAGAGGTCGTAAGAAACAAATAGATGAGGAAAAGTAAGATTATATATAATCCTCTGTTGTCGGTTAAAGAAAATGCCGAAAACAATCACGTCTCCATATCTGCTATTAGATGGTATATTCGCACAAATGGCATAGATAGGAAGCGTGATAATGCTATTGCCATATCAAAATCTATAGTCAGTTATAAAAAGAAATATCCAACAGCCACGATAAGTGAAATTTCTACTGCGTTATCACTTTCTGAAAATACAATTCGCAAATATCTTCAAAACGAAATTAACACATCAATTATTGATAAAAACAAACTATCAACTTTTGATTTATCAAAGCGAAAATTTATCATTTCATCAATATCCGATAATCAGGATGAAATTCTTTCAAATATACTGCGACTGCACATAAAACAGTATAGATTTGACTGCGATTTAACTTATAGTATTGGTGTATTCTACAAGCATATCCCACAGCCCCAATTAAAATTTGACAAGTACCCTCAAATGGATGATGTAAGACCGTTGGATGAATTTTATAATATAGAGGACGGTAGCTTACATTCCATTGTTATAGATTTGCCATTCGTTATTAAGGGTAAAGACGTTAACTATAAGTCTATGATGGCAGATAGATTCAACTGCTTTTCTAACGCTAAAGAACTATACGACACCAATACTTCAATGTTGCAACTGGCATATTCCAAATTATCCCAAAGAGGCATTTTAGTATTTAAGACTATGGATATTATATATGGTGGTGTTCAGCACTGGATAGCCAATTATGTGCAAAATACTGCTGTTGAGGTTGGTTATAAATTAATAGATATGTTTATTCTATATGCCAAAACAAAAGTGCTTACCAATATGAATACCACTCAACTACATGCTCGTAAGTTTCACTCATACTTTTTTGTATTTGAGAAGAAGTAGAATTATGATGCCAGTTTGCTATATACTTTCTCTATTGCCTCTTGTTGATGGTCATAGCTGATTATATCATTTTCCCATTGGTGAGTTATCCACTTTTCCGCCTTTACTGCAATTTCATCCCATCTATCATTGCTAACATACATATTCACATTTCCCAGTAGGTCATTTATTGTATATGCAAATTGTTGGGAGTTTGAAGGTGTTTTGATGTTATGAACATTAGAAATATGATACGTTTGTATCATATCGTCTGTTATCTTATCCAGTAGAATGTTCCAACCATCACTTTCATGTTTTATCATAGTCTCAGTTAGTTGGTGTTTATAATTGTCTATCTCTGTCGTTGGAAGATATTCACTAGCATACTCAATATCCTTTTGAATAGAACTATACATATCCAATGCTCGTATATAATCAGACTCATTAGTATAGTCAGCTAATAGTGAATCTAACCTATCTTTATAAGCATCATGTAAAGGAGATTTGGTTGAAGTTGTATTATCTATAGTAATATTGTTATTTATATTTTTAATGTTATCTATAGTTGAGGTACAATCTCGTACTGCTAAACTATTATCTTGTTGATACGATATTGTACTATCATTCTCTATCTGCTGATACAATGCTGTACTATCTTCAACACTCTTTTTAGTTGTTCTTTTTATCGTTTTTAGCATAGGGTCATTGATAAGTTGAGGTATAGGGATATCGTTGTACGCCTTAATTTTATTCCAATTTATACGGTAATAGTTTGCTTGCTTTCCTCCTTTACTGGATAAAATCTCAACAAATCCTTCTGATTGTAAGGTTTGTATCATCAATCTCACATCCTGCAAATTCTTCTTTCTGAATATATCTGCAAACTCTTTCACTGGTTTGTAAAAACTGCCATCACTACCAATCTTCTTATGCTCAATCCAATAACTTTCCTGTTGTATCAGTATTGCAAGCATTTTCAACAAATCACTATCAAGGGCATAAATAAGTTTTGTAGGTAATCTTGTAAATTGTACTGTCATATTCATTTCAATTTAAGTTAAACTTTTTATTCTCTCTCTTTGGGCTTATTGGGAACAGTTTTCCAATACTCACGCATCCCATTGGATATATTTTCTTTGTGAGTCATACTTTTACTTCTGTTTTTAAGTGATTGACTGATTTTTGCTTTTGTCATATCACTGAGTTCTCTGTACTTTCGTTTATTATCATTCATATTCTCAATTATGTTTTACATATATACCATAAATAGTACAAAGTACAAAAAGAATAGATGATTTAGTAAGTTAAATTTTAAAATCCAGGATTTTTTGAGAAACGTATAGCATTCCAAACGCCTCTATTATACCTACTTACAGTAGATCCTGAAAGCGTGGATACGTAGCAGTGAGTACATTGAAAAAGTGGATGTTAAATGATATAACACCCACTTAAACGATACTGAAAGGAAAATTGCCTACGTATAGATATATTACTGCAAATCTTTTAGTTGAAAAATTCTCTTGCCATTTCAACGTATTCTGATTTTTCGACACATATATATTTTCTGAAATTCTCTTCAGTTGTGTGTCCAGTAAAGTTCATTACAAGTCTTGCGTTTCGACAACGCAGATATAGGTTGGTTGCAAAACTACGCCTTGCAGTATGGCTGCTGATTAGTTCATACTTTTTCTTTTCTTCAATTACAACCTTACCACCAACATTCTTCTTTATATAAATGGTCTGATCTATACCTGCCAACTCTCCTATCTTTTGGAGTTGTTCATTAAACCTACTTTTATCTCTTGGAGTTGGGAATTTTCCATTATATTTTTTATATAGTTCAATTACGGTTGAAGTTAAAGGAACCAGTACTGTCGCACCAGTTTTATGGGTGTGTATTTCAACTGTTTTATTCTCTATATCCCAGTTAGATTTATTCAATGATGAGAGGTCTCCATATCTTATACCAATATGAGACGCAATAATAAAAATATCCCGTGTCTCCTCATATTTAGCGTTTGGATGTAGTTTTAATATCTCATCAAAATTCAAATTATAGATAGCTTCCAATTCAGCATCATTCAAATATATGTGTTGCACATCTGCGCCTTTAGATTTCCACGAATGAAAAGATTTGTCTGTTATCAATCCTTCTTCCTCAGCTTGTTTCAACCAAACTTTCATAACTGAAAAAGTCGCAGCTACCGTATTTGCTGAGTATTCTTCAACGCCTAACATCCACTGTTCCATCTCACTCTCAAAATTCTTATTGAAAATTGAGAATGATGATGCCACCCAATGTTTGTAATTTATAAAGCGTTCAAATCGTTTCAGCACGATTTTATGATGGCCGACAGTCCTATCTTCGATAATCTTGCTTGTTCTTCTGATGACCTTTTTAGGCATTTCCTCAACCACCTTCTTGAAATATTCCAAAGGAGTAAAAGTGTGTGCCTTTTCTTCTTGAATCTCTTTGCCTTTGATTTTGTCAATGGCTTCCTTTAATCGTGCTACAATACCGTATGTTCCAACTGCTGATGGAATTAATTTTGATTCGTAGTCTGCCAATACATCAGCATCAATCAGTGTGGAAACGTAGTGTTCAAATTGCTTTAGGAACTTGTTTATACGTTTCATTTCTCGCTGTTGAAGTTGTGTCTGTTTGGAAGAAATCAGAACACAATTATTTTCAGAGTCCCAATACTCAGGTACAACCTTGTACCCTAAGCTGATTTTCTTTCGCTTGCCACCAAGTGTAAACATGACATACAGTAAAGCGGGCTGAGTTTTGTCGGCTTCGCTTTTCAGAGCATAGTTCAATTTAATATTCTTCTTTGCCATATCTGATATTGTTTACACTGGCTAAATTACTCAATTTTTCTTTGTCATACAAGTCTCAGGGTACAATTTTAGGGTACGATTTCGGGATTCAGGTTGAAAAAACAACCACTTAGCGTTCAGTGGCTTACTTGCTAAGTGGCTGATTTATATTAGATAAAATAAAAATTGCGCTGATTGTCAATATGGGTAAATCATTCCCACTCTATTGTTGCCGGTGGTTTTGAGGAGATGTCGTAGCATACCCTGTTCACTCCGCGCACCTTGTTTATTATCTCGTTGCTCACCTTGGCCATGAAGTCGTAGGGGAGATGTGCCCAGTCGGCTGTCATGGCATCTGTCGATGTTACTGCACGCAGTGCCACTGGATGCTCGTATGTACGTTCGTCGCCCATCACTCCCACGCTGCGTACGGTGGAGAGTAGTACCGTTCCCGCCTGCCAGATTTTGTCGTAGAGGCGTTCGCCATCCTCGCAGATGTATTTCTGCATGTTGCTGATGTAGATGTCGTCGGCATCCTGCAGGATACGTACTTTCTCGCGTGTGATGTCGCCGAGTATGCGCACTGCCAGTCCAGGACCGGGGAACGGATGTCGCTTGATGAGCCTTTCCGGCATTTCGAGCTGATATCCGGCACGACGCACTTCGTCCTTAAACAGCCATTTCAAAGGCTCGCACAGTTGGAGGTGCATCTCTTCGGGCAGTCCGCCTACGTTGTGGTGGCTCTTGATTACCTTGCCGGTGATGTTGAGGCTCTCTATACGGTCGGGATATATTGTTCCCTGTGCCAGCCATTTCGCATCTGTGATTTTCTTTGCCTCAGCGTTGAACACCTCCACGAAGTCGCGGCCTATTATCTTGCGTTTCTGTTCAGGGTCGGTCACACCTTCGAGGTCCTTGAAGAATTTTTCGCTTGCGTCTACACCGATTACATTCAGTCCGAGGCATTCGTAGTCCTTCATCACTTGTGTGAACTCGTTTTTGCGCAACATGCCGTGGTCGACGAATATACATGTGAGGTTCTTGCCGATAGCCTTGTTGAGCAGTACGGCGCAAACAGAAGAGTCGACGCCTCCGGACAGTCCGAGGATTACCCTGTCGTCGCCAAGCTGTGCCTTCAGTTCTGCAACGGTGGACTCCACGAATGATGCGGGGCTCCATTCCTGCCTGCTACCGCAGATGTCTACCACGAAGTTCTGTAGAAGTTGTTTGCCTTGAAGGGAGTGGAATACTTCCGGATGGAACTGCACGGCCCATACGGGGTTGGAAGTACTGGCGTATGCGGCATATTTCACGTCGGCTGTTGATGCTATTACCTTGCAGTCCGAGGGTATTGCCGTAATGGTGTCTCCATGGCTCATCCATACCTGAGAATTTTCGGTGAATCCTTTAAACAGCGGGTTCTCGCTGTCGAAAGCCTGCAGGTTTGCACGTCCGTATTCGCGTGAATCGGCCTTTTCCACCTTTCCGCCGCAGGAATGTGATATGAACTGTGCGCCATAGCATATACCCAACACGGGAATCTTTCCCACGAACTGGCTGAGGTCAACCTTGAAAGCCTCCGGGTCGTGCACAGAGTAGGGCGAACCGCTGAGGATTACTCCGATTACTGAATCGTCATCCTTTGGAAACTTGTTATAGGGAAGAATCTCGCAGAAGGTATCCAGTTCGCGTACACGACGCCCGATGAGCTGTGTGGTTTGCGAACCGAAGTCAAGAATGATAATCTTCTGTTGCATATTGTATATGTTTATAAAGTTTGTAATGTCGTGATTTTATTCTTTGTTTTCAATCCTGTTCAGGAAAGTCTCGGCGTCTTTCAGTGTTTCTGCCTTTCCCACATCCATGAGCATCAGGTCTTCCTTGCAGCATCCGTGTATGACGGTCTTGTCGCAGCAACTGAGGTAGAAGTCCATTATGCCGAACTTGTCCGGCATGTCCTGCATGAGAGACGCTGTGTGGGGGGATATGATATGTATGCCTGAGAAGGCGTACATCCTGCAGTCTTCGGCGGACAGGTTCCTGTAAGGGCTGCGCACCTCGCCTGTTTCGGTATTCTTCCATCCCACGAGGCGCATTTCGCTGTCGAACAGAAGATATCTCTTTGTCTTTCTTTTGCTTACGAGCAATGTGGCACCGTATTGCCGGTTGGCATCGTAGAATTCTTTTAATGAGACATTGCTTAGTATGTCTACATTATGTATCAGTACGGGCTTGGTGTTGTCGAATAGCGGCATTGCCTTTTTCAGCCCGCCACCGGTATCGAGAAGCATGTCTGTCTCATCGGATATTCTTATGTCGGTGCCGAAATTATCGTTTGCCGCGAGGTATGAGGTTATCTGTCCGGCAAAGTGGTGTACGTTTACGACGATTCTCTCTGCACCGGCTTCCTTCAATTTCATGACCACTCTTTTTATGAGCGGTTCTCCTGCCACCGGAACCATTGCCTTTGGCATGGTGTCGGTGAGTGGCTTAAGCCTTGTGCCAAGTCCTGCCGCGAAAATCATTGCCTGCATAATGTCCTTGTCGTTGAGATTGTGGTATTTTCCGTCATGGATGTATGGAAACAGATTGGCACCGTTTCGTCATCAGTGCGGATTGAATTATTCTTGTTTTGCTTTCAGTGTCTGCGTTATGCCCTGTTCGCGGTGGCATACGGTCACTTCCACACCGAATGTCCTGTTTATGTGCTCGGCCAGATGCTGTGCACTGTATACGCTGCGGTGTTGTCCTCCGGTGCATCCGAACGAGAACATGAGGTCTGTGAATCCTCTCTGTATGTATCGCCTGACATGTGCGTCGGCCAGTTTGTATGCACTTTCGAGGAATGTTAGAATCTCACCGTCGTCTTCGAGAAAGCGTATCACCGGCTCGTCCAGTCCGGTGAGCTTCTTGTACGGCTCGTATCTGCCGGGATTGTGCGTGCTGCGGCAGTCGAAGACATATCCTCCTCCGTTTCCGCTTCTGTCCTCCGGTATACCCTTGCGGTATGAGAAGCTGAACACCCTGACTTTCAGCGGTCCCTTGCCGTCGTATTTTGAGAATGTGGCAGGTCCGTCCTGCGGGTGTGCCGCATATATGTTCTTTTCTGTTGTCCTGTATCCGTCACTCCTGTTTGCGGCAGCTGTCTCTATTTGTGTAAAGCGTGGCAACTCCGTCAGTCTGCGCAGCATATCCATCATATACGGATATGGGAAGCAGTTCATCTTGAGCAGTTCTCTCAGATTGTTTATTGCCGGGGGAATGGAGTCGAGGAAATGTTTCTTCTGTTCGAAATACCCCCTTAGGCCGTATGCCCCGAGCACCTGCAGCGTGCGGAAGAGTACGAACAGGCTCAGTCTTTCCACGAAGTGGCGTACCGAGGGAACCTCTGTATAGTTTTTCAGCGACTGGTAATACTCGTATACCAGTTCTCGTCTGAGTTTGTTCGGGTATTTGGCCGATGCCTGCCACAGGAATGATGCAAGGTCGTAATAGAACGGCCCTTTTTTCCCGCCTTGAAAATCGATGAAATACGGGTTGCCTTGATTGTCGAGCATTATGTTGCGTGCCTGGAAGTCGCGGTAGAGAAAGCTGTCGCACTTCTCTGCCGTCAGGTCTTTGGCGAACAGACGGAAGTTGGCCTCAAGCTTCAGTTCGTTGAAGTCGAGTTCTGTGGTTTTAAGAAAACAATATTTGAAGTAGTTGAGGTCGAACAGGACGCTGTCCGTATTAAATTCAGCCTGCGGATAGCAATTTCCGAAATCCAGTCCCCTTGAGCCTCTTATCTGTATTTCGGGCAGTGCCTTTATGGTTTTCCTGAGAAGTTCTTTTTCTTTGACGGTGTATCTTCCTCCTGCGTCGCGTCCTCCCGATATGGCGTCGAATAGCGAGACTGTGCCGAGGTCGGTCTGCAGGTAGCGCATCTCATCATGGCTTACCGCCAGGATTTCCGGCACTGGCAGCCGTCGTTTGCAGAAATGCCTGCACAGATAGATAAAGGCATGGTTTTCTTCGCGGCTTGTTCCGATTACTCCCACCACGCTTCTTCCTTCGCTGTCGCAAAGGCGGTAGTATTCACGGTTGCTGCCGGCTCCGGGGAGCTTTTCCGTTTCTGTTGGTGCGGCTCCGGCCCATTGTCTGTATAAATCCAATAACTTATGCATAATACTGTCTGCAAAGTTACAATTTTTATTTTAAATACAGCTGATTATGTCTGTATATTCTTTTTGCGTACAGTTGTCGTCCGGACGTTGTGCAGTGTGTTTAAGTCGTAGGGTGGTGATATCCTGTTATGGTGTCCATTCCTCTTCCGGCACGTTTGTTTCCCGGCTTTTGTCTTTAGGCGGATTTTTCAGGTTTCCGTCTTTGTCGAACATCCCGAACGTTGTCCGTAGTACGATGAATTCGGTGCGACGGTTAAGCTGGTTGCACATTTCCTGTTCTTCGGGCTTAAGTGTCTTGATGAACTCTTCTGTCAGTACGTCGTCCTCTTTGAGGAACGGATATGTCTCTGTCAGCTTTTTGCGTACGGTCTTGGGTTTGTCCTTGCCGTAGCCCACGGGACTGAGGCGTTCCTTGTCTATCCCGTGTTCTATTAGGTAGGTGACCACGCTTTCGGCACGTTTCTGCGACAACACCTTGTTGTATGCCTCCGGTCCGCGATAGTCGCAGTGTGCGCTGAGCTCGATGGTCACGTTAGGATTCTCGTTGAGAAGTTTTATTAGCTCATCGAGTGCGGCTGTAGATTCCGGACGTAGCGTTGCCTTGTCAAAATCGTAGAAGATGTTGTCTATGAGTACCGGCGCGGTGATGGATGCGAGCGGAAACTGAAGAACATATTCCTCCGACTGTGTCACCGGTTCCACCTTTAGTTGTTCCTTATGGTTGAGGAATCCCTTGCATGTGCCGAGGAAGACGTAGTCGACACCGGGTTTTATCTCGTGAACGAACGAACCGTCGCCCTTGACGCTCAGCTTCATGTTTGTTCCGTCGTTGCCTACCATGTATACAATGCCTTCCGGCAGTTCGTATCCGTCCTGTTCGTAAACCCATCCTTTCACGGTCTGTACTATCTCGGGGTTCACGAAGCTGTAGATGTGGTCCCATCCTTTTCCGTCACCGCGGTTTGACGAGAAGTATCCTCTGTTATGAAGTCCCTCGAACGTCATGCCGAAGTCGTCGCCTTGTGAGTTGAGCGGAAATCCCGGGTGCTCTATAATCCATCCTCCGCCAATTGTGTCGGGTTTTGCTATATAAATGTCGAGGCCTCCCATTCCTGGATGTCCGTCGGAGGAGAAATAGAGATCACCGTTGGGCCGGAATGTCGGAAACATCTCATCCCCTTCGGTGTTTATCGGCTCACCGAGATTCTCGACGCCTCCGAGGCCGTTCGATGTCAGTCTCACCCTCCATATATCCAGCCCTCCCATACCTCCGGGCATGTCTGACGTGAAATAAAGCCATTCTCCGTCGGGCGAGATGGCCGGATGTGCATAGCTTGACAGAGTGTCTTTGGTTATTTCCACCGTCGTTGCCTTTCCCCATGATGCGTCGCTTCGGGCGGATGTGCATATTGTGGCGTATCTCGGGTATGAAGGGTCTGTCTTGCACTGTGTGAGATACATTGTCCTGTTGTCGGGCGTGAATGCGCATGCGCCCTCGTCGAATTGCGAGTTCAGTTCTGTATCTATGGCCTGCGGCTTCTGCCATTTTCCGTTTTCGTCTTTTTGCGAGACGAATATGTCACCGCATTTCGTGCCGGTGATTCCGCTCAGCTCGTCGCCCTGTGCGTCGTTGCGTGTTGATGTGAAGAATAGCTGGTCGTATTCGTCGCCTGCGAGCATCGGAGAATAGTCCGCCCGGCGCGAGTTGAAGAAATTTTCCTTTTTTATGGTGTATTGCGAGCCTGCCTCTTTCCATTTCGGCGCCATCTGTGCCGAGCGCAGGCCTATGCGTGCCTGCTTGTGGTCGGGCATGCTGTCGAGAACGGAATGGAAGACCTTTGCCGCTTCCTTGTAGCTTCCGTTCTTCATGAGCTGTTTTGCCAGATGGAAGAGGTCTTCTGTACCGGCCTGCTTGTATCTGACAGCATTGTTGTATGCCGCGATGGCTTTCGGTGTATAGTTTATCCTGCGGTAGCATTCTGCCATTTTCAACGCGCGTATTCCTCTTGTGCCTCTTTCCTTGGCAGGTGTCGCCGAATACGCTTTCTTGTATTGCGCGGCCGCATCGTGGTATTCTCCGAGGGCATATAGCTTGTCGCCCTTCTTCATATACGAATCGGCTCCGCAACCGGCAAGCAGTATTGCCGTTATGACGGTTATTATGGCTGATGTTGTTTCTCTCATACCTTATTATAACGTTGAAAGCGTGTTAATATTATTGCGGATGCTATAAATTCATGTAACCGGTGTTCCTGCCGCGGATTATAGGGATGTAGGTTTCTGTCACGACGGTTCTCCGGTTAGCGGCATTCTCCATGTGCATCCCTCCTTCCAACGGCTGCATCCGTATGCCGTCTTTCCTTTTATTATATGTCCTTTGCCGCACAGCGGGCACGGATTGCCGGATGGGTCGGCACCGGTCAGAGGCGAGGGTTGTGACAGCGTGTCTTGCTGCGCAGGTGTGTCTGTCCGCGGCTTTGCCGTCTTCGCGGCTTTTGGTGTCTGTGCTGCTTTCGGGGCCATCTTCTTTTTCATGTCCTCTTCGGTCATGATTGTGACGTGGCGGTTGCTGTTGTCTGAGAGCACTTCGTTTACAATCTCGTTTATCTGCTGCTTGAGTTCCTCGATGAATGTTGCCGCATCATATTTCTCATGTTCTATGTCGCGCAGCTTCTTTTCCCATATACCTGTCAGTTCGCAGCTCTTGAGAAGTTCTTGTCTGATGGTGTCGATGAGTTCCACTCCCGTAGGCGTGGCAATAAGGTTCTTGCGCTCGCGCTTGATGTATCGTCGTTTGAATAGCGTCTCGATAATTCCTGCCCGCGACGACGGCCGTCCTATTCCGTTTTCTTTGAGTGCGGCTCTTAGCTCTTCGTTTTCCACGAACTTTCCTGCCGTTTCCATAGCCCTGAGTAGTGTGGCCTCAGTGTAGAATTTTTGGGGTGTAGTCCGTTTTTCGGTGAGGGTGGGGGTGTGCGGGCCGCTTTCTCCCTTGACGAAAGGCGGCAGTGTGCGCTCCTCGTCATCCTTGCGTGTGTCTTCCTCGTCGTTGTTTGTTTCTTTTTCGTATACGGTTCTCCATCCCGGGTCGAGTATTGTCTTTCCGGTTGCCTTGAACTCTATGTCATCCACTTTTCCTATTACGGTGGTGGTGGCGAAGCGGCAGTCAGGATAGAAGACGCTTATGAAGCGCCGTGCTATGAGGTCGTAGACGTGTTTCTCAAAGTCAGTGAGGTTCATTGCCGGTTGTCCGGTGGGGATTATGGCGTGGTGGTCGGTCACTTTCGACGAGTCGAACACCTTTTTGCTTTTTTTTAGTTGCTTTCCCGCCAACGGCTGTGTGAGCTGTTCGTACCCTCTCAGGCCGGTGAGTATGGCGGTACATTTCGGATAGATGTCGTCGCTGAGGAATGTCGTGTCTACACGCGGATATGTGGTCAGTTTCTTTTCGTACAGAGATTGTATGAGGTTGAGGGTCAACTCCGCGCTCATTCCGAACTTTTTGTTGCAGTCCACCTGTAGCGAGGTGAGGTCGTATAGCGGCTTCGGTGTTTCCGTTCCGTTCTTTTTCTCCACAGATACGATAGTGAACGGCTTTCCCGCTATTTGTGAAAAGAACCGTTCGCCTTCTTCCTTTGATGTGAATTTCCCCTTTGTGGCATTAAACACTGTATTGCGGTATTCCGTTGCAAGAATCCAATAAGGCTCGGGCCTGAAGTTCTCAATCTCTTTCTGTCTGCCGACAATCAGTGCGAGCGTTGGCGTCTGCACCCGTCCGATACTTAGTACCTGGCGGTTCTGCCCGTACTTAAGGGTGTAGAGACGTGTGGCGTTCATACCGAGAATCCAGTCACCGATGGCCCTGCTCAGTCCTGCGAGATACAGTGGGCGGTATGTCTCCTGGTCTTTCAGGTTCTGGAATCCTTCTATTATGGCCTCGTCGGTCATTGAGGATATCCACAGTCTTTTTACAGGGCATGCGGCCTTTGCTTTCTGCATGACCCACCTCTGTATCAGCTCTCCCTCCTGTCCGGCGTCACCGCAGTTTATTATACTGTCGGCTTTCTGCATGAGCTGTTCAATGATCTCGAACTGTTTGCGTATGCTATCCTGATCTATGAGTTTTATTCCGAAGCGCGCGGGCAGCATGGGCAGCGATGATAGCGACCATCTTTTCCACATTGGGGTGTAGTCGTCGGGCTCCTTGAGCGTGCAAAGGTGTCCGAAGGTCCATGTCACCTGATAGCCGTTGCCTTCCATGTAGCCTTGGTGAGCGGCGGTGGCGCCTAATATGCGTGCTATGTCTTTTGCCACGCTTGGTTTCTCTGCTATGCAAACAATCATTGTATCTTTGCTTTGTTGTTTTCGGGCTGCAAACTTACTCATTTTTTTTCAGATTATGGTATTTTTTTGCTTTCCGTTCTTTACCTTGTAGTAAAATGGCACTTCGAACCGCTTCATGTCGGATGGAAGTGCAGGAGCACGTCTACATAATCCGCGGCATGGCTTCTCCTTTTTTATGTGTATATTTTGTCAGTAATACTGTTAAGCGCGGTTTATAGCGGGAATATTCGGTTCGCAAGCCTTGATTGTGACGGACACGAAAACAGAATAATGAATGTTAAAAGTGTATGTAGGCTAAATACAAAGTGTATTCAGCCTACATACACTCTGTATTTAGCCTACATACACTTAAAGGATATGCTGATGGCTTATGACGTCTTGTGGGACTTTTTTATTTCTACAATCCTTTTATGGTGCGCCAATGACGTTCTGAGGATGATATTCCGGTGATTAAATGTAAAAAACAGGATTTGTAAATTATACAAGCAGTTTGGATACCACATAGCCGAGGCATGGAATGGCAACCCCGTGAACAGGTCGAAGCAGTTAAAAAGGAATCAGAGCAAATAATCAAGAAGTTTTTTACATAGTCCGTTTAGTCTGTAATATTATATACGAAACAACTGCGACAATTAAAGCAGAAACGGCAATTCCGACAAATGATATATATAAACCATATTGTTTCCCGACGAATCCTATTATTACCGGACCGAGGAGTATCCCCGAATATCCGAGGGCATTAATAAAACTGATAATGTTATGTACGGCCATCCCTTTGATGTGTGCCGCAAAGGAAACCAATTGAGGGACTACATTGGCGGCCCCGCAACCGACCATCGCAAAGCCAACGACAGCAGCAACAGCGCTATCAACAAGTACTACAGTCATGAAACCGACAGCAATAAACAATGCTCCTCCGGTCACAACAATTCTTTGTCCTAACCTATCTACTATTTTGTCTCCACAAAGTCTCATAATTGTCATTGCTACGGCAAAAGCTGTGTAGAAAAATCCGGCCATAGACATTTCAATGCCACGCTCTTGACTAACAAATATTGCCGACCAGCCCATTACCGCACCCTCCGAGGCATACATGATAAGGCACAGCAATCCAACCACGACAACCATAGGAGGAATATATAATTTGCCTTTTCTTGGTTTCTCAACAGTCGTGTCTGTCTCAAGTTCCTCTTTCGGTAACAAATCCTTGCACCCTAACACCAACGCAATAATTGTGACTACCATACAAATGACGACAGCCCATTTAGGTATGAATCCCAAAGTAAATAGTACGCTCATGGTGCCGGCACCAATCAGTGTGCCCAACGAGTAGCCGCCATGAAAGCTTGACATAAGATTCCTCCCCGTCTTGCGCTCTATGGCAATACCGTTCACGTTTGCCGCAACATCAATGGTTATGGTGCAGCCTCCGAAAATCATAAGCATCATGCCTGTCAGCCACACATTTATAAGCAGGCTTATCGCTAATAATGCAAATGCCATCAGCAGCCCTGACACATAAATAACTTTCTTCGCACCATAGCGATTTACAAAAAAGCCGGAAAGCGGCAGAGCGCAGATAGAGCCAAACCCACTGCACAGCATAAGCAATCCAAGAGAATCCTCATCTATTGCAAAAGCATTTTTGACATATGGTACAAGCGGTGCCCATGCAGCCTCAAGAACACCTATTATCATAAAGGCGACACGATTAGCGACAAGCAAATGTTTATGTCGGTTGTGAAGTATATTCATCTTAAGTTAATTGTCAACATCATATTGAGCAGGCAATCAATAAAATGATGCCTGCTCGCCTTTCATTGTATAGTAGTTTATTGGTTTGCGGTCTGTTTGAAACCTGTGTCTTCTGCTGACCAAGACTTCCATTTACATTCTCCGACCTCCATCTCAGAGAATTGTGCGGTGAATGAATGTTCGACAGGGCTTGCCGCATATATTCCGAATGAAATTTCTCCGTCACCCTTGTCTAAATGGAATGTGCGCATCTGGTGGAAAGTTATACCGTCAGTACTCGTTTCTATATAATAGTCGCTTTCTCTGCGGCTAAGACGATAATACATTTCTCTTATGGAAGATGGAATGTCATGTGTGGCCCAGTCGGAATATCCGTTGTTTGTCACCACACTGCCCAGTCTTTGATATTCCTCGTTCTCGTATTCAATTGACGCCTTCATCCAGTTATCACTGTCAAGATAGATTGCAATACCGCATTGGTCAAACAAGGCTGAACTGTTGAACGATGTCTTTACGGTGAAAGAAAAGAACTTGTTGGAGGTTTTCATTTGTAGCACCGGAGCATTGTCATTGCTGAACCCATAATAGGTGCGCTGCCATAGGTCGGTGTGAGGTTCTGAAACGATTGTAATCAAAGAGTCCGTGATTGTATATTGTTTGGGTTCACGAATCCAAAACAAGTTTTCCGCCACAAATGGCTTTAAGATTGTGTCTTTTTTTTCCATATTCGATTTGTTTGTTGTTGAAGATTGTTGTTTTTGCTCATTTTGACATGATAATAGCGTGCATGCAAGCAGAGACAATGCTATGATAATTTGATTTCTGTTCATTTGTTGAGATACTAAACCTGTTAAAGTCTGATTATAGTGTAAAGTAAGAATTTTATTCATCGTTTAGTTTGCCTATGCGAAAATTGGGGACAGCCTCTTGCTTAAGCGATACTTCTGTGAAATAGCAGGTGTGTTCATCGTCTTTAGGACTTTGGGAACTCAGACCAAGAAGCAGCTTTTCAGGAAAATCATTCTTGTAGAGACGAGCCATGTGCCATATTTTCCCATCTTCTGAAAAATAACTGCCAAGAGTGGTGCCATCGGAGGATAATCTCATATAAACATACGGACCGGTTATTACCTGGTGATTATTGTCATCGGAGGTACCTATAGTGCGAACTGACACTACGCGATGATCGCCATATTCATCCTGCTCGAAACATAGTTTTTGACAATGCGTATCATTCTCGTATGCGTATAACACACCAGCCGAATATGTTCCGGTTTCGGTGAAGTCCGGTTGTACTTTAGCCGTAAAAGTGAAAGGCTTGGTATTGTCAACCTCTGTGAAAACGACCGCAGAGCTGTTAACTACGCTTCCGTCCGGTGAACGAAAATAATCTGTTTGGGGGCCGGCTACAAATTTGATGGTGTCGCCCACGAGTGTGATGCCATTCTCTGCTCCGTTTTTAGACTTTGTAAAACGGATTCCGTCTACATTGATGTCACATGGAGCGAATTCAACGGTTTTCGCCATAACTTTTTTGCCAAAACTGCCTGTCTTTTTTTCCGACTCTTTTTGAGAGCATCCTGTAATTGCCATACTTGCGATGATTGCGGTAAATACTAACTCTTTCATTGTGATATTGATTTGATTTTGTATTTAAATTACAACTTTCTTGTGAATTATTCACGGTTGCAAAATTAGATAGAATACAAGATGTGCGCAATACTGATTTTTAACCAATCATGAAGTAGGCATGCACATTAAATAAGGTTCATTCTTAATGCAATTTCTACTGCCGCTGCGGTATTTGCGACTTTTAATGCCGCTAAAATATCCTGACGATGACGATTGACAGTATAAATTGAGATGTTTAAATTATCGGCAATCTGTTTGCTTGGCATCCCTTTGGCCAGTAAGGACAGTATTTCAAGTTGTCGTTGGCTAAGAATTTTACGGTCATTAGCTTCGTATATGTCTCGTCCGACCGTTTCCCCGGTCAATAGATTGACAATGATTCCATCTTGTCGGTTATGGGAAACGGGGTATGGAATGTAAGTGCATAGACCGAGTAAAACGCTTCCGTTGGCACTACAGCTGAGATATCTTGTTGTATGGAGTATTTTGACTTTATCATTGCCTCCGGTCCGGTAAAAACTGAGGATACATGAAGCAGAGAACTCTGTCTTTTCTTTTATTGAAAGTTCTTTTATAAAATTGAAGAAACGAAGCTCCAGTACATGGCGTTCAATAAGTTCATTTTCTTTTGCATGGCTGAATACTATGTCCTCAAAGGCAGAATTACTGTCTACCATATATTTGGGGAGATTCATTATAGTCTGGCCGAATTTCCCGGAATAAATATGGCATTCGTTGTTTTGAAAATCAGACACGACCGCTATGCCTTCTGTTGCTAATGCATAACCGTTCGCACATGCTCTTGCCTGAGCAAGTAAAAGCTCCTTGTTGTCCGATGTCTCAAACTGTTGCTTAGTCAAAAGCGATTTTAGTTCATGTTCTTGCTTCATCATGAATTGCTCCCTATTCACACCATTGCGGAGTAGTTTCATTTAACCTAATTTGCTACAAAGTTACCAAAATTTCCTGCACTGCGCAACAAAATATTGTTAAAGCCATTGCTTGATATGATTTCTTGGATAAGATCGGAAAGATGATTAAATAGCTAATATACAATATATTCTATTGCTATTATTTCTTTTTATGCGATTATTCTTTTCCGATAATAAGCCTATGTATCATTGGCTTTCAGCCTTTCACTTTACCCGTGTCCGGCAGAAATACCGTTACAAGTCCTGCCAGCGGCATATATGCGCAGAAATTGTATACGGATATTATTCCGCAGTCGTCGGCAAAGCTTCCGAGGACTGCCGAAGCTATGCCTGCCACACCGAACGAGAATCCGAAGAACATTCCCGATACGAGGCCGAGACGGTAGGGTAGCAGTTCCTGGGCATAAAGAAGAATGGCCGGGAATGCCGATGCGAGCACGAAACCTGCACAGAAACTGAGCACTGCCGTTCCGAAGAGTCCCGTATGGGGCATGAGGAGAGAGAACGGGGCTGTGCCGAGGATAGAGATCCAAATGACATATTTGCGTCCGATGCGGTCGCCGAGCGGTCCTCCCACGAGTGTGCCGGCTGCTGTGGCGAAGAGGAATACGAAGAGCAGAATCTGCGACATCTGAACCGTAACACCGAATTTCTCCATGAGATAGAACGTATAGTAGCTTGTGAGTGATGCCATGTATATGTATTTTGAGAATATAAGCACGGTGAGAATGAGTATTGCGAGAACTGTCATGCTGACCGGCAACGGCCTGCATTCGCGTACTTTCATGTCGCGGTGTCCTGTGCGGCTTTCTGTGATGAATTCTGCGAACCACCGCCGTATGGGCGATGATGTGATGTATGATATTACGGCGAATACGGCAAAGATGGCAATGTTGTGGCGGCTGTGTCCGGCTACAATCAGCGCCACGAGCAGCGGTCCTATGGATGTGCCTATGTGGCCTCCCACCTGGAATACCGATTGGGCCAGTCCGCGGCGTCCTCCCGATGCGAGACTTGTGATGCGTGAGGCTTCGGGATGCACGATGGAGGAGCCTGTGCCGACAGTGAATACTGACACGAGTACTGCAGCAATGCTCTCGGAGTATGCCAGTCCGATTATACCGGCAAAGCTCAGCGCTGCGGCAAGGGTGAGGCACCACGGTTTGGGCCTGTGGTCGAAAACGATGCCTACAACCGGCTGAAATACCGATGCCGCAAGCTGATATACGAGAGTGATGAGGCCTATTTGCGCGAAGCTCAGGTTGAGGTCGGCTTTCAGAATGGGATATGCAGCCGACACCACAGACTGCACGAGGTCGTTTAAAAGATGGGCCATACTCAACGCTATGAGTACAGGCATGGCCATCTTGCCGGCCTGCGGAATGTTGTTATCCTTTGTCATTGTCATATATTATATAGTGTTTGTTTTTTTCTGTATGTGGCTTTTGTCAAGGCTCGTATGCTTATAAACGAGATTGTGGCTTGCCAGGTAGCCGTGGAAACAGTTTTCTTATTCTCACAATGTGTTTTGTGATGCTTCCTCCGGCTACCACCGCGCTTACAGATGTTATGATAAGGATGAACCCGAGACATTCGCGTATGGTTATGCTCTCACCGAAGACTGCTATGCCTATGAGTACGGCTGTCACAGGTTCGAGAGCTCCGAGTATGGCCGTTGGAGTCGAGCCGATGTATTTCACGGCTGCTGTTGTGCACAGGAAGGATATGGCTGTGGGGAATACGGCCAGTGCCGCGAAGTTTACCCATAGATGCCACTTCTCCAAGGGAGGTATCTGCAGTCCGCTGCCAGCATATAGTCTTATGACAAAAAGCCCGAGGCCGAAGAGGAGGACATAGAACGTTACTTTCAGCGTGGCCACATCCTTGAGGCGGCCGTGGTTCACGGCAACCATGTAGATGGCGTAGGAGAGCGATGACAGAAATACAAGTCCTGTGCCGGTGAGGCTGAGCACAATGCCTCCCTCACCGATGCATAGCAGGGCGATTCCGGCCGATGCCCCTGTCAGACACAGGGCTGTCTGCAGGGTGAACCTTTCCTTGAACACTGCGGTCATGATCACCGCCACGAGTATCGGATATATGAAAAGCAGTGTGGAGGCTATGCCCACGTTCATGTAGTTGTAGCTCTCAAACAGGGTCAGCGATGAAAGTGCCACGAGCAGTCCCATTGCCACGAGCGGGAATATGTCCTTGCGGTTTATCCTGAAATTCCGGCCCCGCGTCTTCAGCATAATCCCGAGCAGGGGGATGGCGAACAAGTATCTGAAAAACAGCACGGTGTCTGGGGAGAGACCTTCCGCGTAAAGCGGCAGGGCAAACAGCGGGTTTGTGCCGTAAGACGCTGCGGCACAGCCTCCGAGTATGTATCCGATTGTTTTTATACCCATTTTCATGGTATTGTGTGTAAGTGAGGAAAAATACAGATATGAGTGCGGCATACATCCTGGTGTATGCTCAAATGTGTTATCTGGCCTTGATACGGCTCCACTCCGGCGGATTTTTCCCTAACAGGTGGCGTACGAAAAAGTCGTAGCGTTTGTGTTCTCCGAAACTTTCACCGATAGTGTGGCGTGCGCCCGGTATCACTACAAGGTCGAAATCCTTTCCTGCCTTTATCAGGGCGTTGGCCACCTGCATGGTCGATGCCGGATCGACGTTGTCGTCAATCTCCCCTACAACGAGCATAAGCGGACGTGTCAGCAGGTGTGCGTTCTCAACGTTGGAATTTTCCTTATACTGCTCGCCCACCGGGTAGCCCATCCATTGTTCGTTCCACCAAATCTTGTCCATGCGGTTGTCGTGGCATCCGCATGCGGAATATGCCGCCTTGTAGAACTCGGGATGAAAAAGTACGGCCGCCATGGATTCCTGCCCTCCGGCCGAACATCCGTATATGCCGACACGTGATGTGTCCATGCAGGAGTATTTTTCTGCGGCGGCCTTTATCCATGCGATGTGGTCGGGAAGTCCTGCGTCTTTTAGGTTCCGGTAGCATACGTTCTCGAAATCGCGTGAACGGAACGACGTGCCCATGCCGTCTACCATCACCACGATGAATCCAAGTTCGGCTATTCCTGTCATGAAATAGTTGTAAGCCGTGAATGATTTCGGTACATACTGGTCACCGGGACCCTGATAGATATATTCCAATACGGGGTATTTTTTCTCAGGGTCGAAATTCGTAGGGCGTATGATTATTCCCCACATGTCCGTGATACCGTCACGTCCTTTTGCCGCGAATACTTCCGGCGGCCTCCATCCTTCAGCTGTCAGCCTGCTGATGTCGGCAGTTTCCAACGGCATGGTCTCCGAGCTGTCGGAAGTGTTGCGCAGTACCGTCACAGGAGCCTTATCAGCCATAGAATATACATCTACAAGGTATTTCATGTCATCGGACAGCCATGCCTTGTGTGTGCCTTCCGCCGGAGTGAGGCAGGTCAGGCCGGTTCCGTCGAAGTTTATCCGGTAATAATAAATAAGGTACGGGTCTTCCCCGTTACGCATGCCGTTTGCTGAGAAATAAATCTGTCGTTTGTCTTCATCGACGCGCACAACATCGCGCACATACCATTCGCCTTTTGTTATCTGGTGTGAGGGTGCGGCTGTCTTTCTGTCGTACATATAAAGATGGTTGTGGTTGTCGCGCTCACTCATCCATATAATATGTTTCCCGTCCTGCAGGTCGTGGCGGAAACGGCGCGAGTAGTTTACATATTTCTCTGCCTTTTCCTCTATCAAGGTGCGTACTTTCCCTGTTTCGGCAGACATCTCCAGTACACGGTATACCTTATGTCCGCGCTGGTTGTACTCAAATGTCACGCCACGGCTGTCGCGGTTCCAGTAAAGCCCCCACAGGTAATATTGGCTGTCGAACAGGTCTGTTTCGGGAATCAGCCTTTTCCCCGTCACGATGTCGAAGACACACGGTATCCTGAAAGGCAGCTCGTCTCCGGGTTTTGCGTATTCCTGTTTGTGGAGTTTCGGTTGCAGCTGGTCTGTCGGCGATGACTCTACATAGTATATATATCGTTTTTCCGTCGGCCGAATCTTACATGCGGCCACTTTCCTGCTGTCGGGCGACCACTGTATGTATGATGAATAGTAGTTGCCTTCTGTGCCGTCGAAGCTGAGCTGTATTTCCCGCCCTCCGTTTGTCGGCCGCACATAGATGTTGTTTTCTTTTATGAACGCGATGTTTTTCCCGTCGGGCGATATTGCCGGGGCTGCTCCTTTCTCGTCATCGCGCTCCGACCAATGACGTTGTCTGCCGTGATAGCCTCCTGCCGTTCCCTGTTCGGTGAGCCGGTTTCTTTTCACTGCATACATCCACCGTTTCCCGTAAGAGACGAAGTGTAGGGTGTCTGCCAATCTGTTTACGGACAAATGCTCTATAGGAATATTGCCGGGGGTGATGTCATTGCCAGTTGCAGTGGCGAGAGCCTTGGCCAGCCTTGTGTGGCTGAAAAGTTCTCGGCGTTGTTTCCTGTCTGCGTCTACGGCAACGTAAAACCGGCCGTCGGGGGTGTTGCGTACATACCAGAATGTGTGTGTGCCGCTAATCCACTGTGGCCTTACATCGGAATACATTACCTTGGCGGCGCTGAATTTCTCCGGTATGGAGAAAGCACGCCTGTAGTCTTCTTCTGTTCCTTGTGCAGATGCGTTTCCACATACTGCCAGTAATGCAAATATAAGTCTGTATATCATTAAATGTTTGATTTTGTGGTTTTAGGCCGGTTTTGTATCAGTATCCCAAGTCTTCTCCGATAAGGATCACCTTGTGTTTGCCGTGCGGAGAATTGCGTAGGAAATGAATGTAGTTGCATATACAGTCCGCTGAGTTGCAGTTGTGGCATATACCGTCTGTGCGGCAAGGGGTGTCGATATCAAATCTTGCCGTGTTTATAGGCGAGGCTGTAGAGCGCGCGCGTTTTAATGCCGCATCACAATCTCGGCATACCTTGTTGAGCCCTATGACAAATATCACATTCTTCGGACCGAATGTGATGGCGGCCACGCGGTTTCCGTTTCCGTCGATGTTGACAATTACGCCGTCTTCGCTGATTGCGTTTGCCGATGAAAGGTAATAGTCCGTTGTGAATGCCTTCAGATATATCTCCACTGCCTCTTCACGGTCGGCGGCAAGGTCTCTGTCGTAAATCCTGTATGTTCCTTTCTCATGAAGGGCTTTGGTAAGCCCCGTGTCGCGTATGGTCATCGAGCCTCCCCACGTCACTGTGCTGCCGTCAGGTATAAGTTCCTTCACTTTTTCTATTGCCTCTGCCGATGTGTCGCAGTAAAAGGCTTCGATATGTCTGCGGCTGAGATTCTTTATCATTTTCTCTGCCAGCTTCCTGTTTCTTTGTTCCTTCGGTGTCATTTTATCTAAGTGCTTTTGTGTTTCTAATAAGCTTCTCCTTCGGAAATCTCCTTTTTGTCTATCTTACGTCTGTCCATGACGTGCCAAGCATGCACTATATATGCCAGTACAAACGGTATGAACAGGCTGACAACGGCCATTGTGTATAGGGTGAACTCACTGCTGCAACTGTTGGCTATGGTAAGCGAACTCTGCAGGTCTATGTCTGAAGGATAGTATGCCGTGTTGTTCCATCCGGCGCACAGCAGTATGCACAGCACAGTGAGCACCGTTCCTGCGCCTGCGGGCCATATTCCCCTTATATAGCTTTTGCTTACTATCGTGCGTATGATTCCGTATAGTACCATTGCCACTCCCGCGAGCATGATTATCAGCAGATACCACATGTCTGTGAAGTTGTGCAGATATTTGTACGGCTCGATGAAGATGACTCCCGTCTCAGGTTCAACGGCATATCCGTCTTTGACGAACACATGTACGAGGAAGGCGACGAACAATATCACGAATGGAACGGAATTGCCGATAAGAAGCACGCTTCCCCTGCACCGTATGTTCTCGTCTTCCACATTATTCATAATATACAGTATTCCGAGAACGCGGGCGAGGAACAGGACTGCGAAGCCTAAAACAAGATTCCACGGATTCAAAAGGGCATCGAGGCCATGACCGGCGTTTCCCCAATAGCTTATTACAGGCATGATGCCGCTTATGAGGTTGTCTTTTTCCACGATAAAGCTTGAGCCGTTGAAGAATGTGCCCACGGCACCTCCGAGAAGCAGCGGGCCGATGATGCCGTTGATTATAAGAAACCACTGGAAAGTGCGTTTGCCGAGAATATTTCCCAACTTGTTCTGGAACTCATAGCTTACGGCCTGTACGACGAACGAGAAGAGGATAATCATCCATAGCCAGTAGGCTCCTCCGAAACTTGTGCTGTAGAAAAGCGGGAAGGAGGCGAAGAACGCTCCTCCGAACGTTACAAGTGTAGTGAACGTTATCTCCCATTTGCGGCCGGTGGAGTTGATAATCATTCTTCTTTCTTCCTCATCTCTTCCTAATGAAAACATAAGTGAGTTTGCTCCCTGTACGAAAAGAAGGAACACAAGCAGGGCGCCAAGCAGTGATACGAGGAACCACCAGTATTGTTGCAGAAATTCGTATGTCATAATGGTTATTCTATTTTGTGATTTTTATATATTGTCATGACATGTGCCGCCATAGATGGATGTATGGCCGTACACATGTGTCATACATTGTCTTTATTCTCTATCCGGCCCTTTTTTTATTGCCTTTATAAGTATGCTTATTTCCACGGCAAGCAATGTTGTGAACAGTGCGAGGAATATCATGAAAGTAATCATGATGCTTCCCGAACCGATGTTGCTCACTCCTACCCATGTGGGCATCATGTCCTGAATGGCCCAGGGCTGGCGGCCGAATTCCGCCACAAGCCATCCGCATTCGCTTGCGATATAGCCTAACGGCAGGAGCGCCATGCCGGTGATGAGCATCCATTTTGCAGTCACATCCTTTTTTCTGTATGCGACGAGCAGCATAGCCATGAAGAATACTACAAACAGAGTGCCGAGACCGACCATTATTCTGAAAGAGTAAAAACATAGGGGAATGTATGGCACGAGCTGTGACTTTTCTTTTATGAAACCGTATCCGAAGTATGGCATCTTCTCATTCAGTACTCTTTTCAGTGCTTCCCTGCGCTGGCATCCGTCACCGCCGAGCTGGTTTTGACGCTCAAGGGCGTTCAAGTGGCGGAACTCCTGCAGGGCAATCACTGCCTGACGCCCGTTCTTTATTTTTTCGTCCATTGTCATTTCCTTTGTTCCGTCGGCTTTGGGATATCCTCCTTTGAGAATATCGTTCACACCGGGCACATATCCGTGGATGTCTCGTGTGGCGAGAAATGACAGCGCGTAAGGGATGGATATGCGCATCGGAGGTTCACCGCCTTTCTCGTATTCCGGTTGTGAGAAAGGGTTTACGAGGGCAATGGCTGTCAGTCCTTGGTCTGTGCCTCCGTCATAGAGTGCTTCCATGGCGGCAAGTTTCATCGGCTGCACCTTTGAAATCTGATATGCTGAGCCGTCACCGGTGTGTATTGCAAGCAAGGATGCAGCCAGTCCGACAATGCTTCCGATCTTGATGCTCTCTATTGCAAGTTCTTTCTCACGCTTTCTGAAGAGGTAGTAGCAGCTTACAGCCACAACAAACAATGCACCGATAATCCATGCGGATGTCACTGTGTGGCAGAATTTGTTGACGGCAAACGGTGATAAGGCCACTTCTGCAAATGATGTCATTTCATTGCGCATGGTGTCCGGGTTGAACGTACATCCCACAGGATACTGCATCCATGCGTTTGCCACAAGTATCCACCATGCGGAGAACGTAGCCCCTATTCCGGTCAGCCATGTGGCGGCAAGATGGAATCCAGCCGATACCTTTTGCCATCCGAAGAACATCACAGCCACGAATGTGGATTCCAAAAAGAAGGCTATAATACCCTCTATGGCAAGGGGCGCGCCGAAAATGTCGCCTACAAACCATGAATAGTTGCTCCAGTTCGTTCCAAATTCGAATTCAAGGATTATTCCGGTGGCAATGCCCATGGCAAAGTTTATTCCAAACAGTTTTTGCCAGAAGCGTGTGGCGTCTTTCCAGAATTGCTTTTTTGTGCGGTAGTAGCATGTTTCCATGATACCCATGATTAGTGCCAGGCCAAGCGTCAATGGCACGAACAGCCAATGATATATGGCTGTAAGCGCAAATTGCGCTCTTGCCCAATCGATTGCGGCTGTGTCGATGTTTAATAGAAAGTCTGTCATATTATTATTGTTTTTAGATTATTTCTTTATGGTGTTCTTTTTTATAACTTCTGTGGCTACAAAATCGGCCTCATTCCCCTCTTTACTGTTGGAACCGATAAAGTCGGGAAAGAAGAATATTTTCAGTATGGCGAATATGATGATAAGTTTTATTATGATTATTTTCCATAGGGTTTTTCCTATACTCATGTTACGGAATCCGTCCGCGTATAGGTTGTATACATTATATATAATATGTCTTATCCGCATTGTTTTATTGGTTTTAAGGATTGTTTTTCCTTTATGTCCATGCATCGTTGTGATGGAAATCTATTATAAGGCGGAAGTCGAGAGCCTTTGCACGAAGCGCTTTTGCGAGCACATCCTGTTTTCTGTTGAAACCCTCTGCCGGGTTCACCCATACGTGCAGGCGTATGGAGTTGACACCAAGCTCCCGCATACGCATCATACACTCTTTTTGTTTACCATCCTTGTTATAGAAATTCTTTTCTACAGCCTCCAACTTTGTTATCCAGCTGATATCAGCATATTTTGCAAATCCTTTCATGTTATATGGCGGATTATCCGGTATGTCCTGTGAGACTGTCGACGTATCTGTCGGTGTGGCAGGAATTTGTTCTTTCGGATGATCTGTGTCATTGCTGCATCCTATAATACACAATATGCCTGCTACTATGGCAAGAAAAATCTTTCCGGCTATTTTTTTCATGGCAGATATCTTTATATTATATAATGTCGAGTTGATGATGCAAAAGTACAAAATATATGTCGGTTCTGAATAAGAAAACCTTATAAAATTTGGTAATCATGGTAAATGGAGAGATATATGATGAGACTAATCGGGGTATGGAAAGATTTTCCAATTTGCAATGGGTGTTTTTATACAATGTATTTATGATATATGAAAATTAGTCTGTCTGACGTTTATTTATTATAATTTTGTTCTCTTTTTCCATAATAATCTTAAAAAACAGAACAGTAAATTATCTGAAAAGAGAAAACTTTTTGCTTTTCCAACTAATTGTCATAAATTTGCACGGTTAAATTTATTATAAATATAATTTAAGATGAATAAGAAAATAATAATACCTTTAATTCTTGTTATTCTATTGCTTTTGGGCGGTGTGGCCTATCTTGGTATTGGTTTGAAAGAACAGAAACAGGCTAATGAGGACATGCAGGCTCTTGCCGAACTCGACAGAAAAGAGATGGAGAACGAGTATGAGCAGTTTGCCCGTCAGTACAGTGAGATGAAGACACAGATAAACAACGACTCACTTGTAGAGCAGCTTACACAGGAACAGCTAAAGACACAGCGTCTGCTTGAGGAACTGAAACGTACAAAGAGCAATGATGCCCGTGAGATAGCACGCTTGAAGAAAGAGCTTGCAACCGTACGTGCCGTATTGAGAAGTTATGTCCTGGAGATTGATTCTTTGAACAGGCTCAACCAGAATCTGGCAGAGGAGAATACACGAATGAAAGGACAGTATGCCGAGGCGACACGTCAGATAGAGGGCCTTAGCAGCGAAAAGGCATCATTAAGCGAGAAAGTGGCCATTGCCGCACAGCTTGATGCCATTAATATTTCTCTGACGGCAAAGAAATCCAACGGCAAGGTGGCAAAGAAGGTAAAGGACTGCAAGAGTATGGAGGTCTCTTTTGCCATTGCACGTAATGTTACAGCTTCCAACGGTGCCAGGACACTATATGTGCGTA
Organism: Xylanibacter muris; assembly: GCF_013166605.1. GTDB lineage: Bacteria > Bacteroidota > Bacteroidia > Bacteroidales > Bacteroidaceae > Prevotella > Prevotella muris. Next base: position 173,497 of record NZ_JABKKF010000005.1, read on the forward strand.
TAATGACGCCTGCAGGAAATGTGCTTGGAGGAGGTGGATACTTCAATTATGAGAATAAGAGTATTGAGTGTTCGATGAACAGGACAATAGAATATACCGGTGATGAGACTACAGTGACTACATACCGTAAAGTGACAGAGTTCCTCAGTGCGGGTAATTATACCGTAAGTATCTTTGCTGACGGAAACATGATAGGCTCGAGAAGCTTCTCTTTGAAATAAAATACTTTTTAGTGTTTAAGTAAGCTGTGCGGAGTATGAGAAAAGTGTTAGGATTGTTTCTTTTGTATGGGGCGATACTTCCTGTTGAGGCGCGTATATTGAGCCTTGACAGTTGTCGTGCGCTTGCTCTTGCCAATAACAAGCAAATAAGTATATCCAATATGCAGAGAGGCGTGGCAACCGAGCTCAGAAAGTCTGCACGTACAAAATATCTGCCGCGCGTAAGTGCCATCGGGTCATATTTGTTTACGAGTAAGGAAATATCATTGCTTAATGATAACCAGAAGAGAGCCTTGTCTAATATCGGAACGTCCGCTACTTCGGGAATGTCTTCCGGCCTTCAGGGGTTCTTGTCAGGAATGACACCTGATCAGAAAACGGCTCTCGACAATCTTTTGGCTGCATTCAATTCAAGTGTGGAGCAGATGACAGGCGCAGTGGGCAGTCATATAAACGGGTTGTCGCAGGGGCTTAATGGAGTGGGGCAGAAACTCGTCGATGATTTCCGTACGGATACGCGCAATATCTTTGCCGGGGCGGTTGTCGTATCGCAACCTTTGTTTATGGGAGGAAGTATTACGGCAATGAACAGGATGGCACGTATAAGTGAGGAGATGGCGTCCTATTCTCTTGAGGCAAAAAAACAGATGGTGCTGTATGAGATAGACCAGGCATATTGGATGGTAGTGTCGCTTACTAATAAGAAACGGCTTGCCGAAAGCTATCGTGAACTTCTCAGAAAACTTTATGACGATGTACAGAAGATGGTGAGGGAAGGGGTTGCCACACGTTCCGAGGGGCTTAGTGTGAGTGTAAAGCTTAATGAGGCGGAAATGAATGTCACACAGGTTGAAGACGGTCTCGTTTTGTCACGTATGCTTCTTTGTCAGTTGTGTGGCATACCGATAAATGAAGATATAACTCTTGAAGATGAGAAAAAAGAATCTGTAATGGAATCTCCTGCGGTTACAGATGCGGATATTGGAATGGCAATGGGAAATCGTCCCGAGCTGAAAGTTCTGGAAAGTTCTCTTGATTTGAGCAGGCAAGGTATAAATCTGATAAAGGCTGGAAATCTTCCGCAAGTATTGCTTGTGGGTGGTTATACGATAAGTAATCCAAATGTTTATAATGGTTTTCAAAAGAATTTCGGAGGTGCGTGGAATATAGGAGTCCTTCTTAGGATTCCCGTATTGAACTGGGGTGACGTGTCTTATAAGACAAGGGCTGCCAAGGGTGTTTCCGCCATAGCTGCCATGGAACTTGACGAGGTACGTGAAAAGATAGAGTTACAGGTGAGCCAGAGCTCCTTTAAAGTGAAGGAAGCAAATAAAAAACTGTCAATGGCACAGGCAAATATAGAAAAGGCAGAAGAGAATTTACGTTGTGCAAATATTGGCTTTAAGGAAGGTGTTATGACAAGTACTACGGTTATGGAAGCGCAGACCGCATGGTTGCAGGCACAGTCTCAGAAGATAGATGCGGAAATAGATGTGCGGCTTAGCCATGTAAACTTAAAAAAGGCTCTTGGAACATTAACTAACGAATAATATTATTTTTATGTCTGCAAAAACTCAACATAATAACATATTGCTTGCCGTAATAGGATTTACGGCAGTTGTGATAATCGTGGCAATGATAGGCTTTTTCGCTTTTGGACGTGAACCGGAGATAATCCAAGGTCAGGTGGAGGTCACGGAATATAGAGTGTCGAGCAAGGTTCCCGGACGTGTTCTTGAACTTCGTGTTAAGGAGGGTGACTATGTCAGGGTAGGTGATACCCTTGTCATCCTTGATGCTCCTGATGTAAGGGCAAAGATGACTCAGGCACAAGGTGCAGAGAGTGCGGCTGCTGCAATGGATGAGATGGCGAGGAACGGTGCCCGCCGTGAACAGGTGCGTGGGGCATACGAAGTGCTTCAGCAGGCAAAAGCCGGTTTGGAAATAGCAACGAAGTCATATAATCGTGTGCAGCGTCTGTTTGACGAAGGTGTGATGACAGCCCAAAAGCGTGATGAGGCGTTTGCTAACTATAAGGCGATGGAGGCACAGATGAAAGCCGCACAGAGTCAATATGATATGGCAAGAAACGGTGCCCGTCGGGAGGAGAAGCTTGCAGCGGCAGCTCAGGTACGGCGTGCGCAAGGTGCGGTGGCTGAGGTTAATTCCTATATAAACGAAACGGTTCAGACTGCTCAGACGGCAGGTGAGGTGAGTGAAATCTATCCGAAGATAGGTGAACTTATAGGTACAGGTTCTCCGATAATGTCTATTTCAGTTATGGATGATATGTGGGGAACATTCAATGTACGTGAGGATCAGTTGAACTCAATGAAAGTAGGTGACGAGTTTGTTGCTTTTGTTCCGGCTTTCAACAAGGACGTAAAGCTTAAGGTTTACTATATGAAGGACGAAGGAAGTTATGCCGTATGGAGAGCTACAAAAGCTAATGGACAGTTTGACCTGAAGACATTTGAGGTGAAAGCCCGTCCGGTGGAGAGAGTTGAAGGTTTGCGTCCCGGAATGTCTTTGATAATAAAAGACCGGTGAACGGAAGTAGTGTCTTGTTGGTCTTAATTATATCGGAACGGCATGATTTTGCATGTCACTGTATGTAATAAAGAAAAGTCATTGGTTGATGAAGATAAATAATCATATCCGCCGGATTGCGGCAATAGCCGGAAGGGAATGTGTCATATTGCTAAGGAATCCTGTCTATTGGTTCTGTATGGTAATATTTCCTGTTTCCGTGATGTTGTTTTTTACATCTTTAATGGATGACGGACAACCTCAGGAAATGCCGGTCGGTGTGGTTGACTTGGATAATTCTTCAACATCCCGTTCCCTTATCCGCAATCTTGATGCGTTTCAGACCACCCGTATTACCGGAAGATATGCTTCTGTGGCAGAAGCACGTGAGGCCATACAGCGTAATGAGATATATGCGTTTTTATATATTCCGGAAGGTATGGCTTCGGACTTGCTTGCAAGCCGCCGGCCGAAGATATCCTTTTATTACAGTATGACGTCTCTTACAGCGGGAGCTCTTGTCTTTCGTGATTTGAAGACAATAAGTACGCTGGGTTCGGCTGCCGTAGGTAAGGCAACCTTAAGTGCGCGTGGATTCACGTCAAGTCAGATACAGGCTTTTCTTCAGCCCATACGGATTGATCTTCATCAGATCTCCAATCCTTGGACAAACTATAATATTTATCTCAGTACAATGCTTGTGCCGGGTGTGATAATGTTGTTTATATTTCTTATAACAGCATATTCCATAGGTACGGAACTGAAGTTCGGACGGTCAAGACATTGGCTTCGTCTTGCGGATAATGATATCGTTGTCGCCATCATAGGGAAGCTGCTTCCACAGACGCTTATATTTCTTGCAATAGTATCGGGGTACATGTATTATGTGTTTGGTATGCTACAGTTTCCGCATCATGGAGGCTTTTCCGATATGCTTTTGTTGGGACTTATGACGGTTCTTCCCGCACAAGGATTCGGGGTCTTTGTTTTCGGGCTGTTCCCCTCATTGCGTATGTCAATGAGCATCTGTTCGTTGTGGGCGGTACTGAGCTTTTCCATTGTGGGTTCGGCGTTTCCTGTATCATCGATGGATTCTGAGCTTCAGGCCCTTTCTTGGTTGTTCCCGTTGCGTCATTATTTCATGGCATATCAGGTAACGGTATTCAACGGCTATCCCGTGTCCGATGCGTGGTTGCATATTGTATCGATGCTTGCTTTTACGTTATTGCCGGTGATATTGCTTGGCAAGATAAAAAATGCAATGCTAAACTATGTATATATCCCATAAAATTCCAAAGATGCGAATGAACGGTAAACATGGATTTTTGCAGCGTGTAATTCAGGGACTGACGGATGCCTGTTATATATGGAGGCAGGAAATGAAACTCAACGTCAAAGACGAGGGTGTCCTCATGTTTGTGATTCTTGTGCCTTTGGCTTATCCGTTGCTTTATTCGTGGATATATAACAATGAGTTGGTTCATGAGGTTCCCGTTGCTGTTGTAGATGAATCTCACAGTGCTCTTAGCCGTGAGTTTGCACGCCAGTGTGATGCCTCACCTGATGTTTTCATAAAGGCATACGTTAATGATATGAGGGAGGCACGCCGTATGATGGAACGTCAGGAGGTAAGTGGAATATACAGGATTCCGCATGATTTCTCTACGAATGTCAACAGTATGCGTCAGGCTACTGTAGCCGTATATTGTGATATGAGCCTTATGCTTAACTATAAGGCTGTGTTCCAGACGGCACAGGCTGTAAGTACGGAGATGGGGAAAAAGATACAGATAAGCATTTCCGGTAATTATACACATCGCGAGGATGAGATTTCCACACAACCGTTGGATTTTGACGAGATACCTCTTTTCAATCCTTCCGGGGGATATGGTTCGTTTATCCTTCCTGCTGTCCTTATGCTGATAATACAACAGACACTTCTTCTTGGAATAGGACTTTCTGCCGGAACGGCTCGTGAGAACAACCGTTTTACAGATCTTATACCTGTCAGCCGTCACTATCATGGGATATTCCGTATAGTATTGGGAAAGTCAATGTGCTATCTTATGATTTATTCTGTTGTAGCTGCATATCTGTCTGTTGTGGTTCCGCGTATTTTCAACTTTCCTGCATTGGGACAAGCCGGTGATTTGTTTGCGGTTCTGTTCCCGTATGTCCTTTCATGTATATTTTTCGGTCTTACGCTTTCATGTCTTATTCGTTATCGTGAGAATGTTATGCTTCTGGTGGTGTTTACATCAGTACCGCTTATGTTTCTTTCCGGCGTTTCATGGCCACAAAGCAGTATTTCGGGCGTATGGCAGGCTATATCGTATGTTTTTCCTTCCACTAATGGAGTACGCGCTTTTGTTCGTATAAACTCAATGGGGGGTACGTTGTCTGACGTAATGCCGGAATACCGTGCTTTATGGATTCAGGCAGCAATATACTTTTTCCTTGCATGCATTGTTTTCAGATATCAGATAATGCGCTTGCGCAGCCATATCCTTCAGCGGTTAGCCTATATAAGGCGTAAGAGAAATATTCGCAGGAAGTTACGTGCCCGTGTTCGTTTATAGTCTCTTGTCATTTGCGTCATATTATATTTCCCATGTTATAAGTTTGGTTTGATATGGGTTTTTAATGTTTTTTGGTTTTTATATTATTGTTATATGCTATATTTTACTTATATTTGCAGATAATTATAATATATTATTATGGTAATAAATAACTAGACATATAGATAGTATGACAAATTTTCTTTCAGGTTTAAAGTCCGGCATGCTGGTAGTCATGCTGGCGTTGTCCGGTTGTGTTCTGGCAGGGAATGTGCCGCAATACAAGTACGAAAAAGGCACAGTGGCATATAATGCACTTATCGGGGCTACAACTGTAAGTTCAAGTTTTGAATATTCCGGAACATATATTTATGCTGACGGGGCCGAACTTGGTGCGGCTGAGCCGGGGCCGGGATTTGATATAGGATTTGATTTTATTCTCGGTGGGCAGAAGTTCAATCAGGTTGTAATCGGTAACTCCGGTGTCTTATATTTTGGATATGATATAGTGGATCCGCAGCAGGCATTCAAAGTACAGATGCTTCCTGTAATGAATGGTGTTGAGGGTGGCAATATTTCTTATAAGACCGAAGGTGATGAGGGAAACCGAATATTTACTGTGCAGTATGCCGGTATGGTGCTTATTGAAAGAGGTACTTCTGGCAAAGGAAAGTTTAACTTGCAAATACGTCTTTATGAAAGCAACGGGAAAGTAGAGTTTGCCTTTCAAGAGGTTGAGACTTGTTATGGTTCCGGTTTTGGCTTTTTTACAGGTATAAAAGGTTGGGATAATGATGATGTCATTTTACTTACCAGTGCAGGTATAGACAAAGATGTAGCAGTGTCTCCGTCACGCAAAACAGATGTCCTGAACAGAAAGTCATATATATATTGGGACAATAATGATTACGACAAGTATTATTCGGTCGTTTATTCATTATCTCCTGTCTCCGATAAGAAAGCTCCAAAAGATGCTCCTGAGAATCTTATGGTAAAGGAAGAAAAAGGAAACCTGAAAATATCATGCAGGCGTGCGGATGATGCGGCTGCCACAGTGTTGCTTTATTCTAATACTCCGTTTGAGACATCAGATCTGCCCGTTGACGGTGAGACATTTGCTGTGGGTTCAAAAATGGGTAATTCGATTGTATTGTATTACAGTGACGGTGCCAATCCTTCAGCCGTTATAGAAAACATAAAACCGGCTACAGATTATTATATATGTGCCATAAGTGCGAACGGATACCCGGCCTACGGATGTGACGACAGAGACGAGAATAATTATATAACGCTTCAGGCCCCTCCTTCTGCTTTCAATGCAGAGCCGGGAGGTACAAATTCCGTAAAGTTAGGATGGACTTCAGACTATCCGGTGATTATAGCAAAGACCACACAGCATTCCTCAAATTATGGTGAGTATTCAGGACAGTTCGGCCATCCTGCCCCAACTGTGAAAGCGGGTGATGTTATTCCCGGGGGAGGAGAAGTTGTGTTCGTCGGTGACGGTAATGAGGCCGTGGTGTCAGACATTAAAGACAATAGCCTTGTTTTCTTCAGGGCATGGACACTTAAGGACGGTAGTGTGTCTTCATCAGGTATTGATTCGTGGACCGTTACGCATGCCGTATTACCATACGCTCCCGATATTTCGTCATATCCTTTTGGTGCTGTGCCTTATGGTTGGATTGCTTCATGTTCAGGCGAGGATGTTACAATGAAATTCAGTCCTATCAGGCGTATGTATGATAATGAGCTTGCGCTTTGGGGGAAATCTTACAATGCTGTAGAGAATAGGATCACGACTCCCGAATTGCCTTTGGATGCTCCTGTGAAATTATCTTTCGAATATGCTCTTGAGACATTTGTTTTGGTAAATGACGAACCAAGAGGTAATAAGCCAGGAGTTTTCGGTGAAGGTAATGGGCTTTATGTTAAAGCCGGAGAAACGGGTACAGAATTGTCTTATTGTACAATTGACAAGTATGAAGGGACAATGACGGCTACGAGTGACGGTTACGAGACCGGTTCCAGTACTTTTGAGAAAGTGGAAGTGGATATTCCTGCTGTTGGCGAAAAAGGAAGAATAAGTATTTCTTTTGCATCAGATGATTATACGACAATGTATATACGCAATATAAGAATAGAGAAATCCGGGGATAATGGTGTTTCTGATGTTAATATGGATAATGATATAAAACTTTATGTCGATAAAGGTGTGATAACGATTATTTCACTGTCAGATACAAAAGTTCCTGTTTATTCTGTTGACGGACGTGAGGTCGTTTTACTGAATGTGCATGCTGATTTGCCTGTAAGCGCCTTATTGCAATCTGGGGTCTATATCGTTAACGGAAAGAAGATTGTGGTGAGATAAATTTTGTGTATTTGAAAGGAGATTGAAGTAATGTTGATTATATTTTAATTTAAAATGATAGAATGAAAAAAACTATTGCATTATTTGTATGGAGTTTCATTTTCATATTAGGGCTTTCCGCCCAAAGTGAATCTCCTGTATTGAAAACTCTTGAAATTCCATTCGGTACTATTTGCGGGATGTCAGACAACGGCCGTTGGGCTGTTTATGACGATGGCAATGACGGTGTTGAGCGGGGCTGTTCTGTGGATGTCTATGACTTGGCTACAGGAACCATTGTAACACTCTCTGAAGGAACGGAAGGGGATAATATTCATTTGAATGATATTTCGGATGACGGTAAGATAGTGGCAGGTTCATACAACAATGTTCCCGCTTACTTTAAGGATGGAAAGTGGACGGTACTTCCTTTACCGGCCGGCACACGTGGATATGGCGGAAGAGTTTCGAGTATGACTCCGGATGGTTCGGTAATGGTCGGAATGATTTATAATAACTCCTTTAATTTTACGTCATGCTATTGGAAAGACGGAAATCTTATCACTCTTGAAGGATTGCCTACAACCGATATATCCGGTAAGGAAAATGCAGAATTGAATATTGTTGCTGTTTCGGCTGACGGCAATATTGTTCTCGGAGGATTGTCAACCAATCATCCGGGATGGGGATGCTGTTATTTTGTATATGATGTCAGGACAAAGACTTACGAGATGCTTGGTCAGAATCTTACCTCAGAGTCATTCATTGATAATGTTGTGATGAGCAATAACGGAAGTTTTGTGGGTGGTAATGCATATATAGTGCGTGAGGTTGAAGGTTCGGAATGGCCGGAGGAGCTTATTGTTCCTTTCCTTTATGATGTGAATAAAAAAACGTTTGAAATATATGAAAGTACAGCTGATAATGACCAGTTTGTTTCAGCTGTGGCAAATGACGGTTTGATGTTCTGTGCCACTCCGTACGGTAATCCTGTGCGTACGATGAGTGTGCGTGTGGATGGAAAATATATTGATTTGGGAATGATACTCAAACAACGCTATTCGATAGATTTTACAAAGGCAATGGGTGTTGAGTATACGGGAACTGCCGTAGCGGTGAGTGACGATGGTAAGACAATAGTGGCTTTCCCTTCTCCACAAGATGATAATTATGCCTTGACTCTCCCTGTTTCATTCTCTGAGGCCGCACAAGGTGTTAATATTCTTGCGGAATATGAGCTTTCTCCTGTGTCAGGAAGCAGTATCGCAAAAATAAGGCAGGTCGCTTTATCTTTTACGCGTGAGGCCACCGTAGCTGAAGGTGCCGAGGCATATATTTATAAAGGTGAAACAAAGTTGGCAGTCACAAATTCCATAAGTGCGGCGTCTGTAAAAGATAATCGTATATTTATACTTGATTTTCCTGAGACAGCCTTTTCGGAAGATGAAGAGTATGTGCTTAAGATACCTGCAGGTATTTTCGTAAATGGAAATATGAGAAATAATGAAATCACGGCTGTATATAAAGGACGTGCAGACAGACCGGTAGCTCCAACACGCATAGCTCCGTTGGAAGGAAGCGTAATAACAGAGTTAAGCTACAACAATCCTGTCATGATTACTTTCGACACGAAGATTGCTGTGGCTCAGGCAGTCACAGGCATTCTTTTCCAGAGTGGTTCGGAACAGCCGTTGAGCAGTCTTGTACTTGTTGCCGATGGAAACAAACTATACGTATATCCTCCTACAACGCGTCGTTTGATGAAAGGTTCCGACTATGTGGTGAAGATACCTGCCGGTGCTGTTTCCGATATAGTAGGGTTCTGCCCCAGTAATGAGATTACTGTCAATTATCATGGGGCTTTTGTTGTAACACCTCCCGAGCAGGGTTCAAGCTTCCTGTTTGTTGATGACTTCAATGATCCGGGAACGTCACTGAGCAAATGGCTTATGTACGAGGGTGACCATAACACACCGACCTCAGAAATGGTAGGATGGGGATTTGATGCAGACAATACGCCATGGAATTTCTCTGTGCATGACAACGGACAGTATGATTATTGTGCCGCATCTACTTCCATGTATTCTCCGGCCGGCAAGGCAAACGACTGGATGATAACCCCACAGCTTTCTATAGGAAACGAATATTACAGACTGAATTTCCAGACGCAGTCATATAAGGCCGGTAAGACTGATAAACTGAAAGTTTATGTATGGGAGAACAATGAGCTTATAGAAGGTACTGTGCTGAAAGAGCACATTGATGCAATACGTGCAAACGGAAAGCTGGTATTTGACGGTATACTGACTCCGGGAGCAAATGAAGCTACGCTTACCGGTGAATGGGAAAGCCACAGCATTTCACTTGCAGAATATGCAGGAAAGAAAGTGTATATAGCATTCCTCAACGAAAACGAAGACCAAAGTGTAGTGTTTGTTGATAACGTAAATGTAATATACAAAGGCAACTTTGTTGCCGGAAGCATGACACAGGAGAATGTCGTCTCACAGGAAGAGGTGGAAATCAAGGGATATGTAATGGTGACCAACAACATATCATACGATGCCATTGAGGCCACATATAAGACGGTAGACGGAACCCAAATAGGAATTTATAAGGCTGAGGGTATCGGTTTGAAGGAGGGCAGTGTTTATGAATTTACGTTCCCTGAAAAACTGAAGTTGACCAAAGGGCAGGAAACGCAGTTTACTATAGTGGTGAAGATGGGTACGGAAGAACAGGAGATAAATGCTTCGGTTAAGAATCTTGCGTTCAATCCCAAGCGTCGTGTCGTACTTGAAGAAGGCACCGGCGCATGGTGTGGAAATTGTCCTGGAGGTATACTTGCTGTGGAATATATTGAAAGTCAGTTCCCCGGTCAGTTGATACCTGTATGCATACATAATGACGATGCGTATGCTTATGGTGCGTATGAGAATTTCCTTGGTTTCCGCTCGTTCCCTACAGGTCGTGTAAACCGTATTGAGAATTATCTTTCATATATGGACTCAGATGAGGAAGGCAATCCGTCTTTCTTCTCTGTTGACGGAGATGTAACGTTTGCTGACTATGTGAAGAGTGAGATAGACAAACTTACAGATGTTGAAATAGAGACAGGCGAGGCTGTCTATAATTCGTCTACGGATGAGATAACTGTGCCGGTCGATGTAAGGTTTGCCCTTGACAAGAATTCTGTAAATTATAATATTCTTACTGTTGTTGTCGAGGATAATCTATATGCTAATCAGCGTAATTATTTTGCAAGCCGTACGGATCCTATTTATGGAGACTGGGGGCTTGGCGGTAAGTATGGCCGTGGTTCCGTATGGTATGCTTATAAGGATGTCGCACGTGCAATCGTGGGTCAGTCTTATTATGGTGAGAACGGATATATTCCCACTTCTGTCAGAGGCGGTGAGACAATAACTGGTAATGTTTCTTTTGAAGTTCCCGGCAAATCGATTACTTCACTGCAGAATTGCAAGATTGTATGTATGCTGATTGATGCGGCTAACGGATACGTTCTTAATGCAGCACGGTGTGATGCAATATCTAACGCATTGGAATGGGATCTTGCGAATGGAATAGAGGATGCTGTTGTTGATACAGATACAGCAGGTGTGGAGAATTACAATCTGGCAGGCCAGAAAATGAATGCTCAGCGCAAAGGTCTTAATATCGTAAGGCTTTCCAACGGACGTACGGTGAAAGTCGTAAAGTGATTCGATAAATCTTTGTCTGTAAAATATTGAGGTTGTGTCAAAACGCTGACACAACCTCTTTTGATTTTTTATCTTCAAAACATAGCGAGGATGCACCGTAAAACTTAATTACGACACACCCTCGATCCGTTTATAGAAAACTCAGAGTTTTTTAAGGCAAAGCGTCTCTATGACATGTATATTAGAGTGTATAAATATATGCTCTTATTTAATCACACCAAGTTCCTTACCGACTTTGATGAATGCGCAGATTGCCTTGTCCAAGTGTTCTCTTTCGTGACCGGCTGACAACTGTACGCGTATACGCGCCTGTCCTTTCGGAACAACCGGATAATAGAATCCTGTAACGTAAATGCCTTCAGCCTGCATCTTTGCGGCAAAGTCTTGAGATAACTTCGCGTCATATAGCATCACTGCACAGATTGCGCTCTGAGTAGGTTTTATATCGAAACCGGCTGCCATCATCTTATCGCGGAAATAAGTTACATTTTCCATTAACTTGGTGTGCAAGTCGTTGCTTTCCTTCAACATCTTGAACATTTCTAGGCTGGCACCGACAATGGCGGGAGCCACAGAATTGGAGAACAGGTAAGGACGGGAACGTTGACGCAGAATGTCGATTATTTCTTTCTTGCCTGTGGTGAATCCACCCATGGCGCCACCGAAGGCCTTGCCCAGCGTACCGGTAAAGATATCCACACGGTCGTATATATCGAACTGTTCTGCTACACCATGGCCTGTAGGGCCTACCACACCGGCCGAGTGTGACTCATCGACCATAACCAATGCATCGTATTTCTCCGCCAACTCACAAATCTTATCCATAGGAGCAACATTTCCGTCCATGGAGAACACACCGTCAGTAGCAATGATACGGTGGCGCTGTGCCTGAGCTTCCTGCAGGCAGCGTTCCAACTCAGCCATGTCTGCATTGGCGTAGCGATAGCGTTTTGCCTTGCATAAACGTACACCATCGATGATGGACGCATGGTTCAATGCATCTGAAATGATTGCGTCTTCCTCTGTCAACAGAGGTTCGAACAAGCCACCGTTGGCATCGAAGCATGCTGCATAAAGTATAGTGTCTTCTGTCTTGAAATAATCGGAGATTGTTGCTTCCAGCTGTTTGTGCAGATCCTGAGTCCCGCAAATGAAACGAACAGAAGACATACCGTAGCCGTGAGTGTCCATGGCTGCCTTGGCTGCATCAATCAGACGTTGGTTGTTTGACAATCCCAAATAGTTGTTGGCACAGAAGTTCAACACACTTTCACCGGCATTAACCTTGATATCTGCACGCTGTGGACAGGTGATGATACGTTCGTTTTTATACAATCCGGCTGCTTTGATATCAGCCAATTCCTTTGTAAGGAACTCTTTCATTTTACCATACATAGCTTTTCTTTTTATTAAGGGTATATCTATAAGATTAAAAATCTGTTTTACTTGACAAAGTTCTTATTTTTTTTTGATATAGCATTAAAAATTTTAGAGAAAATTACTCAAATAAACGGTTTTCTGTTTACCTTTGCTTTCAAAAAGAAACTTAAAGCAAGTGACAGACGATGAAAAATGTATTGATCATCGGTTCCACAGGCCAGATTGGCTCGGAACTAACTATGAAGTTAAGAGATATTTACAATGGTAATATCGTAGCCGGATATATCCCTGGTGCAGAACCTAAAGGAGTGTTGAAAGAATCCGGACCTTCTGCTATTGTGGATATTACAAACGCACAGCAGATTGCTGAAACGGTATCTGAATACAACATCGACACCATTTACAATTTGGCTGCTCTATTGTCGGCTGTGGCCGAAGCAAAACCTCAGTTGGCTTGGAAGATTGGCATGGGGGGATTGTTCAATGTACTGGAAGTGGCGCGTGAAAAGAAATGTGCCGTGTTCACTCCGAGTTCTATCGGTGCGTTTGGTGACAAGACCCCAAAGGACAAGACTCCACAAGACACTATCCGCGACCCGAAAACAATGTATGGCGTGACAAAGGTTTCCGGTGAATTGCTGAGCGACTACTACAACATCCGCTTTGGTGTGGATACCCGTTCGGTTCGTTTTCCAGGATTGATTTCATACGTGACACCTCCTGGTGGCGGAACGACCGACTATGCTGTAGATATATACTATTCTGCTGTGAAAGGTGAAAAGTTTGAGTGTCCTATCGCTGCGAATACTTATATGGACATGATGTATATGCCTGACGCATTGCGCGCAGCTATCGAAATTATGGAGGCAAACCCCGACAAGTTGGTTCACCGCAACTCGTTCAATATCGCTTCTATGAGCTTCGACCCGGAAATTATCTGTAGCAGCATAAAGAAATATATTCCTATGTTCCAGATGGAATATAAAGTGGACCCGTTGCGCCAGGCTATCGCGGAATCATGGCCTAATTCACTGGACGACACCTGTGCCCGTGAAGAATGGGGATGGAAACCGGAATTCGACTTGGACAGCATGACCAAGGATATGATTGTCAAGCTGAGAGAACGTTTCAATAAATAGGCCGTACACTGTAGAGACATGCATTGGAGAAGTAAAACGGATTATAATCAGGATGTACCTGGTTCTATCCTATACAGTTCCATAAGATATAACAAGAAGAAAAGCCGTTGCAATAATGCTTGCAACGGCTTTTCTTCTTTTAGTAGTTTCTTGCACATAAATAGCACACATTTCGCGAAATGCTGTGCCAATCAATGGCAGGAAGTTCCTACGGATTCGCTTATTCTGCCATTTTCTGCATCCATTTCACAGACTCGTCGTTGGTTTCAGGAAATCTCCAGTGACCGCTTGTCGGGGTGATGGAAAGTGTTTTTGGGGATTTTATCTCGTTGTATGTTCCGTATGTGGATGTTGGCGAGCATGTGTCGTCGTTATATCCGAAGGAAAAGAATATAGGACATGTCAGTCGGCGTGCGAAGTTGACTACGTCATAATATTCGAGTGTATGCTCTGCCCCTTGCTTTTCATTTCCCTTTTGGAAATACTTCGGCCATCCGCCTGCACGGTTGTGCTGGAATCCGTTGAGGTCGCACAGGGCAGGGTAGAATGGTGCGCAGAAAGTAACCTTTTTGTTCAGTGCTGCTGTGATTATAGTCAATGCACCGCCCTGGCTTCCGCCTGTCACTCCAACGTTCTTTCCGTCCCATTCTGGCAGTGTGCAAAGGAAATCCACGCAGCGCGAACATCCTGCATATACGTCTTTGTAGTAGAATTGTTCTTTGTTTTCTATACCGTTACGGTTGTAGTTGTCTGCAATCTTGCGTGCAGTTTCAAACATGTCATCGCTTAGTTCCGAATTACATCCGCTGTGGATGTTTATTTTGAAGTGTATGAATCCGTTCTCGCTGTAGTATGTTGTTGGTGTGATTTTTTTTGCTCCTGCTCCGGGTGGTTCAAACAAAACCGGATGTTTCTTTCCGTCTTTTGGCTTGCTCAGATAGCCATACATGTTGCGTCCGTTCTTGCCTACTGTCAGTTTTACAAGAAATACGTCTACGTTCTTTGTCGAGTATGACGGCAACGGGGTGATTTCCGGTGTTAGGTCTATCTTCTCAACTTCTTTAATGGCTTTGTTCCAGAATTTGTCAAAGTCCTCCGGCATGGCGGTGAAAGGCTTTATCTTTTCCGGTGCGAATCCGACTTTTACCAGATCCTTGTATGTCTTGTCGTATACGGTGAATTTTAGGTCGCATGCCTTGAAGCCCGGCTCTTTTCTTGTTCCGAGGTTTATTGTGGCAACTCCATTGTTGAATACCGCGGAATCATTTTTTTCAGGAGTCATCATTTCATCGCCTGTCTTGTAGTATACCTTTACTCCATTGAGCGGAATACCCCCTTTGTATGCCTCTATCTTCAGGCTGGCATTCTCGTTCAGTTCATAATTCCTGCTTGGGTTGTTTGTGCTGACAATATATTCCACATACTGTCTTCTGGGTTTCGAGAATTGTGCCGAAGCCTGTATTGCCGTTAAGGCAATACCCAATAATAGAATGATTCTTCTCATTTTGTTTTAGTGTTTATATTTGTTTCTAATTAGTTTTTTACGGTTTCCTGATGCTGATATCTTCTTCTTCGATAAGTTGCCTGTAAGTATTGTTTATTGATTCAAGCATTACGTTCATGTTGCGGCGCGTACGGCATGCCTTTATCATTATCCTGAATATCCCGTCTGTATCATCCGGAAGTTCTTCATGTTCATTGCAGCCGTTGAGCAATACGTTTATGACATCCATTACTATGCGATAGAGCCTGGGTTGGTTTATGGATACGTTGCCTGTCGCATTCTTTTTCAGTCCGCATATATAGCTTCTTGCCGTTGCGCCTGTTACGATGTCTACAGCAAGGTCGGTGGCTATTGCAGAATCATTGCTTTCGTTATCTCTTGTATATGCGGAGATATATTCGCGTGCAGGCATGATTCTTCCTTCAAGAAGACATTGAAAGTTCATTTTGTATTCGTCAACCATTGCCTTATACAGGCTTTCTGTCTTGCATGCAATCCTCATGAGTGAACTGAAGTCATTGCCGTTGGCGCTTACTTTCTCTATTATTTCCTCATAACTGTAGTTTATGTTTGCTATTGGTATGAACATGTTTGCATGAAACTCGCCTGCTATTTCCTCATAGTGGTTTAGCATGATTTGTTTTATTCTCTGTGGCTTTGCTGTCTCCCTGTCGTCATTGCTGCTTATAATGCCTTCGGTAAATCCGAGAAAGAAGCCCCTTACAAGTGCGGCCAGCACGGTATGCCTGTCGGTCGTATGTATTGTTGTTTCTGTATTCCTATTATTCATGAATTATTGATTGCCTGGTGTGTGATGCAAAATTACGCAAAAAAAGCGACATGTAAGAGCTAAAATAAATATAATGTGTCCTGATATTTGGAAGGGCAACTGTATGGCTGTGTTATTCCTGCCTGTTTTTTACGGCAATGATATTTCTCATCAGTCCGTCATACTTTGCGCGTTTCACTGCGCTTCCCTTAAAAAGTCTGCGGTATCTGTCAACGGATAAATCGTGCCATTGTGCTTTCTTCATGTTCATCAGTTCATGTGACGGTTGGAGTCGAGGTTCTGTGCATGGTTTGGCGAATGTATTCCAAGGACATGCCGTAAGGCATCTGTCGCATCCGTATATATAGTTTCCCATACCTCTTTCTGCTTTTTCAGACAAGGCTCCGCGGTTTTCAATAGTCTGATATGACAGACAGGTCTCCGCACGGAAGATGTTTTCCGCATTGTCATTCCCTATACGTTTTTCGTCACAGTCATGCAATGCCTTTGTCGGGCAGGCATCGAGGCACGCCCGGCATGTGCCGCATCTGTTGGTGCCCGGACTGTCGTATATCATTTCAATGTCGGTTATTATCTCTCCAAGGAAAAACATGTTTCCTGCATGGGGGATGGTGAGCAGATGATTTTTTCCAATCCATCCTATTCCGGCCTTCATTGCCCAATATTTTTCCAATATAGGAGCGGTATCGCAGCATATCTTTATGTTGTCTGAAGGTATTGTCGTTGCCAGTTTTCTTAGTTTGTCCTTCATGATGTCATGGTAATCCTTTCCGTATGCGTATGCCGCCAAACGGTATTCCTTTATGTCCATCATCTCATGCGGCGTATAGTTCATAGCCACACATATTATGCTTTTTGCTTCCGGCATAAGCAGTGTCGGATTTAATCGCTTGTCTGTATGATTGGCCATGTATGCCATAGAGGCGTGTCCTTTCAACTCAATCCATTTCATGAACTTGTCGGCTGTCTGTCTGTCTACAGGTTCCGCATGGGCTATTCCGCATGCAAAAAAGCCGAGGTTTGCAGCCTCGGCTTTAATATTTGATGTGAGAGTCTCTTTGTCTGTCATAGGTTTAAAATCCACGTTCTTTCCGTCTGTAGGTGTCGGTATTTCCTTTTATTCAAAGACCTTGAACTCATATCCCTGTTCTTTCAGCCATTTTATTGCTTCCGGCAATGCGTAATGAAGCTTGTCAATGCTTTTCAGCGAATCATGAAATGTTATTATAGAGCCGTTACGTGTATATTTCTTTACGTTGTTAAGTACATCTTCTGCAGTCATCCATTTGGAATAGTCGCGTGTGACAAGATCCCACATTACTATTCTGTATTTACGTCCAAGCCATAGATATTGGTCGATGCGCATCCATCCGTGTGGAGGTCTGAACAGGTTTGTATGCAGCAGCTTGTTTGCCTTTTCCGCATTTTCGTTGTAGGTTTTCACCGTATGTCTGAAACCGCCCATGTGGTTATATGTATGGTTTCCGATCCTATGTCCGGCTTTCAGCACATTTTCATATATATCAGGATACTTTCTCACATTGTCACCCACCATGAAGAATGTTGCATGGATGTTGAACTTAGCGAGTGTTTCCAGAATAAAAGGGGTTGCCTGTGGTATGGGACCGTCATCGAAGGTAAGGTAAACAGCTTTTTCGTGTTTGTCCATTCTCCATGTGGCTCTTGGATACAGCCACCTTAGCCATATTGCCGGTTGTTCTATAATCATATAGTCTGTTGTTGAAAGAACAGTGCTATTTCATGATAGCCTAATGTTTTTAATCCGGGGACAGGCCGGGCTGTGCTTGTTGTCGCAGCCGCCCGTCTGTCCTACGGTCTGTCTATAATTATATATGTTTATTGTCCTGGGAACTGACCGCCCTTACCATGATATTGATCCATCTTGATATTAAGCTGTCCTGCGAGTTTTTCTCCCCAGTTTTTGTCGATTTGCATAGCAATCATCGACACCTGTTGCATAATATAGAAATGTCTCAGACAGTCGGATTGTGAACCGGCAAATCTGGTGCCGTCGAGGCTGAGATACCAGTCGATATACTGGTTTGACTTATTCCATAGTTTCTCCAGGATATCACGCGCCTTGTCTTTTTTATTCAGTGCAGTGTATATCCGTGCCTGATCACATGAGCCGCCTATGTAGTCTATTGGAACGTTATATTCCGGAATCTGCTTTTCCATATAGTCAAGAACCTCAAGGGCTTTTTTGTCCTGTCCCTCGTTCATAAGTTCCATCGCCAGTTGTACGAATATACGTTTGTGGGTGTAGCACATTCTCATTACGGTCTCATCGATGTATATACCTTTCGTGCTGAGTCCTCCAAACTTAAACTTGTGCATCAGATTGTCGTATGTGCGTTTTGTGTCGAAGTTCTTTGCACCGGGTGCGTTTGTCGTGAAAGGAGTGATGCGGTTTACAAGTCCTTCCTGCACAAAGTTGTCTCCCAGGTTCATATAGTTGTCCTCACCTACAGTCAGTGCGACATAAATAGGGCGTGTCCAGTTGCTCTGCGATATCATCTCAAGCATCATGAGATCTCCTTTATATAGAGCGTTCTTTCCTTTCAGTGATATTACCATGCGGTCCGGGATAGAGTCAGCTGCCATCATCATTCCGCTCTTTCTCACAGCCTCCTTGTCGATAGTCACATATACTGTATCGGTAGGTATGACATGGATATTGCCGTTTTGGCTTCCTGTGATGAGTTTCATTATTTCCCGTTGTTCCGGTGTTACTTCGTTGAGTACCCAGTATTTGATAATATTCTTCAACTCAAACGGATTGTCACCGAACATAGCCTTTGCTTCCTCAGGATAAGTCTGGTAGAGATTCTCTATTGAGTGTTTCATGGAAGGCTCTACTTCCACATACTCGTTCGTTCCGGCGCAATACTGTAGCCTGTTCCACTTTATCGGTACGGAAGGAGAGTCGTAAGCCGGACGTTTCATCTGGTCTATGTACCAGTCTGTCTGCAGGTAGCTTAGGTTGCATACACGTGCATCTGTGCGCACACCTTCCACGTCCTGATTATACCACAAGGGGAATGTGTCGTTGTCGCCGTTTGTGAATATAATCGGATTGTTCTCCTGCTGGAGAGACATCAGATAGTTTTGTCCGAAGTCGCGGCATGTGTAACGTCCGCTGCGGTCGTGGTCGTCCCATGTCTGTGATGCCATCTGTATAGGCACAAGCAGACATATTGCGCCTGTCACACCGGCAATAAGGCTCTCATGCTTCTTTACCTTGCGGTATATCTCCTCGATAATGGCTGCCACGCCAAGTCCGCACCATATTGCAAATGCATAGAAGGAACCTGCGTATGCATAGTCGCGTTCACGCGGTTGAAGCGGTGTCTGGTTGAGATATATGACGATGGCAAGTCCTGTCATGAAGAACAGGAAGAATACGACCCAGAATTGGCGTATGCCGTTTGGACCCTTGCGCAACGATTGCCAGAAGAGACCTATGAGTCCGAGCAGCAGAGGCAGACAGTAGAATACATTGTGGCCTTTGTTCTCTTTCAGATCGTCAGGAAGCTTGCTTTGGTCGCCAAGACGCCAGTTGTCAAAGAAAGGAATGCCTGTAATCCAGTTTCCGTGCTCAAGTTCTCCGTGCCCCTGGATATCGTTCTGGCGTCCTGCGAAGTTCCACATGAAGTATCTCCAGTACATGAAGTTGCATTGGTATGACAGGAAGAAGCGTAGGTTCTCAATTTGGGAAGGCACTTTCACCGATACCAACTCTCCGCATCTGTCGTATGGCACGCTGCTGCCGTCAACGCCTCCCATCCAACTCTCGTATGCCTGGGTATGTGTGGAACTGTACATACGTGGGAACAGCATATTCTGTGCATATTTGTAATCGTCCTTTGTCCGTACAACGAAGTATGAGTCTTTCTCGTTTTCCGATGCCTTTTCTTTTCTTTGATATACGGGTGCTCCTTCGCTTCTTACAGGGATGCACATGTCTCCCTTTCTTTCAAGGGCGATCTGTGATGTGTATGCCTGTCCGTAGAACAGAGGCCGGCTGCCGTATTGTTCGCGGCTTAGATATTCTCCAAGAGTGAATATGTCTTCCGGTGAGTTCTGGTCCATCGGAGGGTTGGCCGATGAGCGTATTACTGTCACTGTATAGCTTGAGTAGCCTATCATAAGCATCAGCATGCAAAGAAGCGAGGTGTTCTTCACGCGTGCGCTTACAAGCGGCTGTCCTTTCCTCTTGTATTTCAGAATCATCCACAGCAGTGCCAGTACGATTATGCCGATTACGATAGAGCTCCATCCGTGTCCGTAGAACGGAATGCCGAGCATTGCTATTGAGCATAGGAATGCGATGCTGCCGCGTTTCTCGTTGTTGTTATGGTATGTTTCATAGATAGCCCAT
Source organism: Xylanibacter muris (assembly GCF_013166605.1). Lineage (GTDB taxonomy): Bacteria > Bacteroidota > Bacteroidia > Bacteroidales > Bacteroidaceae > Prevotella > Prevotella muris. The sequence continues at coordinate 194,095 of NZ_JABKKF010000005.1, forward strand.
ATTATGCAGGCAATAAGCAATGCGATGTAAATAATCTCACCTGTATTGAAAGGACATCCGAGTGTGTTTACGAAGAACAGTTCAAACCATCCTCCTACGCGTACTATTCCTGGAACCACGCCATATAGCACGGCACCGAGAATGACCATTGATATTGCCAATGCCGCGAGGGAACCTTTAAGGTCTGAGGCGGGATTCTTGTGCGGGAATTTCTTGTAGTAGTATACAAGTACGATGGCCGGAACGCAAAGAAGGTTAAGCAAGTGTACACCAATGGAAAGTCCGGTCATATACATTATCAGGACAAGCCATCTGTCGCTGTGAGGTTCGTCGGCATGGTCTTCCCACTTCAGTATAAGCCAGAATACAATGGCTGTAAATGCAGAGGAATAGGCATAGACCTCACCCTCCACGGCACTGAACCAGAATGTATCGCTGAATGTATATATAAGCGCTCCCACTAAAGCCGATGCCTCGATGGCGATTGTCTTGGCCATGGTAAGCTCATTCCAGTTTCTTATCAGAAGCTTTCTTGCAAGATGGGAAATAGACCAGAACAGGAACATTATGGTCACTGCGGAGAGCAGCGCGCTCATTGTGTTTACCATCCGTGCCACATCCGAAGGATCGCTTGCAAACTGTGAGAACAGGTTTGCCGTAAGCATGAAAAGCGGTGCGCCCGGCGGATGGCCTATTTCCAACTTGTATCCTGTGGTGATAAACTCCGGACAGTCCCAAAAACTGGCTGTCGGCTCGATAGTAGAACAATACACGAAAGCTGCGATAAGGAATGTTATCCAGCCTAATGTGTTGTCCACAAGTCTAAACTGTTTCATTCTTTAGAATTATAATTAATTTATTGTTTATATTATTCCGGTAATTTGTGTAATCAGGGTACGATTATGCAGGTTTATCCTGCAAAGTTAATATAAATAGCTGTATATGTGTGCTTTTTAAAAACATTTAACCTGAAAGCATAATTGGAAAATGCTGTCAGCTATATGTTAAAACATTCCTATTATATAATCGGTACCATACATTAAAAGTAAATATCTTGTGAACTTGCCTATGGTGACGCTTGTGAATGTGATGAAAACATTGGTCCTCATAAGTCCCAATGCCACTGTCACGGCTGTGCCTATTATAGGCAGTACTGAAAGCAGGCCCATCCACGCCCCTTTGCCGGACATGAACCTTACGGCACGGTCGAGTTTCTCTTTCTTTACCTTCAGATATTTCTCTATCCATTCGAGCTTACCCATCCTGCCGATGTAATAGTTGAGCATTCCGCCGGCAACGTTTCCTATTGTGCCGTATACGATAAGCCCCCATGGCTCAAGCCCTGCCGCGCGCAGGCCAACCATCACGGCCTCGCTGCTGAATGGAAAGGCGCTTCCGGCAAGGAATGCTGCGATAAGCATTCCGCCATAGCCGTATTCGATGAGTAATTCTATGAATGTATCCATGATCAATGTTCTTTTTACCGTTATGGTGATACTGTCACGATATCCACAGATTCAAGACTGTGAGTGTAAAGGCGCATATCACGATAGCATAAAATGTGAGCCCGGTTATTCGTGTGCGTGTGAGTGAAAGGAAATGTCCTGTCAGTGGACTTGTGTTTACAATGATGATTCTTATAAGCATGTCATAATGCTGTGGTTGCAGGATAAGAAACACTGTTGCGGCGATATCGGTTGTGATAAAGCAGTTATAAAGCATTCTTGTCTTTATCTTGTCATCCATTCTTGTGCGGTTGTAGTGGATGCTTCCTGTTATCATCAGTATAATTACGAATACAGCCACAATAATCTGTCGGGTGCTTAGCATACTGTAGTCTGCAATATTTCCGAATGCTCCTAATTGCGAAAAGTGTTCTATAAAGAAATACGGCTGATTGTCATATATAAGATATGCGGACATACACCAGTACGGCAGGATTAGTCCAATGACGGAGGCGGCAATGTTTTTCCAACTTACCGAACTTAGGAAGAAAATCATTATCGTCCAGATAACCGGCACAAGGAACAGTATATGCACATAGAAAACGCTTGCTGTTCCTATGCATAAAAAAGAATAGAAGGCAAGTCCGGGCGACCGTCTGTCAAGATATGTCCGGAACAGCCAAATGTACATGGCTATGATACAAATGGTTGATATCGTCTCGTTTATGGATGTGAATCCCTGTGGATATGTACATGATAGGACAATGAATGAGCATGATATCATTCTTGAGTAAATTCTTATGAGGGAGTATCTGTTGTTCAGTTCCATCATAAGAAATGCAGACATGGCAAAACAGGCGAACTGAAACCACAGATTCTGTGAAATCAGTCCGCCTGCAAGCCACACTGCCGTGGCGAAAACAGCCACCGCCGGCAGTGTGAGCCTGCTCTCAGAAACAATGTTCTGTAAGCGTTTGATCATAACTATGTGGAACTATAGGTCTTGTCCGATGTCTCTTCTGAAGTATTTGTCGGTGAACTCAATCTTCTGAGCCTCTTCAAATGATTTCTGTAAGGCTTCTGCCTTGTCCCTGCCGTATGAGCTTACGGCTATTACCCGGCCCCCGCTTGTCACGATCTCACCGTCCTTTACGGATGTGCCGGAATGAAAAACGATGCTTCCCTCTACGTTCTCAATGCCTTTGATGGGATAGCCCTTCTTGTATTCCCGGGGATATCCTCCGCTTACCAGCATTACGCATACAGCCGCACGTTCGTCAAATTCTATTGTACGTTTGTCCAAATCACCTTTGGCCACACCCTCGAACAGGTCAACGATGTCGCTTTTCAGTCTCAGCATCACGCTTTCTGTCTCGGGGTCTCCCATGCGGCAGTTGTATTCTATTACCATAGGCTCGTCACCGACATTTATAAGGCCGAAGAAAATGAAACCTTTATATTCAATGTTTTCTTCCGCCAGTCCTTCAACCGTAGGGCGTATGATTCTGTCTTCAACTTTCCGCATCCATTCTTTTGTCGCAAACGGTACAGGGGTTACGCTTCCCATTCCACCGGTGTTCAGGCCCGTATCGTGTTCTCCGATACGCTTGTAGTCTTTTGCCTCAGGAAGAATTTTATAGTTTTTACCGTCAGTGAGAACGAACACCGAGCATTCTATGCCTGACAGGAATTCTTCGATGACAACCTGTGCCGATGCGTTGCCGAACATTCCTCCAAGCATTTCTTTAAGTTCTTTCTTTGCCTCATCAAGAGTGGGGAGTATCAGAACCCCCTTGCCTGCACACAGACCGTCTGCTTTCAGCACGTATGGCGCCTTGAGTGTTTCAAGGAAATCCAGTCCTTCCTCGAGCGTATTGCCGTCGAAAGTCTTGTATCTTGCTGTGGGGATATTGTGGCGTTGCATGAATCCTTTAGCAAAATCCTTCGAGCCTTCCAGTGTCGCGCCTGCCTTTGACGGGCCTATCACCGGTATGTCTTTTGTGCGTATATCGTTTTTGAACTCGTCATAAATGCCGTTCACCAATGGGTCTTCCGGACCTACGACAACCATGTCGATGCTGTTTTCTGTCACAAAACTTTTAAGTTTTTCGAACTCGTTTACACCTATTGGCACGTTTTCACCGCAGTTTGCCGTGCCTGCATTGCCGGGGGCAATAAAGAGTTTCTCAACCTTTTCGCTCTGTGCTATCTTCCATGCAAGGGCATGCTCGCGCCCGCCGCTGCCTAACAGTAATATCTTCATTTCTTAATTGATGTTGTTTCGTTTATGTTGTGCAAAGTTAATATTTTCCATTGCACTTATGGTTATACATACTTTGCAAAGCTTAATAATTATGGTTTTTTAATTCATTTGATAATCGCGGTGTCACCAGTCTGAGCCGGCGCCACCTCCACCGGAGTCTCCGCCTCCGAAGCTTCCTCCGCTGAATCCGCCTCCTCCGTGTCCGCGTCCTCCACTGAGTAATGAGCTTAGAAATAGGGCGTTGAGTATGTTTCCGGCGGTAGGGCCGCTATTGTCGTGAGGTCCTCCGATGTCTTTGTTCCTCACCGTTATTTTCCCACAGTTGTCGCAAATGAGGATTTCTTTCTGTATGCGGTGCCCTCTCCTGTCTGTGTAATAATCACGCGACATTGTCCTTAGGCTGCTTTTTCCACAATGGCGGCACGTATGGCTGCGGCGGTAGTGGTATTTGAAAAGTACAATCGAAAGTAAGATTATAGATGCGAGAATTATGAAGCTGATTATAGGGCTGATGCCTGTCTCGCTTTTTTGGTCGGGATTCATTGAATCTTCCAAAACCCGGTATATTGCAGCGGTTCCTCTCATGATTCCCGCATCGGTGTCACCTTGTCTGAATGCGGGAATCATGTATCTTGTCTGTATGCGTTTGCATATTGCATCTGTAAGAACGCCCTCCAATCCGTATCCAGTTATGAATCTTATCTTATGGATGTCTGCCACATATATGACCAGCAGTCCGTTGTCCTTTCCCTTTTTTCCTATTCCCCAATACCGGAAGAGGGAATGGCCGAATTCAAACACGTCACTGTCACCTATGGAAGGAAGCATGACCACGGCTGTTTCTATGCCCGTGGCCTTTTCGAGCTTTGCGAATATTGTGTTTATCGAGTCTTTTGTCTGTGAAGTCAGAAGGTTTGCAGGGTCTGACACGTAGTGCCGGCTGTTCATAATGTGTACATTCGGTACCGTTTTCACACTATATGCCGCACTGTTGCCGTCCGTATGTGTTGCCTTTTCACCTCCGAGGCACACATACGGCGACATCAGCACTGCCGTCAGCATTATCCAAACCTTTAATACTCTTGTCATTTGCTGTTAGAATTTTACTTCAGGAGCTTTTTCCGTACCGTTTTCCGCTTCAAAATATGCTTTTTTCTCAAATCCGAACAATCCTGCAAGTATGTTTTTGGGAAATCTGCGTATTGCCACGTTATAAGCCTTGGCTGCATCGTTGAAGTCTTTGCGGGCCACGGTTATCCTGTTTTCCGTTCCTTCGAGCTGCGACTGAAGTTCAAGGAAGTTTTCATTAGCTTTCAGTTGAGGATAGTTTTCCGCCACCATCAGCAGTCTTCCGAGTGCTGCCGAAACAGACCCTTGTGCTTTCTGATACTTTGCCATCTGTTCGGGGGTGATGTTTGTCGGATCAATTTTCACGCTTGTTGCTTCGCTGCGTGCCTTGACTACGTTTTCGAGGGTGCTTTGTTCATGTTTCGCATAGCCTTTCACTGTGTTGACAAGGTTCGGTATCAGATCGGCCCTGCGCTGATATTGTGTCTCTACGTTTGCCCACTTGCCTTGAACGCCCTCGTCCATTGACACCATGCCATTGTAACCGGTGATACCCCAAAGCAGAAGAACGACAATAATGCCGCCTGCTATAATCCATCCCAAATGTTTCTTGATATCCATAAATGATGTTTTTATTGTAAATACTAATATATTATAATGTGAATTTTCTGTAAGCAAACGCTCCGTAGAGGATGTTGCAGGACGAAATGCCGAGGTTTCGTCTGTCTTATGCAAATACAGTGCAAACCGAATGCAATGAAACTTGTTTCAAATTGCTGAGGTGCCGCCTGTTTTATGCAAAGATACTGTAAAAGCGTTTGTATGCCATGAAGTTTTTAACTTTTTTGTTTTTTTTCAGAGAATGTCAGGCATGTATAAGGCATGGAGATTGTCTGTGAAACACAGTGTCTCAAAACAATGTTCATGAATATAGCACAAGGTTCGGTCTTCTTTGGGTTAAACAGCACACTATTGGTTATACGTGTTTTTATGCTTGACGGTGTGGAATATATAATGCAAAAGTACTTCCTTTGATGCTTGTCACTGCCTTTGGAATACTAAGGGTAGTCCGTTTTCTACAACCGGATAAAGCCGAATCTCCAATGTATGTAATAGTTTATGTTACACTTCGGTGAATACGAGTTCTTCAATGGAAAAATATGCATATAATCAGGGGACTTGATATGCTTCGGTTTATAACTATGTCGGTGTCTGTTCTCAAACCGCAATCAGGCTGTTCTCAAATCATAATCGGCATATCCTTTTACTTTCCGACTTAAGTCGGAAAGGTGGACGACTTAAGTCGGAAAACCGTCTGACTTAAGTCGGAAGGTCGTCCGACTGTAGTCGGATGGTTTGATAACGGCCGTTTTTCGGTTAGGGAACGGCTTTTTCCTGGTTGGTCGCCGGGCTTTTCCTTGTATTTCTTATTCAATTGCTCTCGTGTGTTTCTGCTTGGATTCGTATATGGAAGTCTTATATCCAAAACACTGTTATTCTGACTTCCGGCAAGGTTTTTTGGCCAAGTCATGGCTGTTTTGTGTATTTTATGGCCCCAAAGTGTGTCTTCTTCTTTTGTTTGAAGTTTTTTTGTGATTGTCTCTTTTTCATGTTAATCCAATAAGGAATTAATATTTCAGAATTATTCTCTTCATCTTCATGTAATGAAAGTAGAAACACATTGTGGATGAGCGTTTTCGTCAGTATACATGCCTGATGCTTCCACATGCTCTTCCTTTCTCTCCCCTTTGGGGAGCCGGAGTGGCTCCTTCCACGAGTATGGACATCGCTTTGCGATGTGTCAGACGAGTTTAATGAATAGGGATATGGAGGCGTTCAAGCCTGACACATGCCAAAGGCATGTCCCTACTATAACCTGCCCCCCATTGAGGCAAGTAGATAACCGTTAAAGCGGAATAAATCTGGATTATAGTCAGTTAAGAAAAGCAAAGACAACATACCTAAAAATTGCTGTAAATAGAAAACCATTTTGTTTCTGTTGCCACATAAAGAAACTTTTCGTATCTTTGTATCCTGAACGTAGGATAATAACATACGGAGGTTATTTTGAGGCATTCATTGAGACGCTTTCGGAAAAGTCAAACTTATATTGTATCAAATCCTTTCTACCGGCACTGCCTTGACGAGCCCATTCTTATATTTCCGCATTAAGGAAGGGTTTATGCCAATGCTTTTAGCGAACTCGGAAGCATTGATGAATGGAAATGCAAGGAAGAAAATCGGGCATGTCATAACGGTATTCTGTCTCGAAACATCTGTTATACCACCATCAGCATAGATGCCGTATTCTCCGTCGGCTACTTTTTCGATAATCGCTACAATCTTTTTCATTGCTTTCGGCGGCTTTCAATAATCTTTGTATGGTTTTTAGTAGATGAAATTAGTATAAAAACAGCGGGATGAGACAGAAAACGCCTCATCCCGCTGTTTTTTTTATAATGCTTCTTTACCGTTGTTTGTCGTATGCATGGTGTGGATAGTCTATCGTGAAGTGAAGTCCGCGGCACTCTTTTCGTTCTATGGCCCATCGGGTGATGAGGTAGCCGACGTTAATCATGTTGCGCAGCTCACAAATGTCGCGGCTGGCCTTTACTCTTTTGAACAGGTTCTCTGTCTCCTCATACAGCATGTCGAGGCGGTCCCATGCGCGTTTGAGGCGCATGTCGCTGCGCACTATTCCGACATAGTTGCTCATTATCTCTCCGACTTCCTTCACGCTTTGCGTTATCAGTACTTTCTCTTCGTTGGTGAGTGTGCCCTCGTCGTTCCATTCCGGCACCTTGTCGTTGAAATCATATTCGTCGATGTGTGCCAGTGAATGTCTTGCGGCGGCATCGGCGTATACCACTGCCTCTATCAGGGAATTGCTTGCAAGCCTGTTGCCTCCGTGCAGTCCTGTGCATGCGCACTCACCCAGGGCGTAAAGCCTTTCGATGCTCGATTGGCCGTTGATATCAACCTTTATGCCTCCGCACATATAGTGGGCGGCCGGGCGTACCGGTATATAGTCCGTGGTGATGTCTATGCCGATGGATTTGCATTTCATGTAAATGTTTGGGAAGTGCCTTTTGGTTTCTTCCGGGTTCTTGTGTGTCACATCAAGGCATACATGGCTCAGGCCGTGTGTCTTCATTTCCTTGTCTATGGCACGTGCCACGATGTCACGCGGGGCGAGTGAAAGCCTCTCGTCGTATTTCTCCATGAAAGTCTCTCCGTTTGGCAGTTTCAATATGCCGCCATATCCACGCATGGCTTCGGTGATAAGGAATGCCGGATGTGTCTCTCCCGGATGGTACAGTGCGGTGGGGTGGAACTGTACAAACTCCATGTCGGCCACTGTCCCTTTTGCACGGTATACCATTGCCTCACCGTCTCCCGTGGCTATTACCGGATTTGTCGTGGTCTGATAGACGGCCCCGCAGCCTCCTGTACACATTATCGTTACCTTACTGAGGTATGTATCCACCTTCTGCGTATCAGGATTCAGGACGTATGCCCCGTAGCAGTGGATATATGGTGTGCGTCTTGTCACCCTTGCTCCGAGATGATGTTGTGTTATTATTTCCACGGCAAAGTGGTTTTCCTTTATCGTGATATCAGGGTTTGAGCGTATCGCACTCATCAGTCCGCGTTGTATTTCCGCACCGGTGTCGTCGGCGTGATGTAGAATACGGAATTCTGAGTGTCCTCCCTCACGGTGCAGATCGAATTCTCCGCGGTCATTACGGTCGAAGCTCACTCCCCATTTTACCAGTTCGTCAATCTGTTCCGGGGCGTTTCTTACAACCTGTTCGACAGCACGGCGGTCGTTTATGTAGTCGCCGGCAATCATAGTGTCCTCTATATGTTTGTCAAAGTTGTCTGTTTTCAGGTTTGTGACAGATGCAACACCTCCTTGTGCAAATGATGTGTTGGCCTCGTCAAGCGAAGTCTTGCATATTATGCACACTTTTCCTTTGTGCGCTCTTGCTGTTTTAAGGGCGTAACTCATACCGGCAACACCTGCGCCGATAATCAAAAAGTCATATTTAAAAACCATAATGTATTTTTGAATTACGTCTGCAAAGATACAGCAAATGGCAGATAAATCAAAACGAATCCATTCTTTTTTACACCATGTGCGTTAACAGTCAGTCTGAAATGGAGGTTATTATTTTGTATTTAAATTGATTTTGAGTAATTTTGTAAGCAAAACAAATTATATGGACAGAACTTTTCACCATCGTCTGACGGTTTCATCGGTATTGCTTGCAGTGATGCTTTCCTTTCTGGCTTTGTCTTTCTTTTGGCATCCGTCGGGCAATAATGCCTTGGTGGGGGTTATGATAGTCATACTCGTCATTGTTGTGGTAGAGCGTGAGATACATACAAAGTATGTTCTTACGGCCGGTTGCCTGCGTATAATCCGCGGACGTTTCTCACCAACGGTTGAAGTGCCGTTGGGCGATATTGTTAAGGTAGAAAGGGTAAATGGCCGGCTACTTCTTGTCACGTATGTGCTGATTGTATGCGGTGACGGCCGTCGTGTGAGTGTCAAGCCATATAATCCGTGTGATTTTGTCAATGTTTTGACTGAAAAGATAAATAAAGTAAGACTGCAATGAAGTTTAGTGTTGCCGGATATGTTTCCGACTTTCCTATGACGTTGTCCGTGATGTCAGGAAAGTTTAGTTTGAGAGCAGTGGTGCTGCTTGTGATGTTTTTGTCGTTGCAGGCGGTGTCGGCACAGGATGACATGATGACAGAAGCCGAGGATGCCCCCGGGACTGACACTCTGTATGCCGGTTCTGCCGTATGCGACAGTGTTTGCGCGTGGCCGTTGAATGTTCAGCAGAGAATAGACAGGCTGTTGGAAGATGAAATGTTTCTCACATCGCAGGTAGGACTTCTGGTCTACGATCTTACGGCAGACAGCGTAATCTATGGGTATAACGAGAAACAGCTGATGCGTCCGGCCTCCACAATGAAAGTTTTGACGGCTATAGCGGCTATAGACAGGCTTGGAGGCTCGTACAGGTTTAAGACCTCTTTGTATTATACGGGCACTGTGGACAGGAATGTTCTTGATGGAGACGTATATTGTGTGGGCGGTTTCGACCCATGTTTCAATGGCGACGACATGAGCGCGTTTGTGGAGAGTATCCGCAGGATGGGCATAGATACGATACGCGGCGGAGTGTTTGCCGACAAGACGATGAAGGATTCTGATAAATTCGGTGAAGGATGGTGTTGGGATGATGATAATCCTGTGCTTTCACCGTTGCTCATATCCCGTAGGGACGTGTTTGCCGGGCGTTTCATTGCCGGCTTGAGAAACGCCGGTATTGTTGTGGGCGATTCCTGTTCCGAGGGTGCCGTTCCGGCCGGTGCGTTTCAGATATGTGTCAGGACGCACACGATAGACCAGATACTGATGGGGATGATGAAGGACAGCGATAATCTTTATGCCGAGGCCATGCTGTATCAGATTGCCGCTTCGACGGGAGCCAGGCCGGCTAAGGTTTCGCATGCACGGGATATCATAAAAAGACTTATAGGCAAGGCCGGTGCCGGCCCGTCGTGCAAAATTGCCGATGGAAGCGGCTTGTCATTGTACAATTACGTGTCACCGGAGATAGAGGTGGCGCTTTTGAGATACGCTTACCGCAATTCCAACATATATCTTCATATTTATCCGTCGATGCCTGTAGCCGGGCATGACGGTACATTACGTAGGCGTATGAAAGGAAGCTTTACCGAAGGAAACGTGCATGCAAAGACCGGGACTCTTACAGGGATAAGCTCCCTTGCGGGATATTGCACGGCTCCAAACGGCCATGTGTTGTGTTTTTCAATCATAAACCAGGGGCTTATGCAAGGCAGGGCCGGACGCAACTTTCAGGACCGTGTATGTACGGCACTGTGTATGCCCTGAAGCAGATGTACGGTAAGGACGATGAATGTCTGAGATTATTATTTTGTCATATTATATAAGTTTAGGGTGTAATGAAGAGTATGGGAACCATAAGGGGATATGTTGAAGGGATTATGGAGTCGTTGGGCTTCTCTGATTATTGGACGACGGTGTCTGCACATTTCGTGATGGTGGCTATCGCTGTAATCCTTTCACTCGTATCTTATTTTGTGTGCCGTGGTCTGGTGTTGCCCTTTGTAAGAAAACTGACAATAAAGACATCCATAGAATGGGATGAGAAAGTATTCAATGTACGTACTATGCGTGCGGCATGTAAGATTGTTCCGGCAATAGTTATCTGGAAACTTCTGCCTCATATATTCTATGAGTATCCTGTTTTTGAGGAAGTGCTGCGGCGTCTTACCGCCATTTACATAACGGTGGCGTCCACATGGCTTGTCATTACCTTGATAGACTCCATGAAGAAGCTTGAAGGCGAGCATCGCACGGTGGTGGAGCAGTATTTCCATACGTTCTGCGGTGTTATGAAGATTATTGCGATATTCATATCGCTGATAATTATTGTTGCGATAGCTATAAACCGTAGTCCGCTGACGCTTTTTGCCGGTCTCGGAGCAACGTCGGCCATACTTATGCTTGTGTTTAAGGATGTTATTTCCGGTCTTGTGGCCGGTGTCAGGCTCACAAGCAACGACATGCTTCAGAAAGGCGACTGGATAACGGTTGAGAAAGCCGGTATAAACGGAATTGTGGAAGATATTACGCTCACGACAGTGAAGGTAAGAAATTTCGACAAGACCATCGTCACCATCACTCCTCAGACGCTTGTTGACGATACGTTTCAAAACTGGAAAGGCATGCAGCAGGGTGAGGGCAGGCGGGTGGCCCGCGTGGTATATATCGATTTCCGCAGCATTACTATTGCAGGAGAAGCATTGAGGAAGGAACTCATATCCAAAGGATATTTCACGGAGGAGGAAATGAAGGTTGCGGCAAACGTCGGTTCCGGTGGGGCAAGAAAAGGTGCTTCCGATGGCAGGAAGCATCCCAAAGCGGGTCGAGGACCGGTTAACCTTACGCTTTTCCGAAATTATATGGAGCGCTATCTGAGCACCCATCCGGCAGTCAATAAAGATTTGTATATGATGGTGAGGCAGTTTGAAGCCACGAACACCGGGCTTCCAATTGAGTTCTATTTCTTTCTTAAGGAGAAAGAATGGGTTCGTTATGAACACCTGCTTGCCGGCATAATGGAATATGTATATGCTGTAATACCGGATTTCGGCCTGAAAGTTTATCAGCGGTATTCGGACAGGTAGGATGCAGGAAAGCCGTACGTTCTTTTCATGGACATTATGCCCTAAACACTGAATTTTGTGTTTTTATTGTTGTGTATGGCGAAAAAGCATTATCTTTGCATCCGCAACGGTTCACATAATATGAATGTGTCCAGTTCTGCTGACTGTTTTTACCGTGTGGTGCGGCTTGAAACATGTAGGCAGGATGAAGAGGGAAACAGGTGAGATTCCTGTACAGTCCCGCTGCTGTGTTCCGCCCTTATTATTACGGAGACTGACAATATGCCACTGAACATTTTTGGGAAGGCGTCTGTTTCCGGGCGGAAAGTCAGAAGACCTGCCTTGCGGATATAACGGCAAAAACGATTGCGCTTCACGGCCTCGAGGACGGTGGTGAAGAAAAATTTGGGTCATGTTCTTTATAAGGAAATCTTTATTTGCGGGGATATTGTGCCTGGGATGTACCGCTGTTTGCGGCAGTCACCGGTATGATTCGGGCGGAAGTCCGGTCAGGAGCGTTGTGGAGTCTGAGGCCGACAGCGTTTCATCCGGACCGGTATCCGACAGTGTGTACAGCATAAAGGAAGTGGAGATTACCGCAGTCCGCAGCCGTCGCGATGTCATTCCCATGCAGAAGCTTGACGGAAAGGAACTTGAGAAACTCTCATCCCATTCGGTGGCTGATGCATTGAGATATTTTTCCGGACTCCAGGTGAAAGACTATGGAGGAGTAGGAGGAATAAAAACTGTGAACATACGCAGTATGGGAACAAATCATCTCGGTGTGTTTTACGATGGCGTTGAGTTGGGCAATGCCCAGAACGGGCAAATAGACTTAGGGCAGTTTTCGCTCGATAATGTAGATGAGATAAGCCTTTACAACGGTCAGAAAAGTCAGATATTCCAGTCGGCCGCAGACTTCGGAAATGCCGGTTCGGTGTATATCAGGACGCGGCGTCCGTCATTCGGCACGCGTAATAATAACGTCAAGGCAAAATTCAGATATGCTTCGAGCGATACATATAAAGGTTCCTTGCTCTATGAATGCAGACTATCCAAGTCTTTGTCCGCCTCTGTGAATGTGGGAGCTTTGTCGTCGAGCGGAAAGTATAAATTCAGATACAGACGTATGAATATGGACGGCACCACAGCATACGATACCACGGCAATACGGCAAAACGGTGATATTTGGGCTTTCCGTGGCGAGGCGAATGTTTTCGGACTTGTCGACCGTGGCAGCTGGAGTGCAAAACTTTACACATATCATTCGGAGCGTGGAATACCCGGTGCCATTGTCAACAATGTGTGGAGGAGGGGAGAGCGGCAGTGGGATCACAATACTTTCGGTCAGGTGTCATTACAGAAAACGCTGACACCGCGGATGGACACCAAACTGAAGATGAAATATGCCTATTATGACACACACTATGTGAATAACGACACTACACAGATGCCGGTCGACAATACATACCGTCAGCAGGAGATATACGTATCCACGGCCAATGTATACGAGATATCGAGAGGATGGAGCGCGTCATTGTCATACGATTTCAAATGGAACAGACTCGACAGCGACATGCGTAACTTTGTGAATCCCAGGCGTTATCAGAATATGGCATCGCTTGCAACAGCCTTTGACAGCAGAACCGTTACCGCTCAGGCCAGCTTGCTTGCGACATTCGTTAAGGACCATACCGACATAGGCATGTCGCAGCCGGCAAGACACGAATACACTCCGGCTCTGTTTGTGAGCGTGCGTCCGATGGGCAATGACATGCTTACGCTGAGGGCATACGCAAAGAAAAGCTTCCGTATGCCGACATTCAACGATCTTTACTATACGGATATAGGCAATGCCATGCTCAAGCCTGAGGCTGCGCTTCAGTATGACTTGGGGTTCACGTTGGGGCGCAACGACGGCCGCGGCCTGTTGAAAGCCATGTCGATTCAGGCCGACATGTATTACAATTCAATACATGACAAGATTGTGGCGTATCCGAAGGGGCAGCAGTTCCGCTGGACAATGCTCAATCTCGGACGCGTGCATATAACAGGTGTCGATGTGTCGGCAGGAGCTACGGCATCACCGGTACGCAATCTCACGCTTACATCGCGCATACAGTATACGTATCAGAAGGCCATAGACGTGACAGACCCTGCCGATACCTATTACCGAAATCAAATACCGTATATTCCATGGCATAGCGGTTCGTTTCTGATGTCGTTGTCTTATATGGGCTTCGACATGAACTACAGCTTCATATATGCAGGTGAGCGTTACAGCCAGAAAGAGAACATACGTTATAATTATCTCCAGCCGTGGTATACAAGTGACATTAGTTTTACATACAAGTGTTGTATCGCAGGCATTTCCTGGCGCATGACGGTTGAGGTGAACAACCTTTTCAGCCAGGACTATGATGTGATTCTCAACTATCCTATGCCCAAGCGTAATTATGGTATAACGCTTGAGGCAAGTTTATGATAATGATAAAAGAGAACAGATATGGAAACCGGAATTTTTTATAAGCGTGTATTGAAGGCATTGTCTTATCCATATAATAATGTATGGATGGTATTTGTGGTATTTCTACTTATGGCTTCATGCCGCGGAGACGAGTATGTGATGTATTCTGAGACAGAAGATTCCGGTATGTCGGTGTATTCGGAAGGAATAAAGGGTATGTATGTTCTTAATGAGGGAAACATGGGGTCAAACAAGTGTACGCTTGATTATCTTGACCTTTCCGGTCAGGAAACGACAGGCCTGTATTACCGTAACATTTATGCTGAGCGTAATCCCGGTGAAGTGAAGGAACTTGGCGACGTGGGTAATGACATTGGCGTATACGGCAGCAGGCTGTGGATGGTGATAAACATTTCAAATAAGGTGGAAGTGGCCGATGCGTTTTCAGCGAGAAAGATAGGAAAGACAGATATTCCAAACTGCCGGTATCTGGCATTCAAAGACGGTTACGCCTATGTAAGCTCATACGTGGGACCGGTGGAACTTGGTGGCAAGGGGCGTCTTGGGCGAGTATATAAGGTGGATACCCTCACCTTGAAGAAGACGGATTCGGTCACGGTTGGCTTTCAGCCCGAAGAGATGGCCATTGTCGGTAATAAGATGTATGTGGCCAACAGCGGTGGCTACAACAGCAGGGGGTATGACCGTACCGTGAGCGTGATAGATCTTGAGACGTTCAGGGAAGAGCGTAAGATAGACGTGGCGGTAAATCTCCACCGCTGTCGTTCCGACCGTTACGGACAGGTGTGGGTGACTTCACGCGGTGACTATTTTGACAATCCGGAAAGACTTTATGTCATGGAAGATGCCGGAGGCAGGGGGATGGTGAAGGCAGACTCGTTAGACGTGACCGTCACGGATATGTGCATAGTGGGCGACTCACTGTACTATATAGGTGTGAGCCAGATGTATAATTCGGATTACGGAACATTCTCTTCCGGTATCATCAATGTCAGGACGAGACAGGTCGTGTCCGAATCGCTTTCGTCATCTCCGGAATTTATGAAGATGAAAAAGCCATACGGAATAATCGTTAATCCCGTTTCGAGAGACTTCTACGTAATGGACGCTAAAGATTATGTGTCGAGCGGTTCGCTGTTGCACTTTGATTCCAATGGAGTGTTCGATATAAGCATAAGGACGGGGGACATACCTGGGTGTGCCGCATTCGTTACGGAAAAAAGGAAAAATTAATAATCAATGGTATATATGAATAAGGTATTACTGAATTTATCATTGGCATTGACAATGCCATTTGCCGCCGTGACAACCGGTGGAAACGCAATTGCCCAGACGGGCACGGACGGAAAGTATTCGAAATACATAAAGGCTGTGGACGAGTACGTGCCTGCACCCGGACAGTTTGTGAATGTATATCCGGAGTATTCTGAAGGTGACGATGCTGAGGCTATGGCAGCTAAATGTACTGAAATGATAGCCGGCAACAACCGCGGAATGGTATCTCTCGGAGGGTTTGGAGGATATATTACGTTTCATTTCGACCATAGCGTTGCAAACGTGCGCGGTCATAACGACATATATATTGCAGGCAACGCTACTGCCTCATTGTTTGAGGGATATGGCAAATTGGGAGGAAGTGCCGAGCCTGGGATTGTGATGGTGTCGCGAGACGATAACGGCAACGGATTGCCTGATGACAAATGGTATGAGCTAAGAGGCAGTGCCGACACCGACAGCTCGGCAAGTGTTAAGTTTGGATATGGTATCACATACAGATATGATGCGATGAAGGATGTGGCATGGACCGACAATATGGGCGGTTCAGGCTATGTGCTACGGAACAATGTGCACAAACAGGAGTATTACCCGCTTTGGCTGACAGGAAGCGACCTTTCTTTCAAAGGGACGCTCCTTCCTGAAAATGCAGTGGATACCGACGGTGCCGGACGCCAGTGGGTACTTATGTTCTACCGCTATGGATATGTGGACAATAAGCCGAACAACGATTCCACGGCATGCAGTTTCAATATAGACTGGGCAGTGGATGAGAACCGTAATCCTGTGTATCTCGATAAGATAGATTTTGTTAGGGTGTATTGTGCTGCAAACCAAAACTGCGGATGGGTAGGAGAGGTGTCTACTGAGATTACAAATGCCTTCGACCTTCATCTTGACGAGTCAGTGGCACGTATGAACGGAGCAGACTCCGAACGTGCGGTCACGGCAACATTTGAGAATCTTACCCTCAATGACGGTGGCGCATGGTGCGGTCCTGATATTACGGGGCGTCCTGTTACGGGAGATTACGGCGACAGTCAGCTTGAAGGGACTTTTGCCAGCGGAACATATTCTTTCAGCAATAATTATAGTCTTGATTGGGGGTCATGGAGCGGATTCGCATATTCTGCAAGCACCGACACCAAATATGAGACGCTTGCCGACCAGTATAACTGTGCCGTCGGTTCGGGATATGACGGCTCAAAGACCTTTGTCGTGGCAAATAATACAGGTATGATAAAAGTACTCAACAAGGCTGACGGTGACATTGTACGAGGACTTTACATCACAAATTCCGCATATACTCTCAATTCTATAAAGAACGGTGACGCATATTCAAAGAAGTTCGGGGAAGGCGACTTCTTCAAGGTGATATTCACCGGTGTCCATGCCGACGGTACAGAGTCATGTGTGGAATATTATCTTGCCGACTACCGTTCGCCTGTGGTGTCAGAACGGTATTATGTCGACACATGGAGATGGGTTGACCTTACGTCTCTCGGCAAGGTGGTGAGCATAAGATTTACTCTCGACGGTTCGGATAAGAGTGCATGGGGACTCAATACCCCGTCTTATTTCTGTATGGATAATTTCAACGGTGAGGATGACGGCACGGGAATATCCGGTCCGCTTGCCGGTTACGGTGATGCCTGTGTATATGAAATAGAGCGTTATACTCTTGACGGAAAACTTGTGGCCGCACCTATACAGGGTGTGAATATCATAAAGATGAGCGACGGGACAACCAGAAAGATCCTTGTGAGGTAGTTTAGGCCATATTCTCATAGAGGCTTGACACGATTCGGCTGCAGTTACCGCCTGGCGGTGTCTGCAGCCGTTTCTTATGATTCTTTCATTATTCTTTTCATTTCTCATTTGAAAAACTCCGTATTCTTCACTTTTGAAGTGATATGGCGCGTTTTCTTTTCATTTTCTTTGCAGTTCAGGTAAAAATATTTATCTTTGTAGACAATGAGTGAAACAGACGGCAGATAACTATATACATGTATAGCCTCATTGCCTGTCAAAAAACGGAAATGATGTATGCAAAGAAGTCGATATCTTGTTGCGAATGAAAGAGACCTCCTTTGGGGACTGACTATAAGTACTGTCGGTTACGAGGAACTTGAGCCAGGCGACCCATATCCAACGTTAGGGCATGCCGACGGCTATTACTTTAAATTGGACGAGGGGCGTGTCTTGAATGAATATCAGCTTCTTTATGTCCTTGAGGGTGAGGGAGTCCTTTCGACCAACAGGCAGAAAGAGGTTGTCCTTCATGAAGGAGATTTGTTTCTTCTGTTTCCAGGGGAATGGCATACTTATCATCCGGGCGACAAGACGGGATGGAAGAGCTATTGGATAGGCTTCCGCGGAAAGAATATGGACGACCGCGTTTCTGCCGGCTTCCTTTCTCCGGATAAGCCGATATATCATGTAGGTTTTTCCACGGCTGTTGTAGGACTCTACGATTCCGCACTCAATGCGGCCTTTGAAGAGAAGGCATACACCAATCAGCTTCTTGCCGGCATTGTCAACCATCTTTTGGGGTTGATGTATTCTCTTGAACGGAATATTGTACTCAGTAAGAATCAGATGCATGTAAATATGATAAGGCGTGCACAGCTGAGAGTGAGGGAGGCTTTGGAGAGCAGCCTTACGATACAGGAAGTGGCGGAGGAATTGGGCATGAGCTATTCTAATTTCAGAAAGCTCTTCAAGGAATATACCGGTATCAGTCCTGCTGTATATCAACAGGATTTGAGGCTTCAGCGTGCAAAAGAGCTCTTGACTACAACAAATATGAGTATAAAGGAAATAGCATACCAGCTGAATTTTGATTCACCGGATTATTTCTCGGCAAAGTTTAAGGCAAAGACAGGCAGAAAGCCGAGTGAGATGCGGAATGTGGTCGTGAAATAAAGAAAATGCCAGTGGCGGCATGGAATAACAGGAGGCGGAATCCCCATATCCATATTCGGGGATTTCCGCCTCCTGCAATATTACCGTATAATATGCCATGACCGTAGAATATCTTAAGGGTATTGCCGGTAAACCGAAAGTTCTTCCCATTTGTCCCTGAAGTCAGGAATACTCGGGAATATAATGTCTGCGCCTTCGTTTTTTAAGTCTGAGTCTGGCAGCGGTCCTGTGTTTACTGCCACGGTGAATATGTCTGCGGCCACGGCAGCCCTGACACCCAACGGAGCGTTTTCCACAACGATGGCTTCCCATGGCTTCACACCGGCTTTCTCCATGCCTTTCAGATAAGGTTCGGGGTGGGGCTTGCCTCTTGTCACATCGAAGCTTGACACTATAAGTTCGTTTCTTACCAGACCCTCAAACTCTCTTTCAAGCTTTTCGAGTAGTGATTTCTGTCCGCTTCCCGTAACAACCACAATCTTCATGCCGTCACGTTTTATCTTTCTTTGCAGTTCAATCACTCCTTCCATTATTCCTGCTTCCGGGCACATTGAGAAGAAACGTGATTTCTCGCTATACATCTTTTGAGCCTCTTCGTCGGAGAGGTCGCGTCCCCATTGTTCCCTTGCAAGTAGCTTTATTGTTTCCACACCTCTCATACCTTCGTATGTATAGGCTTTTGCCTCAGGCATGTCGATTCCGAAACCTTTCATTGACCGATGCCAGCTTTTGGCATGGTTTGGCATGGAGTCATATAAAACCCCGTCCATGTCAAAAAGAACGGCTTTGGGGCAGAATTGCCCAAAGCCGTGTCTTTTCATATAATTGTCTATCTCTTTTTTGAACATATACGTCGGTTAGTTTTCTTTTGCCAGCCGTTCCTTGATAGCCTTGCTGTCTGCTTCATATCCGGGTTTGTCGAGCAGGGCAAACATGTTTTTCTTGTATGCCTCTACTCCCGGCTGGTTAAATGGATTGACACCGAGAATTAGTCCGCTCATACCGCATGCGACTTCAAAGAAATATATGAGCTGTCCGAGGTAGTACTCGTTCAGTTCAGGAACACTGATGCGGATGTTTGGCACACCACCGTCGACATGGGCCAGTCTTGTTCCGAGTTCGGCCATCTTGTTTACCTCGTCAACCCTCTTGCCTGCAAGGAAGTTAAGACCGTCGAGATTCTCTTCATCTTCAGGGAACAGCATGGTCTTTGCCGTCTTCTCAATGCTGATTACGGTCTCATAAATGGTGCGTTCTCCCTCCTGAATCCACTGTCCCATGGAATGGAGGTCGGTAGTGAAGTCGCATGAAGCGGGGAATATGCCCTTGTTGTCCTTTCCCTCGCTTTCTCCGAACAGCTGTTTCCACCATTCGCTTATGAAGTGAAGTTTGGGCTGGTAGTTTACCATTATTTCGATTTTCTTTCCTGCCTTTGCATAGAGACCGTTTCGTACGGCTGCATATACGGCTGCCGGATTCTCTTCAAACGGAACATCAGTACCACATGATTTTTCCATATCTGCGGCACCCTTTACAAGTGCCTCGATGTCAAATCCAGCACATGCTATGGGCAACAGTCCTACGGGAGTCAGTACAGAGAAGCGGCCGCCTACGTTATCGGGTATTACAAATGTTTTGTAACCCTCTTTGTCGGCTGCCGCACGCGCGGCACCCTTACATGCGTCAGTTACGGCCACAATCACCTTTTTTGCCTCTTCCTTTCCGCGTTGTGCCTCACATTGTTTTTTCAGCAGGCGGAATGTGAGGGCAGTCTCTGTCGTTGTTCCGGATTTTGATATGTTTATAACACCGAATTTCTTGTTTTTGAGATATTCGGAAAGCTCTGCAAGATAATCCTCTCCAATATTATTTCCGGCAAACAGGATGTTTGGGTTTTTCCTGTCATCATTTACGAGCCATGCGAAAGAGTTGCTGAGAGCCTCTATTACCGCACGTGCTCCAAGGTAACTGCCACCGATACCGGCAACAACCACAACTTCGCAATTTTTACGCAAAACCTCTGCACAATCCTGAATCTCCTTCAGAAAGTCAGGTGTTATTTCAGACGGAAGGTGGAGCCATCCGAGAAAATCGTTACCGGGGCAACTGCCGTTTTCAAGTGCCTCACGGGCGGCTTTTACTGCCGGCTCGTATGCTTTCACAGTTCCTTCTGAAAGAAACTGGGCAGCTTTAGTGATGTCTAAGCTGATACTTTTCATTGTTATTTTGAGTTTTAATTGTTAGGAAATCTTTTTTTTGTTCTATCTGAAAGAGTCTGTAAGCAGCTTTATCTCTATCTGCGGACTTATACGCTCATACAGTATGTTATAAACGGCATCGAGGATTGGCATGTTCACATGCATGTGACGGTTTATCTCCTTCATACACTTTGTGCCGAAGAATCCTTCGGCAATCATTTCCATTTCTATCTGTGCGCTTTTAACACTGTATCCTTTGCCTATCATGCTTCCGAAAGTCCTGTTGCGGGAGAAATTGCTGTATCCGGTGACAAGCAGGTCACCGAGATATGCCGAGTCGTACACGTTTCTTTCTACCGGATGCACCGCTTTTAGGAATCTTGACATTTCCTGAACAGCGTTTGCCATAAGCACAGCCTGGAAGTTGTCACCGAACTTCAATCCGCTGCATATTCCTGCAGCTATGGCATATACGTTCTTGAGTACCGAGGAGTACTCTATGCCCAAGACATCGTTGCTTGTTTTTGTCTTGATGTAATCGCTGACAAGAATGTTTGAAAAGGCTTCCGCCTTCTCTTTGTCGGAACAGGCTACTGTAAGATATGAAAGTCTTTCAAGTGCCACTTCTTCTGCGTGTGACGGTCCTCCGAGGCATGCGAGATTGTTGTATGGAACGTCATAAACCTGATGGAAGTATTCCGAGCAAACAAGATTCTCATCCGGTACAATGCCCTTTATCGCTGTGATTACAAACTTGTCCTTAAGTCGCGTTTTCAGCTTTTTAAGGTGATTTTTAATGTATGGAGACGGTGTTACGAACACGAGCGTGTCGTAGTTTTGCACAATCTTATTAATGTCGCTTGAGAATTCTATTTCATCTATGTTGAAATGTACGCTTGTCAGGTAGGCGGGATTGTGACCCACACGCCGGAAATCCTCTATACGGTCATCGCGGCGCATATACCATCCGATGTGACGGGTGTGCCCCACGACTATTTTTGCAATAGCCGTAGCCCAACTTCCACCTCCGATAATCGCTGTTTTTCCGCAATCGAACATAATTCTTCTTTTGTTGCAGTCAAATTACAGTCCCTGTGCTTTTTCTATCCATGCGGCAAAGTCGTCCACTTTCGGATTGTCATAGCCCAGTTTGTACTTCTTGTTGACTCCGCATATATCCATCTGCAGTTTTTGCGGGTTTACGTTCTTTATATCTGAAACGAGATAGTAGCCGCATTTATTAAATACTGCCACCCATTGTTCCTTCACTCCTATGGCTTCCCATTCTGCCGCGCTACTTCTCGGAGCTTTCTTCTCTGGCCGCATCTGTGGGAAGAACAGTACTTCCTGTATGTATGTTTTTCCTGTCATCAGCATCACCAGACGGTCTATGCCTATTCCGATGCCGCTTGTCGGAGGCATACCGTATTGCAGTGCCCTGAGGAAATCCTGGTCGATAATCATTGCCTCGTCATCTCCCTTGTCGGCCAGGCGCATCTGTTCTTTGAACCGTTCCTCCTGGTCGATGGGGTCGTTAAGCTCCGAGTATGCGTTTGCGAGTTCCTTGCCGTTCACCATAAGTTCAAAACGCTCGGTTAGTCCGGGCTTGGAGCGGTGCATTTTTGTAAGCGGGCTCATCTCCACCGGATAGTCGGTGATGAACGTAGGCTGTATGAATGTGCCTTCACAGAATTCTCCGAATATCTCATCAATGAGTTTGCCTTTGCCCATGGTATCGTCAATTTCCATGTTCAGTTTCACGCAAACTTCACGTATTTGCTCCTCGTTCATTCCGTTGAGGTCGTAGCCTGTCTTTTCTTTTATGGCGTCAAGTATGGGAAGTCTTCTGTAAGGTGCTTTGAAGCTTATGATGTTGCCGTCTATTTCGCGTTCCGGTTTACCGTTTACGGCTATGCAGACTGTTTCGAGAAGTTTCTCTGTGAATGACATCATCCAGTTGTAGTCCTTATACTGCACGTAAAGCTCCATACATGTAAATTCGGGGTTGTGGTTTCTGTCCATTCCTTCGTTTCTGAAGTTCTTGCCTATTTCATAAACGCCTTCGAAACCGCCTACGATAAGTCTTTTCAGATAAAGCTCTGTGGCAATGCGCATATACATGTCAACGCTCAGGGCGTTGAAATGTGTGATGAAAGGTCTTGCGCTTGCGCCTCCGGCAATGGCCTGAAGCGTAGGTGTTTCCACTTCCGTGTATCCGGCTTCATCGAGCACCTTGCGTATAGTGCGTATCACCGTGGCTCTGCTCAGGAATGTGTCTTTCACTCCTTCGTTCACCACCAGGTCTACATATCTCTGACGGTATCTCAGTTCGGGATCTTCGAATTTGTCGTAAGCCACACCGTCTTTGTATTTTACTATAGGCAGAGGCTTAAGGCTCTTTGAGAGAAGCGTTATCTCCTGTGCATGAACGGAAATCTCTCCGGTTTGTGTGCGGAAGACAAAGCCTTTCACCCCGAAGAAGTCGCCAATGTCCATCAGACGCTTGAACACTTTGTTATACATGTCCTTGTCATCACCGGGGCAGATGTCGTCCCTTGTTATATATACCTGGATGCGACCTTTGGAATCTTGTAATTCGGCAAAGCTTGCCTTTCCCATTACTCTTCTGCTCATAAGCCTTCCGGCTATGCAAACTTCGCGTTTGGCGTCTTCGTCATTGAAGCCGGCCTTTATATCGGAGGAAAAAGCGTTTGTTGGATACTCTGCTGCGGGATATGGCTCAATACCCATATCTCTTAATTCCTGCAGACTTTGGCGTCTGCCTATTTCCTGTTCACTTAATTCTAAAACGTTCATAATAATTTGAATATTCCTACTATTATTAATGGGTGCAAATTTACAAAAATATTTTGATAAACAGTCATTTTACATTTTATTTATGGCATGCCATACTGATAAATGGTCTTGAAAAGAAACGTCGGATGCCACCGGACAGGCGCAGACGGCAAATACAGGTTGTCATACGCATTCGTGACGGTCGTGTCCGAGGATACTGTCATTGCAAACTGCCATGTGTACTGTGTCGGCCTCTTTGGGCGGTGAGGATTATATCATTCATGGTGTAGATATTTGGAATTTCCATTATTTAAAAAGCATTAAATGTTTGTGTTTCTTGTTTATTTTTTATACATTTGCATGAGATAAAAACAGAGCCGGTGCCTTATGGCGGGAAACCATAGAACAGCAGACTTGCAGATTTAAAAGAAACCGTCGGTGCGTATTTTTGTCTTTTGTCTGACGGGCATTGTTTTTATTCATGTTATTTTTAGCAAAAGACTTTTATAGTAATCTTTTATTTGTAGAAGCAGGAATATTATATCTATGAATATAGAGAATGTGAGGAAGATTCTGTCGGAAACCGACGGTCTTGCGTTTACTTTGGGGATGGATTTTGAATCTACGCCTGATCCTGACACTTGTAAGGCAACACTTCGTGTAGACGGTCGCACAAGCCAGCCTTTTGGCTATCTCAGTGGCGGGGCTTCTTTGGCATTGGCCGAGACTTTGGCAGGAGTTGGGTCTTCGGCATTGTGTCCTGGTTTGATGTGTATGGGAGTAAATGTAAACGGCAATCATATCAAGGCTGCCCGCCGCGGAACAAAGGTTACGGCCACGGCCCGTATAGTACACAAAGGGCATAGGCTTCATGTATGGCATGTAGATATTGTCGGTGAAGACGGTGAGCTTGTCTCCACCGTGAGTGTGACTAATTATATAATAGGCGTTCAATGATAAAGAAAAAGAAAGCCTATGCGCTTTACCGGCTTCCATATTCGGACACGTATACCGAAATTATTCAGGAAGAGGGTAGTCCTGAAACATTTTTCTCATCTTGTGAGCTGAACGGACGAAACGGATTTGCTTTGGCGCCTTTTGCAGTGTCGGAAGACTTGCCGATATTGTTTATTCTTGCAGACAGGACCGTTTCCGGAAATGTGGATGACTTGCCGTTCTTGCCGGATGAGGATATTCCCGATGTAAAATGTTTTTGCGCGAGTTATGACAGCTATGCTTCTGATTTTGAGGTGTTTCATTCAAAACTTAAATCGGGTGCCTACAGCAAGCTTGTCCTGTCTCGTTGCGCTGTTTACGAGTCGTTGGAGACAATATCTCCGAGGACACTTTTTGCCCGTGCGTGCCGCTTTTTTCCACGTATGTTTGTTGCCCTGGTCCATACGGAGCATAGCGGGACATGGCTTGCGGCTACACCGGAGGTCCTTCTCGACAGCTGTGGCAAATTGTGGCATACGATAGCACTTGCAGGTACAATGCCGCTGGAAGAATGCCAGGAAGGGTTTGATAATCCTCCCGTACCTTATTGTTACGGAGTGAGTACAGGCGGTATTGGAGAGAAAATGTCTGGTGACAGTGGGGCAGACGGAATCTTATGGAGCGTGAAAAACATTGACGAGCAGCGGTATGTGTCATCCTATATAAAAGAATGCGTGTTACGGTTTACGGACGACTGCCGGGAAGAGGGGCCGTATACGGCACGTGCCGGGAACGTGGTACACCTTCGTAGCGATTTCACCTTCACTCTTCCTTCCTGTGACGATATGGGACGGCTTGTGGATGCCTTGCATCCGACACCGGCAGTGTGCGGTGTTCCAAAACATGAGGCTTTCGGTTTTATAAGTTCTTCGGAGACATCTCCGCGCGGGTATTACAGCGGATTCATGGGGCCGGTAGGCGCTTTAGGGAACACACATCTGTATGTGTCGCTCCGTTGTATGCGTATCGACGGCCGCCGTTATATGCTTTATGCCGGTGGTGGTTTGCTTCCCGAGAGTAATGTGGAGTCGGAATGGAATGAAACGGAAGCAAAAATGGAGGCAATGAGAAAATGTTTGGCAATAAAGAGAATATAAATATACTTACCGCGCTTTTAATAGCGCATGGCGTGAAGGATGTCGTGGTATGTCCGGGCAGTCGCAACGCTCCTATTGTTCATAATATGAATGAATGCGGAGAGGTGAAGTGTCATCCCGTTACGGATGAGCGTTCGGCCGGATTCTATGCAATGGGCCTTTCCCAAGCCACGGGACATCCTGTGGTTGTATGTGTTACATCCGGTACGGCATTGCTGAATCTCGCTCCTGCCGTGGCAGAGGCATATTTCCAGCATGTGCCTGTGGTTGTCGTGTCGGCCGACAGGCCTTCGGCATGGATAGGACAGCTTGACGGTCAGACGCTGCAGCAACCGGGCGCTTTCGGATGTTTTGTACGCAAGACGGTAAATCTGCCTGAGCCGCAAGACGATACGGAGCGATGGTATTGCAACAGACTTGTAAACGAGGCCATGATTGCGGCTGGGTATGGCGGGGGAGGTCCGGTGCATATAAATGTTCCGATTAGCGAACCGTTGTTCGTATTCGACAGGCCGGAATTGCCGAATGAACGGGTGATAAGTTTTCATAAGCCGGACTATTACCCCGGTTATGGCGTATTGGCTCAGCTCAACGCTGCCGTGAGCAACAGTACCAGACCTATGGTGGTGATTGGAAAGACGGTATTGGCTGATGCAGGAGTGCGCAAAGTTTTCAGTGATGTCGCAGAGCGGATAACGGTGATAGGTGAGCCGTTGAACGGACTGTGTTCTCCTGTGCTTTTTGATGAGACAATACGCCGGGTGGGCAATAATCCGGAGTATATGCCGGATCTTGTCATTTATATTGGTGACACGATAGTTAGCAAGTGTGCCCGCAAGTTTCTGCGGGAGGCAAAAGCCGACACATGGATGCTCACTGTCGACGGCAGTTGTATGCCGGATCCATTGATGAGTCTCACACACATGGTGGAGTGTCATAATCTGGGTGTTATGGCTGATATTCTGAGCATTGCATCAAAAGCCATGGACTGTACGGCAGATGAGGATAACGATAACTTGGTAGACATTGTCACTGACAGGTCGCGTTTCAGAGAATTATGGTCAGATGCCCTTGCCCATGCTGCCGAATGTGCAGCCGGGTATGTGCCGCGGTATTCACAGATGGCTGCGGTGAAGTATCTGGAAGAGCAGCTCGAGGATATCGACCGTGATGTATATGTACACTATGCCAACAGCTCGGCTGTGCGCCTGGCCAATATATATGCTTCTCATTATGTTTACTGCAACCGTGGAGTAAACGGAATAGAGGGAAGCCTGTCTACTGCGGCGGGCTTTTCTGTGGCAGTGGCCGGATTTGTGGTGTGCGTCATTGGCGACCTGAGTTTCTTCTATGATCAGAATGCGTTGTGGAATAGTAATATAGGAGGAAATCTGCGTATAATACTTCTAAACAATCATGGAGGTGGAATATTCCACAGACTTGTCGGTCTTGACAGTTCTCCCGTAGCAGGAAATTTCATTGCCGCATCCCACGGGACCGATGCCCGCGGAATATGTACGCAGAACGATATCGGCTATATGAAGGCAGATGACATGGATGAGATGAGAATCGGTATAGTCACATTGCTGACAAGAGAGACCGGACGTCCTATGCTGCTTGAGGTGTTTACGGATTCTGATGATGACAAGAAGGCATTGGACGGATATTATTCCTGCTTTATGGAAGAATGATATAAATTATAAAGATATAATGATTATGGAAACAAGAGAATGGAAAAAAATAGAAGGATTTGACTTTAATGAAATTCTTTTCGAAGAATACAACGGAATAGCAAAGATAACGATAAACCGTCCGCGCTACCGCAATGCTTTCACTCCGCGCACCACATGGGAAATGTCCCAGGCTTTTGCATGGTGTCGTGAGGCAAGTCGGATAGGCGTGGTGATACTTACCGGTGCAGGTGACAAGGCCTTCTGTTCCGGTGGCGATATGAATGTGAAGGGACGTGGAGGATATGTCGGTGAAGACGGAGTGCCACGTCTGAATGTACTTGATGTGCAGAAACAGATACGTTCATTGCCAAAGCCTGTGATAGCTATGGTTAACGGCTTTGCTATCGGTGGCGGTCATGTGTTGCATCTTATGTGCGATTTGACCATTGCAAGTGAGAATGCCGTTTTCGGACAGACGGGACCCAAGGTAGGGTCTTTCGATGCAGGGTTTGGTGCAAGTTATCTTGCCCGTATCGTGGGACAGAAAAAAGCCCGTGAAATATGGTTTATGTGCCGTCAGTATAGTGCGGAAGAGGCTGAGCGCATGGGAATGGTGAATAAGGTAGTGACGTTGGACAGGCTTGAAGACGAGTGTGTGGAGTGGGCGGAAACCATGATGGAACGCAGTCCTCTGGCCCTGCGCATGATAAAGGCCGGACTGAATGCCGAGCTTGACGGACAGGCTGGTATCCAGGAATTGGCCGGTGATGCCACAATGCTTTATTATTTTCTTGATGAGGCTCAGGAGGGAGGCAGGGCTTTCCTTGAAAAACGCAAGCCGGATTTCAAGAAATATCCCAAACTTCCATGATAACTTTATAAGGCTGTACCGGTAAATACGAATAGATATGAGATATAAAGTAAATATAGTTCCGCGCACGTTGCATTTCAGACAACCGGCAGGAACATCGCGCGGGATATATACCACGCGTGATATATGGCTTCTTGAAATTACTTCGGATGATTGTCCGGGCAGGAAAGGCATAGGCGAGTGTGCTCCTCTGCCGGATCTTAGTTGTGACGCCGGTCCTGAATACGGCCGCATCCTGCGTGATATGTGCGACAGTTTTGAATGCGATGGAAAGATTGATTACGCTTCCATGCGTCCTTACCCGTCTATGCTGTTCGGCTTGGAAACAGCATTACTTAGCTTTGAGAATGGAAGCGATATGCTGTTCGATAATCCTTTCAGCCGTGGGGAAGAGGGTATAATAATAAACGGGCTTGTATGGATGGGGGCATACGATGAGATGCTTAAGCGTATTGAAGAAAAACTGGATGCCGGTTTCGGTTGTGTAAAACTTAAGGTAGGTGCGATAGACTTCGACAGCGAGATAGAGCTTGTGAAACTCATACGTGGGCGTTTCAGCCGTCATGAGGTTGAACTGCGGCTTGATGCGAACGGAGGGTTTGATTTTAATGAAGCCTTATATAGGTTGGAATTGCTCTCGCAGTATGCGGTGCATTCCATAGAGCAACCTATAAAGTCGCGTCAGTGGGGCAATATGGCACAGCTGTGCCGTGAGTCACCGTTGCCTATAGCACTTGATGAGGAACTTATTGGAGTGAACGATCCGGAAATGAAATCGCATTTGTTGAACTTTATCAAGCCTGCATATATTGTAATCAAGCCGTCTTTGCATGGAGGCATGCGTGGCACACGCGAGTGGATTGATGCCGCACGCCGTCATGACGTGGGCACGTGGATAACGAGTGCGTTGGAAAGCAATGTAGGCCTGAATGCCGTGGCACAGTTGGCTGCCGATGTCTATGGTCCGAATGTGCGTGTTCCGCAGGGACTTGGCACCGGACTGCTTTTTGAGGATAATATTCCCATGCCGTTGGAGTTGCGCGGTCAGGAACTTTGGACAGTAAGGTAGGGATATTCTATATATCGGATATGGAAGGCAGGAAGCATGCAGGGATGACATTGGAGGAATTTATTTCAGAATGGAATAATGATTCTGATTTGTTGCTGGTGCATACCAGCGGTTCCACTGGAGAGCCGAAGCCTCTATGGGTCGAGAAGAGACGCATGGAGGCTTCGGCGCGTATAACATGTGGTTTCCTCGGATTGAAGAGTGGGGATACTGCATTGTTGTGTATGCCGTTGGACTATATTGCAGGAAAGATGGTTGTCGTGAGGGCGTTGGTTGCAGGACTGAGACTTGTATGCGTACCTCCGTCCGGTAATCCTTTAAGAGGGCTGTCTTGTGCCCCTGTGTTTGCGGCAATGGTTCCTCTTCAAGTATACAACAGTTTGTGTGATCCGGGAGAGAAACGGATGCTTATGCAGATAAGGCATCTTATAATAGGAGGGGGAGCTATTGATGCAGCGATGGAAGTCGTGCTTAAAGATTTTCCCAATGCTGTATGGAGTACGTATGGAATGACCGAGACATTGTCGCATATAGCCCTGCGGAAGGTTAGCGGTGCGGATGCAAGTTGTTGGTATGTTCCGTTTGCCGGGGTAGATATATGTACAAATGATGACGGATGCCTTGTGATAAAGGCTCCTGCCGTTTGCCGGGAAACTCTTATCACCAATGATATTGCAGAGATTGCTTCTGACGGCCGTCGGTTCCGTATTTTGGGGCGTAGGGACAATGTTGTTGTGTCAGGTGGAGTCAAGATTCAGATAGAGGAAGTGGAGCGTTTGCTTTACGGGAGGATAGGCGTGCCTTTCATGATTACAAAACGTTCTGACAAAAAGTTTGGAGAGGTTCTTGTGATGCTTGTTGAGACAGGCCAGCAGAATGCTGATAGTTTTTCCGGACGAAAAGAGGAAGAACGTAGCGTGGACTGTTCGGCAGTGGCTGCTATATGTCAAGAAAATCTGCCGAAATACTGGTGTCCAAAGGAATATATTACAGTGGAAAAACTGCCGTTGACAGAAACAGGTAAGCCAGCAAGGAGAGAGGCGGAACGGATGGCTCGCTGTTAGTGGCATTTGATGAGCTTTGATAAATGTTATTTTTATAGAGTAGATTTTGAATTAAATGGAGGTGTTGCAAAACAGATAGAAACAACTAAAGTCATTAAACATGTAACATTATGTATCCGTATTTCTGTTTTTAGTTTTGCAGCACCCCCATCTTATGATGTTTATTTAGCGTAAGAAACTATCTTTTTTGTCTTTATCTTTCCGTTTTTATAGATAGATTTCTTTATATATATTCCTTGTTGCGGTAACCCGTTTATTTCCATGCCTTGCAGATTATAGTATCTGGTTGCCGTCGGACTTTCCTGTCGTTTCTCACCGGCAATGTCTTCTATGTCAGTTGTGGCGTCAAGCTCCTCTATAATCCAGCGCAGACGGGCACGGTCTGCCGGGTAGGCGAATGCCACTGTACCTCCTTTGCCGTCTTCATCGATAGTTCCGACGTTCAGGCATCGGTTGTTTGTCGATGATGTCTGCATATAGAACGCATGCCGGCCGTTGTCCTCCTTTGCGTAGTAAGGATATATTGTGACAGGTGTTTCGGAGAGAAATCCTGATATTTGCATGTATGTTCCGGTTTTCTCGTTGCGTATATATACTTCGCCCTCTGTCGTTCCGGGGGCGATTGTCCATTGAGCTTCAGGCATTTCGCTTATGACGTCGTCTTTCCCATTGTTAATGTCTGTCTCGTTGAGTCCAATGCGGATGGCAAGGGAGTCGCGTTTTCCGTCAGTGCTTTTTAATGCAATGAGATAACGGCGTCCTGTAGACATGTCGGCGTTTGTGGCACTGGCATTTGACATGGCTCCATAACTGTAGATGTTGTGTAGTTTTTGTGTGTCGTATCCGGCTAACGTCATGATTCTTGTCTCTTTAAAATCCGCCAGGACGTTTGCCAACTCTGCCGTTATGGAATCAACGTCAGCCTGTGTGGTTGTGTTTATATCGATACCGTCGAGGAATTTTTGAGCCTTGTTTATGGTTTCTGATAATCTTTCGTAGGCTGCGGCCGGATATCCTAATGTCACATGACCTATTTGTGCCGATTCAGCAGCTTTCTTTGCTTCATTGACAGTATTTCGCAGTTTTGTGAGGTAGAGTGTGACCATACTCTTGTCTATTGCAACGAATGTGTAGACCATGTCTGCGCGCATGATTGTGCCGTTGCTCCATATCCATTCATCGGCAAAGTTTTTCGGACGCAACTGGTAATTCTTATATTGTGGAGTATTGATTCTGAACATTGCCAGCGGCTCTTTTGTCCCTGACTGTGCCGCCACTTCGTCTCCCGCGTACATTATTTGCAGTCCCTTTGCGTTTTCCGTGGCTGTTACACGGCCGGCACCATTGAGGGTGTCGGTATGCGAGATATACATTCCTGTGGCCTTGTTTTTTATGAGTATGCATGAGTTGTCCTCCGGGTCTGTCGTTATTTCCCAAAGCAAAGCCGGATCGTCCCAGTTGAAGTTTTCTGTTGAGCCGAGTGTTCCATTATCATCGTTAAAGGTCAGATATTTGGGATTACCAGCATAGGTAGTGCCCGAATTGAATGCCTTTGTTCCATAGTTAATGATACGGTATACTTTGCTGTTGTCCGGTGTGAACTTTGTTGTGCCGCCTGAGAGCCCTCCTCCGGCTTTCATTCCTTCGTCATTTATGGATACGGCCTCAGAATACAGAGATGATTTTTCCCCTTTGACTGTTTTCAGGCGGAAGTAGTAGATCTTTTTTGGTGTAAGGCCGTTTATTGTTGTGCTGACGGCATCACCGGCAAGCTGTGTGATTTGTCTATAGACAATGCCGTCTTCAGACTGTTCCACGATAATGGCGGTGGCGTCTTTCTCGCTGTTAATCCATGTAAGTACAGCGGTAGACTCATCTTTCATATTGACTTTCACGTTTGTAGGACTCATTATGTAGTCGCTTTTTCGGGCAAGACTGTTTATATAATCCTCAATATTTGTATATCCGTTGCCGTCGATGTCCCCGTTGGCGTCATTCTTATTCGGATTTAGTCCGTTTGCTGTTTCCCACTCGTCCGGCATCCCGTCTCCATCGGAATCAACAGGTACTGTGCCACCTGCCAAAGTTCCGATGCCGCCGACATCCTGCTCGTTGTCGATGAAACTGCCTTCTTTGCCGAGAGAAGTGAGTTGGGATATTATTCTTTGGTCGTGTGAGTCTCTTATGCGTGACGCTCCTGCATGTTCAACCACGCTGTAGTATGCTTCTTCTGCTGTTTCCAGATTCATTGGGGCATTACATGTCATATTGGGATTGCTCATCGGAGTTGCACCGTTGTAGTCGGTTATAAGCGTTCCGTTGAGTATGCCGTCGCGGTTGCCGTCGGTATAGTTTCCTGAACTGTATAGATGGTCGGTAGCTGTCCAGTCGTCGAAGTATTTATTGGAACTGCCGCTACTCGGTCCGGTGATGAAATAGTTGTTTATCACATCCTGATAATGTTCTGCCGATGAATGTCCTCCTACGATACCGTTGCCATAGTTATAGACAACATTGTTATAATATTGTATGGCACATTTCATTTTTGGATTACGGCTCTTGTTGTTTGCCCAAAGGCAATGTGACACTGTCCAGTTCCAGCTCCCGTCCGTTATGGCTCCGAAGCGTTGCGGATCTATTCCTTCACTTATTATGCAGTTTTGCCATGTGATGTTTGAGGCATTGGCAATGTGAACGTTGTCCCACCGTCCCCATGAAATGGAACAGTGGTCGAGAATGACATTATTGCACCCGTCCATGGTCAATGTACATTTTGAGCGGTTCATGTTGATACTGCCTCGCATGCGTATATACCTTATTATTACATTTGAGCTGTTTGACATTATTACACGTCCTCCGTACACGGTTATACCCTCACCGGGAGCTGTCTGTCCGGCTATGGTGATATTGCTGGCAATGGTAAGATTACTTTCCGTAATGTCGATTACGCCTCCTACATCGAATACGACAATTCTGTTTGGCTGACTCACGGCATCGGCTAAAGAGCCTGGACCGGAAGCGTTAAGATTGGTGACATGAACGACTGTCCCTCCACGGCCGCCAAGCGCGTACGCGCCAAATCCTTCCGCACCGGGAAATGCAAGTTGCTGTCCGTTAATGGAAATGCCGAAAAGCAACATTGAGAATAGTAGAATTATACTTCTTTTCATAATCTTTTTATAATATGATGGTTTTATTTATTGTATCAGGATTGTGAGCCTTTGTGTTTTAAATTATAGTTATGGGCTTACTTCAATATAATATCAGGAATAAGATAATTCATGTCAGAAGTCGACCTTTATTTTAGTGTTGTAATCTGATATGTCTTTCTTTATTTTTGTTATAATCGTTTCTTGTTCCATTGGTTCATAGAACTTCCATTCAAGCTCATGTTTTCCAAAGACTGTTGTTTCCGTTCTATATAGGATGGATATCATCTTTGATTTCCTCTCTATATAGAAATATGTGGAGCCGTTGACACCCTCATATCCGATTGTTATGGATGCATTGTCTTCTTTTATTATTTCACAGTTTGGAAACTCTGACAATATAAACTCAGTCAATTTATTATATTGTTTTCCTATTTTGTTGTCTTCCTTCGTTTTTTGTGTTCCTTTATTTATGTATATTATAAATATACATGCCAGTGTCAAGGTGATAAATATTAAAGTATAGCTCATCATACAGACATCATTTATTTCTGTTTTTTATAACCCATAGAAAATATTTAGAGCGTGGAACTGCAATGCCCACTTCTTAGTTGAAGGTCCTAGGAAAACCTTATGAGCAGATATGGATATAGCAGCCCACGCTATAGCGTGAGAACCACTATGCCATCCTTGCTCATTTGAAAATTTACCAGGTTTCCAACTACAAGATAAGCATAACGCTTCTTTTGTCTCAGTGAAAAAAGTATATGAACCGGGATAATCCCAATCCGTTTTCAAAGATAAGTAATAAATTTCGGGAAACAAAATATTAAGTGTCTTTTTTATGGATTCATTATGATTTTAGTAAAAAGCTTCAGATATACGCCATGGAAATGTCTTTTGCGCGGAAAAACTTATAGGTCGATAAAGATAAGGCTTCCACGCCTATTATATGTTGATCCACAAACAATGCACAGGCTTGAAGTTTAATGTTTTGGGGGATAAAAGAACAATCCGTTCCAGCCGGTGTTCCGGCGGAAACGGATTGTATGATGTCAATATGCATATTTTTCAGTCTATGTCTGTCACCTGAAAATGTTTGTTGAATGTGATTTCTGTTCCGGTAGACAGTTCAATCTCATATTCAGATTTGTCTTTTTCAATTTTAATGATTTTAGAGCCTGAATAATTGTTTTTCACATATTTGCTGATGGCTGTAGGAACAAGCATGGCGGGTACGGAAGAGCGTTTGCAGTCTATTTCCGTCCAGTTGCCGTTCTTGTCGAACTCGATCTTGTCACCGTTTGTGAAAATAACATCATAGTTCTTGCTTATGATATTGCTTTCCATCTTTGCCGCTGCCACTTTTTTGCCCTTGAAGTGCTTTTTTATAATCTGCTGTGCCACGGCAGGAAGTTTTGTCCGGTCGATAATCTTGTCTGTGTCGGCCGTCGCTGTTGTCTGTACTGTAATCAGGCATACTAATGCCATGATAACTTTTCTCATAAATGTTCTCATAACTGTTTGTGTTTAAATGTTTAATACTAATTGTTTTATGGTGGCGCACCCGCCTACCTGTCATTATATGTCTATTCTTATCCTTGCATCCACGGCTGTGATGGTATTCTCATCGGCAAGCAGCGGATTGATGTCAAGTTCCTTTATTTCTGTTGCAAACCGCAACAGTGTTGACAGTCTTACAATAATTTCTGCATATTTCTGTTCGTTTATGCCTTTCTGTCCTCGTGTTCCCTTTATTATTTTGTATCCCCTGAGTGAGTGAATCATGGAGAATGCTTCTGAGTATGACAGTGGTGCGAGTCCGCTTGACACGTCTTTCAGTACCTCTACAAATATTCCACCCATTCCACATAGCACTACATGACCGAACTTGGGTTCGTATTTTGCCCCGATAAACAGCTCTCTGCCTTTTATCATTTTCTGTATCATTACTGACGTGGCCCCGGGTATGCCCATCAGACGGTCAAATTCCATTTCGAGATGTTCTTTGCTTCTTATGTTGAGCACCACACCGCCAACATCGCTTTTGTGTATGGGGCCTACGACTTTTGCCACAACCGGGAAACCTGTTGCAGCGGCAAAGCTGAGACATCCTTCTTTGTCGTTGCTAACAAATTCCGGAACCATCGGTATGCCTGCACTTTGGAACAGTTCTCTGACAACGTCAGGAGATACGTATCCGCTTTCCTTTATATTTCCTATTATCTTCCTTATTTTAGGTACGTCGACACCGAAAAGCTCTATTTCCGGTGAGGCTGGCTCCGGTGTCTTCATTATTTGTGCAAGCGCAGTTGCAAGAGTAACTTCATCACTGAAGTTCACATGTCCTTTGCTAAGAAATTCAGCCACTTCCGGACCTGCTGTATGAAGGCAGGGGAGAATCGGGAATATAGGCTTGCCTGATTCCTGTATTTTTTTGTGGAGCACGTCGTATGCCTCGTATAGTTTTACAAGACCCGGAGTTCCGAATATCACCATTATGGCGTCGATGTCTTTAAATTCGTGTTCGCAGTAGTCTATGGCTATGCCGAGTTGTTCCGGTGTTCCGGTGGCGAGAATATCTATCGGATTGGCTACAGACGCTCCTTGGAATAGCTTTTCCTTTAGTTCGTCTGCCTTTTCCCCTTCAATCTTCGGAACGTTCAGTCCGCCTTTGGATAATGCATCGGTGAGCATAACCCCCGGGCCTCCGGCATGTGTCACGATGGCAAAGTTTCGTCCTTTCAGTCGTGGCAGTGTGAATATGCATCCTACGGTGGTGAGCTCTTCGCGCGAGAAACACCTTACGATACCGGCTTTGCGGAACAAAGCCTCGACGGCAGAATCGCTGCTTGCTATGGCTCCGGTGTGTGATGACGCCGCACGGCTTCCGCTTTCACTCGAACCGGCTTTTATAGCAGCAATCCTGCATCCTTTCCGGATCAGTGATGAGGCATGGAAAAGAAGCTTGTCCGGATTGGATATGTTTTCGATGTAGAGCAGTTTTACGTTTGAGTCGGTATCGGGATTGAAATTCTCGTCCATATATTGCAGCACGTCCTCTATGCCGATTTGTTTCCCGTTTCCAACCGACCAGACAGAATTGAATTGAAGGCCTTTTATTACGGCAGATTCAAGAATGAATACTGCTGTGGCTCCCGAACCGCTGATAAAGTCAACTCCCTGGGGATTGAGGTTTGGTATAGGTTTTGTAAACACACTGTGGTGACGGCTTGTGAGAAGTCCGATGCAGTTCGGGCCGATAAGGGCAGCGTCATGTTCCTTGCATAAGCTGAGTATTTTTTCTTCCATTACAGCTCCCTCAACGGTCTCTTCACCGAATCCGGCGGATATTATGATAAATGCCTTTGTTTCTTTTTCCTTTACCAGTTGTTCCACTGCATCCGGGCATAGCTTTGAGGGAATGACCAAAATGGCCAGTTCTGTTGGAGGAATCTCATTTATACTGTGGAATACTTTTATGCCTTGTACTTCATCTTCTTTAGGGTTTACTATGCGCAGGGTTCCTGTGTATCCGCCTTGCATGATATTCCTTACGATTGCGCCTCCGGGTTTGTGCATGTTGTTCGAACCGCCGATGACGACGATACTTTCAGGATTTAATAGTTGTCTGTTAATCATAATGGCTTGTATATTGTTTGTTTTTATTTAGAATGCATAGAAGTCAAGGGCGTTGAGAATGTCTTCTTTGTCAGCTGTCTGATTTATTCTTATGTCACCGGTATCTCCAAGCAAGGTGAAATTTATTTTGTCGGAGATGTTTTTTTTGTCGTGTGTCATAAATTCGTAAAGCAACTGGTAGTCGTCACATGTTATGTTCATCCGTCCGTAATGGCTGTGTATGAAATCCACAGTCTGGTACATCTTGTCTGTAGGGAATTTGGCTTTTGTGACGCAAAGGTAAAGCTCGGCTATCATGCCGTATGCCACGGCATAGCCGTGTAGTATAGGCTGTCGTGTCATTGCAAATGATTCGAATGCATGTCCGACGGTGTGCCCGAAGTTCAACGCCTTGCGTATACCTTTCTCGTGAGGGTCCTGTTCCACGATTCGTTTCTTTACCGCCACTGATTCTGCCACCATTCTTCTCAGTTCATCGAGATTGGGATTCTCGATGTCGAAATTCATAATTTCCGCCCACATCCTGCTGCTGTATATAAGTCCGTGCTTGAGCATTTCCGCATATCCGGAAAGCATGTTCTCACGGTTTATTGTTTTTAGGAAAACAGTATCTATTATAACGCTTTGTGCGTTGTTGAAAACCCCTATTTCATTCTTCAGCCCGTTAAAATTGATGCCTGTTTTTCCTCCCACAGAGGCGTCTGTCATTGCAAGAAGTGTCGTGGGGATATTTATATATGCTATGCCTCGCTTGAATGTTGATGCCGCGAATCCTCCGAGGTCTGTCACCATTCCTCCGCCTATATTTATCATCAGGGAATGCCGTGTCGCGCCCATCTGGCCGAGCTTGCTCCATACAAATGCCAGTGTGTCAAGATTCTTGTTCGTGTCTGAGGGTTTTATTATTATATAATGTGCTTTTTCCAGACACTTTAAGCCCTTAACCAAGGGCAGGCACATACAGGCTGTGTTTTCATCGGCCAATACAAAAAGCTTGTCGTGCGCGCATTCGTCAATAGAACTTTCAAGAGTTTTGTGTATGTTCTCCGATATGATAACTTTCTGTTTCTCCATTTCTTTATTATGATAAATGATACTTATGTCAGGATACTTGTCTGCCTGATGCCGTTTTGCTCTTCCATAATCTGGCGGGAGGCGGCTTTTGTTAATTGCAAATATACGGATATTTTTTTTATTGGCACATTATTTTATATTAATTTCATAAGGCTTATGTTTCTGATACTATTTTGAAAAAGTATGCTTTGATTATAAGAGCTTGTTATTCTAATTTGCATATATTAACAGAATCGGTATGTTCCTTTATTGATTAATGGCTACATTTGCATACAGAATATATGTCATATATATTTTTTATTCCTTTAAGAAAGACGATGTTGGATAATAGATTTGTTGTAAAGGTATGCGGAATGACGGATGCCGGGAATATCAGTGACGTGATGGCGTCGGGTGCGGACTGGATAGGACTTGTGTTTGATGAGGAATCTCCAGGATGTTTGAGAATGCGGCCTGCCGGTTCCGCTATTGTGCCTGATGGCAATGGTTTCGCAGATGGTGATGACGGGTTGTCGCTTTCATCTGAAGACAATAGGCATGGAATGCTTTTCGGTGTTTTTAAGGATGACATGTCTCAGAACATCATAACACGTATTGTAAAATATCATTTGGATGGCATACAGTTGGATGGCAACGAGCCGCCTGTGTTGATTCGGAATCTGCGTCGTTCGGTGGTTCCGGATATAAGCAATGGCATAAAGGTGATGAAGGCCATCAAGGTGTGTTGTGCGGAGGATTTGCAACTGTGTGAGAGATATTATGACTGTGTTGACTGTTTTTTATTTGAGATATCCTTTCATTTGGCCTCGGGAGAGTGCGGCCGGGATGTCAT
Organism: Xylanibacter muris; assembly: GCF_013166605.1. GTDB lineage: Bacteria > Bacteroidota > Bacteroidia > Bacteroidales > Bacteroidaceae > Prevotella > Prevotella muris. The sequence goes on from NZ_JABKKF010000005.1 coordinate 233,253, forward strand.
GACTGTGCTTTCCGGATATTCCGGGTGTGTTCCTTTCATTATTGGCGGAGACATAAGTTATGAGGATGCGGCAAGAATAAAGAGTTTTTCTCATCCGCGTTGTATTGGAGTTGATATCGGCCAGCATTTTGAAACCGAACCAGGAATAAAAGATGCTTTGCTTATTGGAAAATTTATTTCCGGAATAAGGAAACCGTAAAATAATATATCAGATGTGGATTATTTTTATGGTTATGGATAATAATATGTTTTCCTGCTTTAATAATAGCGGCAATAAAATGCTTTTCTGATAAAAAATACCATATATTTGGCAAATATTTTATGCTGTTTAATAAAATATAGCTAACTTTGCAATAACAAATTTGACTACCATCTATAAAACAAAAATAGAAAACTTACATAATCAAGACTATTAGGATAAATTCCGATTATTAAGGAATATTATTTCATTTGTTTAAGGGTTAATGAAATTCCCTCATTGTTTAGTAGTAAAATCAGACCGTGTCTGGGAAGATGCGGTCTGTTTTGATAAAAACAGACAATTGGACAATAAAGGTGCATGAATTATAAATAATAACTAAATAATAATTAATTCTTTTATGAAACGCTTAAAACTATTGCTCTTATGCTTGTTGTTGCCGGCAGTTCTTGTCGCTGGTGGATGGGATACACAATACAGGCAGATAGAACAGAGCATCCGACAACCGCAGTTTGCCAGCCGTGATTTCAATATCACGAAGTATGGTGCGAGTACTAAAGCAAAGGCGTCTGAAAACCAGAAAGCCATTAACAAAGCCATTGCCGCTTGTTCAAAGGCAGGCGGGGGAAGGGTTATTGTACCTTCAGGAATATATAATACAGGTGCGATAACGCTGAAAAGCCATGTGAATCTTGTTGTAGAGAAAGGGGCGGTTCTGATGTTCGCGTTCGAGCCGGAATTGTATCCTGTTGTTCTTACCCGTTGGGAGGGACTTGACTGTTGGAATATCTCACCTTGTGTTTATGCTTATAAAGAGACGGATATTGCCATAACGGGTGAAGGAACGATAGACGGCGGGGGTACCAACGACACGTGGTGGAAATGGTGCGGAAGTCCGCGTTATGGCTGGAAAGAGGGCACTATAAGCCAGCGTAACGGCAGCCGCGCACGTCTGTTGAAGATGGCTGAGGACGGTGTTGACGTGAATGAGCGCAAGTTCGGCCCAAAAGACGGCTTGCGTCCGCAGTTGATAAACATCAACCAGTGTGATGGTATCCTTATTGAGAATGTGACACTGCTGCGCTCTCCGTTTTGGGTTATCCACCCGTTGCTTTCAAAAAATATCACTGTACGTGGCGTGCATATTAATAATGACGGTCCGAACGGTGACGGTTGCGACCCTGAGTCATGCGACGGTGTGTTGATAGAGAACTGCTATTTCAACACCGGTGACGATTGTATAGCCATAAAGAGCGGACGTAATAATGACGGTCGTCTGTGGGGAAAGCCAAGCCAGAATATAATCATACGTAACTGTAAGATGCAGAACGGACACGGTGGTGTGGTTATTGGAAGCGAGATTTCCGGCGGATGCCGCAATGTGTTTGCAGAAAACAACAAGATGGACAGTCCCAATCTCGACCGTGTGATACGTATAAAGACAAACACATGCCGTGGTGGCGTTATAGAGAATATTTACGCACGCAATATTGAAGTAGGGCAGTGTGGCGAGTCTGTGCTTAAAATAAATCTGGACTATGAGCGTAATGAGATTTGCTGCCGTGGTTTCCTGCCGACCGTACGTAATATTAATCTCGAAAACATTACTTGTCAGAAAAGCAAGTACGGTGTTCAGATTATTGCGCTTGATACGTGTACCAATGTATATGATATCAATGTCAGAAACTGTAAGTTCAATGGTGTTGCGGAAGGAAACTTCAGCAAAGGTATGACACGTAATGTGAAATTCGAGAACCTTTATATCAACGGTGGGCTGGTACTTCAGAAGAAACCGTATAAGAATTATAGTCAGTGGATGACCTATTCCGAGATGAAACGCGTGCCGGAGTCATACCTGCTTGATTTCTCAAAGAAACCCAAATGGAGCTATGTAATGGGTATTGAGCTTGAGGCAATGCTTGACACTTATCTGAAATATGGCGGTGACGAGATAAAGAAATATTGTCAGACATATACTGATACGATGATTAATGAGAAAGGAGAGATCCGTGGGTATAAGTTTGATGATTACAATCTTGATAACATCCGTACCGGTCATTTTGTGTCACGTATGTATGAGAAATTTCCCGAACCGAAGAATCTTAAGGCTATGAAGACCCTGATGAAGCAGATGGAGAAGCAGCCGAGAACATTGGAAGGTGTATATTGGCACAAGGCCGTCTATGCGTATCAGGTATGGCTTGACGGTATTTTTATGGGCTTGCCTTACAGGGCTCTTACTGCCAATATGCTTTTGAATGACAAGAAAGCTCTCAAGATCTACGATGATGCCGTTGATCAGGTGAAGAAGACATACGAGCGGACACTCGACCCTAAGACCGGTCTGAACCGCCATGCGTGGGACGAGACCCGTGAAATGTTCTGGGCAGACAAGGAAACCGGACTATCACAGCATTGCTGGGGACGTGCCCAGGGATGGTATACGATGGCGCTTATTGAGCTTCTTGACGCTCTGCCTGAAAATTACTCACGGCGTGCAGAAGTTATCGAACTGCTCAGAAAAGACCTGGATGCGGTCATCAAGTGGCAGGACAAGAAAACGGGAGTATGGTATCAGGTGATGGATACTCCGAAAGGAGACGGCAACTATCTTGAGTCAACATGCTCGGCAATGTTCGCATATTCCCTTCTTAAGGCATACCGTAAGGGCTATCTTGGAGCGAAATACCGTGATGCCGGTATCAGGGCATACCGTGGTATAATAAACAATTTCATAAAGGTTAATCCCGATGAGACAATTTCATTGACAAACTGCTGTTCCGTGGCAGGTCTTGGTCCGGGTGTGAGCGATGCAGTAAAGAAGGCCGCCCCGAAAGTAAAGGAGAACAGGCGGCGTGACGGTTCTTATAAGTATTATCTCAGCGAGCAGGTGCGTGACAATGATGCCAAAGGTGTAGGCCCGTTCATCTGGGCTTCACTTGAAATGGAGGCGTTAGGTTTCGACACCTACAACTCGACAAAGGCTATCGACCGTATGGCTGTAGTATCGCGTAACAATCCTGTTGTGACAAAAGCAGACCCACTGTCTTCGTTGTCTGTCGGTGACGGACATTTCGCGGCTACAGTGGATTTTACTGGATTGCAGAGCTTTCCGGTAGAGTATGAGAACGGTGTGCCCCTTACAACAATGTCTGAATGGGGATGGCATTCGTTTGAAAACATAAAGAAAGTCACTCCGGAAGAATCTCAGAAGTCATTTGACCTCGGTCATGGCCGTGATGAGGTCTATGCCGTTGAATATAAGCAGGCCGGACGCAACAAGGACGCTACTGATTATTTCCGCATCAACCCGCACCGTTTGAACCTCGGTGCTCTCGGTATAGCATTTAAGGATGAAAAGGGAAATGCCGTAGAGATGGGGCAAATTTCCGGTATACGTCAGGAATTGAAGTTGTGGGACGGTGTGATAGAGTCAAAATACAATGTGGACAATACTCCTGTTGAGGTAACCACCGGAACAACCACAAAGGAAGGATATTCTGGTATCTTTACCCGTGTGAAGTCCCGTCTGTTGGGCAAGGGGCAGGCTTGTCTCACGCTTAAGTTTCCTTACCCTACGGGCAAGCATGCCGATGCGGCCTCTGACTGGAAGAGTGCAGACAAGCATGAGACAAAGATAATCTATTCAGACAGTACAAAGGCTGTGGTACAGCATAAGCTTGATGCCGTGGCATATTATGTCCTGTTGAGATGGGACGGTAATGCGAAGATAGAAGAGAGCGCCCCTCACTGTTTCACACTGGCATCAACTGATGATGTCCTGAGCCTTGCCGTAAACTATTTCCCTGAAAACTGTTTCCGTAATGGCAATGTTGTAATGCCTTTGGCCCAGGCCGGCACATGGGAATACGACCAGGAGCTGAAAGCGTGTATGAAGTATTGGCCGAGATTCTGGAATGCCGGTGCCATTGCCGACTTTTCAGAATGTACGGATATGCGTGCTAAGGAGCTTGAGAGACGTACGGTACTGTCGCAGTATCTTACATATATAAACTGTGCCAACGACAATCCTCCGCAGGAGACCGGTCTTACATATAACTCATGGTTCGGACGTCCTCATCTGGAAATGACATGGTGGCACATGGTTGACTTTGCTTTATGGAAACGTCCCGAAATAATGAAAACAGTCCTTGACTGGTATAATAAGACAGCTTATCCCGAGGCGGAGAAAATAGCACACCGCCAGGGATTCAAGGGTGTACGTTGGATGAAGATGACAGATCCTGATGCCGGTGAGGCTCCGTCGAATACCGGTTCTTTCCTTATATGGCAGCAGCCTCATTATATTTATATGGCAGAGGAGATGTATCGCGCCAACCCTTCTGAGGCGACTCTTAATGCGTATGGAAAGTATGTGGAGGCTACGGCAGAGTTCATGGCAGATTATGCCAAGGCATGCGATAGGCAGAAGAAAGGCAAGATAAAACTTTTCGGACAGACGGCCATGCAGGAGTCCATGTCGAAAGACTTCTCTTATAATCATCCGTTCGACCAGGCCTATTGGCGTTATGGTCTGACTGTTGCCCAGAAGTGGCGTGAGAGAATGGGCAAGGAGCGTAATTCCGTTTGGGACGACATCATATCACGCATAGCGCCTCTTGCGGAAAAAGACGGAATATACATGTCGGGAGAGCCATTGCATCCGTTTGATGCAAAGTCAAAGGCGGTGGATTTTGATCCTTATAAGGCTGTTGAGCAGACAGGCAAGAAGCAGATTTCCGCCGAGGATTTCGCCTTTAAGTCAAGGAGTGACCATCCTGCCGTGCTTGGTGCATGCGGCCTGCTTCCGTCAACTTCCGATTATGTGAACGGTCATGAGACCGCACCTTTATATAATAAGGAAACAATGAAGGCCACTCTCAAATGGGTTATGAAGAATTGGAACTGGGCAACAACCTGGGGATGGGATTATGGAATGATAGCCATGTGTGCCGCACGTCTTGGTGAGACGTCAACCGCTGTTGAGGCTCTTCTCATAGACAAGGGGAAGAACACTTATCTTGTAAGCGGACATAACTTCCAGGAGCCGAAGCGTCTTCGCCTGTATCTTCCAGGAAACGGTTCTTTGCTCGATGCTGTGGCAATGATGTGTGCCGGATGGGACGGATGTGCCGAACCAAACAATCCCGGTTTTCCAAAGGACGGAAGATGGAATGTGCGTTGGGAAGGATTGCAGAGGATGCAGTAGTTAGTGTTTATTATAGAATTAAAAAAGCTGTAAGCCGAATGCAGAAGCAAGGTTTGCTTTGATTGGGCCGAGGCGTAGCGTTTATTCAAAACATTATTTAAAATAGATGCACGGGTATCGGTAACATCCGGTATCCGTGCTTTGATATCAAGACAATGAAAAGATTTTTTTTATCGGCAGCAATGTCTGTAGCAGCCGTTGTTGCAACGGCACAGGCTCCGGCCTTTCCGGGAGCGGAAGGTCATGGGAGGTTTGTCACCGGAGGCCGTGGGGGCAAGGTCGTCCATGTAACCAACCTTAATGATAACGGCCCGGGGTCTTTCCGTGAGGCGGTGAAGGGAAGTGCAAAGAAAATTGTAGTGTTTGATGTGGCAGGAGTAATACCTCTTGAGTCAGACCTCAGCATTGGCGCCAATACTACGGTTGAAGGACAGACCGCTCCTTATCCGGGTATAACGTTGCGTTACCGCACCTTGCGTTGTGCAAACAATATTATCGTACGTTTCATACGTGCGCGTCGCGGGCAGGAAAGAGATGTCAATGACGGTGCGGATGCAATATGGGACAGACAGAAAACAGGTATGATATTCGACCACTGTTCTTTCAGCTGGTGTATCGATGAGGTCGCTTCTTTCTATGACAACAACAATTTCACAATGCAGTGGTGTACAATAGCAGAGAGTCTCACTAATGCCGGACATAACAAAGGCGCTCATGGTTATGGAGGTATTTGGGGTGGCAAGTTGGCCAGCTTTCATCACAATATGATTGCCCATGTGACCAACCGCGGTCCGCGCTTCAACGGGGCGCGTTACGGATGGACCGGATATACAGGCAACCAGCAGTATTCAAAATATAGGTGGGAGAACCCCGTGCAGGCAGAGAATGTGGATTTTCGCAACTGTGTCATGTATAATTGTCAGGGCACATGCTACGGAGGTCCTGGAGGCGGACAGATAAACATGGTCAACAACTACTATAAGGCAGGGCCAAGCGGAAACGGAAATCAGGAGCGTATAACGATTGTGACGGTGTCATCAAGCGGAAATTCAGACAAGAACCATCCGGAGTATTATGGAATGACAAGCCGCTATTATATAGCGGGAAACACAACTGAGACAGCTTCCGGGATAAAGAAGGAAAACCGTGACTGGAGCGGAGTGTCATACGACAAAGGAGTGTTTACCATTAAGGGAGAGACGTATTCAAAGGATGTGAATAACTTTTATGGAAACAATGTCCCGCATGTGGCCAATTCGCAAGGCGATATGTGTGTAAGGATAAAGATGGACGCACCGTGCCCCACGGGTGATGTTACCACTCATACGGCAGAGGCCGCTTTCGTCAAAGTCATGGATTATTGCGGTTCGTCACTCCACAGAGACGATGTGGATGCGAGATACATGGATGAGGCAATGAGCGGAACGGCGACGTTTATGGGGTCGGTTACCGGAAAATGGGGGCTTATCGACGTCGTAGGTGATGTGGGCGGATATACTGAAAAGGATTTTCCCACAGGAAAGCGTGAGTCCGGTTTCGATACAGATAATGACGGAATGCCTGACGCCTGGGAGATTGCCAACGGTCTTAATCCCAATGATGCGTCTGATGCCGGTAAGTATACTCTTGATCCCAAGAAGTATTATACAAACATTGAGGTGTATTGCAACAGTCTTGTGCAGGATATAATGATTGGCGGCAATGACGGTGCCGAGGAGAGCGTGCGGGAGTATTATCCCCGGTATACCAGGGAGGACGGCACTGTTGTTGAGGCCGTAAACGGAGACTTGTCTGGAATAAGCGATGCGGTTTACGGTGGTTCCGGAACCTTTTCCACGGCATATTATAATATGTCAGGGATGAGGATTGACCGACCGGTAAAGGGGATATGCATACGTGTTGACCGGACCTTGTCGGGTAAGGTGCTCAAAAGTAAGATTGTTATACCGTAATAATATATCTTTGATTGATTGACAAAATCAGCTATGTAGGGCGTTTTAGTATTTTTATATGTCTTTCTATTGGTTTGTCATACTTGGGTAAGAAAAAAACGGATGAATGATGTGAGCCTGTTCCGAAGTGTCTGGAAGTCTGATCAAGACTTTTGCGGCATTTCCGGACAGGCTCTGCTTTTTTGGGGATGCGCATGTGACTATTGATTGTTGCCGCAGACTAATGTCGTTACGGAACGGGCCGGGAATGCCACATTGCTTATATTGTTCCTTTTTTCAATAAACTTTAATGACTCGCCGGCTTTATCGGAAGTGCGGTATACTTTCCATTCTGCCTTATTGGGTATATTGAATCCGGCTGTCTCATCTTCGTAGGAATAGTTTATCATCACTATAACGGTGCTCCCGTCACGGTTGCGGAATGCCGAACACATAAGGCCGTAAGGCTGTGTGGCTGCATCCGGGTCCGGTTGGAGATCCGGACAGCTCCGCTTTACTTCTATCCGAAGCGCCCCGGGACGTATAAAGCGGCTATAGTTTCCTAATGTCCATAAAAGCTTTGAGTCGACTATTGTGTCATTGGCAGAGCCGGGTGCTTTATATTGAAACAGAAGTCCGTCTTTATAATTGCCTCCGACGGCTCTCCACCATTGCCAGCTGCGTGCATCTGCGAAAACGAGGTCATGATGAATCATCCTTGCAACGTATAGGGCGGTTTTCATTGTGCGGTCATATCCGCCGCCACCTCCTATCTCTTCGTCATTGCCCATGATGCACACTTCGCTTTGCCATAATTCCACGTTGTATTTCCGCAGGGTGTCGCGCAGTGCCTTGCGGCATTCTTTCATATATTCCACCGGTGTGTTGGTCCAGTAGCTGTGTCCTGCCATGAGCCGTGGAATCGACTTGAGGTTGCCTATATATGTTTCCGCACTGTCCTTTGAGAAGAAAGATTGTATCTCATATCCGCGTTCCGGTCCCGTTTCATGTGTAGACATCATGCACCGGTAGTCAGACGATTCTGGAATTATCATTCTGGTGCTGATGCCGCGTGATTGCAATTCTTTGTCAATCACACGTGAAAGCCGTGCAATCTCATATTTTGTGGCTGGAGTCCCTTCCTGTTTGGGGCCCTGCCAGTTCCAGTGCCCGTCAGGCTCATTTACAGGCGACAGGTAATCAAACTTTACTCCGTCATGGGCTTCCAGTCCGGATATGACATCGGCGAGGAATCCGGCAAACTCCTCATATTTGTCTTCGCGCAGATTATACGTCCCGCCGCGTCCGGTATTAGTGGCAAGTCCGTTTTTTGTATAATGTACAGGCGGAGAATTAAGAAATCCGAGCAGATACGGCACTCCATGATTCTTTGCCAGCTTAAGGAAGCTGCGCTGTCCTTTTTGCTTGTTCCAGTTATATGTTCCGTTGCTGTCCTGAAAACATTCCGTGCGGGTTCCGTAGTTGATAAGGCTGCCGTCTCCCTGTTCCGCACTTCCCGCACCGATGTTGAACCGCCAGAGACTGAGTCCGATGCCCATGGGATTTCCCTGTGAGTCTGTTTCGGAACTGAACAGCAGCCTTGCCACATGTGACTGTGTGTTTTGAGACATCTCTCCGATGAATCTCATGCTCCATGCATCAGATGCTCCAAAACAGTCAATCTGTTGGTGAGGCCGTGACGGATCTACTGTGAATATGTTTTTTTGCCGTGCCGGTGCCTGTTCTTGTGGAAGCCATACGGCCATGTTGCCCGGTCCGCGGTGGCACCATGCGTAATATGGGATTAGAGTGAGCCTTGCCTTATTGCCCGTCGGACTGCCGGAGCCGTCAAGGCTTGGCGTCCGGACATCTGTCACTAACTTTGTAAGGCCGTTGAGCACGTCGGGACAGTATGCGGTATGTATTTGGGGATTCTGATTGACGAGCACGCTCAATACGTCAAAATCATTGTCGGCCCATTCGGCGCAATAGACTATTGGACCGCGTTCGAATGCGACCCTGCCGCGGTCGGCTTCCACATCGGAATGTGCCCTTACGGTGCGGGGTTCCATATCGAAATGTATTTCCACTTTGTCTCCTTTCTTCCATTTGCGGGCAATGGACAAGTAGCCCTTTTCCAATTCTGCCTTAACCGGATTCCCGTTCACACATACCGTGTAGCCAAGATGTTTTCCGTCGGAATATCTGTAAAGGTCGGATGGAACCGCTTCACCGCGTACCCAGCCGGGTATACGGATTCTCATGTCGAAATGACCGGCTTTGTTCTTGTCGACGGTCATGGTCACATCACCATTCCACGGGTAGTCTGTAGTTTGGGTCAGGGCCACGTCCTTTCCTCCTACCTTAATGTCTGACGCATTGGATATAAACAGGTTTATGTATACATTCCTGTCTTTCACGGCATAGATATATCCGGGTACAGACGGGATAAAGCGGCAGATATTCGAAGGGCAGCAGGCGCATCCGAACCACGGTTGACGTCTGTGCTGTCCGTGTGATTCGAGAGGGTTGGGATAGAAGAATCCTCCTCCGTCGATGGATACGCCCGATATCAGTCCGTTGTAGAGTGTGCGTTCAAGAACGTCATAGTATTTTGAGTCTCCGTGAAGCAGAAACAGCCTGTGGTTGACATACACGTTTCCTATTGCGGCGCAGGTCTCGCAATATGCCGACATATTCGGAAGCTCATAGTTCTTGCCGAAAGCCTCTCCTTCGTGTTTTGCCCCGATACCTCCGGTTATATAGTACTTTTTGCTTACTATGTTGTTCCAGATGTTGTCAATGGCCCTTATATATGCGGAATCTCCGGTGAGGGCTGCCACGTCTGCCATTCCCGCATACATGTATGCCGCACGTACGGCATGTCCTACCGCTTCGTCCTGTTTCGTGACGGGTTTGTGCGCCTGGCTGTATTTGTCGGTGCGTGAGGTATGTCCGCGTTTGTCGAGGAAGAATTTTGCCTGGTCGAGGTATTTCTTGTTGCCGGTCACGAGATATAGTCTGGCAAGTGCCATTTCGGCAATCTGATGCCCGGGTACCCTTACGGTCTGTCCGTCCTTGTCGCCGATTTCACGGCATACGCAGTCGGCGTATCTGACGGCTATGTCAAGAAAGTTCCGCTTTCCGGTTGCCTGATAATGGGCTATGGCACCTTCCACCATGTGTCCGAGATTGTAAAACTCATGACTGAGATTTTCAACGGCTTCCCATCTCCGGCTTCCTGCCCATTCATGAGGATGTGCGGGATTCATGGTGCGGCTTGTGTATAGATATCCGTCCGGTTCCTGGGCCGCCGCCACTATTTCCAGCACGCTGTCTATGTAGCTCTCGAGTTTTTTGTCGGGATAAGTCTGTAGAATATAGCTTGCTCCCTCTATTGTCTTGTATACGTCCGTGTCGTCGAACGAAAGGCCGCCTACTTTGATTGTGTCTGACGGATGTGCCGCACGTACGAAGTTGGTGTAACGTCCCGTTTCCTCGCATTTTCTGAAAGCCAGCGGTATTGTAACCTCGCGGCTCGCCTTCAGCCGTTGGCCCCAAAAGGCGTCTGTCACTTTCACTGAAGTAAATGGAACCGGATTTATAGGATAACCGTGAGCGTTATCCGGAGTCTTTGCATTCATGGTGGTGCAAAGGACTGTTAGCAAACCGGCAGGTATTAATCTGAATTTCATAATTTATTAGTTGATGTGAATTAGATATTACGGATAAGTGTATTGTTTCAAAACAGGTCAAGGCTATATATTCATAATTATGCTGGGGTGTAGCATCCTGGTGATAAAGCCAATGTTTACCGGGAGCAAATTTACATGAAAATATTGAGATTTCCATACGTGCAGGATAAAGAAATGGTTTTTCTTTAGAGGAAAGCTATATGATTTTATTGTATCCGGTATGTTTTTTTACAGGGAATCATGTGCGGCCAGTCGGAAAACAATGTCTGTCCGGCCGGTTCTTAAGCAATGAAGTTCCTGTTTTCAGACCTGTCGGCTTAAGTCGGTATATTTGTCGACTTAAGTCGACAGATATGCCGGCTGAAGTCGATGGATGCGTCGGCTTAAGCCGACAGGTTCACGGACATACCGTTCGCGGTTTGGGAAACGGCCTTTTGCAGTTTGACAATCCGCTATCCGGACCGTCTGTCCGGCATTTTATGCCGCGGCATTGTCTTTTGGGATGTTGTCGCGCGTGGATTTCTGTATATGGAGGATTTGATGTATGTGATTAATTTGATGAAGTTTGTTTTTGTTTTTGTCGGAAGTTTTTTTATTGTGTAGAGCATATTTTTATCTTTTCATGTCTTATTCCCGATAAAAAGATTAATTTTGCAGTCAAAATAGAAGTTTATTTAAAATGAAGAAGTTTTTATTGTTTGTCATCCTTATAGGATTTACAATGGCGTTGAATGCCCAGATGGTGGAACCGGTGCATTTTTCCTCTTCCCTGAAGATGCTTAAAGGCGATGAGGCCGAGATAGTTTTTTCCGCAAAGATAGACGACGGCTGGCATTTGTATTCCACCGAACTTGGAAACGACGGCCCGATATCGGCAAGTTTCCATGCAGAGAAGATGGAAGGCGCCGAGACCGTAGGCAAGCTTCAGCCGCGCGGCAATGAGATAACACGGTTTGACGAGATGTTTGGAATGAAGTTGCGTTTCTTTGAGGGAAGCGCGGTGTTTGCGCAGAAAATAAGGTTCACTGCTCCTGATTACGATATAGACTGCTATTTGGAATATGGCGCATGTACCGATCAGATGTGCATGCCGCCTTCAACGGTATCTTTCAGAAAAAGCGGAAAATCTGCTGTAGGGAAGACATCAGCTGTGGAAAAGCCGACCGATGTGAAAGTGGCTGTGGAAGAGCTTCCTGCGGAAAAGGACAGTCTTAAGGCCGTGTCAGACAGTGTCATTACCCCGGATACTTTGGATACCGCGGTGTTTGCGGGCGGAGAGAATAAAGACTTATGGGCTCCGGTGGTAAAGGAGCTTAATGAGTTCAGCAACGGTGTTGATAACAACAATTCGCTTATATATATATTTCTTGCCGGACTGGCAGGAGGATTCCTTGCACTGCTCACTCCGTGTGTATGGCCGATTATCCCGATGACGGTGAGCTTTTTTCTTAAGAGAAACAAGGAGCGTGGCAAGGCGATACGCGAGGCTGCCGCCTACGGTGTAAGCATTGTGGTCATATATGTGTTGTTGGGGTTGCTTGTCACCATGCTCTTTGGGGCGAGCGCGCTCAATGCTTTGTCTACAAACGCAGTGTTCAACATTTTCTTCTGTCTGCTTCTCGTGGTTTTTGCGGCTTCTTTTTTCGGGGCGTTTGAGATAACGCTGCCGTCGTCATGGAGCAATAGGATTGACCGGAAATCGGAAAATACAAGCGGAATGCTGAGTATATTCCTGATGGCCTTCACACTCACCCTCGTGTCTTTCTCATGCACTGGCCCGATAATCGGTTTCCTGCTCGTTGCCGTGTCTACGCAAGGCAATATCATAGGCCCGACGATCGGTATGCTCGGATTTGCCATAGCTCTGGCCATACCGTTCACGCTCTTTGCCATGTTCCCGAGCCTTCTTAAGTCTGCTCCCAGGTCCGGAGGATGGATGAATGTTGTAAAGGTGACATTGGGATTCATAGAACTTGCCTTTGCGTTGAAGTTCCTTTCCGTGGCCGACCTTGCATACGGATGGCACATACTCGACCGCGAGGTGTTCATCTCGCTTTGGATTGTAATATTCGGCTTGCTTGGAATATATCTTCTCGGTTGGCTCAAATTCCCGCATGATGATGAAGGCAACCGTACAAACGTACCGCAATTTTTCATTGCAATGATATCGCTTGCATTTGCCGTGTATATGGTGCCTGGATTATGGGGAGCGCCTTTGAAGGCTATAAGCGCTTTCGCGCCTCCGATGAATACCCAGGACTTCAATTTGAAAGAATCTGCCGTCGAGCCGAAGTATACGGATTATGATAAAGGTATGGCCGCCGCTGCCGCCGAGGGTAAGCCCGTGATGGTTGACTTTACCGGTTTCGGATGTGTAAACTGTCGTAAAATGGAAGCTGCGGTATGGACAGATCCGAAGGTGGCGTCGATGCTTAACGGTGATTATGTGCTTATATCTCTGTATGTTGATGACAAGACCCCGCTGAAAGAACCGTTGGAGGTGACGGAGAACGGCCGTCAGCGTGTGTTGCGTACCGTCGGTGACAAGTGGAGCTATCTGCAGCGCACCAAGGTCGGGGCAAACACCCAGCCTTTCTATGTCCTGCTTGACAACAGCGGCAAGCCTCTCAACGGCAGCCGTTCATACGATGAGGATGTAAGTCAGTATGTGGACTTTCTCAAGAAAGGACTGGAGAACTACAGGAAATAATCCTACTGTGACAATCATGCCTGTAGACCAGGCATGATTGTTATGGCATGAGCTTATGTAATATTCCCATTATCTGTTTTTATTATGCTTGAACAACATATTCGTGACCGGATAATAGCCCTGATTGATAAAGAGGTGATGCCGGCAATTGGTTGTACGGAGCCTATGGCCGTGGCCTTGTGCGTGGCTAAGGGCAGGGAGACGTTGGGCTGTATGCCTGATGAGATAAATGTGCGTCTGAGTGCCAATATACTGAAAAATGCCATGGGGGTGGGCATCCCCGGCACAGGCATGATCGGCCTGCCTATTGCCGTGGCGCTCGGTGCTGTCGCGGGGAAATCGGAATACGGCCTTGAGGTGATAAGGGATTTGTGTCCCGAAGCTCTTGCCGGGGGAAAGGAATATGTTGCGGGAAACCATATTAATATATCCCTTAAGAATGACATAACTGAAAAGTTGTACATTGAAGTGGAGTGTCTGGCGGGAGCCGATGTGTCGCATACTGTAATATCAGGCAGTCATACCAATTTTGTTTATGTCGCATCCAACGGAAATGTTATTCTTGACAGAAGGAATGGCGTTTCAGGAGAAGGCTGTGACGCGTCGGATGAGGACATACGTCTGGATATGAGAATGGTTTATGAGTTTGCGGCGGAGACACCGCTTGACGAAATTTCTTTCATTCTTAAGACAAGGGACTATAATATGAGGGCGGCACGTGAGGCCTTGCTTGGAAATTACGGACACAATCTCGGAAAGACCATCGACCGTCCTTTGGCAAAGGGAATATTCGGAAACAGCATATTCTCGCACATCATTGCAAGAACGGCATCGGCCTGTGATGCGCGCATGGGAGGCGCGATGATACCGGTGATGAGCAACAGCGGGAGCGGCAATCAGGGAATATGTGCCACGATACCGGTGGCGGTATATGCCGCAGAGAACGAGAATACGGAAGAAGAGCTTGTGCGCGCCCTTATGCTCAGTCATCTGACGGCCATATATATAAAGCAGAGCCTTGGAAAACTGTCGGCATTGTGCGGATGTGTAGTGGCTTCTATCGGAAGCAGTTGCGGCATAACTTATCTCATGGGAGGCGACTATGCCCGTATGTGCCGTTCTGTAAAGAATATGATAGCCAATCTCACAGGCATGATTTGTGACGGGGCAAAGCCCAGCTGTTCCCTGAAAATATCATCGGGAGTGAGCACGGCAATCCTTTCCGCATTGCTCGCGATGGAAGGCAAGTGCGTGAGCAGTGCGGAAGGCATCATTGACGATGATGTGGACAAGAGCATACACAATCTTACATCGATAGGTGCCGATGCAATGAGGGCTACTGATGACATGGTTCTGAGCATAATGACCCACAAAGGCGGTTGCCGGTAGCTGTAGGATAACCTTTTGTTGAGAACACAGTTTAAAATATATAAAAAAGCGATGATGTATTTTGCATTTTCGCTTTTTTTTATTAATTTCGCAATTAAACCGTTAGCCTGATACAGATGGCCCCCATTTTGGGGATACCGCCATTCCATATATAAATATTAGTATCTACTTAAAACAATAAGTGTATGAAAGATTTAAAGATGTATATCAACGGTAAGTTTGTTGATAGCGGTTCCGGTAAATGGATTGATGTGCTTAACCCTTCAACGGAGGAAGTCATAAGCCGTCAGCCTGACGGGACAGTAGAGGATGTGAATGCGGCTCTTGATGCCGCAGAGGCCGCACGGAAGTCGTGGGCGGAAACTCCGGCCATAGAACGTGCCGCTTATCTTAACAGGATTGCCGACGGTATACGCAAGCGTCGTGAAGAGTTTATCGATATAATAATGCGTGAGCAGGGAAAGACGCTCACATGGGCAACAGTAGAGGTGGACGTCACGGCAGATTACTTCGACTATATGGCCACGTTCGCGCGTCATATAGAGGGTGAGGTCATTCCGAGCGACCGTCGCGGTGAGACAATCATACTTACAAAACGGCCGATAGGAGTGGTGGCGGGCATTCTGCCATGGAACTTCCCGTTCTTCCTTATTGCCCGTAAGGCCGGTGCAGCCCTTATCGCCGGATGTACGATAGTAATAAAGCCGTCACAGCTGACTCCCGAGAACTGTACCGAGTTTGCCAAGGTCGTAGACGAGGCAGGCTTGCCGGCAGGTGTCATCAACATCGTTACCGGACGCGGTTCCGTGATTGGCAACGAGATGGCCGGAAGCCCGAAGATAGGTATAGTAAGCGTCACTGGCAGTGTCGGGGCTGGTGAAAGCATCATGAAAGCCGCGGCTGCGAACATCACGAAAGTGTCGCTTGAGCTTGGAGGAAAGGCTCCGGCAATAGTATTTCCTGATGCCGACCTGGATGCTGCCGCACAATGGGTGCTCGACAGCCGTATAGGAAACAACGGACAAATTTGCAACAATGCCGAGCGTGTTTACGTCCATAAGGATATAAAGGAGAAGTTCACAAATCTGTTGCTCAGGAAGTTTGAGGCAGTCAAAGTCGGAGATCCGTGTCTTGACCATACGGTAGACATGGGGCCGTTGGTTGAGAAGCGGGCTTTGGAAAGCGTTATTGCGAAGGTCGAGCATGCCAAAGAGCAGGGAGCCAAGGTGCTTTGCGGAGGCCACCGTGTGGGCGACAAGGGGTATTTCTATGCCGCTACGCTGCTTGACAATTGCACTCAGGATATGGACATTATCCATGAGGAGACATTCGGCCCTGTTCTTCCTATCGTTGAGTTTGAAGATACCGACCAGGTAATAGCATGGGCAAACGATGTCGAATATGGTCTTGCATCGTCCGTATTCACTAAAGACATAGACACGGCGGCCAAGGTCGCACGTAATCTTGAGTTTGGCGAGACATATATCAACCGTGAGCACTTTGAGGCCATGCAGGGCTTCCATGCCGGTGTGAAGAAGAGCGGTATCGGAGGTGCGGATGGAAAACATGGTGTGGAGGAATATCTTGTCACTCATGTCACTTATCTTGACACTCATTACGAATAGAAGTGATATCCTACGGTAATTGTTTACCGTATATCGGGCAGTTTTAATGTTTTTGCTGTTTATCGTTAATGATAGCGGAAATATTAGAACTGCTTTCTTTTTATCCGCTCATTATGAGCGACTTATGTTATGTTGTGAGTTATTTGTGAACACATTGTATGACGTGTTCATAAAGTTGTGAATTAATTGTGAACATATATTTGATATGTTTGCTCTTACTTTTTGTATATTTGCGAGAAATAAAAGTAAGAGCTGATTATGAATAGTAGATCATTTATTGTTTTTGTATTTTTACTGATATTTCCGTGCCCGTTTGTCATTGCGGGAATAGTCGTTCTTGATAATGATGAAAACGAATTGTCACGTGACAGGCATGTTGAAATACCCGTCGTCTCTTTCAACGACAGTATTTTGACCGTGTCTTCCGACAGTATTATAAATAATGTGGAGGTTGTGATAAAGGACCGCTCCGGCAATGCCGTTTATTCAGTAACAGTAGATGCCGTTCCCGATGGCAGCTCGGTTTCTTTGCCCGGAAGTTTTGGTAACAGAGGATATACTCTGGAGCTGTGTTATGACAGTAATTACCTTTATGGTCATATCGAATGACTCTATACGGATAAATTTTGAGACTTTTTCAGAAATTTTCTTTGGCTTAAAAGCTTTTTGTGTATATTTGCAATTGATAAACGTGACAATATGTTAGTATAAAGGATGGTTTTATGACTTATTGTGCTGTTATAGGCTGATGATGTTGCTTTTAGGTATTTTGGAATAAATGACCGTATAATAAATTATTAACAATTAAAATTAACTTGATTATGAGGAAACAGTTTCTTTTTCTTGGCATACTTGCAGCCTTTTATGCCTTGTCATTCTGTTCTGACGATGAAGTTTCCGACAGTTTTGAATCCCCTCCGTCAGCCCTTGGTGTTTCCCGTACTATGACCGTTGATGAACTCACGGAGAGCTACACCGTGAAGGTGGAGGCTATGAGCGATGGAGCTATAAGTTTCTCAGAGGTAAGCGTTTCCGGCATGTCCGCAATCCGGAGCGTTGATGCCAATAACAATCGCGACGAGGTGGTTGTGACCTTTGACCGTCCGGTAGCGTCCCGGTCATCCTTGCGTCTTGCCTATTCCTCAGGCAACACTCCCGTATCTGAATACACTCTTGACTGTGGCGCTGAAAGCTACGTCATCCCTGCCACGGGGATGCGTCCCGGTGTATATCAGGTGTCTCTGATAGAGAACGGCAAGCTTGCCGGCTCGTATAAATTTGTAAAATAATCAACTATTCAGTTTCCTGGCGGTGGGGGCATAGACCCTTATCGGTCAGGAAACATCTCTCTCTTCAAATCCCTTTGCAAGTATAGGGATGCGCTGTTATAACGATATTTTTAAATTTTAAAAACTGTGACTTATGAAAAAGACAATAATTACCTCGTTGGCATTGCTCACCTCTGTGTTTTCCGTGGGGCAGAATATAAAAGTCATTTCTGAATTGTATTCTTGGGATGGCTATAATTTAGAGAAGGCTCTTGGCAATGAATGGGCGGAAATAGACTCTCTTGTTGTTTTAACTTGCAGTCGGGGAATGATAAATGAAAGTGATTTTCCCTTTATCCGTAAATGTTGTGAGGAGGGCCGTCTCAGCGGAATAGACTTTCGTAGAATTAAGATGGAAAACATTCCCTCTTCTGCATTCTCTCCGTCAGTATCCTCAGACGGTGTCAGACGGGAAAGTAAACTAAAATATATAACTTTACCGGCCGGTCTGAGAGGTATAGGCGAGTCGGCTTTTCTTGGAACAAATTTGATAACTGTAGACATTCCCCGTACTGTTGAGTCTATTGGTTCCCGTGCCTTTGGTGAGTGCCCGAATCTGCGTTCTGTCATCTTGCGCGGGAATACTCCCATGAAAGGTGTGGCTCCCGATGCCTTTTCAGGAATAGCTCCCGATGCCGTCCTGACTGTTGATACGGAATCTGCTGAGCATTACCGTTCTTCCGATACATGGAAAGTGTTTAAATCCATATATGCAGATGATGATATCTTCAGGACGCTTTCCGTTCACTTTGACGGCAGTCTCACAGCGAAGGAAATTCTTGGCAAGGATTCTGCAAATGTCGATTCTCTGATTGTCACAGGTGTTCCTACTGCGTCAGATTTGCTTTATATGATGTGTTTGCCTGTTTTTAGCAACGGGCGGCTTTACGGTTTGAATCTCTATGACTGTGACATTGAAAAAATCTCAGATGATGTAGATTTCTTTGGTTACAAAAACAGAATAAATTATCTGAATCTGCCCAAAAAGTTGAAAAAAATCAATGATAGTTTTTTGGGTAACACATATATCAGATGGTGCTCCATTCCCAATACAATAGAGGAAATAGGTATTGCAGCCTTTAATGAATGTAGAAATCTGAACATGGATTTGATCATCCCTGAAGGCGTAAAGATTGTCGGTTTTACGGCATTCTATAATTGTTATAATTTGAAATCAATATATCTTCCGTCAACCCTGTCGAAGTTGGGAGAATGGTCGTTCTATATGCCAAGTGCCGGGAGATTTCCAGACAAGGTGTTGGATGTATATATGAACAGAATGACTCCACCTGAATATATATACTTGGATGGTTATACTCAGGAGGATATTTTGGGTATGGGTGGGGCATTCAATATATGGTGGGATAATGCTTGTCATAACGTTCGTCTTTTCGTTCCCGTCGGTGCAAAGAAGAACTATGAGAATAATAAAAATTGGGAAGTCTTGAGTGAGATAATCGAGACCCCGGAGCTTACCGGTGGTCCGAACGGAATAGACGGCACGGTTGTATCTTCTGACGCAGACAGCGGTGTCACCGAGGTATATACCGTTTCGGGGCATTTGGTATGGCGTGGCACGGGCGAGCCCCGCTTGGAAAAAGGTCTCTATATCGTTAAGACGGGCGGAAAGACTGAGAAGTGTATTGTCAGGTAACGCCCCTGTCCGCGCGGTCCTTTGCCGGATGCGCTGTTATAGCGATATTTTAAATTTTAAAAACTGTGACTTATGAAAAAGACAATAATCACTTATTTGGCACTGTTCGCCTCCGTGTTTGCTGTTGGGCAGAATATAAAAGTTATATCTAAAATGGATGACCCAATTCAAAATCCGGATTTTTTCCAAAAGGCTCTTGGCAGTGAATGGGCAGAAATAGATTCTCTTGTGATAACGTATCCGTACCCCATGCTTGGAGATAAAGAATTCCGCCTTCTTCGCAAGTGTTGCGAGAAAGGGCGTCTCAGTGGTATTAATCTTACTCATTGCGGAGAACGTGATATACCGGACAATGCCTTTTCTACTCTTGGGGATTCAGATAAGGGGAATTTTCTGAAGAGTAATCTGAAGTATGTTTCCCTTCCTCAAGCCTTGAAGAAAATTGGTGTGGGTGCTTTTGCAGGAACAGGCCTTCGCTGTATTGACATCCCCCGTACCGTTGTATCAGTAGGGCCGCAGGCTTTTGGGCGGTGTCCGGAACTTCGTAGTGTGACAATAAGGGGCAATAAAGCAATGACATGTATCAGTAAGGATGCTTTTTCCGGCTCTTCATCCAACGCTGTTCTTAATGTGTTTACCGATGCCTATGACTATTATGTAGATTCAGAAACCTATAAAGGCTTTAAAGGCATAAATGCTGATGCAACGATATACAAAGATCGGACAATACACATTGACGGCAGTCGTACAGCAAAAGACATACTTGGAGCAGACGCTTACGACATTGATTCCTTGACTGTTACCGGAACACCAAATTCAGATGATTTTGAATTTATATGCTCTTTATCCAATTCCTGCAATGGTCGGCTTCATGGCCTGAATCTTTTTGACTGTGATATTCAGGAAATGTCCGATGACTGTTTTGGTTCTGGAGTGAATAAGATACTGAATATTGTATTGCCAAAAAATCTACGGAGGATAGGACATGAGGTCTTTAGTTATTCCATGTTGGAGAATATTTCGTTTCCCCCGACATTGAAGGAGATAGGTATTTTCGCGTTCTATGAGTGCCGGTATCTTTGTTGTGATTTGAAACTTCCGGAAGGGTTGGATTATATTGCTTATCAAGCATTCTGGATGTGCGTAAACTTGAAATCCATATATCTGCCTTCTACATTGGAACGTTTAGGTGTGCAGGCTTTTTATAATCCTTATTATGTGGAGGGAATAGAGGACGGACCGGATGTTTATATAAACAGGCGAACCCCTCCGGTAGAAGTAGACTACGCTGGTGAGCCAGAAAATAATGTTGGGCCTGTATTTGGGGCGAGGGTGGACTCTTGGCGTCTTTTCGTTCCTGTCGGTGCAAAGAAAAATTATGAGAACCTGAAACATTGGTTTTTTAGCGAGATAATCGAGACCCCGGAGCTTACCGGTGGTCCGAACGGAATAGACGGCGCGGTTGTATCTTCTGACACAGACAGCGGTGTCACCGAGGTATATACCGTTTCGGGGCGTTTGGTATGGCGTGGCATGGGTGAGCCTCAGCTCTCTAAAGGCCTTTATATAATGAAGACAGGCGGAAAGGCAGAGAAGCGCGTTGTTGAGTAATTCCTTTTGGCCATCACTGTCATGGATGTGGTGGCCGACAAGCAAATGTTAAAAGTGTATTCAGACCGAATATACTTTTAACATTTATTTCTGTTTGCCGTAATTTGCCGCTTTACCATGACAAGTTATTGTGAGGTCATGTATTAATGGTTACCGGACAGGATAAGATATGTATGGATTGTTTGAAAATCGAATATCCGATTTTATTTAAGATATTTTGTTCTGTTTATATGCACAATCCACCCGAATACGGCTGCGATTGTAACTCCTGCTATATTTGCGGCAAAATCTAACCAGTCACCACTTCTTCTTCCGTTTGTACAGTACTCCTGTAGCAGTTCTATCGCACCGCTCATTATAACAGGGGCCAGCCATGCCATAATGAACAGCCTTTTTCTGTTTATCCTTTCTTTGTGTCTGGTTAAGTATTCAATCCATATTACAGAACATGTGCCGGTATACATTGCGATGTGTGCCCACTTGTCGAAGAAACTGATACTGCTGAGTTTTGTATGTGGAGGCGTAAAGAAAGACAAGTACCATATTATGACAATAAAAGCTGTTGAAAATGGATTTTTCCTGATTAATTGATACAAATATTGCATATTTACTTTCTATTTCGGTGCAAAAATAATATATTTTTCATACTTTTGCAAATGAACAAGTATAAAATAGTTATGTCATTACAGGAAAGAGCAAAGTTTGGAAGTAAAATAGGTGTGATTCTTGCAACGGCAGGTTCGGCCGTAGGATTGGGTAATGTGTGGCGTTTTCCTTATATGACAGGTGAGAACGGTGGTGCAGCTTTTATAATATGCTATGTGTTCTGTATTGTAGTGCTGGGATTGCCTTGTATGATCAGTGAGTTTGTTATAGGGCGCAATGCAAGGTCTAATACGGCACGCGCTTATCATAAACTTGGCGGGAGAAGCCCATGGATGGTTATAGGATATCTTGGAGTGCTTACGGGGTTTCTGATAACTGGTTATTATGCTGTGGTGTCGGGTTGGTGTCTGCAGTATATTTATGCTTCCGTGTCAGGATGTCTGCATGGTAATCCTCAGTTTATAAGAGACTATTTCGTGAGTTTCGAAACAGATCCTTTGAAACCTATATTGTGTACTATAATTATTCTCGCTATCACACACATGATAATATCCCGCGGTGTGAAGAGAGGAATAGAGAAGGCTTCAAAGATGATGATGCCTACGTTGTTTGTTCTTCTGCTGTTTATTGTAATCATGTCATGTATGCTTCCCGGTGCCGGACGGGGTATCTCGTTTCTTCTTAAACCGGATTTTGATAAAATGAACAGTGATGTTCTTCTTGGTGCGTTGGGACAGTCGTTTTATTCGCTAAGTATAGGAATGGGATGCCTGTGTACGTATGCGTCTTATTTCAGTAAAGAGACAAATCTTGCCGGTTCGGCTGTAAAGATAGGAGTGATAGATTCATTGGTGGCTATTCTTGCCGGACTGATGATTTTTCCTGCGGCGTTCTCGGTGGGAGTGGAACCCGACAGCGGGCCGTCGTTGATATTTATAACATTGCCCAATGTGTTTCATCAGGCTTTTTCTTCTGTTCCGGCAGTCGGAGATGCGGTAGCGGTCATGTTTTATGCATTGCTTTCGCTTGCAGCCTTGACATCTCTTATTTCATTGCATGAGGTAAGCACGGCTTTTCTTTCTGAAGAACTTAAAATATCCAGAAGCCGCGGTGCCTTGATTGTTACGGTTCTGTGTACCGCTGTCGGGGTGTTCTGTTCTCTTTCTATTGGAGGTTATGAAGGCCTTCAACTGTTTGGGAGGTCATTGTTTGATGTTTTTGATTTCGTGACTGGCCAGGTGTTTCTTCCTGTTGTGGGATTTCTTACATGTATTTTTGTGGGATGGTTTCTTCCTGGTCAGCTTGTTAGGGATGAGTTTACCAACTATGGGACATTGAAAGGAAGTTTCTATCGGCTTTATATCTTTTCTGTAAAAATAGTATGTCCTGTATGTATTGTCCTGATATTTTTGCATCAGTTTGGAGTAATCTGAGAAAGTGTTACTGACAATAAGCGGCAGACGTTATACAATAATCAAAGTTCAAATTGATGATGCCGAGGCATGACGTTTGTTGAAAAACATAGTTAAAATATGATTTATGAGATGGATAAAGAAATATCCTATATACATCAATAGGAAGAGTGACCGAAGGGTTTTTATCGTCAGTGCTGCTATTATGTCAGTGTGTATTCTGCTTGTTTGTTTTTTCGATGACAAAGAAGACAACACAGTTTATCAACATAATGAAGAAAAGGCAGCTTTTAGGGAATTTGGGAGACAGGTAAAAAACACAGAAAGCGGTAGGATCTCATATTATGCGGTAGAAGCAGCACAAACAGAACTTTTCGATTTTGACCCCAATACGGCCGACAGTACACAGTTTCTCCGTTTGGGTCTCAAGCCTTGGCAGGTCAGAAATATATATAAATACAGGGCAAGGGGAGGAGTTTTTTCCAAACCGTCGGATTTCGCCAGGGTTTACGGACTTACCGTAAAGCAGTATAAGGCGTTGGAACCGCATATAAGAATCTCGGATGATTATCTTCCGGCCGGAACATTGTTTGAGAACGGTAAAAATGAGACGCATTATTCTGTGGAGACATCTGCTGGTGTTTATGATAAAGAAGCATTCAGGAAACAAGAGGATTCGTTGCGCAGCACAAGAAAACTGTCTTTAGGACAGTATGTTTCTGTAAATACGGCTGACACCTCGTTATTGATGCGTATTCCAGGTATTGGTGGATACTATGCTGGTGCGATTATACGTTATCGTGACAGGCTTGGCGGTTTTGTAAGTCTTGACCAGCTTGACGAGATAGACGGGTTACAATCGTCTGTAAAGCAATATATGATGTTGGAAACAGAAAATACAGTGCGTTTGAATGTGAACAAACTGTCTTTGTCTGCCCTTCGCAGACATCCATATATGGGTTTCTACCGTGCAAAGGCGATCATCGACTATCGTCGCGTTCACGGACGGATAGCCGACCTTTCCGACCTTTCTCTTGTTCCTGATTTCACTCAGGAGGCAATCAGGCGTCTTGAACCCTATGTGGAGTATTGAGTAGTATTATTATGTGATTGATATTTATGCTAAGAACTCTTGTTTTTATCGGTGTCGGAAGTTTTATTGGTGGAGTTGCGCGTTACTTGTTTTCACGTTTCATACAGTTTCATGCCGCCACGGCATTTCCATGGGGAACAATGACTGTAAATATCGTAGGCTGCTTTTTAATAGGCATCATCTATGGTCTGTGTGATCGTAGTTTTATAATGAATAACGATTTGCGCCTGTTTCTTACTGTCGGTTTGTGTGGAGGGTTTACGACATTTTCCACATTTATACATGAAAACTATATGTTTCTTGACGAAAAGAATTGTCTGAATGCCATTCTTTATTCAATGTTGAGTCTTGGCCTCGGACTTTTTCTCGCTCGTCTTGGGCATATTCTTGTAAGAATGTGTCTGTCGTGATTCAGGGTGTTAAAGGCAGTGGATCCTCTTGGTCTGTCGGGTGAGCCATATAATATACTACAAATCAATAACTTATAGTTGATAAGACGAGAAATTCAATATAACAAAAAAGGAAGCTGATTATCTCAACTTCCTTTTCAAGTGGTGCCACCAGGAATCGTGATTTATCCCCAAGTGGTTGAATATCATTCTTTTCTAAAAGCAACTCTACTGTAATCTCCTCCGATTGCTCCACCAATGACTTGCGTTGTTCTGCGCAAGGTTGCGTGAAGGTTTCCAAATGCAAAGGTAGTGAATTAGTTTGAACTTTTACCATTGTTATCTTTCAATTTCTTGATTTCCTTATCAAAATCGCTTTCAAGCAGTTCCATTTCGCGTTTGCGATAGAAGGCAAACTCTTTTTCGGCCTTCTCAATCGCTTGTTTATGCGAAATGTTTCCCTTGCCAATCAAAACCTTCCGCTTGTGTGCTATAATTTGGTTGTCCAGTGCTTCTATCCAATCTTTCATTGTCATAGGATTCATTTCCAATGCTTGAAACTCGGCAAAGTCCAAGAAACCGGACACAAGCAGATTTAGACGTTGAAGTTCAATCTCAGACAAATAGTTCTTGGCAATCTTTACATCATCCTTAGTCACATAATTTCCCTTGAAGTTCGTCATACCCACAAACGGCTTCTCATTGTCCACACGATTGTAGATAA
The DNA here is from genome assembly GCF_013166605.1 of Xylanibacter muris. Classification (GTDB taxonomy): domain Bacteria; phylum Bacteroidota; class Bacteroidia; order Bacteroidales; family Bacteroidaceae; genus Prevotella; species Prevotella muris. The sequence goes on from NZ_JABKKF010000005.1 coordinate 258,828, forward strand.
CTTCTGCTGCCGTATTCTCATGGACAGCATAATGCAACTTGTTTTGTACGGTGGCGAAGAACATCTTTGTCATCTCATCGCGTGGGTCATAATCCGTGGCCGTAGCATAAATATCGGTGACTTGCTGATAGAAGTTGCGTTTGCTACTACGAATATCCCTAATGCGTTGTAACAACTCACGAAAATAGCGATTGCCGCCTTGCTTTAAGCGTTCATCATCCATCGCAAACCCTTTCTGGATATACTCATGAAGTCTTTGTGTTGCCCAACGTCGGAAACGAGTTGCCACTTGAGACTGGACACGATAGCCCAAGGCGATAACCATGTCAAGGTTGTAGTGCTCCACTTCTCGTTCAACTTTACGAGAACCTTCTATTTGAACTGTTCGGAATTTCCGAACAGTTGCCTCCTTTACTAGCTCTCCATCCTCAAATATATGCTTAATATGCTCACTTACATTTGATTTACTCGTTTGATATATATCCACCAACTGATTTTGTGTCAGCCACAAATCTTCATTGGCAAAACGCACCGACACACGAGTAATTTCGTTGTCGTCTTGATAAAGTATTATTTGGTTTTCTTTGTTTATTAGTTGCATTTTTTTAGTATTTTATTGTCAAAATTACACACTTTGTAATAATTTTTCTCTCCGCTTATTCTTTCAAGTTCATATTGAAAACGTTCCCATTCACTCAAATCCTTATGCCAACTTTCAAATTCATCTAGATCATCCATGTACTTTACTCTATTGTTTTCCAATAACCTTGTTTCCTACCTCCTATACGCTCTAATAATCCAAGTTCCTGAAGGCGTGAAAGGTTATACTTGACACCATCTTCAGTGATGTTGGGAAGGCTTTCACTTATCTCTTTTCGGGTCGCTTCGGGATGCTCTTTTAAGAAAGACAGCATAGCCTGCTGTTGCTCTGTCAGGTTTTGGGTAGTCTTTTGGGTAGTCTTTCTTTCTGGATACTCAAACTTGAATATCGTCCAAATGCCCGAAGCATCGTAACGGAATTCTGGTGTGGAAAATCCGTCATTCTTACAGGCTATAATGATACGTTCAATGTCACGTCCCCATGCTTCAATTTCTCCAGAATGAAAGAATGTATTGGCAATGTCAGGGTTATAGGGAAAACTACGATGAGAAGATAGCAGTGTTTCCACTGTCCAACCGTCTGGCAATACACCACCATTTACAATTTCCAGTTTTATTTTCATACACGCGAATTTGTATGGGAGAAGGTTCTGCATAATCCTTGTTAATGCAGGCATTTAACAACGCCTCGCGAAGAGCTTCCCTTGGTATAGGCAATGTTTCTATTCGATGAATACCATCGTAAGTTACGACGGCTTTCATATATTTGGTGCATAGTAAATCCATTAGTTTTACAATTTGCTGAAACAGGTTGCCATGTACTTCATCTTGATACACCAAATCCATTCCCTCACGGAAGAAGCCCACCTTTACAAAACTTCCGGTCACGTATCGTTCCGGGTCTGGATGGAACAATAAAGCAGCAGCACGTTTTAGGTAATCACTTTCATAAAGTCGAAGTTCTTCTAACAGACCATGGTTGTCATCCATTAAATCAGCATCTTCCATGCGTTCGCTTCGTTTAGCATATTTGCGAAATAAATCAAAAGTCGCATTGTCCAAATCCTCTGTTTTCAGATAAGGCACTGGTACACCGTCCCAAGTTTTTCCCTGTTTGCGAAGCATAAAACGGTCGAGTGCCGCACCTTTCAACTCTTGGTTGGTGACTCCGCTCCGCTGGTAATACTTGCCGCGGAAACTGATTGGATAAGGATATGCTTCAGTTACTATTTCCAGATATTGCTTTTTATTATCCTCTTTTTGATTAACATCTACCAGTATTCCGAGCATATCACGTACCTTATTGGGAATATCTTCCATCAACTTCTTGGCTTCTTGTACACCGCAGATTTCGCCATTGTCCTTAATGCCGACAAACAGTGTTCCACCTTGTGCATTAGCAAAACCACATATCCATTTCAGATATTCGTCGCGCCAAGATTCTTTGAATTCTATGTTTTGTGATTCGGTTGTCATTATACAATTCAAATTAAAGCAATCCATATACAATACAGCTAAAGATAATAAACAATATAATAATTATAGAGAGTCTTACTACCTTTATATCAATTCCATACTCTCGTTTAAAGGTTGATGTTATTTCTTCTTCATTATAAATTTGAATATCAGAACGTTTTTCCAAAAAGTCAAGCCTGATGTATTGATAAATTGTACATATTGCATACAAACAAATGATAAAGAAATCTAACAGGAAATATATAATACAGAATCTCATCAGAACAACAAAGAAACCTTTCATAAACGTAAAGATACTAGTTTTATTCCATAATTCATATGAAATAAAATTGTATTTTGAGATATCCATTTCAATATCAAAAAGCAGCCCTATTAGAATAAGTATAATTACGCTAATAGATAATAGTATTGCGTAAGAAGTTAATGCATTAAACTGATAATAAAAATTCCATAAATGTAATTCTTTTACTGGATGGATAGAGTCGACTTTTTCACTTGCCTTACTGATAGATTTGGTTGTTTAAATTTGTTTTGACTTATCGAATATAACAATGATTAGACTTAAAAATAACGCAACCATAATAGACAAACACGTTAGAATGTGGTTTGTCGCATCACTTGTTAATCCTGTTGGTTTATACAAACAGAATATGAAACTAACACATAGTGCAATAATTTGTAGAAAGGAAAAAAAGAACTTTGGTTTTTTCTCTTTCCCATTTAAATTTTTATATTGCCATTCGTGCCCATCTTTAATGAGACGAAATAAATAATATATTAATAGATTACTATTCATCTATGTTCTATGCCATAAACTTCAGGCTTTATTTTACTTAATAAATTATCACATAATGATTTCAATTCATCTCGTATAAAATCTCCATTATCATCTGCTGAAATATAATTGTCAACAACTATAATGGGGCGGATGTCATTTTCCTTATCTATTGAGAAGGGTAATGATTTCTTTTGCTCTTCATTTTTCATGACACCTTTTTTGTTAGCAAAGGAAGAGAGTGATATTGTAGAGTTTCCAGCTTTGAGGGCAAAGAATTTACTGATTCTATTGATTAACGTATTCGAGTTTTGAATATCACTTATATTTGTTTTTGGAACAATCGTAACCTTAACATCAAATTCTTCAGAATTTGTAACAGACTCTTCTTCTGCTTGAGTTTGGGTAATAATTTCTTGCTCAAATGATAAACTAAACAAATTTGCACTTTCTATAAACTCCATTTTTAGCCATTTGGGAAAATATGAATTAACACGACATCCTTTTGTCGCATCTGTTTTAAACAATCTTTCAATAAAAGGTTTTACAGCTCTGCGTATGGATGCATTTTCCTTAGACTCAACCATTAATATCCCAATTTTGGAATCTAATGGAAAATAGAAGTAGAAATAATATCTATCAGTGACAATGTCAGTTTTGTTTATAGTCCTTCTCTTAGAAGGATCTGACATTTTAGCAAGTTTTCGAACGGAATTATAAGGACCTGCATCAATAAATCCTTCTATTGTATAAACTGAAGAGTGAGAAGTCAGTATGTTATTTATACGTTCTCCTTTTCCTTTAAACAAGGTTAGACCTATGTTTTTATTTTCTACACAGAAAACATCTTTGCCTATCAGCTCTATTAAGTTGCGATAAAACGTATTAAATAGTTTTGAATATGTAATAGTTTTGTCAGTAATATTATTCTTTTTTAGAATAACATCCTTAAAAATTCCTGCTCGTTTATTTAGAACTATTTGGTATACATCAAGTTTACTAGCCATGTCAATATTTATTTTCCTCCTTTAATTCGATTACAATTTCTACAAAGCATTTGACAATTCTCTGCTACAGTTGTACCGCCCTCTTTCCAAGGGGTGATGTGGTCTGCTTCCATTTCTTCCAACTCGAAATGTTTGCCACAATGTACGCAGATTCCTTTCTGCCGTTCGTATGCTTCACGTTTTTGCTTTTTGTCGAATGTTCTGAAACTGAGATCACGTAGATCTTCACTTAATACATAGCGATAGATACCTGATTTCTTCATAATCTCATCGTCCTCCATCAAGTCGTGGATTTGCTTTTCAAGTACATCTGTATCGTAAACGCCCTCACCAAACTCGTCAAACATCGCTCCCCAATCCAAACCTTTCATTTCACGACGATATTTAGGGAATGTGGAACGTATCCATGTGATGATTGATACAAAGTAAGCCCACAACTTGTTGGCATTTGGGTCAAACTGATGTTGTGCCATATAATCATCAACCTTTGCGATGCCATCATGACGGGCTGCCCATTTGAGGATAGTTGAAAGATACGCTTGTTCAATGGCACTACCGTTTAGAAAATCTGCACCGAGTTTATAAGCTGGGCAACCATTCTTTGAAAAATGACGGCGGGCATCTGTCACAAATGGACCTGTATAGACTGCGTTAAGAAGTTCTTGGTCGAGCAGCTTTTCTCCTGCGATATTGATAACTCTGAACCAATCTAATTTTTCCTTGTCTGTTCCTTCACAGAAATATACTGTTAATTCGTAATTTAGGAACTTCTCCTTTTCTTCGTTTGTCAATGTTGAGAAATAGAGCGTGCCACGGTCTTTGTCCTCAATATTGAAGCCGTGAGTAAAGAACTCGCAGATTGACAACGTGCGTTGTTGCCCATCAATCATCTCGTAATTACCATCTTCGCCAACACTCCAATACATGATATTGAGTGGGAATCTTTTTAAGATTGTATCAATAACAGCTTGCTGCTGTTTTACATTATATCGGAACTCACGTTGGTAGGGTGGGCGAATATCCAATTTGCCTCCAAAGCCTTTAACACCTGTATCGGGATTGTTGCTATAGCCATCGATAAGGTCAGCAACTTTTATTGATTTTAGTTCTATCTTCATGGCTAATTACTTTTTACGACGAATAATAATTCGAGTGAATGGTTTCTGTGGATAACCGTTTACCATATAGAATAATTGTCCGTCGCGAAGACTTTTATTCAATTCTTTAAGTTTACGATCAAATGGGGTCAATCCAAGTTCTTTACCGGAATCGCCTTCAGCAATTCCAATTATTTCAAATTGCTCAGGATTGTATTTATCCATAAAAGTAATGGGTACTCCCATCTTCCCATCATAATCACATGGTATTTCTGCTGTTTTGGAAATATCTATTGCATCATAATTCTCATATTTAGGATATTCCTCGGGAGAATACTTTTTATAAAGAATGATATTTTCATGTCTTTTAGGTGTTTCAAGATTCGTAAACCATGTAACTCCTGAAACACGTATCATGCCTTCACGGTGGTCTCCAGCGGTAGCCTTGTCTTCGTAATGAGAAATAAAATGGCCTGCCCCTCCTTTAAAACCATAGCCAAGCCACAGTTTATTTTGTTGGATAAAGGGGAATATTTCTTTGTACTTGATAGCATTTTGATGTCCGATAATCAAGAACTTCTTATCATATTCAATGAGTTGTGCTACATATTCTCTAAATAAAGAAAATGGAGGATTAGTGACAACTATATCCGCTTCTTTTAGAAGTTCTATACACTCTTTGCTTCTAAAATCGCCATCCCCTTTTAATGGCATCACACCAATTTCATCCGCATTAGGGATATGGTCTCCGTTCTTGTCTCCTTCATAAACCAAATATACAGCCTGTTCACTTTTATTTTGACTGAACAAGTCCATGTCTTGATTCTTGTAACAAGTGGTAATCAACTTTTTCAATCCAAGGAACTCAAAGTTGTAGGCAAAGTAGGTGAAGAAATTGCTGACACGTGGGTCATCGCAATTGCACAATACAGTTTTGCCACGAAAATGCTCACGATAATGTTTCAGCTCATTATTTATATCTTCAAGCTGCGTATAGAACTCGTCTTTCTTAGCTTCTTTAGCTTTATTCAGATTCTTATTTGCCATATTATTTTTCGTTGTTACTAGGATTAATCAGTTCACGTACATCTATTTTCAGTACATTCGCAATCTTGACAAGCATTTCTAATGATGGTTGTGAAGTATTGGAACACCAACGAGAAATAGTAGCTTCATTCTTTTGGAGTTGTTCTGCTAACCATTTCCCGGTTTTATTTTGTTCAACCAATACTACTTTTATTCTATTTATTCTTTCTGATTCCATTCCTATTTGGCTTTAAAGAACAGCAATATCTTGATTGTATATGCAAATGTAGTGATTATTTTTGAAAAATAGATGTGAAACCGAGATAAATATCATCCATGCTTGTTTGGAAAACTATACCAGTGGTACAAAACACACCATGGATGCTTGTCAGGCACAAGGTGTGGAAACCCTACATGGTCTTCCGATGGAGGTTTTGTAACTATCACGTTCAAGCGAACTGATATCGCATCAGCCACAATAGAAACTGATAAAGAAGACAAGAACGCAACTAAAGAGGACCAATACCCCTCAAGAACCCCCTAAGTACCCCATAAGTGGAATTGTTCATTCAGAAAATGGGCGACTCTTATATGTCTATGAGGGATATGGCGGATGTATGTGATATTAAAGACTTAAAGCATTTCCGTGAAAGTTATATCACTCCTGCATTAGAAGAAGGATTAATTGAACGACTTTATCCCAATCAGCCGAAGCATCCAAAACAGAAATACAAATTGACAGAAACAGCTAAAAAAAGGCTGATGAGGAATCTCTAATAGGATTATTGCCATATAACCGCATCGGAATGAGGCTACCATTCCGATGCTAAATTTTATAGTCGATTTGATTATGAAGCACTTGATGCCATATCAGTCGGATTTTGATTGGATACTCTCCTGCATCAGACTGTCGGAAACTGCTTTCAGGGATGTTTCATATCCGTCCGCCTGCTTCCGTATTCATTCAATGGCTTTCTCGTCCCTGTGCAAGTTAAACACCTCGTTCAGCCAAAGCACATCATTTGTATTGCATCCGCCCCAAGAGCGGATGGCTCGGAACTTCAGCGCATCATCGGCATACTGCCTTTTGGACTGCCACTGTGCGATATTGCCCCACAATGATAAGGCGCATACCACGTCAATACCCACAACGAAAGAAAAGACCTTGCTTGACTTGATATCAAAGCGATGCTTGTGAATATGCTCTTGTGGTTGCAGTTCTTGTTGCACGCCTTGTTCTCCCTGCGACTTCTTGATAGAATCTAATTGTCGCAGAATCGCGAAAGAAAGTTGTGCGTATGCCTTCCATAGCCTTGCCAATAAGCCCTTAATATCTTCCGACTGAGCTTTAGTTGTTTCCACGATTACATTCTTAATCGGGGATAAATCCTGTTGGTTATCTTCGGTTTTCGGATGTTGGTTTACCACGTTGGGCAACTCTTCCAACTTGCCGCTTATGCCTTTTAAAGCTGTCTTGATTTCCTCAAAGAGGATAAATACATTGTTGTCTGCCATGATTACCAGTTGATTTTACGTTGTTTCTTCTTTTTCTTGTTTCTCAGATACGGGCGTATGGCTGCTGTTCCTCCGGCATATTGCTTGGAGAGAATAAGCCTAATGACCCCTCAATAAGACTGTTACTACTATTTGAGGTAGGGCTTATTTCTTCCCGATTAGTTTGCGGTTGAGATAGCATCTGCCGTTCCTCGTAATTGTTACGGCTCAATGCCGCATCAATCTTGGAGTAACTGAATTGTCTGTCCACCTTTGAGCCGTTGAAACGATAGCCGTTCATGGTAAAGACTATACCTTGAATCTCATAGGTCTGTCCCTTATATTTAAACTGCACATCTACATCTTGCTATTCCAATCTTTCAAGCATGGTGTTCCAATTTTTGCATCTGCCGACCTCCGTTTTCAAGATTTGGTATAGCTCGTACCTCGTCTTATCCGGTTCACGCAAACGGTCTGCTTTCACCTGCTCTTTACCATTGGCAAAGTGAAGCCCGTATTTCTTGGTAAATTCCTTGCAAATACGCTCGCTGCGAAAGCAGTCATTCCTGTCAGAAATGGTCTTGCCATTATTGCCAATGTGGTTGAACGCAATATGCACATGTGGATGCTCCTTGTCAAAGTGCCGTCCAATGATGTACTGCGTATCCTTGATACCCATATGTTCCATATATTCTTGGGCAATCTGTGCCACGACCGCATTATTCAGTCGTGGCGCATCTTCCTTAGAAAAACTCAAAGCAATATGCCCGACAGACTTTGTTAGCCTCGGATTCATCTGTGCCTGCCCGATAACCCCCTGCGCTATCGTATCGTTATTTTCTAAAAATAAGCCGTCCGCATCTATGATTTGAGTACCCTTCTCATCCAATCTGTCACGCACCTCACCGCTGACGAATACAGGTTTGCGGTCTGCAATCTTTGGAATCTGTAAGTATGTGGAGCGATACTCCTCAAATGACAACCTGCGTTGTTTGCTGCTGATGCGTCTGGCAACAGTCCGCTCTGGGAAATCATCCGTTTCAATAGCCGTGGTTGCAACCTCTTCATTATTGTCCACATCTTCCCATACATTCTTTTTTTCAATCGGGAGCGTCTCGGACACAGCCTCCATTACTGCGGATGTGTCCGGTTCATCGGGTGCTGGAAATAGGGATGCCACTTCTGTGGGCTGTTCCTCTTTCGGTGCGGAGGGTATTTTCTCTCGCTTGGGTCTGTCTATGGAAGGCAGATAGTCTTCCAGTCTGAAGTTCTTGTACGCTTCATCGTTCTCGTAAATTCTTTTCTTTGCCATCTTGTTACATTTTAATCGTTAATACTCGTGGTCTGTATGCGCAAAGTTGACAGTTTGTCGGAAGCAAAATAACTGCCTATTATTCATCTCGTCAAGCACAAAACCAACTACCGTCCCGAAGATGTGAAGCGTATCGTCTCCATCGTGGAGGACAGGAGAAAGGAAGCAAGGTTCAAAGGCAGGACAATCTAATAACCGAATAAAGTAATAACAATAATCCCACTAAATCCAAAGTAATATGAATGAACTGATTAACAAAGACAACGAGTGGATAATCCACTTCATGGGTCGTCTTGACCGACTGCTGGACAACGTAGAGCATCTGACCGCCAACTATCGCCCGACATTGGGCGGTGAGCGTTTCTTCACCGACAAGGAAGTATCTGCACGCCTGAAGGTGAGCCGCTGGACACTTTAGGACTACCGCAACGAAGGGCGTAGCCTATATCCAGTTGGGCGGTAAAATCCTCTACCGTGAATCCGATATTGAACGGATGCTGAATGACGGCTACCGTTCCGCCTACCGACAGGCTGCAATCTGATTTTCTTGAAGGAGTGCAGTTTGCCGTCTGCCCTATGATTGCGGAACAATGGACTTCAACTATACCATAGGTTATTACCTCTGCTACAGGAAACGAACAGCGTAATCGGTGTTTCTTTTGTGGCGGTACTAATTTTACTGATTATAAACTGTCTAAGCAGAACACTTTCTTTACTGCATACTCTGAATGCAATGGCTATAATCATTGCAATGTTATAAACATCATAACTGATACCGTCCAATTGCTTTATATACTTCATCGTATCATATTTGTTCAACTCCTTATTCTTATATATTGTATGAATCGCCTTGCGAATATCGCATGAGAAAACACCGAACAAAATCCGCAATCTCAAACTTGGTCATCCATACAGGTGCAGTAGGCATAGTGACTGCACCCGTTGCACTGATTGTTATTATTCCTCTTTCCATACCTATTGCATTGCTTTTGACATCACGGACTTAACATTATTCATATCTCTCAGAATAGAGGAGTCAAGTACACGAGCGTAGTGCTGTGTCATTTTGATATTGGAATGACCAAGCATTTTCGCCACGTTTTCAATACTCACACCATTGGCAAGATAGACTGAGGTTGCATACGAATGCCTTGCAACATGTGTGGTCAAGGTCTTGTTTATCAGACACAAGCCTGCAATTTCTTTTAGGTAGCTATTCATCTTCTGATTGCAAGGAACAGGAAGCAGACAGTTTTTCTTTTGGCAAGCCGGATGCTTTGCGTATTTGCGGAGAATCTCCAGCGGAATATCAAGTAAGGGGATGTTGCACATATTCTTCTTTTTCTGTCGAGGCTTATGAATCCAAAGGTTGCCATTGGAGTCTTCTACGATATGTTCCGGTGCCAGTTGTTGCACGTCTATGAAGGCTAACCCAGTGAACGCTGCAAAGATAAAGACATCACGAACAATGGTGATACGCTCTAACGGAAACCCCTTGTGATAGATAGTGAGTAGTTCGTCCATTGTCAGAAACTCACGGATAACTTCCTTCTCGTGGAACTTGATGCCCATAAACGGATCTTTGGTTATCCATTCGTTGGCAAGTGCAAGATTGGTTATCTTCTTCAAGCACTTCATGTAGCGGATAACCGTATTCTGCTGGCACTCCTTTTCCGTTTTGAGATAGAACTCAAAAGCACGTACCAGTTCACCATTGACTTCCGACAAAGGTAAATCCTCCTTGTCGTATTTCAGTTTGATAAGTTCAGCAAGGTAACGCTTGCAGCTCTCATAACGGCGGACGATAATCAGGGCATAGTCCTTTCCGACAAGTTCACGGCATTGGTCGTTATGTTCTTGGATGGTTTGAATGAGAGTGCGGACAACCTCGGGCACTTGGTCTTGCCCGAAGAACTTTTCCTGCAACAGGCGAGCGGTGATGAACTGACCTTGTTCCTCCAGTTCATTGAAAGTCTGGTGGAGCTTGATTCTCGCATCTTCGATATACGCATTGAGGTCACAGGATTTGCGGCTTTTCCCTTTGGCACACTCCTTCGCCTGATTCCACAAGGCAGGCTCAATGCTCTTGTGGATGTTGTTTTCCACTCGCGCACCGTTCACTGTGATGCGCATACACACGGAGGCTTCCCCGTTTTTCAGCAGTTTGGCTTTCTTGATGAAGAAAAGCACATTGAATGAGTCTCTTTTCATGTTCCTACAGTTTTTCGTTGTACAAAAGTAGGAAACCATGCACGCTTTCTTGATACGCAAAATACTGCAAATCAGAGAGAAGTAATCTTATTCGGTGGAGATATGTACTCCACCTATTTTGCTCCACCTTTTGGAACACCAGTAACAGTAATATTCTGCCGTTTTTTGCGTTCCGCTGGAAAACAAAAAATCCTGATTCCGTTTGGAAATCAGGATTTTACTGTCTTTTGCTTTTCTTCTAAGTGGTGCCACCAGGCAACCGCTTTGTATTCTTTTATCTTATTGATATACAGAATTATATAGGAAGTGAGATGCGCCGAATGTACACTTTCAGTACATCGTTCCGATTGCAACCTCAGTTTATCTGAATACAAAGGTATAACATATTTCAAAACTGGCAAAACTTTTCAATGTGTTTTTAATGAGGAAGTTACTGAGGCGTTGAAGAAAAATTCGATTTAACAGGATATTTTCAAAGTGTACATAATACATAACTGTGTACATATTGGTTTTTTATTTAGTAACTTATGTAATATGAATCCCATCTATTTGGGAGGAGTATTTGCATCTCTTTGAGCTTATCGTATTGCCGATTTGAGTGAAATAACAAATTTATATACCACCGATTTTAGTGGTATATAAATTTGTTAGTGGTATATATTTTTCGTAACTTCCTCTAAAAAGTCAAGATTTCCCAAAATCTCTTCCAAGTTAAAGGGCTGATTACCAGAGTAAAATATTTGGTGACATTTCCTTAAGAGGTATAACAT
>NZ_JABKKF010000006.1 GCF_013166605.1 Xylanibacter muris
CAAAAATCAAGGCTTTCAGGGCTGCTTTAAGAGGGGTGACAGACATTAAGTTCTTTCTTTTCAGACTTACAAGGCTATATGCTTAATCCCCATGGTTTGGCGGGTGAGCCATAATATTCTCACTAATATTAGTATATTCCAACCCGTTTTATATGGTTTTATGCCAATATGTGATACCGTTTTGATACCTACGTGTGATACCAAAACAAACGTTATGATCAAGTACTCTACAACAAGAATCCTCTTTGACCGGAAACAGACCGCAACACAATCAAATACCAGCCTCAGCCGAAAAAAGTATGTAAATAAAAAAACTGTAGGATATCTTTATTTGAATTTCAGAGTAGATTATCGGCAACACATTCAGAGTTTTCTGCATCTTCTTCCATAATAAATCCTTCCTGATCATAACCTCTGTGAAGTCTGTGAATACAGTCTACAAGAGGAACTATCCTTATATCCGCAATTTCCATTTTCCCGAATTTAGAATATTGATTCTCATATCTTTCCCGATTACCTGATAAGATTCTTGTCTCATAGTCTTGGGGTATCAGGAACGATGCCCGTTCCCCAAGATGGCAATAATATTCACTCAGGTAAATATGAACACCGGCCAGATCCAAATCACCGAAATGGATATAACGGTTGGAAACCGAGAGCAACCATTCCATAAGGTCACGGCTCTGTTCCTGAGGATATCTTGAAACAAAGAGCAATTTTGTATTCTTAGGAAGATAGGAATCAAACAGCCTTTTTTGTTTTCGGATATACCTGAAATTCTCTGGATTTTCCACACCTATAATGACAATATCTTCGGATATAGAGAATCTATCAAAATCATATATGAAAGTGAATGTACCGTCTTCCGGTAACAATTCCATTTGTCGTCCGGCAAGAATGACGGATATGGGTTCATAGCAATTAACAAGAAATCCGCGGAAAGAACGCTGTTGCTTTACCTTTGAATTTCCAGTAATCCTCACTTGCTCAGCCCTGCTGACATTATCTTTTTTCAAAAGGGCGAAATATGCCTCCAGATCCCTGATGTCATAATGAGTTGCCACATAATTTCTCAATGACTGTTCATCACTGGCACGATAACTTTTTCTGCAGCCTCTCGTAATAACAACGAGTATTCCGTCAGAAATCATACACTCAAACAATTCACCCTTCAAGGCTCCGGCCGGAATAGAATCCCCGTTCGCAAGCCTGATCAACTTCTCGATAAGCGCGCAAGTCATTTTCATCTAATAGTAAGCAAAGTCTTTACCACCGTATTACTCTTCTCGTCCTTACTCAAGGAATAAGTATACTTATACACTTGGGCATTGTATGTTGTCGGTGAGCTGTTTATCAGGAATATATTACGTACATTGGCAAATTTCAATATACCCTCCACATTGTCAGGATGCAGTTTTCCTATTTCGTCCATCATGCAATGCAGTTTAAAATCACCGAAACGTTTGGATATTTTCCGTTTGAAGACATTGATAAGCATGATATTAACCATTGATTTTACCAAAATGTCTGTACCGTCGGAACCTACATTAGAGAGCTTTTCAACCCAATTGGTATCGTTGTCATTTTCCCTGACTTTGAATTCTAACTTGAATGTGTCCGAAAGGGTTATTCTATCACGTTTTTTCTCAAGATCCATCATATCAATGAGACTCATAAGCAACTTTACAGCCTCCTCATTTGTTCTGTTCAACGACTCTTCCGTAGAAAAGAGGTTGAGGCTGCCAATATCAAATCCGTGTTCCTCATCGAATTTCTTGATATTGAGAAGTTGCTGCATCAGCCTGTCGCTGCTTTCCACGGCACGAAGTTCAATATCCTTGATTACACCGGCAAAATTATTTTCCCTGAAATCACGGTTAATTTCATTGATTGTCGATTTTATTTCAGCGTTGTGCAGATTCAAATCACCGACCTCTCTGGCAATACGCTTGATGATACTTGCATACTGGCTGCTGGTACGTGTGCGATATTCCTCAATTTTCCCATTGGATATGAATTCATTCAGCTCTGATGCAAATTCGGTATAATCCGACTCCGTATTGAATTCAGTCCGGAAATGAAACGTGTTCTGAGGTGAAAAATTGCTTTTAAATACAATCACCGTCTTTTTGAACTCCTCCATCCTTTGCTGCCGGGCGGCTATATTGTCACGAAGACCATCAAGAATATCGGCAAGCAGAGCCTGTGTCTCTTTAGTTCCTGCCTCGCCAATATCAGCGGGACAGCTTTCGGTACCTAAAAATACCCGGACCTTTTCAATTGCCTCTTCCAGTTTTTCAGCTTCAGCACGATAAGAACGAAGTTCATCTACAAGAAATCGAATCTCTTTCTCTTTCTTTTCTCTTCTGAGTTCGAATTTTTGCTGCAACTCCAGCAGTCTATTGAGCAACATTCTCTTTTCATCTTTCTTTGATGACTCTACATCAAAATACTCTTTCTTGTCATTTTGCCAAGCATAAAAATCGGATTTGTGGTTTTCTATAAAATACAAATCATCATTTATACACTGCAACCCCTTCCTTATTTCTGACAGTTTGTCAACATCTACGCCCAAGCCTTTCAGCTCTGCATCCATCTGTGCTTCAAGCTCATGTTTGCGGTTTGTAGCGTCCGCTTCCTGGCATTGTATGGAACTTAAGATTTCATCCTTCATGTCCTTTGCCACTGCCTCGAAATTCTTTTTCTTACGCTCAAATGACTTACGCAATTCTTCCGTTTCTTTTTGTTTCACAGAAGCCGTTTCCTGCTTTAACGTCTTTAACCTGACTAATCGCTCCTCTGTTTTTCCAAGTTCTTCTATGATAGCGCCTACCTCTTTCGTTATCCATTCTTTCTGTTTCGACAGGTAATCAGTGATTTTCTTTTTTTGACGTTCGATTCTGTCCGGTATCTGTCGGAGTTCTGCTTCAATATTAATGTTTTCGATTCGTAGAGCCTTCAGTTTTACAGCCGGGATACGCTCCAATTCTTTAATGTCGTTATCCAGCTTCTTCTGGCTTTCTGCAATCTTACTGCCAAGTAATCTAAGTTCTTGCTTAAGAGTATCTGTCTGAAAACGGATTTCCTCCGGAGTTTTTACCGTTTTTGAGATATTCTGTAAATCTATTCGCACTCCATACAAAGTTTCAGAGTCCGTGGTTTTCCGCGGGTCGAGGGATGTGCTGTAAAGTACGTCATCATCCACAACCTTTCCCAATGTGTCTCTCCATCCGGCCATATTACCGTCCAACCATTCCAAGAACGAACCTTTCTGTCTGTCAAGAAGTTTCTCAAGTTTGTCAATCTCTTGCTTTATCCTATCTTCATCATATCTTATTTTCTGAATTTCTTTTTCACAACAATTCTCAAGTTCCTTACGCTCTGATTCGGTCTTGTTTGTTATCCGGACTATTTCCTGTTGTTTCCTTGCCAATTGTTCAGTTAACGAGAGCCTCCTTTTCTCCTGTTCTTCAATCTGTTCCGTCAGTTCCTTAATTTCCTTCTCGAACGGATTGGATTGACGGGTACGTTGTTCCTTAAGCTTTAACTCTGTTTTATCTTGTTGTATGGAATCTATGTCCGCCTGAATACCATCAGTCTTTTGCTGATAAGCACGATCCGATTCTGTCAGTCTGACATTTAACTCGCGCTGTAAATCAACGATATTCTGAGTTTTTTGGCTTTCAATGTCGTTAACATGC
The DNA here is from genome assembly GCF_013166605.1 of Xylanibacter muris. Taxonomy (GTDB): domain Bacteria; phylum Bacteroidota; class Bacteroidia; order Bacteroidales; family Bacteroidaceae; genus Prevotella; species Prevotella muris. Next base: position 3,702 of record NZ_JABKKF010000006.1, read on the forward strand.
TGCATAGCCTGCAAACTGAATTCCTTAAGGCTGTTGTCAATATCCGATATCAGTGCCTCATAGCACATTTTGATACTCTGGTTTTTGTCAGTAAGGATATTCTCCTGACGAATCAGCGAGTCTCTACGGATAGACAGTTCTTTCTCTTTCGATATTTTATCTATAATTGAATGAATGTCTATTTCAATATAATGCTGCATTTTCGCCTTTATCTGCTTAAGAAATTCATTTACAACGGCTTCCCGCCCTTTAAGCTCATCCCTTTCTTTGTCGTATTTTCCTTTTTCCTCACTTAAGAGCCTTTCATGTCGGGTAAGTTCCCGGGATTTGACTTCAATATCTTCCTTTACCTGAGGCAATCTTTCCTTATCACGTTCCAAAGCATAGTTCAACTTGGCACAAAGTTCCCTGATATTGTTACGTGCAACCTCGTACAGGGAATACTTTGCTATCACGTTTTCCGCATCGGCCTTTACCTTGACTTTACCGTTCCTCTCCTTCTTAAACCATTTCCAGATATCTTCATATTGCTGACGGAAATCCTTGACATGTTCCCTATAGAAATTCAAATCAATGCTGTCTCCGGCAAAATCCATCGAATCTATAACCGTATCCTTAATGACACGGGATTCCAGACTTTGATTCAGGAATATATTCTGAATGGTACGCGGGACATTCTGATATCTTGAGCTTTCCATCAGATTAAACCGATGCAGTTCCTTGGCTACGTTTTGCGTATTGCCGTATATTATATCCTTGAATTCCCCGTATCCTCTGATGATGTTACTTCTGAATACCTTTGTCCCGATATATTCACTTATCTTTCCCCACTCATACCTCACATTATTGTTCTCATCAACAAAAAAACGTTTGTCGTACGGACAATCGACAATACGAAAAGCAACTCTTCCGTTGGATACAAAAGTCATTATAAAGAATTTTCCGTTTTCTCTGCAAATCTCATAAATGATATAAGAATTGGGATATGGGAAATAAAATTCATCGTAGCTTTTCTGTTTGTCCTGGGTACGTATTCCCAACCTACTTTTATCTACATTGTAAAAAAACAAAATGGCACGAAGCAGAGTTGACTTACCCACACCTTGGGTGCCTATAAAATGGACGTTTCCGTCAAGCTTGATTTCCGCGTATGGGATATGCGCGCTGTTTATGAATATGATCTTATTCAGGTATCTCATTTTTCACCTCCTCATCAATGTTTATACATGATATGATCTGCTCTATATAATGGAATGCCGAAGTAATCTGGTATCTTCCCTCCGACTCGTTTGTTTGTTCGGCAAATCCCATATTAACCATTTTATTAACCAGTTCTTCCAACTTATCCCTATTTGACTGCTTATCCTGAAACAACCTTGAAAGCTTTTCTCGCAGTTCGATATCAGATGAAATCCTTATTTCCATCTGTGCCAATGAAAATTGGACTCCCGCGTCAAATGCAGTATCGTATGTTTTCAGAAAGTCCAAATAGTCAATCCAGGGAAAAAGCGACTGCAGTTTATTCTCAACATTTACTTTTGCTTCTTTCCTGCTGAAATAATAAAATCCGTCTCCTGCCGATAAGTTAAAATCTATCTGGCGGAAATAATCTTCATACTCTTGCTGACATTCTTCTATGTCATTGTAAATAGCCCTTATTTCAGGATCAATGCTATTACCTGAAACAAACTGTCCTTTTGACAATCTTTGGAATACTTCACTTGTATATTTCATTTTGAATAGATTATAGGGTATTCAATATCATTGATTTCTTTCGTTTCATGCAAATACTTCAGTTGCGCATCATATTGTGAGGCAAGCTGGAGGAACAGAACAAGCCGCATTTCCTCGTCTGCCTGTATGGAAAACTCATAGTTCCACACATAGCTAAAGAGATCAGAACTCTGCGCAAAAAAACCGTTCATTATTTCAGCATGATTAAACATCCGGCTCGTCTCGTGTTTTTCTGAAATATATTTATCATCAATAGGATCGGCAATCCTTGCTTTTACCGTATTCTTCTTTGACAGCCGTCTTCTTATGTTCCCCAATACATCAAGGGCGGAGTCGTCATTCCTAAGGTAATCAAGCGATACTCTGGTGATATATTTAGGCTGTTTTTCCATCCATAGGTCATTAACATGGCCAAGCCGGCTCTTGATATCCGTACTTTCTTCTATCATCAGCTGGTCTTTCATGTATTTCAGCTGCCGGATTTTCCTAACAAGCCGGCTCTGGTATTCAATCCTGTTCAAGTAGTCGATAATCTGTGCGGAAACAGCTATCAGCGCATGGGCGGAATCATGTAATCCTTCTTTAACTTCACTGATAGTCTGTTTCAGACCAATATCCGCGGCCGCATTAGCGAAGAATATCGTTTGTTCGTCCATTACTTTTTCTGTCTGACGCACCAATTCTGCTATGAGTCTGGTTTTTTCATCAAAATCACGTAGTCTCAGCTCCTTTATTTTGAAATTCGGTTCCTGTTTGTAGGTTTGCTCAACGTTTCGTTTTAGGTCAACAACGTTTCTTTTGGTAGTATTTTCTATACTTTTAAATATATGTCGTATTTCTCTCAGATACTGTGATCTTCTCGCCTGAGTGTCTGCCGCCAAGAAGGAATCCATGCTCAGCTTCAATTTTGAAATGTAAGTCTGGACGGAAGCAATGTTTATATCTTCATTCACTGCCAATACCTCTTCGAAAAACTTTCTGTAAGTCTCACCAAGTTCAAGTGTATCACCGGTCTGCATAATAACACCGTAACTTATAAGATATTTCAGTTTGTTTTCGTCTCCATCCAGTGTCTCAACGGCATCATTATACCGTATCGACACCGTCTTTCTCTTAATGAACATGTCATTAAGCAACTTTGCGCCCTGCTGAAGTCCTCTTGTCAGTTCTTTTATAGAATTGTACGTTGGCATAAAACTATCCGCTAACTTTTTAATTGTTTATAAATCTCACTATAATAGTGGATTCCTCAAGCAAGTGCAAAATTAATGAAAAAGTTTATAACTAAACTCTTATGACGTCTTAAATACAATCTTTTTTCGTGGTCTTCCATTTATTTTTATCCTGCATTATCTTCACCTGATATTGTGTACTTTCTAAACAAACAATCAGAATCCCGCTCTCAAAGAAAATATATTCAGGGGATCGCCGGTGTCGCTCAGCGGAATCATCGACAATATCTGTTCTCCAATTCCTGCCGCGAAACGACATTTTACAGATTATTAAGACCCGTTTTCCACCGGCTTTTAATATATTTTACCTATTTTTGCATGTGAGAGTTCAAGTAAAAATACAATCATAAATCAAATGAAGAAAATATTATCAATGATGGCAGCTGCACTGATGATGACAGCCTGCAACGGGAATAAGAGCCATGAGCCGGCCTCGGACATCGACACTTCAAGTATCGTAACAGACATTATGATGAGCCGAAGAAGCATACGTGCCTATAAAGACTCCGTCATCCCCCGTGAGACACTGAATGATATTCTGAAATGCGGCATCAATGCGCCTAACGGCAAGAACCTGCAGTCGTATGAGATTAGAGTGATTGACTCCCCCGCCCTCATAGACTCGATTACGGCTGCCGTGATTAAGGACTATCCTGAAGTGGCCGAACGCAAAGGATTCAAGAATATATTCGTCAATGCCCCCTGCGTACTATGCATTGCATTCGACAAGAACTACGATATGGCACAGATTGATTGCGGCTTGCTGGGCGAGAACATCATACTCTCTGCATGGGCGAAAGGTATAGGCTCATGTTGCCTTGGCAGTTCCGCCCGTTGGATAAACGACTCTCCGTCAGCCAAGCCATATCTTGACCGTCTTGCATTCTCCGACGGTTATGAACTCCTCTACTGCATTGCACTCGGCTATCCAGACGAGACACCGGAGGCAAAGCCAAGAAAAGAAGCCATAATCAGGTTCGTGGAATAAAAGATACAGTTTCAATGATAGAGCTTACCTACATTTTCCATAGTGGATTCATTGTGGAGGCAGACAGGTGTGTCCTCATCTTCGACTATTGGATGGATCCGTCCAATGTCATGCACCGTTTCATCAATCATCCCGTAAACAAGCATATATATGTGTTTGCAAGCCACTTCCATGAAGATCATTTCACCGGGGAAATATTCAAGTGGAAGGGCAACCGTCTTTTCGCAGACTGCAAGTATATCCTATCCAAGGACATATTGAAACATCGCAGAGCCCAAAAGACTGAAGCTGATATATGGATATCCAAAGGCGATACATGGAAAGACAGCAACATCACCGTCATCGCCACAGGCAGCAACGACAGCGGCATAAGCTGGATTATAGAGATAGAGGACAAGCGCATTTTCCATGCCGGAGACCTCTGCAACTGGTATGCAAGATTTCTGTCCGGCAACACTCCGGACAAAAATGTATACAGTGAGGAGTTTGGTAAATATGTTAATCCAATAGCAGAAGAGAAACGGTTCCTTGGAGAGTTGAAAGATATCAGAAAAACAACAGATTCGTTCGACCTCGTAATGTTTCCTGTCGACAACCGCATCGGCAACGGATATACCCTTGGAGCGCGTCAGTTTATAGAACGGTTTAAAGTCGGGATTTTTGTTCCAATGCATTTTGCTGCCGGTGGCTTTGAGAGTGCATGGAGGATGGAACCTTTCTGCAATGAGAATGACATTCCATTCTGGAGCATCAGAAATGAAGGTGAAAGCATTGCCCTGATAAACAATATCATTATCCGAAAATCATCAACCGAAGACATTCCGCGCCTTAAGGAGATTTTCTCCATCGCACGCAAGTTTATGAAAGAAACGGGCAATCCGGATCAGTGGTCTGAGGATTATCCGGGCGACGACTTGCTCAGGAACGACATCAGGCAAGGTGACAGCTATGTATGCCTCTCTGAAAATCAGATTGTGGCAACATTTGTCCTCCGTGAAGGCAATGACCCCACATACAGTGTTATCTATGAAGGAAGATGGCCTGACGACTGTCCATACGCAACCATACACCGTATAGCAGGCAACGGCAAATTAAAAGGCATCTTGCATTATGCCATGAAGTTTGCCCTGCGCCACCATAATGCCATACGCATCGACACACACCGCAATAATACGGTGATGCAAAATGCCATACGGAAAGAAGGATTCAAATATTGCGGAATTATCCGTTGCTGGAACGGTGATGAGAGATTAGCATATCAATTGACAAAACCATCATGAATAGAATTGGCTGTGAGCTATTCATACAATACCGAAAACTTCCCGCACACCCATAATCTGTAATAAAAATTCTATGTTCTTTTACACAAGGTTTTAATTCATTTTCATAAATCCCATAATTAATTGAAATACAGACCGTTACCAACAACAAAAAGTATACCAAAAACAAATGGCCTATTCACGCGTGATGAATAGGCTATTCTCTTACGATGAACATGCCATTCACTGAGCATGAATAGGCCATTCATCGAAAGAGAATTTTACATATACTCGGGAATGTAAATAGATTTCAAAGTCTTTCAATCTCTGTCAATCATCAACAGTCCTGCATTTATCTCTATTCCTGTTCCTCATTATGGTGTCGAAATTATCACGTCCCCATTCAATGAACTTCTGAACGTGAGGCAGCAGTGTATGGCCGAACTCCGAAACAGAGTATTCCACCCGCGGAGGCACATCGGGATATAGTCTGCGGTCGAGAAGACCGTCAGTATGCAGTTGCCGCAATACCGTTGAAAGTACCTTTTCTGATATGGAGGGGATAGTCCTGTAAAGCTCGTTGAAACGCACCGGCTCGGTTTCAGCAACCTTCAACAGTACCACCATTGCCCACTTGTTGCCAATCCATTCAAGCATTGGAGCGGCCCTACAATATTCGTAATCTAATTTTTTTGCCATTTCTCTGCTGTCATAACTTGTTTATAACAAACAAAACTAACTTTTCGGTAAGGGTCATACCTATTGGTAAGTTATTGCACATCCGATGGTTATCTTGTAATTTTGCAGGCACAAAGTTAAACAAAAACAATGAAAAAAATGATTTATCCACAGCTACATTTCACCGGCCAGGTATGGCGGCCGCCTTACGAGGCAAACTCACAACTGCTTCAAGTGACCTCCGGCTGCACATGGCACAAATGCAAGTTCTGCACACTCTACCAAGGCACCCGTTTCCGTATGTCTCCACTGTCTGAGATTGAAACTGACCTGAAAGTCATCAGGGAATGGCAGCCACGGGCCCGCCGCGTCTATCTGACCGGTGCCAATCCGTTCGCGCTGAGCTACAACAGACTGCTTGACGTGGCACTGATGCTACGAAAATATCTTCCGCACATGGTGTCATTCGGCATGTTTGCCCGAGTGACCGACATTGTGCCCAAATCTGTGGAAGAACTGAAAAATCTCCGCCATCTCAGGCTTGACGGCATCAGCATAGGAATAGAAACGGCCCACAATCCGACACTACTGCGCATGGACAAGGGTTACCTTGCCTCGGATATCCTAACTCAACTTTCGAAGCTCGATGAAGCAGGCATCCGCTATAACGTTTTCTATCTCAACGGTCTCGCCGGAAAGGGCAACGGTGAGGCAAACGCAACAGCCACCGCAGATGTGCTCAACCGTCTGCATCCATGCATCATCAATATCGTATCGCTGACTGTGTTCCCCGAATCAAGGCTATATCAGGAAGTGACGGACGGAGGCTATGAGGAGGAACCGGAGATTGAACGCCTAATAGAAACGAAAACCTTTATCAGGCAACTCACCATAAAGACAAATATTCTCGGTCATCACATCTCAAACACGGTGCCTGTCACCGGAGCCCTTCCCGTAGACAAAGCCGCAATACTCGCAGAATTAGACAAGGCCATAGCGTCTTTTCCTGAGAAGGAACTGAAAGATTACCGCAACAGCATCAGACATTTGTGAAAGATCGCGATAAATGCCATTCTATGCATGGACCTGTCCTTGACATCTGTCAGACATAAAGTATGCTTGACCGATCTTATAACAACAGTTTTCATATCATCTGACACATCGCAAAGCGATGTCCCTACACAATGCCAAAAAGTTTCGGCCACTCTCTTCACCTTTCACCTGTTTTTCTGAATCCGGTCAGAAAGGTTCACCTGCCTCTTTCGCACAATCGAGATTGCCTTTTCCCTTTCCGATGAAGACAATAAAGGAAATTCAGCCCTTAACGTCATCGAATTATCCTCTGGTGAAAGTTCCGCAACGACAGTCATATATGCAAGCAATGGCTTCAGGCTTTCAAAACTGTCTGCAGCCATTGTATCCGGTCTGCTTATCAATTCCGGCATATAATCTTCAATAATCCCGCACTCCTGAGTGCGTTTCCGCCATTTATAATCATAAAAAACGACCTTGCTTTCTACCGGAACAGTACCGTATGTCGTCACCATACATATATAAGCATCAGAAGAATCCCTGACAGCAACTGCACTGTCTGCCAACAGCAACATCTCCACAGATACAGACGCGTTAAGCTTAAGCTTGAGATATCTTTCATCAAGCACGGTCATGGAACTCTTGCCATCAAACAGATTTGTCACTTCCGACTTCATGCCGGAATCCATAAAGTCAATCATATCGAGCCTGTTGTTGTGAGACAGGCCAGGCATAAGAGAATCCGGCATATTCACAAACGCATCCCTCATCGTCTGCTTCTGCGCAGAAACAGCAAAGGACTGCCAAACAACCAACACTCCGAATAATATTCTCATTATCATAAAGCTTTCATTTTATATTTCCATGCGCTTATATTAATAATTCTCACGTGCCGCCATTTCCTTTTTAATCAACAGCCCCGTTCCTGGACCACACATTCATTATCTTTTCCCGTATGGCCACAAAATTGAAAAGAGTCACAAGGCACAGAAGACAGAAACCAAGAATGAACGAAGGCAGAACCGAACCTTCATCAATATCAGGATATAACATACCGATTATATCCATATAATATCCACGCACTGCTAAAAGTAGCACACAGACAATAACAAAGACTGTCATGTTCAATAAAAGAGTAAGCAACTGATAAGGCAATGCCACTTGCACAGGACTATAGCCTATGAGGAGAAGATTCTCAAGCTTTGTCTCATTCTTTTGAACAAGAAGATAGATACTCAGCATGAGCATATAGAAACTCAGGCAACTGATGACCAGACCTATGCACATCACCATGGAAACTGTCATTCTGAGGAAATACATCGTTTTACCCGTATCAAGATTACCGTTCTCAACATCATATCCCTTATTTTCCATATAGCCTGATATAGCCCCGTCTGCCGGATTACCTACTTCCACAATAACCCGTGACGGCTCTACATCACCGGATGATGAATATACAGAATTACTCCAGTCCATAAACTGCTGAGGCACAAGGATGGAATTCAGCCTGTTTGAAAATCCTATTACTTTCCCTTTATAGGCATCACGTTTTCCGTTGCCGCTAACAATGATTTGAAAATCAATCATACCGACAATACCTTCACTCAACTTGGGCAACGAATGGATTCTGGCAAAGCCGAAATTATACATAGCCATATATGACCGCGGCAAAATTACCGGCACTTCATCCATTCCCTCTTTCCATTCCCATCGGTCAACAGGAGTATCAACGAACTTGTCGGGAACACTCTCGAAAAACATCTCGCTGCTCAATACTGGCACACCGTTTATGCCCATACGTGCTGTGACATTATACCCTGCCATGGTAAACATTCCGACAGCACGTACAAATTTCTGAGCCTCAAGATCTTCGATATCCTCACCGGAAAACGTACCAGAACGGCCGGAAAGCGAACTGCCTGCATTTATTTTCTTGCTCAATATCATATATTCGGCACTCATAAACGAATCACCCTTGGTAAATACGGGCAACACATCACGATAGAACTGATACCCCGTGAGGACAATGAGCATTCCCAAAAGATTGGCAAAGAAAAAACCCGCCAGCTGTGCGACACTGATATGCCGCCTCAGTAATTTCCATACAAGACTCATAATCTTATCACCTTTTCATAATTTAAACCGATATGCCTTCCGATACTTGTAACGATGACTCCGGCTCCCTGACGTGTTGCCTCCGCCATCATTATATCGCCCATCTGTATGGAGTTTTCCTCATCAAGATGACTGATGGGCTCATCGGCAAGGAGGAAGTCAAACGGCTGTGCCAAGGCTCTGATCATTGCCACACGCTGCTGTTGGCCGAAAGACATCATTCCCACCTTCACGTTTATCTTGTCTGCAATGCCAAGCAACTCGAACCATCTTTCTATTTCCTTACGCGTCTTGAAGCCTGTAAGCCGGTTCTTTATATCTACATTCTCATAAGCGGTAAGTTCCGGAAACAGCCGCAACTCCTGAAAGAGATGACTTATATGACTTATACGGCAGTTCGTCCAATCACCAGTCTTATATGAACGCACATCAACATCGTCAAAAAGAATTCTTCCCGAATAGTCATGACGGTAGCCTGTCACATAACTGCAAAAGGTGCTTTTACCCTTGCCGCTTTCCGCCTCCACCAGATACAAATGTCCGCGTTGAAAACAGACTCTTTGCCGCCATATTTCCGAATGGATATTGTCACTGCCGGAAAACACTTCAGGCAAGACACTCTCAAAAACAATCTTCTCCATCTTATTAAAATAAACGCCACAACCTGTATAATAAAAACATACAGGTGTATCATGCCAACATTATTTTGTAAAATAAACAATCCGCTCCACATTTCCGAGAATACTTCCCGTCAAGGCTTTCATCTGCGGATTACCGTCAAGAATGCCACCTATGTTTATCACGGCACAAAGATGCTTTCCCTTAATCTTTGCTGCAATATCATCGGGAAACGGCATGGCCTGACGTGCCTGAACGGCAGACGCCAATGACTCGGAACTGCATATATACATCATATTATCTGATGTCAATCCGAAATAAGCATTCCAATCGCCACCATTGAAATGATAGCTGTCATTAAATTTCCAGTCCGTAATGGATGTTCCGGAAGGTGTCGAAGCCTTCCAATAGCCTACATCTTCCAACCAGCCGGCATCCGAGACTTCAGCAATAAGGGAAAAATGCGGTTTCCCGTTTCCAATGTTGCCGAACGTCATAAGCATATCACCGTTGACACTCTTCAACATCTTGTCAATATCAATTGCGGTATTCAGTCCTGCAAGCAATACTCTGAACGTATCATTTCTGCGCAGCAGGTCTATATAGTCGTTTCCGTCGACACCGCATATCACCGATACGGATGCATCATACGGTATGCAGTCTATATGCTTGCCTGTTATCGGCTTATACGCCTTCATCGACTCCTTCAACACACTGTCTGTATCCGGATTGAATGAAAATGTCTCACCTGTAATATTCAGACATCGGCCTTCCTGCTCAAACGATGCGGCAATAATTATATCTGCGGGCCTTGCATTTTTCGGAGCACCTATCATAAATGGCGCAACAAATCTTTCAGGAAGAGCATTCGCCTGAGCGACAAGAGCAATATTCCCATCCATAGTATCAAGATATTGCATAATACGGGCACTCTTCACCTCTGCCCCGTCATCACTGTCAAGATACCTTATCATACGTCGCTGAACCTCAGCCACCGAACTGCTTGCGACAGGTCCCATCACAAGCAAGGCCGAACCGGAAAATCCGGCCATATAGCTTCCATTGACAATTGAAAAACCAAAGCCTTTCCGTTCCTTGATTTCCGAAGCCTTTCCATTATCATGCAATACCGTCAGCCAGTCCTCAAGCTTCCCCTTACTCCCGACCTTTGCAACAACACCTATATTTCCGTCTGATGTTTCAAAGGCGTAAATCGGTTCGGTGAAGTCTATTCCCGATTCTTTTATATCATCAATACAAAAAAAACTCTTCAGCATACCAGGTCTGTTCGTGATACCGCTTCCGGATTTAGAAACAGCATCAGAAACATTGATACGCATTACTGCCATACAGTCGCGCGGAATAACACTCATATAATCGGCATCAGAGCATGATGCGACAAGCATTACCGATACGGATAAAAACAATATATACGTATGCCGGAAGAATGATATTGGATTTATACTCATAATAGTTCTGTATCTTTTCATTTATTTCACCGGTATCACTCTCTTGAAGCAAGCTGCATCATCATAACAGCTGCAAGCGCGGCGGTCTCCGTACGCAAACGGCTCTTTCCAAGGCTTACGGAAATAAATCCGGCAGCGACAGCCGCCCTGACCTCATCAATTGAAAAATCACCTTCCGGTCCTATAAGCACTGTCACGTCATGCATATTGACATCCGTGGCGTCACCACCACAACAAACCTTTCTTTTCAGTTCATCAAACAATTCCGTCTTTTCTATCTCGTCATAGCAGTGGGCGATATATTTCCGTCCTTTAGGCGGCACCGCAATAAATCTGTCAAATGAAACAATGGGATTCACAACAGGTTTCCATGCCTTACGGCTTTGCTTCACAGCCGACACCACTATCTTTTCTATCCGCTCTGTCTTTATTACCTTACGCTCAGAGAACGAACAGTTTAGAAATGAAAATTCATCGACTCCTATCTCCGTCGCTTTCTCTACCATCCATTCCACACGGTCCATCATCTTTGTCGGAGCCATTGCGATGTGGAAATGTCCGCACCATTGCGGCTTCTGGCTGCATACATCATTGATTTTATACATGCACTTATGTGATGAAGCGACGGTAACTTCCGCCTTATAGAAACTTCCCTTACCGTCCATAAGCATTATCTCGTCACCTGCTGCAAGGCGCAGAACACGCAAGGCGTGTCTGGCTTCATCTTCCGGCAGTTCTGACAATATGTCCGCATCCGGAACATAAAAAAATCGAGTTTCTTTCATATAAAACCTTTTTCCTTATTCAAATACCTATGAACCACTATTCATTACCTGCATCATGCTTGCGTCTGTCAAGCTCCTCCTTTATATATGACGCCTGCCTGTAATCTTCTTTGGATATGGCTTTTTCAAGTTCGTCAACAAGCTCTTCCGTCTTTAACGCATTGAGAGGTATCGTCATCTTTTGTGCTCCCTGTTCGTATGCCGAACTTTGCCGCATCATCAGTCCTGCATCTATAAACATGTCTATATGCATTATTCTCGCAAGAAGGACCGCTTCGCTGACACGCAGGGGCAGACATAAGTCCTGTTCTTCATTCATCAGCGATGATATATACTCACCGTTACGTATTCCGCTTATATATATATAATAGGATGTAAGGTCGTCAAGATACCCCAGTGTTTTCACCAATACCTCAGGCAGACGCTTGCCGAACGCACCGTCCGGAAGTTCATCACGAAGTTTAAGTTCATTCGCGATTCCTATTCCGCATATAATGCTCAGTGCCCTGTCTTTGGTTTTATCCGTTAGGGTTATCACTCCCAGTTTTTCATTCCCCACCAACAGTGAAACACTGTCATAAGAGAGCAACACCCGGCTGTCCTTTCCCGTCATGCGGCTTTCTCGTTTTTAGGCCTGAACATAATGGCAAATGCGACAGCCACCACAAGCGAATAACCGGCAAAAGTCATCCAGCATGGCATCCAGTCTATAACTCCGTCAACTGTGTGTGAATTCACAACGGCCTGTGCTCCCAACGAACCTATAGTAGCACCAATACCGTTTGTCATCAACATAAAAAGGCCTTGTGCGCTTGAACGTATCTCCGGATGTGTGGAAATATCAACATACAATGAGCCTGACACATTGAAGAAATCGAAAGCCACTCCATATACAATCATCGAAAGCACAAAGAGCCACACTCCGCCTCCTGGATTTCCTATACCGAGGAACCCGAAACGCAGCACCCATGCCAGCATGGCTATCAGCATCACTTGCTTTATGCCAAAACGTTTCATAAAGAACGGTATAAGAAGAATACAGAAAGTCTCGCTCATCTGAGAAAGCGAATAAAGAATATTCGAATGCTGTACACCGAATGTATCCATATATTCAGGCATTGTTCCAAAGCTCTCAATATACGGGGTTGCAAATCCGTTTGTTATCTGCAGACATACTCCGAGCATCGCCGAGAATATGAAGAACATTGCCATCTGCCTCTGTCTGAAAAGTCTGAAAGCATCAAGGCCGAATGCCTCGGCAAGACTTTTCTTACCTGTCTTTTCTGTCACAGGACATTTGGGCAGCGTGAATGTATAGACAAACAACAGCATGCTCAATACACCTGACGTCACAAACATCATATAGCTTGTGGAAAAGCCTGTCAGGTCTACAAACCACATGGCACATATAAAACCAACGGTTCCGAACACCCGTATTGGAGGAAAATCCTTCACGGTATCCATACCGGCCTTTGTCAAGGCATTATATGATACTGAATTTGAAAGAGCCAAGGTCGGCATATAAAATGCAACACTTACAGAATAGAACGGGAAAAGAACTGAAAACTCAGCATCGGCACCGGCCGTATATCCATACCAGGCAGAACAAAACATCATCGCACCGGCTATGAAATGACAAATGCCCAACATAAACTGAGCAGGTATCCACCGGTCTGCAACGATACCGATTATTGCAGGCATGAATATAGAAACAATACCCTGCATGGCATAGAAACTGCCGATATCGGAAGCCATGCCGATTCGACCCAAATACATTCCCATACATGTCAGATAAGCTCCCCATACGGCATACTCCAGGAAGTTCATCAATGCTAACCTTACTTTCAGATTCATATTGTATTATTTTTAAGTTTTCGTTTTCCGTTTTCTTCTATAATGGTGAGCGTCCCCCCTACCCACTCCGTAAACGGCTGTTCACCGTCCAACGGATAAATATCCGAAACAATGCCGTCATCCGTTTCCACGACACCAAGCCTGTAAATACAGTCACCGTCAACAATCTCGTGAGCAGCAAACCTCCGTATTTTACCCATACTCCATTCACTTCCTTACGAAAGTCCTGTTTATTGTTCCACGTGAAGTCTTACCGTCTGAAACATTATATGTTTCCGTAAAATGCTTTTTAGCATTCAAAGAATCCTTATGCGCGACACTCACCGTATCTTTACGTAAAGAGTCCGATGCACCTGCCGGTTGTTTCGGTTCCGGCTGTCTTACATGCATGCGTATGAGCCTTATATTGTCTATAAGCATCATTCTTAATGCATTAGACACACCATTATTAGAGCATAGATAAATAAATCCTCTGACGCTCTTTATCTTTTTGTCGTTATTTCCGGGAACTCTCAGCCTTGCCATACCAGAGCCCATGACATGATTTACATAACTTGCCACACTGTCGTTTTCAAACGTAACGGCAATCATTGTCACCGCATCTTTGGCCCCACCCTGGTAAATAAAACTGTTGTTAAAACTCAATATAAGCTCGTCACCCTTCTCAAAAAGAGTGTCAGAATCTATTTTGAAATCAATCCTGTTATACGGTGCCATCTGCATCAGAATTGCATTATCCCGCTCGTGCCAGATATTGGCTGTATCTCCGCTCAAAGATAGATTATTGAAGATTCCGGCATCGGCAACATTGGCTCCCATAAGTTCAGCGGCACTCTCGACCCTTTCTGCAAGTCTCTTATATATGTCACTAAGAATTTCAGCATGCGTATGGTAATAAACCATCGAAGAATCAAAATCAGCCTCAGTCACATTATATTTCTTCAACACGGAATGATAGTACATTATCCTGTTGAAAGCGGCACTGTCACCGCCACGACGGTTAGCCATGGCATTTCCGAGGTGATAGTCATAAAGAATATCTTCAAGTGTATCCGGCTGGATGTATTCCGAAGGTATTTGCGGCTTGCATGACATGATCACCGCAATGACCGTAACAAACACTAATACACGGGTCATAAGTGTAATTGACTTCATCATCGATTTTATTTGGATGTGTCTTTATCTATTTTATGATTATATTCTCCTTTTATATGTAGTATCATTTCTGTTTCTTTCCGATACGGATGCTGCATATCTCGTTTCTGTAAAAAAGGATAAGTAAAACAACCCCGACACTGATACAGGCATCGGCAAAATTAAAAACAGGACTGAAGAATATAAACTCATTGCCGCCTACGTATGGCATCCATTCGGGCCATGTAGTGACAATCATGGGAAAATAAAACATATCCACAACCTTTCCCATAAGAAAAGGGGCATAGCCACTTCCGAAAGGAACAAGATAGGCTGTATAAAAATCTGATGAAGCACTGAATATCAGGCCGTAGAACATACTATCAAGAATATTTCCCGCCGCACCGGCAACTATCATTGACAAGCAGGCGATATATCCAGCACACGCGCCGGCCTTTACCTCACGGTATATATAATAACTTATTAATATAACGGCAATTACACGAAACACAGAAAGTAAAAGTTTACTTCCTATCTCCATACCGTAAGCCATACCGTTGTTTTCAATAAAATATATCCTGAACCAGTCTGCTATAAATATGCTTTCATGGAGGGTCATATTTGTCTTAACCCAAATCTTGATGACCTGGTCTATTAAAAGAATGGCTATAACAATCAGTATAGCCATTCTTCCCTCAGAGATTCTACAGCTCTGAATCTTCTTCATTTCTTTCTGTTTTGTTTTGACTCTACACTGAGCGTTGCATGAGGAACAGCACGCAGTCGCTCCTTTGCTATCAACTTTCCTGTTATCCGGTCAATACCGTAAGTCTTGTTCTTAATCCTTACAAGTGCGGCCTCAAGTCCGTTAATAAACTTCTGTTGGCGGCTGGCCAGCTGTATAAGCTCTTCCTTGCTCTGCGTGGCACTTCCTTCCTCAAGAATCTTATACGTGGGCGATGTATCATCCACATCGTTTCCATCCTGATTCATCAAGACTCTCATCATCTGGTCATAGTCGCGTTTTGCGAGAGCCAGCTTCTCATTGATTATTGACTTGAACTCCTCGAGTTCTTCATCAGAATAACGTGTTTTATCTGTCATAATAAAATAGATTTAGTTATACAATTATATCAATTCTTCTCTATCTTTATATTCACACTCACTCCGTCTATATCCGCCGGTTGTCCGTCATTGTCTGCAAGCAGGATACCGTCAGCCAACACCTGAGTCTTTATATACTCCGCATATCCGTCAACTGCCGCACAGACCTGCCCAGCAGGTGTAAGGGTGACTGTTATACGGTCGGTTATCTCCAATCCTCCTTCCTTGCGGAGTTTCTGAATACGGTTGATGAGCTCACGTGTCATGCCCTCATTACGCAACTCGTCTGTGAGTTCCACATCAAGCGCCACCGTAAGATTGCCTTCGTTTCCGACAAGCCATCCCGGAATGTCCTCGCTTATTATCTCAACATCCGCAACATCGACAACAGCCTGTAGACCATCGACATCAAGCTCCAGCCGTCCGTCTTTTTCGAACCTTGCGATATCCTCCTGTGAAAGACCGTCCATTGCCGATGCGATTCCCTTCATCAACTTACCGAATTTCTTTCCCATCGTACGGAAATTACACTTGACTTTCTTGACAAGAACACCTGAGCCGTCCACAAACTTAAGCTCTTTCACATTCACCTCGCTCATTATAAGCTCCTTTACTGCATCTATACGGGCTTTCTGTTCATCGTCAACAGCAGGTATCATAACAGCCTGAAGCGGCTGGCGCACCTTTATATTGACCTTACGGCGCAAAGCAAGAACCATCGAGGTAATTTTTGATGCCATTCCCATGCGTGCTTCCAGCTCTGTGTCTATCATCGCCTCATCAGCCACCGGGAATTCTGCCAGATGCACAGAGCATACATTGTCACGTCCGGAAACATTTACCAAATCCAGATAAAGCCGGTCGGCAAAGAACGGAGAGAACGGAGCCAGGAGTTTGGCTACAGTCTCAAGGCATACATAAAGCGTCTGATAGGCAGACAACTTATCTTTGCTCATATCCTTGCCCCAGAAACGTTTACGGTTAAGGCGCACATACCAGTTGCTCAAATCATCGTCAACAAAACTTTCAATAAACCGTCCGGCACGTGTCGGGTCATAATTCTGAAGTTCCCTGTCTACATTCTTCACCAATGTGTTAAGTACAGAAAGAATCCAACGGTCTATCTCAGGACGCTCTTCTAACGGGATATCCGGCTCCGAATAATCAAAACCGTCAACATTTGCATAAAGGCTGAAGAACGAATATGTATTATACAATGTGCCGAAGAACTTACGGCGCACCTCGTCAACACCATTCTCATCAAACTTAAGATTGTCCCAAGGCTCCGAGTTTGTCATCATGTAGAACCTTACGGCATCTGCCCCGTACTTGTTTATCATATCGAACGGATTGACAACATTTCCCACATGCTTGCTCATCTTGTTCCCCTTGGCATCAAGAACAAGACCTGTAGAGATGACATTCTTAAATGCAACAGAGTCAAAAACCATTGTAGCTATTGCATGAAGAGTAAAGAACCAACCACGTGTCTGATCCACTCCCTCATTTATAAAATCTGCGGGGAATGCAAGTCTGTCGTCAATAAGTTCTTTATTCTCAAACGGATAATGAATCTGAGCATAGGGCATTGAACCGGAATCGAACCATACGTCTATAAGGTCTGTCTCACGTTTCATAGGCTTGCCTGTATCGCTGACGAGGACAATATTGTCAACATAAGGACGGTGGAGGTCTATCTTTTCATAATTATCATTTGAATAGTCACCAGGCACAAATCCGTTTGCCTTTAACGGATTTACATCCATAAAGCCCTTTTCAACACTTTCCTCTATCTCATCAAAAAGCTCCTGAACAGAGCCTATACATTTTTCCAAGCCGTCTTCATCACGCCAGATAGGGAGCGGTGTTCCCCAAAAACGTGAACGTGAGAGATTCCAGTCATTGAGATTTTCAAGCCAGTTTCCAAATCTTCCGGTACCGGTTGACTCCGGCTGCCAGTTTATTGTCTTGTTGAGTTCAACCATCCGTTCCTTCTTTGCTGTTGAACGTATAAACCAGCTGTCAAGAGGATAATACAACACAGGTTTGTCGGTACGCCAACAATGCGGATAGTTATGCACGTGCTTTTCAATCTTGAATGCCACTCCGTCTTGCTTCATTTCCATACATATCACGACATTCAGGTCTTCCGCCTTGGCAGCCGCCTCACTGTCGTACTTGCCACCGGCATTAAACTGCGGTGCATAGGCATTCTTCACATAGTCGCCGGCATGACGGCTATATGCCTCAAGGTCAAGACAACAACCAACAAAATTGCTGTCAAGTTCATCAACGACATAATACTTGCCCTCAAGGTCTACCATCGGACGTGTCTCGCCTTTTTTGCTGATAAGGAAAAGCCCCGGCACATGAGCATCTCTTGCAACCTTGGCGTCATCGGCTCCGAACGTAGGTGCAATATGCACTATACCCGTACCATCGTCTGTGGTGACATAGTCACCTGGTATCACGCGGAATGCCTTGTCTGCCATTTCCACAAAACGGTCTTTTCCGTTCTCCGCATCAAACACTTTTTCCGGATGAGCCGCAGCATATTCCTTAACGTAGTCAGCAGCCAAATCATCAAGCTTCTGGCAAGGTTTTACCCAAGGCATAAGCTGGGCGAAACGCATACCGACAAGTTCCTTACCCGTAAGTGTCTCCACTATACGGTATGGTATGATCTTATCGCCATGCTTATACTCATCCATAGGAGCATCCTTGCCTTCGGGCTTAAGGTATGCATTCAGACGGTCTTCCGCCAACACAACGGTTATTTTCTCACCGTTATATATATTGTAAGTTTCTACAACTACATAATTGTACGCAGGTCCGACGCAAAGAGCTGTGTTTGAGGGCAATGTCCACGGAGTTGTAGTCCATGCCGCAAAATAAGGCTTTCCCCATTTACACCATTCCTCCTTTGCATCCACAACGGCAAAAAGAGCCGTAACGGTGGTGTCTTTGACATCACGGTAACAACCGGGCTGGTTCAACTCATGTGAGCTAAGACCGGTACCGGCAGCCGGACTGTATGGCTGTATTGTATATCCCTTATAAAGCAACCCTTTATCATAAAGTTGCTTCAAAAGCCACCACAAGGTTTCAATATATTTGTTGTCGTATGTAATATACGGATGGTCAAGATCAACAAAATATCCCATTTCCTCTGTGAGCTTACGCCATTCGGCAGTAAATTTCATCACATTCTCACGGCACTTGCGGTTATAATCTTCTACGGATATATATTTTTCAGAATCCTTATTGTCTATGTCTGCCTTTGTTATGCCAAGCTCCTTTTCAACACCAAGCTCCACCGGCAGCCCATGGGTATCCCATCCGGCCTTGCGGTGAACCTGAAATCCTTTCATCGTCTTGTAACGGTTGAAAGTATCCTTTATGGAACGTGCAAGCACATGATGTATACCAGGATGGCCATTTGCAGAAGGAGGTCCTTCAAAGAATACGAACTGAGGACACCCGTCACGCTCATCGACAGATTTATGAAACACGTCATTATTGTTCCACATATCCAGAATACCGGTGTTCACCTTTGGTAAATCCAAGCCATTATGCTCTGCAAATTTCTTAGCCATTTTCTATTTCCGTTTTTATTTTTATCTTATGTAATTTATGCCTGAAGCATAGTTATAAATACTTTATTTAATAGCGTGCAAAGGTATAGAATTAATTTTAATTCTCCAAATTTCTTAAAATCTTTTTAGAAAGCGGCATTGAAGCCGCAGTTTTTACTAAAAATCCTCCCCGGCTGCACTTGCATACGACTCTCATTTATCACCTTTGTGCCGTGCTACATCCGTACCGCCCCCTTATCATCGGCCGCAACCGTTATGAATACACAAAGCGAACAGCAAATGTTAAAAGTGTATGCAGGCCAAATACACAGTGTATGTAGGCTGAATACACAGTGTATTTATGCCAAATACAGAGTGTATGTAGGCCAAATACACTTTTAACATTTCATTCGGCCGGTAACCATCATGCCTTCCATCTACACAAAATGCATGACTGCCGATTCCGTTAGCTACTGGCGTACATTATGAATCTCTTTATCTGATTTTCCACATCGTTAAGACAAGCGATTCTACACATATTTCAAAAATTGGATAACCGGCTGCTTTCCAACAGTTTTTCCACTTATAAAATCACAAGTATGCTTATTTAAAGGAGTTGACGAATGCTTTTATATTATTTTATAACCACAATCCGTTTTTATTTAAAATATTTTTGTACCTTTGCACCCCAAATTTGCATTTTAAAAAGAAAAATGAGTAAACAGAATATCAAGGCTTTTTCTATGATAGCCGATGTTGACGGCGATTTCAGTGATTTATTTAAAACAGATGCTTTTCCGCAGGAATTACCAATATTGCCGGTAAGAAACATTGTATTGTTTCCGGGGGTAGTCACCCCTATTCTTATCGGACGCAAATCAAGCCTTGCACTTGTCAAGGCTGCAGAAAAAAAAGAATCTATTATCGGTGTGGTATGCCAGACTGATCCCGACACGGATAATCCATCCAGAAAAGACCTGTATTCTTACGGAGTATATGCAAGGGTTGTCAAACTTCTCACCATGCCGGATAACAATGTCACAGTTATCGTTCAGGGAATGGGAAGGATGAAACTCAATGAGATTACAAACGAGAAACCATATTTGAAAGGTGCCGTAGAACCAGCACCGGAAGAACTTCCTGCACCTGGCGATCTGACATTCAAGGCCGGTATAGAAGACCTGCGCCGCATTGCAGACAGCTACATCCGCATAAACGAAGAAATACCTGACGAGGCCATCTATGCCATAAAGAACCTCAACAATGACATAATGGCCCTCAATTTCATCTGTACCAACATGATACAGAAAGTGGCGGAGAAGGAAAGACTGCTCGAGACAGCATCCATAAACGGCAGACTCCTGTATGCCCTGGAACTTATGAATAAAGAGCTTTCGTTACAGGAGTTGAAAGAAGACATACGCAACCGCACCAAAAACGATATAGACGAGCAACAGCGCAATTATTTCCTGCAACAGCAAATAAAAAACATGCAGGCAGAAATCGGTGGAGGCGAAAGCTCACCTGAAAAAGCCGAGCTTATAGAAAAGGCGAGACAGAAGGAATGGCCGGAAGAGGTCGACAGAATTTTCACACGTGAAATCGACAAACTTGACCAGCTTAATCCGCAAAGTCCTGATTATAATGTACAGCTTACTTACCTGCAGACTTTGGTTTCACTTCCATGGAACGAATATACCGTTGATGACCTAAGCCTTACAAAGGCACAGAAAATCCTCGACAAGGATCACTATGGAATGGAGAAAGTGAAAGAACGTATATTGGAATATATTGCCGTCCTGAGCCTTCGCGGAGACCTAAAGTCACCGATACTTTGCCTGTACGGCCCTCCCGGAGTAGGCAAGACATCACTGGGAAAGAGCATTGCAGACGCACTGGGACGCAAATATGTGAGAGTATCACTCGGAGGCTTACATGACGAGGCGGAAATACGCGGCCACAGACGCACATATATAGGCGCCATGCCCGGCAGAATAATAAAGAACATCCAAAAGGCCGGCTCGTCAAATCCGGTATTCATCCTCGACGAGATAGACAAAATCACCCAAAACACCGTCAACGGAGATCCTGCATCAGCTTTACTTGAAGTTCTTGACCCGGAACAGAACAACGCTTTCCACGACAATTACCTTGACGTGGACTATGACCTGTCGAAGGTGCTTTTCGTGGCAACCGCCAATGACCTCAATACCATCCCCCGTCCGCTTCTCGACCGCATGGAGGTGATAGAGGTAAGCGGATATATTACTGAAGAAAAAATCGAAATAGCCAAACGCCACCTTATACCCAAAGAGAAAGCCAATACCGGACTTGACCAGGAAAAGAGACTAAGTCTGACAAAGGCTGCAATAGAAAAGATCATTGAACAGTATACACGTGAGAGCGGTGTGCGGCAGCTTGAAAAGCAAATAAACAAGACCATGCGTAAACTGGCCTACAGGCTGGCTAAGGATTCCGTGTTGCCTTATACAAAAATAAGTCCGAAAGAAATTGAAGACCTTCTTGGCAAGCCTCCGTTCTATCGCGACATCTATCAGGGTAATGACTACGCGGGAGTTGTCACAGGACTGGCATGGACAAGCGTCGGAGGAGAGATCCTGTTTATAGAAACAAGTCTGAGTAAGGGAAAGAGTGCAAAACTCACTCTCACAGGTAACCTTGGAGACGTGATGAAAGAATCTGCCGTTTTGGCTCTTGAATATGTAAAGGCCCACGCATCAGTGTTGGGTATAGATTTCCGTATATTTGAAAACTATAACATACATATTCACGTACCGGAAGGAGCCACCCCGAAAGACGGGCCTTCCGCAGGTATTACGATTGCCACATCACTTGCCTCTGCACTGACACAACGTAAAGTGCGCAAAAACACAGCCATGACCGGTGAAATAACATTACGTGGAAAAGTTCTTCCTGTAGGCGGAATCAAAGAAAAGATACTCGCCGCCAAACGGGCAGGCATAACCGATATTCTGTTATGTGCAGACAACAGAAAGGACATTGAGGAGATTCCTGATATTTACAGACAAGGAGTCGGGTTTCATTATGTGGAAAACGTACAGGATGTATGGAATTTCGCACTGACAAACGAAACCGTGGACAATCCTATCGTATTTAATTTAGAGGAAGAAAAACCTGCCACAGAGAAATAAATCCGAAAGCCGGCATACCTGCCGTCAATTCATTATTAAATCATAACATAAATGACATTCGAACTTCAACACACAGATCCGTCATCTGACGCAAGGACAGGACTGATAACAACGGCACACGGACAAATAAAAACGCCTATATTCATGCCGGTAGGTACTTGCGGAAGTGTTAAGGGAGTGCATTTCTCTGAATTAAAGGAACAGGTGAAGGCACAGATTATACTTGGCAACACTTATCATCTGTATCTCCGCCCCGGACTTGACATACTAAAATCTGCCGGAGGTCTTCATAAATTCAACGGATGGGACCGTCCAATCCTCACAGACTCCGGAGGATTTCAGGTATTCTCATTAACCGGAATACGCAAACTGAAAGAAGAAGGATGCGAGTTCCGGTCGCATATTGACGGTTCGAAACATTTTTTCACTCCAGAGAATGTAATGGACACGGAGCGTATCATAGGCGCAGACATCATTATGGCATTCGACGAATGCCCTCCAGGTGACAGCGACTATCAATATGCGAGGAAGAGCCTGCAACTTACACAAAGATGGCTTGACCGTTGCATCAGAAGATTCAACGAGACCGAACCGCTGTATGGCTACAATCAAAGCCTGTTTCCCATCGTACAGGGATGCACCTACAAAGACCTGAGACGTGAAGCCGCAAAATATATTGCAGACAAAGGAGCCGACGGCAATGCCATAGGAGGACTGGCCGTAGGAGAACCTACGGAAGTAATGTATGAGATGATTGAAACCGTAAACGACATCCTGCCCAAAGACAAGCCACGATACCTTATGGGTGTCGGCACACCGCAGAACATACTTGAGGCAATAGAGCGCGGTGTCGATATGTTTGACTGTGTCATGCCTACAAGAAACGGACGCAACGCCATGCTGTTCACCTATAACGGAACAATAAACATAAGAAACAAGAAATGGGAAAACGATTTTTCCCCTATTGACCCAGAAGGCTGTGATACAGATATTGTATACACCAAAGCATATCTCCATCATCTGTTCAAGGCCCAGGAGCTATTGGCAATGCAGATTGCCAGCATACACAACCTGGCTTTCTACCTGCGGCTGGTTTCCGACGCACGCACACATATCGAACAAGGCGACTTCACGATATGGAAAAGAAGCGTTATGGACAATCTTGGCAGACGGATTTAGCAAAGTCACACGCTGGCCTGAAGACAAAGTCCGGCCATATCAATACCGGTGCCTATGGCAATACACATATTAAAGAATATGGAATATAAGAAATTCAGTCCTTTCAGATTCATCAAAAAGATAGACAGATATATCATAAGGAAGTTTATCGGCACATATATATTCTCCATTGTGCTGATAATATCAATATCCATCGTCTTTGACGTAAATGACAATCTCGCAAAATTCTCGACATACCATGCACCGCTGAGAGCTATTGTCTTTGATTATTATGCAAACTTCATTCCTTATTTCGCAAATCTTTTCAGCCCGCTGTTCGTTTTTATCGCCGTTATCTTCTTCACGTCAAAACTGGCGGGCGATTCTGAAATCATTGCGATGCTGTCTACGGGCATGAGCTTTAAACGGCTTCTGCGCCCCTACATGATATCGGCAGCCATGATCTCCATATTGAACTTCTATCTCGGGGCATACATAATTCCAAAAGGAACGGTGATAAAGCAGAATTTTGAGTCTCTCTACAAAAACAAACAGAAAAACTCATCTGCAAGCAACGTGCAGATGCAGGTAGGCAAAGGAATAATAGCATATATAGCACAGTATGACGATGTAAGAAAAACAGGATACGGATTCTCACTCGATAAGTTTGAAAACAAGAAACTTGTAAGCCACATGTCCGCAAATACCATACAGTATGACACAATATCCGACTCACGATATCATTGGAAGGCAAGAAACTATAAGATACGCGAACTGAAAGGCATGCGTGAGCACATAACCTCCGGACATGAAATCGACACAGTGATAATGATGGAACCCATGGATCTTGTATTCAGCAAGGGACAACAGGAAACATTCACAAGCCCTGAGCTAAAGCGGTATATAGGCAAGCAGAAGGACCGCGGCTCCACCAATGTCGTGCAATATGAAGTGGAATACCATAAACGCATAGCGTCATGTTTCGCGTCATTCATCCTTACAATAATAGGCGCAAGCCTCTCGGCAAGAAAAAGAAAAGGAGGAATGGGACTGTATCTCGGTATCGGACTGGCGTTAAGTTTTGCATACATTCTTCTGCAGACGGTTTGCGCTACATTTGCAATTAATGCAAACACACCGCCAATGCTTGCAGCATGGATACCCAATATACTATACGTGTTTATTGCATATTACTGTTACAGGCATGCTCCAAACTAAAACAGCACAGCGTTTACAGCCACGCTACACCAAAAGGTTGATATTCAAAAGAAAAAAAATAATTATTAAGAATGAAATTTGAAGAGACTTATTTAAATGACAATATACTCGATGCGCTTTGGGACATGCATTTCGACGAATGCACACCGATACAGGAGAAATGTATTCCGGAAATCCTGGATTACAGGGACATCATCGGTGTGGCACAAACCGGAACAGGAAAAACCGCGGCATACCTGTTGCCTATTCTAAGCATGCTCGATGACGGAGGATATCCCAAAGATGCAATAAACTGCGTCATAATGTCACCGACACGCGAACTGGCACAGCAGATAGACCAGGCACTGCAGGGATTCGGATACTATCTTGAAGATATAAGTAATGTTGCGGTTTATGGGGGCAATGACGGCAACCGCTATGATCAGGAAATGAAAAGCCTCAAGATGGGTGCAAACGTCGTAATCGCCACACCTGGACGACTCATAAGCCATATCAGAATGGGAAATGTGGATCTCAGCAAGGTCGGCTTCTTTGTTCTTGATGAAGCAGACAGAATGCTTGACATGGGTTTTTACGAGGATATCCTGCAAATCGCAAAGCACATGCCGGAAAAGAGACAGACTATAATGTTTTCAGCAACAATGCCTGAGAAAATACAGACTTTGGCTAAAACCCTGCAACATGATCCGGTGGAAATAAAAATTGCAGTAAGCAAACCGGCCGAGAAAATACAGCAATCGGCATATATCTGCTATGATTCACAGAAGATTGGCATTATCAAGCATCTCTTTAAACAAAACCAACTGAAAAGGGTTATAATATTCTCAGGGAAAAAAGACAAGGTTAAAAATGTGGCTCACGAGCTCCTGAAACTGAAAATAAACTGCGGACAGATGCACAGCGACCTGAGCCAGGAAGAACGCAACGAAGTAATGTATTCATTCAAGGCAGGAATGATTGACGTTCTTGTGGCTACCGACATTGTGGCACGCGGTATAGACATAGACGACATCAGTATGGTCATCAACTATGATGTACCCGGTGATTCGGAAGATTATATCCACCGCATTGGCCGTACGGCAAGAGCCGACAGAGACGGTGTCGCAATAACATTCGTCAGCGACAAGGACATATATAAATTTAAGGAGATAGAGAAATTCCTCGGCACAACAATCAGCAAAAACATATTGCCCGAAGGACTTGGCGAGGCCCCTGAATATAAAGCAACAGGAAAGCGAAAGACAAAAGGAGCCGGAAAAAGACGGTCATATTCCGGAAAGAAAAAAACGAATAAAAGCAAACGGCCACAGACAAACAAGGGAAAAGACGGCAATGGAAGCAAACCGGATAAAAGCAAAAAAACACAAATAAAGGATTAAAATATAAGAGCCATATCAAACTTTAACGTAAGAAAAGGTCTTGGTATGACTCTTTTTATTTTTAAGCACAGTCTTACTTATCCTTATATAAAACCATGAAAATACTTCATACAAGCGACTGGCATCTCGGCCATACATTATATAATTACGACCGTACAGAAGAGCACACACAGATGCTCCGGCAAATGATAAAAATTACAGAATGCCATAAACCTGATGCATTTATTATCTGCGGTGACATCTATCATACTCCACAACCGTCTGCCGCCACACAAAAAATGTTCACAGATGCATTAGTGGAAATACACATGGCCAACCCGCAAATGACCATTATTGTCACGGCCGGAAACCATGACAGCTGTTCAAGACATGAGATATTCCGCAATCCGTGGCGTGCCCTTAAAGTCTTCACTGTAGGAAACATCAACAAAGACTCTACTGATGAACATATAATAGAAATTCCTGATAAAGGTTTTATCATCGCCATACCATACAGCAATGAAAGAAACATTCCTGAGGGGTTCTTCCAACATTTGCTTGACACCGTTAATGAACGGAACACAAACGGACTGCCGGTAGTTATGACAGCCCATACTACAGTCAACGGATGCGATTTCACCGGTCATGATAATTCAAGCGAATACACTGTAGGAGGAATCGACTGTCTCGAACTGAAAGAAATGGGCTACGGATATGACTATCTCGCACTCGGACATATCCATCATGCGCAATTTATACACAGCGGCAAGCACAATGTGCGCTATAGCGGCTCCCCCCCTCCCCGTCAGCTTCGATGAGAATTTCGCCCATACTGTAAGTATCGTGGAAATAAAGTCTCACGGCTGCACTCCCGAAATCAATGAAATAGAAATACACAATCCACATCCGATGGTAACACTTCCCGCCAAGGGAACATCCACATTCAGTGAAGCAATACAACTGCTGAAAGAATTTCCTGAAAATATTCCTGCATACATAAGGCTCAACATAGAGACAGAAGATTTTCTGCATCCAGAAGCAAATGACGAAGCCATCGCCATGACAAAAGAAAAACAATGCAGATTCTGCAACATCAATGTAAAGCGCAACTTAGGAAAACAAGCGCAAGAGAAAATATTAAATATTCAGGAATTCCGCTCTGAAGCCCCAATAGACATTGCAAGACGTTATGCGGATGATATCGGCATAGCATTCGACGAAGATATGCAAAACCTCTTCAACGAGACACTTAAGCTGATAGACAACGATTTACGAAACGAATGACACATTTAATATGAGATTCCGGAAACTGACCATACACAACATCGCTTCCATAGAAGACGCTGAAATAGATTTTGAGGCACATCCGCTTGCCGGCTGCGAGGTCTTTCTGATTACAGGAAAGACCGGAGCCGGAAAATCCACCATACTTGATGCAATATGCCTCGCACTCTATGCCAAAACACCGCGAATGACAAACACACTTATGCAAGGAGAGATAACAGAAGGCGGCAAAAGTGTGAAAGTGAATGATCCACGGCAACTTATGCGCAGAAATACAGGAGAGGCATTTGTCACACTCACATTTACCGGCAGCAACAAGATAAACTACGAGGCAACATGGAGCGTGACACGTGCAAGAAAAAAGATTTCCGGAACAATTCAGAATAAAAACAGGACACTGAAGAATATTGATAAAGATATTCTTCTGACTAAAGACAAGGAGATAGAAGCGGAAATAGCCGAAGCCATCGGACTTGATTTCCAGCAATTCTGTCAGACAACAATGCTGGCACAAGGAGAATTCACACGGTTCCTCAACAGTAAAGATGACGAGAAAGCGCAGATACTTGAGAAGATAACCGGGGTTGACATATATTCAAGAATCGGAGCAAAGGTATTCGAGGAAACAGCAAGGAAAAAGGCAATATGGAATGAGGCACAACAAAAAACAGAGGGTGTAAAAATACTCGATGATGATGAAATCAAGGAAAAAGAATCAGAATTGCATACACTCGAAACTGAGGCATTAAAATTAAAGGCCGATATACATAAAGAGAATGACAAACTGATATGGATAAACAAGGAAAAGGAACTGTCTGAAAAGATTGCCGCATCAGAAGAAGCACATGCCAAAGCTCTTGAAGCCACAACAGACAACATCTTCATGCCAAAGGAACAGCTGGTCAATTCATGGAATACAACAATAGAAGTAAGGAATATGATGGACACGGTGAGAATATCTTCTGAAAAACAAAAAGTACTGACCGACAGTCTATTGTCATTATGCGACAACTATAAAGACCTTATATGCGGAATGGCCTGTGAAAAGAAAAGGAATGAAGATATTCTGCAGGAACTGAAAAAAGTAACAGAAGTTATAGACGAGAAAAAAGACAAGGCTGAAGTTTATAAAAATGCACAGGCAATAGCAGGATTACTGTATGCCGCATCCGAAGGAAGAAAAATAATTGAAAGGAATAATAACGATATATCCGAAGAGAAAAAAACTTTAGAAAACATACTTCAACCGGAACTTAACGACAGAAACGAAAACCTGCAAAAAATACAGTATGCCTTAAATAAACAGGAACTTGAACTGAAAGAAAAGGAACAGAAACTCGTTGAAGCAGACATATCACAATTGCACAAACTCCGTGACAACGAAAATACTCTGATCGCCCATGTAAACAGTGCCAGGGATAAAATGGAATTCCTTTACAGAGAAACAAAACGCATGGAAGAGACAAAAACTTATATTGACAAGACTTTCAATACTATCGAATGTAAACGCAAGGAGTGCAATAACATGAAACGGAAAATCCATGATGCAGAAATAAAACTACACACATCCAAAGAGATATTTGAACGACAACGTGAAAGTGTAAATAAATGGGCAAAAAGTATACGTATGAGACTACAGCCTGATGACATTTGCCCTGTATGCCTTCAAAAAATCAAATCGGCAATGCCCAAAGAAGATGACATTGACAATCTCATTGCCATCTATGAGAAAACATTCAGGGAAGCTGAAAAAGAATACAACGAACTGACTCGGACAATAAACAGACTTGAAGCTGAAATAAGTTCACTCACAGACAAATACGAACATACCAAAGCCTTATATGACAGTGATACGACTGTAGATAGCGCAATACAAAGGGCAACAGAAGCATGTAAATTATGCGGTGTGGAAATATATGATGAAACAATAATGCTTTCGCTTGACAATATAAAAATCAAAGCTGAAGCAGACAAAAAACTTCTTGACATAAGAATTGAAGAAACAGAAAAACAGGAAAGCATGATAAGACACATGCGCATACATGCTGATGACCTGCGCAAACATATAGAGAAACTAAAAACAGATGTACAGACAACCATACAGAAAATAAACGATTGCAATGGAAGAATAAAAACCGCCCGGGCAATAATCCTCACAAAAGAAAAGGAAATAATCGAGATGCAGAACAATACCCGGGAACTGATTTCCGACAGCCAATGGTCTGTCGACTGGAAAACAGATCCAAAAGAGTTTGCTGACACATTGATACTTGACGCAGAAAACTACAACAGGCTCACAACAAGAAAACAGACACTCGAAAATAAATATAATGAAACAGAGAGCTACTGCACCAATATTTCTTCCATAATAGAATCAATATTAAAGATTATGCCCGATTGGACAAATCTCAAGGCTGAAAAGATAAAATATACGGAAAATCTGTTGGACAAAGCAAATGAAATACGTGTAGAAACCGTATCTGTTGTAAAACAACTTGAAGCGGCATCCGAAACAGCCGATAAAGCCCAAAGGGCCATGAATGATTTCATGGCAGTGCATAAAGACATGTCAAGGGAATATCTCGAATACATAAACAATTATTCATCAGAGAGTATCCTTACACTTGACAGCTCATTGAAAAACATACGCAACAACGAACTTTCACAAAGAGTACTACTCAGCGAAGTAAGTAAGCAACACCGGGAACATCTGCAAAGAAAACCGGATATTACAGAAAACGACAGCATCGATTCACTGAACATCCGTATTGCGGAGATGGAACAGCATATAAGCGAAATCGGTGAAAGAAGAGGAGCTATAAATCTTGAGTTGAAACAAAATAAGGAAAACCGGGAAAAACTCGGCAAACTCGTTGAAGACGCAGAAAAGAAAAAGACCGAATACCATAAATGGTCAAGGATAAACAGCCTTATCGGTGATTCTTCCGGCAGCAAATTCCGCAAGATAGCGCAAAGCTATATATTGACAGGCCTGATTCATTCTGCAAACAGCTACATGAGGACACTTACAGACCGCTACACCCTGAAGACTGTTCCGGGAACATTCATAATATCAATAGAGGATGCCTATCAGGGATATGTTTCAAGAGCAACAAGTACAATATCTGGCGGTGAGAGTTTTCTCGTGTCACTCTCATTGGCTCTTGCCCTGAGTGATATCGGCCGACAACTGGCAGTAAACACATTATTTATCGACGAAGGATTCGGAACCCTAAGCGGAGAACCGCTGCAGAACGCAATAAACACTCTCCGTTCGCTACACAATAAATCCGGCCGTCATGTGGGTATAATCAGTCATGTGGAGGAACTTCAAGAACGCATACCTGTTCAGATTCAGGTTATACAGGATGGCAATAACTCAAGCAGCATGATTAAGGTTATACCATAAGAAAATACCGGAACCGTTGCATTCCCAAAGTAAACATAATGCAACAGTTCCGGTGATATTAATAAAAATCAGCCCAGTTTATAACTGAATTGACAGAATTACAGATTAAGGGATTTCTTTATTGCCTCAATCTTTGCATCGGCATCCTTCATGCAACGGTCATAACAACCTGAGCATTTCATTGTATTGTCCTTTACCTCAAGATAGAACTTGATCTTTGGTTCTGTACCGGAAGGACGTACACTTATCTTGGTCTCATCCTCGCAGAACCACTGAAGCACATTGCTCGTCGTAGGCATATCAAGCTTACATGTTGTACCGTCCGCATTTTTCTGCTCAAGAGTCTGATAATCCTTCCACACAACTACCTTGCTTCCACCAAGTTCTGTAGGAGGGTTGTTTCTGAAGTCGGTCATCATTTGTCTTATCTCATCAGCACCGCTCTTACCTGGTTTCACGACATTAACAGTGAACTCTTTAGAGAAACCATACTCAACATATATGTCCATAATAAGATCATAAAGAGTCTTACCATTGTCCTTGGCGTATGCACATATCTCGGCAAGAAGAGCACATGCGGAAACCGCATCCTTATCACGTACAAAATCTTGTGCAAGGAAACCATAGCTTTCCTCACCTCCACCGATATACTGTTGTTTGCCTTCTGAAAGCGCTATCTCGCGGGCAATCCATTTAAAGCCAGTATAACAGTCACGCATCTCAACATTCTGCTTATCAGCGATTTTCTTGATGACCTCCGTCGTAACAATTGTCTTTACAATAAAATCGCCCGGCCGCATCTTTCCCGTAGCCTTCCTGTTTGTGATAATATAATAAAGGAAAAGCAAGCATGTCTGGTTGCCGTTTATCAGTATCCATTCTCCTTTATCATTCTTGCAGGCCATGCCAACACGGTCGGCATCGGGATCACTGGCCATGACAATGTCGGCATCCATAGCCTTTGCGTCACGAAGAGCAAGGGTAAGTGCTTCTCCATTCTCCGGATTGGGAGAAACAACTGTCGGAAAATCACCGCTCTTCTCCATCTGTTCTTCCACACAATGCACGTTGTTGAATCCCCATTCCTTAAGACAGCTCGGTATCATCGTCATACCTGTACCGTGAAGAGGAGTATATACAATCTTAAGGTCTTTCTGACGCTCAATCACAGAAGGATCAATGCAAATGCTCTTTATCTGCTCAAGATAAACCTTGTCTATTTCCTCACCGATAATCGTGATAAGCTCTTTGTTGCCTTCAAACTTGACGTCGTCAACCTTAACCTTATTAACTTCGTCTATAATACCTGTATCATGCGGAGCCAAAACCTGAGCACCGTCTTCCCAATAAGCTTTATAACCGTTGTACTCACGTGGGTTGTGACTGGCTGTCACATTCACACCGGCCTGACATTTCAGATATCTGATTGCAAAAGAACATTCCGGAGTCGGACGCATATCCTCAAAGAGATACACCTTTATTCCGTTAGCGGAAAATATATTTGCCACAGTCTCGGCAAACAAACGGCTGTTGTTACGGCAGTCATGACAAACAACAACGGATATTTCCTCACGGTCTGAAAAATTCTTTTTCAAATAGTTTGCAAATCCCTGAGTAGCCATACCTACGGTGTAGATATTCATGCGGTTGCTTCCAACCCCCATGATTCCACGCAATCCGCCTGTACCGAACTCCAAATCCTTATAGAAGCTTTCGATAAGATCGGTCTTGTCTTCTTTCTCCAACATTGATTTCACTGACACCTTTGTCTCCTCATCGAAAGCAGGAGAAAGCCAGTTTTGGGCTTTAGCCTCACATTGGGCAATAAGCTGGGCATTGTTTTCCATAAATGTGTTATTTAATAATTTATCAATAAACTTTCTTGTTTATTACAAAGGTAGTAAAAAATACAGAAAAGAAGTAATCCGCCACAATTATTTTTCATTATTTTGTAAAATAACAGCAACGGATTACTTGTTTTTGTAATTATAAAAAATAGAGACAGACCAAAAACTACTCACTTATGATTTTGTCTATTTCCTCAAACTGCCTCCCCATGTTAAGCTGCAGATATATTCTGTACAATGCCGGCCCCCATTTGCGTTTCTCCTTTGGAGCCAAAACCCGATACTTCTCCATATAAGGCAATGCCTTTCTATATAGCGACATCAGTGTCTCCTTGTTCTTACGAATCTCGTTTCTGTCTAACGATTTACTCATGGACGTCTCCTTGTCCAAGGCCTTGTTCAGATATGCCGTACCGGCATTGAAATGGGGTTCGCCTAACGAATCATTCATTGCAATGAGTGAGTCACTGACAGCGATGCACTCATCGTATCTGCCGACATTAAGCAGAATTGACGACTTTGCGAATAAAAACATCTTATTCTCCTTGTCAAAAGAAAGCCCCCTGTCGGTAATCAACAGGGCCGAATCCAATTTGTTTGTCACCGTATAGTACTCCAACAGTTTTGGATAAAAATATAATGACATAGGATACTTTTCAAACCCTCTTTCCAGTGCAGAGACGTAATCGACAGTATCCTCATCAATAAGATATGCCTCTGCCATATACTTAAGGGTCTGCCCCATACGTGCCGTATCAGCGAGAGCCTTGTCCGAATATCTAAGCGTCATTTCCGGAACTTTAAGTTTATATCCACAATATGTAGCCCAATATGCAGCCTGCTCCATTCTTCTGTCAGTATTTGCATAATCATAATGTGCAAACATTGGCATATCAGCACACTTCAAATAACGGTCAAATATAAGATAGGCTGTCTTATAATCAGCTTTTCTTACAAAGAATGCACCGCCGAAATAAAGATTTGGCCGCAACTTATTTAAATCTGCAGAAGAACGTGCCCTGAACTTGGGTCTGTCTCCATTTAGCACGGTATCCACAGAGTCAAGCTTCTCAAGCACTTCAAACATCTTATCCGTAGTCTTGAAAAACGCAGCTGTATCGTATTGCTGCTTAAGATAAAGCTTTTCATTGCCCGAATCGTATTGTTTTTGTAATGCCTGATACCAAAGTTGATATATTTTGGTATTTGTAATATTGGCGGAATCGCTTCTCAAAAGTTCCTGCAGAATCTTCTCCGCCTTATCCAAATCCTTGCCGCTCTTAATATAAGACCGTGCCTGAGAAAGTTGCTTACGCTGAGCTCTCAGGCACGGTGTTATTGACAGTAAGAGAAGCGTTATCAATATAAGCTTCCTCATTTAAGGTTTTACGTTGTTTTTACTTATTGAGCAATTTTTCCATCTCATCAGAATTAGCCTTGTCTCCCAAAGAATAATAAACCTGATAGAGAGCGTATGCCCAGTTCACTTTCTCACGTGAAGGATCGAGTTCCTTTGCTTTCAGAAGAGCCTCTTTGGCCTCTGCAAGAACAGCCTTCACCTTGTCGGCATTTGCTTTTGTAAGGCCTCCGGTATTCTTATCGGCAAGCTTGTCTTTCAATGCAATGGCTTTTGAGTTGAGACTCGTGCCGATATTGAATATTACAGCAACAAAATTCGGATCAATCTCAACGGCCTTACGATAAGAAGCAACAGCATCATCCCACTGCTCATTCTTCATCTCAGTCTCTCCCTTTATAGCCCATGCCATCTTGTTTGAAGGATTGGCCTGGGTTTCTTCTGTAATCCATGCCATTTTCTCTGCCGGATGATCGTTGTAATAAGCAAGGAGCATATTGAAATAACGCTCATCAGCAGGATTTTCCTTATGCAGGACTTTCAGATCGTTCATGAAAGCGGCTGAGTCTGCCGCAGACTTACAGTTATCTTTCTTTGCAAACAGGATAATCTCATTCGCATCAGCCTTGCCCTTATCATCGGCAGCTGTTTCCTTTGCCTTTGTGGCATAGTCTATTGCCGCGGCATAATCCTTCATCATATAGGCCATATATGATGCCATATAAGCTATCTGGGAATAAAGAGGATCATTTGACATATCAATACCTGTGAACAGCTCATGGTCTTTTGAGTCTATATACAACTTATATCCCTCAAGTGCCATCGCATTGTCTTTTTTCTCAGTTCTGAAAAACTCACCGCCCTGGATAGCCGCAATCCTCAACTGACTGGCCGTCTTCTGGTTGTCTGCACGGAAACGGATCTTGACCTTGCCTTTCTCATTGGGCTGACGGTCAAACTCATCACACTTCATAGCAGCCTTCAGTGCTTCCATTCCTGCCTTATACATGGCTACCGTATCGAAAGGATTAGTGGCCTTTGTCGTCTGATTTGTTGTCTGAATCGTTGAGTTGTCAACATAAATCTGATACTGGTCCTTACATACCTGATTCCATTTCTCCGCTTCGGTCTTGGCATCCTGTGCAAAGGCTGAGGCTGACATTGCTGCAACAGCAGCCATCATCATTAGTTTCTTCATCTTTTCAATATTTAAGTAGGTTTTACATTATTCAATCCCTGTTACGGCCTCATTGCTATCTGCCGTATCTTTATCCGATATGTTATTCGATGCAATAGAATTGTTTTCTGCCGTATCCGTATTCCCTGCGTCATGTTCAAATGCACCTTCGCTCTCCTGCTCGACAACTTCTTCATCTGAAGCACTCATCACTTTACATACACTTGCTATCGTATCGTTTTTCTTCGTAAGATTTATAAGACGCACTCCTTGTGTCGCACGTCCCATCACACGCACATCCGCAACTTTCAGACGAATGAGAATTCCGCTCTTGTTTATTATCATTAAATCGTTTTCATCTGTCACAACCTTTATTGCCACAAGACGCCCGGTCTTCTCTGTGATGCTCAGTGTCTTTACACCCTTTCCGCCACGTGATGTCTTACGGTAGTCCTCAACATCACTGCGTTTTCCGTATCCGTTTTCACTAACCACCATTATCGTTTCCGACTGCGGGTCATTAACGCAGACCATTCCTACAACCTCATCGTCACCATCGTCAAGACGCATTCCGCGCACACCGGTAGATACACGGCCCATTGTACGGATATCCTTTTCATTGAATCTGATTGCACGTCCATTTCTGTTGGCAAGCACCAGTTCATTATTTCCATTGGTAAGACGCACTCCTACAACCTGATCACCATCAAGAATGTTTATCGCTATAACACCATTGGCACGCGGACGGCTATACGCTTCAAGACATGTCTTCTTTATGACACCGTTCTTTGTCGCAAATACCACATAATGGGTGTTCAAGAATTCCTCATCATCAAATTTCTTTATTCTAAGCACAGCATTAATGGCATCATCCGGCTCTATATTCAGAAGATTCTGGATAGCACGTCCCTTTGCGTTCTTTGCCCCCTCCGGAATTTCGTAACATTTCAGCCAATAGCATCGTCCTTTCTGTGTAAAAAACAACAGCGTGTTGTGCATCGTTGCCGGATAAATATATTCAGTAAAGTCCTCATCACGCGTATGCGCGCCCTTACTCCCGACGCCTCCACGACTCTGCTCACGGAATTCAGTAAGTGCCGTACGCTTTATATATCCGAGATGACTGATGGTTATCACTACAGGATCATCCGGATAGAAGTCTTCGGCATTAAACTCCTCACTTGAATACTTTATCTCCGTACGGCGTTCGTCACCGTATTTCTCCTTCACCTCCTGCAATTCTTCCTTCATCACCTGCTTGCAAAGCTCCGGATCATTAAGAATAGCCTGAAGACGTGCAATAAGCTTCTCAAGGTCATCATATTCCTGATGCAACTTATCCATCTGCAGTCCCGTGAGTTGCCTCAGACGCATATCCACAATAGCAGAAGCTTGTACGTCATCAAAACCGAAACGGTTCTTCAGCCCCTCTATGGCAGCTTGGGGCGTCTTTGAGGCACGTATAATATGCACCACCTCATCTATATTGTCACAGGCTACGATAAGAGCCTCAAGTATGTGTGCACGATCCTGGGCTTTCTTCAAGTCAAACTGTGTGCGGCGTATCGTAACATCATGACGGTGACTGACAAAATAGCGGACACAGTCTTTAAGGGAAAGAAGCTTAGGACGCCCTTTTACCAAAGCAATGCAATTCACTGAGAATGAGCTCTGCAGTGCCGTCATCTTAAAGAGTTTGTTGAGTATTACATTTGCATTTGCATCACGCTTTACATCAACAACTATACGCATGCCCTGACGCCCTGACTCATCATTCACATTGCTTATCCCCTCTATCTTCTTCTCTGAAGCGAGGTCGGCAATGTATTTCACGAGATCGGCCTTATTTACTCCATAAGGTATTTCGTTTATAACAATCTTATCGTGAGTGTCACCACTTTCTATCTCGGCCTTTGCACGCATCACGATACGGCCACGACCGGTCTCATAGGCATCCTTGACTCCCTGTATACCATAGATATACGCACCGGTAGGGAAATCCGGAGCCTTGATATGCTCCATAAGCCCGTCGGTATCGATATCCGGATTGTCTATATATGCACAACAACCGTCAATTACCTCTCCAAGATTATGGGTCGGAATATTCGTTGCCATACCTACGGCAATACCGTTGCCTCCATTTACAAGAAGGTTAGGAATCTTTGTAGGCATTACTGTAGGCTCCTGCAAAGAGTCGTCAAAGTTGTTCGTCATGTCTACGGTATCTTTCTCAAGGTCGTCCATGACATGCTCTCCCATTTTTGACAGACGGCACTCCGTATAACGCATAGCCGCTGCAGAGTCACCATCCACAGATCCGAAGTTACCCTGACCGTCAACAAGCGTATACCGCATATTCCAGTCCTGAGCCATACGTACCAAAGCCCCATACACGGAACTATCTCCGTGCGGGTGGTACTTACCAAGCACCTCACCTACAATACGGGCACATTTCTTATATGGCTTGTCACTTGTGTTTCCTACCCCCATCATACCATAAAGGATACGACGGTGAACCGGCTTGAATCCGTCACGCACATCGGGTAAGGCACGCGCGACTATCACCGACATGGAATAGTCGATATAAGAGGATTTCATCTCCTCCTCAATATTGATTTTAATAATTCTGTCTTGATCGATTGTCTGATCCATTTGTAAAATATATTATTATTTTATGCTCTTTAATTTATACAAACATCCTTCGATGTCATTTTCGTGTGTTTATGCATTATAATCGCTTAAACCTGTTGTTTTGGCCATTTTAAGGCAACATTCATACGACAATGATATGCTATGCATAAGCAACCTTTTTTTATTAAGACAGCGTTCTTAACGCCATTCTAAGCCCGTATAAAGCTTTCGGTCTGTCGAGAAGAGGTCACGATAATAGCAGTCAAAGGTAATCATTTTTTTTTATTCCACAAAACTTTTACCTAAAAAAGACGCACAACGCTCAGCACACCGTTCACCGTCAACACCGGCAGAAACAATTCCTCCTGCATATCCGGCACCCTCACCACACGGGAACAGTCCGGCTATTCCGACATGCATAAGCGTATCGGAATCACGTAATATCCTTACAGGAGATGAGGTGCGTGTCTCAACACCTATCATCACAGCATCATTTGTAAGAAATCCGTGACACATCTTTCCAAATGTCTTGAATCCCTCCTGAAGGCGACTTCCGACATGCTGCGGAAGCCAAAAATGAAGTGGAGACGATATCAGTCCCGGAGCATAGCTGCTTTTAGGCAAGTCATAGCTCAGACGTTTGTTCACAAAATCGGCCATACGCTGTGCCGGAGCCGTCTGCTTCATATTTCCTTGCAGCCAACAGTTCCGTTCGATCTCTTCCTGCCAACACATCATACGGAGAGCACCATCGCCACTGACATCCTCAGGCCTGACCTCAACAACCATTCCACTGTTAGACCACCGGCCTCCACGGTTGCTCGGGCTCATTCCGTTTACCACTATCTGCTGTTTGTCGGTTGCCGCCGGTATGACAAACCCTCCCGGACACATACAAAAAGAATATACTCCACGGCCGGCCACCTGTGTAACAAAAGAATACTCGGCGGCAGGAAGATATTTCCCACGTCCCTGACGGCTATGGTATTGAATACTGTCTATCAGTTCTGAAGGATGTTCCAAACGCACTCCCACAGCAATGCCCTTTGCCTCAATTTCAACATTCGCATCATTAAGATAACGGTAAACGTCACGTGCAGAATGTCCGGTGGCCAATATTACAGGCCCCTTAAACATTATCTCACGCCCGGTATTCAAATCTGTTGCCTCTATTCCAACAACCCGACGGCCGGCACCGAAAGCATGTTCAGAACAAGAACCGTCTGATAT
The DNA here is from genome assembly GCF_013166605.1 of Xylanibacter muris. Classification (GTDB taxonomy): domain Bacteria; phylum Bacteroidota; class Bacteroidia; order Bacteroidales; family Bacteroidaceae; genus Prevotella; species Prevotella muris. The sequence goes on from NZ_JABKKF010000006.1 coordinate 43,121, forward strand.
GACGAGCCTGTCCATGCGGGTCTGGTGATGAACTTCACCTCCGGATTTCAGTATAGTATTTCTCATATTCTCTATCACCCCCGGAAGTTTGTCCGTACCTATATGCGGATGTGCATCGGCAAGAATCGTTTCCGATGCTCCATGCTGACAGAAAACATTTAGGATTTTCTCAATGTTTCCTCTTTTCTTACTCCGGGTATATAGCTTACCGTCTGAATAAGCACCGGCACCGCCTTCACCGAAACAATAATTGCTCTCACTGTCAATCTTCTGCGCCTTGGTTATCATTGAAAGATCTCTTTTCCTTTCTCTTACATTCTTTCCACGTTCAACAACGATTGGTTTCAGTCCAAGCTCAATAAGGCGCAATGCAGCAAAAAGGCCTCCTGGCCCCTCACCCACAACAATTACTTCATCAGCATCTGAAACATCTCCATACTCTGTTTTTATATAGGAGTCACATGCCGGCATCTCATTGACATACACCCTGACTTTCAAATTTACATAGATAATACGCTGACGGGCATCAATACTTCTTTTCAATACCCTTATTCCATATATGGTACGTACATCAAAACCTTTTTCACGTGCGATATAATCTTTTATTGTGCCCTCATTCGAGGCTACCTGCGGGAAAACCCTTATCTGATATTCATGTATCATAAAGATGCTATATAATATTATGTATACTGGGATGCCTCATAAAAATAGGAAAGAACCAGAATCACACACCATCTGCTTTCAAAACCACCGCATTATGAGGCATATAACATGCAAATTTACATAAAATCCACGAGATTCCATTAACGACAACTAACATTCACATAAAAACCGTGTATTTATTTCCGGAAGAAACAATACACGGCACGTAAAACCTTAACCGGAATTTATCTCATTCATACAGCTATCAACCAAAAAACGGTATGGATTATGTATTGAACCCTTGAGAAAATCCAGTCCTCATCATATACTTTTTAATATCAGTTCATTAGCCTTGTCTATAACGGAAGTGTCCAATGACGCAAGATATATCTTTGTCGTACTCTCGGAATCGTGCCCCATACCTTCACTGATTACAGACAACGGAATATTATTACTCTTTGCAACGCCAGCCCACGAATGGCGGGCGACATAAGTTGTAAGCTTTATCGGAAGCCGTATCTGCACAGCAATCCTTTTCAATTGGCTATTCACAAGGTGAAGAGCGGTATCATACTGTTTTCGCTTATTCTCAGGATAACGGATTATAGGAAGCAAATACTCCGTAACATTCTGTGGATACTTATTTATAATCTCCTGCATACATTTTTCCCACTTTATTATAAGTTGCTGTCCTGTCTTTCTGCGCTTATATGTCAATATTCCGTCCTTAAGGTCTGACTTTTTCAGGTAGGCAATATCGACAAACGACATTCCGCGCGTATAAAAACTGAACATAAAAATATCTCTGGCAAAGTCAAGCGCGGAATTGCATGGCAGACTAAGTTCCTTTATCTTCCTGACATAAGTTATAGACATTCCGCGCTTCACGGTTTTGCCGATTCCTGTATATACATGTCTGAAAGGATATTTCTGAACGGTAAGTCCTTTTTCAACGGCACGGTTATATACTGCACGAAGCACCCGCATATAAAAAGATACAGTGTTCATCGATATCTGACGGGATTTAAGGTAAGCCTCATACCCCATCATGAAGTCCGAATCTATTTCATCAAGAATGGTATTCTCACCGGCAAACCTGATAAGACTGTTTAATGTAGCCTTATATGTCTCTGATGTCCTGCATTTTCCGACAAGTTTCAGTTGAGCTATTATGCCTCGCATGAAACAGGGTAAAGACTGCTCTACGGTTGCCTGCTCAAAACGCCTAACAATATCATCTGCAGTACATGCCTGCAATCCATTATCCAAAGACACTACAATTCTATGAAAACGTGACAACTCCAGATTTACCCGTCTACACACAAATCTAAGATATTCCTCTCGCGTACCAATGCCTTCATTAACAAAAGATGCTTTAATTGTTTTAGTCGTTGTATCCCATTCCGACTTTAAAATCCTGTAATTGGTATAAACCTGACGAACAATTCTCCGACATATTACCTGATAATACAAACAGCCGGTTTCACCGTCAACCGACAATTCTCTGAATCTAACTTTTACTGATGCCATATTTTCTAATTTTATTATATTTAAAAGCTTGTGAAAGATAACAATAAAAATTATTCTTATAAAAATTCAAATAAACACAGTGTTACCACTAAAGAATAACACTTGACGGAAACTCGTTTAAAAGTCATTGGCAGACATACTATTGAAGGCAATTCATGACTATCATACAGAAGTATTATGACAAGACCTTGTATGAACATAATATGTTAATAAACCATATATTTTCCACAACAAGCATTGAAAATGGGAAACAATAATATACATTTGCAATAATTTCCAATGGAAAGTATTTTAAAAGATTAATTATCAACGAATAATATATTTAGAATATGAGCGAAAGCAAAATCAGCAAATACCTAATTGTAGGTGGTGTGGCAGGCGGTGCGACTGCTGCCGCACGTATCAGGAGACTGACAGAGGATGCAGAAATCATCCTCTTCGAAAAAGGCAATTATATATCATACGCCAACTGCGGACTACCTTATTATATAGGTGGAGTTATTGAGGAGCGCGAACGTCTTTTCGTACAGACACCGCAGACTTTCGGCAGACGATTCAACATTGACGTGAGAACAGGAAGCGAAGTCATAGCCATCGACAGGACGAAGAAAGAAATAGCCGTAAAAACCACAGAGGGAAAAGAGTATACCGAGACATACGACAAACTGCTCCTATCGCCAGGTGCATCACCCGTACGCCCTCCATTGGAAGGCATAAACTCCGAAGGTATTTTCACGTTGAGAAATGTGGATGATACAGACAGGATAAAGGCATACGTAGAAAACCACAACGTGAAACGTGCCGTGATTGTAGGCGGAGGATTTATCGGACTCGAAATGGCGGAAAATCTCTGTCTTGCCGGAGCACAGGTAGCCGTTGTAGAAATGGCTCCACAAGTAATGTCCCCCATAGACTACTCCATGGCCGCATTAGTGCACGAACATCTGCTGCAACATGACGTAAAACTATACCTGGAACAAGCCGTGGAATCATTCTCACAAGAAGGTGAAGAACTGACAGTACACTTCAAATCAGGTATAGAACTTAAAACCGACATGGTGTTACTCTCTATTGGTGTGAGAGCAGAAACCAAACTGGCTCAAGAAGCAGGACTGCAACTTGGCGAGATGCGCGGCATATACGTCAACGAATATCTTCAGACTTCTGACTGTGACATATACGCTGTCGGTGATGCCATAGAGTACAAGCACCCTATAACAGAAAAGCCATGGCTCAACTTCCTTGCCGGACCGGCCAACCGGCAGGCACGCATCGTTGCAGACAACATGGTGAAAGGCAACAATGTGAAATACGAAGGTTCTATAGGCACGGCCATCGCCAAGATATTCGATATAACTGTGGCATCCACCGGACTGCCGGCCAAACGTCTGCAACAAATGGATATTCCCTATCTGTCCGCAACTATTCACTCCGGCTCTCATGCCGGCTATTACCCAGGTTCGCTACAGATGGCGATAAAGATTACCTTCTCTCCATCCGACGGCAAGCTTTACGGAGCACAAATAGTGGGATATGACGGTGTGGATACACGCATAAACCAATATGCCCTCGCCATCAAACAGGGATGCACCGTACAACAGCTTACAAAATTGGAACACGCCTACGCCCCGCCATTCTCCTCGGCAAAAGACCCGGTGGCTATTTCGGGATATGTTGCCGGCAATATCCTCAGCGGAAAGATGAATCCACTCTATTGGCGTGAACTCAAGGAAGCAGACCTGTCCAAAGTCACACTCATTGATGTACGCACAGCAGATGAGGCAGCATTAGGCTCGATACCCGGAGCTGTAAACATACCGCTTGACGACCTGCGAGACAGAATATCGGAAATACCGTCCGGCAAACCTGTATGGCTGTTCTGCGGTGTCGGACTCAGAGGTTATCTGGCCTCGAACATTCTGAAAGGTCACGGATATAACGATGTGTTCAATCTCATCGGAGGCTTGAAAACCTACAAAGCCTCAACTGCAAAGATGCCTGCCCCAGACGGCTTTACCACAACAAGTGAGACATGCGAATGTGCCGGGAGTCCACATAACAGCCATTCTCCAATCATACGGTTAGACGCATGCGGATTACAATGCCCCGGGCCCATCCTGAAATTAAAGCAGGCAATGGAAAAACTAACAGTAGAACAGACACTGGAAGTGAAAGCCACCGATGCTGGCTTTCCACGCGATGCCGAAGCATGGTGTCGCACAACTGGCAACATTTTCCTCAACAAGAAATCGGAAAAAGGAATACATACAGTAGAAATAAAAAAGTCTGCGTCATGCATGGTCAAGGATGACAATCCACAGACCGGCAACACCGGCAAGACATTCATTCTATTCAGCGATGACCTCGACAAGACACTCGCCACATTTGTACTTGCCAATGGGGCTGCCGCCACAGGTAAGAAAGTAAGTATATTCTTTACGTTTTGGGGACTTAATGCCATCAAGAAATCTGTCAAGCCACAGGTAAAGAAAGATATTTGGGGCAAGATGTTCGGATGGATGCTGCCTGCCGACTCCACGAAACTCAGCCTGTCGAAGATGAACATGATGGGCATCGGAGGAAAGATGATGAGATTTCTTATGGCCAAAAAGGGCGTTGACTCACTTGAGACTCTTAGGCAGAATGCTATCGACTCCGGTGTGGAATTCATTGCCTGTCAGATGTCGATGGAAGTGATGGGCATAAAGCACGAAGAGCTGCTCGATAATGTTATTGTAGGCGGTGTGGCTTCATATATGGAACGTGCCGAAAAGGCCAACGTAAATCTTTTCATATAAACAAAATCTATCGCATATTAATGCGTAATACAGGAAATGGAAAAAATAAAATGTATATGTGTAATGAGAGAGTTGTATAAAGCTCTCTCATTACTCGAAAATGAACTGCAGACCACTCATGGTGTGTCGCTCAATGAAGCAATGGTTATGTGTGCCATCGGCACTGACAGTATCACTGCTTCGACCGTCACCGGCCAGACAGGCCTCAGTGCGTCAAACGCCTCTAAGGTAATCAGAGCCCTGGAACGCAGAAAACTACTGTTACGTAAATTCGGCAAAGATGACAAGCGTCTGGTATTTCTTTCTCTTACAGCCAGTGGAAAGGATAAACTCGACAAACTAAAATGCCATCAGTTTGACATTCCACCCACACTGCTTAGATTTTTTGATACCGGAGATTCTGCAATTTATCAATAGAAAGTTTTATTTATTTTGGCATATTTATTCTCCTTTTCCCGCCATAGCTGTATTCAAAAAGCTTGATATTCTAATTTCGGTTAACGAAAAGTTTTCAGGCTTATAAATACCGAAATGTCACGACCGACTTCATCAAGCAGGTAAATCACTTCACAATATATACTGCGTTTAGCCATTTCATGGAAATACTTATGAAGTGCCCAAAGCACAACTCTATTCTTTTTGAAAATGGACATTACCATATAATAAAAACCCACCGTTAAGGACGATGGGCCAACCTGAGTGTTTTCACAACGGAATAATCCTTATTGTGATTTGCTTAAAATTCATTGCAAAGGTATTAAAAAAATATTTATATACATAGACTTTACTCATTATTTTTTTCGTATATTTGCAAAAGAACCATAACAATGTCAACAACTTAAATCAGAAAAACCGGAAATTATGAAAAAGATATTAGGCCTCGACTTAGGAACAAGCAGTATCGGATGGGCTGTCGTTAACGAAAAAGAACATGAAGGCGAAGAGTCTTCCATAGTAAAACTCGGAGTCAGGGTAACCCCACTCACCGCTGAGGAGCAACGCGATTTTAAGGCAGGCAAACAGTTAACAACAAATGCCGATAGAACCATGAAGCGCAGTATGCGACGCAACTTACAACGCTACAAACTGAGGCGCAACAATCTTATAGAAATAATGAAATCCAACGGTCTCATAAAAGAAGATACAACATTGACGGAACAAGGAAACAAATCGACATTTGAGACCTTCCATCTCAGGGCAAAGGCTGCAACGGAACAAATATCATTAGAAGAATTTGCAAGAGTATTGCTAATGATAAACAAAAAACGCGGATACAAAAGTTCACGCAAAATAAAAGCTAATGAAGATGGAAGAATTATAGACGGAATGGATGTTGCCATACAGATGTACAGCCAAAATCTCACTCCGGGAGAATTCATGTTCCAAAATATAAAAAACGGGAAAAGATACACACCTGATTTCTACCGTTCAGATCTGATTACAGAATTTGACAGAATATGGAACTTTCAAAAACAGTTTTATCCGGAGATACTTACAGACACTCTGAGAGTAGAACTGTATGACAAGAACGAAAAGCAGACATGGGCTATATGTGCCAAACCGTTCTCACTTACAGGAATAAAGCGTGAAACAAAAGGAGACGAACAAAAAAGAGAAAACTATGAATGGCGCAAGGATAGTCTATCACATAAAATGAATCTTGAAAGACTTGCGATTGTCCTGCAAAAAATCAACGGACAGATAAACAATTCGAGCGGCTATCTCGGAGAAATAAGCGACAGAAGCAAAGAACTGTATTTCAAGAGACAGACCGTGGGACAGTATCTTATGGAAAAACTAAATGCCAATCCTAATTACAGTTTAAAGAATAAAGTGTTCTATAGACAGGATTATTTAGACGAGTTTGAACGAATATGGGAAAACCAGGCTATATATCATAAAGAACTTACAAAAGACTTAAAACGCGAAATACGCGATGTGATCATATTCTATCAAAGAGCATTGAAATCACAAAAAGGCCTCATAAGTTTCTGTGAATTTGAAAATAAGCAAATGGAGATTATCGTGGATGGGAAAACCAGACAAATAACCGTCGGTTCACGCGTTTGTCCAAAATCATCTCCATTATTTCAAGAATTCAAGATTTGGCATATTATTAACAATATCCAGGTTTCGGGGAAGGTTATTCCGACAGAATATACAGATCTGTTCGGAACAACATGCCAAATGAAACACGGTAAACGTTTTCTTGATCAGGAAGAAAAAGAAATATTATTCAAAGAATTGAATATCAAGGAAAAAATGTCTAAGAATGATGTTCTGAAACTCTTATTCAATAAGACAGAGGAATTAGATCTTAATTTCAAGGAAATAGAAGGAAACCGTACGCAGGCTGCATTGTTCAAAGCTTATCAGACAATAATAGATATGAGCGGACACGGTAAATATGATTTCCCAAAAATGAAAACAGACGAAATCATGAATATAGTAAAGCCCGTCTTCTGTGACCTTGGATTTAATATTGACATTCTTCATTTTGACTCTTCTATAAAAGGAAAGGCATATGAAAAACAACCGGCATATATGCTCTGGCATCTACTGTATTCATTTACCGGTGACAATTCAAAATCCGGTAATGAAAAACTTATCGGGAAAATATCAGAACTATATGGCTTCGACAAGGAGTATGCTGCGATAATAGCTAAAGCAACATTACAACAAGATTATGGAAACCTCAGTTCAAAAGCAATACGCAAAATCTTGCCTTACATGAAGAATGGACAAGAATACAGCATGGCTTGTGAATCTGCTGGATACAGACATTCGAAAAAGTCACTTACGAAAGAAGAACTTGACAACAAGATGCTAAAAGATAGGCTGGAACAGTTACCGCGCAACAGCCTACGCAATCCTGTGGTAGAGAAAATCCTCAATCAAATGATAAACATAGTAAACAGTATCATCACAATGTACGGTAAACCGGACGAGATACGTATAGAGATGGCACGTGAACTGAAGAAAAGTGCCAAAGAACGTGAGGAAATGACAAAAGCCATAAACCGGACAACAAAAGAACACGAAGATTTTCGGAACATATTGCAAGAAGAATTTGGTATAAAAAACGTAAGCCGAAATGATATTATAAGATATAAATTATATATGGAACTCGAGAAGAACGGACACAAAACGCTATATTCAAACACGTATATTTCTAAGGAAAAACTTTTCAGCAAAGAATTCGACATTGAGCATATCATACCGCAAGCAAAACTGTTTGACGACTCATTCTCAAATAAGACGATAGAGACCCGTGATATAAATATAGAGAAGAGCAATAAAACAGCATACGACTTTATATGTGAAAAATATAATGCTGAAGAAATTAAAGATTATGTAAGCAAAATAGACAAACTTTTCCGCGATGGCGTGATAAGTAAAACCAAGCGAGATAAGCTGATGATGAAAGAAGCCGACATACCAGATGGATTTATCAACCGTGATTTACGAGAATCTCAATATATCGCAAAGAAAGCACGGGAAATATTGGAAGAGATTGTCAGGGAAGTGGTACCAACCACCGGCTCTGTAACTTCACGTCTGCGTGAAGACTGGCAACTGGTTGATGTGATGAAAGAACTTAACTGGAACAAATACAACAAGCTCGGACTAACAGAGATTATAGAAGACAGGGACGGAAGAAGAATACGTAAAATTACGAATTGGACAAAGCGCAACGACCATCGTCACCACGCAATGGATGCACTCACAATTGCATTCACAAAACACAGCCACATTCAATATCTCAACAACCTAAACGCAAAAAATGACAAGGGAGGAAACATATATGCTATAGAGAAACAAGAACTTTATCGCGACAAAGGCAAGCTTAAGTTCTGCCCTCCCATGCCGTTGGATATACTTAGGGCTGAGGCAAAACGTCATCTGGAAAACGTCCTTGTTTCAATAAAGTCAAAGAACAAGGTCGTCACAAAAAATAAAAACATATCTAAGAAAAAGAATGGAAAGAACAAGAAAATACAGTTGACTCCACGAGGTAAATTGCATAACGAGACGATATACGGAAAAATTAGGCAATATACCGTAAAAGAAGAAAAAGTGAATGCGGCATTTACAGAAGAGAAAATAGCTACAGTTGCAAATCTGAAATACCGCAATGCGTTGTTTGCAAGACTAAAAAGCTTTGACGGAAATGCAAAAAAAGCATTTACGGGAAGCAACAGTTTGCAGAAGAAACCGCTTTTCCTAAATGAAATGCACACAGAATGTGTTCCGGAAAAAGTCAAGATTGTGACTCTTGAGGGTATATATACACAAAGAAAAGAAATAACCCCAGATTTGAAACTCGAAAAAGTTATAGATGTTCATGTGCGTGAAATATTAAAAGCACGTCTTAAAGAATATGACAACGACCCGAAAAAAGCATTTGTCAATCTTGACTATAATCCAATATGGCTGAATAAAGAAAAGGGTATTTCAATAAAGCGCGTGACTATACGTGGTGTGAATAATGCCGTGGCACTACATGACAAACATGATAATACCGGAAAGCTTATTCTTGACAGTGAAGGGAAAAGACAGCCGGCCGACTTTGTAAGTACAAGCAATAATCATCATGTTGCAATATACCGCGATGCGGAAGATAATTTGCAGGAGAACGTTGTATCATTCTATGAAGCAACAATGCGTGCAAATATGAATATGCCGATTATAGACAAGAACTATAGGAAAACAGATGGATGGCAATTCCTTTTTACCATGAAACAGAATGAATATTTTGTTTTTCCTAATACTGAAACGGGATTTAATCCAAGTGAAACAGATCTGCTTAATCCCGACAACTACACAGAGATTAGCAAAAACTTGTTCAGAGTACAGAAGCTGGCAAGTAAATATTATGTGTTTAGACATCATCTCGAAACAACTGTTGATGACAATAATGAATTACAAGAAATTACATGGAAAAGAATAACATCATTAAACGGAATAAATAAAATAATTAAAGTCCGCGTCAATCATATCGGTCAAATAGTATCTGTAGGTGAATACTAAATATTGGAATATCATGATAAAGAAAACACTATATTTCGGCAATCCTGCATATCTGTCATTAAAGTTAGGACAGATGGTGATAAAACTTCCGGAAATCGCAAAAAATGAAACACTCCCAGAACGTATGAAACAACAGGGAGAAATTACCAAACCTATAGAAGACATAGGAATAGTGGTTCTAGACAACAAACAAGTAACCATTACACAGGGGCTGTTAGAAGCATTGCTTGAGACCAACAGTGCCATTATAACCTGCGACAAACGAAGCATGCCTGTCGGACTTATGCTGCCTCTGTGTGGAAACACCGTTCAGAGTGAACGGTTCCGCGACCAAATAGACGCTTCGCTACCATTGAAAAAACAATTGTGGCAGCAGACTGTCAAAGCAAAAATAAGAAATCAGACTTCCGTTCTAACTATTTGCACTGGAAAGGAAATAAAGAACATGAGACGCTGGGAGAACGATGTAAAGAGTGGAGATACGGATAATCTTGAAGGACGTGCCGCAGCATATTACTGGAAAACTATTTTCTCCGGCATCAAGGAACTGGATGGATTTACACGCGACCGTGAAGGCATCCCGCCAAATAATCTTCTTAATTACGGATATGCGATACTGCGTGCTGTTGTAGCCCGTGCTCTGGTTTCAAGCGGAATGCTTCCAACACTTGGCATACATCATCACAACAGATATAACGCTTATTGTCTGGCAGATGACATTATGGAGCCATACCGTCCGTATGTGGATGAAATAGTATTCTCGCTGATAAAAGAATATGGATATGATAATATTCAAGAACTTACAAAAGAGATGAAAATACGCCTTCTTTCCATACCAACAACAGATGTTATAATAAATGGGAAACGCAGTCCACTGATGATAGCAGTAAGTCAAACTACAGCTTCATTATACCGTTGTTTCAATGGAGAATTACGACGAATATCATATCCAGAAATATAAAATCATAGTTATGAACCGTTTTAGTGAATATCGTGTTATGTGGATATTGGTATTTTTTGATTTACCGACCGAGACAAAGAAAGACAAAAAAGAGTATACTTTGTTCCGTAAGAATCTGCAGCGTGACGGTTTCACTATGTTTCAAATGTCTATATATGTTCGTCATTGCGCTAGTATGGAAAATGCAGAAGTACATATTAAACGCGTCAAATCCTTCCTACCTCAATATGGTCATGTTGCAATAATTTGTATTACAGACAAACAATTTGGTAACATAAAAGTATTTTATGGTTCAAAACATCTTGCCACAAATGCACCAGGACAGCAACTTGAACTTTTCTAATCTTTTAACCTTACAAAATATTAATTAACGGCAGTTTAGATTAATTCCTATCTATCTATTTATATATCAATATATGCTATTAATGGAATCTTTATATTAATGGGATTTTGTTATATAACAAAATCCCATTAATAAGACAACATTTTTTCTTTTCTATTTGTGTCTGTATATCTCTGTCTTTCACCACTTTACTTCACTTGTGATGTTTATTACTATACAAAGATACGAATTTTAAAGCAAATCACAACACACCGGGGATGGTCATTCCCACACTTTCCGATGTTTATTACTATACAAAGATACGAATTTTAAAGCAAATCACAACGCCAGGTGATGACTACTGTTAATATTGATGATGTTTATTACTATACAAAGATACGAATTTTAAAGCAAATCACAACTCCTTACGGTCATAACATTATAAATGCTTTGATGTTTATTACTATACAAAGATACGAATTTTAAAGCAAATCACAACCTCCAACCGTTCTAATAACCGTAACAATCGATGTTTATTACTATACAAAGATACGAATTTTAAAGCAAATCACAACTCGCCACTGCGGCGTTATTTCTCTCGCCACGATGTTTATTACTATACAAAGATACGAATTTTAAAGCAAATCACAACATGTCACTTCAAGTATCGTTCTACCCAAAAGATGTTTATTACTATACAAAGATACGAATTTTAAAGCAAATCACAACACGACAGCACAAGCGTCATCGAGCGCGATGGATGTTTATTACTATACAAAGATACGAATTTTAAAGCAAATCACAACGACTTTTAAACATGCCTATTCTTCCAAACAATGTTTATTACTATACAACCATGGTATGTGGAAGTATTTGATTGCCTATTATATGCAGTTAATACGGTAGAAAAGTGAACTAGAATTTACTTATAGGTCTAAGGATAGTGAAGATTTAACGATTTTAACCTGCTTTCACGCTAAATATGAGGTTTGGATGACAAAATGAGGAAAGAGAAATAAGAGAAGACAGTCAAAAAAGAAAATAAAATGGGATGCGGTTGAAACGATACCCATTCCCATATATGGATATAAAGGCAACTTCGCTTTATAGTCTGTATATTTAAGAAGTATAAAGTAAAGTGGATTGCATGGAATGGGGTCGGTTTAAACCACACCATCTGTTTGTATCGACCTAAATTGATTTCTTGACTTAATGCTATATATAAGAGATGAATAAAGTCAAGTAGTACAAAGATGGTGAGTTGCCAAGGTAATAGCTCTTTTCTTCTTTACATAAGCAAAGCTGTATATCTCGGCATAATTGCTCAAGCGAGTGTTTTTAACAGTGGATTCATGCGAAAATTTTCTCTTTCTGTCTTACATTTCATTGTTTGGTTTTGGAAACTGCATCATATATTCATGAAAAGCTTCAATAGATATAGTGCCATCCAACAGACCTTTAAAATAATCTCCCGATGTTCTGTCAAATACAGCATTGTTAGAAGCAGAGCCTTTTGCTGCGATGATGAAATTGTAGTCCGTTAGGAATCGGCACATAGTCTCAACATATTCTCTTTTCATTTTTATAAGCCTACCCAAAATCTTAGTAGAGCCATCATCTTCTTCTTGTTTAGTTACTTTCTTACAAAAAAACGCACAACGCTTATATATTGCGTACTCTTCATCTACAAAACCACCAAGGTCTTCTTTAAGTGCTTTAATTCTTTCTGATGTATAATGGTTATAAAGTCCTGTTGGTTTCTCACCTTGTGCTTCCACATACACATAGTTCAAATAATAACGCCCATTATCAATAAAGGCCACAATTCTACGAATCACCAATTCATCCCATTCTATTAGAAACTTTCGCCTATTCAAATGCCTAAAATTAGTAATGTTTAACGCACAGCCTGCTCTGAACCACCAAATTGGATCATTTACCCCAATAATACTTTTCTTAAATTGTATGGGGGAATCCAATAACTTGGACAAGTGACGTTGAATGTCTCTTATCTTCTGAAATTCAACCAAACCTCTGTAGCCAGGAAAAGCCTCTGCCATTCTTCTTCTGAAAAACAATGTTGATTTCTCAGAGATAACTGGCTCTATGACAGGTTTAGAGGGTCTTAGCTTTTCATATTGTTTCTCTATCCAGTTGATAAGATATGACTTGTCTAAATGCCTATGCCTACCATTCCTCTTGATATATTCAATAACTTCAAGTATGCGTGAAGTCAGGTCACAGTTGGAAGAAGTGAAACTATATATTGCACGATGATTAATGTCAAAGGGCATATTTTCTGGACCCCAATTACCCTGACGAGCCGCAACAATAACATATCCTACTCCCAAAGCACTCATAGCATATCCCAATTCTAAAAGAACATTAGGATTAGGCACTTCCTTACTGACTTGCATCCCATTCCCAGACGTCTTCTGATAGTTTATCACTGGAGTTACATCTGCAAGAAATATATCACTAGCATCTATTTTCCTTAGAATCGTCTGATCTATAGATGGCATACCAGATTCACCCAATGTAGAAGGGTCAATCTCAAGCCTTATGCCTCTATCATTTAATGCTTCCACAGCGTTTTGTAGAGCAACATCTAATGTCTTTCTGCTCTTCTTGTCCTCAGACTGCCAAGAGAAAAATACTTTGTATTGACTACCCATAATTTCAGTTGACATTATTTTTCACGATTGCCCAAAAACCATCATTATCCTTGCCTTCACGCTTCAGTATTCCACTCTTTTGTAAAGCAGAAAGGTCACGCTCGATGGTACGTTGGCTCACCGACAATGTCTCCGACATTTGCTTACCAGTTATTGTCGGAGACTCTTTGATTATATTAAGGATTTTCCGTTGACGTTCAGAGAGTTTTGTCTCTGACACATCTCCGACATTATCTCCGACATTCGAACTGTCGGAAGAGGCAAAGATGATGGTCTGAAATTGGGTCGGGGTTGATTTGAATATGGGCTTCAGTTCGTCCCTATACCCATCCAATGCTTTTGTCTCATTGCAGATGCGTGTAAGTCCACTGCCTCGTTTCTCCATATAGTCAAGCTGAGCCATTACATTTGCAAGGATAGGGTTACGTCTTTCGGAAGAAACGTCTGCGATGTCTATGTCTTGAATCAGCATGCCATTGTACATTCCGCCAGGGGATGTTACAGTGAGTCGGTCATCGAATATGTCAAGATGTACTTCACCACCCATCACCGTATAGTCACGATGGATAAAGTGGTTAACCATAGCTTCAAGAACGGCACGTTCTGCATATTCAGGTTTGTTCTTTCGTCTATCGGGCAGTTTCTCCCAGCCTTTCTTAGTGTTGGATTTCACAAAGTTCATAGCCTCACGAAGCAGCATGAGGATGTTGCCTGTGAACTCTGCATCGTTGATGGCATCACCCTTTTCCTTTCCATCCCATCGTGTGCAGTATAGGCGAGATTGCCATAATGGACAATCATCGGCAAACAGTGCTCCTGCATTAGTAAGGTAACCAGTACTGGTTACCAGCCCGAACGATAATAGATACTTCTTATCCCATTCTTGTTTAGTACGGTCTTTGAAAGCATTCGCTATTATCGTGAAAGCATAGTCTTCAATCTTATAATTCGTATGAAGGGAATCGTAGGTTTTATTAGAACCTTTAAGTACCAAACGTACCATTTGCTCTGCCGTGACAGGAAGACTCTCATCACCTACACGAACAAAGGCTATGCGCAGACCATCACCAACGTAGTAATACGGAGTATAATGCCCTGCAATGACTTTGAGTTGCAATACATGTAAACCATCTATATTATGAGGGATCATTTCCACCTCTGGTAAAGGATCCATATAGTCACGAATCTTACTACTGATAGTTTCACACACATGCTGTACATCATCAAGACCTCTGACGATACCATCATTATCAATACCAAAGAAAAGTGAGCCACCTAAACCATTGGCGAAAGCACTTACGCTCTTCAACCAGCTCTTAGGCTTCTTTTCTTCAAGCATCAACTTAAAATCGCATGCGGTACATTCTGTTATCAGAGTATTCAGATCCATTGTTATGATAACTACTATATTATCAATCAGTAAAAACATTTTTATTCATAAGTGCAAAATTACAACTAATTATCCGAAAACCAGCATAAAAGTCTTTGTTTCGTATAGTTCTAAGTATCATAGGTACAATTTTAATGGTAGATGAATATATGCATTACATTTTGCCGAGCGAGATTCAATTGTTAAGTGAGTTTGAAAATGCGCATATCTGAATCAGGGTCCAGCCATTGAACTTCAAGGCCGGACGAACGGACTACGAGAGAACAGATGGAGGCACAGACAGACAGGTTTGTCCGTTATAAGTTTTTGATTTTATAAGTCAGATCGGAGCAATGACTTATAAAATCAAAAACAAAAGAAACTGAATGCTTATCAGTAAAGCGTGAAGCATAACATAGGATACCTCATGTTCCGGACAATGAACATCATCAGCGCTCTCGTTCCTCCAGGATATTCCGGCATCTGTTCAGCGATTGTATAGACAGGGGGGGGGCGACACCGGTATCGGCCTACAACCCACCGTAATAGGTGATAAACCGGCGTTCGATGAAAAACAGTTCATTGTCCACGTATGCCCTGCGCTCCGTCCAGTTGCCCTGTGCGTCGGCCTTCACGCCTTTTATCTCCGCGTCGTAATACCATCCGTCGCCGCCGTATTGAAGGTCCATGTTTATGTGCGTTGGCGATGTCGGGTTGTCACCGTATGTATAGGTCATTCCATCGCCCTCTCCTTCTCCATTAATCATGAAGGGTGGAAAGTACTCATAGAATGACTGCGCGGGCATGTGTCTGTTCATATCGAAGTTGTACATCCCGTCAATGCTGCCGGCACCTATTTCTTTAAGTTCCCAGTCTCCGGAGTACGAGATGCTGTAGTTTGAAATCTTGCGCTTGTAGTCGGCGGTAAAGTCCTGATCATATCGTGTTCCTTTCACATTAATGATATCTCCGCTTTGAACAAACTGGTATCCGGCAATCTTCTTGCCGTTGCCGTCACGTCTGACGACGCTATTCAAGTCTCCCGACGGCGAGAACATGCATTCGTATGCGAAGTTGCAGATTGGTGCCTCCGTTCCGTCCAAAAGAGTTTTGGGATATGCGCGGACAATCTTCATCGTTTTCACATCGCCGCGGAGCATGAAAAGGCTGCGCTCCGTCAGTTTCGGTTCGCTGACCGCTGTTGTCTCTTCCTGCGGCCCGAACGACCAGATGGGCGTGTAAAGACTGCCGTCCTCACCTACGAAGAGGAAATCCCCCTCCCCGTCTATCTTGCAGTCGTCCGTCAGCTGGTCCTTGACGGGCACGTCGCCGTAGTAAGGATATGGCATGTGGGTGAGGAGCACGCCTTCGCCGTATGGCAAGCCCACGTACGTCCAACTTGTCTGCGCACGCATGCCGCCGAATTGCTCTAAGTCCGAGTAGTCCGTGATGCTCAGTATTACATAGCCGTCTCTCTCCTTGAGCGTAGCCAAAGAATAGCCGTTGTCGTACATGTTCGAATTGCCCAGGTAGTTGCTCCCGAGAAACCTGCGCGAGAAGTTCGTGGTCTTCACCTCCCTGACGAACTGCTTTGACACGTATCCATACTTTTTATCGTGCCAGAAACCTATCCATCCGTCCTTGTCCTCATGTACGAGAAAACTGTTCCCCTCGCCGACCGTGTGTATAACCTTGCCCGTCACGGGACTTTCCCTCATGTTCACATTCTTCCCTGTCACGGTATATAGTTTCTGCTGTGCCGAAGCCGTAAAACCGATGCAAAGCAGTATCCCGCAAAATGCCATCACTCTCCTTGCCATGACGTACGTTATCGATGTC
Source organism: Xylanibacter muris (assembly GCF_013166605.1). Lineage (GTDB taxonomy): Bacteria > Bacteroidota > Bacteroidia > Bacteroidales > Bacteroidaceae > Prevotella > Prevotella muris. Next base: position 60,288 of record NZ_JABKKF010000006.1, read on the forward strand.
CTCATACGTATCATTGTTTATCCGTTTGTGAATTTTCCTTCCCCATCATTCTTACACTGCCGTTCAACTGTCCGTCGGACGACACCTCTCCGGTGAGCACAAGCGAATCACCGTCAGTCCTGCAAAGGCGCAACTTCCATTCATCCTTCTGCTCTATATGCTTGTTACTTCCATTCGGAAGAATAAAATTACGGCTGTGTTCGCCCGTAAGCACCATCGTGCTGTCGGCCTCGATATTTCCTTTCAACAGAAGCCTGTCATCTGGCGAGGAAAGCATCGAAACCATCATTGAACAGTATTCAGCTCTTACGCTTCCGGGAATGCTGTCCCACTGCAACCTCATGCTGACGTCGAAAAAATCCAGCACCTTGCAATCGAACTCCACTTCGTGCACCGGAGGAGGCGCTTCACCGCAACCTACGGCCATTGCAGCCATAAGCCACAAAGCCCCGGCCTGCTTTTTGAAAATACTTCTTTTCATGATATTAAATATTAATAAAAAAAGGCGTGCAACCATTCTTTCCGCTTGCTTTCATTCATGGTTACCGCCAAGTGACCTTATCTCCCACAAGCACAGAATAGTCCACGCCCCATGAGCGTGAACTTTCAGTCTGCTTGTCCTCGGAGATGAATATTGGCGGTATTCTGAATGAAGAGAACAAGAGCTAAAAGCTCAATATATATTTATATGTTCGTTTTCAAGTTTCAGTGAATGGATACGCTCTTTTAGGTTTGTTGTTTGTGCCGCATTTTCTTTCCGTGCGGCGTTGTTTGTTTAACTTAAACCTGCGGGTTGCAGCTCTTCCGGGCGTACAAAATCCCCTTGCGTTCCGTTCGTTTCTGTCTGTTCCTATGACCTCCTTTTTTGATATTATTACTGTATATTGATAATACAATGCAAAAGTAATTCCTTTTCATGAAAAACAAGAAGACTTAATGTAGAAAATATGCAAATTGCGATATACATTTTTCTACCGGATGATATCAAACTGCCAATTAATGGCAGGCTATGAAAGAAGATATCTGCAACAAACAACAATTATATTCTTATGCTTCCTTGATTTCTTGCAAATAAGTACAGATTATATTGACAATTACTTTAAAAAGTATGCAAAATAAGTTACAAGTTCATTAAAACAATTGAATAAATATGTCAAATTATCTGTTTTTTCATTTTTTTGTAGTAATTTTGCGGATATAGAATAGAATTCAAAATGAAAATAATCAACCTCAAAGGAACTGATGAACGACTGTACGGATTAGTGGCACGTTTGATTATGAATCCGGCAGTGTTACGCCAAAACAACAACTATCCATTCAGGACTTCTCTGAGACACACATGGTATATTGCCATGGACGGAGACGCGGTCATAGGATTTCTCCCTGTGAAGGATATGCGTCCGGGACTATATCTTGACAATTATTACATCAAAGGAGATAACGCACAGACATTAAGCTGTTTACTTAAATATCTCATATCCGATTCCGACCAAAATATTACGGCAATGGTTCACACCAGACATGCGGACATTTTCCGTCAACACGGTTTTATCTCTTATAAGAAATGGACAAAATATGAGAAAATGCAGTATCACAATATAATATGTAAAGAGAAATAATGATACATAGGCTAAATGTATATGACGCCGTGGAAGAACGGCTGAAGATTATCTTTGAGAATTTTGACTATGTCTATGTGTCATTTTCAGGAGGCAAGGACAGTGGTGTCCTACTGAATCTTTGTGTCGACTACATACGCAAAAACTTACCGGAACGCAAACTCGGTATACTGCATTTGGATTATGAAGCACAATACCGGCATACGACAGAGTTTGTACAGAGCAGACTGACCGCGGACAGCGACATTCTTGAGGTTTATCACTGCTGCGTGCCTTTCAAAGTCGCAACCTGCACATCCATGTACCAATCTTATTGGAGACCATGGGAAGAATCAAAACGTGATATATGGGTACGTAATATGCCTCCTCATTGCTATACGGCCAAAGACTTCAGCTTTTTCTGCGACGATCTGTGGGATTACGAATTCCAGAATCTTTTCGCACCATGGCTTCGCAAACAGAAAAAATGTCAAAGGATATGTTGTCTCGTGGGCATACGGACACAAGAAAGCCTAAACCGTTGGCGCACCATACACAGTGAAAAGAACCACAGGCATTTAGGACACTACAAATGGACCCATCGCATGGAAAAACATATATACAACGCCTATCCGATTTACGATTGGAAAACTTCCGATATATGGATAGCCAATGGAAAATTCAAATGGAAATACAACCACCTTTATGACCTTTACTATCAGGCTGGAATACCAATAGGCAGACAAAGAGTGGCAAGTCCGTTTATATCACCGGCCATTTCCACACTTTCAATATATCGCATAATTGATCCGGACACATGGGGAAAAATGCTCAGCCGCGTCAACGGGGTGAATTTTGCAGGCATATACGGAAAAACCCTCGCCATGGGATGGAAGACAATAAAATGTCCGCAAGGATTTTCCTGGAAAAAATACATGGAGTTCCTTCTCGAGACCTTACCCGAAGAGGCACGGAGAAACTACAAGGAAAAACTAAGGGTGAGTATCCGGTTCTGGCGCGAACGGGGAGGATGCATGGACGAGAAAACAATACAGAAACTACAGAAACGCGGCATACCTATACAAGTATGTCAAACAACGGCATATCACACAAACAAGCTGCCTGTAAGAATGGAGTATCTCGATGATATAGACATAGAGGAATTCAAGGAAATACCTACATATAAAAGAATGTGTATCTGCATACTGAAAAATGACCATATATGCAAGTATATGGGATTCAGCCTTACAAAGAAAGAAAAAGAAATAAAAGAAAAAGTGATGAAGAAATACAAATCTATCCAACATGCAAAATTATAAAAGTCCTGTATATAATGTCATAGCTGTGCCTATAGAGAAAATTGTGGCAAACAACTATAATCCAAACATGGTGGCACCACCGGAAATGAAACTGTTAGAACTCTCAATATGGGAGGACGGCTACACAATGCCATGCGTATGCTATTACATAAAAGAAAGTGACCAATACGAAATTGTAGACGGATTTCACCGATATATGGTAATGAAGACTTCAAAACGGATACGTGAACGGGAAAAAGGCATGCTGCCGGTATCGGTCATAGAAAAGGACCTGTCAAACCGTATGGCATCAACAATCCGCCACAATAGGGCACGGGGCATGCATAACGTGGAACTGATGAGCAATATTGTCAGCGAATTAAGCCGTGCAGGCATGTCTGACCAATGGATTATGCGAAATATAGGAATGGACAAAGATGAGCTCCTACGCCTTAAACAAATTTCCGGACTGGCCGAGCTGTTTGCAAATAAGGAATTCGGGATGTCGGATGATTGGAAAGAATGCGACTGACCATCTATCGCAAAAAAATCCAAACAACATTAAATGAATGATATCTGTTAAAAGGGACCTCGTTTCAACCTCACATGTGTAATAAAAATTCGCAAGGCTTTCTTATTCCATTTCCTAACTTTGCACAAAACACATAACAATCTAATATTCAACATGTTAGCTACAACCAAAAATATTCCGAAAATGAATGGCCTGTTCATGCTTGATGAATAGGCCATTCACGGTCGATGAACATGCCATTCATTGAACATGAACAGGCTATTCATCGGAAGAGAATTTTACATCTGTCAGAAATGTAAATAGATTTCGAAAATTTAAGACCGGCTGGTATTTTTAGTTATATTAACCATTAAGGATTGGCAGCCGTATTTAACAGACACGTCAACTTGCACAGGTGAGATCAAGGCCTATCCATGGCAAAAAACAAACTCACATGATAAGCCACAGGTATTCACCATAATATTTAACCCGAATGCTATGGCATAAAGAATCTGTACACCTCCAGCAAAACTGGGTCTTTTGACATGTCATGCGGGTTAGTGCCTAAGACCCCTTCAGGAACAGGCTGATTCATCTTATTGAAAAGATTTACCCAAAAATCCGGTATGTTTCCGCTTGAATCACGAAAATTCATCGGACGTGCCGTAAATATCGGAGTACCGTCTGCATTACGATAACTCTCGTATATCAGTTCCGAACAATACATCTTTCCATTATCAGGCATGAACGACCAGTCATAATCCTCACCCAAATGACTTTTCGCCCTGCTAACGGCATCACTTACCGGGAAATCCATATTCACACGCATTGCCACTACCCCTGGTTTTCCGTTCATTTTGTGTGATGAGGAAAGAAAATCCTCCAACGGTGTAGATATAACACCTTTGCCGTCGACAGCTTCTATCACATGAGGAACCTCACTGTCCAAGACAACCATGGCAACATGTACGAACTTCACAGAATCAGACACGGCAGTAGCATTGGCTATGGCATCCGAGAACTCTGTGTCACCGGCAACCTGAAACAACAAGTCTCCCTCACGCGGTATATACCCTGTTTGTGACTGTACAGCCTTAACAAACGCCAATATTATAAATAGAACCACAAACCGTTTCATCCTAAACACTACAAAATATTGAATAATACGAAAAAGCGCAACACCCAATATGGATGTTGCGCAATATAATTACATGAGAATCTAAAAATCACTTTATAGATTACTCGCCTTTCTCCATCTGTGCCTTCAGCTGAGCAAGAACATCTATATCACCGAGTGTTGTTGCTGCAGGCTGGTTGTCAATCTTTACAGCCTCCTCTTTCTTTGCACGCGGCTTCTTTGCAGCCTTCTTCTCCTCACGCTGTGCATCCTCAAACGTACGGCTGTGTGAAAGAATTATGCGCTTGCTATCCTTATTGAACTCGATGACCTTGAAAGGAAGAACCTCCCCCAAAGCAGCCTGTGTTCCGTCCTCCTTAACCAAGTGCTTTGGAGTGGCAAAACCTTCAACGCCTTTCTCAAGTGAAATCACAGCACCCTTTTCAAGCATTTCCTCTATCTTTCCCTCATGTATGCTGCCTACGGTATATTTTGTCTCAAACTCATCCCAAGGATTATCCTCAAGCTGCTTGTGACCAAGGCTCAGACGGCGGTTCTCCTTGTCAATATCAAGAACAACTACGTCAATCTCCGCACCTACCTGAGTGAATTCTGACGGATGCTTAACCTTCTTTGTCCATGACAGGTCTGAAATATGAATAAGACCGTCAACACCCTCTTCAAGCTCTACAAATACACCGAAGTTTGTAAAGTTACGGACTTTTGCCTCATGCTTGCTGCCAACAGGGTATTTAACCTCGATAGTCGCCCATGGATCTTCCTTCAACTGCTTGATGCCAAGGCTCATCTTGCGCTCCTCGCGGTCGAGAGTCAGGATAACTGCCTCTACCTCATCGCCAACCTTAAGGAATTCCTGTGCTGAACGCAGGTGCTGGCTCCAAGACATCTCGGATACGTGGATAAGACCCTCGACACCGGGCTGTATCTCGACAAATGCACCATAATCCGCAATAACGACAACCTTACCGTTAACGTGATCGCCAACCTTAAGCTCTGCGTCAAGAGCATCCCATGGATGAGGAGTGAGCTGCTTGAGACCAAGAGCGATACGCTTCTTCTCGTCATCGAAGTCGAGAATAACAACATTAATCTTCTGGTCAAGCTCTACAACCTTATGAGGATCGTCTACGCGGCCCCAAGAAAGGTCTGTGATGTGGATGAGTCCGTCAACACCACCGAGGTCAACAAACACACCGTAAGATGTGATGTTCTTGACAGTACCCTCAAGAATCTGACCTTTCTCAAGCTTAGAGATAATTTCTTTCTTCTGTGCTTCCAACTCTGCCTCGATAAGAGCCTTGTGGGAAACAACTACATTACGGAACTCCTGATTGATCTTAACAACCTTGAATTCCATTGTCTTACCTACGAACTGGTCGTAGTCACGTATAGGATGAACGTCTATCTGGCTTCCAGGCAAGAAAGCTTCGATACCAAATACGTCAACAATCATACCGCCCTTTGTACGGCACTTGATGTAACCCTGAATAATCTCCTGATTGTCAAGAGCTGCGTTAACACGCTCCCAGCTCTTGCTCAAACGGGCTTTCTTGTGTGAAAGAATCAGCTGGCCTTTCTTGTCTTCCTGGTTCTCAACATACACTTCAACCTTGTCACCTGCCTTAAGTTCTGGATTGTAACGGAACTCGCTTGCAGGAATAATACCGTCACTCTTGTAGCCGATGTTTACAATAACCTCTTTCTTGTCTACAGAAATTACGGTACCTTCTGTAACCTGATGCTCGCTGACCTTGTTAAGGGTTTCATCATAAGCCTTGTCAAGCTCTTCCTTGCTGACATTTACATGGCTGCCATTCTCGAACTCGTCCCAATTGAAGTCCTCCAACGGCTGAACGTTTTTTGTTAATTCTGACATAAAAAAAATAATAAATTAATAAAGTTAGACTTTATGTTAATTGTTAAAAATCGGCCGCAAAGGTACTAATTATAATTCATAGTTCTTGCATTGTCTGTCTATAAGACAATCTTACTTAATATTATTTAACATCTTTAACGTTCTCATTTTCAATAAATCGCTTGATTCCTACGTTATATCGAATATGGAAACAAGAAAACGCATATACTATATATTTATATTATTGGCAACGGCACTGACCGCATGTACCGGCATATCGGCACAATCATTCACATTGACAGGCCGTGTCGTTGACGAAGAGAACAATCCTATAGAACTGGCAACGGTGGCTTGTGTCGAACAAGGAAAAGTCTCAATAACAAATCTGAGAGGAAACTTCACTATCACCTTGAAATCAACCGACAGTGTAGTGGTAAGGTTTTCAATGATCGGATATAGCACACGCAAACGTGTATTCAAAAAACCAAGCGGCAAGCTTAACATTGAGATGCGACTTCCGTCAATGTCTGCTCTCGGAGAGGTGGTCGTTACCGAAAAACGCAGACAAACTACAGCAACCCAACAACTTGACGTAAAGGACATGAAAGACACGCCTTCCGCCACAGGTAACGCCGTTGAAGACATGATACAGCAACAGGCCGGAGTATCGACACACAATGAGCTTTCATCACAATATAATGTCAGGGGCGGCAGCTTTGACGAGAATTCCGTATACATAAATAATGTGGAAATATACCGTCCGCTATTAATTCGCAGCGGACAACAGGAAGGTCTCAGCATAATAAATTCAAACATGGTGGAGTCCATCGGATTTTCCACAGGCGGTTTTGAAAGCAAATACGGGGATAAGATGTCTTCGGCACTTGACATAAAATACAAAAAGCCGAAAGCATTTGAGGCAAACATTGCAACATCCATGCTCGGAGCGAGTGCATATCTCGGTTATGGAAATAAAAAACTGTCCATGACCCACGGCATTAGATACAAGACAAACAGATATCTGCTCGGCTCACTTGACACAAAAGGCGAATACAGACCAAATTTCCTTGACTATCAGACATATATATCATATATCCCCAACAAACGGTGGAATATAGATTTCATAGGAAACATATCAGAAAACCATTACAACTTCAAGCCGACAGACCGTGAGACATCTTTCGGTACAATGGAAAATGTCAAAACATTCAAAGTCTATTTCGACGGTAAGGAAAAGGATATATTCAGAACCTTATTCGGAACCGTCGGACTTACATATAATATAAGTGACAGTACAAAAGTCGCGCTTATTGCCTCTGCTTTCCACACAAAAGAGCAGGAGACATACGACATACAAGGACAATATTGGCTTAACGACACACAAGAAGATGCAAACATTGGAGTAGGCACATATATGGAACATGCACGCAACTATTTGTCTGCGAACATGAAAAGTATCAAACTCATCGCCTCTCACCAGACAAAGCACCATTTTATAGAAGGGGCACTTACTTATAAACTCGAGAATGTTGACGAGAACTCGCGTGAATATGAAATGAGAGACTCAAGCGGATATTCAATACCACATAATCCTAACCGCCTCGACCTTATATATTCGCTTACCTCCAATAATAAAATAAAGTCAAACCGCCTGGAAGGATACATTCAGGATACCTACAGATTCTCCACCGGACTTGACAAACAGACTTATTATACCCTCAACTACGGTATGAGATTCAGCCGTTGGTCATACAACAAAGAGCTTATTGTATCACCAAGGGCATCACTCGCTATAATTCCCGCATTCAATCAGGACATTACATTCAGATTTGCAACCGGACTTTATTATCAGGCACCGTTCTTCAAAGAACTGAGAGACACAACCACTATAAACGGCAAGACACAGGTCATATTGAACCGTAACATAAAGAGTCAACGCTCGATACATTTTGTGGCGGCATTCGACTACCGCTTCAAGATGAAAGAGCGTCCGTATAAGTTTACGGCGGAAGCATATTACAAACTGATGCACAATCTTATACCGTACAACGTGAACAATGTAAAGATAACATATTACGGGCAAAACATTTCTAACGGATATGCCACAGGTATAGACTTTAAGCTTTACGGTGAATTTGTTCCGGGAACAGATTCATGGGTAACATTCTCACTCATGAGTACTAAACAGAAATTAGGAAATATATGGATACCTATGCCAACAGACCAAAGATATGCGGTAAACCTACATTTCACAGATTATTTTCCCGGCACAGACCGATGGAAAATGACGCTCCGTCTCGCCTTTGCAGACGGTCTGCCTTTCGGGCCGCCACATCGCGGACTGGAATACCAAAACTTCCGCGCCCCGGCATACAAGCGTGCTGACATAGGAATGAGCTACCGTGCACTGAACAATGATGACAGAAAGAAAAAGACGGCTTTCAAGAACATTTGGCTGGGAATTGACTGCCTTAATCTTTTCGGTATAAGCAATATAAACTCATATTATTGGGTGACAGATGTCACCAATCAGCAATATGCTGTGCCAAACTATCTTACAGGCCGGCAAATAAACGGTTCAGTAATAATGGAGTTTTAAAAACGGTTAACAATATTTTCAATTACTAATTTCTTCAGTATGAATTATATTAGTATCTTTGCAAAAATATTATAACTAACAAATAAAATTTATGAAAATTTCTCACATTGAGCATCTGGGCATCGCAGTCCAGAACATTGAAGAGGCACTTCCGTATTTCGAGAACGTGCTTGGGCTGAAATGTTACAACATCGAAGAAGTGGCTGACCAGAAAGTTAAGACCGCGTTCTTGAAATGTGGTGAAGTGAAACTTGAACTGCTTGAGCCGACATCTCCGGACAGCACTATCCAGAAATGGCTTGACAAAGGCAACCACGGTGTACATCACGTGGCTTTCTGCATCGAGGACGGTGTTGGAAACGCCTTGGCGGAATGCGACGAAAAAGGAATACGCCTTATAGACAAGGCACCACGCAAAGGTGCTGAAAATCTTAATATTGCATTCCTGCACCCAAAATCAACAATTGGTATTCTTACAGAGCTTTGTGAACATTAAAACAAAACAGGCATTTTAATAAAAATACCGAGATTCAGGTATCCATGCCAATAATACAATAAAAAAACAATGAGCAAGCAATTAGAAAAAATCAAGCAACTGATAGAAAATCGTGAAAAAGCACGTATCGGTGGTGGTGAAAAAGCAATTATAAAACAGCATGAACGTGGCAAGTACACTGCACGTGAGCGTATAGACATGCTTCTCGACGAAGGAAGCTTCGAAGAGTATGACATGTTCAAGCTGCACAGGTGTACAAACTTCGGCATGGATAAGAAGCAGTATCTTGGCGATGGCGTTGTCACTGGCTCTGGAACGATTGACGGTCGTCTGGTTTTCATCTTCGCACAGGATTTCACCGTAAACGGAGGCTCCCTTTCTGAAACCATGTCTCAGAAGATATGCAAGATTATGGACATGGCCATGAAGATGGGTGCTCCGGTCATCGGCATCAACGACTCCGGTGGCGCACGTATTCAGGAAGGTATATGTGCCTTGGCCGGCTTCGCAGAGATTTTCGAACGCAACATCCTTGCTTCAGGAGTTATCCCGCAGATCAGCGGTATATTCGGACCATGTGCCGGAGGTTCTGTATACTCACCTGCCCTGACCGACTTCACACTGATGATGGAAAACACATCATATATGTTCCTTACTGGTCCTAAAGTTGTAAAAACCGTTACCGGTGAAGATATCGACCAGGAACACCTTGGAGGTGCAAGTGTGCATGCAACAAAAAGCGGTGTCACACACTTTACCGCATCAACAGAGGAAGAGGCCATGCAGATGATAAAGACCCTGCTTAGCTATATTCCGTCAAACAATATGGAAACCGCCCCACGCAAAGCATGCAATGACCCCATCGACCGCAAGGAAGATATTCTCAACGAAATAATACCGGAAAATCCGAACGAAGCTTATAACATGTATAAGGTCATCGGTTCTGTTGTTGACGATGGTGAATTCTTTGAAATACAGCCTAAATTTGCAAAAAACATCATAATAGGCTTCGCACGCTTCAATGGACAAAGCGTAGGTATCGTTGCCAACCAGCCCTCATGCTACGCTGGTGTTCTTGATGTCAATGCCAGCCGTAAAGGCGCACGCTTCGTTCGCTTCTGTGATGCGTTTAATATCCCGATAGTTTCGTTTGTAGACGTTCCAGGCTTCCTTCCTGGCACAGGACAGGAATACAATGCAGTCATACTTCATGGAGCCCAATTGTTATATGCATACGGAGAGGCAACTGTTCCAAAAATTACAATCACGTTGCGTAAGAGTTATGGAGGAAGCCATATAGTAATGGGTTGCAAACAGCTGCGTTCCGACCTTAACTACGCATGGCCTTCAGCGGAAATTGCCGTTATGGGTGCGTCCGGTGCCGTTGCCGTACTTTGCGCAAGAGAGGCAAAGGCAAAGAAGGAAGCCGGTGAAGATGTAAATGCATTCCTTGCAGAAAAGGAAGAAGAATATACGGAGATGTTCGCCAATCCATATCAGGCAGCAAAATACGGCTATATTGATGATGTGATTGAGCCACGCAACACCCGTTTCCGCATTTGCCGTGGACTTGCACAGCTTGCAACCAAGCGTGAGTCATTACCGGCAAAGAAGCATGGCAATATTCCTATGTAAGAACAGGAAGGTAAAGCTTACCAAACAGAAACATTTATGAAAACAAACAATGAAGTTTATGCGGCTATCGCATTGGCTCTACACGAATTTAAAGGCAATAACGTGCATGATACCATATCCGGCATCATCACAATTGAACCAAAACCCACAGAGTGGAATGGCCGTGCATTGTCAATGACCGGATGTCCTGTACAAAAATATTAAAAGCAATGAAAGAATACAAGTATACTATAAACGGTAATAAATATGAGGTGACCATTGGTGAGATTATCGAGAATATCGCCACAATTACCGTTAATGGCGAAGACTACAAGGTTGAGATGGAACCTGAAATGAAACCTGAAAAACCCAAGGTAGTCGTACGTCCGCAGGTTGCAGCTCCGGCAGATACTTCATCCGATAATGACACCACATCTACAAATATAAACAATGCCGTGAAAGCTCCGCTTCCAGGTGTTATAGTAGAGGTAAAGGTTGCCGTCGGAGATGAAGTAAAAGCAGGCGACACGGTAGTTATTCTTGAAGCTATGAAAATGGCTAATAACCTTGACGCGGAAAAAGGAGGAAAAGTGACAAAAATATGTGTCACTCCCGGCCAAAGCGTAATGGAGGGCGATCCTCTTGTAGTTATAGAATAAGAAAACATAGGAATCTGCAAAAGATATGCAGTATCTGAAAGCATTTTCCAAGAATAACCAATCCCCTTATCAGGAAGATGACTGTATATATCATTTTACATGTCTTTCTATGATAAGGGGATTATTATATACAGACACACAAATAAAATATGAGGACTGTTTTTCCTGAAAAACAGTCCTCATATTTTATTTGTAATACGAATCCTTTCCTAATTCATATATGATTATATTTTATTATTTCTCGGAAATACCACCTTGGGCCTGAAAGTCTTTGCTTCCTCAAAATCCACCATCGCGTATGCAATTATTATGCAAGTATCACCCACTTGCACTTTTCTTGCCGCTGCGCCATTAAGACAGACACACCCGGAACCACGCTCACCCTTTATTATATATGTTTCAAATCTCTCTCCATTGTTATTATCCACAACCTGAACCTTCTGTCCGGCAACCATCTCTGCCGCATCCATCAAATCTTCATCTATTGTGATGCTGCCCATATAATTGAGATTGGCCTCAGTAACGGTGACACAGTGCAACTTTGATTTTAATACTTCTATCAGCATGATGTTGTTATGTATTTTATATGATCGATTAATCTTATCGGTTTTTTACCGCAATATACCGTTATACATCCGACCACACAAGATGAATTATCCCACACGTCTACATCCTGCAAAGTGTCTCCGTCGACAATAGAGAAATACTCAACGTCAAGTCCGTCAATGGCATTGATACTGTCAACAACAAAGTCGTGCGTCTCTGCTACACTGTGATTCTTAGAATACCCTACGCTGTCTTTCAAGACTTTATATATATTCGGTGCAATGGCACGCTCGTCCTCTGAAAGCAAAGTATTACGGCTTGACATGGCCAATCCTTTATCATCACGCACAATATCACATTCAACGATTGACACTTTCAGCCCCAAATCTTTCACCATTGCTTTTATAACGGCTATCTGCTGCCAGTCCTTTTCTCCGAAATACGCTTTATCGGGACATACTATGTAGAACAGGCGGCTGACGACCTGACAGACACCATTAAAATGACCGGGGCGATGAGCTCCTTCCATCACTGTGGTCACAGGAGGATATTCAAAATGCCTCTCATCCGGTGTCGGATATACTTCATTCACATCCGGTGCAAACACATAATCAGCCCCACATGACTCCAAAAGCTTACAATCAGCCTCAAGTGTCCTTGGATATGTACTCAAATCTTTTTTATCGTTAAACTGAGTCGGGTTGACAAATACGGATACAACAGTTATCCCGTTTTCCTTTACACTCCGTCTCACAAGAGAAGCATGCCCCTCATGCAAGGCTCCCATCGTAGGTACAAGCCCGATTGTAAGGCCTTGCTTACGGCAGGCAAACAATGCGTTTTGCAAATCTACTACCTTATGAAATATTTCCATAAATATTTTTAACGCTTAAACGTTGTGTTATAAATCGGGTGCAAAATAACAACATTTTTATCAAACAAGGAAAAATTATAGTAAAAATATGCCAAATAAAACACAGAAAAATGAATTATCGGAACAAAACCACTTAAATATAAGTTATTTTTCGTATCTTTGCACGTAATATAAACATCTTATCATGACAAAAAAAGTATTATTCATCAACCAAGAAATCACTCCTTATGTACCGGAAACCGAGCTTTCGATAATGGGTAAGCAACTTCCACAAACAATGCAGGAAAAAGGGTTTGAGATTCGTACGTTTATGCCTAAGTGGGGAATCATTAACGAACGCCGGGGACAGCTTCACGAGGTTATACGTCTTTCGGGAATGAATCTTATTATTGATGATACCGACCATCCACTTATCATAAAGGTTGCTTCAATACAGTCTACACGCATACAGGTTTATTTTATTGATAATGATGACTATTTCACAAAACGCCAGATGGCAAGCGATGAGAATGGAAACGACTATACCGACAACGGAGAGCGGGCCATTTTCTTTGCAAGAGGTGTTTTAGAAACCGTTAAAAAGCTACGCTGGGTACCGGATATTATACATTGTCAGGGATGGATGAGTGCCGTTGTCCCGTTTTATATTAAGACAGCCTATCACGAAGAGCCTTCATTTGCAAACACGAAAGTTGTGACATCGCTCTTTCATAACAGCCTAACAAACAATCTTGGCGACAATTTCAAGCAATGTCTTCCATTCAGGGAAGCAACAGCGGAAATGCTTGAAAAATACAACGATGATTTCAAGTATGAGGAACTTGCCAAGTTAGCGATAGACTATTCCGACGGAATAATAGAGGCAGAGGAAGGAATAAGCAAAGAACTTATAAATTACACGACAGACAACAATAAGCATCTTTTGTCATATCCGGGAAAAGAGTTCGGAGCCTCTTATGAAGCTTTCTATGACAAAATATGCGGAGAGTAAAATAGCAATGATATACAAATGAAAAATATATTTTCAACTGCCGTTATCGCCATTATATCAATGGCGATAATTTCTTGTGATGACAATACTGACAGTTTGGGAAGTTCGCTGACAAATGATGTGGATAATTATAACATTTCCGTTGACACATTCAATGTAAACACCCGTTCCATACTTGTCGACTCTGTATTATCAACCAATATATACAGCTATCTTGGCTACATTCAAGACCCGGAAACAAACACTTATGTACGTTCCAATTATTCAACACAGTTCAACGTACAGCCTTCGTTGTCGGGCCTTGACTTCTTTCCTGAACAGGACAGTATAAGAAGTTTGGACGAAAACGGACAGGTCATGGCAGACTCCTGTTATCTTTATATGTATATTAATTCATCCATCGGTGACTCGCTGAATCCCATGAAACTTACGGTATACGAGATGGGAACACCTGTTGAAGAAGGGAAAACATACTATTCAAACTTCAATCCGGAAGAAAAAGGCTATCTTCGAAACGACAATAATGCAATGAACATTAATAAAATGTTCACACTTTTAGATCTGAACCTGAGCGACAGTTTACGTGCATTGATTAAAAACAAGACCAACATGATGCACATAACAATTCCACTCAACCAGCCATATACGGCAAAGGACGGTAGCCAATATAACAACTACGGAACTTATATCTTGCGAGAATATTATAAAAACAAAGAAAACTTCAACAACTCCTACAATTTCGCAAAAAACATCTGTCCAGGATTTTATTTTAAAATTACTGACGGTATTGGCTCAATGGCGGAAGTATACCTTACAGAACTGCACCTAAGCTACCGCTTTACAAGCGAAGACTCCGTATACAACGGTCTCCAGATTTTTTCCGGTACAGAAGAAGTAATGCAAACCTCTTATATTGAAAACGACAAGGCAAACATAAAGAAACTTGTAGACGACAACACATGCACCTATCTTAAAACACCTGCGGGAATATTCACAGAGGTTACGATACCTGTCGAGGAAATTAAGCTTAACCACGAAAACGACACCTTGAGCTCGGCTAAAATAACATTTAACTGTCTCAACTCAAAAAGCATGAATAAAGAGGAGCTTAACATACAGAACAATATTGTAATGATTCCAAAGGACAGTCTATATTCATTCTTTGAGCAACAGACATTGCCGAACAATACCACATCATACATGGCTACCTACAATGCCACATACAATAATTATACATTCAACAACATATCCGCGCTTATTTCAGATATGTATAATAAAAAACAGAAAGGAAACGTTTCCGAAAACTGGAACAAGGTTGTATTAGTACCGGTAGCACCGACATACACGAAATCCTCATCGTACGGAAATCAGACATTGACACGTATTTCCAATGAGATGCTGATGAAGAGCACACGTCTTGTAGGAGGGTCAGCAAACTCCCGCAAACCTGTCACAATAAGTGTCATTTATAACAAATCAAGCAAATAGGAACAATAATGGCGGATAATTATCTGGAAAAGCATAGAGAGGAATATGAAAAACGGAAAGCCCGGTATCTTCTGCGTAAACGTCATATAAAGCCTTGTCCGATACATTTGCAAAAACCGGAAGACGAAGCCTTATAAAGGTACGTACAATCCTTATTTTATATATAAGAGTGGCATCATGCTCATTGTGGCAGGATGCCACTCTTATATTCATATACATAAAAAAACAAACGAAAGACATATTCTGAAAAACATTGCATTAAGACAGTCGTATCTTCAATTTTGCAATCAAACCGTTGGTAATAACGATAATATTTAGTATTTTTGCAGAATTATTGTATTAAAAACAAACAAAACAAGCGATGAAAGTATTAAAGTTCGGCGGAACATCCGTAGGTTCCGTAGAAAGCATTCTAAGTCTTAAGCACATTGTCGAAAGATGCGACAGTAAGGTTGTTGTCGTGGTAAGCGCATTAGGAGGTATCACAGACAAGCTTATTGCAACCTCAAAACTTGCAGTAGACGGAAACGGCACATATATAGAAGAGATTGAAGCCATAAAGAAAAGGCATCACAACATGGCCGAAGCCGTCATACCGACAGAAAAACGTCCTCAGTTACTCACCGAACTTGACACCATGCTTGAAGAACTGCGCTCTATATATTATGGTGTATTCCTTATACGCGACTTGAGCCCTAAGACATTAGCGGCAATTGTGAGCTACGGTGAAAGACTCAGTTCAAGAATCGTGGCAGCCCTCATTGACAATACAAGACTTTATGACTCACGTGAATTCATAAAAACGCGACATAAGCACGGCAAACACATCCTTGACAGCGAGCTTACCGCAAAGCTTGTGAAAGACACTTTCTCAAAGATGCCCCAAATCGCGCTTGTACCAGGATTTATAAGCAGCGACAAGCATTCCGGAGAGACAACGAATCTCGGACGCGGAGGAAGCGACTATACAGCCGCCATCATAGCCGCGGCACTTGATGCTGAAGCGTTAGAGATATGGACAGATGTGAACGGCTTCATGACTGCAGACCCGAGAGTTATCCCTGCGGCTTATACTATCAACGAGCTCAGCTATGTAGAAGCAATGGAACTCTGCAACTTCGGTGCAAAGGTCATATATCCGCCGACAATATATCCGGTATGCATAAAGAACATACCCATAAGGGTCAAGAACACTTTCAATCCTGACAATCCCGGAACCGTAATAAAGAACAAGATAGATAACGACCGCAAACCGATAAAGGGAATATCCAGCATCGGAGGCACGACACTTATCACCGTCACCGGACTTTCCATGGTTGGAGTAATCGGTGTCAACCGCAGAATATTCACAGCCCTTGCCGACAACGGCATCTCCGTATTCATGGTATCACAGGCATCATCGGAAAACTCCACATCAATCGGAGTTAGAGACGAAGACGCCTCAGAAGCCGTCAATGTCCTTAATGCCGAGTTTGCAAAAGAGATAGAGACTGGTGCGATGTTCCCGATGCACGCAGAAAGCGGACTGGCAACAATAGCCATCGTCGGCGAGAACATGAAACACACTCCCGGCATCGCAGGAAAACTGTTTGGAACGCTCGGCCGCAGCGGCATAAGCGTCATTGCATGTGCACAGGGCGCATCGGAAACGAACATCTCTTTCGTAATAGGCTCACAATATCTTAGAAAATCACTCAACGTACTCCACGATTCCTTCTTCCTAAGCGAATACAAAGTACTGAATCTCTTCATCTGCGGTGTAGGTACGGTGGGCGGAAACCTCATCGAACAAATACGCTCGCAATACGATGAACTGATGAAAAAACGCAGGCTGAAGCTCAATGTAGTAGGAATAGCCTCAAGCCATAAGGCAATATTCTCACGCGAAGGCATCAATCTGGCCAATTACCGCGAGGAACTCGAAAAATCATCTCCCGGTGACACAAACAGGCTCAGGAACGAGATTATAGGCATGAACATCTTCAACAGTGTGTTCGTCGATTGCACGGCAAGCAGCGAAGTGGCGGCGCTGTATCAGGATTTCCTCGACCACAACATCAGCGTTGTGGCGGCAAACAAAGTGGCGGCATCCGGTGATTACGACAGCTATGCAAGACTGAAGGAAACGTCACTCAGACGCGGTGTGAAATTCCTATTCGAAACAAACGTCGGGGCCGGTCTGCCGATAATAGGCACCATCAACGACCTCCGCAACTCGGGAGACAAGATTCTGAAGATTGAGGCTGTGCTGAGCGGAACCCTCAACTTCATTTTCAACGAGATATCAGCCAGTGTACCGTTCTCGGAGACCGTAAGACGCGCAAAGGAACTCGGCTACAGCGAGCCCGACCCCCGAATAGACCTAAGCGGAAAGGACGTCGTACGCAAACTCGTCATCCTCACACGCGAGGCAGGATATAAAACCGGACAGGAAGACGTCATGAAAAATCTCTTTGTGCCTGATGAATTCTTTAAGGGAACCATAGATGAATTCTGGAAGAGACTTCCTGAACTTGACAAAGATTTTGAAAAGAAACGCGCGGTGCTTGAAAAAGAGAACAAACGGTGGAGGTTCGTGGCGGAAATGGAACATGGGGCGACACGTGTCAGCCTGAAAGAAGTTGACCGAAGCCATCCCTTCTACGGACTTGAAGGCTCAAACAACATAGTACTGCTGACCACGGAACGCTACCGTGAATACCCCATGCTCATACAGGGCTATGGTGCCGGAGCAGGAGTGACGGCGGCAGGAGTATTCGCAAACATCATGTCAATAGCCAACATTTAAGAACGCACATGAAACATATCATAATATTAGGCGACGGAATGGCCGACCATCCCATAGAACGTCTCGGCGGCAAGACGCCGCTGCAGCATGCCAACACACCATACATGGACATGATCGCACGCAAAGGCAGGTGTGGCCGCCTCGTCACCATACCGGAAGGATTCATGCCGGGAAGCGAAGTGGCAAACGCATCGATACTCGGCTACGACCTCAACAATGTATACGAAGGACGCGGACCGTTAGAGGCGGCAAGCATCGGCTATGAGATGCAGCCGGGAGACATGGCTATGAGATGCAATATAATATGTATAGAAAACAACGTGATAAAAAACCATCACGGAGGACATCTCACCACTGAAGAGGGCGACATGCTAATAAAACACCTCGACAACAGTCTCGGCAACAGCCGCATCAGATTCATCACCGGCATACAATACCGCCACCTGCTCATCATCAAGGGAGGAAACAAACACATAGAATGCGCACCACCGCACGACCATCCCAATGAGACATGGACGGAGCTGACAGTACGCCCGTCAGAAGCCGGAAACTATACCATGCGCATCCTGACGGACAATGAAATGGCGTCACTCCCCGACGAACTCACTCCAGTGCAGACGGCTGATATGATAAACACACTCATAATCCGCTCACAGCGTCTTCTTGCCGTACATCCTTTCAACCGTGAACGCTCAGCAGCAGGAAACGACATGGCAAACACAATATGGCCATGGAGCCCCGGCTACCGCCCGTCGATGAAAACCCTCGGCGAGATGTACCCGCAGATAACAAAGGGCTCGGTAATATCGGCTGTGGACCTTATAAGAGGCATAGGCCATTATGCGGGACTACGCAACATCATAGTTCCCGGAGCCACCGGCCTGGCTGACACCGACTATGAAGGAAAGGCACAAGCCGCCATAAACGCCCTTACAGAGGAAGATTTTGTATTCCTGCATATAGAGGCAAGCGACGAGGCCGGTCATGACGGCAATCTGGAACTGAAGATAAAAACAATTGAAAACCTCGACAGCCGCATCGTAAAGCCTATATACGACAATATGAATCTGCGGTCAGAGCCTGTATGCATCGCCATAATGCCCGACCATCCCACACCTGTTGAAATCCGCACCCACGTAAAAGAGCCTGTGCCTTTCGCGATATACTACAAAGGAATAAAGCCCGACAGTGTGACCGCCTACGATGAATACAGCTGCATGAACGGCAGCTACGGCATGCTGCGGCTTCAGGAATTTATGAACGAATTTATGAAAATACAATAACCCCCAATGAGATATTACAGCACCAACCACAACTCACCGCTCGCCACACTGCGCGAAGCGGTGGTAAAAGGGCTCGCCTCCGACCGTGGACTTTACATGCCCGAGAATATAAAAAGACTGCCCGAAGAGTTTTTCAATACAATACACACCAAAAGCTTCACCGACATCGCCACAACGGTTGCCGGTGCTTTTTTCGGTGAGGACGTCATTCCTGACGAGCTGTGCAGGATTGTGTCCGACACTCTGCAGTTCGACTGCCCCGTAAAACATGTGTCAGGCAATATATACAGTCTTGAACTGTTCCATGGCCCCACCCTCGCATTCAAGGATGTGGGTGCAAGGTTCATGGCGCGCCTCCTCCAATACTTCATCAGACAAGACGGCAACGATGATGAGGTGAACGTCCTCGTAGCCACAAGCGGCGACACCGGCTCGGCAGTGGCAAACGGATTCCTCGGTGTCGAAGGAATACACGTATACGTGCTCTATCCGAAAGGAAAAGTCAGCGACATACAGGAAAGCCAGTTCACCACCCTCGGCCGAAACATCACGGCAATAGAAATAGACGGGACATTCGACGACTGTCAGGCACTTGTGAAGAGCGCCTTCACTGACAAAGAGCTGAACAGCCGTATGAAACTGACCTCTGCAAACTCGATAAACGTTGCACGCTTCCTGCCGCAGGCTTTCTACTATTTCAACGCCTATGCAAGAATGAAGGAAATATCCGCAGCCGACAATCTCGTAGTATGTGTGCCAAGCGGAAATTTCGGTAACATCACAGCCGGACTGTTCGCCCACAAAATGGGTCTCCCCATAAAACGTTTCATAGCGGCAAACAACGCCAACGATGTATTCTGCCAATATCTGAAGACTGGCAAATACATGCCACGGCCAAGCATACAGACAGTGGCCAACGCCATGGACGTGGGCGATCCGAGTAATTTCGCACGTATCCTCGACCTGTATGCAGGCGACCACGGCAAAATAGCCGGACTGATAAGCGGGGCCGCATACACAGACAGCCAGATACGCCGGACAATGGCTGAATGTCATGCAGAAAACGGATATATACTCGATCCTCACGGAGCATGCGGCTTCCGTGCGTTAAGCGAGATGCTGGATAATGACGAGAACGGCATATTTCTTGAAACCGCGCATCCTGCGAAGTTTAAATCCACGGTAGATAAAGCCATAGGCAGTGAGGTCGGAATACCCGAACGCCTTGCCGAATTCATGAAAGGAAAGAAACAGAAAACAAGCATGGACACGAGCTTCTCATCCTTCAAATCGTTTCTGATGGGATAACAGGCTCCAAAACATCGGGGGAAATGGAAACATATTCTGATACGGAGTTGTGATTTCAATAAAAACACTCTGAGTATATGTTTTTTGAAATCTATTTACATCTTGCAGTATATGTAAATTTCTCTGTTGATGAACATGCCATTCATCGTGCATGAATGGCATGTTCATCAAGCGTGAATGGCCTATTCATCAACAGAGAATAGGCCATTCATTTTGGCAAACTTTTTACCTGTAGCTAACACACTGTATATCAACCGATTACAAAATCCACAAAATCATATAAAAAAGCTCCAACACACACTGTGAATTTTTATTACACATCAAGCATTAATCTCCTGCATTTTCTTTCCAAATGTCATTATCACAAATTCACTTTCCGTATGCAATTGCGGCTTATCGGTTATTTGAAAAAAATCTCATCACATTAGACGGAGCGCGCCCCGCGGCAAGCTCATCACACATAAACTTCATATAAGGTGCCGAGTGGGAAAAGAACTTCCTATACCCGTCACACAGATAATTCACACCGCGCTCACCGCTGACGTCTGTCACAAATCTGTTCTTGGGACACTCACCGTTGCACAAAAACCTCCACTCACATTCCCTGCACCGCTGCGGCAGATCCGTCTTCATTCTCCTGAACCTGTTCTGAGCCTCTCCGTATCCCATATCTATAAGGCTACCTCTACCTATGTTTCCCAACAAGTATTCAGGAAACACAAAATGGTCGCATGAAAACAAGTCACCGTTATACTCCATGGCAAGAGCATTTCCGCAAGTGGCGGAAAGCGAACACACTCCCGGCTCCACACCGGCCCAATTGGCCAGAGTGGCATCAAAGAGCTGTACAAAATACTCTCCTACATCATTCCTCACCCATTCGTCAAAGATCTCACACAGAAACACTCCCCACTCTTCCGGGCTAACCGAAGTATCAGTCAGCCGGAAATCACTTCCGTCGGCATCCGGTAAACCAAGACGTCCGCCACATGTGCGCTCAACCACCGGTGTGAACTGAATATAACGGCAGCCGATATCCCTAAAAAAACGGTATAGCTCTACAGGCCGGCCAACGTTATAGCTGTTCACCGTGGACATGGCATTCCACTCCACGCCATGCCTCACAAGCATGTCGATACCCCTCATGACCTCAGAAAACGTACCGCTGCCGCCCACAGTACGCCTATACATATCGTGCATCTGACCGTTGCCGTCGATTGACACACCGACAAGAAACCCGTTGGCGGAAAGAAAACGGCACCACTCATCAGTCAAGAGTGTACCGTTGGTCTGTATACAGTTGTCTATCACATGACCACCGGCATACTTGCGCTGCAACCGCAGGGCATTCTCATAAAACGAAACCGGAAGCATCAGCGGCTCACCGCCATGCCAAACAAAAAGAACCTCACGCTGAGTCTGGGCACCGATATACTGGCGGATGAAATTCTCAAGCACATGCTCGGACATCACCGTACGACGTTCTTCATACAGTCCTTTCTTCTCAAGATAATAACAATAGCGGCACGCAAGGTTACACATTGCACCTACCGGCTTCACCATCACATAAAGAGGATGGGAAAAAGGATATATAACCGACTTTTCCATAAATTCCGTTATAAGATAAAAGTACAAAAACCTCCCAGATGCGGATTATACGCATATATAACGCAAGCCGAACGCAATGAAGCATGATCCAATTGCAGAGGCGCAGCTTATCTTATACAAAGGTACACAAAATCCTACAGAACCATGAAATAACTCTGCCGCATAGAAACAAATAACATTCTTTCCCCTAAAGAAAAAGCATTTCTTTATCCTGCCGGTGCGGAAATCTCAATGTTTTCATGTAAATTTGCACAGGAGAAGTTACGAAAAGAGTGTATTTTATTGGAAAAGAGCGTATGTTAATCGCTTATGATAGTAATAGGTTACGATTTAGTTAGTTATCTGCTGCATTATTCGTCTGCGCGTTGCGTAACCTTCAAAGAACTCTTCGTATGCAAAAGTAACAATAAAACGGGAGATTTTGATATGAATCTCCCTGATTTTTTTCTATCTCATACAAGTTTTCCGTAAAAGCGGCTTTATTCGTCGGCACACCATCGTACAAAAGGATTTTGAACGAACGTGTGCCGACTATCGCATAAGCGGAGAAAAGGGCTTTGCCTCACGCCTAAGCAACAGTTTAGACTCATGAGGCAAGGCCCATTTCTTTTATGCTTATGCCAAAGAGGAGCTTTTACGGTTTTTCAGATGATTTTTCTTTTTCGCTGTTCCTTTGAGCCGGAAGCGGAAAGCCGTGTATGACGGCTTGTCCATAAATGGAACAAGCCGTCACCCACAGCAGGCAAACCGGGAAGAATGATTTTATCTGCCCGCCCCGACACGTCCGGCCGGACAGATAAAACCATACTTCCTTGCAGGTGGTTTGCCCGGTTTCACGCTACCGGCTATGTCCTTTTCTTGTTGGGGACTTCCTTTTTTTACGGATTTCTCTTTTGAAGTATTCTGTCTAATCTGCCTCTACTTCCGTTTACCTCCATTTTCGCGCCTTTCAGTGGGCCGCATCAGGCAGTCATTTCCGTTCTGGGCGCAAAGGTAACTCCGGGATTTGACGGGAAAGCAAGGTCAAGCCTCCTGTTTTCGGGAAAAATCTCCAGCCCTGCGGGTAGTATTTTTCCCGAAAAACCTTGCATTCCCTAATCCCTACCTTTTTAAGCACCCGAAACGAAAACGACCGATGCGACAGAAAGACGCATAAAAAAAATGTCGGATAAACGAGAGGCAGATAAGATAGTTTGAAACTCAACTCCCTCAGCTCTTGAATCCGCATTAAAAATAAAAATCAAAAACAAAATGGATATGGGAACAGCAATAGCAACAAAATTCGTGGCTTGGGAAGTGCCGACATTGGACGCACTGAAAGGCAGTAAGGTTTACATCCTGCGTGAGAAACTGAACAACGGAGGGCAGATGAACCGAGAGGAAAAGGATTGGCTCACCGAAGAAGTGAACAGCAACACCTATTTCAAGAGCGCAGTCCCCTTGCAAGGCTGGATGTTTGACTTCTCCGACATTCTCAGAACCTTCATCGTAAAGCAGTATGGGCATTGGGCGGAATACAAGGCTACCGACAAGACCGCACTCCGCAATTTCCTTTACGGCAGGATTGACAGCATCGTGGAACTTAACAAATGATACGGCTATGACAGCAACGGCAGACTTCAGACAAATGGCGCAATACATGGGGCTTGCGATATGCACCCTAATCGTGCGCACCGCCCTTTGGGTGTTAGGTATCCTTTGGGGTATCGTAAGAGAGATAATAAACGGAGTGTTCCGAGTGGCGATAGGCATAATCGTGGCTATCCTTTCCACAATCGCCTTCTTCGGCTTCATCCTTTGGTTATTCACCCTTTAATCCCTACCGACATGAATAAGACAACGGAAGAGATACCCACGTGGAGTTTGTGCTATCTCATCAACGGGGACGCAACGGGACTGACGGACGATGAAATCCGTATGATAGACCGATGGGTAAATGATTGGCAGGTACAAATCGTTTCACCCGTTACGGACGAGGAAGGAAACGCACACCCTTATTTTTCACGCTATCCGCTTTTCGGACTTCCTGCCGAAGTGGAGGACTGCGACATACTTTATTTGAACGATAACCCCTCAAAGATATAGCGATTATGAAAGGAACAGACCATTTCAAGAGAACGATACAGATGTATTTGGAGCAACGTGCGGATGAAGATACACTTTTCGCCAAGAGCTACCGCAACCCAGCCAAGAACATAGACGACTGCGTGACCTACATTCTGAACTATGTGCAGAAAAGCGGTTGCAACGGCTTCACGGACGGGGAGATATACGGACAAGCCGTACACTACTATGACGAGAACGAAATAGAGGTGGGCAAGTCTATCCAATGCCAAGTAGCCGTGAACCATGTGGTGGAACTCACCGCAGAGGAAAAGGCGGAAGCACGGCAGAACGCTATCCGACAATACCAAGACGAGGAAGTCCGCAAGTTGCAGAACCGCCACAAGCCGAGAACCGCCACCAAAGTGACCATCCAACCCATACAACAACCCTCATTATTTGATTTAGGCTTATGAAACCGAGAACACACATACAGCAGGAAGTCGCACATCTGAGCAAGCGACTACCGAGATTGACCGCCACGCAAAAGGCATACGCTTTCCGTCATTGCTTCAAGCACTACGCAATCAAGAGAGCGGACGGCACGAACACCTGTACCGAGTGCGGACATTCGTGGAAGAGTGACCACGACCTTGCGGACACCCTTTGCGGATGCACCTGCCCCCATTGCGGTATGCAGTTGGAAGCGTTGCGCACCCGAAAGAGCGTTTTCAGCGAGAATGAATACTTCTCCATTGTCACCACCAGCAAGCAGTACCAAGTGATACGCTTCTTCTTCGTCAAGTCCCGATACAAGGCAGGGCAAGCAGCCGAGTATTCCATCTATGAAGTGGTGCAGAGATGGATTTCACCCAATGGGAAGACAACGACCGTTGCCCGACTGCGTGGTATGTTAATGTTGTATTATGACCAATGGTCTGAATACAGCGACATGGAAGTGCGCAAGAACAACAGGCTTCACGCATACGATATAGCACCTATGTGTACCTATCCCCGACAGCGTTTCATCCCCGAACTGAAACGCAACGGCTTCAAGGGGGACTATCACAACACACTGTCGTATGACCTTTTCACGGCTATCCTTTCCGACAGCCGAGCCGAAACGCTCTTGAAGGCAGGGCAATACGCCATGTTGCGCCACTATATCCGCAGTTCCTTTGACATGGGACGGTATTGGGCATCCGTCAAGATTTGCATCCGTAACGGTTACACCATTTCGGACGGCTCCGTATGGTGCGACACCATAGACCTCCTGCGTCATTTCGGCAAGGACACGAACAGCCCGAAGTACGTCTGCCCTGCCGACCTCAAAGCGGAACACGACAAGTTGGTGAGAAAACGCAACCTGCAAAGGGAGCGTGAACGGACGGAACAGCAACGGCGAAAGGCGATTGAGGACGAGAAGAACTATCTGAAAGCCAAAGGCATCTTCTTCGGACTTGTGTTCTCTGACAGCCTTATCTGCATCAAGGTTATAGAGAGCGTGGAGGAAATGGCGGAGGAAGGACGGATAATGCACCATTGTGTGGGCGGTTATCACAACAAGGCAAACTCCCTTATCCTATCCGCCACCATTGACGGCAAACGGATTGAAACGATAGAAGTCAGTTTGAAAACGCTGAAAGTAGTACAGAGCAGAGGGGTATGTAATTCCAACACCGAGTACCACGACCGCATCATCCGACTTGTGGAGGACAATGCCGGACTTATCCGTCAGCGGATGAACGCAGCATAATATCAACCTATAATACAGAATAATATGGAAGTAAGATTTGAAAGTATGGTTTGCTTGTGGGACGATAAAATCCCCACGATGTTCCTTGAATTTATGAACCTTCTCACTTTTTGTCAGAGTGAGGAGCAGTTAAGGGCAAGCGTAAAGGACTTTGCCGAGAAGCACGAACTTGACAAGTTCTTCCTTTACGGCTTCGGCTCACACCATTTCTACCTGCACCAACGCTACACGAGCAATCCCGAAATGGTGATGCAGAACAGAGTTTTGTCAGTACATTTCTAACCATCAAAAGCAACGATTATGGCAACACGAATGACCATCAACGGAGTAAGCACCTGCACGAAAGCAGGGACAGAGAAATACGAGAAGTTCCAAACGGGTATCGGCAGACGCAAGCGGACACTTGTGCAATACGACTACCGCCACACGGACGGGGAATTATTCTCTTGTGTGAAACCCACGTTGGACGAGTGCCGAACCGCACGGGACAAGTGGCTGACGGCAAAGAAAAGAAAGGAGAACAAACGATGAACGCAGCAGGCTACCAAACGCTGATAGTAAAGTTCAGCAAACCTATCGCGGAATTGGACGGCATCTTTGACGATTCTGAAGCGTGGGGAGTGGATACGCTTAAAGGATGGATAGAGGACTATGAAAGCAGCCGTTTCACCGCCATTGACAGCCACACGGCAGTCATAACGAGCGAGTACAATATGGAGTGTGTGCAAACATGGTTGGAACGTAACACACCAATAGCCGAGAAAACAGAATGTTGAGCGTTTAGGCGGTGTCCGCACCGCCTAAACATAACACCCAAAGAAGAATGAATATGATAGCAAAGACAATTTTGGAGCAGATAGGTGGCAGACGCTTTGCCGCCATGACGGGAAGCAAAGACTTCATAGACATGGGCAACGGCTTACGCATGAGCCTTGCGAGGAACAAGACGAGTGCCAACCGCCTTGACATCATCTATGATGCAGGGGCAGACCTCTACAATATGCGCTTCTACCGCAGGACGTTCAGCAAAAAGACATTCGAGTGTAAGACGAAGGACATTGAAACGCACGAGGGAATATATTGCGATATGCTGGAGGACATCTTCACGATAGTGACAGGACTTTACACCCATTTTTGAGAGGTGGGCGGCGAAAGCCGCCTACTTTCTTTCAGTGAGCATGATGGCGGATAAAGAAAGTAGCAAAGAAACCTTTGTGCCAATCTACGATAGCATTCACAAAAACAAGTTTTAATTATGGAAACAATCAGACAGAACGGAAAAATCATCTTGCACAGCAATGACGGAACAAGCATAAAGATGATTTTTCAGAAACCTCACGGGCAGGAATTTTCAAGGTCTGGAATATGTGGAGTATATCCGGCATATCGCAATCGGGGACATGGGATTTTCGCCCAGCACCATTGAGCATTGCAGGGATGGTGAAGTTGTCGGCAAAGGAATAATCCCGAATGTATGAAAGCGGAAAATCCGATGAAGCCACAACTTTATCGGATTTGTAAATCATATAATTATAACACATTCTCGACAAAAGGCATCCTCGTTGATTAAAAGTTGTAAGACCCTCCGAAAATTATTCATCTCATTCTCTTCCGCAAGTTCTTGTTCTATCTTTTTCCCTATATGTCCTACACGGAAATACATATCAATTGCCTTATCTATGCCTGTCAAAATAGTTGGCATGTCATAGATTTCTAAAGAATCGTCACCATCTTTTGTCGCAAAATGAATAGGGTAACTTCTTTGTTTTGTGTCAATCTTAGTCTCTTTTAACCCCAATTTCTTGTAATACAACATCGCACTCTTTTTTATATCTGCGTCAAGAGAATCCGGCATTACAATTTTTAAGATACCCTTGTCATATATAGTGCCATCAATTTCCAATCCTGGCGTGTTTTCTGCAAGCCATTCGGCCGCAAGTTTAACAAATCCCTCAAAATAGGAAATTGCCAAAACAGTTGATGGCAATAGCCCTAAATGACCGAGATTGATGTTTTCATCAATTTGTTTTTTTAATTTAGCTAAACCTTTTTCCAATGAATCTGTGGCGACTTTCTTCCCGTCTGCACCAATTTTCACTTCATACCGCGTAGCCGTTATGCCTAACAAATCGGTAGGTATTTTTGCTTCTTGTTGAGCAATAATAAAAGCTCGATCTAATCCTACCCGACCAAGGAAAAGACCATATTCAAATAAAACATTATCACGGGCTGATTCAAAATGTGTATCTCTGACAATAAGTTCGTCATCAGCTGAAAATACCATAAAGCCGAAATCAAATAAGCTGGCAGATTTGACCAATGTTTCTAGAAAAGATTCATTGTTCTTAAAGATATTATCTGTCCAAAGATAACAATCGTAATCCTCCTTGAAAAAGTCCTTGATTCGTTTGGCAACGTCAAGACCTTCGCTTGATGAGCCGATAAATATTCTTGGTTTCATATATTACCTAAATCCTTATTTATTTTATAAACTTCGTCTTCCAATACTTTTAATGCCGCAAGTTTTTCTGGCTTATCTTTAAAAACATATTCGTTTCCAACCACTGACTTCAGGTCATCTTGCTTGCCGTCATTCCATAAATGGAACATCGTATGCCACAAGATATAAACCAAATCCTTGTATTCTTTTTGTACGTAATCTTGTACTGGTATTGAGTAGCAGATAGCATTGATTTCAAAACTTGTAAGTGGGATATCTTTCTCAGAATCTGTACGAACATTTTTAAGGAATCTAATCATTCTTTTCAACCGTCCATTTGTATCTGCACTTCTTTGATTTATTCTTGATATGCTTAGAAACGGATAATCCGGTCCTTCGGAAAGTCCGGTGCTTTTATTATATATTTTTATACCACGTTTATCCTCTGGCATTCCATCCAATACATAATCCAATGATTGGAACCAAGATGATGTTACAATATCTACGTCTCGATGAAGATTTTGATTAGTAATTTTTACCGCCTTGGGCTTTGATATGTCACATATAGTATATGTACGTGACATTGTCTTTTCAATTTGAGTCCGCAAAGATGCCATATCCTGAGAACTATTCCCCTCATATTGAGAAAATGAGTTATCGAACTGACATAATCTGCCAATTTGGCGGTCATTATATTTCCATGTTTTCGCTAATTCTTGTCTTACCTTAAAAATGTCTGTTCCGACAAATTTCTCACATAGTACAAGCAAGTCTATATCACTGGCTCCCCTTATGTGTGTATCTGTCATAACAGAGCCTTGGTATTCATACGATACATTCGTTAGAGATTCTCTCAGATGCTGTTTAACGACCTCCCCTGCGGCTTTGGTTCGTTTTGTGTATTCTTCATCAACGGATTTCATGGCACGCAATACATACCTTGCCACATCTTTATCATATACAGACTCTCCACTGAACATTCTTTGCTCTACGAGCATTGACGAGTCTGGATTGTATCGATTATTTATTTGTCTAAGTTTTTGGGAATAATCCATATTTTTTCGCTTTTATTACAAAAAAAACGCAAAAAGCGTGCCAAATGACAAAATGGCACGCCTAACTATTATTTATCAGTTCTTTTAAGGCTCGTACAGCAGCGCAAACTCCGCTTTTCTCCGTTTGAGCAGCATGGCGTGCCGTTTCCCCTTGTAGTTGCAGAAAGCGATATATTCCCGGTAAATGTTCCTGTCGCCCGCCTCCAATTTTCGGATCAGCGTGCTTTTGGGTATCTTCCCGCTCCCCAAAAGCCGGTATGGACCGACATTGTATGCGAGCGTGGCAAGGAGCAGACTGTCACGCCCGAACTTGCGGAACATGGCGCAGAACTTCCGCAAGTCTTTCCGCAGGAGCGCGTCCGCCTGCCGCTTCGTCATGGTGCGTGCCGAATACCTTTCCCCCGGCTGCACCTGATGACCCCAGCCCACGTAGGGGTGGTGTTTCTCCGAGTGCCAGCCCTCAAAATACTTCGTACAGCGAACCGCCCGCTCGAAAGGCGGCAGGCGGTAGATTGCCGCCTGCCCGTCCGTCCCCTTCTGACGGCTGTCCCGTGCGGACACGGAGCAGACCGCCAGAAGCGAACAGAGGATAGCCATGAACACACGCATCATCTTGGCAGAGGTTTGTAATTGCCTATGGGGATGACGGTCTGAATGTCATCCTTCACGTTTCGGTTGTTGAAGTCAAATTCCAATTCGTAGGAATTTTTGAAGTTGTCCTCCACCACCACGATGAAGTTGTGCGCCTCGTCGCCCTCTGCCGTATAGTACAGCCGGAACTTCTCGTTTTCGAGCAGGTAGCGGTCGTTGGGCAGGAAAGTAATGCCGCCCGCCATCTTCAGCGTGCCTTCCCCCTCGAACTGGAAATACCGGATGGTGTAGAGCGTGTTGGCGTAATCGCCCGTCCTTTTCAGCTCACAGCGGATTTCCACCGTCTGCCCATTGCTTACCTTGTTCGGCACGGGCATGGTTTCCACCGTGAAGGGATAGGATTGCTGGATGTCCATGTCGTCGTCACACGATACGGCGGTGAGCGACACGGCGGCGAAAAGGCAGAGTGCCAACGCCTTGAAGATTGATGTTCTCTTGTTCTTGTTGTTCAGTATGTTCATTGTCTTTTGATTTTTAAGTTATTGTTCTTTTTTCGTTGTCAGTTGCAGATAGTCGTTCAAGTCCTTGCAACCATCATAGAGGGCGGAACGGTCGCAGACACGTTCCTCGTAGTGTCCTTTCAGCATTTCCAACGTGCGCCGTCCGGCTTCGTCACGGTCGAGGTAACAGTCTATGCGCCCGTAACCGTCCAGATACCTCATAGCCTTTTCCACGTTGGAAACGGAGTTCAGCACAAGGCAACCACCCGTTTCCAATCCGAGCGTGACGGCGGAAAGAAAGTCCATGAATCCTTCAAATACGCTGCACACGTCAGACGGAGAGCCTTCCGTCTTGACCAGCGACACGTCTTTCGGCGGCACGCATCCCTTGAAGAAACGGCTGCGGATCTCATAGCCACCCGCCACATTCGGAAAACCGACGGCGAAATATCGCTTGCCACGCACTCCGTAATTCAGTCGGCAGCAATACAGGGATGCAATGCCGTAAGGAATGCCCCGTTCCGCCAGATAGTCCGTCAGTGGAGA
Organism: Xylanibacter muris; assembly: GCF_013166605.1. Classification (GTDB taxonomy): domain Bacteria; phylum Bacteroidota; class Bacteroidia; order Bacteroidales; family Bacteroidaceae; genus Prevotella; species Prevotella muris. The sequence continues at coordinate 91,873 of NZ_JABKKF010000006.1, forward strand.
ATGAAGCAGTGGAGCGGTTTCCACACCCTCAAAGGCAGGTTCTGACCGTTTAGGCAGGAAAGTCGTTTTGCTCACTTCTGGAACAGGCATAGGCATATTGGCGGTTTCCGCTATGAACTTCACTTGTTCCATGAAATCCTCGCTTCGGACAAACTCCCCGGCAAGCGTGAAGATGTCGCCGCCCTTGCCCAGACCGAAGTCGTACCAGAGCTCTTTTGCCACGTTCACACGGAAAGAGGGCGTGCGCTCATTGCGGTATGGCGCACAATACCACAACTCGTTGCCGCTTCTTCGGACAGGTTCATGTCCCCGCCGTGCGAGGAAGTCTGCAAGGGATATTTGCCTCATGGCTTCAATTTCCGTTCGTTCCATGCGGTGCGTCAGTTAATGATGAACTTGATGCCCACGCCCCATTGCGTATGAAACTTCCTCGTGTCGCCACCCCACAGGCAACGCTCCCGGAGGTTGGCGAGCAGGGCGATACGGTCAGCCACGTAAAACTCCACATCGAGCGTCAGCGCACCGCCATAGATAAAGGCGTCCCGTTCATGGAGCGTGGAGCCGTCATGCAGTACCTTTTCGCCCCAGTTCACCGATTCATATCCGGCAAGAGCCGAAGCACCTGCATAGACGAACACGATTTTACGGGCATCGGAGAGTATCTTGAAGTAGTATCCGCCCTCCGCCGTGAACTGTGCCACGGGTATCTTCCCGTCCTTGTAAGGGTTGTTCTTCAATAGGTATTCACTGCCGAACACCCATTTGTTCCCTTTTTTCGTGTAGGTGGAAAGAGCCGCCCCGAAGCTATACCCGCCGTCGTTGCCGCCGGGATTGAAACCGTCCGCCATGTTCGCCCTGACCTCGATGCCCTGCATCTTCGGCAGGCATCGCTGGGCGTGCGCCTGCCCCGTGAACAGGGCAAGCGACGCTATGATTATTGCGATGTACTTTCTCATGGTCAGCGCACTTGAAGTTCGTTGATGGTATTGGCACGCACCAAGTCCTCATTCTCGATCACGAAGGACTGGTGACGTCCCCCGTTTTTCTCGTTGAGTTCCACCACGAGGCACTTGCCGTCTGGGATGGTGAACTTCGCCATCGTGAAGACCGTGCGCTCGCTTTTTTTGCCCGGCACGAGCGTGGTGTAGTTCTGCGCGCGGAGCGGCAGGATGATACGCTCCTGCACGGCGGTACGCTTCGCCACTTTTTTGTCCACGATTTTCCACGTGATGTAGTCCACATCGAAAGGCACGTTGCTCTGGTTCCTGATTTCCGTGTGGAAATACAGAAGCCCGTTGTGCGTGTAGATGCCTTTCAGAAGGTACTGGATGCCGAAACGCTTGCAGCCGATATGCTTCACCTCACGCTTGTCCTGCTTGTGGATGGACTTCATGATAAGGCGCACCAGCATGGGACTTTCACTGCCTAATTCTTTCAGGTAGATTTCCTGCGCGTTGTTCGGACGGTTCACCGCCTCGCCGTCATGGATGAAGTCGCACATCTCCACGTTGAGCAGCAGCGGTTCGGCGGCGTACTTCACGTTGAAGGTGTAGAAACTCCCGTCCTCCGTGATTACGGACATGTTGGTTTCGTTCGGGAAGTTCCTCACGGTAGCCTTCACACGGATGACGTTCTCCGCACCGTCGGCTTTGCCCGCTATCAGGTCGGGCGAGCCTAAATCGACATAGCGCACCTCCGCCGGGAAGATGACATGCACGGTCTTGTCGTAGGTCACTTCCAAGCCGTGCGGGGGAACCATGCGGTCAAAGCCCAGCTTTCTCGTCAGACCGTGATACAGGTCGCCGTCCGCCTCCTTCTGCGGATAGACCTCCTTTGTCAAGGTCAGTTCTTCACTTCCGTTGGTCGTTTCAACGGTCACGTTTTCCTGCGCGTTGGCAGTTGCGATGCCCATAGCAAGGGCAAACATCATGATTACTTTTCTCATTTTACTTTGAATTTAGTGGGTTGTTGTTATTGATTGGATTTCTTATGATTATACATCAGTCCTTCTCCTGATAGAGCATGACCCTGTACCCGGCTTTCAGATGCACTTTGACGGTGCGCATCTTCTTGGCTATATACTGGCTCGTACCTTGTATCAGCCCCTTGCCCAAGTCGGAGGCGAGCTGCGCACCAGCATTGGTGGAGATGTTGATGCTGCTGCCGAGCGAGCCGCCCATGTTGGCGGCAACCTCCCTGACGGCGTTAATCTCCATCGAGTTGGGGATGAATATGCCGGGCTGTCCGTCCGTGTCATAGACCTCCAACTCCACCGGGATAACCGTACCGTCGTGTTCCAGAGAGGTGATTTCGATGGCGAGCCGTTCGCCCTGAATCTTGGCTGCACCGACCACCACCGCATTACGAGGAATGATCCGGTCTGCTACTGCCATCGGCTCCAGCAGCCGTAACCTGACCGCCTGCCCGTCCGTAACGCTCTGCGCCCCATAGACGCATGCCGGTATGGTGTTCCTGTCCGATACGGTCGTGACACCCACCGCCGTGTTGAAACTGCGGTTGCGTTCCTGCGAGAAGGAAGCGACAAATTCGGAATTGCTCATGGGCTGTCCGAGCGAGGACACCACCTGATGCGCCACCTGCCTTACGGGTTTTGCCGTGTTCTTTCCGGCTTTCTGCACGGGGGACGGGGACGGCTCTGCGGTCTGTCCCGCTGCCGCCTGCGTGCCGTTCTGACCACCCATGTACTTCGCCGCCAGCTCGTAGGATTTTTCCATGAGTGCCACCTGCTCGTCCATCGTGGAGCTTCTCTCTTTTCCGCTTTCCAGTTCGGATTCGAGCGTGGCGATGCGTTCCAGCAGTTCGTCCATCTCCGCATTGTCGTTCTTCGGCTGCTCGTAGAAGTTGCCGAGCGTGGCATTGAGGTCACGGTAGGCGGCTGCCGAGGATTGGATGGTCTTCGGTGCGGGCTTCACCGCCTCTTCCGTTCCGCCGGGATTGGCAAGGTCGAAGTCGCCGCCATTGTCCGCTTCCGCCGTTTCGCGGTCGAACAGGTCGCCCAACTGCTGCATGGCGCGGCTGCGGTTCTCCTGCCGTTCCTCCATTGCCCCCTGCTCGTAGGCTTTCGCCTTGTCCCCGATAATCCGGCGGTTCTCCTTGTCCGCGTCGGGCATCTCGATGTTGTAGCCGCCTGTTCCCGGCTCCTGCTCCTTGCCGGAGGACGGGGCGAATATCAGCCACATCGCCCCGATGAATACCAGCACCATAGCGGGAAGCACTATCATTTTCTGGCGTTTCAGCCGTTGTGCTTCGCTCAGCGGCTTGCGCTCCTTTTTCGGCTTGTCGTTGCCGGGAGCCGCCTTGTTTTCGTTCTTGGGTTCATTCTTCGTCTGTTCCATATAAATAAGGTATTACATTGTGATTGTTATCCGGCTTCACGGACAGTTCCACCTGTCCGGCATGGTCTATCTCCATCCGGCTGCCGTCATTCCTGCCGATGTCATAGACGGCTTTGCCGAAGGTGTAGAGGGCAAGCGCGGCGAATGCGGCGAGCATCGCCAGCACAATGCGCCTGCGTGTCTTCGGCGGCAAGCCGTCCAGATAGCCCTTGAGCCTTGCCACCAGCATTTTCTTTTTGTCGTGGAGTTTCCAATAGGCTCTCCACAGTGATTTTCCGATTCCTTTCATGCCTGTTACCTTTTGATGGTTTGTAAATCCTTGTTCTCGATGATGGTGAATCCCTCGATGGTGAAACCGTTGGGGTTGTCGTCCGAACGGGACGAGTTCAAGAGCCGGCACGTGGTCACGAGGCTGCGCTCGGTGACGTTGCTCTGACGGATGATCTTCTGCGTGGCGTAGGTCACGGCACGGTAGGGATAGCCGTTGAAGTCGCACACCACGCTGTCCACCTTCAGCACTTGGTTGATGTTCCCGGCGATGATGCGGTTGTAGTACCCCTTCTCGGCGAAGTCCGAATAGTAGTTATACACGCTCTTGTCCGCCAGCAGCAACGCACGCTTCACGTTGTGTTCTATTGCGCTCTTTTCGGGCGAGAGCGTGAAGAACAGCTCGTGGAAGCGGCGCACATGCTCCCTCGCTTCCGCCGGACGGTTCTGCGAGAGGTCCTGCGAGAGTGCCAGCATCAGCGACTTGCCGTTGTCCAGCACATAGATCTTCTCACGCTGCCGCTCCGCGAAGCGGTAGGAACTCCACACGCTCCATACCGTTATCACGGCGCACAGCGAGAGGAAGACGATACCGAACAGGCGTATCTGCCTGAACGATGATTCGATGTTTTTGAGTGACTTGAATTCCATTGTCTGATTTTATTTTTCGGTTCTTAATTCGTTATACAATAGGATTGGTATGCGGTCGTCTGCCACATACGTATGTAACAGGTTGCCACATACGTATGTAATGAGCCGCTGCATACGTATGTAATAGGCTGCTACATACGTATGTCATGACAGGCGACATACGTATGTTACTTTTAGGCGGATGCCTGTCCTGTAATTCATGCCTCTATTTCAGCAGTTTGCCGATGCGTCCCACCGCGTTGCCTGCGGTAGCACCCGCCACGCTGCCCGCCATGCTTCCGGCGCGTCCAGCCATCTGGTTCACGTTGCGCCCGTAGCCGCCCATGCCCCCGGCTTGGATGATCCAGCCCGCCACCGTCGGAATGGTGAAGTAGCCGATGATGCCGATAATCATGAACACGATATACACCCCGTCGCTGGAATCCAGCGAGAAGTTGGGGTCGGTCTGCATACGCTCGATGTCGCTCTGGAGCATCAACACCTGAATCTTGGCGAGTATGGTGCTGAATATGTCCGACACGGGCAGCCACAGATAGACTTGTATGTAGCGGCATATCCACTGCGTGAGCGTGCTTTGGAAGCCGTCCCACACCGATATGGCGAAGGCTATCGGACCGAGTATCGCCAGCACCACGAGGAAGAACGTGCGGATGGTGTCTATCACGAGGGCGGCGGCTTGGAACATCAGTTCCAGTATCTCGCGGAAGAAATCGCGGATGCCCTTCTTCATCTTGTACATCCCCCGGTCGATATACATCCCCGCCATCGTCACCATGTCGGAGGGCGACCAGCCCAATTCCTCCAACTGTTTGTCAAACTCCTCGTTGGACACGAGGTAGGCGGTTTCGGGATTGCGCACCATCGCCTCGTATTCCAGCCTGTCCTTCTGCTCCCGGTACTTGTTCATGTCCAAAGTCTGCGTTTCGAGCAGTTTCGCCGTACCCTGCACGACGGGCGAGAGGACACTGTTTATCGTGCCGAGCACCACCGTAGGGAAGAACATGATGCACAGACCGACGGCAAAGGGACGGAGCATCGGGAAGACGTCTATCGGTTCGGCTCTCGCCAACGACTGCCATACCCGGTAGGCGACATAGAAGAGCGCGCCCAGCCCGGCGATGCCTTTCGCCACGCCCGCCATGTCAGCGCACAGCGGCATCATCTGCTCGTAGAGCGAGCGGAGAATCTGGTGAAGGTTGTCGAACTCCATAGGCTACCAGTATCTTTCGTTCATGCTCCCGTACAGCCCCATGATGCGGTCGAGGTCGTTTTTCTTCTTTGCACGCAGGTAGCTCACGCTGATGTTCTTGTTGGTGTAGTAGCTCACGAGGTTGCGGTAACGCTTCATCTTGGAGTAGCAGCGTTCCACCACGTCCATGCGCTCCTTGTCCGTCATGGAGAGCGTGGTGATGTTCACCACGTTCTTCAGTTCCGTAAGCACGTCGTTGGATTCCTCCAGCAGCTTCGTGTAGCCGAAGGCGATGGCTCCGAGTTCCTCCACCGTGAAGTTGTCGTCGCGCAGCATCTTCTGGAAGCTGGTCACGTAGATGTCCGTGATGTCGCCCACCATCAGGATGGTCTGTTGCACCTTGCGGGCGTCCTTGACCAGATTGTTCACCGATTTGAGGGCGTCGTAATACTTCTTTCCCTGCTCGTAGATTTTCACCGTTTCCTGAAAGTTGTTCACCATGTTCGTGGCGGTCTTCGAGGTGTGGATGATGTTCTTCGAGGCGTTGATGATGCCCTGCGCCAGATTGCCCGGATCGCTCACGACCCATTGGGCGGAAGCCCTGCCCGCGAAAAGCAGGCACAGGCAGATGGCGAATGTTATTCTTGTTCTCATGTTTCTTTGGATTTTAGCGGTTCTTATTTTTCTGCCGGAGTTTCCGGCTGCGGCTTCACACGCACGTAGTCCCCGTTCGGTGAGAAGGTCAGCACGTCGGTGGCTTCGTTGTACGCCACGTCGATGCGGAAGCCGGTGTTCATGAACAGGTTGCCGTTCTCCTCCTGCAAGAGGTAGGTTTCCGGTTTCAGCCTGCGGCGGATGCCGCTCCGTTTGAATACCGTCACCTTGTAGGCTTCGCCCTCCTTGTAGATAAGCACGTCGGGCTTGCCCTCCACGCTTTCCCAGTTCCCGCACAGCAGGTCGCGGCGGTTCTCCGCCACGTCGCAGGATTGCAGCACCATGACCGCCAATCCAATCAGACACTTGCTGACTTGCAGCATTTTCATTCTTGATATGCTCATACGCTTTTCTTTTTTCGTTGATAAATCTGTCTTACCGATTATTGATTATTTACTGCTTGTTTCTCCGCCTTTCGGCAAGCTGCCGGATGGCGGCTTCGATGTCGCCGCCCAGCTGCTCCGCCAGACGGTACACCTCCACCTTTTCCGTTTCCTCGGTGGTGTACGCCAGATATTCCTCCGCGCTCACCTCGGTGGCATAGACCGCCGACTGCGTGCCGCCCAAGCCTATCCACACCTCCTTGTAGAGCCGTGAGGGGTTGTTCGCCATGTTGATGGAGAGTATCTGCGACTTCTCCTTCTCCGTCAGTCCGAGCAACGCCTGAATCTGGTCGAACTTGTTCATGTACTTGCGCTGGTCGAGCAGGATTTTACAGTCCGAGTTGTTGATGATGCTCTCCTTGACGACGGGCGAGGATATGATGTCGTCCACTTCCTGCGTCACCACGATTGCCTCACCGAAATACTTGCGCACCGTCTTGTACATATAGCGCAGGTAATCAGCCATATTTGCCAAAGAAAGAGCCTTCCAAGCCTCTTCCACGATAAGCTGTTTGCGCACGCCCTTCAACCGTCGCATCTTGTTGATGAAGGCTTCCATGATGATAATGGTCACTACCGGGAACAGTTCGCGGTTGTCCTTTATCGAATCAATCTCGAAGACGATGAACCGTTTGCCCAGCAGGTCGATGTTCTCCGCCGAGTTGAGCAGGAAGTCGTAACGTCCGCCCCGGTAATACTGCCGCATGGTGGTGAGCATGTTGTCGATGTTGAAGTCTTCCTTCTCCACCTTGATGTCACGCTCCGCCAGTTCCCTGCGGTAGTCGTCGCGCATGTACTCGTAGAAGGTGTTGAACGAGGGGACGATGCTCCGGTCAGCCCTGATGCGCTCGATGTAGGCACTCACGGCACTGCCCAATTCCCCGCTTTCGGTTTTCGTCACCTTGTCGTCCTCCGACTTCCAGAGCGTCAGCAGCAGCGTCTTGATGCTGTCCTTCTTCTCCACGTCGAACACGTAGTCGTCGGTATAGAACGGGTTGAAGCTGATGGGCTTCTCCTCCGTGTAGGTGAAATACACGCCGTCAGCACCGCCCGTCTTGCGCCGTATCATCTCGCATAGCCCCTGATAGGAGTTTCCCGTGTCCACCAATACCACGTGCGCGCCCTGTTCGTAGTATTGGCGCACCAAGTGGTTCATGAAGAACGATTTGCCGCTGCCCGAAGGACCTAATACGAACTTGTTGCGGTTCGTGGTAATGCCCCGCTTCATCGGCAGGTCTGAAATGTCGAGGTGCAGCGGTTTTCCCGTGAGCCTGTCCACCATCTTGATGCCGAAGGGCGAGAGCGAGCTGCGGTAGTTGGTTTCCTCCGTGAACAGGCACACCGCCTGTTCGATGAAGGTGTGGAAACTCTCTTCCGCCGGGAAGTCCGCAGCATTGCCGGGCATCGCCGCCCAATAAAGTGTCGGGCAGTCGATGGTGTTGTGGCGAGGCACGCACTCCATGCTTGCCAGCTGGCTGCCCACGTCGTTCTTTATGTGCTTCAGCTCTTCCGTGTCGTCGCTCCACGCCATGACGTTGAAGTGCGCCCGCACCGAGGTCAGCCCGTATGAGTGCGCCTCGTTCAGGTAGCGGTCTATCCACTCGCGGTTGATACTGTTGCTCCTCGAATAGCGCGAGAGCGACTGCATATTCCTTGCGGACTTCTCGAATTTTTGAAGGTTCTCCTCGCTGTTGTCGATAATCACGTACTGGTTGTAGATGTGGTTGCAGGAGAGCAGCAGCCCCACAGGGGAGGCGAAGGAGAGGCGGCAGTCCGAGCGGTCGGTGGAGAGTTTTTCATACCGGGTGTCGGTAGCCACCGTGCCGGGAAGGTCTTCCGCGTCGGACAGGGTGTGCAGGCACAGGCGGTTGTCTCCGATGCGCATCTCCCTTGCCGAGAGGTCGATGTCCTGCAACGTGGCGTCGCCTTCGGGCATGAGCGAGAAATAACGCTCTATCAGTCCGGCTTTGCCGTCCGTCCCCACTATCTCGTCGGTGGAGAGGCGTCGCAGCCTGACGAAGCCGCTGTCGTTGATGATGCGCTCGAACTGTTCCGCAGCCTCCATGAACTTCGCGGCGGTTTCCTTGTCCAGTTCCTTCGGAATGATATGCCCCCGGCACAGCGTGCTGAAATTGCTCTGCATCCGGTTACGCTCCTTCGTCGTCTTGGTCAGGTAGAGGTAGCACGTGTGCTTCAGGTACGGACGCTCGTTGAAGTGACGCTCGAAGCTCCGTGAGAGGAAACTCATGTCCTCCTTTTGCAACTCCGGTCTGTACTTCTCCTTGATGAACCAGTCCTGCTTGTGGACGACGGAGAAGTCCGGCAGCACCTTGATCGCCTTGCACCAGCAGCCGTGTATCGCCTCGTACTCCGCACCCGTCACGGTATAAAGCTCCGGCAGCTCCACCTCGAAAGCCACCGTGATGTCGGCATCTTTGGAGATGATGCAACCTTGCTCCACCGCCAATAGCGGGAACTTGTTTTCCAGTGTTGTCATTTTGGATGTATTCCTCATGTCGTTTCTTCCTTTCGTTTCCGTTTGAATAATCGGGTGATCCGCCGCCGGTTGATAAGGTATCGGGGATGGCTCCTTGTTGCCCCTAATTTCATAAGCCCGTGTTCGCCGTACCGGGCATTCAGCGCGAAGGTCTGCCATACGAGGACGGAAGACGATGCCACGCCGAAGCCGATACATACCCACTGGTCGATGCCGACCATGTAGAGGATGACGAACAGGACGAAGAGAGCCAGCAGACCTCCGCAGAAGATGAAGAGGTACTGAGCCTTCAAGCCCTTGAACTCTACCGGGCGGCCGATACCCTTGTTTATCGGGTATTCAGCCATACATCGTTTATTAAAGGAAGAATGAACGCAGGATGGTGGCGGCGACAATCAGGAAGATGCACGCTCCGAACCACGAGGCGGCAGTCTTGGAGGTGTCGGGGTCGCCGGACGAGAATTTCCCGTACACTTTCACGCCCCCGATAAGCCCGACTACCGCGCCGATGGCGTAGATGAGTTTCGTGCCGGGGTCGAAGTACGAACTCACCATAGAGGTGGCTTCGTTGATGCCCGCGATGCCGTTTCCCTGCGCGAAGGCGGAGGCGGTTGCGGCAACCAGAAGTGCCGCAGAGAGGATAAGTTTCTGTCTGTTGTTCTTGTTCATAAACTGTTCTTGTTTTGTGCCGTCAAAAGGATGGATGGTCCTTTGTCGGGCGGTTGATACTCGGTTACTTTACTTTGGTTTAGTGGGTTGCCCGTTTGTTTCTACGGACTTGGGTGTGTCCGTTGCGAACCGGACGAGCCTTGCGCTTCCTCGCCGCATGGGTGTAATTTTACGTTTTCATTACCATTTCTTTTTTTCGTTATACATAGTCGCGGATGTCAAACTCATCTATTTTGTCAGGAATCACGAATATCTTGTCTTTTTGCCGTGTCACGGTCATGTTTACCGTATCCACGAAGACAGCCATCGCTTTTGCAAGCCTGCCGCTCATCGCTTCATCGGTCAGGCTCTCCGTTATTCTGGAAAAAAGTTCCGTCCCGTCAAGTTCCGTCATGACCTTTCCAGCGTGTCGCATCTCCTCATCGGACGGCGTATCCTTCCGTATCGTCCGGACTGCCATGTCTATGTCCTCGAAGCTGCTTCCCGAAGCCTGCCCTTTGTCCGGTTCGTCATCGTCCGGCTCATCCTCCCCGTATTCCAGTTCCGAAGGCGGCATGCTCGTGAAGGTTTCATCGAGTTTCTCCTCCGGGACCTGTGCCGGGCGTGAGGCTATTTCCGTGTTTCCGTCGTCAAAAGTAGCCTCTTCCTCCGACAGCTCAATGCCTTTTTCCGAAGTGGCGGCTTCTTGCGCCGGTATGGCAGCGGTTGTCCGGGTTGGAGCCATTTTGAACTTGCTTTTACCGATGATGTCCGTTTCATCAGCCGGAATTCCCACAGATGCCGTTTCCGTTTTCTCCTCCTTCAATTCCAATGACTGCCACAATCCGGAAATACCTTTCAGGAAGCGGACGAATTTTGTTTCCATTATCCTGTCGGACAGGAGCATGAACAGAAACCATACGTTGCAGGCAACCGATACGGCTAAAAATACTTTTATCATAGCCTTACTTTTTTAGCGTTTTCAATCTGTTCCGTGTACTGCGCCCCGTATTGCCGGAAGTGGTCACGGAGGATGTTGTCCACAAACTTGCCGATGCTCAACCCGTTACCCATACGGCTGGCAACGATGGCGACTTTCTCATGGATCTCGCGGCTGATGTATATACATTGCCGTGTCTTGATTTCCGATGCTTGCAGGAAGATGGAGATCGGCTTGATGCCGTCTTTGCCCTTGCGGAACACACCGCCGTCCGTTCCCTGACCGCAGCCGGTTGTACACTTTGCTGCACGGGCAGCGGTTCTTTCACTCTTTCTTGTTTGCAGGCTGTCTGCCTGACTGTCGTTCATCTTTCTTTTCATGATGTTCTTGTTGTTGATTAAACTGTTTATAAATTGTAGGATTCCATATGCTGCCGGAACGATTCCGCGATTTCTTCTTGGAACTGTGTGAAATGGTGTGTCAGCACGTTGTCAAGAAAACTGGCGATAGTCACCTCGTTGCCACCGATTACATGAAGCATCTTCTGTATGCGGTCGTGGTACTCCTTGCGGATATACACCTGTTTTCCGAGCCTTGCGGTGACGTTGGCTTCGCATACGAATGTGCCGTCATAATCGGTTTTCTCCGGCTTTCCATTCCTGCGCCTGCGTTCAGGTTCCTCTTTGGGACGGGAGGCAGGCGGAGGGATGACCGCCCGCATCCCGTCTTCCGGTGATGGAGCCTGCACGCTCCCGTCCGTGCTTCTTGCCTGCGGCGGTATGCTTGTATCATCCATGCGGAACGAATTGATTACGGCATCGCTGTCGATGTCCTCTATTCTTGCTTTCTTTGCCATGACGTTCAGTTTTTGATGATGCCGAGAATCTCATCGACGAGTTTGTCAAGGTTGCTGCCACGTACCAGTGTCTTGTCCGCAGGGAACGCGGTGGAGCGGAACACAGCCTTGCGCTCCGCAGCCGTTTCCTTCCGGAAACGCTTGCTGTCGGGCAGGAATGTTTCAAGAATGGGCAGCGCGAACTCGGCGCAGACCTTGTCGTATGCCTTGTAAAGCTCGGTCTTCTCGCGCCCGTCCACCATATTCCATACGAGATAAATTCCTTTTATGCCGGATTTGCCCGTGCTTATCATCTGTTCGTTGATGACGGTGGCGAACTTGATGGAGCTTTCCATTACCACCCGGTCTGCGATGATGGGTGTGAAGATATAGTCCATCTTGGCGATGGTCCGTACCACATCGGCATTGTTGATTGTACCCGGAAGGTCGAAGAACACAAAATCAAGGTCGGGCTGCGCATCCGTCAGGTTCCCGGCGGTTTTTATCGCATCCTCCGCGCGGCTGCATCTGATTGTGTACGGGTTTTTCTTCAGCCGCTTGAGCTGCTCATACGCCAGCATCTTGTAATGCCCGTCCTCTATGACGGCTTTCAGGTCACGCTTGCGCATGTCATGGATACTGTACTGCGGAAAATCACAGTCCACCACGGCTACGTTGTAGCCTTTCACGTAGTGCAGGTAGCTTGCCACAAGCACTGTCAGGGTTGTCTTACCGGCTCCTCCTTTCTGCGTGGAGATCGCCACATAGGTTGCTTCTTTCATCTGTTTGATAATTTATTTGGTTATACTTCTGTCCGGTTGCGTCAACGTATTGCCATTCATACATACGCACGCATATCCGTCCGTTTGTCTATTCACTCACTAATCCGGTTACGCCTGCGGACACCCGTACACTTTTCCGTTCACCCGTACTTTAATCAATCCATACGGATATGGGGACAGTAACCTGTTTGCCCGCATACATCCGCTTTTGACCATTGGGACAGATAAACGGACCGCTGTCCGAATGTCCGCGTGGAAGGGTGTATTTTCAGACCTTCATCCGAATCATGCTGCAAATAAACAAGGATATTTTGAAACCTGTATCACTTCTCCGGCAAGTGGCGGCATGTTGCGCCGGTTGGCACTGACTGTCCGGGTCAAGCCTCTGTCCGATACCGCTTTAAGGGCGTAACTTTGCACCCGAACGGCAGGGTTCGCCGCAGGTGGCGCAGCCCGGAGTTTGAAAGGTATCCCCCCAATCCGTCCCCGACGGATTTTTATGTTCGCTTGAACATAGCAAGATGTCTTTTCAGCCGCTCAAAACGTTTTGAGCAGCCACGAAAAGCACTTGCCCTTGCAGGGGGCGGGCTTCCTCTCCGAAGTCGGGAAGCCTTTCAAACCTGCGGTGTCTGTGCCAAGAAGCGGCGGCTTATGCCGTCCATCCGCTAAATCCAAAGTTTATATGAAAGAGAAAAGAAACAAGACCGGGAGAAATCCCAAACTTGATCCGGCGGTGTTCCGTTACACCGTCCGTTTCAACGAGGAGGAACACAACCGTTTCCTCGCCATGTTCGAGAAGTCGGGCGTTTACGCCAAGTCGGTTTTCATCAAGGCGCACTTCTTCGGGCAGCCGTTCAGGGTGCTGAAAGTGGACAGGACGCTGGTGGATTATTACACCAGACTGTCCGATTTCCATGCGCAGTTCCGCGCGGTAGGCACGAACTACAACCAAGTCGTGAAGGAACTGAGGCTGCATTTTTCCGAGAAAAAGGCGATGGCGTTGCTCTACAAGCTGGAGCAACAGACCGTCGAACTCGTGAAACTGAGCCGTCAGATTGTGGAACTTTCAAGGGAAATGGAGGCGAAATGGTCGCAAAAATCAGTGTAGGAAAGTCGTTGTACGGCGCACTTGCCTACAATGTGGAAAAGATCAACGAGGCGAAAGGGCGGCTGCTCACCACCAACCGCATCTACAATGACGGCACGGGGACGGTGGACATCCGCAAGGCGATGGAGGGTTTTCTCGCCTGTATGCCGGAGCATACGAGGGTGGAGAAACCGGTACTCCATATCTCGCTCAACCCGCATCCAGACGATGTGCTGACCGATACGGAATTGCAGGACATCGCACGCGAGTATCTGGAAAAACTCGGCTACGGGAACCAGCCGTATCTTGTTGTCAAGCACGAGGACATAGACCGCCACCACCTGCACATCGTGACAATCAATGTGGACGAGAAAGGCAGGCGGCTCAATCAGGATTTCCTTTTCCGCCGCAGCGACCGCATCCGCAGGGAACTGGAACAGAAGTACGGGCTGCACCCGGCGGAGCGTAAGAACCTACGGCTGGAAAATCCGCTGCGCAAGGTGGACGCTTCGGCGGGCGACGTGAAGAGGCAGGTCGGAAATACCGTCAAGGCTCTGAGTGGACAGTACCGTTTCCAGTCGATAGGCGAATACCGCGCCCTCCTTTCCTTATATAATATGACGGTGGAGGAAGCGCGGGGAAACGTGCGCGGGCGTGAGTATCACGGGCTGGTCTATTCCGTCACCGATGATGCCGGGAACAAAACTGGCAACCCGTTCAAATCCTCGCTTTTCGGGAAATCCGCCAGCTATGAAGCCGTGCAGAAGAAATTTGCCCGTTCCAAGCAGGAGATTAAGGAGCGGAAACTCGCCGACATGACAAAACGCACCGTCCTTTCCGTACTTGAAGGCACGTATGACAAGGAGAAGTTCGTTTCGCGGCTCAGGGAGAAAGGCATCGACACCGTGCTGCGCTACACGGAGGAAGGGCGTATCTATGGAGCCACGTTCATCGACCACCGCACGGGCTGCGTGCTGAACGGCTCGCGCATGGGCAAGGAACTTTCCGCCAACGCCTTGCAGGAACACTTTACGCTGCCTTATGCCGGACAGCCGCCGATTCCGCTGTCCGTTCCGGTGGAAACAGAAGAGGATATGCGCGGACAGACCGCATCCGACCACGAGAACACGGCGGGCGGTGTCGGTCTGCTCACTCCCGAAGGTTCGGCTGTGGATGCCGAGGAGGAAGCCTTCATCCGGGCGATGCAGCGCAAGAGGAAAAAGAAGAGGCGCAAGGGCTTGGGAATGTAACCGGAAGTATCAACATCAAAATTTTTCAATCTATGTCACAACAAGAAGACGATTTGAGGGCATTGGCGAAAATCATGGATTTTCTGCGTGCCGTGAGTATTATTTTAGTGGTCATGAACGTGTACTGGTTCTGCTATGAAGCCATACGGCTCTGGGGCGTGGACATCGGCGTGGTGGACAGAATCCTGATGAACTTCAACCGCACGGCGGGGCTGTTCCGCTCCATACTCTACACGAAACTGTTCGCCGTCCTCCTGCTTGCCCTGTCCTGTCTGGGGACGAAGGGCGTCAAGGGAGAGAAAATCACTTGGGGGCGAATCTGGACGGCTCTTGCCGTTGGCTTTGTGCTGTTCTTCCTTAACTGGTGGATATTGGCTTTGCCGCTGCCGATAGAGGCGGTAACAGGGCTGTATATCCTGACCGTTGGCGCAGGATATGTCTGTCTGCTGATGGGCGGTCTGTGGATGAGCCGCCTGTTGAAACACAACCTCATGGATGACGTGTTCAACAACGAGAACGAGAGCTTCATGCAGGAAACACGGCTCATCGAAAGTGAGTATTCGGTCAATCTGCCCACACGCTTTTATTACAGGAAACGTTGGAACAACGGCTGGATCAATGTCGTGAACCCATTCCGTGCCTCCATCGTGTTGGGTACGCCGGGCAGCGGAAAGTCATACGCGGTGGTAAACAGTTTCATCAAACAGCAGATTGAAAAGGGCTTCTCGATGTATGTCTATGATTTCAAATTCAGTGACTTGTCCACGATTGCCTATAATCATCTGCTCAACCACCCGGAGGGATACAAGGTGAAGCCGAAATTCTATGTGATAAACTTCGACGACCCGCGACGCAGCCACCGTTGCAACCCCATTCACCCAGACTTCATGGAGGATATTACGGACGCTTACGAGAGCGCGTACACCATCATGCTCAACTTAAATAAGTCGTGGGTGCAGAAGCAGGGCGACTTCTTTGTGGAATCGCCCATCATCCTCTTCGCGGCTATCATTTGGTATCTCAAAATTTTTAAGAACGGCAAGTATTGCACGTTCCCCCATGCCATCGAGTTCCTGAACCGCCGTTACGAGGATATTTTCCCGATACTGACCTCTTACCCGGAATTGGAGAACTATCTCTCACCGTTCATGGACGCATGGCTCGGAGGAGCTGCCGAGCAGTTGATGGTGCGCCCGTAAAGGCATATAATAAATATAGCTTTGGCAAGCTATTAGGTTCGTGTTCTTTGAAATAATAACCTATCACCAGCCGACTTATCCATTCAACGAAAGACGATGGGGAGTGTAGCATGTCGGAAAAGCCACGAGTGGACTAACTGTCAAGTCTTGACCGAGTGGCAAGGTGAAACGATAGATATGAGGATAAAGCCTATACTGGTTGAACGATAGTCTAAGCGGCTCGATGCTTAAGCCTTGGCGGAAGACAGTTATATAACTCAAAAAGTTATCCTACGCCATGCCGTGATACCCAGCTTCTCCCATCAGGTTGCTTGGGCAAAAGAACTTATCACGGAGCAACTACATACATAGTAAAGGACGAAAGTCGTATCCGACAATCTATCATGCCAATAGTTATTATATGTCTAAACGGGGATTGCCTAAGTGGGGCAACCCATATGGCAACAGAGCTTCCGTAGTAGTCCGAGCAAGGGAAAGCCTTGTACATGGCGAAGGGAAGCAGCCAATATCGTTTAATGTCAAATTTTGGAAAATGTGAGAGACATGAAAAGAAATCCGGAAAAGATATTAAACAGTCTAACACAACATAGTTCCGACTTGGCTTACAAGTTTGAACGTTTGTATCGGATACTGTTTAATGAAGAGATGTACTACATTGCCTACCAAAGTATTTATGCGAAGCAGGGCAATATGACGAAAGGTGTCGATGGAAAAACCATTGACGGTTTCAGTATATCCCATATTGAATGGTTAATAGGTATGCTCAAAGATGAGACGTACCAGCCAAATCCCTCTCAGCGGGTGTACATTCCCAAGAAAAACGGAAAAATGCGACCGCTGGGTATTCCGTCATTCATTGACAAACTTCTGCAAGAGGTTATAAAAATGATTTTGGAAGCAATCTATGAGGGCAGTTTTGAAAATTTTTCTCACGGTTTCAGACCACAGAGAAGTCCGCAGACTGCACTTTGGAGCATACAAAAGACATTCAACAGTACAAAATGGTTCATCGAGGGAGACATCAAAGGTTTCTTCGACAATATAGACCATGAGGTATTGATAGCCATTCTTTCAGAACGTATTTCAGATATGCGTTTCTTACGCCTTATTCGAAAGTTTCTGAATGCCGGATATGTGGAAGATTGGGTATTTCACAAATCGTATAGCGGAACGCCACAAGGTGGGATAATAAGCCCGATATTGGCAAATATCTATCTTGACAAGTTCGACAAATACATCAAGGAATACACTGAAAAATTCAACAAGGGGAAAAGGCGTAAGGAAAATCCGATAGTAAAACGTTTCGGACAACGGAAAGCCAAGTTAGTAGCCAAACTGAAAAAATCAACGGACAAAACGGAACGGAAACGACTGTCGATGCAAATCAAGGAAATTGTCAGAGAACGTCTCAACTATCCTGCAAGTGATGAAATGGATGCAACTATGAAGCGTTTGAAATATGTAAGATATGCGGATGATTTTCTCATTGGTGTTATCGGTAGCAAAGAGGATTGTATCAAAATCAAGAAGGACATAAAGCAGTTTATGGCTGACAAATTGAAATTGGAACTATCCGATGAGAAAACGCTGATAACCAATGCGAGGAAACATGCCAAATTTCTTGGTTATGACGTATTTGTACGCAAATCCAATGACACCCATAGGGATAAGAACGGACATCTGACAAGAAGTTTAGACCATAAGATAGTACTGTATGTGACAACCGAAGTGATGCGGAAGAAGCTCCTTGAATACGATGCGTTAAAAATCATCGTGAAAAATGGCAAGGAGGTTTGGAAACCCAAAGGTCGTACATACATGCGCTGCCTTGACGATTTGGAGATTATAAGCCAATATAATTCCGAAATCATGGGGTTCTATAACTTCTACTCGATAGCAAACAACAGTCCCGTCATTGATTCATTCTACAATATCATGGAATACAGTATGTATAAGACGTATGCCGCAAAGTACAGTACCTCGAAAAAGAAAATCATTGCGAAGTACAAGAAAAACGGGGTGTTTGCCATACCGTACACCAACAAAAGAGGATATGAATTCAGACGTGAGTTCTACGACAAAGGTTTTAAGCGAAAGGAATTACCCAATAGGTATTTGGATGACAGACAGCCAAACACTATTGCCATAACTGGTGGCAGAAATGGTCTAATCAAGAGACTTCAAGCACGGGTATGTGAAAACTGCGGTGCTACAGATAACCTTGAAATGCACCATGTACGCAAACTGAAAGACCTTAAAGGTAAAAGTGATTGGGAAATTAAAATGATTTCACGCAAACGTAAAACATTAGCAGTATGTTCAGTATGTCATCACAAAATACACGCTGGAAAGTTAGACTGAATGAGAAGGTGGAGAGCCGTGTACGGGGAGACCTGTCAGCACGGTTCGGAGGCGAGTGCTTGGAAACCTACCGTATTAAAACACGGAAAGGCGCTGGGTGCTTAGCCTATGGGCAGATCGCATCGGCGAAAATTCCGCTGTCACGCATGATTTCCCCGCAGCTCTATTGGGTGATGTCGGGCAGCGAGTTCACGCTGGATATCAACAATCCCGAAGAGCCGAAAATCCTCTGTGTGGGCAACAATCCGGACCGTCAGAACATTTACGGGGCGGCTCTCGGTCTGTATAACTCCCGTATCGTGAAGCTCATCAACAAGAAAGGCATGTTGAAGTCGTCGGTCATCATCGACGAGCTTCCGACGATATACTTCAAGGGGCTGGACAACCTTATCGCCACCGCGCGAAGCAACAAGGTTGCCGTGTGTCTGGGCTTTCAGGATTTCAGCCAGTTGGTGCGCGACTATGGCGATAAAGAAGCCAAAGTGGTGATGAACACGGTCGGCAATATCTTCTCCGGGCAGGTGGTGGGCGAAACAGCCAAGACGCTTTCGGAACGGTTCGGAAAGGTGTTGCAGAAGCGGCAGTCCATCTCCATCAACCGACAGGATATTTCCACCTCCATCAACACGCAGATGGACGCGCTTATCCCGCCGAGCAAGATTTCCGGCTTGACGCAGGGCATGTTCGTCGGTTCGGTGTCCGACAACTTCAACGAGCGTATCGAGCAGAAGATTTTCCACTGTGAGATTGTCGTGGATGCCGAGAAGGTCAAGCGCGAGGAGAAAGCCTACAAACCGATACCCGTCATTACCAATTTCACGGACGAGGACGGCAACGACTGCATGAAGGAAACGGTGCAGGCGAATTACAGGCGTATCAAGGAGGAGGTGAAACAGATTGTCGCTGACGAGCTGGAGCGCATTGCGGGTGACGAGAACCTGAAACATCTGTTGCAGCAGAAATAACCGGCAGGCGGCAACAAAAACGGGGCGGGCAAGTTTGACACCTTGTTCCGTCCCGTTATAAGTGTATTATTACCAAGTAGTTAAATACAAAGCAAAAACAGATGATGGCAAACAATATCGCATCATCTGTTTTTGCTTAGAACAATTTATTTCTCCAACAATCGATATCGTCTGATGGAACGGCTATCCATAACATTTTTTTAGGTCGTGTACATGCAACATACACAATGCGGAGTTCTTCATTATTGTCAACAGAATACTTTGCAGGATTATTCAAAATCGTTGCATAGTTCGTGCTGACAGCTTTTTTAGATAGAAATACTAAAATAGCCTCCAATGTCATGCCTTTTACCGAATGAATTGTTTTCAGGTAAGGTCGCTCTTGCCGAAAGAGATGATTTACTGTTCTAAAAAGCGATTCAATACGGACATTCGCCTTGCCCAAATCAACAGTTAGATTTATGCCTGTTTGTTGAAGTTCCGTAATCCAATTAGACAGTGTATTATTCGTTGAAGGTAATTTTTGAATAAACTCAACCATTTCTGCTCTATGTCTTCTAAACCCTACTTCCGCTATTTCTCTTCGTATTGTACTTGCGGGAATATACCGTACTCGCTTTGTTATTTTATAGCAACCTTTTTCTATAAGAGATAGTCCGTCAGTATATTTTCCATGATCAATCAAATATTTTCCATATACAATATCTCTAACGCCGTAGTGTCCGTTTATCCACGGACTATTCTGTCTTGATGAGCTATCATTGTTTACTAATCCAAAGTTTGTTTCGCCAAACTTTTGTCCTCGAAATACAACTGCATATTCAGATTCATCCAATCCCATCTCATTGCATTTTTCGATGAAATGATTCGTAATTTGATTGACAGATTCCGGCGTGTCGAGATGCCCTTTAATACATGGATCGTCTGTGTAATCCTTGTCGCTTGCTATTGAACACATTTCATTTCCTGAGAAACGATTAGCTAATTGACATATTTTTTCGGAGCTACGTCTATTTTCCGACAAATCCAATGAATGCCAATTTGGATTATTGTATTTCTCCATAAATAAATGTGGACTGGCAGTATTCCATTCAAAAATTGCTTGGTCAGGATCCCCAATCAATATAATAGATTCCGCTCCATATTGAGATAATTTATCAATTATAGCCATTTGCAACTCTGTTGTGTCTTGAGCTTCATCAATTATCAATATAGGAAATCTACGGACAAGATTTTGTGTTATTGAAGGATATTTATCTAATATTCTGAATGTAAAATATATCGCATCTGCCTGATTGACCTTGCCTGCATTGAAATGTTTCCATTTCATCTCTTTCAATTCAGATATAATCTTTTTGGGTGAACCATCTTTCTTATTGGGATTATCCCAATCCGCTTTTCCGAAATGATATGACTGATATGGGGCTAATCGCAATAATTGGTCATTAAGCCCAAATGATATGAGATCGAAATAGTAGTTGGTATCACGAGATGTAATTATTCGTTCACCTTGCTTACCCCTAATATATCTTGTTTGGGTCGGATCATAATCAAACCATTTATTAAACGCGGTTCCTACTATTTCAGGACGACAATCACATCCCATAACTAAATGGGCATAAGGCAGAAATATGTAAGTATTTATAAAACTA
Organism: Xylanibacter muris; assembly: GCF_013166605.1. GTDB lineage: Bacteria > Bacteroidota > Bacteroidia > Bacteroidales > Bacteroidaceae > Prevotella > Prevotella muris. The sequence continues at coordinate 112,649 of NZ_JABKKF010000006.1, forward strand.
TCGATCGTCCCTATAAATGAAGGATAACCTATATTTCGACAACCGAATGTCTCTTTAAGTTCTTTTTGTATAACCTCACATGCAGTGTTGGTAAAAGATATGGCTGCAATTCCTTGGTGTCGCGATAAATTATTCTCTCGTAAAAGTTTTGCCATACGCGCAGCCACAGAGAAAGTCTTTCCACTTCCCGGACAGGCTTTCACGACAATTCTCGGCTCGTTGCAATCTACAACAGCTTGTTGTTGTGCTGATAATTGAAGATTCATACTTTTATTCTGTGGGTGCTACGAACAAAATAGCATCCTTTATATAATCAGGTACGTCGAACGCTACTTCAGTTTCTAATCTATCACAGAGTTGTAATGCAAATTCCGCTTTATCTTTATTGGATTTGAGTTTTTTCATTAAAGTAGAGGCATTAAAATCACCTCTTAAATCATCTGTTTGAGCGTGCATTTTTCGATATACATCTCGCATTATAGTCTTGTTTCTCTCAGATTGTTCAAACAAATCATATTCAAGAGTGTGTGAAGCTAAACATACTTTCAGGTTATGTTTCTCTAAATCCTTTGCATTTTGCGCCCTGTCAGATATATCCTTATCCTCTTTGGGATCACAATCAGTAATAATCGCACATCTCGACAGAAGTCGCTTTCTCTCGTCATCATTATTGAATAGTAACCCAAAATGATTGAATGCGACACCTCCAATATTAACTAATTCGATTCCACTTTTACACAAGTCGATTTTTTTAGTCAAGAATTTCTTTGAGAGAATCGGTATAATAATCGCTTCTGCAACACCTTCCACTAACAATACACCATTAGCAAAAAACAATTGGGCTTTTGTCGTGTCCAAAAATTTTCGTAAATGCCGTTTACTTTCTTTCGGATAATCATCTTCCGATAATTCATCAAATGAAAATGACTGTATAATACTTTGTTTACGTTGCAAAATGGAAATATTATTGACATCCGATTTAGCCGTAATTGTCGGTGAGTGCGATGTTACAAATACTTGAAGACCTTTGCTTTGTAATTCATTTAGATACTCGAAGAAAGTGTTCTGATACTGTGGATGCAAGTGCGCTTCGGGTTCTTCCACAAGTAAAGCGTTGTAGATCTCCAAAGCATGGTCTTCGCATCTGTTGATAAGATCTCCTAAGACAACGGATGTGAAAATAAGATTGTTTTCACCTAACCCATTTTGAGATAGAGTAAAGTATTTCTGTTCTTGTCCGGTTTCGACTGTTTTATAAATTGGACATTTTAATTCGATACCACGTACAACATCCGAGAACTCTCGACCTACATAGCGCATTTCTATATCAGGATGTTTTAGAGTTATTCCTGTACCTTCAAGATGCTCATTAACTTTGCTCTTTCCCGTAGTTAGAATATGTTTCCAATCATAAGCATCATCCTCGAAGATTTGGTATAGATTTTTTGCAAGTGATTTTTTCTTTTCTTCATTCAGGGGTATGCTTTCGTGACCTTTGTTATATTTCGTAAGTTGGTTGAATAACTGCGATGTTTTATTGTCATATGAATAAGGTCGCAGACAACTTACGGCATCTCTTAGTGGACTTAAATAGGTATAAAAGATTTCTTGCAAAGATTCGTAAGGTACTTGCTGTCCTTCATTATCTCCACCCCATATTATTCGTTTGAAATATTTTTTCTTCCCATTATTTTCTTGGATAAATTTCAAATGCAATTGTATCGTTTGCTTGTCAGGGTTGTCTTTATCTTGTGATATGAAATCATAGAAACATTCCCTTTCAATCGACGCCTCTCCAAATTCAAATATCAAGTCAAATTGTATGACTGTGTTGATTTCTGAAGGATTTTCCGGATTAACATGTAAATCTCCGTCTTGCACATAAATAAAGTTATCCGGTTTACCGCATCCGAGACATATACGTAAGGCATCTATAATTGCGGTTTTTCCCGAATTGTTTTCTCCAATCAGTATATTTATACCATTCTTGAAATACAAGGTGATATCATCGAATACTCTAAACTTACTAATATGCAACCGGCTTAAATACATACTCTTATAAATTTTTACATTACACAAATTCTAAATAATTTTCCCTGTTCACCACATGAAACTCTGCGTGCGGATATGCTTCTTGAAATACTTTTGGAACAGTAGGCATCTTGTTCCCCCATTTAAATTCCAATGCGGTCAGATTATTAGGATTCTCTTCGATAAGATCAATCTCTTGCTTATCGTAAGTACGCCAAAAATAGAACTCCTTATGCAGCCCTTCGTTGAAATTCGCCTTACGACGCTCTCCGATGATATAGTTCTCCCACAATGCACCAACATCCTGCCGAATAGCCAATGGTGAAAAAGCACCTATAATAGCATTTCGAATGCCATTATCATAGAAATACCACTTCCCAGCTTTCGTCACCTCCTTGCGAAGATTGCGCGAGTAAGCCCCAAGACGATATATAACGAATACTTTCTCCAAGAGGTCAAGATATTTTTCAACTGTTGTTTTGCTCATGCTGAGCTGTTTACCTAACTCATCGTAAGAAACTTCACTGCCCAACTGAAAAGCTATCAATCGAAGCAGATCGCGCATCTTACTCGAATTTTTTAAGCCGTCAATTGCTAAAATATCTTTAAGCAGGTATGCTCCTACAATATCGCGTAGATAGTCTGTTTTACGTTCATAGTTTTCCATCATTACTACTTCAGGATATGAACCGTAAATTAAACGGGCTTCAAGATTCTGACGAGTTTCAAAAGGGGTTTCTATTTGTGCTATTTCCCGTTGTGAAAAAGGAGTAAGTAAAAATTGCGTACTGCGACCAACCAACGGTTCACCAGTCTTATTCAGTAAATCGAATGACGAAGAACCACTTGCCAAGACGCTTATTCCCGGTATTTCATCAACTATCAACTTCAGAATACTACCGATTTGTGGTATGTTTTGTGCCTCATCAATAGCCAGCAAATCAATACCATCCAGCAAATGTCGATAATTGGCAATTGAGCGATTCTCCAAAAGTGCTAATGTATCGTAGTCTTCGCCGTTAAGCATCATCGTCCTACCTGAATAGTTGTCCACAATTTTACGCATCATTACCGTTTTACCAACACGGCGAGCACCAAAAATTAATACTGCTTTATTGGGCGCGATTCGTGCAGTAATCTTCTCTTGAAGTATTCTATTTACTGTTTCCATACCTTTATGAATTATAGTGCAAAGATAATCATAATTTTTTAATTGGCGAATTTTACACAAAAAATAAACTTCAAAGTGGCGATTTTTACAGATTCAATCTTAAAGTAGTTGTTTCATCGTTCGTAGTAATTATAAATGCTAATAGCACTAATGGTTCTATTATTTACCAGACATAATGTTTTGCAATTTATCACTATCAGATTGAAAGACTTAACATCTAACTAATTAGCATACAATCAAATGCAAATTGAAAAGACAGGACTACTCCTGTCTTTTCATATATAATATATATTTATTATCTTTTCATGCGCTCCATCTCTTCGTCGCGGAGCATCCTCTCGTTCAGTTTCTCCTGCATCCTGTCAAGGAAGTAGGTGCGGCTTTCGTTCTTCCGTCGTTTGATGTCGATATAGAAGCGGTAGCAGTCCTTTGATTCGACACCGAAAATCTTGTAGAGGAGCGGGGCAAGCTGTTTGAGCGGCATGTTGCCGTTGTTGATGCAGCCCATCTCGTTGATGCCGTAGATAAGTTCCACGAGGTCGATGGCGTTGCCCGTCCATTGCAGGGGTGAGGCGGGATTTTCGGTTGTGTTCTCGGAGGATGTACGGATGGGGATTAGTGGTGGCACTTGGGGAGCGGCAAGGAACTTCTGCATCTTCCTCACGAAAGAGAGTGCCTTGCTGATGTAGGCTGCAATCTCCCTCTTTTCTTCGGGAAGATTGCGCACGGGATGGTGCTGCAACTCGATTTCGATGTAAGCCAGCGCGATGATGGTGCGGTTGGTGTCCACATTGCCGCTGCATAGTTCGATCACTTGCGTGGTGAAAGCCGTGTATGCCGTTTCCATATTGCAGTCCCCGGCTTCGTTTATACGACGGAAGAACTCGGTTTCCGCCAATAAGAAATAATTCATGTCCTGTCAATTTTGAAATTTTACACTCTGTTTTTCGGTATGCGCACATGAATATGATGGGCAAAAAGCGTGTCCATAAAACAAAAAATCCAGCACGCTTTCTGCAAGGTACTGGATTTCAGAATGATAATTTTGCAATTTATTTGTCCGGTAGGAATTGTATTCGACTTAAAGTGTTCATTTTCTGAACATTCGTCCACTTTCCGGACATCAAACGCACGCTTTATAGATATGGCGGACCACTCCATTGCGGTATGCTTTCTGTGAGGTTAGCGTCCATTGTCCCTGTGGCAAGGCGGACTGGAAGAAACGCTTTCCTGTTCCGGCAATGAAAGGAATCGTGTAAAGTATGATTTCATCCACCACACGCATACGCAGCAGCCCGTTGATGTAATCCGCCTTTTCAGGGGTGACTTCCGCCAGATAGCAGATGTTTGTTGTGGATTTCCGCCATTCGTCAAGCATGGAGATGGAATAATCCGGTGTGATATGATAAAGGGCATTTTCCCTTATCTCATTGATACCGCAATCTTCAAGGCGCAATTCCTTATACGCTTTGCAACATAACTCGGAGCTTTGACATCCGTCCATCGTGAGGACGGCAAGAATCTGTACTTTACCCATTATCGTTTCCTTTCGTTGGGCAAGGGCAAAAAAGTAGCGTGCAATCCACGCTATCACTAATGGAGGCTCTGGAATGCCCTTAACAGGAATAGGTGAATGCACGCTATGCGTAGGCATAGCATAAGCAATCACGCAATAGTTCCTGTTAATGTTAATTTTCCAGATTCCCATTAGGACGCCTTGCGGTCTTATGTTATATATAGGCGGCAAAAGGCTCTGCCAATCGCCGTTACCTTCTAATATGTCATGCAAAGATAGCCATTTTCAGCGAATTGCGGGCTATGGTTGCTCAAATTTATACTTCAATCCATATTCTTCCAGTTTATTATAGAGTGTTGTCCTGCCTATTCCAAGCAGTTCGGCGGCGACCTTCCGATTCCCGTCAGCCTGCTTCAAAGCACGCAGAATCCGTTCTTTATCTTCCTCATTGTTGCGTAGGGAGAAGCTGGTAACAGAGGTTATTTTGGTTATCCCAAGTTCCAGATGTTCTTTCGTGACAAGTCCCGTCTGAGCCTGCAACACCGCACCCATGATTTTCTGCCGAAGTTCGCGCACGTTGCCCGGCCATGAATGGGTCAGCAACGCTTTCCGTGCTTCGGAACTGAAACCGCGAACCTTGCACTCCAATTCATTATTAGCAATCTCTCGGAAGAACTCCGCCAACGGCATGATGTCCTCCTGACAATCACGCAGCGGCGGAACGGTTATCTCGAAATCATGCAGACGGTACAGCAAATCCTGCCGGAAACGCTTTTCATTGACCGCCTTTTCCAGATTCTCGTTGGTGGCAGCGATAATACGGACATTGAAACTCTTGTCTGTTCTGTCACCCACCGGGCGGTATCTCCGTTCCTGTATGGCGCGCAGTAGCATCTGCTGGGTTTCCAGTGCGAGGTTGCCCACCTCGTCCAAGAACAGCGTGCCGCCTTCGGCTTCATGGAAATATCCTTTCTTGGCACTGTCCGCACCGGTGAACGCCCCTTTGACGTGTCCGAAAAATGCCGATGGAGCAAGCTCTTTGTTTAACGATCCGCAGTCCACAGGCACAAACGGTTTGCCAGAACGCTTGCTTTTGTCATGCAGATGGTGGGCGATATGCTCCTTGCCCGTGCCGTTCTCTCCGAAGATCAGCACACTCATATCGGTGGGGGCTACCAGCCTTATCCGGTGCATGATTTTCCGGAAAGCGGAACCGTCACGGGCAAACACTGGCATACGGCTTAGTCCGATATTCCGCTCTTTCAGTATGCTGCGGAGAAGAGGCACGAGTTTGTCCTCCACGAGTTGTTTGGGTATGTAGTCCAGCGAGCCGAGTTTCATACTTTCAACTGCCGTATGTACTTCGGCATAGTCGGTCATGATGATGAACGGCTGCGTCATGCCCTCTTTGCGCATCCAGCGCAACAGGTCGATTCCGTCACCGTCGGGCAGACGTAAGTCAGAAACTACTATATCATTGCCAGTGGCTTGTTGCAAATGTTTCTTCGCTGTCGAGAGGTGGAAAGCCTGCACGGTACGGAATCCTTCCCGTGCCAGCAGGTTGCAGACAAACTCGCAATACACGATGTTGTCCTCCACCACGATGATTTTTGTTTTATCCATTATTATATTTCTTCCTTTCTTCTTTTGCCAGCCGAATAATCTCCAAACCTTTATCCTGCACGACTGTCAATATGTTATGTATCGCCTCCCAATCGGGTGTATCCTTACAATGAAGCAGTTTATAAAGTTCCCTTAACGGCTGGTCTGCACGTAATATCTCCCACGAGCTGCGCAAGTGGTGTATAAGGGTATCCAGCCCTTGAAGGTCTTTCCGCCGTTCCGCATCTTTGACTGCCTCTATTTCCTTTTCAGTTTCCGTTATCAACTTCTCCAGCATGACGGATTCATTGCCGTAGGACAGCAGGGATGTGAAATCCGGTTTTTCATTTTGCGCCACATTCATGGCGCATTTATCTGAAACCTCCATCAGCTCCGATATGGAGAACGGTTTGAGCAGGCAATCGGCAAATCCACGTTCCATAAGTTCCTCCTTGCTGCAACTACCCGAAGCAGTTGTTACGATAATCGGAATGGTCCTTGAATTGCCCACATTGGAGGTGCGTAGCAGTTCCAACAGCTCGAAGCCGTTTATATCCGGCATATTCAAATCGGTCAGAAGCAGACTGTATTCTTTCCGGCGTATCATTTCCATCAGTTCCGCCGCATTGGTACAGGTATCGCAGTGTATTCCTTCCTGTACATACATTTCTTTCAGCATAAGGAGCAGTACCTCGTCATTGTCAATAGCAATCACATTATGGAATACATGGTTACAATGAATCTGTGATTGATTTATCTGTTCCGGTAGTTCCTCGACTGTCTGCATAGGTATTTCCACTGTGAAGCGGCTTCCTTTACCTTTATCGCTCTCCAGCCGGATTATGCCGCCGAGCATTGTCACAATACGCTGAACAATGGAAAGACCTAATCCGAAGCCGTCCTTTGCGGCAGCGTTTGACAAACGTTCAAACGCACCGAACACACGTTGCTGTTCCTCTTCGGTCATACCCGTACCCGTATCTTTGACGATAAGTTTCAGCATACCGTTATCATATCCCATTGTCAGAGAAACGCCACCGTTCTCAGTGAACTTGATGGCGTTTGACAGCAGGTTATTTCCAATTTGTAGAATGCGTTCCTTATCGGTCAAGACAACAGCATCCGTGTGATTCGTCACAGTAAGAGCAAGTCCCTTGTTTATGGCGATTGGCGTAAACTCCGTTTCAAGAATGTGCGTGATTGCCGAAATACGGCAAGGAGAGAAATTCGGCTGCTCCTTGCCGTTGTCCAGACGGAAGAAACTCAGCAGAGTATTAAGCATTTCACGCATACGGTCGGAGGATTGCTGAATATTTTGGATATACATCCCGATTTTATCCGTATTGTAATCTTTCCGCATCAGTCCGGCATAACCGGTTATTGCCGTCAGCGGTGTACGTAATTCATGGGTAATGGTATGCACGGCTTTCTTGCGGGAGGCTATCAGTGCCTCGTTCTGTTCAACAGACTGTTTCAACTGTTCTATTAAATTCGCAGTTTCTCGTTTGTATCGTTTGATACGGGTGATATTTCGGTGGATAATTATGTAAGAGATTATCAATAACAACACAACGAATCCTGTCAAGCCACCTATCTGAATAAAAGAACTTTCACGCATGGCGGCTATTTCCGCTTCCCGTTTCCGTAAGTCTGCTTGAACTTTCTCGTCTATTTGAACTACCAGTCCTTGCAGTTGTCTGTTGAGTTCCGCATTTCGTGTAGCAAGACTATCGGCGTGTTCCGACAAACGGCGGCTTTGTGCCTGTTGTTCAGCTATCATATTCCGATTAAGGGAACGGAGCATCGTAGTAGTCGCAGTTGGTTTCGCTTCTTCCTTTTTGCCAAAGATGCCCAAGAAACCCTTGCGCTTGGACTTCTTGGGCTGTTCCTGCACACTCTTCTGCACGATTACAGGTACTTGACTGGTTATCTTATCGTTGATGGCTTGTTGCTGCTCAAGTATCTGAACGATTTGGCACATCTGCCGTTCCTTATCTTCGAGAAGATGGCGTACACTGTCGATACGCTCTGCCGGATAGGTCATTTTGAAACGGCATAGCATACTGTCCATTGCCATACGCTGAGCCTGATAATGTTCCAAATCTTCATTATCCCATTCCAATATTGTTTCACCCAGTAGAGAAAAGTCTATCAGTTGAATATGGATACGGTTTATCTCCTTCCTGAATTCATCTATCTGTTGATTGCCAACTTCCAATGCTTCCACCTCTTGCCATTCACGATGCCAAGTGTAAGCTATGCTCCCGATAAGCAATGTGATTAATAGATATCCTACGGTCAATAGATTTCGAGCATATTGCATTCTAATTATAATACTTTACAAAATCTCATATAAGTTATTCAATATAACACCCCAGAAACTTTCAGGTATTCCACTTGGTGTATTTTATATTGTGCTTTGGCTTCTATCATATTGCTTTGTGCCTGTTGCCATGTTGATTGAGCTTCAAGCAAGTCCGTGAGAGTACACAGCCCATTACCGTATCGACTGGTCATGACACGCAGGTTTTCATCGGCTTGTCTTTGTCCGGTTGTTGCTGTCTGTACCAGTGTGTAACTGTCATTCACGTTTTGTATGGCTTGATGAATTTCCAGAGTCATAAGTTTTATATTTTTTTGAAAATCCAGTTGGGAGTTGTTTAAGTCAAGTTTTGCCTTTTTTACCTTCTTCTGATTTTCACCCCAATGAAACAATGGAACACTGACGGAGAGAAAAACGCCCCAATTCCCGTCTTTAATTTCGTGTTTGAATGGTAAATATCCACCTTGTCCGTCGGGCATCGCTCCACTTAAATCAATTCCACCGTGATACATATAGGACGCAGACAACCCCACTTTCGGCAGAAGTTCAGATCGGGCTATTTTTATTTGTTGTTCGTATGCTCTTATCTGATTCTCTAACAAATGATATTCGGGACGTTGTTCAATGCCTTCACTCAGTGTGGCAGGTGATGTGATTGTAATGATAGTGTCAGAGGGTATAATTTCCGTATCAAAAGAGCAGCCTATCACATTACACAAAGCCAATCGACAAAGGTTTGCACCGCTTTTTGCCGCTTGTAGCTGATAGCTAATCTCACTACGTTTTGCCTCTATACGTAGTAATTCAGCTTCCGTACACATTCCTGCTTCAAGTCCGGTATGAATTTGAGCGTAAAGAGAGTCCATTAATGACTGATAAGCATAGAGCATATTCACTTTACTGCGTACCGCAATTAGTGTCCAATAGCTCTTTTCCGCTTCTGCAATCACTTCCGCACGGATTTTGCGGAATGATTCTTTTGCGCAATCACGCCCGATTTTAGCCAAACGGTTTGCAGCGATGATTTTTCCACCCATAAACACGGGTTGGGTAAGGTTAATCCCTGCCATATATACACCTTGCATCTCAAGTTTCATCCCCATCATGTCAAGACCGGGAGTGAGAGTCCCGCCAAGAGCCATACCGTCTAACTTAGGCAGATAATTGGTAAACGCAATGGCTTTGTCAAGTTCTGATTGCAAATAATCGTTATTGGCTTTTTTTATCTTTTCGTCTCCGGCAAGTGCCAGTTCACGACATTGTTCAACGGAAAGTGCCAATTGTTGTTGCCCCCAAACTGCTTGGGATAACAACAGCATGGCTATGATTATTATATAATGTATCTGCTTCATATTATGAGATTGTTTTAGTTTTCTGAACTTTCACCGGATATATTAATACGGAATAATGCCGCATAGAATACAGGAAGAAGCACAAGGGTAATCAACGTACCCATTGCAAGCCCACCCATTACAGTAATTGCCAAAGAACCGTACATTGGATCAGGAATTAGAGGAATCATACCCACAATTGTAGTCAGTGAAGCCATAGTGACCGGTCGCACACGAGAAACCGTAGCTTGTATAACAGCCCTGTACGGTGTGAAGTGTTCCTCTTTTTGCAGGCGGCCAATCTCGTCCACCAAAACGATAGCATTCTTCACCATCATACCCATCAATCCCATTGTTCCGACCAATGCCATAAAAGTAAATGCTTGGTGAAAGGCTATCAACGAAGGCACTATTCCACACAGCACGAAGGGAAAACAAAGAATAATGAGTATAACCTTGCGCCAATCGTTGAATAGTAAAAGCAACACCATAAGGATAAGGAACAAGGTAATGGGAACATACTTCATCAATCCGCCGATGGCTTCGTTTTCAAGGTCGCTTTCGCCTATCCAGCGGCGATAATACCCCGGAGGTAGTGGAATTGCGTCAATTTCCTCCTTTACAGAAGCCATGAGTTTGGCTGGGGTGGCGTCCTCCATATCCGAATTCGGTTCACATTCCGCTTCAATGGCTCGCTGCCCGTTCATACGCATCACGACATTTTCGTCCCATGACAGATATATTCCATCAGTTACGCTACTTAAGGGAACACTTTTGAATATATCGTCCTCTATTTCTGAAGCTCTCTTTTTCCCGCTGATAAGGCTCTTGATGTCATTATCTGTTACATGTAAATTTGCCATACTCCAGACCGGAATATCGTTAAGCTTATCCATTCGGCTACCATCGTTGTTGCGTACATTCAAGTTGATGAGTACCGTTCTTTCTTGGTCGTTCAAAGCTCCGACTGTAAGCCCATCGGTTGCAGCCATCAGAGCGTTTGCCACATCTCCGCGTTCAATGCCCGAACGCAATGCCGCCGTGCGATTATAGTCTGCGACTAATGTTTTTCCGGTAGGTTTCCAATTGTTCTGTACCGAGCGGGTATCCACATAAGGACTACGCCGCATGATGCCTTCCGCCTTTTTGCTTAGTTCACGCAACACAGCTGGGTCGGGACCGGAGAACTCCACTTCCACGCTATGCGTTGTTCCGATGCAAAGATTGTATTTGCGTATATGAATATAGACATCGGGATATTGCTTCCGCAATAGTTCACGTACCACCGGGATTTGCTTCATCACGGTGGCATAATCCTTGCAATCCACCATTAACTCACCATAACAATCACCCCCTATAGTCATGGGGCGTACAAGACAATAATGTGCCGGAGCACTGCCCATACTGGCGGCGACACGGTCTATATTCTTGTCCTCCTTCAATAGCCGGCTCATATCCAATAACCCCTCACATACATTATCAGGGTTAGTCTGTGCCGGAAAGTAACATTCAACTATAAACTGGTTGTAGTCAAAATCGGGAAAAAATACATTTTTCACCTTCGTCATGCCAAACCCACAAATAGCCAACACAAATACAGACACGGCAATCGTTGTCTTTCTGTATTTAATCAGCGATGCGATGGTACGTTTTACAAAACGGTGTATCGGCGAGTTCATAATGCTTTGAGCATTGCCGTTCATATCCTTTTCCCGTGCAGGCAACCATGATTTTGCACATATGGGTACTTGAATCAATGCCAATATCCAACTGGCTATCAAGCTGACTCCCAATACGACAAAAAGGTCGTGGGCATATTCGCCAACAGAACCTTGTGTAAGATAGACGCAAAGAAAAGTGGACACCGCTATGATTGTTGCTCCAAGAAGTGGAAGTGCAGTATGCCTTCCAATACGATACAGATATGTTTTTGGACCTAAGCCACGTTTCTTATCTATCAAGATACCGTCCATAATGACAATGGCATTATCTACCAACATACCCATCGCCACAATGAAAGCACCGAGAGAGATTCTTTGTAGTGTAGTTCCTCCAACCAATAGTACAGGAAAAGATACGGCAATTGTAAGCACCAGTCCAAAGCCGATAATAGCCCCACTACGGAATCCCATCGTGAATATAAGCACAAGAATGACCACTGCAACGGATTCCAATAGATTTATCATAAATGAACTGATAGCCGTGTTCACCTTATCTGGCTGAAAGAAAATCTTTTCAGTCTTCATTCCGGCGGGCATCGTTTTCACAATCTCGTTCAGTCGGGCGTCCACCTCTTTTCCTACATCGGGCACTATCACATCATTCTCCATAGTCAGACAAATGGCTATGGCAGGTTTTCCATCTACGAAAAAACCGTTTTTCTGCGGTTCTACATATGCACGTTCAATCTCTGCTACATCTCCCAACTTCACTTGTGTACCTTGAATGGTGCGGATGTAAAGGTTGCGTATGTCATTCTCGTCTTTCAATGCGTCTGAAACATAAATTTGCAAACGTTCATCATCATTTCCAAACGCTCCGGCGTTTACCGTTTTGCCCGCATTTTGCAAGGCAAGCATGATTTGTGTGGGCAATATGCCGTTCCGTGTTATCCTGTCCTTGGATATGACGATATTGATAACTTCATCACGGTTCCCTACGATGTTTATACGCTTTACCCCCTTGACTCCCAGCAATTCGCTTCTTATCTTCCGTGCGTACCTGTTAAGCTCCGGGTAGGTGTATCCGTCACCAGTAAGGGCATAGAAGATGCCATAGACATCCATCATGTCGTCTATTACAATGGGAGGATAGCAACCCTGCGGCAATCGAGGTTGCACATCATTCATTTTTCGGCGGAGTAAATCAAAATACTGTTCCAAATCATCCAGCGAGACTCCCATCGCGAACTCTATGGTCACAGTAAGCATCCCGTCATGACATTCGCTGTTGAGTTTTTTTACATCGGGCAAGGCACGAAGCTCATCCTCGATTAGCTGCGCCACTTTAAGCTCTACTTCGTGCGCGCTCGCTCCGGGATATACAACCGCTACCATAGCTTGCTTCATGGTTACCACAGGGTCTTCAATTTTGGGCATTTGCAGAAACGACAGTATGCCTCCCACAAGTATGCTTACCATCAACGACCAGAATAATACCGGACGTTTGATAAAATATTCGGTCACTTTCATCAGAGTAGCCCTCCTACATTGGTTTTAGATGGCTGTTCAAGCACAGTAACTTTTTCTCCTTCACTCAATGAGTTCACTCCGGCTCTCACCACTTGCTCATCACCGTTCAAACCTGATGTGACAATCAGTTTACCTTTATTATCCATGCCGTTTAGTTTGATTTCTTTTTTGGAAACTGTGCTGTCGGCATTCATTACCCATACATACGATTTTTCTTTTTCCCGAAAAACAGCTCTCATGGGCAACGTGAATGCTTTTTTGTCTGCTTCACTATCCTTTGTTTCCACATCCACAGATACGTTCATTCCGGCAGTTACAGTTTTTGCCGCATCTGTATCTGTAAAAGCAAGACGCATCTTGTAAAGTTGGGTTCCGTCCGATTGTGGGATTACACTCAATAGTTTCATTGTCGGGATATATTTTGTGTCGCCAGAAAAATGGCATACTATGCGTTTTATATGGTCACGTTGTTTATAAAGCGCAAAAGGCACGTTTAATTCCACTTCCAAACCATTTAGGTCAAGAAGTGTAATGACCGGAGTACCCACTTTTACCATTTCTCCCAGACTGAAGTTCACACTTTTCACATAGCCATTGACCGGAGCGTAAAGTCGTGTATAATCCAATTTATTCTGGTTTGTCTGAAGTTGCACTTTGAGTTGTTGCAAACCACTGATAGCTTTGTCATAGTCATTATCCGACAAACTTTTAGCGTTATGTAATTTTTCTAATCGTTCCGTTTCTTTCTTCATCTGTTCGTATTGAACTTTTGCAGATTCCACTCCAAGTTTGTAATCAGCATCGTCAAGCATGGCTATAAGCTGACCTTTATGGATATACTGACCTTCTTTCACAACTACCCGCACTAATTCTCCGGGAGTCTTAAAGCCCAAAGCTATTTCGTGCGCTTCTTGTACTACGCCTGAATAACTGTTTCGTGTGTTCGCTCCTATGGCTGAAGGAGAAGTCAGCACAACACTATGCAACGTTTGCTTTTCGTGCTTGTCGCTGCAACACGTCATAATACCCATAAGGACAAGTAATAAAAGAGACTGTTTCATATAGTTTTATATTTATTGTCATAGGTTGTTTAAGGATTTCCGCAGCACTTTGATACGTACAATAATATGCTCCAGAGATAAGGCAATTGCAATTATCCCCAAAACATAGTGCCACAGCCCTATATCGGAATTAGCACCTTCTACAAATAAAAGAGCCAAACCTGTTAAAATGAGCGTTATAAAAATAAAGTTTAGCATAAGGGTTGTTTTTCTCTTTTTCCATGCTCCTTGTTTCAACAGACTCTTATACCATGCCTTATGTTGCCTGATATGACGCAGAAGCATATATAAAAGTCCTAAACTGAAAATTACATGCACTACCGCCCAATTATGCCATATTTCATGCTCCAATGTGTCGTCCGTTACGTGCAAACTGACACCGGAGAATGCAGAGCCAATGAATAGAGGTATTAAGCTCCAATCAGTTACATATATTTTCTTCATTTCTATTTTTTTAATGCAAAGGTCGGCAATTTTTTCCTGAAACAACCGTTCTTACTGGAGATGAAAATGTGCTATTAGTCGAATATTTCGCGAATATAGGATTTGCAGCCATAAATAATTGGAATATATATCTTATCTTTGCAGCATAAAACAAGATTATAATGGTTATGGCATCTATATTTAAGGGGCTGGAGATGATGATGCTCCCGATTTCAAATGAAGCTCAAATATTTGAAGACAAATTTATGCTGACTGACAACATTGACATTCAAGACGGAGCTGTGGAATTGGAAAAGTTCCGTTCGTCAGAATGTCCGTTCAAAATAAATTTCAATATGGTTTTGTTTTGCGTGGAAGGGGATTTGAAAGTACGTGTCAATTTCCACGACTACCGGCTTCAAGCATGTTCAGTCCTTTTTGTACTACCCGGATCAATTGGGGAATGCTTGGAATATACTGAGAATTGTCGTTTGTTCGTTATTGCTTTTTCCGGTAATATGGATATTACTGCCATCAATTCACCGATGGCAATGATGATGAAACAATATGTAAGTAGTAATGCAGTAGTAAAAATCAGCCAAAAGGAAGCTGATGAATGTCTGATGCTTTATCGCATGATGAGCGATAAAATGCAACTCCCTGATTTTATATTCAAGAACGAAGTGCTGAATGGATATATGCAGGTTTTGTATGCTATTGGTTATCAATGGCTCTCTGACAACAAAAAACACATGGACTTACAGAAACGTGAAAGCAGGCAACAACGACTCTGTGATAATTTTTTGGAACTGGTGAGGGACAATCATTTGAAACAGCGCGAAATCAGTTTCTATGCGGACAAACTTTGTGTTACACCTAAATATCTTTCAGGTATCGTATATCAAGTAAGTAGGAGATATGCAAGTGAATGGATCAAGGACTATGTCATTCTTGAAGCCAAAGCTCTGTTAAGGAGCAACTGTTACACAGTACAACAAATTAGCGATATGCTGAATTTTGCATCTCCATCATTTTTTGGAAAATACTTCAAGGCTGCCGTTGGATGTTCTCCTCGCAAATATGCAATGGGAGGGGATTTAACATAAGAGGAATGCCCAAATTAGCATCCCTCTTGTGTTAGCTTATTACATTTTAATTTTATTTATCCCCGGACGCCCGATTATGATATGGTCGGCAATGAAATTGCCCGTGGGACTTCGTTCACTTGTCGGACTGCGTATCTGCGTCGGAGTATCTTCGGGATACTGCGTCTGCCTGTTCCTCACGTCTTCCGTTTCCGACTTGACCTCCTGTCCATCCTTTTCTTTTTCGGCGACTTCGGGCACTGGCGGCGCAAGCTCCAACTGTATCTTGCGGTCGAGTGCGGCAAGTTCGGATTTCAACTGTTTCAGTTCGTCCTCCTTCTTCCACACCTTGCCGGCTATTTCCTGCAACTGCGGAACCTCCTTTTCCAGCACCTCGTTCTTCGCCTTGTACTGGTCGATGGTGGAAGGTATCTTCTCCAGCGCGTTCAGGAAATTGCGCGCGGCGGCTACCGGGTCAGCCATTGCCAGATGCCCGTTGTTGTAGGTGTACTTGTAGTTTCCCTCCACCACGAAGCGGTTGTCGGTAAACTCCAGCCCCTCTTTGAGTATCCTCTCGCTTACCACCTTTATCGGGAAACCGTAAATCTCCCCGACAGGCTTGTACAATCCGCCGGTCGTGGCGTTCTTGGCTATCTCCTGCAAACGCTTTCCGATAACTTTTTCATCGGTAGAATCTACGCCGTCCACCTTGACCGCATTCAGGCGGTTGCCCTCCTTATCGGTCTTGACAACGGAAAGAAAACGGTTCCAGTCCTCCGTCATGGCTTCGATTACAGCCGTGTTGTTACGTAGTTCTCCCATCTTGGCTTCCAGCTTGAACTCCGAATCGCGCTTGCCCTTGTTGAACGACTTGCGTTCCCCTTCGAGCGAGGCGATACGCTTCTCTAATTTCGCCTTGTCCAAAAGGTCGGTATTGCCGGAGAGCAACGCCATGTACTCCGAGAAGTTCATGCCGGATTTCTCGTCCATAGCCCCCTCGTCAATGGTACGTGCGCCCATCGCCCCGCTTTTGAGCTGCGAGATGAACGTCTGCTTGCAGTGCAGCAGGTTGAACTTGTAGCTGTCCAGTGATTTTTCCACCGCATAGATGATGACATCCACGTTGTTCCCCGCAAAATGCTTGGCAATCTCGTTACCCGCTCTAACTCCCCGTCCGTCACGCTGTTGCAGGTCGGACGGTCGCCACGGCGTATCCAAATGATGGATAGCGACACACCTTTTCTGCGCGTTCACACCCGTTCCGAGCATGGAGGTGGAACCGAACAGCACACGCACTGTCCCGGCGTTCATGGCGTCTATCACCCCCTTGCGCGCCTTGTCGGTCTTGCACTCCTGAATGAAGCGCACCTCGCTTGCCGGTATGCCGTAGTCCTCCGTCAGCTTCCGCTTGATCTCGCTGTACACGTTCCACCCGTCGCCCGGCTGGTACGTCCCCAGATCCGAGAACACGAACTGCGTGCCTTTCTGCGCGTCATACCTGTGGTAATACTCCGCAATCGTCTTGGCACAGTGGGAAGCCTTGTTGTCGGGGTGGTCTTCGTAATGCGGGTCTATCATGCGCATATCCAGTGCCATTTTCCGCGCGTAATCGGTGGCGATAAGCATCTTCGCCTTCTCCTCCGTTTCCGACAGGGGTGGTCTGCCCAGCAGCGTGGCGTCGCCCGTCTTGGCGAACTGCATCAGTTTCTCGATGAACTCCTCCTGCTCCGGCGTGGGCGGTATGTGGTGCAGTATCTCGTTCTTGTGCGGACGGTCCACGCCCACATCCTCCGCCGTACGGTAGTCGGTTATCTCGTTGTAGAAGGCGGCAAGCTCCGGCACTTTGATGAAGTAGCGGAAACGCTCCTTCTGCACCACGTTGTTCGTCACGTTGAACTCGAAGTCGGTCATCTTCTTGGCAAAGATAGCTGCCCAAGCATCGAAACACCTAATATCCTGCCGTTCCAGCTCCTTCGGACGCAGGTACTTGAAGAGCAGGTACAACTCCGTCAGCGAGTTGCTGATGGTCGTGCCGGATAGGAACGTAGCCCCCAAGTCCTTGCCCGTGCGCTCCTGTATGGTACGGATGGCAAAGAGCATATTGAGTGCTTTCTGGCTTCCTTCACTATTACCCAAACCCGCCACACGGTCGTGCCGCGTGTTGAAAGTCAGGTTCTTAAATTGATGGCTCTCGTCAATGAAGATATGGTCGATGCCCATCTGCTTGAAGTCCACCACGTCGTCCGTGCGCGATTGGATGGCATGTTCCACCTTCTCCAACTTCGCTTCAAGGTTGTGCTTACGCTTTTCCAGCCCTTTCAGCATCGCCCTCGACACGTTCTTGCCTTGCTGC
Source organism: Xylanibacter muris (assembly GCF_013166605.1). Classification (GTDB taxonomy): domain Bacteria; phylum Bacteroidota; class Bacteroidia; order Bacteroidales; family Bacteroidaceae; genus Prevotella; species Prevotella muris. The sequence continues at coordinate 130,736 of NZ_JABKKF010000006.1, forward strand.
CGCAGCACTTCGAGGTTTTCCTCCACCGTATCAAGCTCCGCTTGCAGGATGTGCTGCTGCAATTCCGGCGACTGCGGAATCTTGCCGAACTGGTCGTGCGACATGATGACGCAATCATAATCGTTGTTCTTGATATTGTTGAAGAAACGCACGCGGTTGGCGGTCGAGAAGTCCTTCTCCGAGGCATAGAGAATCCGCGCGTTCGGATATGCCGCCTGATAGGTGGCTGCAATCTCCGCGACATTGGCTTTCAATCCGATAATCATCGGCTTGTGCGCCAAGTTCAGACGCTTCATCTCATGCGCCGCGATGCACATTATCAGCGTTTTACCGGTTCCCACTTCGTGGTCGCATATCCCGCCGCCGTTCTGTTTAAGCATCCAGACACAGTCCATCTGCGACGGATAGACGCTCTTGATACCCCGGCTTGCCAGCCCTTTGAGGTTGAGGTCCGGAAAGGTCTGATGCGAGCCGTCATACTTCGGGCGCACGAAACAGTTGAACTTGCAGTTGTACATTGTCGTCAGCCGTTCCTTGAACTGCGGCGACTGCTCTTCCAGCCATTCCGAGAACCCGTTACGGATTTCATCAATCTTGGCGTTGGCGAGTTGTATGCCCTCGCTGTCGCGCACCTTGATGTCATTGCCATGCTCATCCTTGCCGATGGACTTCATCATGTCGGGGCAGGTGTTGTGCAGGGCGTGTTTCAACAGGTGCATACCGTCATAGTTCCGGTAATAGCCCTTCACTAAAAACTCGTCCGTGATTTTCATAGTGCGGTAGCCGCACGCCACCGAAAACTCGTCCATGCTTGCGGAGTAGGCGATTTTCACTTCCGTGTCGAAAAGGTGGCTCATGTAGGCGGCATACACGCCCGTCGGAATCCAGCGTTCCCCGAAGTTGAAGTCAAGGTCCTCAAAGGCGATGCGCTGCGGCTCGGCTTCTTTCAGAGCCTCCAACGCCTGCTTCACTTCCGGCATACGCCCGTTTTCGGGGTTGTCGCCCATCCATGCTTCGATGCGTTCCGCCTTCTCTATCACGTTCCCGGCGATGAACCTGTCCTTTATCTCGTAACCGGTTACGAGCGGGTTGTAGAAGATGCGTCCTTTGAGGGCGTCAAGCAATCCCTCCTCCGTGCTGTCGGTTATCTCCCGCATATAGTCGAGATTGACCGTACCGAACTTGTTGAGCGATGCGGAGAGTGCCTCTTCGGGAGAGCTTACGTTGGCATGGCTCTCCACCGAGAAGGAAACGGGACGCTCGAAGATGTCCGCCTTGACGAACCTGCCGTCCTCCGCCCGTTCCAGCGAAAGGATGTCGCGTCCGGCGGCATCCATCATCAACAGTTTCACGTTATGCTTGGCATTGAGGTTGCCGTAGCGCATGACGAACTCATCGTAGCAGGTGTTCAGATGCTCTCGCCACTGCGGGTTTTCCTCGCGTCTGTTCGATTCATAACGGTACAGACGCTCGTATGCATCACGGAGCGACACATACAGCAACGCCTTCTCTTTCTGATAATCTGTCAGTCCAAGCGGCTGGAATGTCGCGCCGTAAGGCGTAATGTCTTTCAGATAACCGATGTTACGACGCCCACTGTCAGCCACCAACGAGCCTTCACGCAGGTGCATTTCTGGCGTGCGGTGATAGGGACGCGGCGACAGGTCGGGGGCTTCCTCTTTCGGTTTTTCCGCTTCCATTTCGGGAAAAAGGGAGGTTGCAGCCGTTTCCGTTGCAGAAACGGCAGGAGTGGCGGCAACTTCCGGCTGTTTTTCGGGTTGCCGTGCTTCCTGCTCCGGTGCGGCTTTCACGTCCGGGACATGCTGCCGTGTTTCCTGATGCTGTGCCGCCAGCCTGCGAAGCTCCTTGCGTCGCTCCGGCGTGAGGTCCATCATCATTTCATAGAAACCGTTGATGGGCGGATTGGTGTCCCAATCCAAAGTGGCGTAAATATCTTCAGGGTCGCTTTGCTTCCCGACATTTTCCGGCTTTGCATCCTTGCTTTCGATTACAGGCTTGACGGATTCAACAGGAGGAACAGCCGTAACCGGCGGCTTCGGTTTAGGAATGGCACGCCTTGCCGTGCTTTCCTTTTTCGCCGTCTTTTTCTTCTTGGCGGGTGCTTCCTGCTTGCGGACTTCCTCGGTTATACCCCAAAGGTCGAGCAGGGAAAGCTGCACGCCCTCCGAATAATCGGGGCGGCGCGGCTCTATCTCCGGCTTTTCTTCCTCCGACTGCAGTGCTACCGCTTCGGGCTTCGCTGCCATTTCGAGATATGGCGGCTGTATTTCGGGAGTGGCAACCGGTGTGGCAACTGTTTCCGTTACCGTATTTTTCTCTTGGACCGGATGAAGCCTGTGCCTTTCATACAGTCCTTTGTCAAACCGGTGCAACTCGATTTTCAGATGTTCTCGCAAGTCCTCCGCCATCTGCCCGATGCCGCCCCGGTGCAGGAGTTGGTAGGCAGGCTTTCCGTAAGGGTCTGTACCCCTGATCAAATCCGTATTGGAAAGAGAGCTGATGCTCCATACATACCCGTTCACCGAAGTGCCGATAGGCGTCTGTTCGGTCTGCACGAAAAGTTTCTCGTTATAGTACAGCTCCCCGTTCTTGCCGCTGTTCTTTTGCAAGATGATCAGGTCGCTGCCCACCTCCGTGCCGGCGTTGTCCGTGAAGAGGTTGTTCGGCAGGCGTGCGACACCCACCAGATTGGCATGGCTCATCATGTACTCGCGTATGGGTGCATTTGTCGGGGCATCCAATACCCCCTGCGAGGTGATGAACGCCACGATGCCGCCCTCACGCACCGCGTCAAGGCTTTTCAGGAAGAAATAGTTGTGTATCGTCTTGGCGGCTGAACGCCTTGCCGTGTCACGGCTCCCCGTAAATTCCGGGTCGAACACAGCCACGTCACCGAAAGGGATGTTGGATATGGCAAGGTCGAAATAGTCCGTGAAGGGCTTCTCTATCTTCTCGAATCCCTGCACCCTTACCTTTTGGTCGGGATGCAGGTGTCCCAATATCTTGCCCGTCATCAGGTCTTTCTCGAAAGCCATGATGTCCGCGTCCGGCTTGTTTTCCAGCACGGCATCCACGAATGCGCCCACGCCCGCCGACGGCTCCAGCACACGGTCGGGACGTATGCCGTGTTCATGCAGTACATCTGCGATAGTGCCGGTTATCTCCGGCGGGGTGTAGAAAGCGGTCAGCACGGACTGCTTCATGGCATCCACGTACCGTTTGTACTCCGTATCGTCCTTGCTGTTTTCACGCACCAGCCTGTGCAGCTCCACCGTAGGGGCAAACAGTTCGAGGTCCGATTTCGCCCAATGGACGGCATCCGTCAGTTCCTTTGCCGGGTTCAGTATGCACTTCAACCCACCGAAACCGCAATAACGTTCCAGCAGCAGCCTTTCGCGCGCGGTGGGGGTGCGTTGCTCCCTGTCAAGGATAAATGCCGTCCGTATCGCCTCGATGTTGTCCCGCAGCCGTTGTTTGCGGTTAAACGCCATATTCCCCGATATAAAGGACGACGGCTCCCGTCAGCTCCGTGTAGAGCAGGTCGTATTCGGGCGACAGGGCGAAATTGTCGTCCGAAAGGTCATAGGCGGAGAATACATTGCCGACAAGCGGCAGCAGCTTTCGGATGAAGGCATCGCGTTTCTTTTCCGGCACTTCGTCGGCAAACTCGTTTTCCACGACTTCGCGGAGGATGGCGTACTTGGAATAGCGAAGCCCCCGCAGGAGCGTGTCCATCGCCAACTCCTGCGCCCCTTCGGGCGGATAGCCTTCGAGTCGCGCCCGCTCATACGTTTCGGCGGCACGGTCGGCACGCTCCCGGATGAAGGCATCGTCGGAAGCCTGTTCAAACCTGTTCGTGTGGAGATAGTCCAGCAGGTACAGACCGTAATAGGAAAAGTCGGTCTGACCCTTGTTTTTCTTCTTGTTGTTCATTACTTTGGAATTTAGTGGATTGATAATGACGGGGATAATCGTCTGAAAAGGAGAAAGAAAAGGCACTCGGTATCCCTCCGAGTGCCACCACTAAATCCAAAGTATGAGTGTAATCCGGTATCGAAGAACAATTCATTACTCTGAACCAGTGGCAAAGGTAGTGCAAATCGAAGACAATACGAAATAAACCCCGTTTATTTCTATTGTTGAGGTGCAGCCTACTTTCTCAAAAGTTAATACTATTTCTTCCGTCCTGAAAATTTCTTGGTCGTTTTCCTTTCCGGGAACACGAAAGTCGTGTTATAGTCCCCGTCAAAGGTTACTATGGCATCGAAGCTCTTGCCCTGCTTGCTTTTGAAGCCTTTGAGCAGCTTCGTATGCCCGTCGGTGAGCAGGTCTTTGATCTCGTCGTCGGAAAGGGTGCGGTTCGCCTTCAGGCGGAACACGGGCAGCCCGCACTCCGCGTTGTCGCAGCGTACCACCTTGCCGTAGAACTGCATGCTGCCCGTCCCGCACTTGGGACACTTGCAGCCGGAATCCCTGCGGGAGAACAGCTTGTCGCACGAGAGCAGCTCGGAGGTGATTTCGCGTGTGTACGCCTCTATCTCCCTGCGGAAGGTGTCGGCGGGCAGTTCCTCGCGCTCGATGCGTGCCAGATTCTTCTCCCATTCGCCCGTCATGGCTACGTCGGCGATGCGCATCGTCTTCACGACCGAATAGAGGGCAAGCCCTTTTTCTGTCGGCACAAGCGATTTCTTGCAGCGTTCCATGTAGCCGCGCTTGAAGAGCGTTTCGATAATCGCCGCACGGGTGGCGGGCGTGCCGATGCCGCAGTCCTTCAACGCCTGACGCAATGCGTCATCCTCTATGTCCTTGCCCGCTGTTTCCATAGCGGACAACAGTGTCGCTTCGGTATGCAGCGGCTTGGGTTTGGTCTTTCCCTCCGTGATGGAGCAGCCTTTCAGCGTCAGCATATCGCCTTCCTGCCAATTGGGGATGGCGGTTTCTTCCTTGTACTCCTCGCCATAGACGGCACGCCATCCGGCTTGCCTGATGACGCTACCTTTCACCGTGAACTCCACTCCGGCACACTCCGCCGTGACGGTGGCGGTGTCCTTGACGCATTTTTCGGAGAAAGCCTCGATCATGCGTCCGGCAACCATCTGATAGACGATGCTGTCCTCTTTGGAGAGGAACAGCGGCTTCTCGCCCGTGACGAGCAGGGCGTGGTGGTCCGTCACCTTGCTATCGTCCACGCTTCTGCGTGTCGGGACGCATTTCGGCTGCACCTTGCCTCTCCATTCGGGCAAAGCCCCGATGAAGGCGAGCAGCTTGGGGATTTCGGCGAACACGTCTTCGGGTATGTAGCGGCTTCCGGTTCGCGGATAGGTGATGAGTTTCTTCTCATAGAGCTTCTGTGCGATTTCAAGCGTTTGTTCCGCCGTGAAGCCGTGCTTGGCGTTGGCTTCCTTCTGGAGCGTCGTCAGGTCATACAAGAGCGGTGTTTCCTCCGTCTTCTCCTTGCGTTCGGCTTTCGTGACGGTAGCTGTGCCTGCCGACTTCACCTTATTATATAGTTCCGTCGCAGGCTCTTTCTCTTTCCACTTTTCGGAAGAGGAAAACTTCACCGTTCCTTCATCGCAACCGTCCGTTGCGATATGGAGCTGCCAGAAGGCTTCGGGGGTAAAGCGGCGGTTCTCCCAGTAGCGTGCGCACACCATCGCCAGCGTGGGCGTCTGCACCCGTCCGACTGAGTAAGTGCCATGTCCGGCGGCGATGGAGAGTGCCTGCGTGCCGTTGATACCCACGAGCCAGTCTGATTCGCTCCGCGCTTTGGCGGCAAGATAGAGGTTGTCGTATTTGCCGCCCGCTTCGAGGTTGCGCAAACCCTCGCGGATAGCCTTGTCGGTAAGCGAGCTTATCCACAGGCGCACGAAAGGAGTAGTGCATCCGGTATAATGGTAGAGGTAGCGGAAGATAAGCTCACCCTCGCGTCCGGCATCGGTCGCCACGATGATCTGTTCGCTTTCCTTGAATAGCCGGGTGACGGTCTTGATCTGCGCCACCACGCCGCTGTCGGGCTTGTAGCCTTTCTCCGTCTTTACCTGACGGGGGACGAGCGTGAAGGTGTCGGGGATGACGGGCAGGTTGTCACGGACGAAGCCGCGTATGCCGTAGCCGTCGGGCATGGCAAGCTGCACGAGGTGTCCGAACGCCCATGTCACGGCGTAGCCGCCTCCCTCGAAATATCCTTCCTCTCTCTTTGTCGCGCTCACGATGCGGGCGATCTCACGTGCCACAGACGGCTTTTCTGCAATGATTGTCTTCATATTCTTCTGTCGTTTTGAATTTTACAAATGTTACTTCGGATTTAGTGGCGGACACCGGATTACATCTTCATGCCCTTGTTGTTTTTCTTCTGCGGCTTCTCCTGCTGCTGTTGCTGTGCGGTGTCCTTCGGGGCGGTCTGTCCCTTCCGCAACGGCTCCTTCAGGTTCTTGGTAGCCTCGTTGGTCTTGCCCTCGCTGTTCACCGCCACCTGCGTGCGGCTCTCGTTGGACGGGGCGACCTTCTGCGCGTTGTCGGGGTCGGTGTCGTAGCGGTACGGGCGTCCCTTCTCCGGGTTGAACCTGATGTACATCGTGGCGTGGAAGCCCTGCTTGTCGGTCACGTTCTCCAGTTTCACGGCTCTGCCCGCCACGTAGTCGGCTTTCTGCTGTTCGGTGAAGTCCACACCGCTCCATTTGCTGATGGGGCGGATGCTGCCGTCGGTGTTAGTCCACGTGTTGCGGCGTTGCTCCTTGTTCGTGTTGGCTGTGTTTTCCGTACCTTGCGCCTGTTTCTCCTTATTTTCCTGCGTCTGGGCGGCACGTGGCGACCTGCCGGTTCCCGGCACGAACTCCACGCCGCGCTGCTCCACGTTCACTTGCAGGGTGGTGACGAACTTCCTGCCGTCCTTGCGCTCGATGAGCTTGTCGCGCACGGGCAGCCCGGCACGCAGCATGTCCTGCTCCTGCTTGGTGATTTCCGTCTTGCCGATGCGTTCCGGTATACGCACCTTGTTCGCCGGGATGTCCGTGATTTCGTTCGTCTTGCGGTCGATGCTGACGAACGAGGGGATGATCTCGCCCGTTTCCCTGTCCACGAGGTCCACGACCCTGCCGAGGTTGCCCGTTTCGCGCAGGTTCTTCCGGTCATCGTCGGAGAACTTGTGTTCCTTGTACTCGTCGAGCTTCTGCTCCTTGCGGATGAAATGCGGCACAAGGCTGACGTTGCCCTCGCCGTCCTTCCTGAAGGAGAGGCGGGCGTCCAGCTCGAAAGCCTCTCCGCCGAAATTGGGCGACACCCTCACCAAGTCGGACTTGCCGTAGTTGAGCATCCTGTTAAGGTCGCCCGACTTTTCAAGGTCGTCGCGCTTCACGCCCCATTTCTCCTCCAACTCCTGCCAGTTGATCTTGCTCTCGTCGATGGACTGGTAGCCCCGGTTGCCCTGCGTCTGCTGCGGGCTTTCCTGATTCTGTTCGTTTTTCTGTTCCATTTCTTCCTGTTTTTTAGGTTCGTCATCTTGTTTCTGTTCCGGTTGTTCCTGCTTTTCGGCGGACTGCTCCTCCTGTACTTTCTTTTCGTAGCCGGAGGTGTCCACCTTGTGGGGCGCAAGCATCTCCTTGTTGCCGTCGGGGTCTTTCAGTAAGTCCTTGATAACCTCCAGCAGTTTGTCGGCTTGGTCCGCCGCGACACGGTAGAAACCGAAGCGGCTGGGTTCCTTGCACTGCCGGAAGAAGTTCTTGAAGAAGTTGTCCAGCACGTCGCCGTGCCGGTCGAATTGCAGGAAACTCTGCGCGTTCTCCGCTTTCGCGGGGATGCTGCGGTAGCGTTGCAGGGTGCGTTTGCTGATCTGGAGCAGCATGCACAGGTCTTGGTTGTCGAAAAGCCTGATCCCGTCCATCGGGTTCGGGGCTTTGCCGGACGGCTGCATGGATAGCAGCATCTCGTCCTGACGGTCGAGCCGTTCCATCACCTTCTGCATCCAGTTCTCGAAATTGTTGCGGGTAAGCAGTTCCATGTCCTACGTCCTCCTTCCTTTGGGGCTGCCGCTCGTGCGCAGCGTGTGGTTGCGTTTCAGCTGTTCCGGTGTCGCGGCATCACCCGTGACGGTGCTGTCTTCGAGCAGGCGGTCGATTTCCGACTGCCGGTAGCGGCACTTGCCGCGCAGCACGACATAGGCGATGCGCTGTTCGCTGCGCATGCGCTGGAGGGTGCGGCAACTCACGTTCAGCAGGTGCGCCGCCTCGCGGGTGGTGAGCAGCCTGTCGGGGGATTCTTCCTTCCTCCCGCCGGAAACGGCACGCACGTGTGCCGCTATCTCGGCTATCTGTTCCGTCAATGCGGTGAAGGCGGAACTTTCCATCGTTATCACTTTCATATTCAGTCCTTTCTTTTGGTTTATGCGGCAAAATTCGGCAATAAACCAAAGGGGCTTTAACAGCTCACTACGTGGCTCACGTAAGATTTTTACGGATAATGACTCCGTAACCCGGACAGACGGCGCAACAAGCTGCCTTTTAGTGGGAAATGGTGCGTGTTCATGGCGGCTTCGTTACCTTTGCGGCAAACTCTGAAATGTTTTGCTTATGGAAATAGTATCTATCGAGAAAAAGACCTTCGAGATGATGGTGGCGTCCTTCAACGCCCTCGCGGAGAAGGTAGCCGCCCTGAGGCGCAAGAGCGATGGAGGGCGGCTGGAAAGATGGCTCACGGGCGAGGAGGTCTGCGGGCAGTTGAGAATCAGCCCGCGCACGTTGCAGACGTTACGCGACAAGCGGCTTATCGGCTACTCGCAGATAAACCGCAGGTTCTATTACAAGCCGGAAGAAGTCAGGAGACTGATTCCGCTTATCGGTACGCTCTATCCCGGCGGCAGATAATCTTATTATTCACCCACTGAATCCAAAGTTATGATGAACGAGAACAACGATGTTTTTACACTGGAGGACGAGCCGCTTGCCACAGTGGTGCAGAATATGCGCAAAGGCTCTAAATAGCTCTCCGCATTTTTGGAAAGTTACCGTCCGCCGCTGGACGGGGAACGTTACCTTACGGACAGGGAGGTGGCGGACTTGCTCCGTGTCAGCCGCCGCACCTTGCAGGAGTACCGCAACAACAGGGTGCTGCCCTTTATCCTTTTGGGAGGGAAGGTGCTTTACCCCGAATCCGGGTTGCGTGAGCTGTTAGAGGTGAACTACCGCAAGCCGCTGGAATAATGTTCTGGCATTCCGGAATAAAATGCGTACCTTTGTAGTTAAAAATGAAATACCATTATGCTTCGGAGTGAATTTGCAAAATTGTTAGAATCCACAATAATTCCTGAAGGAATAGAGCAAGAGGACATAAAATCTCGAATCTATCCAATAAGTGCAGCATTGATGTCAATGTTGCCGCAAAAACTGTATAGATATAGGAGTTGTTCAACATTAAACCTTGATGCTTTTGATAAGGATTTGGTTTATGCTGTTACTGCTGATAAGTTTAATGACCCCTATGACACTCTTGTTTATTATAGTTTGGATAATATTCAAGAGCAAATGAGAGCCTGTTGTACAGAAGAATTTCTTGAACAATTCAAACAGATACTTGAAAATAAAGATTTTGATTTTCCTCCAAGTGTAATCCAATTTTTCGGAAAAAACAATTTGGCAGGTTTAAAAAAACAGGTAATATCATGTAATGGTATAAATCCATTGAGATTAGCTCTTTTTAGTGCTGCAATGGAAAACATATTGAAAGAAATCCTATTAAAAATGGGGGATACATTAAAGATCGTATCTACGATAGCATGTTTAAGCGAAAACATAGATTCTGTTATAATGTGGAGCCACTATGCCCAAAATCATGAAGGGTTTGCATTGGAATATGATTTAAGGTTCTTATTAGAACAAGGAGAAATGAATTGTTGTATCTTGCCTGTTATATATGATAACGACCGTTTTGATGCAAATAGCTTTATTCAATGGTATATAGCAAAGAGTTTGGGGCTGGATGTTAAAAATATAGATTCACTATCACATTTGAAAATGGCTATTCACAAATCCACACAGTGGGAATATGAAAATGAATGGCGTATTATTCATTCCGAGAAACAACCTGCCACACATTCTCGTGCAACAAGCCTGAAAATTGTTCCTAAAGCAATCTATTATGGAGAGAGAATTTCAAATATCAACAAGAAAATATTGCATTATATAGCACAAGAAAAAGGAATTGCGGAATTTGATATGTACATTGATTGTGGCTCATTAAAGTATGAGATGTTATATAAGCCATCTCAATTTTGATACCTCATATTCTTTAACAAATAATTCGTATATTCCAAATTGACTATCTTAAAGTTAAAACGGACAGCTTGATGGTTGTCCGTTTTTAATTGATTGTCATCGTCTTTTCAGCAGTAACCGCCTTTTCCGCTATGTACGAATACCATGTAGGCGATATGCTTGTCTTTTGCGAGTGCCTTGTCCATCAGCCAGCGGCGGAAAAGATGGGCGTGGTAGGTGTTCAGCCGAAAGGCGACAGGGATGATGATTTCCAGCGAATACACGTCGGCTGAAAGCCCGTTTTCAAGCCGCATGTAGCGGCACACCTCGTAGTCGTTCAGCACGTCCGGCTTGCGGACGGCTCTGATGGCGGCGTTCACTGCCGGGACGCCCGTGTGGAACAGTCCGGCGATTTCTGTGGCGGTCATCCATATCTCGTTACCAGTTACGCTGACCGTGTTGTCCTCTATGATAATTATATCACGTTTCATGGCTTCTCTGTTTTAGATGGTGCAACCTGCAAATTCCTCGATGCCGTTCAACCTTGCCGCAAGGTTCTCCATGTCTTGGTTGAGCTTCTCTTTGGTGATTTTTGCGTATATCTGTGTAGTCTTTATGCTCTTGTGTCCCAGCATGGAGCTTACCGTTTCGATGGGTACGCCGTTGGAGAGGAACACCGTCGTAGCTGCCGTGTGGCGGCTCTGATGCCATGTGATATGCTTGGTGATGCCGCAACGTTTGGCGACGGAACGGATTCCGGCAAGGCACGTGTTGTAGTGGGGAACGGGGAAAATCCTGCCGTTCCCGCACAGTCCCCGGTATTTGTCGATGATGCGCTTTGCGATGTCGAGCAGGCGGATATTGGATACCACGCCCGTCTTCTGGCGGTTGATGTTTATCCACTCGTGTTCGTCGAAGTAGGTATGGATGTTCTCTTCCGTCAGGTTGCGCATGTCGGCGAACGACAAGCCCGTGAAGGCGCAGAACAGGTATAAATCACGGTAAAGTTCCTGCTTGGCGTTTTTCAGCCTGCCCTCCATCAGCAGCCGGATTTCCTCTTTCGTCAGGAAACTGCGTGTCGTTTCCTCCTTCTTGATTTCGTACTCCCGGAACGGGTCGCGTGTGAGCCACTCGTTGTTGATGGCGATGAACACCATCGTCCGCAAGGGGCAGACATACAGCCACACGGTATTGGTGCAGCAGTGCTTGTCCGTGCGCAGGAACATCTCGAAGTCGGAGATGAAGGCGGGCGTAAGCTCTTTCAGCGCGATGTCCTTCACGCGGTAGCGGATGGTGAGGAACTCTTGCAGGTGCTTGTAAACGGTCCTGTACTTCAGGAGCGTGCCTTTGGCTTTCATGCCAGCCGCCACCTGTTTCTCGTAGTCCTCGTTGTGCTGGCGGAACACCTGCATCAGCGTGTGGTAGCGGTGTTCCAGTCCGAGAAAGGCGTTCTTGACCTTCTCCGCCGTGACGAAGTTGTCACGCTCCATGATTTCCTGATAATGTTTGTTGATGCGCACACGCATCTTGTCGAGCATGCGGTTCGTTTCGAGTGCTGCCGAGCTTCTGCCCGTGACACGTCCCCCTTTGGTGTCCCACAGCTTGGGATCGACGGTCAGTTTACAACTGAACTGCGTCTGGCTGCCGTCCACCGTGATGCGTCCCATGACGGGGACTGTCCCGTCCTTTTTCACTACCTGACGTTTGAGGTAGTAGATTACTGAAAATGTACTCTTCATCGTCCTTAATTTTTTTAGGTTCAAAATTAGTTGGTGAAGAGTCCGGTGTCGGTACGCAAAACGGGGAGGAACGGCGCAATCTTTTTTCGTAACCGGATTTATTGCGTGGGTTGTCAGTAACTCACTAATCTTTAACGCCTTGTTTCGCTATCCGTGTCCGTTTGTCGCCCTTTCGGGCATGGTTACGGACAAGTAACGTAGCGGCGTCCTGATTTGGCTTCAGCGGTGATTGCGATGGCTTCACGAATAATCGGAAACCCGACTGAAACCCTTGTAACTCAATTCTATCACTATATCTTTCCGCATTTCACTTTTTTGTAGTAACTTTGCCCCCTCATATTTACACAATCTTAAATTATGAGCAAGAAACATCACAATATCCGGCACAGCGGAATAACGGCAATGACTGTAATCCTGCCTATGGCCGCAAACGCAACCGACAACAACACTATGACAAAAGCCACACCAGAAAAGCCGAACGTAATATTCATCCTGGCCGATGATATGGGATACGGCGACCTTTCATGCTATGGCAGCAAGTATGTGAAAACTCCCAATATCGACAAACTTGCCGAAACCGGCACAAGATTCACACAGTGCTATGCCGGCTCAGGCATCAGCTCGCCCTCAAGATGCGCGCTGATGACCGGGAAAAACACCGGAAACACTACCATACGCGACAATACATGCCGCGCAGGAGGTATAAAAGGCATAAAGATAAGCCCGAAAGGAGACACCACATACGTCAGACGCGCAAACATCCTGCCCGAAGACACAACAATAGCCACCGTACTGAGCGCAGCCGGCTACCGCACATGTCTTGTAAACAAATGGCATCTTGACGGATACAACCCGGAGGCATCACCAATAAACCGGGGCTTCAACGAATTCTACGGATGGCTCATAAGCACCGTGGAGTCAAACAGCCCGTACTATTACCCATACTGGAGGTTCGACAACGGCAAACTAATAAACATCAAGGAAAATGAGCACGACAAACACGTAAGACACAATACCGACATATCCACAGACGATGCCATAGCGTTCATCAACCGCAACAAAAACAACCCGTTCTTCCTGTATCTTGCATACGACGCTCCGCACGAACCGTTCATAATAGACAACACTGTATGGTACGACGACGAACAATGGGATATGAACACAAAGAGATATGCCTCGCTCATAACACACATGGACGAGGCAATAGGACGACTGCTCAAGGAACTCGACAAACTGCACCTCAGGGAGAACACTCTGGTGATTTTCGCCTCTGACAACGGTGCGGCAATACAGGCGCCTCTCGAGGAACTTAACTGCAACGCAGGATTCCGCGGCCGCAAGGCACAACTATACGAAGGAGGCATCCGTGTGCCGTTCATAGTGAACCAGCCGGGGAAAGTACCCGTACAGAAACTGAATAACATAATATACTTCCCCGATGTGATGCCCACACTGGCAGCCCTTACCGGCGCGACAAAACATCTGCCGCAAAACATAAACGGAATAAATGTACTCCCGCTCTTCTACGGCCGCCAGACAGATACAGACAACAGGCTGCTATACTGGGAGTTTCCTGGAAAACAAAGAGCCGCAAGGTTCGGTGACTGGAAATGTGTTACAATAAAGAAAAACGCACCGCTCGAACTCTACAACCTTAAAGACGATGTGGGCGAGCAACACAACCTTGCAGACAAATATCCGGAAAAAGTGAAAGAGTTCGACAGGATGATGAAGCAGGCACGCAAACCGTCGCCAAACTGGCCCGACAACGAACAGTAAATACAGTTTTCCTCCTCCCGCCGTTTTTCATCCATACTTTAACGGTGAGAGGAGGAAAACCCGCAAAGGCACTATGCCCTAAAAATCCTTAAGAAGTATTTTCCGTGACGCCTTAAGATAACTGCCCCTTAAATCAAGCGCTTTCATAAAAGCCTGACTCTTACAGTTATCCAACGGAAGGCTTATATTCCACTTACCAACAGATTCAAGACGGGCCACCATGACACCGACACTCAAGTTTGAGGTATTCTCATAAGGCACAAAACGCGAAAGCTCGCCCTTCTCGTCTGAAACAATCTCGATAAGAAGCTCTGCATCTATCAAATCATACATCAAATCATTCACTATGCGTATAGGTATGCCAACGACACCGCTCACCTCAAAAGCCGTATAAGGATTCCCGCCCTTGTCAAAACGCCTGCACACCGCTCCCATAATCATGGCGCACAGCAACAGACGGTAGCGGTGGCTTATATTGCCGGTGTTCATGCTGTAGTCATAATAATCCAAATGCTGGTTTGTATAGCAAAGCTCGGCTCCGAACAGACATATCGTCCATGAAATCTGAACCCATAGCATAAACAGCGGAAGCGCTGCAAAGGAACCGTATATAGCATTGTAGCCCGAAACCCACATCTGTGAATGTATATAAAAGAACTGCAAACCCTGCATGGCAACACCGGCAAGGATACCCGGAACAACGGCACTGCGCAACTGAACGTGTGTATTAGGCATGAAAACATAAAGTCCGATAAACATCGCCGACATGAACACGTATGGAATAAGGTCTATGAGAAACCTTACCGCAGGCCCGAGAAGAATCACGTCAGGAAGCCTGTCGGCAACAGTCGCCACGAAAATCGACACGCCGGACGTCACTACGATTATTATCGGAAAAAGAACAAACATAGCCATATAGTCCGTAAAGGTACGGAAGATGCTGCGCTGTTTCTTCACCTGCCATATACCGTTGAACACACTCTCGACATTGCTTACCAGCATAAGTACGGTGTAAACCATAAACACAAGACCTATCCCAAGAAAGACACCGCTCTTTGTATGCACAAGATAGCTGTTGACAAACCCGATGATTACATCTGCCGCCTGAGGCTGCGACTGGAACGCGTCGCGAAACCACATCTCTATATACTTATTGTATCCAAACCCTCTTGCTATGGCAAACACCACCGCAAATATCGGAACTATGGCAAGCAAAGTTGAATAAGTAAGCGCAGCGGCTGAATTTAACACACGCTTGGTGGTGAAGAACCTCACCGCCAAAATCAGCTTTTTCAACACATCCAACAAAAAATAACGGAACGGTGACACATCCTTTGACGATATCGCCCATATATCCACTTGAATAAAACGCTTTATGCTCTCTATTTTCTTTTTCATAGGCACAAACTTAAGATTATAGAATAACTCTTCCTGAAAACAATGAAAAAAAAGAAAGCACTGCCCCTATAAGCCGGGTTCTGTTCCGCTGTGCTGACACAACGGTGTCTGCCATTTATCTAATCCGTATGTCACCATACGGCTCAAGCGTTCTACCCTCCACCGGAATAAGTCGGGCGGGCAACCCTCAGACGGTGGTATACATGAACTTGCAGCCTCCAGACGGTACAGCCCGACGGTCACCCGACGGCCGGTGGTCTCTTACACCACCTTCTCACCCTTACCAATTCAAAAGAAAAGGCGGTTGTTTTCTTCTACCTTAACCTACTGTCGCCAATAGCTTCCATTTTCAGAAGTGGAGCACCCTGCGCTGCCCGGACTTTCCTCCCGCACTAAAAAATGCCGGCGGCAGACCGGAGCACTGCTTTCGTTGTGCAAAGTTAAGTAAAATTCCGGACTGTACGAAAATAATAAGAAAATATATCATCCCTTTTTCATTTTTTCATTATTATCACCCAAACAGATAATTGCCGTTAACAGCAATATGGAAACTGTTAAAATGCGACAAATTATCACGACAATCTGTCATAATATGAATTTTTGACTCTATATTTGCATCGCTCAAAACGATTGGAATATTAACACATAAATAAAAACAAAGGAATGAAAAAGATTGTAAATTATCTCGCCCCTGTATTATGTATGATGACAATTATGTTTTCGGTAGCATCATGCAATAAGGCAGACGCAGCAACTCCGGCAGGACAACCGGTTGACCTGACTTACGCGGCAGAAAAATCACTGCCGTCTGTTGTTCATATCAAATATGTTCAGAACAGCAAGGTGAAGACAATTGACGTTCAAAGCGACCCGTTCAGCGATTTCTTCTCTGACCCATTCGGAGGATTCTTCGGAGGAGGCAACAGAGGAGGCACACAGAAACGACAGGTCCAGACTCCCAAAAGAACCGCAACCGGCTCGGGAGTGATCATATCGGCAGACGGATATATCGTAACAAACAATCATGTGGTCGAAGGTGCTGACGAATTGACAGTAACACTGAACGACAACAAGGAATATTCGGCAAGAATCATCGGCACGGACAAGACTACCGACCTTGCACTCATAAAGATTGACGGCAAGAATCTGCCGGCAATTGTCATAGCAAACAGCGATGACATAAAGGTCGGTGAATGGGTTTTGGCAGTAGGCAACCCGTTCGGCCTCAACAATACGGTAACAGCCGGTATAGTAAGCGCAAAGGCACGTTCGCTTGGAGCAAACGCTGTAGAGTCATTCATACAGACTGACGCAGCCATCAATTCAGGAAATTCCGGTGGAGCACTGGTCAACACACGCGGTGAACTTGTCGGCATCAATGCCATGCTATACTCTCAGACCGGCTCGTACAGCGGCTACGGATTCGCAATACCGACAGCTATCATGAACAAGGTGGTTGACGACATCAAAAAATACGGTTCCGTACAAAGGGCCCTCCTCGGTATCGCAGGAATTGACGTGAAGAACTATGTCGACGTACAGAAAGAACAAGGTAAGGAAATAGACCTCGGCACTATGGAAGGCATATATGTTGATACCGTTGAAGACGACTGTGCGGCTTCCGATGCAGGCATACAGAAAGGTGATGTCATTACAGCCATTGACGGACAAAACGTGAAGAAGATGGCCGAGCTTATGGAGATAATGTACAAGAAACGTCCGGGAGATAAGGTTACCATCACTTACCTGCACAACAAAAAGGAACAGAAGAAAACTGTAACCTTGAAAAACGAACAGGGAAATACAAAAGTGGTGAAAAATGCAGACCTCGATGTGCTCGGGGCATTCTTCAAGGAAATCACCGACGCACAGAAAAAGCAGTTGAACATCACTTACGGTGTGGAAGTAGTGAAAGTCAACGGAGGAAAACTGAAAGATGTCGGAGTAAGCAAAGGCTTCATTATCCAGAAGATAAACGGTGAAAGCATCAAGACACTCGATGACCTTCAGGAAATAGTGAAGGAAGCGTCCAAAAAAGAACCTGTGCTCTATATTCAGGGCATTTATCCCACAGGAAAGAAAACATACTTTGCCGTACCGCTTCAAGAATAATATTTGTAATGTGAAATAAAAACGTGAACCGATAGGAAGCGTTACTTCCGGTAAGGATTGAAACAACAGGCCACAGCACTGCAAAAGTCCGTCATAAAGACTCATGCAGTGCTGTCCTTTTCTTATAAACATAGAAACGATACGACACACATGCCTTCCATGAATAGGCGTCACATCCTTCTAAATAATCTACAACAACAAAAATAATGTACATATATTTAGATTTGGGTTAATAATATTTTATTCACAAAAATAGAACTTGAAATATTTGGCTGATATTTTATTTTTCTATAAATTTGCAATTTAGCATTAAATAGGATACAATATGAGACAACTAAAAATCACAAAGTCGATTACTAATCGAGAGAATTCCGCTCTTGATAAATACCTTCAGGAAATAGGCAAGGAAGAGCTTATATCCATAGAGGAGGAAGTGGAACTTGCCCAGCGTATACGCAAGGGCGACCGTAAGGCACTTGAAAGACTTACCAAAGCAAATCTCAGATTTGTTGTCTCTGTTGCAAAACAATACCAAAACCAGGGACTAAGTCTTCCGGACCTGATAAACGAGGGTAATGTAGGCCTGATAAAAGCAGCCGAGAAGTTCGATGAGACAAGAGGCTTTAAATTCATATCATACGCAGTATGGTGGATACGTCAGAGCATTCTTCAGGCCATTGCCGAGCAAAGCCGCATAGTAAGACTGCCCCTTAACCAGGTCGGCTCGGTGAACAAGATAAACCGTGTACTGAATGAGTTCGAGCAGGAAAACGAAAGAAGGCCGTCCCTTGAAGAAATATCCGAAAGAGTTGATATTCCTGAAGATAAAATCGGAGATGCGATGAGAGTCAACAGCCGCCATGTATCCATGGACGCCCCATTCTCCGACAGCGATGAGAACAGCCTTCTTGATATCATGGTCAACGAAAGTTCCCCTATGGCTGATAAAGAGTTGGTGCTCGAATCTCTGCGGGCTGAGATAAACAACGCGTTGAGCGTATTGAATGAAAGAGAGAAAAACGTGATTGAAGCATTCTTCGGAATAAACCAGCCGGAAATGACACTTGATGAAATCGGGAAAAAATACGGCCACACACGCGAAAGGGCAAGACAGATAAAGGAGAAAGCCATAAGAAAGTTGCGTAGCAGCACAAAAAACAAAATGCTAAAATCATATCTCGGACAATAAAAAGAATTATTTTAAAGTATTGTAACCAATTCTTAATACAACCCAAATACAAGTAAATGAAATATTTTAAGTATCTGCTGACTGCTGTCTTCATGACAGCAGTTGCAAGTTTTTCAGAAGTATCGGCAAAGGAAAAAGTAGTACCGAAAGTATACATGTTCGGATTCTCCGCATCATTCAACGATTCTACAGTTTATTTCACTGACATACAAACAGTGGACAACGCATGGATTGAAACAAAGGAGAAATTCCTATTGGGACGCGAAAGCTACTCATACCAACTGAAAAACTACCTTGCCGGCACCATGAGACAGCCTGACAGAACGTGTATTGTCATATATGCACAGAAACGCAAGGATGTTGAAAAGAAATACATGAAAATGAAAAAGAAATACACCGTCAAGACCAATGGCAAATATGACGTGAAATACATCAACGCAAATGAGTTCAAGTTCAAGACCGTAAACATGAGTTCCGAAGAGGAAACCGTAAGCGTGGATTCATTCAATCAATGAAAATCATAAGAAACGGCAGCATTTCCATTGATGAAAGAATATATTCCATTGCCACCAAAGGCAATCAACATAAACAAGAGACCAACTTATTCTACCGGACTTAGGCTGTCCGGAAAAAGCAACGGACAATAATAAAGAAAAAGATTATCAACCGGGATATATACATGGAAGAAACTTTTTTCTACAGCATTGCAGAATTTAACTGTAGTATCACATTCGCTGATACTACAGTTAATAGTATTCAGCTACTACCCTCATTCAAATCATTCAGCACAGACTTATCCTCCTCTGACAATACAACAGACTGCAGTACGAAGAATAAAACCGGAACAACTCATGAAACACTTTTCCGGCTTTACATTGACGACACCACAGCTCCGGCAAAGGAAAAAGAACTTATAAGAAACTTCGATACAGGAAATGGCGACACCATGGTATTCAATCTTCCCGACGGAGGCTATCAGTTCATAATAAAGGATCTCCATGGAAAAAGTTGCGCCTTGCTTATCACAAACAGCAAATTTACAGAATGCCGGTGTGCGCTTAAGGGAGACACAAGTATGCGGATATTCGGACTGAACAGCGCGATAATGCTTATATTCGCATACGCGGCAAGTTTCCACGATACTCTGCTAATACATGCCTCATGCGTCAGAAACAACGGGAAAGCCTTTCCTTTCATAGCAAAAAGCGGAACAGGAAAAAGTACACACAGCAACTTATGGATGAATTACATTCCGGATACAGACCTTATCAACGATGATAATCCGATAATAAGGATTATTAATGACACGCCCTATCTATACGGTTCACCATGGAGTGGGAAAACACCTTGCTACAGAAACGTAAAGGTGCCTCTCGGTGCCATTACAAGGATTGAACGCGCACCGGCGAACAGTATAGAAAAACAACCTGTACTACAGGCTATGGCATCCATTATGCCGTCATGCTCGTCAATGAAATGGGACTTACAGATAAACAACAATATATGCGACACCCTGACAAAACTGTTGGCAACAATCCCCGTATTCACCCTACGCTGCCTGCCTGACAGGGAAGCTGCGGAATTATGCCATAGAACATTGAATGCATATCAATAATCATCCTCCTATGACATACAGCATTGACATAAAGCACAAAAAGATTTCCAACAGCCGTTTTCTTCCGGAAGTCATAAGAATGATCGGCAACGGACACTCCGTGACAATTCCCCTCAAAGGATACAGCATGAGACCATTCCTTGAAGACGATCGCGACAAAGCCATACTATCCAAGGTCAGAAACCTTAATATAGGAGACATTGCCCTTGCGGAGATAAGTCCGAAAACATACGTGCTTCATAGAATAATTGGAATAAACGGGGATAATGTTGTCTTACGGGGTGACGGAAACATTGCATGCGAACACTGCAGACTATCGGACATCAAAGCCATTGCCACAGGTTTTTACAGAAAAGGGAGCAACAAGCCATGCCTTACTTCATCAAGAAAATGGAAAGCATATTCATGGATATGGACAAGGCTCTACCCCATACGCCGCTATCTGCTTTTCATATATCGCATAACCTTATAGGGCAGGAAATGCCAAACAGGTATACAGGAGTTACAGCATTGTAAATGCGACGCCATAGCTTTTTATATTGACAATAAATTAAAGATTTACATAAAACAAAAAGAAAAAAAATGAGAATAAAGAAAGGTTTCAAACTTCGCAATATATGCGGAGAAATGATAATCGTTGCGGAAGGCTCTGAGAACATCGACTTCAGCAGGATAATATCAATGAACGAATCGTCCGCATTCCTATGGCATGCAGTGGAAAACAAAGAATGTTTCGATGCCGCCACGTTGTCGGAATTACTACAGGAAGAATATAAAATAGAAAAAGCCACAGCAGACATTGACGCAAAAGACATCATTCAGCTGTGGCTTAAAGCCGGCATCATAGAATAAAAACAGTCTTCGGAAAAGATTTCCGCAAAAGACAATAATTTTCACCTACAAAGAAAAAATATTCTTTCTGCAGAACCGTAATGGCTGTATTTACCGTATGGGATTATTCTCACGGAATATAGCCATTCTTTTTTCAAGTGCCTCATACTGGCTTTCGCGTATAAATGAAGTACAGACACGAAGGCCCTCCTGATGAGACCCCGTAGTAACAAGACATATCGCGCTGACCCCATAATACAGCAGTTCATGAGCAAGGCGTCCGCCCGTCATCCCAGGATATCCTATCGTGAAATAAAAGCCGTCTGCTATAGGCTCATCCAAATCATTGGCATAGACAATATAAAATCCATGACGCAGGAATATCTCCTTCATCACCTTTGCACGTTCTGCGTAAACAGATGTTTCCTTACGGAAATCAAACGTTCCTTCGGAAGCAGCCTTCAACATTGCAGCCATGGCAAACTGCGCACTGTGGCTCGTTCCGGAAGACAAGGCATACAGCATTCTCGTGGAATACACAAGGCCGAACGGAAGACCGTCATAACGTTCCGACAATAGCGGATAATGACAGTAGAAGAGCCCGTTGCCTATACAAGCCACGCCTATACGCTCACCGGCATAACTGAATGCCTTGGAACCGCTTATAAGAATTATATAATTATCAGTATATCTTGCCACTGTAGACTGATATGGAGGCTCAAACGGACGACTCAGATCCTTACGGAAATCCATTGCAAAATATGCAAGGTCTTCTATTACCACTGCTCCATATCTATCGGCCAACGCTCCTATAACTTTCAGTTCGTCATCATTAAAACATATCCATGACGGATTATTCGGGTTACTGTATATTATTGCACAGATGTTTCCCTTTTCCAAATAGCTTTCAAGCTTTGCCGCCAGTTTATCTCCACGGTAGTCATAAACATCAAATGTCTCATATTTCACCCCCATCACCTGCAACTGCATCTTCTGTACAGGAAATCCAGGGTCGATGAAAAGCACCGTGTCTTTTTTTACATCACACTGCGAACATGTGAGAAAGGCGGCGTATGTACCCTGCATCGAACCACACACCGGCACACATCCTTCCTCATTTATATCCACCCCGATGAATGCCCTCACAAACTGTGAGGCAGCAATTTTCAGCTCCGGCAATCCCTGAATATCAGGATAACGGTTGGCAATGCCACTGCCAAGAGCCTTTATCTGGGCTTCTGTTCCTACGGCTGCGGCAGGCAACCCCGGAATTCCCATCTCCATCTTTATAAACTCCACACCGGACTTCTTCTCTGCAAAAGCGGCAATAGCCTTCACCTCACGTATCGTGGCACGGGAAAAATCCTTTATGCCAAAATCATCTATCGCCCCGTCTATAAGACCTTTATCTATAGGTGTATTACGCATAACAATACTATTTTACAGTGTTATTCAATACAGCCTCACGGCCGATAGCCATTGCCTTGAGATTAGCCTCAACCACAGTTTCTCCTTTCCTGCCGAAAACACTTCTTACCGCATCTTCGAGCTTGGCATATTCTATACCGAGAGCCTTTTGCGCCGCCCCGAGTAAAATCATATTGGCAGAGCGCGGAATGCCGTTATCCTTTGCCATAGCCTCAATATCCAGCGTCACCACATTGTCAAGCATGGCATAATCTCTTTTCAACTTATCGGATTCCGGATAGTCGGGGATATTTACAAACGGGGCTGAAGATGTTATTATCCACCCGTTTTTATTCAGATACGGAAGATATCTCAACGCCTCCATAGGCTCCATGGATATTATCACATCAGCCTGGCCCATTCCTATAAGGTCGCTGTTTATCGGCAACGACGATATGCGCAAATTGCTCTGCACGTCTCCTCCGCGCTGCGACATTCCATGCACTTCGGCCTGTTTGATATAAAGTTGTTCTTTCATGGCAGCCTCTCCTATGACAGTTGCAATAGACAGTATTCCCTGTCCGCCTACGCCACATAATACAATATCTGTCTTCATTGTCGTGTCCTCCCTTATTTCTTTTGCTGTTTCAAATGTCTTTTCAGTGTCTGCATACATTCCCTGCGCGGTATTATTACGCTAAGTCCGTGATACTCGATCTCGCGACGAATGGTTTCCTTTATCTCTGCCATATTCTTAGGCAACGGCACAACCACCTTAAGGTGTTCTTCATCCACTCCAAGGCCACGGCAAATAGCTTCAAACTTATTTGTTCCGGCACTGTCCTGCCCTCCCGTCATGGCAGTAGTTAGATTGTCGCTTATTATCACAGTGATGTCCGCTTGCTCGTTTATGGCATCAAGCAGGCCCGTCATTCCGGAGTGAGTGAAAGTAGAGTCACCGATGACTGCCACAGCAGGCCATTGTCCGGCATCTGCCGCTCCCTTTGCCATTGTGATACTTGCCCCCATGTCTACGCATGAGTGTATGGCATTATATGGAGGAAGGAATCCGAGCGTGTAACATCCGATATCTCCAAAAACCCTTGCGTCAGGATATTCTTCAAGAACTTCATTAAGAGCCGCATATACATCACGGTGGCCGCATCCGTTACACAAAGCCGGAGGACGCGGCACAACATCCTCACACGGAGCGAAACCTTCCATACACGGCAATCCCAAAGCCCGACGCATAAGGTCAGGATTCAGCTCGCCAGTACGCGGCAGTTCCCCAGTAAGGCGTCCTTTTATCATCGCATCACCGGGCATTATTCCCCTCACCGCCTCTTCTATGAACGGCTGTCCTTCTTCAGCGACAAGCACAGCATCACACGCCGCCGTCATTCTTCTCACCAATTCTTTCGGCAACGGATAACGGCTTATCTTAAGCACAGGGTAAGGACATCCGTCGGGATAGCATTCATTTAGATAATTAAAGGCAATACCACTGGCTATAACTCCAAGGCTGTGATTCGGAGCATCTATATATTTGTTGTAGATACTGTCGGCAGCCTCCTGTTCAAGCATTGCCTGCTGCCCGGTAACAAAGGCATTGCGCTTACGGGCAAAAGCCGGCAGAAGCACCCAATCCTTTGCCCGGGCATTATAGTTCAATTTATTTTCCTCACGCGGAACATCTACAGTTTCCACCACGGCCCGAGAATGCGCCATACGTGTAGTGACACGCATAAGAACCGGGAGATGCACCTTCTCGGAAAAATCAAATGCATCCGCCATCATATCGTATGCCTCCTGCTGATTGCTGGGCTCAAACATAGGTATCATTGCAAACTTACCGTAGAAACGGCTGTCCTGTTCGTCCTGAGAGGAATGCATCGAAGGGTCGTCGGCCACAAGGACCACAAGTCCGCCGTTTGTTCCTGTCATTGCCGAATTCACAAACGGGTCGGCACAAACATTAAGTCCAACATGCTTCATGCAAACCATAGCACGCTTGCCCATAAAAGACATGCCGAGAGCCTCCTCCATGGCTGTCTTCTCGTTTACCAACCAACGCCTGTGCACGTTACGGCTCTCCGCCAGCGGGGAATTTTGAATATACTCAGTGATTTCTGTCGATGGCGTACCAGGATAGGCATATACTCCGCTCAGCCCGGCATCCAATGCGCCTTGAGCGATAGCCTCGTCGCCTAACAATAATTTCTTCATAATCAGACAAGTTATTTTTAATTATGGTAAAAAGGATTAGTTAAACTGTTTTCCGGAATGTTTCCAAGACACACCGGTATCATTCACAAAAATACGGATTTATTCCGATAAATCCAAGCTATAAGACAAATATTTTAAAAGCCCCATCCTTAAACAGTAAAACAACGTATAAAACAAGGTAAAGACATCCGTTGAAGAAACATATAAAAGAAGGTGCCGGCTTTAATGCCGGCACCTGTTGAAATAGTATATATGACAATGATTCTATTCCGCCACAGAAAGCATCACGGTCTTGGATGTCTTCAGTCCGTCAGCAGATGCGGTCAGAGTCACCTTGCCCGCTTCTTTCTTTGAGCGGAGTATAACTGTTGCCGTGCCTTTATACAGGCTCCGGCTGTTGCCTACGGTAAGTTCGTCACTGGCAAGATTTCCGTTTATGACACCGACAATCTCTGCCGGTCCCGACACTTCAAACCTGATTTTGTTATCGGATGTCTGTACGCGCCGGCCTTTGGAATCAACGGCACACACACGGACATGCTGCAGATCCATTCCGTCGGCCTTCCAGTCCTTATTGTCTGCAACGGCAGCAAGTCTCTTTGCCTCACCTGTGGTCTCTATCTTATGACGGGCCACAACCTTTCCTCCCTTACGGGCCACGGCCTCGATATTACCCTTCTGATAGGCTACGTTATCCCACCTTATCTTGTTTCTCACCTTGGGATTGTTGCGGTCATTCTTCCTCACCCCGATAGTCTTGCCGTTTACAAGAAGCTCCACCTCGTCGGCATTGGTATATGTATAGAGCGACATCTTGCTGCCTTCCTTACGGTTCCAATGATCAGACATGGTCTGTGTTCCCACCTTCACATCATTCCACACCGTGTTGTCATCCTTGTCAATGATACCGATATGCACTATCGGCTCATTCTCATTGAAGATACTTCTGAGGAAGTATGCTATCGGTTTCGGCTCAAGGGAAATATCAAACACGCCCTGTGTCCATCCCTTTGCCGGCCATCCGTGTGACTCACCGAGATAGTCTATCATACCCCAATATGCAAGACCTATCACCTTGTCGAGATCCATCTCATAATAGTTCGGGCCCATTGCCGCCGTATTTGCCTCGCTCTGATAGAACATCAGGTGCGGGAAACGCTTGCTGTCGCCAGGGAAATACATATATCTATAGTTGTATGCGGCTATGTCCGTCTCCAATACAAGCGGTGCCGGCAGAGAGTCTGTCTTAAGGTTGCGGCCGCGCGGATGCATGGCCACGGTGACAGGACGCGTAGTGTCATAGCGGTTGAGCAGCACTTTCTGCAGACGGTATGCGGTGACACCCCAGTCGGCGTATGGAAGGTCCCAATATGTCTGAAGCTCATTCCCGAGACTCCACATAACTACAGACGGATGGTTGCGGTCGCGTTTCACAAACTCCGGCACGTCATACTGCCAGATATTCTCCCACGCCGTACGACCGCCTGCAAACTTGGTCAGCCATTTGTCATAAAGCTCGTCAACTACGAGGAAACCGTATTTGTCGCATAAGTCGAGGAAAGACTTGCTGTAAGGATTATGCGATGTGCGCACATGGTTGAAGCCGAACTCCTTAAGCATCTGCAGACGTTTCTCTATCGCACGCGGATATACTGCGGCACCAAGAGCACCGAGAGTATGGTGGTTGGCTATACCTTTCATTATAACTTTCTTTCCGTTGAGCTTGAAACCGAACTCCGGAGAATATTCAATCTTACGCACACCAAAATTCTCTGTCACCATATCAGCAACGCTTCCATCCGGACGCAACAGTGTTATCTGTGCCTTGTACAGATATGGGTCCTCACAGCTCCACAAATGGGGATTGCTGATGGTTATGCTGTCTATTGGATGCTCGTTTATCTTTTGTCCGCGGTTGAAGTCAATATCCTTTGTCACATCATACACCGCATTTCCCAAGGCATCGATAATCTTTGTATTCACCTTCAGCTTATTTGTTCTCAGATAGCATGCAATCTCAGCCTGCACCTTGACAGAAGCCTTTCCTGCCTCAACCACAGGGGTCGTGATATACAGCGGATGGCGTGTGAAATACATCTGCGGATCCGTAACAATTATGTTTACATCACGGAACAGACCTCCTCCGGTATACCAGCGTGAGTTTTCCGGCTTCTGCGTATTCGCCTTCACGGCTATGACGTTCTCCTGCGAAAATTTCAATTTCTTTGTTATGTCTATTTCGAAGCCTACATATCCATATTCGGTTCCGCCTATTCTCTCTCCGTTCAGATATACATCTCCCACAAGCATTATACCCTCAAAATCGAGCACGATACGTTTGCCCTTCCAAGAAGCATCGGGAGTGAAACTCTTACGATACCACCCGATTCCCATTTCCTTGAATCCGCGTGAGCTCAAACGGCTCTTTACGTTGCTTGCCGCATCACTGTTGTCTGCCTTCTCATCCTTTGCCGGAGGAACCCACGGCTGTGAAATCTGGAAATCGTGCGGCACGTCCACAGACTGCCATCCTTTGTCGTTGAATCCCGGAACCTCACATCCGGCAACGTCGCCTGCATGAAAGCGCCAGTCGAAATTCATCGTGCGCACTATACGCGCATCATCGGCCGAGACGGTCAGAAAAGCCATCAGAGCGCTAAAGATTAATGATATTTTTTTCATTATAAAGTAGTTTGGTTGATTATTGTCTTAGCTTAATAACTGCGAAAGCCGGAGAAAACGCTCATCTACCGTGAATTTGTAATAAACGAAAACGGACTTTATATCCCGAAGCCGGCTTAACGTTTGCAAAAATAGCAAAAAAAAGTCATACTGCAAAATATAAAGTCCAAATATGAATCTCTATCCTTTCAAACATAGTAGCGTATTGCGGAATACCGTACAGCCGCCATCACGGACATACCATCCTTGCAAGAGCTAAATCCATTCTTTCCCTTCGAAAAGCACTTTCTTCACAATTGGAGAAGTATACGCGTATGGAATATAATTGATTGAAGGAATTTGAGATGTAATGATAATATTAGCCCTTTTTCCCATGCCTATCGTGCC
Source organism: Xylanibacter muris (assembly GCF_013166605.1). Taxonomy (GTDB): domain Bacteria; phylum Bacteroidota; class Bacteroidia; order Bacteroidales; family Bacteroidaceae; genus Prevotella; species Prevotella muris. The sequence goes on from NZ_JABKKF010000006.1 coordinate 158,366, forward strand.
ATACTCATTGGAAAGCCCCATGGCGTATGCCCCGTTTACCGTAGCGGCGTTTATTGCCTCAACGGGCAACAGCCGCATCTTTATACATGCCAATGACACAGCGAACTTCATGTCTCCGGATGGCGTTGACCCGGGGTTATAATCGCTCGCCACGGCCACTCCCAGCCCGCTGTCTATCATTCCGCGCGCATTGGCATACGGCATGTTCAGGAAGAAAGATGTTCCAGGAAGCACGGTGGGCATGGTTGACGCCCCATTAAGGAAAGCCATCTCGCGGTCGTCCATGCTCTCAAGATGGTCTACCGACAACGCACCGCATCTGACTCCCGCCTCGACGCCACCGGAAGCGGCCAGTTCATCCGCATGTATTTTCGGAACCATTCCCCACTTCTCTCCAGCCTCAAGTATTCGCACAGTATCCGCCGGTGTGAAGAATCCGTCGTCGCAGAACACATCAATGAAATCGGCAAGCCGTTCGCGGCCAACCTCCGGTATCATCTCGCAGACCACCTCATCCACATATTCTTCCTTCGTGTATCCCCTGCCCACGGCATGCGCCCCGAGAAATGTCGGTACCACTCTCAGCGGACACGTCTCGCTGATACGCCTTATCACACGAAGCATCTTCAGCTCATCGTCAATATTAAGGCCATAGCCGCTCTTTATTTCCACACATCCGGTACCCTTGGCCGCAATCTCCCTCACACGACACATAGCCTGGCGGTAAAGCTCATCTTCCGACATATTGTGAAGAAGCTCCGCTGAATTGAGAATACCACCTCCGCGCCGTGCTATCTCGGCATACGACAGACCGTTTATCTTGTCCACAAACTCACCTTCGCGGCTTCCTCCGTAAACGATATGGGTATGCGAGTCACACCATGCCGGAAGCACACATCCGCCTTCGGCATCCGTCACCTCGCATCCTTCATCATTTACAAGGTTATCCATAGTGCCGTATCCGGCAATCCTTCCGTCATCTATCTTAAGATAGGCATCGTAAAGTATTCCCGTTTCGGCCATATCCTTTCCCTGCCGCCTGGTCCGGCCGCTTTCGTCAATGCCTGCCAGAGTATGTATATTCTTAATTATCAGCATATAAACTGTTTTCTCTAAGGAAATCCACCGAACGTGCTATATGCGGATACATCACTTCATCATTTACGATGAAAGGCACATATTTCCTAAACTCGCAAAGTGTCTTCTGTATCACAGGCGATGATTTCAGCGGACGACGGAATTCAAGTGCCTGTGCGGCATTAAACAGTTCAATGGCAAGCACGCGCTCAGTGTTCTGCACCACCTTATATAGCTTTATTGCCGCATTGGCTCCCATGCTCACATGGTCTTCCTGTCCCTGACATGAGGGAATACTGTCTACCGACGACGGTGTGCAAAGCGACTTATTGAGGCTCACTATCGAGGCCGCCGTATATTGCGTTATCATAAAACCACTGTTCACCCCCGGATTGGCTACAAGGAATGACGGCAGGCCGCGCGTACCGGAAACGAGTTTGTATATCCTCCGCTCCGAGATATTGGCCAATTCGCTGAGCCCCATGGCAAGGAAGTCCATTGGAAGAGCTATCGGCTCTCCGTGGAAATTACCTGAAGATATTATAAGGTCTTCATCCGGACACACCGTAGGATTGTCCGTGGCAGAGTTTATCTCTGTATCGATTACCGTCTCCACATATCTGATGGTATCCTTGGCTGCACCGTGCACCTGCGGAACACAACGGAAAGAATACGGATCCTGTACATACGACTTCGGCTTTTCCATAATCTCGCTTCCTTCGAGGAGTGCTTTCATTCGTGCGGCCGTGGCAAGTTGTCCGGCATGCGGACGCACACGGTGAACAGCCTCGGTGAACGGCTCGACAAGTCCGCAGTAAGCATCAAGCGACATTGCGGCAATCATGTCTGCCCAACCGCTCAGCCTATGGGCATGAAGCAGTGCCCATACGGCAAAGGCCCCCATATTCTGTGTGCCGTTCAGCAGCGCAAGTCCTTCTTTTGAGGCAAGCTGGATTGGCTTCCATCCGTTTTTACGCAGAGCTTCGGCACCGGTCATCACCTTGCCTTTGTATTCCACTTCTCCAAGACCGACAAGTGGCAGACAAAGATGGGCCAGGGGCACAAGGTCACCGGAGGCACCAAGAGAGCCTTGCATATATACAACAGGATAAACATCATTGTTGAAGAAATCGACCAACCGTTCAACTGTATCAAGCTTACAGCCTGAATATCCGTAACTTAACGACTGTATCTTCAACAAAAGCATTATCTTTACAATCTCGTTCGGCACACGGTCGCCCGTGCCGCAGGCATGAGACATCATAAGGTTTATCTGCAATTGGGCAAGATAGTCGCCGCCTATAGACACGTTGCAAAGCGAACCGAAACCGGTGGTCACTCCATATATAGGCGCACCGTTCTCAGATATCTTCTTGTCCAGATACTCACGGCAACGCTCTATCCTCCTACGTGCGTCATCGCCCAACGACAACTTTATCCCTTTCTCCAATATCTCACCTATGCGTTCGATGGTAAGATGGCCTGATGATATTTCATGAATCATGACAGTTTTTTGTTTTCTTTTAGTCTATAAATATATTGTCGAGTATATTGTCATCAACCACATTAGGCATGGTAACCACCAGTCCTTCCGAGCGTTGCATCTCACGCTCTATAGCTTTCATAGAACCGCTGTTCCTTGCCCAGCTACGGCGCGCTATTCCATTGTTGACATCCCAAAACAGCATTTCCGTGATATGCCTCCGGCTGTCTTCCGAGCCGTCTATCACCATTCCGAAACCTCCGTTCATCACTTCTCCCCAGCCTACGCCTCCACCGTTATGAAGCGACACCCATGTAGCTCCGCGAAAGGCGTCGCCTATTACATTCTGCACCGCCATGTCTGCACAGAACCGCGAACCGTCATAGATGTTGCTCGTCTCGCGGAACGGAGAGTCGGTGCCGGAAACATCGTGATGGTCGCGGCCGAGAACAACCGGACGGGTTATCTCACCGCGCTTTATCGCATCATTGAAAGCAAGTGCGATTTTTGCGCGTCCCTCTGCATCGGCATAAAGGATACGTGCCTGAGAGCCTACCACAAGACGGTTGCGGCCGGCCTCACGTATCCAGTGGATATTGTCGTCGAGCTGATGGATAATGTCTTCAGGCGCATGACTGCGGATCTCCTCAAGAACTTCTGTCGCAATGCGGTCGGTTGCGGCAAGATCTTCTGGAGTGCCCGAAGTGCATACCCACCGGAACGGCCCGAAACCGTAGTCAAAGAATTTCGGTCCCATAATATCCTGGACGTATGACGGATAACGGAACCGTCCGCCACTCATTATGTCGGCCCCGGCTCTCTCGCTCTGCAGAAGGAATGCATTTCCATAATCGAAGAAATACATGCCTCGCCCAGCCAGGACATTGATTGCCGCCACCTGTCTACGCAACGATGCCTGCACACGCTCACGGAACGCCTCAGGCTCGTCGGCCATCATGCGTTTCGATTCCTCCAAGGTCATGCCAGCCGGATAGTATCCTCCAGCCCAAGGATTGTGAAGGGATGTCTGGTCACTACCCAAATCCACATTTATATTCTCTTGGGCAAGGCGCTCCCAAAGGTCAACAACATTGCCCACGTATGCAAGCGACACTGTGCGTTTCTCTGTCATATAGCGTCTGACAGCGGGAATAAGCTCGTCAAGATTATGGTGAAGCTCGTCAACCCATCCCTGTGCATGACGCTTTTCGGCTGCAAGCGGATTTATCTCGGCAACAACGCTCACCACCCCGGCTATGTTTCCGGCCTTTGGCTGCGCTCCGGACATGCCGCCGAGACCTGACGACACGAAAAGCATTCCGCTTATGTCACCGGCATCACCGCCTTCGGCCATACGTTTCATGCGTGCGGCGTTAAGCACTGTTATGGTCGTGCCGTGTACGATTCCCTGCGGACCGATATACATATACGAGCCGGCCGTCATCTGTCCGTACTGGCTCACACCGAGGGCATTCATCCTTTCCCAATCATCGGGCTTTGAATAGTTCGGTATAACCATTCCATTCGTAACCACCACACGCGGCGCATTCTTATGCGAAGGAAACAGTCCGAGCGGATGGCCGGAATACATCACAAGCGTCTGCTCGTCGGTCATCTCGCTGAGATATCTCATCGTAAGACGGTATTGCGCCCAATTCTGGAATATGGCTCCGTTGCCGCCATATACGATAAGTTCGTGGGGATGTTGGGCCACAGCCGGGTCGAGATTGTTCTGAATCATCAGCATTATGGCCGCAGCCTGACGCGAACGGTGGGGATACTCGTCAATCGGACGGGCATACATTTTATAGCGCGGACGAAAACGGTACATATATATACGTCCGTACTTTCCAAGTTCCTCGGCAAACTCCGGTGCAAGCACGGCATGGAAACTCTTTGGAAAATATCTCAGCGCATTACGCAATGCAAGGCGCTTCTGTTCCGCAGTTAGTATGTCCTTGCGCCTCGGCGCGTGGTTTATGTCATTGTCGTATGGCATAGGTTCCGGCAAAACGTCCGGTATGCCCATGCGTATTTCTGATGCAAAATCTTCTTTTGTCATATCGTTGATTCTTTAATTTATCATTCTGTTCACCTTCTCCACAATCTCCGCCTCGGCCTTCACGGCCTCGGCAATGATGGCATCAGCCTCGGCAACAAGGGAAGCGGCAACCTCGCGGTCTTTCAGCGATGCGGCGTTTATCTTCACATTCATACCGGCCCCAAGCACCGCGGCACGGGCAGCCAAAGCCCCCACTCCTGCATCCGACACACTGTTTGGATTGCCATACTCCACCATGGCACGGCTTATCTCAAACACCTTTACAGCACAACGCATGGTAGACAACGGCACACGGGCCGCAAAAAGCGTGGCACTCTGTATAGCTTCCGAACGCTTACGCTTCTCCTCTTCCGTAGACTTCGGCATTCCATAAGCATTCATTATCATATTGAAGGCAGAAGTGTCCTCGTCTACAAGATGAAGAAGCTCCTCTTCTATGGCACATCCCTTCTCCGCCCAAACGCAGAACTCTTCCCAACGGTCGTCCCATCCCGGCTTATGTCCAGAGAGGTTGGCAACCATAGCCGTGAGCGATGCACCGAGAGCTCCCATATAGGCCGATACAGAGCCACCGCCAGGAGCGGGCGATTCGCGCAGTGTCTCATCGGCAAAACCTTTCACCGTGAGATTCACAAGACGTCCGGTCTCCGCACCCGTGCGCGACACCATGTATTCTATAACCTTTTCCTGCGGGTTGAAGGGTTTCAGGTCGTCAAGTCCCATCGACTTCACCGCAATGTTTATTATATCCTTCTTGGGTATGCCCGTTGAGCGGTGCTGTTTACGAAGAAAATACTTTCCGGCATCCAACAGTGTCCTTTCCGGCATCAGACCGACAATTTCAGTGCCGGTGACTCTCACTCCGCGACACCCCGCCGCACGGCACACTTCATCAAAGGCCATATAAAGCGGAGTAGTGTTTATATCGGTGATATTCATCGAAACCTGAGCGATGCCATACTCCTCGATATACCATCCTATGGCCTTTGTTGCCTTAAGCGTACCGGGAATCATCACGGTATTTCCATCACTGTCTACCACCGGTTTTCCCGTTATAGGATTGCCTTCGCGCTTCGGACGCCCTTTCTCCCTGACGTCAAAAGCAATTGCATTGGCGCGGCGCGTAGACGTGGTGTTGAGATTGAAGTTCACAGCTATCAGGAAGTCTCTCGCACCTACCGCCGTACACCCCGTACGTGCCATTTTCTCGTCATACTGCCGTGCCCCGTAATCAGGCGCAAGCCCCGGCACCGATGTCTTGTGTGGCAACGCCTCATATTCGCCCTCGCGGCAAACGGCAAGATTTTTGCGCTCCGGCTGCAGTGCGGCAGCCTCGTAACAATAACACGGTATGCCAAGCTCATCGGCAATACGCCTTGCCAGAGCACGTGAAAGCTCGGCACATTCCTCCAAAGTGATATTACTGACAGGAACAAGCGGAAGTACGTCCGTAGCTCCCATACGGGGATGCGCCCCATGATGAAAACGCATGTCTATCACCTCGCCAGCTGTCTTCACTCCACGGAAAGCAGCCTCGACAACAGCGGCCGGCTCACCGGCAAAAGTCACAACAGTACGGTTGGTTGCCTCACCGGCATCAACATCAAGAAGAGTTATTCCCTCAACACTCTCAATGGAATCGGTTATTAGCTTTATCTTGGATTTATCGCGGCCTTCACTGAAATTTGGCACACACTCTACAATTTGTTTTTTCATACAAAGAATTTAAGTTGATTATTATGTTGCAAATATACAAAACTTTCCTAAACACACAAAATTTAAGTTTAAAAAGAACACGCATATATTCCACTGAAGAAACTGTGAAAGCAACCGGACGACACAACCATTTCCTGAAGACGACAAACTGAAATCAAGATGATGTAAACCAATATGAGAATAAAACTGAAACATGCCAGCCGATTCCTGTAAACGGCACACCGTCAGACCGCAAAGAGCCAGTCCGCAAACCTTCCGACTGTAGTCAGACGTGTTTCCGACTTAAGTCAGACACCCTTCCGACTTAAGTCAGAAAGCTTTCCGACTTAAGTCGGAAAGTAAGGGAATGGCCGTTTCCCGGTTTGACAAAGGCCTGTCTGTACATTATAAACAGTATAAAAATACAAAGACATATTAGTTCATCAACTTCCTGAGGTCTTTGTCATACCGGGCGGAACGATACAAATCCGCTGCCCCAACATCTTCAAAGCCGGTATCATTCAACTTAATAAAGAATCTTACATGCGACCGACCTATACCCTGCGTCTGATGACAGAATAGAGACAATCGTTTCACAAAACCTGCCATTCTCTTTAAAAGACCGAACCGTTTTTTTACCGCTTAAGATCTGTACAGTCACATCATGAAACAATTATGCAAATATCTGAAACATTCTTTTCTTTATATTCCGTATGCAGTTCTTATCTTTGCAACAAATAATGAATATAAAACAAAGGCATGAAAAAAATCACAATCTTAACACTTCTTCTTTTACTTGGCATACAGTTGTATGCAGAAAACCGCACGGCAAGCATAAGTATAGACAGCCGTATCAAATATCAGCACGTGACGGGATTCGGAGGATTCTCCCCAAGTCCGCAATGGGCATATTGGCTGACCGACACAGAAATGAACAAGCTTTTCGGTAAGAATGACACACAGCTTGGCCTCAATATTGTACGGCTATACATAGCAAACAACAAAAGCGGATGGAGCGCGGGAGTTGCAAACGCAAAGGCAGCAAAGCGAAACGGAGCCTTTATCTTCGCATCACCTTGGTCGCCTCCGGCAGAGTGGAAATCAAACAAGGATGACAGCAACGGCGGTGAGCTGCTCGAGGAACACTACAAAGACTGGGCAAACTTCCTTAACGACTATTATAAATATATGAAAAGTCAGGGTGTCACTATTGACGCCATATCCATACAGAACGAACCGGACTGGAATACCACTTACCAGAGCTGCATCTGGACAGGCGAGAAACTTGCAAGGTTTCTTCGCGAATACGGCCATATCATAGAATGCAAAATCATCGCACCTGAAGCCATTCACTTCACAAAGAGTATGCACGAACCCATACTCAACGACCCGAGAGCATGCGAGCAGCTCGATATCCTCGGAGGTCATTTTTATGGCTGGGACGGCTCTTCATATCCTCTTGCCGCACAGAAAGGCAAGGAGGTGTGGATGACGGAGTTCCTTATCAACGAACGTCAGCAGAATGAAAATAAGAACATAAACTGGAAGGATGACGGCTTCCTCTTCGCACGCAGTATCAACGATGCCATGCTTGCAGACATGAGCGCATGGGTACACTACTCGCTGAAACGCTACTACGGATGCCTGGGAGACGGACAGTATGGCACCGTAAACAACAGCTTCACCAAACGCGGATACATCCTATCGCACTACGCCAAATACGTGTCAGGCTCTACACGGATCAAACACGTGCTCAATGATGCCTACAGCCGGCTCAGTTCTTCCGCCTACCTGTCTGTGACAGGCGACAGTGTGGTTGTGATGGTGATAAATCCTTCCGCCGACACTTACAGCACAACAATCTCACTTCCTTTCAACACAATGAAAGGAAACCGTATTTCAACAACAGAATCGCTAAACGCGAAGAAGTCGGACATTACCGTCGGAGACGAGACCTGCACGCCCGAAGTAAACGTAGAGCCTTACAGTGTGAACACATATATTTTCATCAAAAGCAGCGAACGTGACGACTGGCCGGATGACGGTGACAACAATACAGGTATCACTGTCTTTACAGACCAATTCGACCTCTATGGCGCATCGTGTATTCCGGACGGATGGCGTTCGAAGTCGGAGGAGGGCATACGCAAAGCCGGCAACTACAGCCTCGGGCCTCGCATCATGGGATTCTCTCCGGAAGGCGCAATGAAATATGCTTTCTATTTCCGCACTGGGACAAACGGTGACGGATATGTATGCTACGGTGAGGAAACAGACTTCCGTATGAATCTCGAAGCCGGCAAATACACACTGTCCTACTCTACTGTGGGATGGAAGGCCACTCCTGCCGTGACAGCAGCCATACAGAAACTCACAGGCACAAATATAAAGACACTGGATTCAAGACCCAAACACTTTGTCTCTGAAAACGGATCTGCATCACGCATCACTAATACTACAGACTTCAACCTCGACTTTGAGGTTGAGACAGCAGGCAACTATATTCTCAAATGGACGGTAGGAAAGTCTGCAGGAGGCTACAACGAGGCACTTGTCGGCAATATAAGACTTGTACGCCACAACGAAGACACTGATATTACAATCCTTCCATACACAGACAAAAAGGATATAAAAGCCATATACAACCTTCAAGGCCGGAGGCTCCGGCATTTGCAGAAAGGCATCAACATCGTGACGTATGCCGACGGCACTGCCTCAAAAGTATTCAAATAACAACCTCATACCCTAAAAAATGACAAGATTGCTTTTTATACTCAGCACTCTGTTCTGCCATCACTTGGCAAATGCGGCAGAGAAGTTCGTATCGTTTACCAAAACCACCGATACACAATGGGAACTTACCCAACACCAAGATACCATAATATATGGCAGCGATGAATGGGAAGGGGTGAAAATTGCAGTACGTAATCTGCGCAACGACCTCAAGGCTGTGACAGGAAGCGGCAATGCCCCCATCGTTGTGGCCACAGTGGGAAAAGACAAGATTGCCAAACAGTTCAAGGCACAGGCAAAAAAGCTGAAGGGCAAATGGGAACAATATCTTATATTCACGGAAAACAACCGGTTGGTAATTCTTGGCTCTGACAAACGCGGCACCATCTACGGAATCTACGAGTTGTCACGCCAGATTGGTGTTTCTCCCTGGTACTGGATGGCGGACGCTCCTGTTCAGAAGCACAATCATATATACATCGGCAACGGAGTATACACCGACGGTGAGCCTAAAGTGAAATACCGTGGCATATTCATAAATGACGAATGGCCATCGTTCGGCACATGGTGCATAAATCAGTTTGGAGGCATCAACTCAAAGGCATACAGCAGGATATTCGAACTGCTGCTGCGTCTGAAAGCCAACTACTTATGGCCGGCCATGTGGGCAAGTGCCTTCAATGAGGATGACACTCTTTCCCCTAAAGTGGCCGACGAGATGGGCATCGTGATGGGTACATCACACCACGAGCCAATGATGCGCGCTCACAAAGAATACACCTCACGCCGCGGAGAAATAGGCCCTTGGGATTACAAAAATAATCCGGAACGCATCAGCAAGTTCTTCACCGAAGGCATAAAACGCTCCCAGGACAAAGAGAATATCATAACCATCGGCATGCGTGGCGACGGTGACACAGCAATGGGAGAAGGAGATGACAGCGACAACATAAGGACACTTGGCGATGTGATTGAATGCCAGCGCGACATAATCAGTAAGGTATATGGAAAGCCTGCAAGCAAAGTACCTCAACTTTGGGCAATATTCACCGAGGTTCAACGCTATTATGACGCGGGCTTCACAGTGCCGGATGACGTCACCCTGCTTTTCTGTGACAACAATTGGGGATATATCCGAAGAATGGGAGGTGACAGGGAACGTAAGCGTAAAGGAGGCATGGGCATGTACTATCATATAGACATGAACGGCGGCCCATGGAACGACAGATGGGTAAACACTACAACAATACCCAAACTTCGCGAACAGCTCAATCTGGCATACCAATCCGGAATAGACAGGATATGGATTGTCAACGTGGGCGACCTTAAGCCAAAGGAGATACCTATTGATTTCATCATGAAATACGCCTGGAATCCTAATGCCATAAAGCCTGGTGACGAACAGGCTTATCTCGAGGATTTTGCAGAGAGCGTCTTCGGCAGGGAAAACGCCACGGAAATAGCAGACATCATCGGCAAATACAGCAAGTACAATCTATGGAGAAAGCCTGAGGTGCAATATCCGGGAATATTCAACAAGGAAGAAATGCTGCGTACAAGCGCAATATGGCAGTCACTGGTAATTCGCTGCGAGAACCTGAAGGCCGCACTGCCGGCAGAAATGCAGGATGCTTTCTTTCAGCTTGTATACTATCCTGTGGTCGGCAGCGCCGGTGTGGCTCAGATCTACAACTATGCCACTTTGGGTGATTCGATTTCAATAGAGGCACTGATGCAAAAAGACCGGCGTCTTACAGAATATTACAACAAAGAACTGGCCGGAGGCAAGTGGAACGGTATGATGCTCGACAACCACATAGGATACACAAAATGGGAAATACCAAAGAAAAACGCCAACCCTATGACACTCGGATTCAAGGTGGACAACAACATATCATCAACACCAACCAATGAATATTCTATTCCGGCCTACGAATATAAGAATAAAACTGACGGCAAGGACGCACGATGGATTTTCCTTCCCGATCTCGGCCGGGGAAAGGGATGCATGGGAATTGACAATGTAACGGCAAAGAGCGACATCTCAGGTAACGGTGCCACGATGGAATATGAAATAGACATGACCGGCAGACAAATTGCCGTCGGGATACTTCCGACCCAGGACATCCACCCTGAGCGCGGTCTTCGTTTAGGTGTAAGGATTGACGATAAGCCGATGCAGATTATAGATGCCCGGCAAGGACTACATGATGAGTTTCAGGAATACACTAAGAAAAACCTTGCCGTTTCGAAGGTGTTGAAACCTCTCCCCGCTCCCAACAACCTGCTGTTGGGCGGATGGATGAACGGAAGAAAACTGCCCCGCCGCAATGAGGTGTTTGACAATATCCGTTGGCTATCCGTCAATTTAGATGCCTCGCCGGGAAAACACGTCCTGCGTATCATAATGATTGATCCGGAGATTGTGGTCGAACAGATTGTGGTGAATCCGGATAACAATCACTACAGCTACTTTGGAAATCCATAAAAACAGCCGGTGAAGACTGCAAGAAATCGTTTGATTTCATCCTACCTTTTCTCGCCATGGTAATATTCAAGCAAGCTTAACATTGCTCATTTGGCTTATCGAAAGCGTCACTATATGTTGCATTCATCCGACTCCCCAAAGGAGAGAAAAACGAAAGGTATGTGAAAGCATAAGGTGGCTATGCAGGACTCTACCCAAAGTAGGGACGTGCCTTTGGCATGTGTCTGGCGGGAACCTCCTTCCAATGAATTGGACAGAAAACCATATAGAAAGATATGATTAAGGCCTGCAATGCAGATGTAAACATGCCTAATATGTAATGAAAATTCGCAACGTATTTTCACATCATCTCCTTCAAGTCCAACAAACTTGATAATCAACTGATATAGAACACGTTAGCATTTATCAAAAATATGCCCAAAATGAATGGCCTATTCATTAATGGTGAATAGGCCATTCACGGCCGATGAACAGGCCATTCATTGAACATAAACAGGCCATTCATCGGAAGAGAAATTTACATATACCGAAATGTGTAAATTGATTTCAAAAAAATCATACAACAGGATTTTGGTGGGACGATTCTACCCCACCTGATTTGAAACAACGCTTTCTGAGCCACTCGCGAACAGGCATGTCGTAAAGCCTATAAGACGCGTAAGCAACAAAAACGGCAAGAAAGAATATTCCCACTGCCACAGATATATGTGTGGCAAGCGGTGCATCCTTATTGTTATCGGCCCATGCCATGTGTGCATATATAAACGGATAGTGGGTGATGTATATAGGATAGGAAATGTCACCGAGAAACTTATTGAATGTTTCCGATTTTCCTCCTCTTACACTGCTGCCGGCCCCCATCATCACTATGACAGGGAATAGAAAAATGATACACGCCGCCTCGTAGAGGCCGTTTGTCCAGCGGCTATTGCCTTCCGTTCCAATTCCCATCCATGGCATGCAAAGCAATATGGCAATCATTAAAGAGCACCACCAAAAGCCACCCCTTACCTTTATCCTAAGATTCAGACGAGAGACAAGCAACCCGCAGAAAAACGGATAAAGAAGCCTGGTGATACCAACCTGCAACTGACCAGGAGTAAGGCTCCATCCGCCCATCACCGTATAAGAAGCGTAGTCGCGTGAAGCGAGAAGTCCCGTCACATCTATGTTTAGACACAAGACAACCGTCATTGCCGCAAAAATCGCCACAAAGACGGAAAGCGACACCTTGGACAGATGACGAAATACGAACGCATAAAGAATATTTGCCAGGTATTCCCACTGCAATGACCATGCCGGACCATTAAGCGGATTGGTTTCCGACCATCCGCGGATATCCATCGAAGTCGGCATCGGTATCATCGTAAATGCCCAAAACATTACAGCCAATACCATATACCATGGTGTGTCGCCAATTACGGGAAACGCCCCGCAACTTCCAAAATAGAACATAAGCGCTCCAAAAAGTGAGCCGAAGATTACCATTGGATGAAGTCTGATAAGACGGCGCTTTACGAAACTCCTGACCGACATGCGATCCCAGCGGTCATCGTATGCATAACCGATTACAAAGCCTGACAACATAAAAAAGAAATCAACGGCAAGATAGCCATGGTTTACCGGCTGGTCAGGGCCACAATGATAGTACGTCTCAAACAGATGAAAGGCTACGACAAACATAGCCGCCACCCCACGCAGTCCGTCAAGAATCTCGTAGCGCGGCTTGGATGGAAGATAAACATTATTATTCATTTTGAATGAATCCTTATTTTAAATCATGTTTTCAATAAATATGGAACATAAAAATCCTGAAAGCCATTCTGCTTTCAGGATTTTTACCTTATTCGCTAAATAAGCTGCAAGAACTTATCCTTTCCGCCGGCTACATCTGTATAACGCGGAATGAATACGGAGGCAGGGTGATATGGAACTTTCCTCCCAAATCCACCTTATATTCACCCGTGTGGGGCTTAAGGGAAACCTGTCCGGGCTTGCCGCTTATACCTTCATACCTCATACGCGAGACGTATGGAAGATTCTTTGCGTCGATATCAAGACTAAGCTCGACAGGCAATACATTCACAACCTTCAGGAACACCTTACCCCATTTGTCCATAACCACGCTTGCAGCTATACGGTTGACGGCAAGCGTGTCGGAATTGCCGGAAGCCGGCTTTAATGAAGATGTGATATATTTATTACCGTAATAAGTAGAGAACAGCCTCTGTGTCTGATAGCTCGGTGTGAGTGTTATATTGCCGTTATCAAAGTATATCATATCAGGACTCCAGTTGCTGTGACCGTTCTTTGAAAGCAGAGGAGCGTATGATGTCATTTCCACTACATCGGCATTGCGCTCGATATTGCACAGATAAAATGCCTCGGCAAGCGCGCAGTCAAGCCCGCCCTTGCCCGTACGTGCAGCATATTCGCCAAGATATACTTTCGGTGCTTTCCTGTCGTAATTGTCATAATAGCGGGCATTGTTGAGGAACCATCCTACACTTTCATAGTAATGCTCGTCCACCATATCTATCACATTCCTGTTTTCATTGGCAAACTTCCATCCCTCGATATAGTCAGACGACGGTGCATGGAACGGACCGACAGTACCGCAAACGGTTATCTCAGGATAACGTTCCTTTATGGCCTTGCATATCATGAGACAACGCTCCTCAAACACAGTTGATATTATATCCTCGTTGCCTATACCAATATACTTAAGGTTGAAAGGAGCCGGATGGCCGGCATCCGCACGCATCCTTGCCCATTTGCTCGTGGCAGGATCACCGTTGGCCCATTCTATCATATTCAGTATCTCTTCGATATAAGCCGGCATGTCTTCCATGGGAATACCACCCTGCTGACCGCCATAACCATCACTGTCTGCACCGGAATTCTGACAAGGCACACCTGCGGCAAGAACTGGCAGCGGCTCGGCCTGTATATCCTCGCAGAACTGGAAATACTCGTAGAATCCGAGTCCGCGTGTCTGATGGTAACGCCAGATATTTCTGTCCGGCACACGATCGTAAAGAGGCCCTACGGTGTGATTCCAATGATATATGTTTCCAAGTCCGTCGCCATGGCTCATGCATCCTCCGGGAAAACGGATGAATTTCGGATGCAGGTCTGCAATTGTCTGGGCAAGGTCTTTGCGCAGACCGTTCTTGCGCCCATTGAACGTATCCTGAGGGAAAAGACTTATCATGTCAAGGTGTGCCTCGTCATCTTTCAATGCAACAACGGCCAGCTCTGCCTTCTCTGCATCCTCAGAAGCGGTAAGGACGGCATCATATTTTGTCCATTCCGAAGTCTTACCCTGCTTTACAGTCACAGTGGCTGAAGCTATTTCACGTCCGTTGTCTACAAGCTTAACTATAAAACGCTTGCCTTTTCCCTGTGCCATCCGGACATAGAAAGAGAAATCGTATTTCGCTCCTTTCATTACCCTTATTCCATCCCATCCGGAATTATAAAGCGTATCGGAAGTGACTGCCACATAATGAGGATTATTCTTACTTATAGGATTATCGGTAAGAACATTTATTTTACCTGAAGCGGCACGCCATGAAGTGGTGGCATTCCATTCGCCACGGTCGGAAGAGGAATACTCAAAGTCGCGGTTCTGAACAAGTTCGGCATACAGACCGCCATCGGCTGCATAGCTTATATCCTCAAAAAACACACCGACAAGCTTATCGCTTATATCCTTCATTTTCTTTCCTTCTATGGTAAGAGTTGCGGGATATGGCTTTCCTCCAAGAAATGCAAATCGCGACGCATCATCCTTAAGATTCTCCGCACTCTTGCGCCCGTTGACAGAAAGATTTGCAAAATAACGGTCCAGACCGTCAACGAAAGCACTGTCTGCAGCCCATTTGAATCCGGCAAACCGCTTGCCGCCAATCTCTACGGTATCTCTCTTAACGTCCGCTTTCTCATATTCCTGAGATGTTGCGGCAACATCAGGAGTGAAATGCCTGAAACGTGCATCAGTGGCGGTTTTCCTCACCTTCCCGTCTTTTGTCTTGAACAACACCGTATAGGCATTGTCTGAATCGCAGCGTATCACCGGAGCCAGACAACCGCGCACAGACATCTTTGGATAGTCCTGAGGCCTCCATGTAACCATATCGTCAGAAAAAGCCACGGCAAAACACGGTGCACTGTCGTTTACCGAAAATACTGCGGCATAGCCTCCGGATGAAAGACGTGTGATAAAGGGAGTATACATCTTCTTATCCGACCCCCAACGGGCATAGTCTGATGAGAAAAGCTGTCCTAAGTTTACCGCGGTTCCATCTGATGTGATCTTTGCCACATGAAATCCGGACCTGTCTCCGGGACTATAAAGAAAAACCTGCGGGGAAACCTTTTCCACATTGACAACCGATGTCCTGGCTTTCCTTGCCTGTCTCTTAATCTTGGCTTCCGCCTGAATGCCTACAGAAAGGGAAAGTGCCAAGAGCACTGATAAATTTCCTTTGAAACTCATTGTTATATTTTTTTAGATAGATTATAATCTGTTTGCTTCCGCAAAGATACGGATAAAAAGACAAATTACAAAACAAAGACATAAGATTTAAGGACATAAGTACAATATACAACAGGTGTTTACGTTATGAAGACATGAATATTGAAAAAGCACGTGAATACTGCCTCGGCAAGAAAGGATGTGAAGAGACTTTCCCGTTTGACACACAAACACTGGTGTTTAAAGTAATGGGAAAGATTTTCGCAGTACTGTCATTGGATAATCCTGATATAATAATATTGAAATGCGATGCGGAATATGCGTCCGAGCTGCGCGAAACATATAATGCTATAGAACCGGCATTCCATTTCAACAAAAAGTATTGGAACCAGATTCGGTTCAATGCCGATGCGAATGACGAACTTATATTCAGTCTCATCGACCATTCGCTTGAAGAGGTCGTAAGTAAATTCACACGCAAAATGAAAGAAGAGTATATGGCTCTGAAGTGACGGATGTTTCAGATATCGTGGCCGTCAACCTAATTAACGACCACAATACTGAAATATTCACGGAACAGCATCTCTGCCCTTTCAAGTTGCTCTTTCGTGTTTTCTTTCACCTCCTTAAGGCTATACTCAAGCCCCATCGCCTCATACTTATGCACTCCAAGACGATGGTAAGGCAATATCTCAACACGCCTGATATTCTTATAGTCCCCGATACTACGGCCGAGATTCCGTATATCATCCTCACCGTCACTGTATCCCGGCACAAGAACATAACGTATCCAAAAGGGTCTGCCGTTTTCCTCAAGCCATGCCGCCGTACGCAATGTCTGCGCGTTGGTGTGCCCCGTAAGAGCTTTATGACGTGACTCATCAAACTGCTTTATGTCTAACAGCACAAGGTCTGTAAGACCAAACAGTTCTTCTGTCTGACGGTTCCATACTCCACCGTTCGTATCAAGACAAATATGTATTCCGGCCGTCTTCAGTCTTCGGAACAACGGTATCAGGCTATCCGCCTGCAAAGTAGGCTCACCACCGGAAAACGTAATGCCACCCTTACTTCCGAAAAACGGTTTCTGGCTAACTGCCATATCCAGAATCTCATCAGGAGATGTAAGCTTGCCTCCGGTTAAAGATATTGTATCAGGATTGGCACAATAAAGACAACGGAACGGACATCCCTGAAGAAATACGACGAGCCGAAGCCCCGGCCCGTCGTATGTTCCCATTGATTCGTATGAGTGTACACGTATCATATCTTGCATATTACATTCTTTCGTGGAAACTTCTGCTGATAACCTCAAGCTGATGCTCGCGGCTAAGCTTTATAAAGTTAACGGCATAGCCTGACACACGGATTGTAAGCTGAGGATATTTCTCAGGATGCTCCATAGCATCTTCCAGCATCTCACGGTTCAGAACATTTACATTGAGATGATGTGCTCCCTTGGTAAAGTAACCGTCCACCATGGTAACAAGGTTTTCGATACGCTCCTCATCTGTAGGTCCGAGCGACTTCGGCACAATAGAGAATGTATTGCTGATACCGTCCTGTGAGTCACGATAACGAAGTTTTGCCACGGAACTCAAGGATGCGATAGCACCGTTCTTGTCACGGCCGTGCATAGGATTGGCACCCGGGGCAAAAGGAACGCCCTTGGCACGCCCGTCAGGCGTGGCTCCGGTTTTCTTACCATACATCACATTAGAAGTTATTGTAAGCAACGACAATGTAGGACGGGCATTTTTATATACAGGCAGTTTCTTAAGTTCCTCACTGAAATAATACACCAGATCAACGCCAAGATGGTCGACACGGTCATCATTGTTTCCGAAACAAGGGAACTCTCCCTCAATATCAAAACCTTCCGTAAGACCGATATCATTGCGGCGTGCGGTAACCTTGGCATTCTTGATGGCAGACAAGGAGTCAATGGCAATAGACAGTCCGGCAACACCATAGGCAAGGTTTATACGAGGATTGGTATCAACAAAAGCCATCTGGGCTTTCTCATAATAATACTTGTCATGCATATAATGTATTATGTTCATCGCCTCATTATATACACGGGCTATTTCAGTGAGCACCTTCTTATAGTTACTCATCACTTCCTCAAACTTCAACGTATCGCTCGTAAGCACGGGAATACCCTTAACCATAACCGTTCCTGTGTTCTCACAGCGTCCGCCGTTAATGGCCAGCAACAACGCCTTGGCAAGGTTTGCACGCGCACCGAAGAACTGTATCTGCTTACCGATGGCCTGATACGAAACACAACATGCTATGCCGTAATCGTCACAGTTGCGGACCTCGCGCATCAGGTTGTCGTTCTCATATTGAATGGAACTTGTGTCTACTGAAACTTTTGCACAGAAATCCTTAAATCCTTGTGGAAGTTCCGGACTCCACAGAACTGTCATGTTCGGTTCTGGAGACGGACCTAAATTATATAATGTCTGAAGGAACCTGAATGATGTTTTCGTAACCTTGACACGTCCGTCATTGAAACGTCCGCCAATAGCCTCGGTCACCCATGTCGGATCACCGGCAAAGATATCGTTGTATGACTGCATGCGTAAGTGGCGTATCATACGGAGCTTTATCACAAACTGGTCGATAAGCTCCTGTGCATAAGTCTCATTTATCAACCCGTGAGCCAAGTCATACTCAATGAAAATATCAAGGAATGATGAAACATTGCCAAGAGACATTGCGGCACCGTCCTGCTCTTTCACAGCGGCAAGATAGGCCATATATACCCACTGGACAGCTTCGTGCGCCGATGTTGCCGGACGACTCAGATCCAATCCGTAATACTCACCCATCACCTTTATTTCCTTCAATGCCTTAATCTGCTCCGCCACCTCCTCACGAAGCCGTATACGCGATTCGGTCATAGGACCTGTAAGATTAAGCATATCCTCCTGTTTTGCCTCTATTATACGGTCGACACCATAAAGAGCAAGCCTTCGGTAGTCACCGATGATACGTCCGCGGGCATAGTTATCGGGAAGCCCGGTAAGGAAACCAAGCGAACGGAAAGAACGTATCTCTGGAGTGTAAACATCAAACACACCGTCATTATGTGTCTTACGATAGTGCGTGAAAATATCTTTCACCTTATCATCTACCTCAACACCATTTTCACGACAAGCCTTTGCCACCACATTTATTCCTCCGAAAGGCTTTATGGCACGCTTCAGCAGCTCATCGGTCTGCAATCCTACAATAAGTTCATTTTCTTTGTCGATGTATCCTGCCTGATGTGAGGTAATGGTGGAAACGGTCTTATGGTCCAACGATCTTACACCGTTGTTGTTTCGCTCTTCCTCCAATGCCTTTAAACAGATATCCCAAATACGTTTTGTACGTTCAGTCGGGCCTTGAAGAAAAGACGCGTCTCCAGTATAGGGAGCAATGTTTCTACTTACAAAATCACTTACATTGATTTCTTTACTCCAAAGTCCGTCAATAAAATTTTTGTTTAATTCCATAAAATAAAAAGTATTCTTTTGAAGATATATCTTAGAGCGTGCAAAATTATGAAAAAAAATCATAAAACCGGCATCTTCTGCATACTTTTTATTTCTAACACATTTCCATAACGTATTATGAAAGAATGCCATAAAAAACAATCTGTGTGAAGCATTCACTTCAGACATGCTCCACACAGATTATTATAATATAATAAATTACTAAGGCAATCTGTTTTCCTGAAACATTACAGCAGCAACCTGAGAGGCGATCTGCTTCATCCCCTTCACAGTAGGATGTCCGCTACGCTTGTCTATATTCTTTAAATTAATGCACTTTACAGCATAATGCTCACATATTTCTCTACATGAAACCGTAATATCCTTTGACAGTCCGTCATTAAGAATGAAATAAATATCCACATTAGGATAGCGTTTCTTTACATTACTCAACATATAAGCCATTGCAGGACGAAAAGAATATAAATCGGACGAAGTCCAACCTGAATATTTGTATTCACCAACCGGTGAACCGGCCCAACTGTCATTCGTCGCACCAAAAATAAGCAGGATGTCTGGTGAGCCAAGCATATTAAGACGAGTACAGAAAGACCTGTCACTATAATCTTCTTTCTTATAACCTGTATTACAAATTGTCGCACCCGAAAATGAATTGTTTACACACAAACGCAAACCATTATTCTTTATCAACAGATGCCACCATGTCTGACAGACATCGTTGACATCAGTACGCTCCACAACATCTTCACTATACCACACATAATTCGTATCAGGAACAACGTATGATTTAAATGTACTGTAGGAATCTCCCAATACTGATACACTCTTACGGTACTGACCGCAGACAGAAGTCACTGCAAGCAACAGTAACATACACATTTTTAATCTTTTCATACTCAAACAATAACTATTCGTCAGTACAAAGATAATACATTTACAACAAAAGACATATATCAACAATATATTTTTTGACACATTCACATAAACATCATCAATAAAGCCTCAGACAATGCCGCGATTATACTGCCTAAGCAACGCCTGTAATAAATAGCTAAAGTATTACTCACCCCTCCATTCTTGGCATATAAATAAAATATATCATATATATGTCCGGATACTGTAACAGTTAATATACTACACTGCAAAATCAAATAATAAACACCTTTACAATGCCACAAATATCCGTCCCAACACTCCTGCGTCCAAGCCCCCAATACCCAAAGTAGACACGTGCCTTTGCACATGCCAGACAGCCCCTCCAACTCCCCGAAGGGGAGAGAAAGGATGGGTATGTGGAATATTCCGAATCTGCAATGGTATAAATGTACCATGGTTTGTATAATATGTGCCATCATTCATTGAAGGGGCGGAGGCCCCCCACATGAGCATCCCACAAGTAGGGACGTGCCTTTGGCACGTGTCA
>NZ_JABKKF010000007.1 GCF_013166605.1 Xylanibacter muris
TTCAAAATTCGAAAGTATTTCAGATGGCAGAATTAATTGTGCCAATGCCAATAGTCCTTGAGTGTTCATGATGCAAAGGTAGCACTTTTCGGATAAATAAAAGAAACTCCCCCATGGTTTGTCGGGTGAGCCGACTTTATTGCTGTTTGTGTAGTATCGCATTTTCCTTAATATTAATGTTTTTTAACCCGTTTTTATGCGGTTTTATACCAATATGTGATACCAACGTGTGATACCAAAAACAAACGTTATGATCAAGTACCCTACAACAAGAATCGTCTTCGACAGGAAGAAAACCGCGACACAGTCAAAAACAGGGCTCGTACAGGTAGAGATAATGTTCGAACGGAAGAGGAAATACATATCTTCCGGAGTAAAGGTTTTCAAGGGACAGTGGAACGAAAGGGGCGGAGTTTGCAACAGAATAGACATGCTGGCACTGAACTCACGGATAAACGCTGTGAAGGAGAAGGTGGATGGCTATATAAGAAGTCTGATTGAGAAAAATGTCGCCTTCGATTGGAAGGGCTTTGGAAGATACATCTCCTTTTCTGACAAGGATACTATCAGTTTCGTTGAATGGCTGGAAGAAAGGATAAACAGCCGTACGGATATCCGGGAGACGACACGCAGAGTGCACCGGAAGCTTATATATGCAATGCACGACTTTAGAAAGATAAGTTTTTTTGGGGATTTGACTAAAGCCAATGTCATGGCCTTTGATGACTATCTTCATGCGAGAGGACAGAGGCAGACAACTGTATATTCATATCATAAGATGTTAAAGACATATATTTATGACGCGCAATGCGCAGAGATTTGTTGAGGGACAATCCTTATAAAAGTCTCCGTTTCAAGCGTGGGGAAAGCAAAATGGGAAGATTCTTGACTGAAGATGAGATTAAAATGATAGAAGAGGCCACTATGCCGACTGACAGTATCAACAAAGTTCGTGATCTTTTCCTTTTGCAGTGTTTTACCGGCATGGCTTATGGAGACCTCATGGATTTTGACTTTAAAAAAGTTGTGGAAAGTAAGTCTCAGTATATCCTTTATGGGAAGAGAAGAAAAACTGGAGTTGATTTTGTTGTGGTGCTCCTTCCCAAGGCTATGGAAATTCTGAAGAAATATGACTACAAGCTTCCGCGCATCACAAATGAACAATATAATATGTGGCTAAAAATAGTTGCTGATGCATCCGGAGTAAACAAGCCCATTGCATCGCACTATGAACGTAGGACATGTGGAATGTATCTTCTCAATCACGGATTCCCGATAGAGGTTGTCGTCAAAGTGCTTAGGCACGCATCAATGAAGACAACAGAGTCCGTATACGCAAAATCATGGGTAAGACTGTTGAGGATGCTTTCAGCAAGCTTATCGGGGATGTCAAAGAAAAGTGAAATATGAGAACTGAAGCGTCTCAAAAGAATCTGCTGACGATTCTGTTCCAGCAGATTCTTTTTTTATGATATACCATTTTGGCGTCATTCCTTTATTATCTCATTGAAGTGCCTGCCCACGTATATGCCCATGATGTAGGCCGCAAGGGTGGATATTATCATTATCACCGTCATAATCATTCCGTTTCAACAATGTATGTCAACACCTCACTATAAAATGAAATGGCGTCAAAATACTCCCTGAACTGCCTGTTCGCGTCCGGGTCGTTCAGGTTGGACAGCTCGCAGGATATCTGTGTCAGTATCTCGAGGAAGATTCTCTCGTGCGAGGTGCCTTCCTTTGCCATTTCCCTCAATGCCTGTATTCTTCTCTGCGCCTTGTCACTCAGTGTTATGGCTGGTGCTATATTGTCGTTCGTTGTCATGTCTTTTTGTTTTAAGTTTGTTATTTGTTTGATTTTGTTATTGTTGTCAAGGTTATCAGGGTTTAATAATTGACTCTCCTGCGCCTTAGTTCCGCTTCAATGGCCTCTCTTATAATTTTAATGTCATTTTTGCTGTTGTACACGTCCTTTTCCAAATTTTCAATAAACTCGTACTTGTAAATACGGTCTTTAATCCAATTAGAAAAATCTCTTTTGCTTCCAAGGAAAGCGTGTAGGTCTCTTGCGTTAACGGCTTTCTTACCGTTCTTCTCGCAGATTGGGATTAGTTCATTCATATCTGTAGCATTTAAAGATATGTTATAGGCAAATAAAAAGCGGTCGCCATATACGCTGCTACAGATAATGGTTCCACTCAGCAGAGCGAAAAATCTACGTATAGGCAACCGCCAAATATCTTTAAAGTGTGAGCACAAAAAATGCTCAACTTTTATTGAGCAATTAATCGCTGCCCCACGTGACATTAAAGTTTGTCGAACTGTTAGCGTTGCAAGGTTACGAATGTTTTTCATACAAGCAAAGAAAAACGTAGAGAAAGTTGTCACAAAAAGAAATTTTCCCATTATTAGTTGTTATATAAAGAAACTTTTATTATCTTTGCATCATGAAACGTAAGATAAGAACGTATGGTGGGTATTTTGAAGCGTTTATAGCGACCTTGACGAAGAAAGAGCAAGAAAAGGTGCAATATGGTTTGCTTCTACTAAAGACCCAAGACAGACTTCCCACGAAGTTTGTAAAACTGATTAGGGATGGGTTGTACGAGTTGAGGACAGAATACAATGGAAACATTTACCGTGTGTTCTTCATCTTTGATGACGGGGCGATAGTGGTATTATTCAACGGATTTCAAAAGAAAACACAAAAGACACCAACGTCAGAAATAGAAAAAGCATTAAAAATAATGGAGGCATATTATGGAGACAAATAATCATCAGATTGTGGACTATGATGCAGTATTGGACGCAAAATTCGGAAAAGAGGGAACTCCCGAACGTGCGAAAGCTGAAAACGAGGCATACGTTTTCTATACCAGCCAAATACTTGTCGAAGCGAGGAAGATTGCGAAAATGACGCAAGGTGAACTTGCGAAGAAAGTGGGAACGAACAAGTCCTATATATCAAAGATTGAACATGGACTAATCGAGCCAGGAGTAGGGCTGTTCATGCGCATCATTAATGCATTAGGTCTAAAAATCGACATCGTAAATCCTATAATGTAAAAAGTCGCGCTACGTGTTGTCTAAGGTTTGTTATGCAAAACCTCTGTGGACATTTCTGCTTCACGACACGGCGTAGTATTTTGATAAATACTTTTCTCGTAAGTTGGTAGGTACAATAAACGCATCCTATTAAGGTGCGGCATCATATCGCATAACAAATTTTAGACGTTACTTTCATAGATTTTGTGAAGTCGCTTTCCGAAAAGATGCAGGATAAGGTAGTGAAAACCATACAATATGTAGAAACGCTTCAGATTGTCCAGGAGAAATACTTGAAGCATATTGAAGATACAAGGGGGCTTTATGAAATTAGAGTGAAATTCGTAAGTGACATAATACGTGTTTTTTGCTTCTTTGATGGTGAAAAAATGGTTATCCTATTGAGCGGCTTTCAAAAGAAAACGCAAAAGACACCGAAAAACAAGATAGATCGGGCTGTCAGGCTCATGCAAGAATATTTTAACGAAAAGGAAAAAGAAAGGAAATAATTATGGAAACTTACACTATAGAAGATATAAAGAATGAAGTTTATGGAAAAACCGGCACTCCGCGTCGAGACAAAATTGAAACCGAGCTTTCCAATCTTCGTGTCGGGCTTCAGATACGCAATGCCCGTGAAGCAAGGAAAATGACCCAAAACGAACTTGCTGGAAAGATAGGGAAAGAACGCTTTTTATCTCTAAAGTTGAAAGGGAAGGAAGCAATCTTACTCTTTCCACGCTTTATGACATTGTAACAAAAGGGCTGGGAGGAAAGCTTGACATACAGGTTCAACTTTAATTATGTATCTTTGCAGTAAAACCTGCGGATTTTCTAAAGTGGTCAAATTTGACCACTTTAGAATTTGGGTTATCCATCATTTTAAAGGCGTCGGTCAATCTAAAAAGACCCTTATTCCTGCCATTCCTTTAGGATGTCCTTACATAACCACGTTTGACATTATATCATTTATACTACTTATCAACAGTGTTTGTGCCTGCAATTCTTTCAATATTGGTGTATTATCACTTACAGGTATATTCAATGCACTTCCAAGACGCTTCATAAGCAATGATCTTATGGCAGATATGTCTGATGTCTGCTGTGAGACAAAGAATCTTATACTATTAAGCAGGGCCTCCAAAGCATTTGCCGTCTGCTCTGTAATTCCTTGTATTCCTTGTTGAAGTTTCGACAGGCTGGTGTTTGCATCGCGCCCCATCTTGAAGTTGCTCTGCAATCTGCTTCATGGTTTCATTAAACAACTCTAAAGTTTCAGGCGCGTCTTCCCTTATCTTTTCCAAAGCTTCTCCTATACTGTCTAAATTTGCAGAAGTTCCGTCTTTATTTATTAGAGCGGTTTCAAGCGGTTTCAATAAATTTCCAATAATCATGTCTCCGACCCGCAATGAAATTTGTTTTTTCAACATTGTATCAAACAAATCGTCAAGTTGTTCCTGTAGTGCCTGAAGAGTATTGCTGCCTTGATTAAAAGCGACCCAAGCGTCTGCAAAAGCCTGTGCGGCTGTTTTATAATTGCTTTCAGAACCGAAGCAGCCAAGAGATTCAAGAAACTCTTCTTCAAGTGCTTTTATGACCTTGTTGTTCTCTTGTATTTGGTTTTCCCATTGTCGTATTTGGCCGTCATTGGAATTTTTCTTGTCACGTTCTGCTGCTATCGATGCTTGTAAGGCTGCATTTTGAGCTTTTAGATTCGCTATTGATTCATTTTTGAATTTCTCCAAATTGGCTATATCCCAAGCGTCATCCATTGATTGCTTCAAGTTTTCGCATGCTATTTGTAGATTCTCTATATGACGTTGATGATTTTCTATTTCTCTTTGCAGTTTTTTGTCTTTATTTCCAAATCCAAAGATTGAACCAATAGTATTTCCTATTCCTGCAAGTGTCTTCATTCTTCCTGCCAGCATGCCAACAGGGTCTTTTTAAGCATACGCATCCATAAACTGCGACGCTCCTTCAAATCCTTGTTAAAGACCGTTTAATGCTCCGCTGACTTTTTCAAGTCCATCTGTATTTATGCCGAGATTACCAAGCATTCCATACAGTTCAGAAAAGCCGGAGTTCAAATCCCCTATCTTCTGTGCTATTCGGTCTAATGATTCTCCGAGTTTGGTAATAGCTTTTGCCTTATCATCAGGATTCTCAGCATTGACCAGTTCTTTCCATGACCTTAAAAAGGCTTTTATTGGATTCCTATCCCAAAGTTCTTTGTCAAGAGTTTCCATTTGCCGTACAATCTCCTTTAGCTGTTCCGGTGACAGTCTTTTTAAGGATGAACGAAGCTCAGAAAGCCTGTCTCTCATTTTTTCAAGGGTAACATTAGAAGTATAGTCAAGGTTTTCAAATATTCTGATATAACAGTCAGAATATTTGAATTCTTTACATTTCAACTCAATATATGTTCTCTGAAATACTGATACAAAAACCGAATGGGAAAAGTTATGCGGTAATGTTTCTACTAAGCCATAAAGCCGGTAGGGAAATAGACCATAAAAAAACAGGGTAAACGAATTACCCTGTAAAAGTCCCGGAAAGCCCGGGCGTAATATCGGAATATATCACCGATGCTTAAAAACGTTTCTGTATGGTTTTACTTCTTGTAATATTCGTATGGCGGCTACATCGTAATTTAATCGATTAAAGCCGTGTGGTGTTGGTGCCTGCCACATCAACACCGCAAAACGTTTTTATTAAGTGTAAATATAACGCTATTCTTTTGATGTTGATTACTTTGTTAACATCATTTAGGAAAATAGCGTTATAAGCCCGCAACGAGCTACATTGTAGCAGCGTAACCTGTGGTGCAATTCCATGGCGGGCACTATTATTGACAATTAAATTATGAACTATGAAATCATTTAAAACAGTGCAAGGCGCATTTAACCACATTAAGAATAATGCGCAAACAGGAGAAGAAAATTGTCTTAACAGGGTATTAATGTTCGGTATGGGTATATATACATGTTCAGACGTTGCAACATATTCAGGCGTAAAGAATTATAGCGCTTCAAGCGAATGTATGTATCACTTTGCTAATGACAACGAAGTAATATGTTTTGTCGAATGGCTACAAAAAAACTGACAGTTATTTGATTGTTGAATAAAAAAGGATGTTTTGTCGGACATACCGCTACAATGAATATGGATAAGTTACCGTTATTTTCGGAATTTGTCAAGTAATAAAAGCGGCAAAGCCTTTGAAGTTAAGCATTATATCACGTTTGTACCGTGGCAAAGGCACAAATTAATTAATAACTTAAATAAAGTAGATATGAAGCAATTTATATCATGATTTCCGGTGACTGGAATAAGGCATCCGTTTGAATCATATTTTTGTTAAACATCCGTTTTTTATATGTCGCCAATTGGAAATATGGATATTGTTGACAGAATACACCTTAATATTATAATGAGTTAAGATTGTTTAACAAAAGGCTATGCAGTGTTTCCGGTGCGGTCTTATCATTATGAAATAAAGTAAAAGCTATAGGAAAGAAATGGATTTGAAAGAGCTTGTGGAAAAGGCCGTTGACGGTGATGCCGGTGCATTTGGAGAGCTGTATAAACGCTATGCTCCCCAGATGAGGTATATCTGCAGCGGTATCCTGAAAAATGACAGAGATGCTGTGGATGACATTGTTCATGATGCCTTCATCCTGGCCTTTGCCTCTCTTAAGAACCTGAGGAATCCGGATCGTTTTCCGCTATGGATGTCTGCCATCATAAAGAATGCGTCGTTGAAATATCTGAGGATGAAGAAATCCTCTCCTGTATCTTTGTCGTTATTGCCGGATGATTGTCTTTGTGATATTGAAACACCGAATGTCTGCGATAACGAGTTGCTGCGCGCGGATATATTTTCGGCTATAGAAAGCCTTCCGGAGGGCTATGGGAAAGTGTTCCGTCTTTCCGTCATGGAAGGGTTTTCGCATAAAGAGATTTCAGAAATTCTTGGAATCGAGCCTCATAGCTCGTCTTCCCAGTTGTCGAGGGCGAAGGCGATGCTCAGAAAGAAACTTTATGTGTACAGAGCGTTGGCGATGGTCTTTCTTGCTTTTGTGGCCGGTCCGTTATACCGGTTTCTTGTCACGGGGGATCAACGCTGTGCGGAAAAGCGTTTTCCGGGCATGAGGCATTATGGCATGATTTCACTTGCGGATACAGCAAAGACGGACACCGTGAATGTGGGTTCCGATGGCAGGACTATCTCTTCAGCGTGTGAGAACCTTATCGCCGGGACAAAGAAAGAATATGATGATACGTGTATCGTGTCTGTTTCAGACACATTGTATATGGCTGATAGCAGTGTCTCTTTTTCCGATACGATTGATGCCGTTTTGGCAGATTACGATTCAGTCTTGATGACAGATGTCTTTATTCCTGACACATTCCTTTCCTCTGACATTCCTGTGCGGAACAGCGTTGCGACGGATGTGAGGCCGAAGAAACCGATGTGGAAAATGGTGCTTGCCGGCTCTGTCGGTCCGGCATTGGCCCGGAATGTATATAAATTGTTGGCTACCGGTGCGGATATGACAGAGCCTGACGGTCCGGATCAGCCGTCTTTCATTCCGAAATATGTCGGAACGTGGGAGGAATACTATTCATATCTTTCAGAAAACAACAGCGGCATGTCACCGGATACGCTGACACTGATGGACATAGCCAAGAACAATACGGGACCGATAACCGAATATGAGCGTCATGAGAAGCCTCTCACTGTGGGACTGTCGTTCTCAAGACGGCTTTCCGGTAGATGGAGTATAGAGACAGGATTGCAGTATTCTGTTCTTAAATCCGTGTTTTCCATGGGAGGCAGTTCCGATAATATAAGGCGTACTCAGAAAATACATTATGCGGGACTGCCGTTGCGCATGTCGTATAATATCGTTTCAGGCGATAAACTGTCCCTATACGGCTCGGCCGGTGTTGTTATGAACATTCCTGTATACGGAAGTTCCGACAGATACCTTGTTACCGATTCAGTGCCCGTGCGTTTCGACAGCAAGCATGTGGGAATGCCCCTGCAGTGGTCGGTGAACATAGGCACAGGTCTGCAGTATAAGCTGTCAGGCGGTGTCGGACTATACCTCGAGCCTACATTAAACTGGCATATCCCGTCAGGCGGACGTTCCCATACCGTATGGACAGAGCATCCGTTTACCTTCACCGTACCTTTCGGTGTACGGTTTACGTGGTAGAAAACGATTTTTCTCATGCAGTCTTTCCGATGTTGCGGTATCTGTATCGGCAGAAACCATAAAAAAAAGGAAAGATGTATAGTATTGGCGATTACATCCGCAACGGATGTGTTTATCTTAATAATATTGTCAGGCCGCGGCATAAGACGCTTGGCTCGCTGATGATATATTCTACGACACGCTGCCAGTCGAGATGCAGGCATTGTTCTATATGGAAGAAAAGGGAAGAGAACCTCAGTCTTGACGATATAAAGCGGATAATGCGCAGCAAGTGTGTGACGTCAGGGACCGTTGTCGGGCTTGAAGGCGGTGAGTTCGTGCTTCATCCTCAGATGGAAGAGATAATGGATTGGTTTATGAGGCATCATCCCAACTATACTCTTCTCTCAAACTGTCTTGCTCCGAAAAAGGTGATAGATGTTGTAAGGAAATACCGTCCGGCTCATCTTTATGTGTCACTTGACGGTGGCAGGGACACATATAAGTATATGCGCGGAAGAGACGGGTATGACAAGGTGATAGAGGTCGTGGAGGCCGTCAGGGATATTGTGCCGGTGTCGCTGATGTTCTGTCTGTCGCCATGGAACACTTTCGCCGACATGGAGTTTGTCATCAATGTCGCCGGACGCTACGGTGTGGACGTGCGTATCGGCATTTACGGCACAATGGAATACTTTGATGTCAGCGAAGGGATGCTTGCCACCGATAAGGGGGACTATGTCCGGCAGATACCGGCCAATATTCATGGCACGGACGAGAACTATGATTTTGTGGCGCTTTATGACGAATGGCGTAACGGCAATCTCGTGCTCCCGTGCCACAGTATATTCAGTGAGCTTGTGATACATGCTGACGGCAATGTGCCGTTATGTCAGAATCTGGATGTGATATTGGGAAACATTCATGACAGGTCTCTCGACGAGATATTCAACTCACCGGAGGCCTGCCGGATGCAATGCCGTTATTCGAAGCGGTGCAACGGGTGCTGGATAAACTTCCACAGAAAGTATGACATAATTCTTTTGCGCAACATGGAGAGGGTGCTGCCGAAGAAAGCCGTAGAATGGTTTTTCGGCAAGTATCAATGGTCGTCGGATACCGGCGGGACATACAGACAATACTTTAATAAAATCAAATAAAAAACGGAATGTGGAATAATATGAACAACCTGATCAGACGTTATAAGGATATAAGGAACCGGAAACGGCTTGGCAATGTATATGACGGAGAGTATGCCTTTGTCGGGATAGGGGGACACAGCCTGGATAACCTCTATCCTGTTCTCGGCTATCTTAATGTGAGGTTAAAGTATATCTGTTGTAAGTCACCGGACAAGATTCCTGTGATCGAGAATAAATACATGGGTGTCAGGGCCACTGCCGACATCGGTGATATACTGGGAGACGATAATATAAGAGGGGTGTTTGTCTCTGCGGCTCCTGCCTCGCATTTCGGCATAGCGGTGGAAATATTAAGGAGCGGAAAGTCTCTTTTTATAGAAAAGCCTCCGTGTGCGTCGTTGGAAGAGCTTTGCCGGCTCATTGATATGGAAAAGATGTATGGCTCTCCTGTGGTGGTTGCCGGTCTGCAGAAGCGTTATTCTCCTGCCGTATCGGTTCTCAGGAAAAAGCTCAGAGGCTGCTGCAAGGCAACAGGATACAGCCTGAAATATCTTACCGGACTCTATCCGGAGGGTGATGCGCTGACAGATCTGTTTATTCATCCGTTGGACTTGGTCTGTTTCCTTTTCGGACCGCCGTCAATACAGGGGATTGACATTATAAGAAGCAAAGACGGAGGACAGACCTTTATGCTTATACTTAAACATCCGCAGGTCACGGGAATGCTTGAGCTTTCCACGTCATATACATGGGCCGATGGCTGCGAGACGATTACGGTGAACACCGAAAAGGGAGTGTTTGTATTGACACAGATGAGGAATCTTGTTTTCAAACCCAGGTATGGATCCGTATTCGGGGTGCCGGTCGAGAAAATAGTACGGTGCAGTCCGTCGGCGGTTACACTGTTCTCTGAAAACGGCTTTGTTCCGACAATCGCAAACAATCAGCTTTACACTCATGGATATTTTAATGAGCTGAAGACCTTTGTCGATTCCGTTGAGGGCAGGCGTTCCGAAAACATGTCAGGGCTAAGTTCGTTGACAGACACGTACAGACTGCTTGGCGATATATGTCGTGCAGATAAGAGGGGAATGTGAAGATGTAAATAATTAATATGGATTGCAAAATGTGCTTATGCTATTCATGAAGTGTATGTAGCCTACATACACTCTGTATTTAGCCTACATACACTCTGTATTTAGGCTACATACACTCTGTATTTAGGCTACATACACTTTTAACATTTGCAATCCGTTTTTTAGTTGTAATATACTCTTATTCACTAAAGCCTTCAGGGATAAATCACCGTAGCCCTATTTATTCTTTCATTTTTCATATTTGCCTCTGTCATTGCTATGGAAATGCCATGTTTTATATCCGGCAACTTCATCCATACTGGCTTTATTCGACCCATATCGGAGTTTTAATACAGGCTATATAGTAATAAGAAAGATGTACCGTAAAGAATGGGTTTGCTGCATTCATCCTCCATGTAGGGACGTGCCTTTGGCACGTGTCATTGGTATTTGAATATCAGGCCTTTTTATGCATCGCATAGCGATGCCCCTGCTTGGTCCATTCGTTTCACTGCGACCGGTCGTAAAACAGTTCTTTATTCTTCATGGGCAGGCATGCCTCTGTCTGTCCTGAATGTCAGTTTGGCGGTGGTCTCGTCTTTGTCCACGTATACGCTGTCGCCCGGTTTGAGCTCTTCGTTTATGATTTTCTCGCACAACACATCTTCTATGTATTTCTGTATTGCACGTTTCAGAGGACGGGCACCGAACTGCACGTCGTATCCCTTTGTGGCAATCAGTTCCTTTGCGTTTTCTGATAATGTCAGTGTATATCCGAGCGGCTCTATGCGTTTGCATAGGGCGTTCGTTTCGAGATTCACAATCTTCTTTACTGCATCGAGGTCGAGCTGGTCGAAAGTGATTATCTCGTCGAGACGGTTGAGAAATTCAGGTGCAAACTGTTTGCTGAGGGCTTTCTGTATGACGCTCCTTGCATACTCCTTGTCTTTCTCGTTGAGTGCCATTCCCCCTCTGCCTGCATTGAATCCCACTCCGCGTGAAAACTCTTTCAGCTGACGCGTTCCGGTGTTGCTCGTCATTATTATCACGGTGTTGCGGAAATCAATGTTCCTTCCGTTGCCGTCGGTGAGCCGTCCTTCGTCGAGCACTTGGAGCAGAAGGTTGTATATGCTGCTGTGAGCCTTTTCAATCTCATCGAGAAGCACAATGGAGTAGGGATGTGTGCGCACTTTTTCCGTAAGCTGTCCGCCTTCGTCATATCCTACGTATCCGGGAGGGGCTCCAATCATGCGTGACGCGTTGAACTGTTCCGAATACTCACTCATGTCAATCCTTATAAGCGCATCGGATGAGCCGAACATAAACTCGGCAAGTTTCTTTGCGAGATATGTCTTTCCCACACCGGTCGGACCGAGAAACATGAACGCTCCGATTGGATGGTTCGGTGAGTTGAGGCCCACACGGTTGCGTTGTATTGCCTTTACTGTCATTTCAATGGCCTTGTCCTGCGCAATCACGGCATTCTTCAGTTTTTCTGCCATTCCCTTAAGGCGTATGCCCTCGTTTTCCGCTATCCGGCTTACGGGAACTCCGGCCATCACTGACACAACTTCTGCCACGTTGTCTTCTGTGACTTCCTGTCGTCTGCTGTTCTCGCTGATGCTCCAATCCCTCCTGAGCATGGTTATTTCTGCTTCCAGATGCGTCTGTTTGTCGCGGAAGGCAGCGGCAAGTTCGAAGTTCTGGTTGCGCACCGCGTTTTGCTTTTTCTCTTTCACCGCTTCAAGTTTTTTCTCCTTCTCTTCTATTTCCGGAGGTACGGCGGCTGTTGAGAAATGGACTTTCGAGCCTGCTTCATCAAGTGCGTCTATGGCCTTGTCGGGGAAGTTGCGGTCGGTGATGTATCTGTCCGTAAGGCTCACGCATGCGGCTATGGCCTCAGGAGTATAGCTTACATGGTGATGCTGTTCGTAACGGTCTTTGATGTTGTTGAGTATTATCAGCGTGTCTTCCTTTGTGGTAGGCTCGACGGTAATTTTTTGGAAGCGGCGTTCCAAAGCCCCGTCTTTTTCTATATTCTTGCGGTATTCGTCTATGGTTGTTGCGCCTATACACTGTATGGTGCCTCGGGCGAGGGCCGGCTTCAGGATGTTTGCCGCATCCATAGTGCCCGGGGTGGAACCGGCTCCTATGATAGTGTGTATCTCATCGATAAATACAATGATGTCGGGATTGGCTTCCAATTCCTTTATCAGTGCAAGTATACGCTCCTCAAACTGTCCGCGATATTTCGTTCCTGCCACAATGGCAGTCATATTGAGGCTTACCAGCTTTTTGCCGGTCATCACCGGTGATATTCGTTTGGCGATAATGTCGGCAAGTCCTTCGACGATTGCACTTTTGCCTACGCCCGGCTCACCTATTAATATAGGGTTGTTTTTCTTGCGGCGGCCAAGGATTTCCATGACACGGTTTATTTCCTTTTTCCTGCCTACGACTCTGTCAAGCTTTCCGTCAAGGGCAGCTTTAGTCAGGTCTGTGCTGAAATTGTCGAGCACGGGTGTTTTAGACTGTACGGCCTGTGTATGTGTTCTATACTGGCTGTTTTGCTGCTGATTGCCTTTTTGCGGTTCAAGGTCGTCAAGCATATCATCGAAATTATCTGCCGAAAGTCCTGAATTTGTAGCCGGAGCCGTAGATGCATTGTCCTGTGATTGCAGGAGGGTCTTTACGTCTTCATAGATTATCCCGTTGTCATACAGCACGTTCTTTGCCCCATTGTTTACCCGGTCGTGCAGTATGGCCAGAAGCAGATGTGCCTCATCCACTCTTTGTGTATGCTGTATGCGTGCTTCGAGTACTGCAAGTTTGAGTATGTTGTTTGCTTTCTCGTTGAGCACAGGCTCCTTTGTGTCTATAGGTCTGTTTATGTCGTTGTCCATTACCTGTCTTTCAAGTTCAGACTTTATGGTTGGTATATCGATTCTCAGTCTTGTGAAAACGTCTGTCACAGGACTTTTGCCGAGCCGCAGCATTCCGAGAAGCAGATGCTCCGGTCCTACGGACGTGCTTGCAAGCCGTGCGGCCTCTTCCCGGCTGAGAGCCAGGATTTTTGATACTATCGGTGAAAATTGACTGGTCATATCTTATTATCCTTTCTTTTCTTTTGAATAATCTTTAGATGTGGACTAAAGATGTATATTGAATATGCAAAGGGTGTGCCACATTTATCGGATAGTTTCTGACAGGGTTGAAAAGTTTTTTATAATGTATTGTGTCAAAGGCCTGCATGATGTGTCTGCAATTATTTATTGATAAATTTGTATAAGTGATGGAAAAATAGTACTTTTGCGGTTAAATTCGAATATAATAAAGACTCATTATAATGAATATATCTTACAAATGGCTTAAAGAGTATGTCGATTTCGACCTTACGCCGCAGGCTGTGTGCGATGCCCTTACGTCTACAGGGCTTGAAGTCGGCTCTCTTGAGGAAGTTCAGAGTATTAAAGGCGGTTTGAAAGGACTGTATGTGGGAAAGGTCCTTACGTGCGATGTTCATCCCAATTCCGACCATCTTCATGTCACTACAGTAGATTTAGGGCATGAAAATCCTTCACAGATTGTTTGCGGTGCTCCCAATGTTGCCGCAGGACAGAAGGTTATCGTTGCCGACCTTGGCTGTGTGCTGTATGACGGTGATAAGGAATTTGTCATAAAAAAATCCAAACTTAGGGGGGTGGAGAGTAACGGAATGATTTGTGCGGAGGATGAAATAGGCGTCGGCACAAGTCATGACGGTATCATTGTGTTGCCGGAGGATGCTGTGGTCGGCACTCCTGCCGCTGAATACTATAATCTTGAAAGCGACTGGCTTATTGAGGTTGACATTACGGCCAACCGTGCCGATGCCCTCTCTCATTGGGGCGTGGCCCGTGACTTGTATGCATGGCTGAAGCGCAACGGCTATCAGACCTCGCTTCACCGTCCTGACTGTTCGGCCTTTTCTGTGGACAACGAGGACTTGCCGATAGATGTCGAGATAGAGAATACCGAGGCCTGCAAACGTTATGCGTGTGTGAGCATTACGGGATGTGAGGTAAGGGAAAGTCCGGAGTGGCTTCAGAACAAGTTGAAGGTGATAGGCCTGCGTCCTATCAATAATATTGTGGACATAACAAACTATGTTATGATGGCATACGGCCAGCCGATGC
Source organism: Xylanibacter muris (assembly GCF_013166605.1). Taxonomy (GTDB): domain Bacteria; phylum Bacteroidota; class Bacteroidia; order Bacteroidales; family Bacteroidaceae; genus Prevotella; species Prevotella muris. The sequence continues at coordinate 14,646 of NZ_JABKKF010000007.1, forward strand.
ACTGTTTTGATGCCGATATGGTGGAAGGCCGTAAAATCGTTGTCCGCACCCAGCCGGAAGGAACTAAGTTTGTAACTCTTGACGGTGAGGAGCATACCCTTGGACTTCATGACCTGAGCATTTGTAATGCTGTTGCCCCGATGTGTATTGCCGGAATTTTCGGCGGCAAGGGTAGCGGCACTTATGAGACAACCGTCAATGTGGTGCTTGAGAGTGCGTATTTCCATCCCACATGGATACGCAAGAGCGCGCGCCGTCACGGCCTGAGCACAGACGCCTCGTTCCGCTTTGAGCGCGGTATAGACCCTAACGGAATTGTATATGCCTTGAAGCAGGCTGCGATAATGTGTAGGGAACTGGCCGGAGGAAAAGTGTCGATGCATATAAAGGATGTTTATCCCGAACCGGTGGAAAATGCAGAAGTGCGGCTTGAATACGGTTATGTGAGAAGTATCATAGGCAAGGATATTGAAAGCGAAATGATAAAATCCATCTGCGAGAGCCTGGAAATGAAAGTTACAGGCGAGACAGAGGCGTGGGTGGATTTGGAGATTCCTGCATATCGTGTGGATGTTCAGCGTCCGTGTGATGTAGTGGAGGACATACTACGTATCTACGGATATAATAATGTGGAGATACCCACTCAGTTGAAAGGCTGTCTTGTGGTTAAGGGCGATGAGGATAAGAAGCATAAGCTCGGGAATCTTGTAAGCGAACAGCTTGTAGGATGCGGCTTCAACGAGATACTCAACAATTCGCTTACAAAGGGCGCATACTATAGCGCACACAACGCATATCCGGAGGAAAACTGTGTGAGGATAATGAATCCGCTCAGTTCTGACCTGAATGTGATGCGGCAGACATTGCTGTTCGGAGGACTCGAGAGCATTGAGCACAACTCAAAGCGCAAGAACCAGAATCTGCGTTTCTTTGAATTCGGAAACGTATATCATCTTAGTCCGGAAAAGCGGAATCATGACAATCCGATGATGGCATATACGGAAAATTGTCATCTTGGTATATGGGTGACGGGAAAGCGTGTTGAAGGCAGCTGGGCCCATGCCGATGAGGACAGCAGCTATTATGAGCTTGAGGCATACGTGCAGAACATCCTCACCCGTATAGGGGTGAAGCCGGGAATGACAGTCCGAAAGAAGAGCATTAACGATGTGTTTGCCGAAGGAGTGATGATAGAGAACCGCGGTGGAAAGAAGCTCATAGAGATGGGTATATTAAGCAAGAAGACTCTCAAGGCTGCCGATATAGACAGTCCGGTATACTATGCGGAGTTGAACTGGACGGCACTTATGAAGATGGTGCGCAAGAACACCGTGCTTTATACCGAGATAAGCAAGTATCCGGCTGTGAGCCGCGACCTTGCCCTGCTGATTGATAAAGGCGTTGAGTTTGCCGCTATAGAGGAGATTGCCCGTCAGACAGAGAAGAAGTTGCTTAAGAAGGTGGAACTGTTTGACGTATATGAAGGTAAGAATCTGCCGGAAGGCAAGAAGAGCTATGCCGTAAACTTTATTCTTCAGGATGAGACAAAGACCCTTAACGACAAGCAGATTGAGGCGATAATGAACAAACTGATTACAAATTTAAAAAATAAATTGGGAGCGGAGCTCCGTTAATATTAAACTTCTATGGGAAGAGCATTTGAATATCGTAAAGCAGCAAAGCTGAAGAGATGGGGGCACATGGCCCGTACATTTACAAAGATTGGTAAACAGATTGCTATCGCGGTAAAGGCCGGCGGACCGGATCCTGAGAACAACCCTCACTTGCGTGCCATCATGCAGACGGCAAAGCGTGAGAATATGCCTAATGCCAATGTCGAGCGTGCCATAAAGAACGCAATGGGTAAGGATCAGAAGGATTTTAAGGAAATTACCTATGAGGGATATGGCCCTCACGGAATTGCTATCTTTGTCGATGCGGCTACAGACAATAACACCCGTACGGTGGCAAACGTGCGTGCCGTATTCAACAAGTTCAGCGGAAACATGGGTACACAGGGATCGCTTTCATTCCTCTTTGACCACAAGTGTGTGTTCACTTTCAAGAAAAAAGACGGTGTCGACATGGACGACCTTATACTCGAGCTTATAGACCTCGGTGTAGACGACGAGTTTGACGAGGACGAGGAAAGCGGAGAGATTACTCTTTACGGAGAGCCTACAAGTTTCAGCGAGATACAGAAATATCTCGAAGGCAATGGCTTTGAGGTGACAGGTGCGGAGTTTACACGTATCCCCAATGACCTGAAAGAGGTTACCCAGGAACAGCGTGAGACAATCGAGAAGATGGTCGACCTGCTTGAGGATGACGAGGACGTACAGAACGTTTATACGAACATGAAGCCGGCTGAGGATTAACCTTTTTCCGGATTGACAGTATACGATTCAGGAGGTTGTGCCAATCAGGCACAACCTTTTTTATGCGCAAATTCCAGATTCACTATAAAACAATCATTTGAGGACAATGGTCACTCATTTCTTTATTCCATCTGCCTAATTCGTACGCAAATGTTTGGATATTGGTGAAAGCGAAGTCTATAAAAAAAGGTTTGTCTTCTTTGAAAAGATGATAGTATGTAGCCTTGCTTTCCTTGCCAAACTCTTCTCCGTTACGTTCGTGATACAGACTGAATAGTCTTTTTTCCTGAAGGAATTCTATACATTGTTCAAATGTTCCGGTCTTCTTGCTTACACCAGACTGCCCTATGAAACAATTGAAGTCACCGCAAATCAAAGTAGGATAAGTTACAATATACTTTTCATACTCTTTAAGAGCGCTAAGCAGAATTTGAGGATATGTATTCTTTCTTGTAGGTATAATAGTTGGCCATGTAGCAAACAACAAAAAACTTCTGTCAACGATAAGAGGAAGTATGTATTTATGTTCATTATTATACCAGGGGGCAATGACAACTTCATGTTGATTACGCCATATTACCCCAAGACCTTTCCAAAGTACGGAGTTGTTGCCAATCCATTCCATGGAAACCCCTTTTGGAAGTTTGATTTGGTCGTATCTTGCACACTCTGGAAGAACCATTATATCTGCATCCATAGAAAGAACATAATCAATCTTCTTTTGCGTGCATTTGTTTATATTATAAGAAAGTATCTTCATAATCAGATGACACTTTTGAAGTAATCTTAATAGCTATCGATGGCAAAGAAGTAGTCTGAGGCAATGCGACAGACCGCTTCCCATGTTCCTTTGGCAAGTATCAGGGCTTTTAGTGTAAACTGTTATACGTCTGTGTGATGTTCAGTTTTTAGTAAGTAATAAAAAGGATTTTGCGCACATTCTTGTCATGTAAGCCGCATACATATTATGGTGTAATCAAAGCGTCAGGGAAACGCTTCTTTATCTCTATCTTTTCTTTTGCAGAAACCTTGCCCCTGATAATGAGCTCCCCAATGTTAATATTGTCCATCCATGAAGGAAGGCTTACTTCATCTATAAAACGAAGTTCCAGCCTTTTGATTTCTTTCAGCTTGGACAAAACCTGAGGTACTTCCTTTATGCGTATTGAGATGCCTTTTTTAGACATTTCGGTCATGTTTTTCAACATCTTCTCTTCTTTGTTTGTGTCGGTCATGCACACTGCCCATCCTATTTTCGGTGTGAGTGCATGTGTGGTTGCGTCTTCTTCAATACCGATGAATCCGGCCTGTAGCCCCATGGGCAATTCTTTTGTCCCGGTGCTTTTTGCAATGATATACCTGAAGCTTACTTTCACCATTTCCGGCAGCATCTTTGTAATATTATGTTCCACCTTCTTTATGCGTTTGCCGTATTTGTCGTATGGAAACAGTTTCAGAAACCATCCGTCCAGTACAGTGGGCTTTTCGCAGATTCCCCCACGTAGCCTGTCAGGGCGGTCCTTCATGACAATGTCTTTCCAGAATTGTCTGTTTGGCCTGCCTTCCGATGCCTTGATGAATTCGTGAAGAACCGGTTTCAGATCCTTTATCCACTGGTCCATGCCATATCCTTCCAGAGCCGTGGTCTTTTCCATAACCTTCTTCCAGTCATCGGGCGTTCCTGTAAGTGTTATTTCGGGAATTCCACATCCTATTAGTATTACCACATATTCGAAATAAGGTTCCATTGTTTTCATAAGTGTGATGCCGGATGCTATACGTTCGTTCACACCGGTTGTGCTGAAGTCTGCCGTGATGGTTTTGGCTATGTTGCCTTTTGTGTTACGGTCTATCTGATTTATGAAGCTGTCCATGATTTGAGGCCAGTCGGCATTTTCAGACAACAGTTCTTTTTCCGAGCTCACAACGAGGCTTATTTTTCCATCATGGCCGACAAACTTGTCACGCATTGTTTTTGCATCCGTACTTATGTGATGTCCGAATACCTGGCAAATGTCAAGCCATATCATGTCCGGTGACAGAACCAGCGGCTTATGCTCGGCATACGCCTTGATCATGCACCTGAACAAAACATCCTGGCCGATATCCTGCAGCGAGTCGTTAGCGAAACTTGATGCAATATATCTGCTGTCTGCTTTTATTATCTTCTTATTCTTGTTTTCGGGAGACGGTAGATTCTCGTCAACGGCAAACGTTATGCCTTTATCTGTCTTCCTTATGATGCCATAATCGGTTTTCTGTGCATGTATATGGATTGTGGACGATATCACCATATACAATAATAGTATAACAGCATGTTTCATGGCTTGTGGATTTTTATTAAACATTTTCTTTCTTATTTCTTCTCTTTCAGTATTTTGAGAGCTTCTGAAAGTTGGTCAGGACAGCTTGTAGACTTATATCCGCATGTTATGCCTGACACTTTGTCTATCACATCGTCAATATTCCTGCCTGTTATAAGCGATGCTATGCCTTTAAGATTGCCGTTGCATCCGCCTTCAAAATACACTTCCCTTATGATGTTGTCGTCATCTGCAGCCACATGTATCATGCGGCTGCAGGTTCCGGTTGTCTGATAGTCAATGGTTTTCATTGTTGTTTATGTTTCTCTCTTGAGGATATACGTTATTTCCCCTTCAGTGCGGCGATACTCTCTTTCAGTGCGGCGATTTTCTCTTCACTGTCGCTCTGTTTCTTACGCTCGAGTGCCACAACAGCCTCAGGTGCGTTGGCAACAAATTTCTCGTTGGAAAGTTTTTTGTTTATGCCTGCAAGGAAACCTTCGAGATGCTTCAGCTGTGCCTCCTGCTTTTCAATCTCAGCCTGAACGTCAATCTTGTCACCGAGAGGCACTGCAAACTCGTCTGTGCCGACCATGAATGCGGACGCTGATGAATCCTTGCTTTCAACGGTATTGACAGCACTGAGGTTTGCCATCTTGACGATGACGCTTGTGAACCCGGAGTAATTGTTCGTGCCTACGGTCTGAAGTTCAAGCGCGTCTTTCTGTGCTATGTTCTTCTGGTTGCGTATCATTCGCACACTGCTTACAATCTGCTTGACGTTTTCCATCGCGTCTGTCAGTTTCTCATCCTCTTCTGTCGCGGCAGGAATATCCAGTCTGTCGCGCATGATTGACTCGCCTTTGTTGCGGTCGTAGATGTGCTGCCACAGCTCTTCCGTGATAAACGGCATGAACGGATGCAACATTTTGAGCAATGTCTCAAAGAATCCTAATGTGGCATTGTATGTGGTGCTGTCGATAGGCTGTCCGTATGCAGGCTTTATCATTTCGAGATACCAGCTTGAGAATTCGTCCCAAAACAGCTTGTAGACAGTCATCAATGCTTCGGATATGCGGTATTTTCTGAATAGCCCGTTGATTTCTCCGTTTGCCTTACGCAGTTTTGCGTCGAGCCATTCCGTTGCGATTCTGCTTGTCTCCGGCTGCGGGACATCGGCTGTCTGCCATCCTTTCACGAGGCGGAAGGCGTTCCATATCTTGTTGTTGAATGCACGTCCCTGCTCGCAGAGTGCCTCATCAAACAGGATGTCGTTTCCGGCCGGTGCGGCGAGCATCATGCCCATACGCACTCCGTCGGCTCCGTATCTGTCTATGAGCAGAAGTGGGTCGGGGGAGTTGCCGAGGCTCTTTGACATTTTGCGGCCGAGCTTGTCGCGGACGATACCCGTGAAGTATACATGCTTGAAAGGCATCTTGCCGCGATATTCGTATCCTGCCATAATCATTCGTGCCACCCAGAAGAAGATGATATCTGGACCGGTAACGAGGTCGCTTGTAGGATAGTAGTAGTTTATCTCTTCATTGTCGGGGTTGTTCACACCGTCGAATACAGAGATCGGCCATAGCCAGCTTGAGAACCATGTATCGAGGCAGTCGCTGTCCTGTTCCATATCCTCGGCTGTTATACCGGGGGCGTTCTTTTTTGCCAGTTCAAGAGCTTCTTCCTGTGTTTCGGCAACGACAAAGTCTTTTTTGCCTTCGGCTGTTGTATAGTAGTATGCAGGAATGCGGTGACCCCACCATAGCTGACGGCTGATACACCAGTCTTTGATGTTCTCGAGCCAGTGGCGGTAGGTGTTCTTGTATTTAGATGGGTAGAACATGATGTCGTCATCCATAACGGGAGCCAGTGCTATATCGGCAAAATGTTTCATGGATAGGAACCACTGTGTTGACAGTTTTGGCTCGATAGGCACGCTGGTACGTTCGGAGTATCCCACCTTATTGGTGTAGTCCTCGACTTTCTCCATCAGTCCGGCGTCAGTGAGGTCTTTCTCTATCTGCTTGCGCACTTCCATTCTGTCCATGCCGACATACATTCCGGCAGCCTCGCTCAGGGTGCCGTCGTCATTGAAAATGTCAATGGTCTCAAGGCCGTGCTTCAGTCCGAGTGCATGGTCGTTGATGTCGTGTGCGGGAGTCACCTTCAGGCATCCTGTTCCGAATTCAATGTCGACGTATTCGTCCTCGATTACCGGTATTTCGCGTCCTACGAGCGGCACTATCACGTGCTTTCCGCGCAGCCATGCGTTCTTTGGGTCGTTAGGATTTATACACATTGCGGTGTCACCCATGATTGTCTCGGGGCGTGTGGTTGCAACAACGGCATATTTTCCAGGCTCTTCAACGACCATATAGCGCAGGTGGTAGAGTTTTGAATGCTCCTCCTTATATATCACTTCCTCGTCTGAAAGGGCTGTCTTGGCTTTAGGATCCCAATTAACCATTCTTACGCCGCGGTATATGAGTCCCTTGTTGTAAAGGTCGCAGAAGACTTTCAATACCCCTTTGGAGCGTGTTTCGTCCATAGTGAATGCCGTGCGGTCCCAATCGCAGCTTGCCCCGAGTCTGCGCAGCTGTTTAAGAATAATGCCTCCGTGTTCGTTTGTCCAGTCCCATGCGTGCCTGAGGAACTCGTCGCGAGTGAGATCGGTTTTCTGTATGCCCTGTTGTGCAAGTCTGTTTACGACTTTAGCTTCCGTGGCTATTGACGCATGGTCTGTACCCGGAACCCAACATGCGTTCTTGCCTTCCATGCGTGCCCTGCGCACGAGAATGTCCTGGATGGTGTTGTTTAGCATGTGCCCCATGTGCAGCACACCGGTCACGTTAGGCGGAGGGATGACAATTGTGTAAGGTTCACGGCCGTCGGGCTTGCTGCTGAACAGTTTATTGTCAAGCCAGTACTGATACCATTTTGATTCCACTGCTTGCGGGTCGTATTTGCTTGCTAATTCCATATACTTGTATTTATTATATTTAATTTCTTTATAAAACGGTGCAAAATTACTAAAAATCCGTGGAATTTTATTACTTTTGCATAATTAAAATAATTTACCATGCATACAAAACAAGAAAAAATGGAGGCTTTCGGACGTCTGCTTGATGTGCTGGATACACTCAGGGATAAATGTCCGTGGGACAGAAAGCAGACAAATCAAAGTCTGCGTCCCAACACTATAGAGGAGACATACGAGCTTTGCGATGCGCTTATGAAAGATGACGTACATGACATTTGCAAAGAACTTGGCGATGTGCTGCTGCATGTTTGTTTTTATGCGAAGATAGGAGCCGAGAAAGGACAGTTCGATATTGCGGATGTTTACAACGGTCTTGTGGACAAACTCATATTCCGCCATCCTCATGTCTATCATCCTTCACAGGTTGGCGCGCCTGCACCAAGACCTCTTCCATACGGGGAAAAGGCGGAAAATGACGTGGCATTGCAGGATGTGAGGACCGCAAAGGACGTAATAGAGAATTGGGAGCAGATAAAACTTAAGGAGAAAGACGGAAATAAAAGCGTGCTTTCGGGAGTACCTTCTGCACTGCCGTCGCTTATCAAGGCTTATCGGATACAGGACAAGGCACGTAATGTGGGCTTTGACTGGGAGGACAGGCAAGACGTATGGGGAAAAGTGAGGGAAGAGCTTTCGGAACTTGAGACCGAACTCGGAAAAGGTGACAAGGAACGCTCGCTTGAGGAATTCGGTGATTTTATTTTCAGCATAATCAACGCCGGACGTCTTTATCACATAAATCCCGATACGGCTCTTGAGAGGACAAATGAAAAGTTTATCAGGCGTTTCAATTATATAGAGGAACATAGTATAAAGGCAGGCAAGCCTTTAAAGGACATGACGCTACAGGAGATGGACGACCTGTGGAATGAGGCAAAGAAAAATGAAAAGAAATAGTTTTATGTGCCGTAACAGATTATTTATATTGTCAATGACTTTCTCCTCGCTGTTTTTATTTACATGCTGCAACAGGCATTTTACGGGAGAAAGTACGGAAGAAGAAAAAGATACCGCACAGGTGAGCTTAACGGTCTTTGGAACCTGCGGTGACGGATCTTCGATGAATACCCTCGAGTTTATTACGGATGACAGCGACACGCTTAATCTGGAACTTGTCGATGCTTATGATACAGGCAAGGTGTTTGGCGGATATGCCGTAGGCGACCGCATGGCGGTAGTACTGAATCCTGACAGTACGAAGGCGTTGCTCGTCATAAACGAAACTACTATGGCCGGAACTTGGATGCTTGCCGGAAACGGAAAAGCAACAGTTCGGATAGACAGAGACGGGAGTATGACTTCCTGTGGAATGCCAGTTAATTACAGTTCATGGAGCATAGTAAACGGAAAACTTGTTCTGGAGAGAGACTCGACCGATAATGATGCCGCTGTTTCTGTAAATATCCGAAAAACATCCGGAGGCCAGACGGCCGCATCTATAAACTGTCGGCGTTGTGTTTTTGAAATACTGAAGCTTGATGCCGACTCGTTTGTGTATTCGGATACGGATGACACGACGCGCATATACAGATATGTGAGAAAAATGTGACGGTCTTTTGATTTACGTTTGCTTGTTAATAAACCTTATTTTATGCAGCCGTTCAGAATACATGTGCTTGGGTGTGGAAGCGCCCTTCCGACATTGCGCCATAATCCCACATCGCAGATTGTTGAGTTGCGTGGAAAGATGTTTATGATAGACTGTGGTGAGGGAACGCAGTTGCAGTTAAGACGTTCAAGGATAAGATTTACAAAACTTGGTCATGTGTTTCTTTCACATCTTCACGGTGACCATTGTTTCGGACTTATCGGTATGATCTCAACGTTCGGCATGCTTGGCCGCACCGCACCGCTTCATATATATGCGCATCATGATTTTGAGCCGGTGTTGCGTTCAATGATGGATTTCTTCTGTACAGGGTTGGAATATGAGGTCGTTTTCCATCCGACAGACTGTGGACGCGAGGAAATTATTTATGAAGACAGAAGCATGACAGTCACCGCCTTTCCGCTCGACCACAGGATTCCGTGTTGCGGATTCCTGTTCAGGGAAAAGCCGTCAAGGCGTCATATAAACAGAAATATGATAGATTTCTATAAGGTGCCATTGAGTCAGATAAACAACATACGCGAAGGAATGGATTGGGTGATGCCTGATGGAACCGTCATTCCTAATGAAAGGCTTACGCTGCCTCCTGATCCTGTCCGGTCGTATGCTTATTGCAGTGACACGAGGTATATGCCTGAGCTTCATAATATTGTGAATGGAGTGAGTATGCTGTATCATGAGAGTACATACGGTGATGATAATGAAGCCAACGCCTGCAAGTACTATCATTCCACTGCGGCACAGGCTGCGCGTGTTGCCTGCGAAGCCAAGGTAGGCAAGCTTCTTTTGGGACATTATTCGGCAAGATACGACAACGAGAATCTTCTGCTGAAAGAGGCGCGGGCTGTGTTTCCCGATACGCAGTTGGCCATGGAGAACAATATTTACGATATAGTATAGCCGGAGTACTTTATACGGCAACGGAAACAATCATGCAAAGCATTACCCTGTATTATTGTAATTTGAAGCAATACTTCCTATTCTTATTAATGGGTAATCGGTTTCTTGATTATATTAAAGCAGTAAAAAACATGTAAGGCTGATTTATGACATTGAATAGAATTTATATGAAAAACATTTGTATTGTTGTGGGTGCCCGTCCTAACTTCATGAAGGTGGCCCCGCTTGTACGCGCTATTATAAATGCAAGGGAAAAAGGAGAGCCGGTGGACTATAGACTTGTGTATACCGGCAAGGAAGACGACCCTACGCTTGAACCCACGCTTTATGATGATTTGGGCATAAAGCGTCCGGATGCTTTTCTTGGTGTTGACTGTGTGAGCCTTAATGAACTTACAGGTCAGGTGATGGGTGCTTTTGAACGTTATCTTGCCGCCAATCAGACCGATATAGTCATTGTTGTAGACGATCTTGCTTCTACTATGGCTGTATCCATAGTGACAAAGAAGGCCGGTGTCAGACTTGCGCATCTTGTTGCCGGCACGCGTTCATTCGATATAAACATGCCGAAAGAAATAAACCGCCTCGTCATAGACGGTCTCAGTGACATGCTGTTTACGGCAGGAGCCGGTTCGAGCAGTGTGGCCACACGCGCGGGGGCGGAGCTTTCACGTATATATATGGTAGGAAACATTCTTATGGACACGCTTCGCTACAACCATGGCAGGCTGTGTCGTCCGGCATTGTGGGATTCAATGGGACTCGAGAAAGGAAAATACATGCTGTTCACATTGAACCGCCGTGCGCTTATGGATAATGAGGATAATTTGAGAGCCATGCTTCGCAGCATGGCGGAAGCCTCTGCCGGCATGATGATTCTGGCTCCGCTGAGAGGGCGTGCGCGTGAGACGGTGGAGAGGCTTATGCCGGAAGATTTGTGTATACGCTTGATAGAACCGTTGAAATATCTTGAGTTCGGATACCTGGCGGCCAATGCTGTTGGAGTCGTAACGGATTCGGGCAACGTTGCTGAGGAAGCGACGTTCAACAATGTTCCGTGTATCACTCTTAACAGCTATACCGAGCATGTGGAGACTGTCAAGACCGGTACGAACGTACTTGTGGGCGAGAATGCCGCCATGCTTTTCGATGCTGTGAAAAAGATGCTTTCCGGAGAGTGGAAACACGGAACTCTTCCCGACCGATGGGACGGGCGTACCGCGGAACGTATTCTACATTGTCTGTTGGTTGAGGAGAAATAGTGTTGAAAGAGAAAAGATGAAAGTGTTTGGTTGACGACAGATTATGGCTTGTGTAAAGAAGATAAATGGAAGAGGTATGGCGGTTGCCGTGGTGTGCTGTATGGCAGCTTCGGTGCTGTCGTTGTTCTTTATGGAGTCGTGCGGGCGGTCCGGTGCTGCGTTTGCGCTCACGGATGGCGATACTGTCAGGATGAAGTATTCGCGGTTGTTGACCGTGATACGGCATGAGGCTTTCACCCAAGTGGATATTGCCGACCCTTGGCATAAAGGAAAGACACTGCATAAATATGTGCTTGTGCCTGAAGGTAGCCGGGTGGAGGATTTTCCAGAAGGAACGGTGATACGGATACCTTTGAGGCGTTGCGTCCCCTTTTCCACTGTGCATACAAGCCTTATAGCTGAACTCGGGCGCATAGGGGCTATAGCCGGAGTGGCAGACAGGAAATATATTAAGCTCGGGTCTTTACAGCAGTTGTGTAAGGAGGGAAAGGTGGCGGATGTCGGTGACGGCTATTCTCCGGATATAGAGCGGATTATAGATATAAGTCCCGATGCTATGCTTGTTTCTCCGTTTGAGAACAGTGGTGGTTATGGCAAGATAGACGAACTCGGAGTGCCTCTGATAGAATGTGCCGATTATATGGAGCCGACAGCACTCGGCCGTGCCGAGTGGATTCGGTTTTACGGTATGCTTTTCGGATGCGGTTCTAAGGCCGACTCCATATTCAATTCCGTTGACAGAAACTACAACAGGCTGAAAGATGCGGTTGCAAAGTCTGTTGCGAGACCATCCGCTGTTATAGATCGGCGTACGGGTTCTGTTTGGTATATGCCCGGAGGAAAGAGTACTCTTGGCTCGATGATAAGTGATGCCGGCATATCATACGCTTTTTCTGATGACAGCCGCTCCGGCAGCCTTGCCCTGCCTTTCGAGACGGTGCTTGACAAATGCGGTGATGCCGATGTATGGATATTCCGTTACAGTCTCGACCGCGACATAACCTATACGGATATACTTTCAGAATTTGAGGGTTATGGGCAATTGAAAGCCGTGCGCAACCGCAACTGTTACGGATGTAATCTTGAGCGGACTATGTTTTTTGAGGAGACACCGTTCCATCCCGACCATTTCCTCTCCGACCTTGTAATGATATTCCATCCGGAAATACGGTTAGCCGGAAATCTCAGATACTTTAAGCCTGTAAGATGAAGTATTCCTGTATTTTTATAAAACGTTCCATTCTTTTCATATTGTTGCTTTCGGTATTGCTTGCCGGATTGTTTCTTGCAAACCTTTTATACGGTTCGGCAGATATTCCCTTTGATGCCGTATGGGCGGTGCTTACGGGAGACGATACCGTCAGGGAGAGCTGGCGTTTCATTATAATGAATTCACGTTTGCCTCAGGCTCTGACAGCCTTGCTTGCCGGAGGCTCGCTTGCTGTCAGCGGAATGATGCTTCAGACGGCTTTCCGCAATCCTCTTGCCGATCCGTCGGTATTCGGTATAAGCAGCGGGGCGGCATTGGGGGCGGCCGTTGTCATATTGCTCATGGGAGGTGGACTTTCGGCCACAGTGTTCTCTTTTTCCGGGATGGCGGCGGTGCTTGTCGCTGCATTGGCTGGTGCTATGGGTATTACGGCCGTAATATTCTTCTTCTCACTTTTTGTCAGGAGCAATGTGATGCTTCTTATCATAGGCATAATGATAGGCTATTTGTCGTCATCGGTTATCTCGTTGCTTAATTTTTTTGCCACTCAGGACGGGGTGAAATCGTACGTTATATGGGGAATGGGGAATTTCGGTGATGTTTCGCTGGGCACTATGCCGGTGTTTGCCGCGTTGCTTCTTGCCGGACTAACAGCCTCGGTATTTCTGATAAAGCCTCTTGACGCCCTGTTGTTAGGTGACAGGTATGCGGAAAATCTTGGTTATAATATTCCGATGATACGTAATTCGCTGCTTGTGATAACAGGTGTTCTCACAGCTGTGGTTACGTCATTTTGCGGTCCTGTATCGTTCATAGGTCTCGCCGTGCCGCATATCGCACGCATGATTATGCACACCGACAGGCATATAGTGCTTATGCCTTTTACAATACTTACAGGTGCGGCCGTTGCCATGCTGTGCAATCTCGTCAGTGTGATGCCTAGCGGAAACGGTATCATACCGCTGAATGCCATTACACCTATAATAGGTGCGCCTGTAGTCATTTATGTAATACTGAGAAAACGTTAAAGAACGAAACACATACTGTCTATGGATGAATACAGGATATTGGTCGTTGAAGACGAAGAGACACTTTGCGAGGCCCTTCAGTTAAATCTCGAACTTGAGGGGTATGCGGTGGATGTGGCAAACAGTGCCGAAGAGGCTCTCGGCATGGATATAACAAGATATTCGCTGATATTGCTCGATGTGATGATGGGCGAAATGAACGGTTTCAAGATGGCGAGGATCTTGAAAGGGCGTCCGGAAACGGCAGGCATACCGGTAATCTTCTGTACGGCCAGAGACAGTGAGGATGATATGGTGGCTGGTTTCAATATAGGTGCCGATGACTATATCTCCAAGCCTTATTCCATAAGGAACGTGCTTGTGAGGGTGAAGGCTGTTCTGAAGCGCGTTTATTGTTCCGCAGACAAAGGAAATGACAAGAATTTAATGGCTTATGAAGGACTTTCTCTTGATTTGTCGTTGAAGCGTTGCACTGTTGACGGCAACGAGGTAAGGCTCACAAAGAAAGAGTTTGAATTGCTTTGTATGCTTTTGACAAATAGGGGAAGGATATTCTCGCGCAGTGAGATACTCTCGAAGGTGTGGCCGAGCGAGGTCGTTGTTGTCGACAGGGTTGTCGATGTGAATATCACCCGTTTGCGTTCAAAGGTAGGCCGTTACGGAAACCATATCGTGACGCGTGTGGGATACGGATATGGATTTAAAGGCTGAATTGTATGGTAAACGGTTTGAAACTTTCATACCATGCGCGTCTGTTCCTGATTCTTTTGGGACTGTCGTGGGTGTTGGTGTTGTGTTTTCTTGCATTTCAGTATGATCGTGAGAAACGGTTTAAGGTGGAGATGTTCAACGCGCAGCTTCAGCTTTATAACAATCATATTCTTGATGCAATCTCGGCCGGTGACACGATAACGGATATCCTGCAGAAATCTGTCAAGCCTATCGGCGGACTGCGTGTTACGGTTGTTGATATGGAGGGAAATGTAGTGTTTGACAATTCTCTCGACAAGTTGCCGACAGAAAATCATCTCAGCCGTTCAGAAGTGTCAGAGGCAGTAAGAAAAGGCAGCGGCTATACTATACGGCGTCACTCCCACAGTACCAATGACACATATTTCTATTCAGCTACGAAAGGCGATGTCGGCATAGTCCGGTCGGCGGTGCCATACTCTGTTTCGCTTCAGGATGTGTTGAAAGCCGACGGGTCGTTTCTGTGGTTCATGCTTGCCGTGACGTTAGGCATAAGCATTGTGGGATATTTTGCCACGCGCCGCATCGGCAGGACGATAAGCCGTCTTAACGGATTTGCCGAGCGGGCTGAGCGTGGCGAGAGGATCTATGACAACGAACCGTTTCCCCATGACGAACTTGGCAGTATTTCCCGACATATAATACGTCTGTATGCACGTCTGCAGCGCACAACGGCAGAGCTTGACCGTGAACACAGGATTGCAATGCATGAAGAGCAGGAGAAGATACGGATAAAGAAACAGCTTACCAACAATATCAATCATGAGTTGAAGACTCCTGTCGCGTCTATCAAGGTTTGTCTGGAGACACTTATAGACCATCCGGAACTAGAAGAGGCACGCAGAAAAGATTTTCTGAAACGTTGTCATGCCAATACGGAACGTCTCGGAAGGCTGCTTGATGATGTATCGGTGATAACGCGCATGGATGACGGAACACGGTTAATAGAGAAGACAATGCTTGACGTGAACGGGATTGTGGATGATATCTGCGATGACATAGCGGGCGGGCTTCATAATAAGAATATGACCGTGAGGATTATGTTGCCTCCTGGAATAATGGTCAAAGGCAATGCGATGTTGATAAGCTCCATATTCCGTAATCTGGCTGATAATGCGATTGCATATTCCGGTGGTACCGAGCTTGTTGTCTCGTTGGTGGGAGAGACATCTTTGCAGTATACCTTTTCTGTCTACGATGATGGCGTCGGTGTTCCTGAGGAGCATCTTCCACGTATTTTCGAACGTTTCTATCGTATAGACAAAGGGCGTTCACGACTTATGGGGGGCACAGGCCTCGGTCTTTCCATCGTGAAAAACGCCGTTATCATACATGGCGGCACGATTTCCGTTGAAAACAGAAAGGAAGGCGGACTTATGTTTGTTTTCTCGATAATGAAAGAATAGTGTTGCGCTCAGGTAACGCGTACTGTTAATTTATTAAAAAAACACGATTCTTTTGAAAATTTTGAAATATATTTACTCTTTTGGTGCATGTAGAATTCTCTTCCGATGAATAGCCTGTTCATGCTCAATGAATGGCATGTTCATCGGCCGTGAATGGCCTATTCATCAAGCATGAACAGGCCATTCATTTTTGGCATACTTTTTGTTTGTAGATAACGTCTTGTATCTCAATATGTTATAAGTTTCACAAAAGTCTAAAAAACGGGGTGAAATCGTTTCCTGAATTTTTATTACAAAAGAAAGCGTTTTGGCGTATTGTCTGTCAACACATCTGATCCGACTTACCGAAAACATTGGATTTCATTACAATCATCCAATATGCATGTACGTGCCTTCTGCGTATTATATGCATTGTCATTAACGTATGATTAAACATTGTACACATCGCAAAGCGATGTCCCTACTTGTGGCAGGGTCCTGCATCTCCATCAGATGCTTCCATATAGTCTTCCTTTCTCTCCACTTTTGGGGTCTGAGGGTCTTCTTCTTTTTAGTAAGCCGTTTGTTGCTTTCATCCTCCATGTATGGGACGTGCCTTTGGCACGTGTCAAGCGGAACAACACCGCTCAATCATATTTGGGCAACGGTGTTCTGGCGAAGCTTATAAGTGGCTCTCATGAGTTTGCGCAATGCCGACATCATTTCCTGTGTTTCCTGCAGCAGGTTGAGATATACGTACGTGACGGCAAGATTGCCTGCATCGCCTCCATGCAGTTGGCCGAAGATGCTCTGGCAGATGACGGATATGCGGTCTTTCACGTTGTCGCATCGTTTACGTATGGATGTTATTGTCTCGAGACTGCCGTGTTCTATGGCATCGCATGCATCGTCCATTATTGATACTGTTTCGGAATATACGGGTGTGAAGTCTTTGAGGAATGCTTTTGGAAGAGGCCTGAAATTGTTCTCGACATGTTCTTTGCATACCTCATTCATGCGTCGCAGGTTGTATGTCATCGACATGCACGAGTTGTTCATCAGATAAAACCATGCGCTTTTTTCTATTGCCGTCTCCTTATTGACAAGTCTGAGGCACAGTGTTTCCTTTCTACGCTCGTTTTTAAGCACAGCTTTTTCCTTTGTGAGGATCTTCTCCGATAGTTCCAATGGTTTTATGTCGTCATTAGTGAATCCGGAGGCGATGCTTTTATAATTGTCCAATGCCTGGGTAATGAATTTTTTTTTGTGTTCGGTCATGTATATTAGCAGGAGTTCCCATGCCTGAGTCTTGTCCTCTGTGGTTATGATGGTCTGGAAGAGTGTTCCGTCCTGTTCTTTCTCCGTCTTTTGCCTGAATTTTCTGTTGTTTCTTATCAACAGGACAATTGCGGCTATGGCGGCAAGTGTCATGGCAGGAAATCCTCCCCAGTACATCACCAGGACGATTATTCCGGCTCCTATGAATGCGGCTCCGGCGGTAATGAACCATCCTCCGATGACGGATATCACTCCTGTGATGCGGAAGACTGCGCTTTCGCGACCCCATGCACGGTCGGCAAGCGATGTTCCCATTGCCACCATAAAGGTTACAAATGTCGTTGATAGAGGCAGCTTGAGCGATGTTCCCACAGCTATAAGCATTCCTGCGAGAGTGAGGTTTATCGATCCGCGTACAAGGTCGAATGCAGCTCCGTCTTCTACTATGGTCTGCGATGTGTCAAAGCGTCTGTTTATCCATGTTCTTACCCTGACGGGCACGTATTGTTTTAGACGGCTGTGTGTAGAGATCACCATGCGCACGAGTTTCCTTGCCACACGTGACGAGCCGAACATCTCGTCGCCTCCGCCTTGGCTCCCGAGACCTATTTCTGTCTTCGATACGTTTTGTGTTTTCTTTGATGTGGCGAGTGCCGTCACCATTATCACTCCTGCTGCGAACAGGAAATATACCGGAGTGTCTGCCGGTCCGTTGAGTGAGTCCATCATGAATGTGTGCGGGTTGCCGGCGCCGTTGGCCGTATAGTCGGTGTATGACGACAGACCGCTTAAAGGCACTCCGATGAAGTTTACAAGGTCATTGCCGGCAAAGGCCATGGCGAGTGAGAATGTGCCCATCAGTACAATCAGCTTCAGCACGTTTATCTTGCAGATATGCAGAATCTGCATTATGGCGGTGGACAGGACCATGCTGCCGGTGAGAATCAAGACGGTATTGTCGTCTATCCATTCCTTGGCTCCGGCTGTCATAAAGGCCATGTCTTTCACTCCTTTCAGGAGCAGGAAGTATATCAGTGCCGTGGTAGCCAAACCTCCGAAGATTCCGATTTTCCATTTCATCTTGTTCTTGTAGTCGAACGAGAAGTACATTCGTGTGAGAAACTGAACGATGGTTCCGAAGAAGAAGGCAATGGCCACCGAGAGGAATATTCCTACAATGACGGAAAGTGCTTTCTCGGTGTTAAGCAGGTCGTTTACGGATAGTGTGCCGGTGTCTGCGATAATCTTCACCATTGCCACGGCAAAGGTCGCACCGAGAAGCTCAAACACCATTGATACGGTGGTAGAGGTAGGCATGCCGAGGGAGTTGAAGATATCGAGAAGTATTATGTCTGTCACCATCACAGCCATGAAGATGCACATAAGTTCGTAGAATGAAAAGTGTTCCGGCCTGAATATGCCATGGCGTGCGATGTCCATCATTCCGTTGCTCATTACGGCTCCTATGAACACTCCTGTGGCAGCGATGATTAAGATTCGTTTGAACGGTGCTGCCTTGGAGCCTATGGCAGAGTTGAGGAAGTTGACAGCATCGTTGCTTACTCCTACTGACAGGTCGAATATTGCCAGTAAGAACAGAAAGACGATGATTCCAAAGAATAGTATTTCCATAATATTACGTTGTTTTGTAAAACTTGGGACAAAGTTATTTATCTGTTGTTACAAAAATATTTCATAAGTGTTATTATTGTGTGAAATAACATACTAATGCGTGTTTTTACAGCGATACCTTCGAGATATGGCCAAAGACACGTCACTGCTTTTGGGGATAGATGTCTGGTTTTGTATTAGTGTATATTCACAGGTGCTTTGGCATATCTATATCGTGTTTGCTATCCTGTAGCTTGATCCCCACGGATTTTCTGCCGGGCCGACAATTCGGTTGAAACATAAGTCAATGACAACAGCAGGTGAGGAGCCTGACGGTAAGTTTTTCCGACTGATTCCCCACGCTTCGTTTTTTAGGGCTGATAGAAATATTTTTTAAGCCTGACGCTTTTTATTCAATAGGGTCTTGTCCTGAATCGAGCTTTTTGGTAATCCGGTTTATGTTTATGTAGTTTATGATTTCCGTTACCCCATATAGAAGGTTGCACCATCCAAGTATAATCATAGGCAGTGCGGCGCTTTCCATAGGTTTTATTACCACATACAGCCCTACGATAAGAAGCAGCGACGGACATACCCACAACATCCATGGCACACGGGCTATCCGTCTTGCACCCGAGAGGCTGAAAAACTGGCTTAGGGCACCGATGATGACAACGGCTCCCATTATATACATTAGTGCCTTGATGAATATTCCGGGGGTTAGCGCGAGCATGAGACCGAGTATCATGCATCCTATTCCGACAATGGGGAACATCGGTTTTCTGCTTATTATATTTCCTGTGGCATCGGTAATTGTATAATCGTTTGTATCGCGGCGCGAATTTAAATATGATATACACGATATCACACCCGACAGGAAAAACAGAATGCCTATTGCCATTGTTATCCAAACTACGGTATTGTCAGGATACTTGATGAGCAGGCAGCCTGTGATTATGGCGCATATTGCACGGAAAACGGAACTTTGAATAAACTTCATACGCTTTTGAATTTAATGGTTATGTTCGCAAATGTATGAAAAAGTAATCTGAAAACAAAATATTTTCATTACTTTTGTAAGTATTATAATGACTTTTATATAAAAATCATAAAAATAGGGAATACAGGGTTAATATGACAAAACTTTATTTGGCAAGACATGGCCAGACCGCGGATAATGCTGCCCGCATAATGCAGGGGCAGACTCACGGACGGCTGACGGATATGGGTAAGGCACAGGCTGTAGCCCTGTGCGGGAGCCTCTCGGGTGTGCATATAGACGCTTTTGTCGCAAGTGATTTGAAGCGTGCCGTGGATACTGCGGAGATTATCGCCTCTCGGCGTAATATGTCCGTTGAGACAACACCGTTGTTGCGTGAGCGTGACTGGGGAAGTTTCACGGGGCGTTTCATTCCGTCGCTTGCGGGAGAAGAGTGGCCGGATGACATAGAGACGGCAGATGCCTTGAGGGAAAGGGCGGGGAGTTTTCTTGAGTATATAAGAGAGCGGTATCCTGGCATGACGGTTCTTGCCGTTGGACACGGGATAATAAACAAGGCCGTACAGGCCGTATATTACAATAAAGACATGAAGGATATAGAAAGGATGGATAATGCGGAGGTGAGGGTGTTGATGATTTAGGTAAAAAAAGGATGTGGCAGAACGGGTCTGCCACATCCCAACGGAAATATTAAAGTACTCAACTATAAAGAATGTCTGCATAAATCAGTTTTCATGTCTTCTGTGCCCTGAATGAAGAGGTGTTGTTTCTTGAACCTCCGAATCCGCGGCTGTTTTTTCCGGGCGAGCCGAACGACCTGTTGCCGCTGTTGCCCTTTGGAGCACTGAATGAACTGCCGTTACCTCTGTTTGATGGGCTTCCGAATGATTTGTTGCCTCTGCTTTGGGTAGAAGGCTTTCTTTCCATATTGTTTCTTGAGCCTCCGAATCCTCTGTTTGACGGCTGTGATGTGCTCTTGTTCACAGAAGGTTGCCTGTCATTGCGGATACTGTTCGGTTCGAAATGCTTTCTTGAAATGCTTTCAGACCTTTTGTCTACAGTCCTTACATCCTCTTTTTTCTGCATCACGTCATTGCCCGAATTTATTCTTTCAAGTTTGAAACCGTTGTTTTCCGTTCTTTTCGGACGTATTGTGCCGCTTCCGCCTTTATGTTCTGTGCCTTTGTCATTACGGTTGTTGCCGAAATGTCCGTTCTTTCTGTTGCCACCGAATCCTCCGTTGTTTCCCGGAGTGTTTCCGTTTTTATTGTTTACAGTCACGTGTGTTGAACTGTTATGGCTGCCTTTGAAATCTCCACGGTTCCATTTGTCTCTCATACCGAAGTGACCGTTTTTCTTAGGGCGCAGCTGGTGGCGTTTGCCGTAATAATATCCCTTTCCTCCATGGTGTCTCCAGCTGTGGCCGCCTCTGTACGATACGTATACCGTGGGACGTCCGAAGTAGAAATAGTTTCTGTGAGGATAACGTGCATAAATGCCGAAATGCCAAAATCCGGCGCTCCAGTACAGAGGGCGGTAGAAGTATGTTGCGGCCTGAAACGCTTTCCATTGCCAGTCAAGCAATATATAGCTTATGTCGAGATTTCTGCGTGTCCAGTATGTACCGTATACGTTGTCGCGGCCCGTAACGCCCATCAGATAGTCAAGATTTATCTCGTATGCCGCGTCATACTGTGCATCTGAAAGATTGAGCTCGTATGCCATCTTGTCTGTGAGAAACAGAGCCTCGTTGCGTGCCTGCTCATAACTCATCGCGTTTGCTGATACTGCTATCGTCAGTATTGCCGCTATTGTCAATATAATCCGTTTCATGGTCGTGTTTCTATTAATTGTTATACTTCATGTTTCTTATTCTGTTGCAAAGATAACAGGAAAGAATTTTTCATGCAAAGGATTTTCCCTAAGTTGTTTGGGGAAAATCCCTATAGGTGAGTGTATGTGATATGACAAGGACGGACACACGGTGATATGCCAGGTGTGTCCGTCCTTGAAAGCGGCTTTAGTATAGTGTTATGACGTTTTTTTTATTTTAAAACCCATAAGGTTTCCTCCTGTAGACCTCCGTTGGCTGTTACCCTTATACTGTTGGAGCCTTTTCTCAGAGTGATATTCCATGTTACCCTATGCATACTGTCGGCCTTTTGAGTGGAGATTTTCTTTCCGTTGACAAAAAGTGTGGCTTCTTTGCAGGTGGTGTATGCCTTTACTTCCGTTTCAGGATGTATTCTTTCTTTAAAGCGTTTGGAACATAAGTGCAACATTGGCGTCTTTTTTCCTTTACCTGCTTCCGGCATGCAACTCCAGTTTGCCTTATAGAAATAATAGGCGTCTTTTTTTGTTTCACGATTGTAGGTCACCAGTCCCTTGTCGTTTTGTCCGGGAGTGTCACCTTCGTTTTTGATGCACGACATCATGTCTGAGAACTGCCATATTGTTTTAATCCACAGCCATGGGCGTATTGCCAATGCCTTCCAATAGTTCTCATGACAAATCGCCTGATATTCTTCCGGATGATAATTTGACGGGAACTTGTCTTTTTTATACATTGTCGGTTCTCCGTGCTGCCACGGACTTCCGCCGCTTCCGTATTCAGACACTCCTACCGGATATCCGTTTGCATCAGCTTTTGCCTTGTCGAAAAATTCCGCACTGTTTGTTTCCGCAGATTTCCAAGAGAAGTATTTGTTCCATGCCATGAGGTCCGATATACCGAAAAATTCTCTATGGTCTACACATGTCGCAAAGCATGTGAGGCGTGACGGATCTGTCTGGTGAGCTGTCGCATTCAATTCTTTGAGTAACGGGCGAGGGTCATCGTATTGCCTGAACCTCTTTCCATCGTTGATAAGAAGTTCGTTGAACAGTCCCCAGAACATCACCGACGGATGGTTCATTTTCTAATATATCATTTCTTTCAGTGTCTGTATGGCATTGTCTCTCACATCGTTTACGAATCCTGTGAAGAGATATCCTCCCGGGCCGCATAAAGGAATCTCCGTCCATAAGATGACACCGGCGGAGTCGCTAAGGTTGTATATCGGTTCACCGTGAGGGTAGTGGGCAAGGCGCACGACTGTGGCGTATGATTCTTTGATTAGTTCAATGTCTCGGAGATATTCTTTCATGGTCAGTGCCGAACCTGTGCCGTAGAAGTCATCGTGACGGTTGAAACCGTGTAGGTCGTAAGGCTTTCCGTTAAGGAAAAATCCCTTGTCTGCACTGATAGAAAAATACCTTATTCCGAGCGGCTGTTCAATCATGTCTATTACTTTGCCGTTTTTTAAAAGCTCAACTCTCACCTTATATAAATAAGGGTCGTGGAGTCCGTTCCATAGATGTGGTTTGGGAATGTTTATTTTTGATATGCAGAATGAATGCTTTTTGCTTTCTGTTGTTTTCAGGTTCTCCGTATGGATTCCTTTCTGGTTGTTGTCGCGGTCATATACGGTAGAACGGACAGAATAACTGCCGGATACCTCATTTATAGAAAGAATCGTTTTTATGTCTAATGTCGCGTTGCGCTCATTCACATCGCTTTGGGTGATAAGAATGCCTGGTGAGGCATGGAAGTCGGGAGCTATGCAATCCTGTGAAGTGATGATGAGCCGTACTGGTCTGTGGATTCCGCCTTGCACATTGAAGTCACCGCTTATCGGCAACACATCGGTACGGAACGCATTGCCGGCCCATACTTCCAGTTGGTTGCTTCCGACATGCACCAAATCGGTAATTTCTATGCAGAAAGCGGTATATCCTCCTTTGTGGGAACCTGCTGAAGTATAGTTGACGAAAACATTGGCAACAGAGTTCACGCCTTCGAAATACAAAAACAGACGTTTGCCTTCTTTCATCTTGTCTGTGACGCTAAGCTCGCGCTGATATACCATTGTCTCACGGTTGTAGTTTGTCCCGTTGGTATACTTATTGTTCCACGTATGAGGCAATGTCACTGCTTCTGATTTTGCATTACGTTGTGATGCGGATATCGGTTTTATTGTCCATCCGTCGTTCAACGTAATATATTCTCTATAATGCGCCTTGCATATAAGGCTATAGCCTATAGCTATTAATATGGTGATAAATGTTCTCATTATTATTTATACTATTCATTGAAACTTATCTCAAACTTACCTGTGTCGTGCATGCTTATTGTCTTACAGTTAGATTTTATACCTTTTATAATCAGGTTTTCTATAGGGCTTTCCGGAAGTCCTTTTGCCTTTAAGAGTGTTTTACAGCTGTTGATCTCAAAATCGTTTATGAATATGTTTCGGAAACAAGGAGTCAGTTTATTTACTTCTCTTTCGGGCATACGTCTTCCAAGCTCACCGACAAATCTTTCTGACCCTAACATGTCTATGTTTATGGCAGCAGATCTTGACTTATTGACTGTTATGTTTTTTATCCATATATTCTCACCTCCTCCTCCACGCGGACGTCTTGTCTTTATGTATATGGCATGCACCGGGTTATCCATTATTATGTTTTCTGCATATATGTTGCGTACCATACCGGCTGTTTCGCTACCTATGGTTATTCCACCTGTTCCGCGTTTTATATGACAGTTTCTTATTACTACGTTTTCTGTTGGGATTCCTAAATCTACGGCTTCCTCGCCACGTCCTGATTTAAGCGTGAAACAGTCGTCGCCACAGTCGAGCGTGGAATTCTCTATCAGTACATCTTGGCTCGAGTCTATGTCTATGCCGTCTGTACGTCCATGCCCGTGGCTGCTTACTGTTATGTTTCTTATTATTATATTTTTGCTGTATACAGGAACAATGTTCCAGAATATGGAACGTTTCAAAGTAACGCCTTCTATGAGAATATTGCTGCATTTCACCGGACCTATGAATGTTGGCATGAATACCCGGCCGTTAGAACCGTCGGATAACTTATCTGTTTTCAGTTTTTGTTCCATATCCAGCGTAACGCCACCGTTCTGTTTTTTGCTTATCTCACAGTCGTAGTCTGGTGCAAGCAACGTTCCGTTTCCTGTTACTGCAATGTTTTCTTCGTTGTATGCATATATCATTGCACCGAGTGACATAATGTCCGCACCCTCATTTCGTGTTGCCACTACAGGCAGATAGTCTTTTATGTGGCCGGAAAATTCCAGCACAGCCCCTTCCTCTATGCAAAGATTTGTGTTGCTTTTTAATATGAGGCGTCCCGTGAGCCAATGCCCTTTGGGAACCGTTATTGTCCCTCCGCCTTGTCTGGCTATTCTGTCTATTGCTTTTTGTATTGCATCGGTTGATATTTTTCCTTCTACTGCTCCTGTCTTTTTAATGTTTATCTGGCGTGATGGAAATACAGGTGCTTGCATATTTGTTATTATGTCAACGAATGCAGGGTTTTGTGCACTTGTCTGTAGTGTAAATAGTAGTGTAAGTATCAAGAGAATCCTTTTCATTAGTTTTTTTTTATTATTTTTAATGCAAAGTTATATAATAGGATATGGTTGTATATGTTATAATCGTTCATTTTATGTTATTATTGTACATATCGTAATTAAAAATGTTTCTTTGTGTTCTTTATGTGTTATATATTGTACTTGTTATAATGGCAAAGTGTTTTTTATGCTTTCAGTCAACATCAAGATGATTTGTATGATTATCATGCTATAAAAATGACCTATAGATGATATGATTTAAAATGTTTTGACTATTTTTGCAGTGAAAAAGTTTTGTATGAAAATAAGAATTGATGATGGCAAATAGAATATTGTTGCATGTCGTGGTGGTTTCTGTATTGTCTGCATCGTCGGCAAATGCAGATGAAAAGGATAACAGGCAGTCAGAACAGTTGCATTATAAGGTGGAAATGCAGGGTTCGGGCACGTTTGGTGACAATACGCCTTTGTGGTTGAATGCAAACAAATACGGATTGAGTTCTCTTGATACGGAGAACGGCTATATTAGAGCCTCGTTGGAGAAACCCGTGTCGGCCGAAACCGATAAACGTTTTGATTTTGGCGGTACGGTGGATGTCGTTGCTGCATGGAATTATACAAGCAGGATGATAGTGCAGCAGGCGTTTCTTGAAGGACGCTGGCTGAAAGGAGTGCTCACCGTGGGAAGCAAGCATTATCCGATGGAAATGAAAAACCAGGAGTTGAGTTCCGGTTCACAGACGCTTGGTATCAATGCGCGTCCTGTTCCTCAGGTACGTATGTCTTTGCCGGAATATTGGGCGTTGCCGTTTACAAACGGATGGGTAAGTTTGAAGGGGCATGTCGCTTTCGGAAAGACTACAGATGACAACTGGCAGAAGGATTTCACCGGCAAACGTACAAAGTATACTCAGGGAGCGTATTATCATAGCAAGGCGGGATATATAAAGATAGGCAATGAATACAGGTTTCTGCCGGTGTCGCTTGAGCTCGGGCTTGAAATGGCAGCACAGTTTGGCGGCAAATCATATAATGTTGGTGCCGATGGCGAGAATTATGATGTTGTTGACAACGGCGGTGGTTTCAAGTCTTTTTGGAATGCTCTTATCCCGGGTGGATTTGAGTCAGTTGAAGGAAAGTATCAGAATATTGCGGGAAACCAGCTGGGCAGTTGGCTCATAAGATTGAATTTCGATTACGAATCGTGGTATCTCGGACTTTATGCCGACCATTTCTTTGAAGACCAGTCATCGATGTTCTTCCTTGATTATGACGGTTATGGCCAGGGCATGGAATGGAATGAGAAAAAACGCAGCCGTTATCTTATGTATTCGATGAAAGACATGATGCTCGGTGCGGAACTGAAACTGAAGAATGCGGCATGGATAAACAATATCGTGTTTGAGTATATATATACAAAGTATCAGAGCGGTCCTATATATCATGACCATACGGAAAACATTTCCGACCATATAGGCGGCAACGACAATTATTATAATCATTATGTGTTTACAGGCTTCCAGCATTGGGGGCAGGTGATGGGGAATCCTCTTTATCTCTCACCTTTATATAATGATGACGGCATGATAATGGTGAAGGACAACCGTTTTTGGGCTTTCCATCTTGGATTTGGCGGTGCTCCTTCTTATTATCTGAAGTATAGGGTTCTCGGTACATACCGCAAGGGTTTCGGCACTTATTCTTTGCCTTACGACAATCCTGAAGGCTCTTTCAATATGCTTGCTGAGGCTGTTTATGCCTTTCCGGAGTATACGGCTCTGGACGGATGGAGCATCAAGGGTGCTTTCGGTGTGGATTTGGGCAATGTTTATGGCGACAACTACGGACTACAGCTGACAGTGGCAAAGGAGGGAATATTCAATATAAAGAAGAACAGAAAGAAATGAAACGCTTATTTTATTCGTTGATGGCGGCTGTCCTGCTTGTATCGTGTGAGATACAGACATCGTCAAACGGCAATCTGGACGGCTTTTGGCAGTTGCGTTCTTTGGACACTCTTGCTACGGGCTGTTCTACTGACATGCGTGGCTCAGGTATTTATTGGGCAGTACAGAAAAGACTGTTGGAAGTTCAGGATAAGAAAGGTATGAATGCCTGTGTCTTTTTCCGGTTCAGTCATACGGGTGATTCTCTGCTGCTATATGAGCCGTATATTGACGACAGAATGTCGTCGGATACAAAGGTCGAGGATGTGGAACTGCTTCGCCCGTTTGGAGTCAACAGCCTTGATGAGGGTTTCCATGTAGAAATGTTGGACGGCGGCAGTATGGTACTGCGTTCTGATAAAGTAAGGCTTTGGTTCAGAAAATACTGATTACGCTACACGGTGGCGGGAAATACAAATTGTTCTTTCTTCCCGCCGTGTGGTTTATATTTTCTTTCCTAACATAACGCCAAGGATAGTATACGTTATTATCTTGGCATCTAAGAAAAGTGTGCGGTGGTGAAGATAGTCAAGATCCATGTCAAGCCGTTTTATCATTTTTTCCATCGTGCTTGTATATCCGTTGTACAATGTGGCCATTGATGTAATACCGGGGCGTATGGCATACAACTCCGCGTAGTCGGGACGGTGTTCCATGATTTTGTTTATGAAATATTGGCGTTCCGGGCGATGACCGACGAATGACATGTCGCCGATAAGTACGTTCCATAGCTGTGGAAGTTCGTCAAGGTGATGTTCACGAAGAAACTTTCCTGTTTTTGTAAGTCTGCCGTCATTTATTTCTGCCAGTTGGGGGATTCCGTCAAGTTCGTTGTTGACAATCATTGTTCGGAATTTGAAAATATAGAAAGGGCGTCCTCCGAGCCCGACTCTTTCCTGTTTGAAGATGGCCGGTCCTTTGGTCGTGAGTTTCAGGCATATATATATGATAATGAGAAAGGGCGACAAAACGACAAGTCCTGTCACGGAAAATATAATGTCCAGTATTCTTTTTATTCTATCCATTGAGTGTTTGTCCTTTACTGTTCTGTCATCGTTTCAGCCTCGATAAGAAATTCTTTTTTGCCGTTCTTTCTTATGAAGTGGTTTATAACAGTCTGGAACAGCATCCAGACTATTATATCTGTTATGACAATATAGTTGAAGTTTATAAACTTTGAGAGGCAAATATTAAGCATGATGAATATGATCTCCATACCGAGAATACTTCTCAAGGCTCCGTGTTGTGTAAGTCCCGCACGCATCATCTTGTGGTGTATGTGGTTCTTGTCGGCATCGAATATAGGCTTTCTGTGCCTGCTTCTGACAATTATTACCCGGCATACGTCAAACACCGGTACTATGAGTAATGTACATGCCATTATCAGCCTGTCGTTTTTGACCGGCATGACGACAGTGTTCATCATGGAATACTTGATGAGCATTACTCCAAGAATGAACCCGATGGTGAGGCTTCCTGAGTCGCCCATGAATATTTTTGTTCCCTTATCGGATTTTCCGAATATATTAAAATACATGAAAGCAAGGATCACTCCCATCAGTCCGGCTATGAGTACACAATAGACGAACATTCCCTCAAGGGCAAAGAAAACGAGAAATCCTCCGAGAGAAATAAATGACAATCCGGCCGACAGTCCGTCTATACCGTCGATGAGGTTCATGGCATTTACAATGAATACTATTACAAATACGGTCAGCGGTGCCCCGATCCAATATGGTATGGTATATATTCCTAACAGCCCGTAAAGATTGTTTATGTAAAGGTTTGCGGCCGGAAGTATGGATGCGGATATTATCTGTACAATGAATTTTGTCTTTGCTCCAAGTCCCACAAGGTCGTCTATCAGTCCTACGCTGTAAATCATCAGAAGACTGATAATGAAATATGCGGCCCATAGATTAAGCTGAATCTTGTTTCCCACGGATGATGTGGCATTGAATACTATAAGGGCCAGTATTGCCGCAAACAGCATGTTGGGTGCAAAGCATATTCCTCCTAATCGTGGTATGCCGCGTTTATGTACTTTTCTGGCATTTGGCAAATCATACAGATTGTTAGCCCTACAAAATCGGATAATCAGCGGTATGAGGATAAAGCCGCAGGCCATGCTGACAACAAATGATACCAATATATATAATAGATATAGAGTCATTTCTGTATGTTTGTTTTCTCGTATTTTTATTATATAACTGAATCATCCGTTAAATATTGCATCAATGCGGATAAAAGTAATGAAGAGATTGGAATCCACATCGGTTTTATGGTGATGAATGCGTGTGTCTTGTGCGTCTGATTGTGATAAAAATAAAACATATTGTTTTGAAATTGTGGAATAAATCCCCAATTTGTATATTAATCGCAATTGTTCTTGTCAGATTGTTGCCTTTTGGCTTACTTTGCACATGTATTCAGAAAACAAGTTTCTAATTTTAAATTATCAACAGTTATGAAAAAATTATTTATGATGCTCGCTGTCGCAGCTTTGTCGGCGGAAACAGCAAATGCCCAGAGTATTAAGGAGAGCAAATTAACAGACAATTGGTATGTAGGTGTGAATGGTGGTGCAAATGTAAAGACTACACATACATCATTGTTTAGGAACATTAATCCATCGGCAGGTCTTCGTATAGGCCGGAACATTACTCCCGTTTTCGGATTCGCTTTTGAGGGTGAGGTTTACTTTGACAATAAAGGAAGCAATATGCGTCCGCTCGGAACTTTTGTGAAAGGACTTAACACATCTGTGTTGGGAACGACAAATTTCACAAACCTGTTTGGCGGTTATAACGGTCAGCCGAGAGTTTTTGAGCTGATTGGTGTTTACGGTCTTGGTTGGGGACATGTGTTCAGCAATAGCGGTGCAAATGTCGACACCCGTAATATAGCGACATCAAAGCTTGGTCTTGACTTTGCATTCAATCTTGGAGCCAAGCGTGCATGGCAGTTGTATGTGGAGCCTAATATCACCTACGGTCTTGGTCCTCACGGAGATGAAATCAAGATGAATTCAAATAATTCCGCGCTTGGTGTGCTC
Source organism: Xylanibacter muris (assembly GCF_013166605.1). Lineage (GTDB taxonomy): Bacteria > Bacteroidota > Bacteroidia > Bacteroidales > Bacteroidaceae > Prevotella > Prevotella muris. Next base: position 44,820 of record NZ_JABKKF010000007.1, read on the forward strand.
GTTGGTGTCAACTATAAGTTCGGCAACAGCAACGGTACTCATAATTTCCAGAATGCCGTCGAGAGAGACCAATATGAGATTGACGCATTGAACGACAGGATCAATGAACTTCGTGTTCTTAACACAGAGAAAGACAACGCGCTCAGTGGAAACGCAGAAGAGATTGCACGTCTTGAAAAGCAGCTTGCAGAAGCAAAGAAGTACAAGCCGGCACCTGTAATAGTTAATAAGGAACATAACATCCTCCAGCCTACCGTTATCTTCAGACAGGGAAAGAGTGTTATTGATGCGGCACAGTATGCAAGTATATCAATGATTGCCCAGTATATGAAGAAACATAAGGACCACAAGATTTTAGTAAAGGGTTATGCTTCTCCGGAAGGCAGTTACGAGATAAACGAGAAACTTTCCAAGGCACGTGCGGAAGCTGTTAAGAAAGCTCTTGTCACACGTTACAAGATTTCTTCAGACCGTATCACTGCAGAAGGAATGGGAGCTACAGACAAACTGTTCGAGGAGGTTGACTTCAACCGTGTAGTGACATTCATAGATATAACTAAATAAAGTAAGCCGCGTTTAGTCGCATTTTGATAAACGGACTGTGCGTCATCCTTGTAGGGAAGGGCACAGTCCGTTTTTTTATTTCTGTTTATAGAATCAGGAATAATGATATGATTTTATAAGATAAGTCAAAAACCGGTATATCCGTTAAAAGTAGCGGGCGTGTTTATTTTAATCCGTCGATATCTCTTTTTACATTGTTTCTTATCTTATCAAGATAACCTTTCATTCTTTTGGAGTCTTTGCTGTCTATAATGTCGAGCAATTCTTTCAGTTCGGTACGTATTTGCGCCACTTGTCCGTTTGTGTATGGATTGAACAGTATTTCCTGCAGCAGATATTCATCCTCGCTCAATACCCCCTTTGCAATTCTAAGATGACGTTTGAATGTGGTGCCCGGAGCGTCCTGATGCTTCATTACTGCGGCAAATACGAATGTACTGACAAAAGGAATGCTAAGAGAGTAGGCCACTGTGCGGTCGTGCTCATCGAAAGAATACTCATAAATGTTCAGGTCCAGCCGGCTGTAAAGGTCCTTGAAGAATATGCGTCCCATATAGTTGCCCTTGTTTATTATTATGGCGTTCTCCTCGCTGAGTTGGTTCAGGTTTGCAAAGGTCGGTCCGAACATGGGGTGTGTGCTTACGTATGGGTGGCCGCTTTGCTCATAGAACTCCTTAAGTCCGGTTTTTACGGATGCGATGTCGCTTATGATACATTCATCGGGTATATATGGCAATATTTCCTTGAATGCGGATATTGTATATTTCACCGTTACGGCATTGATTACCAGTTCCGGTTTGAAGGCCTTGATGTCGTCAACCGATGCAAATCTTTGGCAGTTGTATGTGAACCGCATGCGTTTCGGGTCTTTTTCGTATACGGCCGTTTCATGGTCGAAACTTAGCAAGTCGAGGAAGAAACTTCCCATCTTGCCTGCTCCCATAACTAATATTCTCATGTAAGGAATGCGTTTATTTGTTTATAATCTCCATTTGTTGTCTTACAGACTCTTCGTGAATGCCTTCAAATACTTTCACAATAAAGTCGGCGTCCATTCCGCATAATACGCCTTGCGCTCCGCGCTTTTCCATAATCTCTTTGTAGCGTGCTGTCTGCAGTACAGTCAGGTTGTGCTCTTTTTTATACTGTCCTATCTCGCGGCATACACGCATACGCTTTGCCAATATCTCCATTATCTGGTTGTCAAGCTCGTCGATCTGCCGCCGCAAGAGAGTTATCCCTTCAGTTGTGTGGGTTTCGCTTCTTACGACAATAAGTGAAAGGATATAGTCGAGCACATCCGGTGTCACCTGTTGTTTGGCATCGCTCCATGCCTTGTCCGGGTCGTTGTGGCTTTCCACTATCAGACCGTCGAATCCGAGATCCATAGCCTGTTGGCATAAAGGGGCGATAAGTTCGCGTCTTCCGCCTATATGGCTTGGATCGCATATTATCGGCAGGTCCGGGATTCTTCTGTGAAGTTCGATAGGTATCTGCCACATAGGCAGGTTGCGGTAAATCTTCTTGTCATAGCTTGAGAATCCGCGGTGTATGGCACCAAGTTTCTTTACTCCGGCCTGGTTTATCCTTTCCATGGCTCCTATCCACAGCTCGAGGTCCGGATTCACAGGGTTTTTGACAAGCACAGGAATGTCAATGCCTTTCATAGCATCGGCCAGTGCCTGCATGGCGAACGGGTTGGCGGTGGTACGTGCTCCGACCCAGAGAATGTCCATTCCGTATTTCATTGCCAGTTCCACATGCTCAGGAGTGGCCACCTCGGTGGATATGAGCATGCCTGTTTCCTCCTTCACTTTTTTCATCCATGGCAGTGCGGTCTCGCCGTTGCCTTCGAATCCTCCCGGCTTTGTACGTGGTTTCCATACACCCGCACGAAATATATGGCATCCTTTTTGAGCCAGTTGTCTGGCTGTTTCCATCACCTGCTTTTCCGATTCGGCAGAACATGGGCCTGCTATTACAAACGGCCGTTTGTTGTCACTTGGCAATATAAGCGGTTCTAATATCAATTCCATAATATACTGTTTTTTATTGTTTCTGAAGTGTTATATATAATAATTGATGTTTCTCACAATTTGTCTTTGTTCTGTGATATGCGGTGCAGTGCTTCACTGATTTTCTCTTCTTTGGCACAGAGTGATATTCTGATATATCTTTTCCCGTTAGATCCGAATATGAATCCGGGCGTTATGAATACTCTTGCGTTGTGAAGCACATTCTCTGTAAGTTCCTCGGCATCGGCATATTTGTCGGGTATTCTTCCCCAGAGAAACATTCCTGTTTGCGCTTTGTCGTATGTGCATCCGAGTGTGTCCATAATCTTTTCGGCATGTCGTCTTCTGTTGGCGTATGTCTCTATGTTTGCCTTGCGGTGCCATTCGTCATCGTTCCCGTATGCTTCTGCGGCAGCGAGCTGCAATCCTCGGAACGTGCCGCTGTCGATGTTGCTTTTAATTTTGAGAATCCATTTGATGAATGTTGGGTTTGAGGCGCATAGTCCCACCCGCCATCCCGGCATGTTGTGGCTTTTGCTCATGGAGTTGAACTCAATGCAGCATTCTTTTGCCCCGGGCACTTGCAGCAGTGATATAGGTTTGTCGTTCAGAATCATCGAGTATGGATTGTCGTTTACAATAACGATATTGTGGCGGTGTGCGAAATCTGTCAGTTTTCTGTATGTTTCCGTCATGGCGTTTCCTCCGGTGGGCATATTGGGATAGTTCGTCCACATCAGTTTTACTCGGCTGAGGTCCGTCTTTTCCAGTTCGTCAAAGTCCGGTTGCCATTTGTTTTTCTCCAATAGGTTATAGTTTACAACGTTCACACCGAGTATACGGCTCAGCGAAGTATAAGTAGGATATCCAGGATTGGGTACGAGCACTTCCTCTCCCGGGTTTACAAAGGCGAGTGTTACGTGCAGTATTCCTTCCTTTGAGCCTATTAGCGGAAGTATTTCTGTTTCCGGGTCGAGTTCCACGTCATACCATCGTTTATAGAATCCGGCCATGGCGTTGCGAAGCTCCGGTGTTCCCATTGTAGGCTGATATCCGTGTGTATCCGGGCGTTGTGCCACCTCACATAGTTTCCTCACGGTGTTTTCCGATGGCGGCATGTCAGGACTTCCTATGGCCAGGCTTATAATGTCTTTGCCCATGGCATTCAGTTTCGCCACTTCCTTCAGTTTGCGGCTGAAGTAGTATTCGCTTACCATGCCGATACGCTCGGCCGGCATTATGTTTTTATTCACATTGTTTTCCATCTTTATATTCTCCTAATATTTTCAGTTCTTTTGTAAGCGGAGTTATCGCATCGATGCTTTGTCGGTATCGTGTCAGGCTACCGTATGTCACGTCCACGTAGAACAGATATTCCCATTCGTGTCCTATTATAGGCAGCGACTGTATCTTTGTCATGTTTATCTTGTAGAACGAGAGTATGCTTAGCACTTGTGACAGCGAGCCTTCCTCATGAGGCAGTGAGAATACAAGGCTTGCCTTGTTCGATTCCTCCAGCGAGCGCATGAAGTCGGCTTTGCCTGGATTGCATGTTATGAGAAACCTTGTGAAATTGTGTTTGTTGTCCTCTATATGGTCTTCCAGTATTTTCAATCCATACATTTCCGCTGCCGCCGCACTGCATATCGCTGCCACTCCATGGCTGTTGTTTTCCGAAATGTTTCTTGCAGAGCCTGCCGTATCATCGTCTTCCACCATTTTCAGGCTTGAATGCCTTGCCAGGAATTTCCGGCATTGCATCAGTGCCACGGGGTGGGAGTGCACTTCCGTTATTGTGTCCCATGAATCGTCGTTCAGGCAGCAGATGCAGTGTGATATGTGCAGTTTATGCTCGCCGACCACTGTCGTACCAGAATCTCTCAGCAATTCATAGTTGTGCAGCAGGCTTCCTGCGATGGTGTTTTCTATGGCGCTTATGCCAATCACAGTGGGGTCTTTATTGATATTCTCGAATACTTCCTCAAAAGTGTCGCAACAGATCAGTTGAATCTGTTCACCCTCAAAATATTGATGTGCGGCAATGTCGTGGAAAGAGCCTGGCATGCCCTGGATCGCAATTCGTTTCATTCTGTTCTATTCTTGTTTGGGTCTCTGTTATAAAAAACAAGTCCCGCCTTATAAAATGAAGGCGGGACTTGAATGAGAAACTTTATTATGTTTATCTGTCATAAGTTGAAATCTACACGCAACTTCCCGCTTCACAAATCCTTGTAAAGTAAAAGTAATAAAAAGATGCGCTAAATCGACTCATGCTGTTTTTTCTTTTTTGTTTATTATGCTGCAAAAGTATAATATTTTTATGAACTATACAAATAAATCCTTATATTTTTTAATTGTAATGTTGTTTTGTATTATAATGCAGATATTATGCTATATCGTTTTCAGTTCTATTGTTTCCGACAGCCTGAGCTTTTTGTCTGTGACGGTGAGGCGAAGCTTTCCTGCATTCTTTGTGCTTCTCACCACCACCACAAGCTGTCCGTTAAAGAGTCTCATCTGTGGTTGGGTGAACGGCTCGAGCGATGTGGCGTCACCGTTGCATGCAGCCTGGAATGTTCCGTCGCCTGTCACTTCGAATGATAGGCTGTTGTCTGCGGTCGGACAGTGGATGCCGTCTTTGTCGGTCATGGATACGGTGATGAATGCCATGTCATTGCCGTCGGCCTTAAGCTGCATGTCTGTATTGTCAGGGCATTCGGCACTAAGTTTGATTGCGGCAGGTTTTCCGGCTGTTCTCCTGACATCCTCTCCGATCTTATTGCCTTTACCGTCGTAAGCAACGACTTTTATTTCTCCCGGTTCATATTTCACTTCATTCCAGCGCAGGCGGAAACGGTCGAGTCGTGAATCCTTGTTCTTCTTTATACGTCCCTGACTCTTGCCGTTAACGAACAGTTCGGCCTCCTCTCCGTCGGTGTAGCAGTATACCGGTGTGATCTTTCCCTTACGGTCGTTCCACGTCCAGTGTGGTAGCAGGTGAATGGTGTGCTCTTTCTTGTTCCAGTGGCTGCGATAGAGAAAATATCTGTCTTTGGGAAGTCCTGCCAGGTCGCATATTCCGAAGTAGCTGCTGCGGCTTGGCCAGTAGTTGTCGTATGGAGTAGGCTCGCCGAGATAGTCGTATCCTGTCCATACAAACTCACCTATGACCCAAGAGTTGTCCTCCTGCCATTTCCAGTCGTCATCAGGCAGATTGCTCCATGAGCAGTATTCAGTGTCGTATCCGTTGCACTGTCCGTCGGTATATGTGTTTTTGTCAGATACGGTGACCGGGAATTTGTATACCCCCCGGCTGCTTACCGTAGATGCCGTTTCCGAACCGAGCAGAAAGCCTTGCGGCAGAGTCTCTATGCCCTTTTGGTATTTATGGAGGCGATAGTTGAATCCCGGCACGTCCATGGCTTGTGCCACGCCTGATTTCAGGGCTGCGTCAACACGGTCGAGACCCTGTGTCACCGGACGTGATGGGTCGAGTTTATGGCAGAGGTCCTGAAGCCGCTTCGATATGGCCAGTCCGTCTTTTCCTCCCTGCTCCGGTATCTCGTTGCCTATGCTCCACATCACTATGCTCGGATGGTTTCTGTGGTGCAGCACAAGATTCTCGATGTCTTTTTCGCCCCATTCCTTGAAGAATCTCGCATAGCCGTTCTTGCACTTGGGGTAAATCCACATGTCGAAGCTTTCTGCCATGACCATCATGCCAAGGGAGTCACAGATGTCCATCTGCATTTCCGACGGAACGTTGTGGGCTGTGCGTATGGCATCACATCCCATGGCTTTCATCATCTTTATCTGTCTTATCAGTGCAGCCTTGTTCTCAGCCGTGCCAAGCGGTCCGAGGTCATGATGCAGGCATACTCCCTTTATCTTGCGTGTCTTGCCGTTGAGCATGAATCCGCCTTCTTTTGATACTTCAACCGTGCGCACCCCCACGTTTATAGCCTGTCTGTCGAGCACTTTTCTGTCCTGTTTGTGTGTCAGCACAAGCTTATATAAATAAGGTGTCTCGGGAGACCACAGTTTTGGCTTGTTGAAATCGAGCACTGTATGGATATTTCCCTCTGCATCAGCGTTGCAGTGACTTGCGGCCACAATCATTCCGCGGTCATCATAAAGTTCCACCTCCGTGCCGGACGGTTTCGTAATGTCAGCTCCGAGAATCTTTGTATCAATGCTTATGAATGCTTTTTTCTTGTCTGCTTTAATGGTCCTTACGTATGTTCCCCATGTATCAAACCTTGTCTCGCCTGTGAGTACAAGCTTCACCGGACGGTATATTCCGCCTCCTGGATACCACCTGCTGCTCTCCTCCACATTATTGAGAGATACTTTCAGGTGGTTTTCACCAGGTTTTACAAGGTCTGTAATATCCATGCGGAAAGCGTTGTATCCGTAGGCCCAGTATCCGGCCTTATGGCCGTTCACCGTTACTGTTGGCTCGCTCATGGCTCCGTCGAATATCAGTTCCGCCCGGCAGCGGTGGTTGGGCATGTTGAATGTTTTTGAGTAATATCCCTTGCCAATCCAAGGCAAAGCACCTGAGCGTCCCGACTTTTCTGACTTTTCTTTCTCTCCGTTCTGCTCTATTGCCACAGTCTGCAAGTCCCATTTCTTGTCGAATGGTCCGCTGATAGCCCAGTCGTGCGGAATGTTCACACGTTCCCAATTCTCATTATCGCGTGAGAACATCCAGTCTTCGTTGAGGCTAATCTCTTTACGCTGCTGGGCCATTGCCGATGCCGCCAGGGCAAAGGCGATAAATAATAGGTTTATTTTCATTGGTATTATAAAATTGTTCTGTAAATGTTGATTTGTGTAGACTATCTGTTGCAAATTTATACAAAAATAGTGGAATACATGCCTGTTTGGATAAAAAAGTGATATTGGAGGAATGATAATCAGGGAGTGAAACAAGGTGGTTTCAATGAATACTGGATATAAAAGGGCATTCCTTTTCCTTAAGAATGGGGTGAGTGTCTCCACATCGTCACACGAAATGAACAGCTTCCTCACTCCGATAAGCAAAAAATATATAAGATGGCGGATAGGTGTTTCCATGTTTAATATTCTGTTGCTTTATGGCACCGACAGATTTTCATGCCGGTGCATACTCCGGTTAACGTTTTATTTTTGCAGTCGGAAAACTGATTTCAGCTTTTTTATATATATTATTCTTGTTTTTATATGTTGTAGTCTGTATATTTGCATAACGAAATAAAACCGCGTTTTATGATAAGAGAATTGTTTGTCGCGTTTGTTGCCGTTTTCCTGAACCTGCCTTTGTGTGCCCAGGAGGACGTTACACGCGTTATCCATGGCAGTAATGATATAGAGGCTTGCAGTGCAGTGGTGGAAAACTGTGTCGCCGACAGTATGGAGGCGGTCGTCACACCGTCCGGACTTCATCTTCCGGAGATTGATTCGTATGGTCGTGTGTTGCCGTCTGGACTGTGGTCTATGTCTTATCCCGGATGGGGCCTTTGGGAACTGCATCCCGGTTTGAATGTGAGTCTGGGTGCGGCGGTTACAGTGGCTTTCGGCAAACATTCGTATGGCGGCACGGGGTTCTGCCAGAATATATCTGCAATGTATGCCGTTCCGCTCACACCGAAATTGTCTTTTGCTTTAGGTGGGAGTTTCGACAATATAAAATGGGCGGACGCCAGCCACCGCAATGCCGGTATTACGGCCGTGCTCGGCTATAAGTTCGACGAGCATTGGGAGGGATATCTCTATGCCCAGAAGTCGGTGTCCGGCAGCAGGCGCATGCCGTATGACCTTTATTATATGGGTGATATTTCCGACCGTATAGGTGCGTCGGTTAAATACAATTTCAATCCTACGTTCAGTATTCAGGTTTCTATAGAGAGCCGTAAGGTCCCGGTTGCCTGTCCCGTGTCGTATCCGGCATTTCCGTCTTCAGGATTTATGGAGTGACGTCATATTATATTAATGTGGCGGTGTGATAGAGCCAAATATACGGATATGGCATGTCATTTATATATTTTTTAAGTATATTTCTTAAGTATATTCTTTGAAAAAGTTTATCTTTGCATTAAAATAACAAGATTTATGCACGACAGCGACAGTATTGTAATAATACCGACATATAATGAGAAAGAGAACATCGAAAAGATTATCCGTGCGGTGTTTTCATTGGACAAGTGTTTCCATATACTTGTGATAGATGACGGTTCGCCTGACGGTACGGCAGACATAGTGAAGCGTCTTATGTCAGAGGAGTTTTCCGGACGCCTGTTTATTCTTGAGCGTAAGGGCAAGCTCGGGCTCGGTACGGCTTATATCACAGGTTTCAGATGGGCATTGGAGCATGAGTATGAATATATCTTTGAGATGGATGCCGATTTCAGCCACGACCCCAATGATTTGCCCCGCCTGTATTCCGCCTGTCATGACGAAGGCTATGATGTTGCCATCGGTTCGCGTTATGTTTCCGGGGTGAATGTTGTAAATTGGCCCATCGGCCGTGTGCTGATGAGCTATTTCGCCTCAAAATATGTGCGTATGGTCACGGGGTTCAAGGTCAACGACACCACAGCCGGCTTCAAGTGCTACAGGCGTCGTGTGCTTGAGACCATCGAGCTTGACAAGATTCGTTTCAAGGGCTATGCTTTCCAGATAGAGATGAAGTTCACGGCCTATAAGATTGGTTTCAAGATAAAGGAGGTGCCTGTGATATTTGTAAACCGCCGCGAGGGAGTTTCCAAGATGAGCGGAGGGATATTCTCCGAGGCGTTCTTTGGCGTGATGCGCCTTCGCTGGGACGGATGGACGAGAAAATACCCGTGTCCGGCATAGTATGCATGTTGTTTTGAATAAACGCTCCGCCTCAGAATAATCAAAATAAATTTTGCCTCAGCATTTGGTTTGCAGTTTATTTTATATCATTTATTATAGGTGAGACAGGTATGGATATGGAAGCCATGTATTTGTGTGTTTTCCATTTCACTGCCTGTCTTTTTATTATGCGGATAGCTAAAAATGAAACGGTAGATGCAATCCGGTATGTCTGCCGGCAACCGGCTTGTTCGGGAGCGTCTTCTTTGTGGCTCACCCGGACCAATATGGCTGTAAAGTCTGAATCTGCCATCCGTTTTCCGTGAAGTACAGGTTCGTAAGCCAGTCGACTTAAGTCGAACGATCTTCCGACTGTAGTCGAAACATCTGTCGGCTTAAGCCGACAGATTTGCTGACTTAAGTCGACAGATAAGAGGACGGCCGCTTTTCGGTTTGAGAATGGCCTGTTTCTTGTTTGTGCATAGCCATTTTTCATTCTTTTTGTTTTGTATTTTTGCCGACTTGCTGTAATTTTGCATTCACATTGCAATGGATATACAGGATTTAAAGGATTTATATGCCATGTCGCCTCAGGTTGGGGCCTTGGCGAAGATAGTGGAGGACGAGTCTGTAAGGACTGTTTTTCTCAAGGGCTTATTGGCTTCTTCGGCACCGATGCTGTTTGCCGGTCTTGCGTCAAAGCTATGCCGCACGGTGTTATTTATACTTCAGGATGCCGAGGAAGCCGGTTATTTTTATCATGACCTTACCCAGATATTGGGTGAGTCAGGCGTATTGTTTTTCCCGTCGTCATACCGTAGGGCCGTAAAATATGGCCAACGCGATGCGGCCAGCGAGATACTCAGGACCGAGGCGTTGGCCGCGCTTGCGGCAGCCACCGGCGACAGTCTCCTTTATGTCGTAACATATCCCGAGGCCGTGGCGGAGCTTGTGGTGTCGCAAAAGAAGATGGATTCGCGCATGCTTGTACTGAAGACAGAACAGACTGTGGATGTGTCAGACATTGCGCGCACTTTGCGCGATTTCGGATTCCGCGAGGTTGACTATGTGTATGAGCCCGGACAGTTTGCCCGTCGTGGCAGTATATTGGATGTGTTCTCATATAGCTGCGAGTTGCCGTTCCGCATAGACATGTTCGGTGATGAAATAGACTCTATACGTACGTTTGAGGTCGAAAGCCAGTTGTCGAAGGAGATAAGAAGTGAAGTGCGTATCGTGCCGGAGCTTGCCGGCATTGTCGAAGACCGTGTGCCGTTGATGTCTTTTATGCCTGACGGTACTGTCGTGGTGACGAAAGATTTGCTTTATGTGCGTGAGACGATAGATGCGGTTTATCGTGAGGGCTTCTCGGCACAGGCCATTGCCGAGCGTATGGAGGGAGCGACGGAAATGCGGCAGAAGGAGATTCTTGAAGAGATGCGTAAGGAGGTTCAACTTTCAGACGGTGCCACGTTCATGCGCGATGCACTTTCTTTCCGCATGATGGAGATAGGCCACAGGCCGTCTCGTGAGCCGCAGGCGGAGATTTGCTTCGACATGACTCCACAGCCGCTGTTCCATAAGAATTTTGATTTGCTGTTCCAGTCGCTTGAAGACTATGTGCTGAAAGGCTATAAGCTGTATATCCTTGCCGACAGTGCCAAGCAGAACGAGCGGCTGAAGGAGATTTTCGCTTTGCGATCATCGTTCGGGTTTGTTCCGGTCAACAAGACCCTGCATGAGGGATTTGCGGACAATATCCTGAAGATGTGCGTGTTTACAGATCATCAGATATTTGACCGTTTCCATAAGTACAACCTGAAATCAGACAAGGCCCGCAATGGAAAGGTGGCCCTTACGCTTAAGGAGATCAGGCAGTTTGAGGTCGGTGACTATGTGGTGCATGTCGACCACGGAATAGGCCGTTTCGGAGGTCTTGTGCGTATGCCTCAGGGTGACGGCTATCAGGAGATGATAAAGATACAGTATCAGAAGAACGACTCTATTTACGTATCAATACATTCCTTATATAAGGTTTCAAAATACAAGGCGCAGGACAACGGCGAGCCCCCGCGCCTGAGCCATCTCGGCACGGGACAGTGGGAACGGCTCAAGGAGCGCACCAAGTCGAAGATAAAGGATATCGCCCGCGACCTTATCAGGTTGTATTCCATGCGCAGGCACGAGAAAGGCTATGCTTTCAGTGCCGACTCGTTCATGCAGCACGAACTGGAGGCGAGCTTCCTTTACGAGGACACTCCCGACCAGCTTAAGGCGACCAACGACGTCAAGGCCGATATGGAGCGCGACAGGCCTATGGACCGTCTTGTGTGTGGCGACGTGGGGTTCGGCAAGACCGAGGTGGCTGTGCGTGCGGCATTCAAGGCCGCGTGCGATTCAAAGCAGGTGGCCGTGCTTGTGCCGACGACAGTGCTCGCCTACCAGCATTACCAGACATTCAGGAAAAGGCTGAGGGACTTGCCTGTCAGGGTGGAATATCTTTCGAGGGCAAGGAGCGCAAAGCAGACAAAAGAAGTGCTGAAAGACCTTGAGGACGGAAAGATAGACATACTTATAGGCACTCATAAGCTTATCGGCAAGTCGGTGAAGTTCAAGGATCTCGGACTCCTTATAATAGATGAGGAACAGAAATTCGGCGTGGCCACGAAAGAAAAGTTGCGCCAGATGAAGATAAACGTCGACACGCTGACTATGTCGGCCACGCCCATACCGCGCACACTGCAGTTCTCGCTTGTGGGCGCGCGCGACATGAGTGTTATCCAGACCCCTCCGCCCAACCGCTATCCCATACAGACGGAGATACACGTTTTCAGTCCGGAGATAATCGCAGATGCCGTCAACTTCGAGATGAGCCGCAACGGACAGGTGTATTTTGTAAACAACAGGATAAGCAATCTGCCGCAGATTGCCGAAATAATACACAAGTATATACCAGATGCGCGTATTGCCATCGGACATGGAAGGATGAAACCCGAAGAGCTTGAGAACATCATAATGGACTTCTCAAACTATGAATATGACGTTCTTCTTTCCACCACTATTGTGGAGAACGGCATAGACATCCCAAATGCCAACACCATAATAATAAACGCCGCACACAATTTCGGTCTCAGCGACCTGCATCAGATGCGGGGGCGTGTGGGCCGGGGCAACCGTAAGGCGTTCTGCTATCTGCTTGCCCCACCGCTGTCGGCCCTTAATCATGAGTCGCGCCGCCGTCTTGAGGCGTTGGAGAACTTCTCTGAACTGGGTTCGGGCATAAACATAGCAATGCAGGATCTTGACATACGCGGTGCAGGCAATCTTCTCGGTGCGGAACAGAGCGGGTTCATTGCCGACCTTGGCTATGAGACATACCAGAAGATACTCAATCAGGCCGTTACAGAGCTTAAAAACGAAGAGTTTTCAGACCTTTATGCTGACGAGGCTGTGACAGACGGAGGCGATTTCGTCGAGGACTGCTCGTTTGAAAGCGACATAGAGATGTACTTTCCCGATAGCTACGTGCCGAGCGACAGCGAGAGAATGCTTCTCTACAGGGAGCTGGATAACCTGCGTGACGACAGCGAGATCGAGGGGTTCCGCATGCGTTTGCGTGACAGGTTCGGAGCCATTCCTGATGTTGCCCGTGAGCTTATGAATGTCGTTCCGCTCCGTCATGCCGGCAAGAGCCTCGGTTTTGAGAAGATAATGATAAAGCAGGGACGTATGACGCTGTTTCTCGTGGCCAACGTTAACAGTCCGTACTATCGCAGTGCCGTTTTCGACGGTATTCTTGAATATGTCACATTCAATCCCCGTCGCTGCAGTCTTCGCGATAACGGCGGCAGGCGTTCTTTGGTTGTTTCGGAGGTGGCGACCGTCGGTGACGGGGTTGAGGTGCTGAAGTCAATGGGAGCTGCGGTAAGCAAAACCAAGGAAATGAAAGCCGGATGAAAATTCTAAGATTGTTCATATTGCTGCTGCCGTTGATGTTGGCCATGCCACTGGCTGCCGAAAGGACATATTATGTGCTTGACGGAGGACAGGGGCTTCGCGGACGCAGCGTGCTTCAGATGCTCCAGCTCTCCGACGGGCGTATGGTTGTGATGACGGAAAGCCACGTAAATATTTATGACGGTGCGGAATTCCGTTCCGTGGCTGTCGACACATCGGCTGCCGAGCCTCTTGAGGCGTATTACGGCCATACCCATCTCTATGTGGATGCATCCCGCAGGCTTTGGATAAAGTCTTATCGCAGTGTGTCATGCCTTGACCTTACTGCTCTCCGGTATGTCAGAGACTGCAAGAAACAGGCCTGTGTATCGTGTTTCGACGATATGTTTGTAGATTCGGAAGGCGGTATATGGACTGTTGCCGGAGGCGATGTGGTGTCGGCTGACACGGGTGTAAGGCTGTGTATGCCGGAAGGTGGCGGAACGGTGCAGGACATTGATGTGAAGGCCGGACGTGCGGTGATTTTTACAAGCGGCGGTTATGCATGTGTATTTTCCTTGTCTTCCGGTAAATGCGAAGGCATGACAGCGGCTTATGACAGTGTGACGGCCCGCAAGTATGAACGTACATCGTTGATAGTGAAGACTTCCGACGGTATGTTCCATCAGATACGTACGGGCAGCGGATGTTCCATATTCCAGACTTTTAATCCCGTAACAATGTCATGGAAACGCCATTTAGAGTGCGGTTATCTGCTGCATACACTCATTGCGGGCGATGGCGGCATGGCCTATATCACTACTCCTGAAGGGTATATAGCATATAATTTCGGCACCTCCGGCCGACTGGTGTTGCGTGAGTTGCGTCTTCCCGACGGCACACGGCTGACCACCGGCATAAACACCGTGTGTAGCGATCGTGAGGGCGGAATATGGCTTGGAACGTATAATCGCGGCATTCTTTATCTTCCGCCTCTGTCGGGGGTGTTTGATATGGGGGAGTCGAATGTTCCGCTCACCCCTGTGCTCATTTCCGTGATGATTCACGGCCGCCGTATCGAGGCCGGTGGCGGCATGGATGTCGATGCGCCTTATCTCGACAGGCTCAGTCTTGATTATGAAGACAACTCCGTGGCTTTTTGTTTTTCTCCGATGAAGTATGTGCATCCGCGTAGCGTATGCTACCGTTACAGGATTATAGGTCTCGACGGTGTGTGGCATACGGCCGATGCCGACAGCGACGGCATGCTTGTAGACAGTCGCGGGCTGCTCACACTGTCGTTCGTAGACCTTGCCGCGGGCAGTTATGTGCTCGAGGTGATGGCCTCGTCGCGTTTCGGAGTGTGGAACGGCGGTATACGCAGGCTTGTCTTTACTGTGGCCGTACCGTGGTGGCGTTCCACGGAGGCCATTGTCTTATATGTGCTGCTGTTTGTGGTGTCGGCTTCCACCGGCGTTTGGGTTTACATAAAAGCTGTGAGGCGCAGGGTGGCGCGCGAAGGACGCGAGGAGATGCTGCTCATGCGTATCCGTGACCTTATGGAGCAGTGCAACCGCAATGAGAGTTCCGTCAGGGTTGTTCTTGTCGATAACGGTCATGGCGATGAAAAACCAGACATGAGCGGTTCGGAGATGGATTTTCTCGATAAGGCGACGAGGATTGTCGAGCGGCATATAGGCGATACGTCATACACAGTGGAGCAGCTCAGCCGCGAGATGTGTATGGACCGCACCGGACTATACCGCCGGCTTACGGCCATACTCGACAAGTCACCCCAGATGTTCATACGCAGCATCCGTCTGCGTAAGGCCGCAGAAATGCTTTCGCGCGGTGGAACGACTGTGACGGAAGTGGCCGACGCCACAGGTTTCAGCTCGTCGAGCTATTTCACCAAATGTTTCCAAAAAGAGTACGGTTGCCGTCCGTCGGAGTATGCGGAGAAGAAAAGCATGCAATGATTGTTTATGTGAGGATATTTGAAATATGAAGTGATGACTCATCCGGTAAATCAGGAAAGATATTCCTAAATATACTTTCTGAAAAGGTATGGCATTTTGTCTTAATTAAAGAATGTTATGGCTTTATTCTTAATTTCTTATGACTTAGGAAAGCAATGTTCACCGATGCATTTTAATTTCTTCGTTTTGCATTCATTTTTCGTTTCTTTGCTGCATATTTCAACGTGATTACCAATAGAATCAACATAAGTGCAATGCTGTTTCAGGGTATTTGCAGTACCTTTGCATAAGGTAAGCTGCACCTCAGCAATTCCAAGCAAGCTTGATTGCGTTCGGTTTGCATTACCTTTGCAATAACTAAAACAATATAGCATTTATGAAACGATTATCATTTATGATGCTTTTTGCCGCATTGTGGATGGCATGTCTGCCGTCGGGCGGAGCATCGGTTACGAAAGTAGTGTTTTATTCGCCGCACATCGTGCGGATAGTAAAGTATCCGTCTGCGTTTGAGTCGCAGCCTGAGAAGAAAAGCTTCACAGTCATCATGCAGCCTGAGAAGGTTGGCGTGAAGACCACTGTTGCCGGTTCGCTTACCACATACGCAACCGACAAGATGAGGGTGGTTGTTCACGGCAACGGTACGGCCATGTTTCTTTCCGCTGACGGTGACACTCTGTTGCGCGAACAGTCTGTTCCAGGATTCGAGATGAGACGCGATGATGCCGATGAGGGCAAATACGTAGTGAACCAGAGATGGAGCCTTGCCGACGGTGAGCATATCTATGGTTTGGGCCAAAGGAAAGACAGGACCCTCAACCTCCGCGGCAAACACATAAAACTGTGGAACACCAATACCTATACCACCATTCCCGTGTTTATAAGCAGTAAGGGTTATGGAGTGTTCTGGGACAATATGAGCCGTTCATTCTTTGACGATGACAAAACAGGGACATCGTTCAAGAGCGAGGTGGCTGAGATGGTCGACTATTATTTCATCTTCCGTGATGGTACGGCCGACGGTGTGATTTCCGGTTTGCGTTCTCTTACCGGCCGTGCCACAATGTTTCCTTTATGGGCAATGGGGCATTGGCAGTGCCGTGAGCGTTACAAGACTTCCGATGAGCTTGCCGGGGTGCTTGACAAATACCGTGCCCTGCAGATACCGCTTGACGGCATCGTGCAGGACTGGCAATACTGGGGATGTGATTCCAACTGGAATGCCATGCGGTTCATGAATCCTTACTATATTAATAAGGTGGGAGATCCGGCATGGGCCAAATACCTGCCGGGCGACATGCGTAATATGAGCCGTCAGGCAGAGCCCAGACTGAAAAGCCCTTTGGAGATGGCAAAGTATGTACATGACAATAATGCACATCTCATGATTACCATCTGGGCCAGTTTCGGTCCGTGGACGGACGCTTATGCCGATATGAAGAAGATTGGCGCACTGCTGCCTTTCGAGACATGGCCGAGGAATAGCGGCACGATGCCGTACGATGCCTTCAATCCAAAGGCACGTGACATATATTGGAAGCATCTGACCAACCTATATAATATAGGTTTCGACGCATGGTGGACAGACTCTACCGAGCCCGACCATTTTGAGAAGCCGGGCGATGACGACTATATGACTGCACGCGGCACATGGCGCAGCGTGAAGAATGCCTTTGCCATCGAACACAACCGTGGCATATATGAACATCAGCGGAAGATGCGCGGCAACAATAAGCGCAGTATCCAGATGACACGCAGCGGACAGATAGGCATACAGCACTACGGTACGTTCTCATGGAGCGGTGACATCTCCAGCAGTTGGGAAGAGATGAAGGCACAGGTGCCGTCAGGTCTGAGCTATGTTATATGCGGGATACCGTTCTGGAACACCGATATCGGCGGATTCTTCGGAGGATACTACCGCAACAATCCTAAAGATCCAGGAATGCAGGAGTTGCAGGTGCGTTGGATGCAGTGGGCGGCATTCATGCCGCTGATGCGCAACCACTGTTCTTCACCGATGGTGAGTGAGCTTTATGAATTTGGCAAGCCGGGCGAGTGGGCCTACGATGTCCAGAAAGATTTCATAAAGTTGCGCTATCGTCTTCTGCCGTATATCTACAGCACACAGGGTGATGTGGTGCTCAATGACGGCTCCATGATGCGTCCGCTGGTGATGGACTTTGCCTCTGACGTGAAGGCACTTGATTGCAATGATGAATACATGTTCGGACGTTCGTTGCTCGTACGTCCTGTGACAGATCCCCTATACACATGGCGTAGCGGTGACCGTCGTGGTCATCTTATATATCCGGATGTGACCAAAGGAGCGGCACCGGTCAGTGTGTATCTGCCGGAGGGTGCGAAGTGGTATGATTTCTGGACAGGCGAGTGCATAGAAGGAGGTCGTGAGATAATGCGTCCGTGTCCTATAAGCGAGATGCCGGTGTACGTGCGTGCGGGAAGTATCATGCCTTGGGGGCCAGAGGTGCAGTATTCCTCAGAGAAATCATGGGATAATCTTGAAATGAGGGTATATCCCGGTGCCGACGGACGTTTTGTCCTCTATGAGGACCGCGGTGACGGTTACGACTACGAGCGTGGAAAGTATACTCAGATAGAGTTTGAATGGGACGATGCCTCACGTACTCTTACAATAGGCAACCGTAAGGGGGCTTATCCGACGATGCTTCGCAACCGCAAGTTCAACATTGTTATGATGAACCACGGAACAGGGGCGGGAAGTGTTCCGGTGCAGGCTGTGCGCACAGTGGAGTATAACGGTGAGAAGACAAAAATAACTCTTTAGGGCATTTATATC
This sequence comes from Xylanibacter muris, assembly GCF_013166605.1. Classification (GTDB taxonomy): domain Bacteria; phylum Bacteroidota; class Bacteroidia; order Bacteroidales; family Bacteroidaceae; genus Prevotella; species Prevotella muris. The sequence goes on from NZ_JABKKF010000007.1 coordinate 62,954, forward strand.
ACCATGTATCTGACATAATGTCGCTATATTCTGTCTTTTTATACTTGTTATATGTCATTTTGTCTTGCGACTTGCAATGGTATGCTTGTTGCGATATTGTAGGTGAAAACCTTCCGACAGAGCGGAGGTAATCATAAAAGACAATTTAAACATTAATAAAATAGGAGGATTTGATTATGACATTAGTTAGAAGAAACGCAGCATGGCTGCCAGAGGTGTTCAACGATTTTTTTGATAACGGCTATATGCATCGTGCCAACGCCATGGCACCGGCAATCAACGTGATAGAGACAAGCAAGGGCTATACAGTGGAGCTGGCTGCACCGGGTATGAAAAAGGAAGATTTCATGGTGCATATAAATGATGAGGGCAACCTTACGGTGAAACTGGAAAAGAAGGAGGAACAGAATAATGAGGACAAGACAAGGCGCTACCTGCGTCGCGAGTTCTCTTACACAAAGTTTGAGCAGACGCTTGTATTGCCGGATGATGTTGACAAGAGTAAAATTGCCGCATCGGTGGCCAACGGAGTGCTTACAGTGGAACTTCCGAAATTCGAGCCTACCCAGGAAAAGGTGTCTCGTAAGATAGAAGTCATTTAAGCGGAGCCGCTTTTTAAACAAAGAGAGAAAAGTGAAGAATGGGCAGATGTATCTGCGGAATTCTTCATTTTTCTCTCTTTTCTTTTTATTGGGAAATATTAAACCTTGTCATGCATTCCGCGTCCTAAAAAAGAAAATAATAATCTTATCAAAAGAAAACGACCAAAACTTATGAAAAGATATCCGGTTCTGTTTATGATTCTGATGCTGTGCCATTTGTTTGTCAATGCCCAGCAGGCCGTTGTGTCTGGAAATGTCTTTGAAGGCGGTTCGGATAATCCGCTCGACAAGGCCACGGTACAGCTGCTGAAGACAGACAGCACATTCGTGTGCGGAGCCTTGACGGCGACAAACGGACGGTTTGATCTTAAGCCTCCGTCGGCAGGGGCATACATAGTGAAAGTCTCATATCTCGGATACCGCACGGAATACAAGGATGTCAGTGTGCCGAAGAAAGGTGTGGCGGAGGCCGGGCGCATAGCGCTGTCGGCTGACGCGGTGATGCTCGAAGGGGCTGTAATCACCGGTGATGTGCCCAAGATGGTGATGGTTGAGGACACATTTGTATACAATACGGCAGCCTATCGGGTGCCGGAGGGCTCAACGATAGACGCTCTTGTGGAGAGGCTGCCCGGAGCGAAAGTAGATGAAAACGGAAAGATAACCCTTAATGGCAAGGAGGTAAAGAAGATAATGCTCGACGGTCGTGATTTCATGCCGGGAAACATGAAAGAGGCCATGGAGAATCTTCCCGCCTCGATAATAGATAAGATAAAGTCATACGACGAGAAGAGCGACATGGCCAAGCTGACCGGTATTGATGACGGTGAGGAGAGCACCGTGCTTGATTTCACCGTAAAGCGCGGCATGAAACGGGGTATGTTTACTAACGCCGACATCGGTTATGGCACGGATGACCGGTATTTCGGACGTGTGAATCTCTCGAGATTTGTCGGAGATTTCCGACATACCGTGATGGCAAATGCCAACAACGCCACAAACAGGAACATACGAACCGGTGGGCGCGGGCGGAACGGACTGAGCGCACGGAAGACTGCGGGACTGAACTTCAACTATGAGAAGAGGGGAAAGCTTAAGGCTGACGGAAACATAAACTGGAGTCATGGCGATACAGATAACCATACAATAAGTTCGGTGGAGAATTTTGTCAACACGCGCGGAGCCTTTTCAAACAATGTGAATAAAAACTTGTCAAGAAACAACTCGTGGAACGGAAACATGCGTCTGGAGTGGAAACCGGATACCGTGCAGACCATAACCTTCAGACCTCAGTTCTCTTTATCCTCGAACGACGGAATGAGCTCGGGCGCATCAGCATCGTTCAACGAGAATCCATATCTTTACACGGATAATCCGCTTGATGAAGGGAATATAGCCATGATGGCTGAAGACAGCATTGTCGTGAATTCCAGAACAAACAAATCGCTCAGTTACGGTACGTCGGCCGGTTTCGGAGCATCACTGCAATATCACAGGAGGCTGGGATACAAAGGGCGGAATTTCGGGGTCACGGCAAGTTTCAATATCGGGGATAACACCAATAAAAGCCTGTCGGCATCCAACGTGCATCTTTTCCAAAAGAAAAACGCGGCAGGCGAGGATTCCGTTTATCAGACCAACCGCTATAATCTCACACCGTCCGACAACCGTAGCTATACGCTACAGGCAACATATACAGAGCCGCTTTTCAAGGCAACTTTCCTGCAGCTGAGTTATCGTTTCCAGTACAGTCATAGGAAAAGCGACCGTTCTACATTTGATTTCGGCACAATGGACTATGATCGTTTTGCCGATGTACTGACACGCTACCGTGATTGGGACGGATATTTCGCGCTTCTTGAAAATCCTATCGACTATTATATAGATCACGATCTCAGCCGCTATTCGGAATACAACAATTATACACATAACATAAACATACAGTTGCGGATAGCACAGAAGAACTACAACATGAATGTGGGTGTGATGATTCAGCCGCAACGTTCCTATTTCATACAGAATTACCACGGCATTGACGTAGACACGGTCAGGGACGTGACAAACATCACACCGACGCTTAACTTCCGCTACCGTTTCAACCGCCGCACCAACCTGCGTGCCACATACCGCGGAACAACATCGCAACCGAGCATCTCGCAGATGCTCGACATCACCGATAACAGCAATCCTCTGAACATCACTATGGGAAACCCCGGGCTGAAGCCGTCTTTCACGAGTAATCTCAGGGCTGAGTTCAACACAAGCTCGCCGCGTTATCAGAGAAGCATAACATCGAGTGTCGACTTTTCGACAACGCGCAACAGCATAAGCAATATTGTGTCGTATGACGAGACAACCGGAGGACGGGTGACACGTCCGGAAAACATCAACGGCAACTGGCGTACAGCGGCACGTTTCGGGTTAAACACGGCACTTGACACCACCGGTGTATGGACTGTCAGCACGCATACGTGGTTCAACTATTCCAATTATGTGAGCTATATAACGACAGACCGCAAGTCAAGTTCGCAAAAGAACATCACACGTACGTCAACCTACAGCGAAGACCTCACTTTCGGATATGACAAGGATTGGTTTGAGATAGAACTTCACGGCTCAGTGGACTATAACCATTCGCGAAACATGTTGCGTAGTAGCGCCAACCTCGACACATGGGAGTTTGCATACGGAGCAAACCTCACACTGGATGCCAAATGGAACATGAGTTTCACGACAGGCATACACCAGACAAGCCGCCGCGGATACAGCGACAAGACAATGAACACCGATGAGCTGATATGGAACATGCAACTCAGCCAAAGTTTCCTGCGCCGTAAGGCTCTGACCGTATCTTTTCAGTGGTTTGACATTCTCCGCCGCCAAAGCAGCTTCCGCCGCCAGATAAGCGCGACGCGAAGAAGCGACACAGAATATAACAGTATAAACAGCTATGCCATGCTGCACGTGATATACAAGATGAACATGTTTGGAGGACGCTCTGCAAACCGCGGACTGCGTACCGGACGTGCCGTCTCCGGTGGGGGCGACCGTACGGTCAGAACCGGTGGCGTGCGTGGCAACAGAGGTGGAAGAGGTATGTGATGTGTTTTGATTTAAAACAAATATCATTCTTTTTGCTTTAAATTGATTCTTTATTCTAAAATAAAAATAATGTTTGTTGGCTGTTAGAAGAAAATAAGTTATCTTTGCACTTTATTTGATAAAATATGCCTGTAATCCGGATGGAAATGACGGTATGGCATATTATGAAAGGTATATATAATATTAGGTGTAAAGATTATGAAACATCAGTTGAGAAGTGCCGTATGCACCGAAGGAAGGAGAATGGCCGGTGCCCGTGCACTGTGGGTGGCTGCGGGAATGAAACGTGAGCAGTTCGGCAAACCGATAATTGCTGTGGTCAATTCATTCACGCAGTTTGTTCCTGGTCATACCCACCTTCATGAGATAGGACAGATTGTAAAGCATGAGATAGAGGCAATGGGATGCTATGCCGCCGAGTTTAACACTATTGCCATTGACGACGGCATAGCGATGGGGCATGACGGTATGCTTTATTCGTTGCCGAGCCGTGATATCATCGCAGACAGTGTAGAGTATATGGTTAATGCCCACAAGGCGGATGCGATGATATGTATTTCCAATTGCGATAAGGTCACTCCTGGCATGCTGATGGCTGCAATGAGGCTGAATATTCCAACGCTGTTCTGCTCGGGAGGTCCGATGGAGGCCGGCAGGTGGAAAGGAGAGAATGCCGACCTTATCACGGCAATGGTCAGCGGAGCCGATCCATCCGTATCGGATGAGGATATGGAACGTCTGGAGAGTTGTGCCTGTCCGGGATGCGGAAGTTGTTCGGGTATGTTTACGGCAAACTCGATGAATTCGCTGACAGAGGCCTTGGGGCTGTCGTTGCCGGGCAACGGTACGATACTTGCCACGCATGAGAACAGGATTCGCCTGTTCAAGGACGCAGCGCGCAGGATTGTGGAAAATGCCTTTGCCTATTATGAGGACGGTGACGAGAGTGTTCTGCCGCTGAGCATCGCCACCCGTAAGGCCTTTATGAATGCCATGGCTCTTGATATTGCCATGGGCGGAAGCACGAATACGGTGCTTCATCTGCTTGCAGTGGCGCAGGAGGCCGGTGTGGAGTTTACCATGAAAGACATTGATGCCCTCAGCCGACGCGTGCCGTGTCTGTGCAAGCTGGCTCCTAATACCCGTAAATATAGTGTTCAGGAATGCAACCGTGCCGGTGGTATACTTGGAATAATGAACGAGCTTTCCAAAGGCGGGCTTGTAGACGGTTCCGCCTTGAGAGCAGATGGCAGGACGCTTGCCGAACAGATGGAAAGATACGACATCACGGCACATGACATCGATGCGGAAGCCCAACGTATATATGGCAGTGCGCCGGGAGGCAGATTCTCCACGGTTATGGGAAGTCAGGATGAGAGATGGGCAACGCTTGACACCGACCGTACTGATGGATGTATACGTGATATTGAGCATGCCTATACTAAAGACGGGGGACTTGCGGTGCTTTTCGGCAACATTGCCGCGGACGGATGTGTGGTGAAGACAGCAGGTGTTGATGAGAGTATATGGAGGTTCTCCGGTCCGGCAAAGGTATTCGACTCCCAGGAAGACGCCTGTGATGGGATTCTTGGTGGAAAGGTGAGAAGCGGTGACTGTGTGGTGATTACCCATGAGGGGCCGAAGGGCGGTCCGGGAATGCAGGAGATGCTTTATCCTACATCATATATAAAAAGCATGCATCTTGGAACAGAGTGTGCCCTGATAACCGACGGACGTTTTTCCGGAGGGACAAGCGGACTTAGCATCGGTCATATATCCCCTGAGGCGGCGGCCGGAGGAGACATAGGAAAGATAAAGGATGGCGACATTATAGATATAGATATCCCTAACCGCAGCATAAACGTAAGGCTCAGTCCCGAGGAACTTGCCTCGCGTCCGCAGCAGCCGCTTAGGCGCAGACGAGAGGTGTCGAAAGCCCTGAAGGCCTATGCGAAAAGTGTCAGTTCGGCTGATAAGGGAGGGGTGAGGATACTATAATTGTCTCCCCCCCCCTGTGCGGACTAAACCGAGAGTATTAAAGCTGCTTGTAGAACCTGCCTAAGAAGAATATTATGTCAAAAGAAATAATAACCGGAGCCGAAGCATTGATGAGGGCTCTTAAGAACGAAGGCGTTACCACTATATTCGGCTATCCGGGTGGTGCGATAATGCCTGTGTTTGATGTATTGTATGATTATACGCGTGGTGAGAGGAAAGTTTTCGAACATATACTTGTGCGTCATGAGCAGTCTGCGGCCCATGCGGCCGAGGGGTATGCCCGTGTGAGCGGCGAGGTCGGAGTATGTCTGGTCACCAGCGGTCCGGGTGCCACAAACACGCTTACCGGCGTGGCCGATGCAATGATGGATTCCACACCGATTGTGGTCATAGCCGGTCAGGTGGGTGTGGGTGCGCTTGGGACAGATGCGTTTCAGGAGGTTGACCTTGTAGGCGTGGCCCAGCCCATATCGAAATGGAGTTATCAGATACGCAGGCCGGAGGACGTGGCGTGGGCTGTGAGCAAGGCTTTTTATATTGCCCGTTCCGGACGTCCTGGTCCGGTGGTGCTTGATTTCCCGAAGAATGCCCAGACGGGCACTACAGAGTGGGTGCCGTCACGGGTCGGCTTTGTGCGCAGTTATGTGCCGTATCCCGTTCCGTCTTCCGATGCCATAGTCCGGGCGGCTGAACTTATAAATAATGCGGAGAAGCCTCTTGCGCTTATAGGGCAGGGGGTGGAACTCGGTAATGCGCAGGACGAATTGCTTGAGTTCATCGAGCGTGGGGATATTCCGGCTGCACGCACTTTGCTTGGGCTGTCGGCGTTGCCGTCGGGACATCCGCTGAATGTGGGAATGCTTGGAATGCATGGCAACTATGCACCGAATGTGAAAGAGCAGGAGTGCGATGTGCTTATAGCCGTCGGCATGAGGTTCAGCGACCGAGTCACCGGTCTTACAAGCACATACGCAAGGCAGGCGAAAGTGATACATCTCGACATCGACAATGCGGAAATAGACAAAATCGTGAAGACTGACGTTGCCGTCATAGGCGACTGTAAGGTGACTCTTCCCGCTATAACCCGTCTGCTCGACAAGAAAAGGCACACGCAGTGGATAGAGAGTTTCCGGCCGCTTCAGGCAATGGAGGAAGAGAAGGTTGTCCGCCCGGCGATATATCCGGAGGACGGACCGCTGCTCATGGGTGAGGTGGTGAATGCCGTTTCAGAAGTCACAGGTGGAAATGCCGTGCTCGTGACAGATGTGGGGCAGAACCAGATGTTCTCGGCCCGTTATTTCAAGTATAACAAAAAACGGTCCATAGTGACCAGCGGAGGTCTCGGTACGATGGGATTCGGTATTCCGGCGGCTGTGGGAGCGTGCTTCGGGGCGCCGGGGCGTATGGTATGCATGTTCTCGGGAGACGGAGGGTTCCAGATGAGCATTCAGGAACTTGGCACGATAATGGAGCATCGGATACCGGTGAAGATGATAATGATGAACAACAATTATCTTGGTAATGTGAGGCAGTGGCAGGATATGTTTTTCTGCGGACGCAAGTCGTTCACAAGGATGGCGAATCCGTGTTATGCGCATATAGCGCAGGCTTACGGCATTCCCTATTGTGCCGTGACGGACAGAAAAGACCTGCATGCGGCCGTGGCGGATATGATTGCTACCGACGGGCCGTATATTCTTGAGTGTGCCGTGAGAGAGGAAGACAACGTGTTGCCGATGACCCCTCCCGGAAGCAGTGTAGACGGAATGTTGCTGGAGATTAAAATATAAATATATGGAAGGAAAGACATTATATACCTTATTGGTTTATTCGGAGAATATCGCCGGTGTGCTTAACCAGATAACAGCGGTATTCACCCGCCGTCAGGTGAACATTGAGAGCCTGAATGTCTCTGCATCGAGCATCGACGGCATCCATAAGTATACGATAACGGCATGGAGCGATGAAGACCAGATAACGAAGATAACAAGGCAGATAGAGAAAAAGATAGATGTCGTGATGGCTAAGTTTTATCGCGATGAGGACCTTTATATAAGGGAGACCGGACTTTACAAACTTTCTACTCCCGACGTGATGGCCAATCCGGAGATTTCGCGTACGGTACGGCGTCACGATGCCTTTATTACGGAGGTAAATCCCACATACGTGATAGTGATGAAAAGCGGGCGCACAGAGGAGATAATGAGTCTCTATCATGTGCTTGACGACTTTGGATGTATACTTCAGTATACGCGTTCCGGACGTATAGCCGTGACGCGGAGCCCCCAGGAGGAGGTAAGCATGTTTCTTTGCGAGAGGGAATCAGGAGAGCAGACAGGTGTATGACCTGTATGTGTAATAGTCAGTGATAATGTCGGACAATGTGCGTATATCATATATGCGGTTTGTCTGTAAACAGGATAAATACAAAATAAAAACATAGGAATGGACAAGGTAGGAAAGTATCTTTTTATGTCGGAGCCGTTTCATTGTGATTTCTCGAAACGTCTTTTTATGGGTCATCTGGGCAATCACATGCTCAATGCGGCCGATTTTCATTCATCGGAACGCGGTTTCGGCATGACATATCTGAATCCCATACATAAGACATGGGTGCTGTCGCGTCTGGCGATAGAAATGGAAGAGATGCCGGAACAGTATACACGGTTTTATGTGGAGACATGGGTGGAGAGTGCCATGCGTTATTTCACAAACCGCAATTTCCGTGTGGTAGGAGAAGATGGCACGATATACGGTTATGGCCGTAGCGTATGGGCGATGATAGATACAGGAACGCGGCAGCCGCAGGACATTATGGCTGTTCGTGACGGTGAAATAGTAAACTGGATAGAGACGGAAAAGGAATGCCCGATGGAGAAAGGCTCGCGTGTCAGGATGAGTGGCAACGCCGAATTAGTCCGGACTATAGACACGCATTATAATGATGTGGATGTGAACGGGCATATCAACTCCGTTAAATATATAGAGCATGTGCTCGACTTGTTCTCTCTCGACAATTACCGCGAGAACCGTATAGGGCGATTTGAGATTGCCTATGTTGCCGAAAGTTATTATGGAGACAGGCTGAGCTTTTTCCGTGAAGAAACGGCAGACGGGGAATACTGTGTAAGGATAGTAAAGACGAATCCGGAGAACTTGAAAGAAGTGGAAGTTTGCAGAAGTAAGATTGTTTTTGTAAAAAAGTGAAAGTAAATTTGGTTGTTTGGTTTTAATTGTATACTTTTGCATGCGGTTAATAAATAATAAGGAACAAGTATTAATTTAAAGGCCCGTTTTGTGGCTTTATATTTAAAAACACATAGATAATTATGGCAGAAATGAATTTCGGTGGCATATCCGAGACAGTTGTTACCAGCAGGGAATTTTCATTGGATAAAGCCCGTGAGGTTTTAAGAAACGAGACAATCGCCGTTATCGGCTATGGTATTCAGGGTCCAGGACAGGCATGTAATCTCCGCGACAACGGCTTCAACGTCATTGTAGGCCAGCGTCAGGGCAAGACATACGATAAGGCGGTGGCAGACGGGTGGGTTCCCGGTGAAACGCTGTTTTCAATAGAAGAGGCGGCAGAGAGGGGAACGGTGATATGTATGCTGCTTTCCGATGCAGGTCAGATTCAGGCTTGGCCTTCTGTAAAGAAGTATCTGAACGCAGGGAAGACATTATATTATTCTCACGGATTCGCCGTGAATTGGAGTGACCGTACGGGAGTTGTGCCTCCTGCGGACATAGATGTCATTCTCGTGGCTCCAAAGGGGTCGGGTACATCGTTGCGGACCATGTTTAAGGAAGGGCGCGGCCTCAACTGTTCCTATGCAGTGTATCAGGACGTGTCGGGCAAGGCTGAGGAGAAGACACTGGCGCTTGGCATAGGTATCGGTGCGGGCTATATGTTCAAGACAACATTCGAGCGTGAGGCTGTGTCTGATCTTACCGGTGAGCGCGGTTCTCTCATGGGGGCCATTGAAGGCTTGCTGGAAGCGCAGTATGAGGTTCTTCGCGAACATGGACATTCTCCTTCGGAAGCGTTCAATGAGACTGTAGAGGAACTCACGCAGAGTCTTATGCCCCTGTTTGCCCAAAAAGGTATGGACTGGATGTATGCAAACTGTTCCACAACGGCCCAGCGTGGCGCGCTTGACTGGGCTCCGCGCTTCCGGGATGCTATCAAGCCGGTGATGGAATGGCTTTATCTGTCGGTAAAGTCAGGTGATGAGGCCCAGCGTTCCATTGACAGCAACTCCAAGCCAGACTATCGTGAGGGACTTAACAAGGAGCTTGAGGAAATGCGTAACAAAGAAATGTGGCGTGCCGCTGTTTCCGTGCGTAAGCTTCGCCCGGAATATGACGGTGAGTAATTGAGGAAAGAGACATCATACTGAAGAAAACGGTGAAAACCGGTTGAAATATAAAACGCATTGAGGGAGCAGCCGACGGTTGCTCCCTCAATGCGTTTTATAAATTCTGTTCATATATTTCTGCGGTCTTCTAATGTACCATGCGTATCCCCTCTTTTACCGCTGTTTCTTATTCTGTTGCCGTAAAATGTCGGAGGCGCCGGCGGTGCGCGGCAATGAGTTAATTCTTTTTTAAAATATAATGACATATATGAGTATTCGGATTATTTTTATTAACTTTACAGGCTGGTAATGCTATTTACACCGGCAGCTGTCATAAAAGACACAGTAGGCATGGAATAGCATTATCTCTACTAATTCGACAAATAAAAACAAAATATAAATGCACTTTAAATGGAATTATGAACCGCCCACGCCTGAAAGGCAGAAAGCAGCCATGGAACTTGCTGAGAAAATCAACATGAGTCCCATACTCGCAGACCTGCTGATAAGACGTGGGATAAAGACCGAATCGGCCGCAAAGAGGTTCTTCCGTCCTATGCTCAATGAACTGATCGACCCGTTCCTTATGAATGACATGGATATGGCCGTAGACCGTCTGAACGACGCAATGGGACGGAAGGAGCGGATAATGGTTTACGGAGACTACGATGTGGACGGATGTACCGCTGTGGCACTGGTATACAAGTTCCTGCTGCAATTCTACTCAAATATAGAATACTACATACCCGACAGATACGAAGAAGGGTATGGGGTGAGCTATAAGGGAATTGACCATGCAAGGGAAAACGGTGTGAAACTTGTGATTGTGCTCGATTGCGGAATAAAGGCCGTGGAGGAGATTGCATACGCCAAGGAGCACGGAATTGATTTTATTATATGCGACCATCACGTGCCCGATGAGGTCATGCCTCCTGCCGTGGCGATACTGAATCCCAAGCGTCATGACTCCACATATCCTTTTCTTCATCTTTCAGGATGCGGGGTGGGATTCAAGTTCATGCAGGCTTTTGCCAAGAACAACGGAATACCGTTCATGCGCCTGATTCCGCTACTTGACTTCTGTGCAGTGAGCATAGCCTCAGACATCGTGCCGGTGATGGGAGAGAACAGAATACTCGCTTTCCACGGACTGAAACAGCTTAACAGCAATCCTTCTGTGGGGCTTAAGGCCATCATAGAAATTTGCTCGCTGACAGGCAGGGAGCTGACGATGAGTGACATAGTCTTTAAAATAGGGCCGCGCATAAACGCATCGGGCCGTATGCAGAGCGGAAAGGAAGCCGTGGAACTGCTTGTGGAGAAAGATCTTAAAAGAGCGCTCGAGGAAGCAAGCCGCATAGACAGATATAACGACCAACGCAAGGATGTGGACAAGCAGATGACCGAAGAGGCAAACAAGATTGTGTCAAAGCTTGAGGAACAGAAACACCTGCAGTCTATCATACTTTATGATGAAAACTGGAAAAAGGGTGTCATCGGTATTGTGGCATCGAGGCTCACCGAACTGTACTTCCGCCCGACAGTTGTCATGACCGTCAGCGGTGGAATGGCAACGGGGTCGGCACGTAGCGTATCCGGTTTTGATATATATGAAGCTATAAAAAGCTGCAGCGATCTTCTTGAGAATTTCGGAGGACATACCTATGCTGCCGGATTGTCGATGAAAAAGGAAAACATACCGGCTTTCAGGGCCAGGTTCCAGCAATATGTGGAAGAGCATATCAGGCCGGAACAGACTCAAGCCATAATAGACATTGAGGAAGAGATTGATTTCAAGGATATCACGAAGAAGCAGCATGCCGACCTTAAGAAGTTCGCACCCCATGGTCCGGGAAATCCGAAACCTTTCTTCTGTACGAAAAGAGTATATGACTACGGCACAAGCAAGGTTGTGGGACGCTCGCAGGAGCATATCAAACTCGAGCTTGTAGACTGCAAGTCGAGCAACGTCATGAACGGAATAGCCTTTGGACAGAGCGCTTCGGCAAGGTACATAAAAAGCAAGAGAAGTTTCGACATAGTATATACCATTGAGGAGAATATATATAAGAGAGGCGATGTGCAACTGCAGATAGAAGACATCAAACCTTCGGAGGAAGAACAGACGCAGGAATAACAATACACGGAAGAATAGTATTTATCATGGCCGACAAGTATTCTGAAATATTGAAAAGATATTGGGGATATGACTGCTTCAGAGGCATACAGCGGGAAATAATAGAGAGTATCTGCAGAGGCGACGACACTTTAGGACTGATGCCCACCGGAGGTGGCAAGTCGATTGCCTTTCAGGTGCCGGCACTCGCCATGGACGGGGCATGTATAGTTGTGACACCCCTTATAGCTCTGATGAAAGACCAGGTGGATAACCTGCGCAGGAGAGGCGTCAGGGCCGCGGCCATATATTCCGGAATGACACACTCCGAAATCATCACAACTTTGGAAAATGCCGTTTTCGGTGCAGTGAAAATTCTTTATGTCTCACCGGAGAGACTTTCTACAGATTTGTTTCAAGCCAAGCTGCGCCACACCAAAGTTTCTTTCATTTGTGTGGATGAGGCGCACTGCATAAGCCAGTGGGGCTACGACTTCAGACCGTCATATCTCAGGATAGCGCAGATAAGGCGTCTGCTGCCCGGCAAGCCGGTACTCGCACTTACGGCTACGGCCACTGGAGAAGTTGTGGCGGATATACAGAAAAGGTTGGGTTTCAGGCGCGAAAATGTGTTCAAAATGAGTTTTGAACGCAAAAACCTTGCCTATGTGGTAAGGTATACCGAAGATAAGATGTCGGAAATGATACACATTCTATCGGCTGTTGAAGGATGTGCCATTGTATATGCAAGAAACAGAAATCACACAAAGGATGTCTCGAAAGTATTGTGTAATAACGGGATTGATGCCACCTACTATCATGCAGGACTTGAAGATGCCGTGAAAGACAGGCGACAGAAGGAATGGCAGACAGGCAAGGTGAGAGTGATTGTCGCAACAAACGCTTTCGGAATGGGCATAGACAAACCGGACGTCCGGACAGTGATACACATGGACTGTCCGGACAGTATAGAAGCCTATTTTCAGGAGGCCGGGCGTGCCGGACGCGACGGGAAAAAGGCCTATGCCGTGTTGCTTTATGACAAGTATGACACAAACAGACTTAAGACTTCTCTTTGTGTGAGTTTTCCGGAAAAGGAATACGTGAGGCAGGTATACGATCATATCGCATATTTTTATCAGATAGGGGTCGGCTCGGGAGCAGGGCTTTCATTTGAGTTTAATATGGATAAGTTCTGTCGCATCTACAGGCACTTTCAGACAAGGGCGGAATCGGCACTTAAAATCCTTACACGTGCTGGATATATAGAGTATCGCGACAACGAGGACCATAAATCAAGGGTGATGTTTATTCTTGAGCGTGACGGACTCTACAGATTGAAGAACAATACGGTGGAAGAGGACAGCGTAATTGAAGCCCTGTTGAGAAACTATACCGGACTGTTCGTGGAATATCAGCTTATAGAGGAGGCTGTGTTGGCCATGAATACGGGAATGTCTCAAAATGAGATTTATAACATATTGAAGGGACTTAACCGAAAACATATAATAAGATACGTGCCCAGGAGCACCACTCCTACATTAAGATACACTCAGAACCGTGAAGATTCGCAATACATCCACATCGGACGTGAGGTGTATGAGGACCTTAAGGCGGCAGCGGGAAGGCGTATCGAAGCTGTTATTTCATACGCGGAAAATGATACGGTGTGCCGTAGCTCACAGCTTCTTGAATATTTCGGTGAAGAAACCGCACACTCCTGCGGATTGTGTGATGTGTGTCTGGCGGAAACAGGAAAAGAACAGGATGTACGGAAGATAAGCGAGGCCAAAGAGCAGATAATAAGGATTCTGGGCGATGGGAAACGCCATGTGGCATCAGATTTGGAAATTATGAGTTTTTCCAATGCCGTTTGTGATGCTGCATTGGATGAACTGTTAAATGAGAACTTTATAAAAACCGATAACGGATTCATAATGCTTTCCCATACAGACAATAAACGGCTTGAACGATAGCAATGGCCGGGATATAATAATGTAAGTAACACCGTAGTGTGTAGTCAGGTGCATTGTTAAGTCAGAAGGAATAAACGTATAATGAGGAATTCCGCAGCCATATAATTGTGCGGGATTCCTCATTATACGTTTTATCGGTATCAGAAGTTTCCGACTTAAAGAATTTCTTTCTTCAGATCTTCCGCCATCTGTTCATATTCAGCGTCAGTCAGGTAAACCTTCTGCGGATTCATTCTGAACACGCCTCCGAAATCAGGACCTCCCTTGTATTTTGGAATAAGATGGAAATGAAGATGCTCAAGAGTATCAGAGTAGGCGCCATAGTTTATTTTGTCTGGGTTGAACACTTTCTGCATCGCACGGGTAACCTTGGCAACGTCTGCCATGAAGGCGTTACGGTCGTCGTCGCTCAAGAGATTGAGGTCGTCAACATGGTCTTTGTAGGCCATGAGACAACGTCCACGGTATGTCTGTTCCTTGAATATGAATACACGCGAAACGCTTAGCTTCGCAATTTCAATCATAAGATTGTTCAGAGTCTCGTTGTTCTGACAATAGAGACACTCTTTCGGATCGCTTTTCATTTCTTTAAAATATCTTTTTTTGATTTGTATATACTGTTAACGGAGTCTCCTGATTCTTAATTGATGTTTGCCATACGGCATCGGGATTACAGGAGAATCATGAATGCAAAATTACAGGAAATAAAATAAATAAAAGAATTTCATTCGGACAATACACGTTAAATATAGATAAAAATAAAACGTCAGCATGGCAGTCTATGGATAAAAGTCTAACTTTACAAGACGTTTTCATTAAACCACAATAGATTCTTTTACCATGACCTGTCGAAATATCAATGACGTCACATCGGAATATATCAGTGAGAATGCCGAAGACTACATCAGCGAACTGCTGGCGGCTGTGAATACTCATGATATCCGCAAAACCTATTCTATGTTCGGTTCTACATTGCAAAGGGTAATAAACCAAAATACAAGAGAACTGAGAATAAAGCTTATAGGTCCGTTTGCAAAGATAGATTTCCTGCTTAAGGAGCATAAGGCGGATAACAGGTTGAGGAAGGCTGTAAACGACACACGTGTGAGACTTAGGCGCATGAGTGTCATTGAGACGGAAATGCTGGAAAATTTTCTTTATGCGGATTTTGAGTCTCTTTGTCTGTTTGTCTGCATGATATACGGCATTCCCGTTCCTGAAGAAGTTGCAGAACTCTTTCCTGCAAGGAAACCGGAGGAGAGAAGGACGGCTGTGGCTAAAGACTATATGCGCATAATCGTAAACAGGTGGGACGGCAATTTCATTTACGGGACGTCTGACACGGACGGGGCCGCACAGGTCACGGTTTGTTATACGGAAAACAGAAACTATCCTTACGACTGGAGCTATCTGGGCGATATGCTATATGAAAACGCACAGTTGAACATTATCCGTCCGGTAATGAAAGACCAGGTGCTGTATCCTGAACTGATAATTCTCGAGCCTGACTATCTTGTCGATATATCGGCTATTGCAACATGCTTCGAGGACTATACAGTCTCGCCTCTTTTACATCTCCTTAACAAGATCAAGCCAAGTGCATGCACAGAGCCTGTTCTTCTTGGAAATTTCGCATCGCAGCTTCTCGATGAGGAGATAAACAGTGCCGGTATGACTTATAATGAAAGCGCCGGAAAGTTTTTCCGTAATAACGCCATCGGAATCCTTACGGCCGGAACCGGCAGGGAATTTCATGAAAATGCAAGGAATCAGAAGCGTAATATATGCAAGGCTGTAGGAGAAGACCTTGCAAAAAGTGTAGGCACGTATAACCCGCGTAATATTATCCTTGAACCGTCTTTTTTTTCCGAGATGCTTGGAATACAGGGACGCATGGACTTCCTGCAGCTCGACTTCAAGGTGCTTGTGGAGCAGAAATCGGGTAGGGGGGCATATCCCCAGCCATCCCCGGATTCTCCGTCACCGCAGCTGAAACACTATGTCCAGCTGTTGCTTTACATGACACTCATCCGCTATAATTTTCATGTTCAATACAGCAGGAACGGTAAAAGCCTTTATTCTTTTCTTTTATACTCAAAATACAAAAACGGACTTGTCGGTACCGGCTTTGCGCCGGAAAAGGTATGGCAGGCTATAAGAATACGTAACGGCATAGTATACGGAGACTTCAGGTATGCGGCTGGAGGAATGAAAATTCTCGGGGAGCTTTCGGCCGACAGGCTGAATACCAATCAGGTGCACGGAAAGTTATGGGAGATGTATGTCAAACCGTCAGTTGACGGCCTTTTGCGTCCGATACACGAAGCTTCAAGGCTGGAACTTGCCTACTACTATAGAATGATGACATTCATTGCCAATGAACATCTGCTTTCGAAAATAGGCGACAAGAAGAGGCCTTGCTCCGGTTTCGCCTCCACATGGCATGACAGTATCGTGGAAAAACTTGCTTCCGGAAACATCTACGACAATCTCACACTTGTGTCGCCCGACAGTATGACGGCCGGAAGTGTAGACAACGTCGTGCTTAGATTCAGCGACAGTGCTGACAACGACATGGCCAACTTCCGCCGGGGGGATACTGTTATTCTATATCCCTACGACCAGGGTACGGAACCGGATATAAGGAAGACTATTGTCTTCAGATGCTCAATAGATCGGATTTCCACAGACAGAATAAGGCTGTGCCTGAAATCGGTGCAGGCAGATGCGCATATTTTCATTTATCTGAACACATGTGGGAATAAAAACCGGAAATGGGCGATAGAGCACGATTTTTTCGAGTCTTCTGTCAATTCGCTCTACCGTGGCATGCACGCTTTCCTGTCTGCTCCCAAGGAACGCCGCAATCTTATATTGATGCAGCGTGAACCCCAGACGGACAAGAGTATCAGGCTCAACGGAGAATATGCCTCATTCAACACCCTTGCGCTGAAAGCGAAACAGGCAAGAGACCTTTTCATAATAATAGGGCCTCCGGGCACGGGAAAGACATCTTTTGGGTTGCTGTATGCGCTTTTGGAGGAACTGACCGAGCCTGATTCTTCGGTGTTGCTTCTCGCATACACCAACAGGGCTGTCGACGAGATATGCGGAAAGCTTACAGAGCATGACATTGATTTTATACGTATCGGCAGCCGTCTTTCATGCGGTGAGGAGTATAGAGGTTTTCTAATGGAAGAGAAAGTGAAATCGTATGAGAACATTGCACGGCTGTATGAGGAAATAAAAAGTACACGAGTGTTTGTCGGTACGACAACAGCCTACAACTCAGATACTTCCATCTTTAAGATAAAGAGATTCACACTTGCCGTAATTGATGAGGCCTCACAGATTCTCGAACCTCATCTTATGGGAATTCTTGCCGCCTGCCATGGCTCTGCAAACGGGAATGTTTCGGCAATAGACAAGTTTATCCTGATAGGCGACTATAAACAACTTCCTGCCGTGGTGCGTCAGACAGCCGATGAGTCGGCTGTCACTGAATCCATGCTGAACGATATTTTTCTCTATGACTGCCGTTTGTCTTTCTTTGAGCGCATGCTTAGGAAATATAAGGATAATGACGACGTTACGTTCATGCTGACCGGTCAGGGAAGAATGCATACGGAAATAATGGATTTTCCGAATCAGGAGTTCTATGGCGGAAAGCTCAGGGCTGTGCCTCTGCCCCATCAGACTGAGAAACTGATACCGTCCGCTGACGGAGATAATGACCACATGACAGCCATGCTTACCGGTACGCGTGTAGCTTTTATTGATGTGCCGGCACCTGATGATTCGTCGTCGGAGAATGTAAACCGTAATGAGGCAATGATTATTGCCTCTGCTGTGGTAAGGATATTCCGGCAGAACCGTGACAGTTTTAATCCATTGCTCACTGTCGGAGTCATTGTACCGTATCGCAACCAGATTTCCACTGTGCGCAATATCATCGGGAAATACAACATTCCGGAGCTTGAAGGCATCACAATAGATACTGTTGAGCGTTATCAGGGCAGTCAGCGTGATTATATTATATATGGGTTTACAATAAGGAAATACCACCAGCTTGAGTTTCTCACTGAGAATGTATTTGAAGAGGACGGAAAACTTATTGACCGCAAGCTGAATGTGGCAATGACCCGTGCGAGAAAACATCTTATCATCACAGGTAACGGTGGTTTGCTCTCACGAAATCATACTTTCCACCGTCTGATAGAATATACGAAGAATAAAAAAAGTTTTTTTTCAGTATTGCCGGACGACATTCCTGAACGGGAAATACGTTCTTGAATGTTTACAATGGTGATTCGGGTCATTATGTTACGCTTTTTTGTTTTTTAACGTAAAGGCATCTGATTTCCCGCTGTTTTTTATTAATTTTGCCAAACAAAAATAAAAAGCGGATATAAAATAAAGAAAGTTGTCCGGATTACTAATTGTTAATACTCAAATAAAAAATAACAAGAAAATGAAAAAATTACTTTTAACTTTCATTGCTGTGGCTGGCATATTTGTTGCTGTCGCCGCACAGGAGACTACATCGGCATCTGCAAACGACAGCCTTAAACAAAGGCTTGACTCATTGGAAAACTCTCTCAACAGCCTGCATGCAAAAGAGGAGAAACGCACTGAGGACGAAAAACTTGAGAAGATATGGAGAAGAAAGAAGTATACAGTCATTGGCTTTGTAAATCAGACTCTTGAAAACAAAGACAGTGAGAGTAAGTATAAAAGTAAGTTTGGAGTGACGCTGCAGAAAGGAAAGACATTCAGCCTTCATAAGAAACCTATAGCCAAAATGGTGAAGATCGGCCTTGACTGGACGTTTGTCGACCTTAACTTCGCAAAATACAAAGACGGAAACGGAATCAGTATAAATCTTCCGTCAGAAGATGATTTCTACGGCAATGACGATGATGACGATTATGGTTATGGAGATGCTGTGGATCTTGATTTGGGAGTCATGCAGCTTGAGTATGGTATGGGCTTTGGCCCGTCTGTTCAGGTCACTCCGTTCTATTATCTTGGAAAGGGGCTTGAACACATAAAGGCGTATACATATTTTCATGTGACACCGTCGTATTCTCTTATTATCGAGACTACTGATGACGAAACAAACCTTAATCATGGCTATTGCACGTTCTTCAACTTCGGCATAGGTCTTTCGTATAAAGTCATATCATTAGGCTTTGAGCATCGTTGGGGGGAAGGCAAGTATAATATGGCAGACCTCAGTGACGAGGAGACAATCACAAGCGGATTCAAATTTGATGACAAGCAGAAGTTCTCGACAAAATCCTCAAGATTTTTTGTGCGGTTTAACTTCTGATGCGTCTCTAACGGGCGATACTGCCTTCTGATGCCGCCATAAGGAATAATCATTTGCATAAAAAATAAAAGACTACAAGTATCTTTATCCAAACATACAAGAGCCACATCCTGACCTCGGTACTGAAGGTCGGTGTGGCTCTTGTTTTGTATGTGTCTCCGATGCGTGTCAGCCGGCAGCATGTTCCGGTCATTTATAATTATCAAGGTTATGTTCCTTATATTGAGGATAACCATAGTGTGCAGTTGATAAAACAATATCAGTTAAAAGTTATATGTCTGAAACATATAACATGTAATAATAATTCATAATGAGCGTCCGTCCTGTTTCTTGATGTCTTTGTATTGAGGATAATAGCCTGGTATACAGAGTGTTGTCTTCAGATAAAAAGTGTGCCAAAAATGAATGGCCTGTTCATGCTTGATGAATAGGCCATTCACGGCCGATGAACATGCCATTCATTGAGCGTGAATAGGCAATTCATCGGAAGAGAATTTTATATATATCGGAAATGTAAATAGATTTCAAAATTTTACATGAGCCATGGCTTTTTTGATAAATTAATAATGTTTGAATCGCAATTTCCAAATATTGGCTGATGAGTCCGACATCCCAGAAATTCCGGACCACAAGCTTGACGTGGAATTCAGCTATGAGCTGGTTTGTTCAGATGCGCTACTGAAATATGTAACGCCCGAAGTGACCTTTACCGATGCTAAAGGAGTGCAGCGCACTGTTTCTGTTGAGAGTGGCATGTGGGAAGGTAACGAACACAAAACTTGGAAGCAAATCATACACTATGATAGCCTGAATGTTTCCAATACAGCGACAGTTAAATATGTGTCCAAATCTGGTGTGGCTTATCAAGACGAGTCGGATTTTGAAAGCGTTCACAATCTTACTTGCCTTATCACTATTAAAGAAGACGGAGACGGAAGAAGGAACAATCACACGATTATTCCAGAGACTCCGCCCATAAAGACGACTGTTAAGGCAGATGCACTTGAAAACTTTATCAACAGACTCTGCAATTCGTCTCTTACGAGAGGAGGGGCTATTGACATGAAGGGAGAGATAACTAAAATTGAAAACGAAAAATAGGACAGAAACATGAAAGCATTAAGAAACTTAGTTTTGTTAGGTATTGCTGCACTTATCGGCGGATTGTTTATAAGTTGTGAAAAAGAAGAAGTAAAAGAATACCCTAACGAAAGTACGACTATCAGCTATTTACTTACGGTGTCACCTGATTTGCTGAAATTTGTATCGCCAGAAGTAACATACGTTGATGCAGAGGGTAATGTACATAAGATTTCGGGAGTTAAAGAATTGGACAGTCTCATAAATGTTGGTTTCGCTTACACACCAGGTATAGGCGTATGGACAGTTCAAACGATAAAAGGAACGAACTATAAGTGCTGGAACCTTAATATGAATTTTAATAATAGACCCTTTCACTCTTATATGGGAGTAAAATATAAGAAGAATGTTGATGTGACAACTCTGTCGAGTATCACTCACACTCTTACCATATCACCCGACTTGTTGAAATTCGTTACTCCATAAGTGAGTTGTGTCGATGAGAATGGCAACCTTATAACAATTACAGGTATTGAAGAGTTGGACGTAAAGGTGATTGAAAACAAAGCGGAGATTAGTGCAAGTAGTGGCGGGAGTGAAGCTTATGTAAGCGGTTGGACGCAACAGGTAGTCAGAGGAACTGGTTATAAATGTTGGGTCTTTCAAATGTTGCCTGAAAAGTCGTTGTGGAGTAAACAGATTATGATATCATCTGGTTTACATGAAGAATCAAAATGTAACTGCTAATTTTTCAAATTGCAGCAGTAAAACGATAAATTAACTCTTATGTGCAAGAGAAATTTGCATGTATCGGTAAAAATTCGTAATTTTACACCAAAAAGAAGTAGATACACGCAAAATTTTATTGCATGAAGATAAAGAGTATTTCACTTTCAGGGTTTTGCAATATCAAGCAGTTTGATATTCAGTTGACGGATTTCAATGCGCTGGTTGCTCCCAACAACTATGGTAAGAGCAATGTTATTGAGGGTATCAGGTTTGCCTTCGATTTTATTACTGCATCCGAAAACATGCGCCGCCAAATGATGAGCGATGCTGCTTATATCCCCATCAACACTGCCACCAGTGGAGAGCCATTCAGGTTTGGTTTGTTTTTCACAAGCGCTGACGAGTCCCTGTATTCTTATATATTTGCTTTTGACTGGCAGAAGACCAATGGTGAGCAAGGATCTTGTATTATTGAGGAAAGCCTAGTCAAGTTCTCAGGGAAGCGTTGTCGCCCATCCGCTCTCATCAAGCGTACAATAGATGATGGTGGCTTGTATGTATCGAGTCCCAAGGCAAGATGCAATAAGCCCGTTGGAGCATCGGAGCATCAACTGGCAATAGACAAGCTGGCACTCATAGATAGGTTGATGTTTGGCAATGTCGTTTCAGAACTGAGAAGATTGTCGATTCACATGGTGGGAACATCGGCTTTCAACAAGCAATCCATCTGTGAGTTTATATACATATTGCGTGATCGACACAGCGACCGCTATTCATTGTTAGAAGATGCAGTTATGCATTTGGTTCCAAACATTATAAGCATCACACCGACGCGCTCTCATTTAGGGATTGGAAGTGGTGACGTTCCATACAGGATAGAAGATGCAATCTATGATCTGCGTATTAACGAGCGTAACAATAATCAGGACATCAGCATCTCGCGCCTGTCAAGTGGTAGCTGCCGAATAATAGCTATCATTGCCGAAATTGTCAAGGCAGAGATGGATGGTTCTTCGCTGATATGTATTGAGGAGCTTGAAAACTCCGTCCATCCCAAGTTGTTGGAGAACATGATTCTGATGGTACAGTCGTTCGCCGAGGGTATAACGGTAATTACCACAAGCCATTCTCCCTATCTTGTCCGCTATCTGAAATCGCGCCATCTCACCTTTGGACTACCGACAAATGAAGGAGTCGCATCGTTCCACAAGATAAGGCCAACCAAGGTGAAGGCAGTTGTCAAACGTGCATCTGCAATGGATATGACCCTTGGGGAGTACATGTTTGACCTCATGCTTGGCCTGAGGCCCGAGTCAGAGGAAATCACAGAACTTTTTGAATGATGGCCTGAATGAAGAAGAAAAAACAAACATCCGACCTCACACCTCATGTTGTCATCTTCGTTGAGGGTGACACCGATGAAGTATTCTTTAATCGGCTGCTGAACTACTATAGATGTCAGTCGGTAACACCTGTCAACTCCTGTGAAGTGCAGAACATGAAAGGTGTAGGCAGATATGCCAGTAGTAAGTTCACTGGTAAGCTTTCTGCTGACATCATTCCAAGGAACGAGCGAAAGGGACGCAAGATATATGGAGTGTGTTGCAGTTTCGATACGGATGTCTTTGAAGATGAAGAAACACCCATCGTCAATTGGAATAAAGTCAGAAAAATCATCGCTCGACTTGGCATCGAAGAGTTCTGTACTATAGAAGTTAAAAGTGCCATGGAAGACTGGTTACTCGATGACATCGAAGGGGTGTGCTCATTCCTGAAATTGAAGGATTGCCCTACATCACTGAATGGGGCCAATGGATATGCCAAGATGTCTGGATTGTTCAAACGCGGTGGAAAGGTATATGTCAAAGGCTTGTCGATTGCAGACTTCATTGATGCTCTGAATATTTGGAAGATAAGGGATAAACGTAAAGAAGCACTTGCTGAACTTGAACGGTTACTTCGAGTTCAATTACCATAACCGACTATAGCACGGCATCCTTGACAGCATATCCGGTAGGAAGAAAATTTATGAATCAGATAAACCGAAGGTGCAGAGGGTGGAAACAGAGCCACGGGCTATCCCGACCGTCATTAACTATGAACGGTCGAGTCTGCAGAAGTATGTTGACACGAAACAACTCTTGCTTGTCATCGGTGGCAAGTACAACCAGAAGCAAGTGGTCATCATGTCCACCTCGAAGTATGAAAGTTACAAAAAGGGTGGCAAGATATGGCCATGCGTGACCGTCGAAGATGTGGCTGGTGATGAACAAGAGCCTGTCAGGTTCCGGTATAGGCGAAGCTTAAGGTAAGGGCATAAAAAAAGGAGTACCGCCGTACTCCAATCTTTGTTAACCTTAAATCTAATACTATGAAAAACACATTGCAAAGGTATATATATTATTTTAATAGTGCAAATATAACACTATTAAATATTTGTATTTTAAAATTATTTAAGAAATGGAATCTGCGATTAGGCAGCATAAATCTGTATTGATGATATTTAAAGCGTTGTGTTATTCTGTTTTCACATCTATTATAAGACCGTCATACCCGAGTCTTATGCCGCACGGTAATTGTCTGTTCACCTCATCATGAAGCCCGATGTCATGACTGCAATGTATGAGATAGGAATCATGTGCCCCGATTCTCTCTATGAATTTAACGGCATCGCCTACCAATTGATGGGAATGATGTTCTTTTCTGAAGCGAAGTGCGTTTACAACAAGAGTATCCACACCCGTAAGATATTTGATTTCCGTTTCCGGAATACTTTTCATATCTGTTATATACGCAAACTTTCCGAAGCGGTAGCCGAGTATCGGAAGTTTGTCATGCATGACAATAAAAGGCAGCACTTCTATGTCACCGATCATAATAGGTACATGCGGGTGCAGCCTGTTTAAATGTATTGCAGGAACTCCCGGATACTTTTTCTCGGCAAAACAATAGGGGATAGAGTTTCGGAGATTATCGGCGGAATGTTTGTCCGCATAGATTTCAATATTTCCGAAACTGCAATAAGGACGCAAATCGTCAATGCCTCCCACATGGTCATAATGTGTATGTGTTATTAAAAGACCGTCAATTCGACGGAAAGGCTGCGACATTATCTGCTGGC
Source organism: Xylanibacter muris (assembly GCF_013166605.1). GTDB lineage: Bacteria > Bacteroidota > Bacteroidia > Bacteroidales > Bacteroidaceae > Prevotella > Prevotella muris. The sequence goes on from NZ_JABKKF010000007.1 coordinate 87,371, forward strand.
GGAAATCCGGACCGCAGTCTATCAGTATACGTGTTTTCTCTGTCTCAACCAGTGCGGAGCATCTAAGACGGCTGTCGTGCGGGTTGTCGCTTTTGCAGACATCGCAGTTACAGCCGATGCTCGGCACTCCGCAACTTGTACCAGTGCCTAATAATGTGACTTTCATACTATATTCACTTCCGGATGTATGTCAATACCGAATTTGTCCATTACATCCCTCCTGACAGCATTACATAAGTTTAATATTTCCGTTCCGTCAGCTCCGCCTTTATTCACAAGTACGAGAGCCTGTTTGTCATGCACACCGGCACGTCCTAATGCGCGGCCTTTCCATCCGCAACAGTCAATCAGCCATCCGGCCGGAATTTTTTCATGCCTGTCGTCTATCCTGTAATGCGGAATGTTGCCATATTCAGCAGCCAATTCCACATATTTTTCTCTTGACACTACCGGATTCATAAAGAAGCTGCCGGCATTGCCCTCTGTCTTTGGATCAGGGAGCTTGGCATTGCGAATGTCGATGATTACGTTACGCAAATCCACTGCTGTTGGATTGTTGATGCCCCGGCTGTTTAGTTCTGCCTTTATATTTCCATAGTCAGTATTAGGAACAAAGGTGTCTGAAAGCTTATATGTGACATAAGTGATGATATACTTATTCTTCCATTCTCCTTTAAACTTGCTGAAACGATATGCATAGCCGCATTCCGCATTTGTGAATGACACGGTTTTGCCGGTGCTTGTTTCCATGGCCTCCACCATATATATAATGTCTTTCGCCTCAGAGCCGTAAGCTCCGATATTCTGAACGGCACTTGCTCCGACTTCACCTGGAATCAGCGACAGGTTCTCGGCTCCATGCCATCCGTTTGAGACACAGTATGCCACGACATCATCCCATACTTCACCGCTTCCTACACGCAGCAAGACTCCGTCTTCTGCTGCCGTGTGCTCCATTCCCTTAATGGAAGAGTGAATGACGGTGGACGGATAATCCTTGGTAAGCAACAGGTTGCTTCCCCCTCCCAAGACGAGTAGCGGATAGTCTTCACAGCCAAGTCCGGAAAGTATGGTCTGAAGTTCGTCTGTGGAGCAAAATTCTATGAACCTGTGGCATTTGGCAACTATGCCAAATGTATTATGGTCAGTTAAAGGATAATCGTAAATGTCTTTCATGCCTGTGGAATGCTTGTATGGGTTAAACGGGGAAAATCAGTTTATGAGTTTTGTCAGGACCCATTTACCGTCTTTTCTAATAAATGACATCTCTATTTCAAGACCGTTGGATATTCCGCGTATAAGGAATATTTTACAGTTGCTCTCCGAATGATTATTACCATACACGATGTTGTAAATACGCCCTGATGGCAATTCCGGTGCAAATGCAGGCCATGTTTCCGGAGTAATAAGTCCTTCCATGGTATTGAAGTCGTCGTCAGGGTCAGGCCCTACGAAAGTGACAGGGTTGCTGAGACTCTGTATCTGAAAGACGGAATCCGTGACAAAACGTTCGTAGAATTTCAGGAAGGAGGCATTGTTGTTCCTGTAAAGCGGAACATACCGTATGGATTCCATAAACCATATTCCCGTTACGCGTCTGAACACATATTGCTTGATGGTCTTTTTGGCAAAATTCACCATTTCAACCACGACGCTGTCGATAGATGTGTCGTTAACCAGATCCATTTGCCTTCTGTTGTCAAAGATAAGGGTATAATATCCTTGTCTCATGAAAAAATGTTCGGTTTTCCATTGTTCTTTCTTTATCGTGTCAACTTTCTCACCGACAAGAACAGGCAACGGGAATTTTATCCGCTGATGCTGTAATTTGCGGTTTGCGGCAAAATTAAAAAAGAAATTGTCAAATAACTCGTCTGCCGACTTTGGCATGGGAGTCTCAGATATCAACATCTCCATTGTATCAGATACGACTGTATCTGTCACAATACTGTCGGAATCGACAGGAATGTCATCACTGACACTGTTACTGTTTCCATTACCGGTACAGGAAAACATCACAAATACCAATACAACGATTGCTATGAAAAATTTATTCATCATTTATCGGATATTATATCCATCTCTCAAATTTCGGCAAAATTACAACTTTATTTTGATATCGTGCTCTCTTTTGCTAATAAAATATTACCTTTGCAATGAATTTATATAATATCACGATAATGATACTTGATAAAATAGAGCAACTACTTGCAGAGATTCAGAACCTCAGTGCCGGCAGCTCTGAGGAGATAGAGGCTTTACGTCTGAAATACCTTAGTAAGAAAGGTGAGATTTCCGCACTTATGGCAGATTTCAGGAATGTGCCTGCAGACAGGAAAAAGGAAGTAGGAGTGAAGATAAACCAACTGAAACAAACGGCAATAGAACGTATAAACGCACTAAAGGAGCAGTTCGAAGAGTCTGAGAATACTGACGAATCCATCGACCTTACCCGTACTCCCTATCCCGTACAACTCGGAACCCGCCATCCTTTGACAATAGTGAAGAATGAGATTATAGACATTTTCTCACGCATGGGTTTTATTCTTGCCGACGGGCCGGAGGTGGAGGATGATCTGCATGTGTTCACAAAGATGAACTTTGCCGCAGACCATCCTGCCCGTGACATGCAGGACACGTTTTTTGTCGAGCAAAGCGCTGATGATGTCACAAAGAATATATTGTTGCGCAGTCATACGAGTTCCGTACAGGCAAGGGTGATGGAGACAACGCAGCCTCCGATACGTATAATATGTCCAGGACGTGTCTACCGTAATGAGGCAATCACCGCCCGTGCCCATTGCTTCTTCCATCAGGTTGAAGGTCTGTATATAGATAAAAATGTTTCTTTCACAGACCTGAAGCAGGTACTCCTGTCATTTGCAAGAGAAATGTTCGGGCCTGATACTAAGATTCGTCTGCGTCCAAGCTATTTCCCGTTTACAGAGCCAAGTGCGGAAATGGATATCTCCTGTCATATATGCGGTGGAGAAGGGTGCGGATTCTGCAAGCACACCGGTTGGGTAGAGATTTTGGGTTGTGGTATGGTAGACCCGAATGTTCTTGAACAGTGCGGAATCGACAGCAAGATATACAGTGGTTACGCATTCGGCATGGGAGTTGAGCGAATCACCAATTTGAAATATCAGGTAAGCGATCTTCGTATGTTCTCTGAAAATGATACAAGATTCCTGCGTGAATTCGAATCTGCCGACTGATTAAATAGATTTGAAGCAGGAGATACTTTTCACTAAAAGTTATATATGCATATTGGCGGCCAATTTCCTTTTGTTTTTCGGATTTTGGCTGCTGATACCTGTCTTACCGTTTTATCTTAAAGAGACATTCGGATGCCGGGCCGCCATATTGGGAACTATATTAAGCTGTTATACGGTAAGCGGAATATGCGTAAGACCTTTTTCCGGATATATACTCGACAGATTCCCGCGTAAGCCTATATACATATTCTGTTATTTTGCAGGTATTGCCGTCTTTGCCGGCTATATGGCATCTGCGTCACTTCTATGTTTTGTCGTGTTGAGGACATTGCATGGAATTGCATTCAGCGGTGTTACCGTCGGAGGGAACACTCTGTGCGTAGATATAATGCCGTCCGGCAGACGTGGCGAAGGACTCGGCTACTACGGGCTGACAAATAACATTGCAATGGCTTTGGGACCGATGGCAGGTCTGCTTATGCACGGCCATGTCAGTTATACGGCAATATTCGGCACAGGAATGGCAGCGAGCATTGTCGGGCTTATGTGTGCCTTGTGTGTTAAGGCACGTATACCGGAATCAATGAAAAAAGACATGCCGTCAGCAAGGAATACATGCTTGTCGTCATCTGTAAGTGACATAAGGAAAAAGCGGTCGGCATTATCGCTCGACCGTTTCATACTGATAAAAGGCATTCCGGTGAGTGTTTCACTGCTTATGCTTTCAATACCATACGGAGCAACAACCAACTTCGTGGCAATGTATGCCCGCGAGATAGGCCTCACCGCTCCGTCAGGCTTCTTCTTCACTCTTATGGCACTTGGAATGGGAGTCTCAAGGATAATTGCAGGCAAGAAGGTTGACCATGGGTATGTGACGCAGTGTATCCATGTGGGCTACTATCCTGTGATTGTTGCATTTCTGATTCTTAGTCTTTGTCGTCTTGTTGCCGGTGAGAGTATTGCCGTGGCAACGGTCATATTCTATATTGTTCCGGTTCTTCTTGGAATAGGTTTTGGAGTGATGTTTCCGGCAATGAATTCACTTTATATTAATCTTGCCCCAAATAATAAACGCGCGACAGCTACAAGCACATATCTTACGGCATGGGACATAGGAATATGTGTAGGAATATCGTCAGGCGGATTTGTTGCCCAGTGTTTTACATTCTATATGGTATATCTTGTCGGGGCGGTAATTTGTATCGTATCGCTTGTTTTCTTCAGATATAAGGTCACTCCTCATTATAATACGAACAAGCTCCGCTAATAAAACAAAACGGGCGGGATAATGCTTGTAGTCATTAAAGACAGATGAGGAAGAAAGTCAGTCTGTGGCTACGCCTATTGTAAAAAGGACCATCTCGTCTTCTACAATGATTTCATGTCGGCATCCGGCGGGAACCCCAATATAGGTATCAGGAAGCATGGGTATCTTCCGGCCGTCTGCCGTCATCGTGCCCTTACCGGATAAAACAATGAAATGCTCGTCCATGGTTGGATGGGCATGTCCGCTCACTTGTTTTAATCCTGCTCCATGAGACGTTGGAACAGCCTCTATGTCGGATACCTTTTTTACAATACACTTTTTCGTCATACATATCATGTTATATCGGGATATAGAACGTAAAAATACTGTTTTTATTTTCCTGTGTATACTGTAAATTCTCTTGGATTTATTGTTTTTTTCTTAATATTCTTCATTCTTTATCATAGACATGTAAAAAAGCATCGGGAAAATTTTGTCAATATGAAGAAAATAGTTACCTTTGCACTCGCTTTTAAGCTAAAGACACTCTTTGGCCCATGGCAAGGAGAGATGGTAGAGTGGTCGATTACAGCGGTCTTGAAAACCGCCGTGCTGAGAGGCACCGGGGGTTCGAATCCCTCTCTCTCCGCTTTCAATCTGGATATCAGTAATTAAGGTTAACGCCCGATTTTAGACCCTTAAAAGGTTGAAATTGGGTGTTTTTTATTTCTGATGTTTTGTGTTGTATGGATGGCATTGACTGTAATGGGCATAAAGTCAGCCTTTTTCTTTTTCGCGGCCTTATCTGTATATTGGTTGAGGCAGGCATTATAATAAAGCCGGAATTAAACTGAATTGTTGGCATCCCTGGTGTTTTTGGGCCTGGCAAAGAAAAATAAAAGATATTGCTGTGTAGGCAATGTCAGTCAATTTGTCTCTGAAAAGTTAAAGATTAAATTCTGGAATGTGTTTTATTGTCAAATGTGATTTACTTAGATTATTATGCATAACTTTGTATTGAATGATAAACTATTTAATATGACGAAAGATTTGAATCGTATAAAAGTAGTCCTTGTTGAGAAGAAGAATACAGGCAAATGGTTGGCAGGGCATTTAGGCGTTTCTGTATCTACTGTATCAAAATGGGTGAGTAATATGGTACTGCCTAATCTCGGTACCTTGAATGACATTGCCCGGTTTCTTGATGTTAATATGAAGGATTTGTTAAAAAGGAATAAAGAGTAGCGGTTGCTAATTTTAAGAAGATATGAAAGATTTGTATTCCGTCGATTGGACTTTTAAGGAAGCGAGAACAGAACCTTTGCATTCAATACATCCATACCCTGCCAAATTTATCCCTCAAATTCCGGAAAAACTTCTTGAACTTTTCTCTCCAAAGAAAAATCTGTGTATTTTGGATCCATTTTGTGGTAGTGGAGTGACTGTGTGTGTTGCTCAAAAAATGGGTTATAATGCTATTGGGGTTGATTTAAACCCAATAGCCACTCTTATTACAAGGGTAAAGACAACACCTGTGGCAGATGATTTTCTTAATATATGCGATAGTATTGTAGAAGAATGCAAGAAGCATGAACAGCCTGTAGAAAAGAAGAATTTTCCAAACATAGACCACTGGTTTTCCGTTGATATACAATATGCTTTAGCTATTTTGAAAGAGCAGATCGATGTTTTTAGGGATTATCAAAACTATGATGCTTTAAACTTCTGTTTCTCCAGTATTATCGTAAAAGTTTCCAATCAGGACAGCGATACGAGATATGCTTTTCGGGATAAAGGTAAAACAAAAACAGATGTGTTGAAATTTTTTCTGCAATCTGCAAGGAAATTAAAAAAGAATTCGATAAAAGACGGGACTACTGCGACAATATTGAATATGAATTCCCTTCATCTGGATGATCAGATTCCAAATAACATCGGAGCAGTGATAACATCTCCTCCATATCCCTGTGCCTATGAGTATTGGCTCTATCATAAATTTAGAATGTATTGGTTGAATTATGATCCGATTCAAGTTAGAGGAGAAGAAATTGGAGCACGCTATTCGTATTTCAAGAAATCAAAGTATGAGGGCTATGATTTTGCTGTTCAGATGACAAAGCTTTTATCCTATTTATATGATAAATGTGTGCCTGGCGCCCCATTATGTTTTGTGATTGGTCGTTCAAAGATTCATGGACAAATATATAATAACGATGAGATTATTGCAGACATAGGAAAAAGTATCGGCTATAAATATATTGCAACATTAACCAGAGATATGGTAAATAGCCGTAAGTCTTTTAATCTTTCACATGCAAGAATCAAAGTTGAATACATAGTAGTACTTCAAAAATGAATGATATAATCCTACATAAGCAAAGATATAAACTTTTCGCCTATGAAAAAAAAATGGCAGTTAAGGAAGTTCAAAGTATTTTGCACCCTGAATATATCCGTGAAGAAAATGATTGCATAAAGGCCTATGGTTGTAAAAGAATAGAAAATGCAAGCCGACTGGTTTTTTATTCTTCTTATGAAAATGAAGGTACTGAGACTACAACAACTCAGGCTATTAGGGAAAGTTCGACTCGGAAAAAACAAAACACACGATATTATGCTCATGGTATTCATGACTATAAGGGCAAATTTAATCCTCAGATAGTAAAGGCTCTTTTGAATATATTTGATATTCAGCCGGGACAAAGAGTTTTGGATCCGTTTTGTGGTAGTGGAACATCACTATTTGAAATACAGTTAATGGGTGGAGTTCCTTATGGCGTAGATATAAATCCTATGGCTGTCTTTATTGCCAGTACAAAAACGTCTGTCGGTAATGAAGTTGAGGCATGTGTAAATTTCAATATTGATGCTTTCATGACTTCTGTTCAGGATTGTCGTGTGGACATAAGTGGAAAAACAGAAAGGATGGTCTATTTAAGAAGTTGGTTCAGAGAAGATTATCTGAGATGTCTGGAAGCCATTAGAATTACAGCAGGAAATGAAAAAAACGAATCATTGAGAAAATTGATTCTATTATGTGCAAGTAATATAATTAGGGAATATTCGGAGCAAGAACCTTCCGATTTGCGAATACGTAGAAGGAAATCCGCATATCCTGAAGAGTCTCTGTTTCATCGTTTTTCTGCGGAGTTTACGGCCATTCAAGTCAAGATTGCTAAAATGTTAGAAGACAATGTAGGTAATGTCCCCAAAGCAACGATTTATAATGACAGTGTTGTGAATATCGGAGGCTATAAAGAATATAAAAACTATTTTGATTTCGCTGTAACCAGTCCTCCTTATGCTACAGCTTTACCTTATATAGATACACAAAGGCTGAGTCTTGTATGGTTGGGATTGGCTCGTCCTTCTGAGATTATTATGTTAGAGAGTTCCCTTATTGGAAGTCGTGAACTGAAAAGGAAATCCGTAGCTGCCGAACTGCTGACTGATTTAAAGACAAATGCAAATAAAATATCATCAGCATCTCATTATATTTGTATGGATTTGCAGAATAAGCTGGTTCCTTCAGATGGGTTTAGAAAACAAAACGTCCCTATATTGTTATACCGGTATATTTCGGAAATGAGAGCAATGTTCAGTTCTGTATATACTGTCCTGAAAACGGGAGCATACTATTGTTTGGTGGTAGGTCATAATAAGACAACTATAGGAGGTGTAACGACATATATAGATACTCCAACTCTTTTATGTAATGAAGCGGCAGAGCAGGGATTCGTAGTCTCAGAGGTATTGCCTCTTGAAACATATCAAAGATATGGTATTCATGCACAGAATGCAATCACAAATGAATCATTAATTGTATTACAAAAACAAGAATAGTATGGATTTTTTATTGCAGCCGAATATTTATTCCACGGAAAACGGAACAAACACCCTAATGAGTTTGCTTGAAAGGGCTTGGGTTAAGGATGTTAAAGAACATGACTCTGTTGGTAATGGTACGTTCTATATACTATCCGGATTTTCCAATTTTAATGGAGGGGTGCCTTTTTATGAAAGGATTGAAAAACATATTCAATTAGGAGGAAAATGTAAAATTATACTTGGTGCCAGCGCATCGCAACGTATGTCGAGTCAACAGATAGTAAGAAAACTTTTGGAAATTGGGTGTGAAGTGGGTTTGGTTAACAGAAAAGCAATTTTTCATGCTAAATGCTATGGATTTCAGAATGGGCAGTTCAGGAATCTAATAGTTTCATCAGGTAATTTTACAAGTAGGGGTATAACCCAAAATATAGAGGCTTCACTTTTCTTACAGGAGGCTGATTTGAAAATGAAATTTGAATGGGAAACGGTATTTGATGCAATAAAGACCCAGAAACTGGAATATTATCAAGTGTCTTCTGATGAAGCAAATGACCCTGCATGGAAGCTGTTGTTTGATGAGGACAAGTATAGGATAGAAGAAGGAACTAAAGACGAGTTTAGTACAATGGTATTGACGTTAGGGCATAATGATACTGTCAGAATACAGGCAGAACCAAGAACAAATGCTTCTAAGGGATCTCAATATTTTTGGCTTTCTAAGGATGCAATTGACTTCTTCCCACGTCTTAACATAGAGAATAAGCGAGGTACAAAGAAAACGTATTCCACATTTATAAAAATTCATTATTTGGATATTGGCAGGACTGTGGAAGAACGTGTGACACTTGAAGCTGAAAACAATCTTGATTTCCGCTTGGGTACAGGGACTTTGAGGAATACACAAGCGGCTTATGAGGGAGACATAGCCCTTATTACCCGAAAAGATAATGCAGAATATGAATTAAGAATCGTTCATAAGACGGATCCTTTATATTCTGTTATCATAAAATATGCCATTTATAATATTGGCAACCGCGGCAAGAGATATGGTTATATAGCCAATTCTCAATTAATGAAGATACAACAATCATTATTATAGCTATAAACTCTTCTCGTAAAAGAATCAGGATTGGCATGTGGGATATCTTTTGTTTAGGTTTATCTTATTTTATTTTGTTGAGGCAGGAAAATAAGTCTTCTTTCTTTGTTTTATAAAATGTTGCAGCCCGGGATTTGCTTCATCATGATTGCCATAGCTGAACGGTATACACTTTTTCGCATCATTGAATGGAATCAGGGCATGGTATTCTCCGGCAGCAAAACAGTCAATCTGATACGGATGATAGGTGAGCACGAATCCTTCCGGAAGAATCGCCAGGTGAGGCAGCGGAAAGGTACTGTATGCGGAACCATTCCCGCTTGTGGAATTCCATCCGGACCATTTGTCACACATATATTCAGACGTAGGCAAGAAAGCCGTGTCATTTTTCGTACTGATTGTGTCATATACGGGAAGTACGGACTGTGTGAATCCGTCCCATGTGCTTTTCATACCATGAATGGAGTCATGCTTCATCTTCAGGTTTTTAAGGGCCAGTTCCCTGAACCGGTTCATCATTGACGGCTTTATTGTATTTGAAGCATGTACGAATAATTTTCTTCGTTTGTCGTATGTGATGTAGTACGACCTCGGCAAGCCGTGAGCTCCTCCGCTATACGGCAATGCCTGATAATAATAGGTGGTGTAGTCGCGGCAGTCGGCAACTTTACGGGTTATAATGTCGCATGTCATTATAAGAACAAATGTGTCACCGGCCTGATAGTCGTTTAGACAGATCTTTTTCCATAATTCCCCGTACTTATCCAATAAGGAAAACGTCTCGTTATATGTCAGGCTGCTTGTTGACGGTATTGTATCCTGATAGCACACCATGGCCAAAGCATCATCCTTAACGGAATTTACCATCCATCCGCGAATGGCCTTGTCTGATTCCGAATTGCCTTTGGGTATTTCCAGGTTGACGCAAAGGGCGGCTCCCGCATCTTCATGTTCATTTTGAGGCCTGATACTATATTCCCTTTTCAGTATGATGGCAGTGGCGTCTTCTTCGGCGTGTAAGCTGTCAGACACATACAGTTCCTCCAATGAAACCTGTTTGGTCTGTACTCCACACACAAGGCTTATTTTACCTTCCTGTTCAGACTTCATGCAATAGGCATATTCTTGAAGATTGATGCATTTCCCGTCAGAGAAACATATCGAATCCTGATTGGTGAACGCATGCAGCCCCCTCCATTCTCCCAGATAATATAAGTGTGAGGCATTACAAGGAATGGTAAATGATGTTCTGTCATGATGGTCATATATAGTCCTGTTATCTATGCAAACGAACTTCGATGTGTTCTCAATGGCAGAAATATACCGTGCCTCCTGCTGTACGTAATAGAAGCCGTTGTGTTTCTGTTCTATGAGATAAAAGGGGGTGTTCTCTGCATGATCGTACCATACGATTAACAGACTGTCTCCTATCGTTTCGCTTATTCTAAACGTATCACCGTCAAGTGTCATCATATTGTCGTCCAGTATGATGCCCCTCAATCCTATTCCAGACCTTAGCCCCTTACATGAAACGAGCATTAGGAATGTCATTGCAATAAGCATGGTGTGGCTGAATATTCTATTCATTATTGTATTTATGTTATTTTAAATTTGTTGCATAGTCAATATGTGCGGCGGGTGTAACTCTAATTGTTTTTACTTTTATGCCGGAATTCTATGAAAAGTAACCTTTTCGTAGAATTTTTATTATAATATTCTCGTTAGATATTGTTCTTTGAATAAAGAAACAGTCGTGAAATTGATTTCACGACTGCCCAATATTACAAATTAACATTTTTCTTGGAAATGTTCAACCTTGCGGATGAACGTTCCCCCTTTCCAATCAGGCCAAAGCCTCACGGCTTCGCCTGTTTCATCAATTGCTTGTTATCACTAATTCACAATCAAAATTACCTTTAGGTCTAACACCTTAAACCTGAAAAACTAACAATCTTTCTATTACCTAAAACTTAAAACCTATCAAATAACACAATCTTTACCTAATAACTAAAACTAACCTATCAAATTATGAATGTATATCCTAACAATCTTTATTGTTTCTATACCATTGAAACTTTCGACATGTATCTTATTGTCTACTTATTTCCTTTTGACAATGCAAAGGTACATCGATTTTATGAAACTTGTAGCAGAATGGTATCTTTTTTTAGAAAAAAGTGCCATTCTTTTGACGTAAATCAAGTTTGCTGTGTTCGTACACATAAAAACAGTGCAATAAGACAGAATATGCTCTTTATTTTATTTTCGCGGCAATGCTCAAATAAACATTTATAATTCTGCCTTCTTTTTCCAGAATGCAATATTTACCACAGTTGATATGTGATGTCGCATTACCATGGAATGAGTTCTGCATGTTGCATGATGTGCCTACATTGCAAAAGTTTGAAAACTTTAGTGAGTATTCACTTTTCACGTTACATAATAACAGACATATCGCACTGTTGTCCATACGGCAACACCTGTTGCAGGTCGGAAGAATATTCTGTTGGTGAAAGGTGCCATTGGCTGATAAGCCCGCGTATGCGCTCTGCCGCCTTATGACATTCGTTGGGGTAGGTGACAGAGTATACAAACCACAGTTTGCCGTTTCTTATATATTTTGCGTAGCGTGAATGGTCCGGGTAGGGAGTGCCGTCGCAATAGAGCAACCCCTCCACGATGAAAGCGTCGTTGCCGACCTTGGTCACGGTAGTGTCTTTTCTTTCTGCAAATACAGGCCATTTGTCCGGAGACATATCGTCCATTGTATTCTTGAATACGGAAAACTCGATGGCTATATTTTCGTAGAGCGAGTATTCGAATTTTGCGTGTGTGGAGTCGTAGCCGGTTTCCTGCATTATGAAACATTTTGGATATTGTGCCTTGAAACCGTAGAATTTATTGTGGTAGGCGGTTATAGGCGCACGGTTTATCACCTCACTCATTATTTCGTGGTATGGAGGCATTGGCTTGTTTTCCCATACAATAGTCATGCCTGATGCGGCAAGAATGGCGATGAATCCTAATATGACAAATATTCTCATAATCTATACACTATAACATTATTGTATTCTATCTGACGTCTTCTGTTATGAAATCCGGACGCTGGTCGGGCTGTTCTGTCCTTATTCCGATGTTGTTGAATGTCACGTTTCTGGCATGGCGCACAAAGAATCCTTTTGCCGGAAGTATGCCCCACATGTTTGCTTCGGGATAGTCTTTCTCTTTTTCATCTGTCGGTATGGAGATTTTTTCTGCTCCTCCTTTGTGGCTTACCGTGACGTTGCTTATATGTATGTCTTCCACAGGATGTCCGGGGAGTCCGGTCACCGAGCATCCAGTATTTCCGGCATTGCGTACGATGACGTTATCAATGTGCACATCGCGTATTTTCCCTACGTTGGTGATTGTCTGCCCTTGATAATATCCTCGTGCCCGGTTGCCAAGGCGTATGAATATAGGTGATTCTGTTCCCTCTGCAGTAATGTTGCTTACGTTGACGTTTTCGAGCACTCCGCCGTCTACAATCTCGAGTGATACGGCCGATATTCCGTGCGGGAGTCCGAAAAACTGTGATGTCTGGTCTTCTGACGGTTTTATGGTTATTCCGCTGATGTTGATGTTGCGAAACCCGCCGTTTGTCTCGGTACCAAGTTTTACAGCGTTGCAGTGGCTGCTTACAACACAGTTGCAGATGGTCACGTTCTCGCACATTCTCGGTGAGGTGCTTTTCAGGGTGATGCCGTCGTCATCGCTGTCTGCAATCATTCCGCTTACCACCACATCGTGGCATCCGTCAATGTCGAGCGCATCGTTATTGTAGTTGTTCCTGTTTTTTACCCTGATACCTTGTATTCTCAGACGGTCGCATGCCAGATAATGTTGCATCCAGCATCCGCTGTTTCTCAATGTGATGTCTTTAACCACAATATCGCGTCCCCGTATTATGCGAAGGAGATGCGGACGGGTGATACCTTCGTCATTCCATGACAGTTTCTTGAATGATTTACCTCTTCCGTCTATTGTACCGTAGCCGTCTATTACCACATTCTCCACATTGTCGGCATAAATGAGTTGTATGGTTTCGGTTTGTGTACGTAATGACAGATAGTCGGACTTCATGCCCTTGTAGTCTGCAAGGCTGGTGCTGCCATATAGTGTTGCTCCGTGTTCAAGATGTAGGTTTACATTGCTTTTAAGCACAATTGTTCCTATTTTATACATGCCTGTCGGCACAGTAACACGTCCGCCTCCAGCCTTGGAGCATGCATCGATGGCACGCTGTACCCCTTCTGTGCTCAGCTTAGTGGTGTCGTTCACTGCACCGTAGTCTGTTATACGGTAGTCTGCTGCATGGGTAAGCTGCAACATGCATGCCGCTATAAGTGAGAATATTGTTCTTTGTGTCATATTTACGGGTTTGGCTGTTTGGGTCTGCTGTTATTTCATCAAGTTGGCTATCGTTGCGATCATTGTCGCTATTGAGGCTGTACCAGAACCGATGGCGACGATCTCCGCAGTAGACATCTTCTTGTTTATCGGTCTGCTTGACACGACTATTTCACATCCCGGCAACGGTTTGTTGCTATAGCTTGCCTTTGCAACTGTTCCGTTCATATATATGATGAATGTTTTGTTCTTCTTTGCCCTGTTGCCCCAGCCTCCGGCCTGGTCTATGTAATAGCTTATGCTTTTTCCTTCACGATACGCGACGGTGGTGGGGTACATCACGTCTCCGCTTATCTTCACTGTTCCGGAATACTCCGGGATTATTATTCTGTCTCCCTCACGCAATACGACATCATAGTTGCTTCCCGGATTTTCTATGGCCTTGTCAAGATTAATACCCACAAAATATGTTTCTCCAAGGTCGAGTTTCTTAATGTCTACGGAGTCTTTTGAGCCGCTTTGTGCATTTGCCATCTTTATTACGGATTCCATTCTCAGGCGTTCGTCCGGTGTTATTTTACGTTCAAGGCGTGCTCCTTGCGGGAATGCTGTGTTTGTAAATCCTCCCGATTGTTTGATGATTTCACTTATTCTCTGGCTTTTCTTTGACAATGTGTATGTTCCAGGGAACATTATCTCTCCTTCAATCTTCACATTCTGTTGTTTTGAGAATCCGGGGCTTGTACGCACATACACCTCGTCGTATGGCATGAGCTTGAAGCCCTGTTCTCCGTCGATTACAAATCCGTCCTTAAGCGCGAATGAGTAAGTATGTGCAATAGTATCGGATGATGTCAATGCATTAGGATTTATTATGCGTCGTGCTATGTCCACTTTCATTATTGATGCGGCGTCTGTAAGCCCTCCGGCCTGTAGGATGAAATCCTCAAGTGTCTCATTGTCTGCATACATATAAACTCCGGGATAGATTACCTCTCCGTGTATTGTAAGTGTCTGCTGTTCGAGCAAATCTTTCTTGCTCGGTATGTATAGTACGTCTTCGTTTTTAAGCGGTATGTCTGCAACTTTTCCTGACATGATGCCGTCAACGTCTACGGACAGAACCTCAAGGGTACGGTCTGGTTTCATTCTGTGCATTACGGCATGTGCGGTGAAAGCGTCTTCGGTGACCCCGTCTGCGTTCTCAATCAGCGATTTCACTGTTGCTATGCCGTTTCCTACCTGATACATTCCGGGGCGGAACACAGCACCTTTTATTTCCGCCATGTTTGAATACCGCGGCAGTATTGAATCTACGCTTAGCGAGTCCTCATCATAGAGTTGGAATGAACTCATGTCGAATTCTCCGATGTTGAATACGGAATACTGTGTTCCGGCCTTGCGCACCAGACGTACGGATTTCTTATATGCGTCTCCTGTAAATCCTCCGGAATACTTCAGAAGTGTTTCCACGCTTTCGTTCTTCTTCATTTCGTAAAACATCGGGCGTTTCACTTTTCCGGTAATATTCACGAGACAGTCGTATGGGCCTACGACCACAACATCGTTGTCGGCCAGCCGTATGTTGCCTGTGAGTTTTCCGTTCAGGATATAGTCGTAGATGTCTACAACGGTTACAAGACGGTTGTTGCGGAATACCTTTATGTTGCGCAAGGTTCCTATGTCGTTGGTTCCCCCTGCCATATATAGTGCATGGAATACGGAGGCAAATGCCGACAGGGTGTATGTTCCCGGATTTTTTACTTCCCCCATTACATTAACCATTATCGTACGTGTCTGTCCTACTGTAAGCTGTATTCTTGAACTGCTGTATCTTGCTCCGAGTGTTGAGCGAAGATGCGCGTTGGCTTGTTCCACTGTAAGTCCGCTGACGGTTATCGGGCCGTATCCGTCTATTATTACGGTTCCGTCGGGAGTGACGGTGCTTTCTATTGTTTTCTGTGAAGCTCCGTAAATGTCAATATATACGGCATCGCCAGGACCGAGACGGTAGTTCTTCGGTGTGGCAATATTCATGTTTGGTTCAAACGTAAGATTCTTATTGTTGAAGATGTCACGTCCGAAAACTTTGCGTCTTGGTTCCTTCTTTTTCACGTTGTCCATTATCATGTCTAATGAATCGGGCATGAATTCAGACAGTTCGTCTTTCATTTCCATGAATTCGTCATCTTCTTCATTGTATGTGTTTTTCATGTCAGTTCTCTCATCTTTTATGATGAAGCCCGATTTTGTACTTTCTGCCGCTCTTTTCTTTTTGCCGTTGTCCTTACGGCTGCGGTCGTCTGTCTTCACAGCTCCGTTGGTTATGTCTTTTGTTCCTAATCCTTGTTTCTGTATCTGTCTTTCATATTTGTTTCTCACTCTTCTTATCTGTTCTATCGTAACGCCGCGTTGCATCAGTCTTGTTACGATTTGTGCCTGGTCGGTGCCTTTAGCCTGTTCTTTCATTACAAATTCCACTATGTCCTGATCGCTCATTGATGATTGTGCAAATGATACGGTGGCACAGGCCAGTAGAAGAAGCATTGGAAAAATATATCTTTTCATAAGTTTTTAGTGTGATAAACAATATTGTATTTACATAAGTAATAACTGCCCATCCGGCAAATTTATTGCAAAGATACTGAATTTAATTATAAAAGTGTTGTAGTTCGGGAATTTTTATTTACCTTTGCATCATGATAGTGTGATGCAGGAGCAGTTTATGACATGTTTCTCCGCTGTGATTGCATTTCTATTCCTTTTTTACGGGCATTTTCATTGGGGTTGACTGGATTTGACAGCCGGATGAGATGGTACGTAAGCATGCGGAGTGAAGACTGTGGACTCCCTAATCAATTCGGTCAAAAATTTATCTGGCGAAAACAAGTATGCTCTCGCTGCCTAATCGAAGTACAGTAGATTACTGGCTTTATCCTGTCACCAGGTGACGGGACGAGACATCACTCAGACGCTGTTGTTCCGAAGCTGTCTGGTAAAGTGGTGCAGTTAAATCGGAAATAGTTGTCTGCAGCCCCGTGCAGGCAATGAGATTCAGGGGATAAGGCTGTTGTTGGTGGTCCGGGTCTTGCAACGGCACGAAAACCGAAGTCCGGAATAAGCATGTAGAAAGCGTATGGTTTCCCGGTTTGGACGAGGGTTCGATTCCCTCCAGCTCCACAAATGAGAAACGGCTTGCAGACAATCTGCAAGCCGTTTCTCATTTGCATTAATGTGTGTTTCCGAATGATTCAGTTTATGGGATAAGCCTAAAAAATGCGGCCTACGCTGGATGCCTATATTACAACTGCCGTACCGCTTGTTGTCACCATCAGCATCGAGCCGCTCGCTCCGATAGTCTCGTAGTCGAAGTCTACGGCCACTACTGCGTTTGCTCCCATTTCAATGGCTTTCTGCTGCATTTCCTTCAGTGATGTTTCTTTTGCCTCACGTATTACCTTTTCGTATGCATTGCTTCTGCCACCGATTATATCGCGTATATTTGCCATAAAGTCTTTTACTATGTTGGCCCCAATAATTGTCTCGCCTGTGACTATGCCAAGGTATTCACGAATCGGGTGTCCTTCGATTGTGGGTGTGGTTGTTGTAATCATGATACTGGTTTTATGTTATTTATTAATACTATAATATATATATGTTCGCGTACATTAAGTATGTCTTACGTGTCTTATTGCTTTATGATTACATCAAGTAGACCGTTACATGCATCTTCGAGCAGTTCTATCACAAGTTCAAAATCCTTGTCATTTCCGTAGTAAGGGTCTGGAATGTAGGTATAAGCTTTGTGTGAAACCAGAAAATCAGCCATGCACCTCACCTTGCCCTTCTCTTCACTGTTTTCAGCCATAGACGTCACTGCGCGAAGATTGTCTTTGTCCATGACGATGATAATGTCGAAAAGACTGAAATCTTTCTTTGAGAACTGTCTTGCATGGCTGTCGAATTTATATCCGTGCGATGCTCCGTGTCTGCGCATACGGCTGTCGGGCAGTTGTCCGACATGCCATGAGCCGATTCCGGCGGAGTCGATAAGGAAGCCTTCTTCCATACCGTGCTCTTTTACGATATGTTTCATTATTCCTTCGGCAGCCGGTGAGCGGCATATATTGCCAAGGCATATAAAAAGTAGTTTTTTCTTCATTTTTATTTATACAGAATTCATAGACAATTCGACTCCGGATAATTTAAATCAAGCTTGAAATATCCGTAAAGCCGCTTATATTTTACAAATATACTACATATTTTAAAAGAAACTTTTTGTATGTTTGTTTTTTTACATTATTTTTGCAAATATGTTAGGTACTATAGTAAATACATTGTGTATTGTTGCCGGTACGGTTGCCGGAGTGGTGTTCCACAGGGGCATCGGTGATAAATACAAGACGGCACTTTATAATGGTTTGGGGCTTGTTAGCCTCGGAATAGGGTTTAATGCCGTGATATCAAACTTACCTAAGAGCGGATATCCGGTGCTGTTTGTAGTTTCGATTGCACTTGGCAGTGTTGCCGGAACGGCAATGGATATCGACGGCCGTTTTCGCAGGCTTGTTGACAAGCGTTCCGGGGCACGTGGCGGCAAGACGCTTGCCGACGGTCTTTCAGCGGCAATTCTTTTGTATTGCATAGGGCCGTTGTCGATGCTCGGGCCGGTGATCAGTGCCTTGAAGGGCGACAATACATTCCTGTTTACCAATGCCACCCTTGATTTTGTGTCATCGGCAGTGTTTGCTTCCACATACGGTCCATGGATGTCTTTGGCGGCCATTGTACTGTTTTGCTGGCAGGGTATGTTCTATTTCATTGCCGTGATATCGGGCACTGCCATAAGTGCCTCTCTTATGACTGAACTTCTTATCGTGGGAGGGCTGATGATTGCCGGAAGCGGTTTTTCCCTGTTGGGAATAAAAGACTGCAAGACGTTGAATCTTCTGCCATCGCTTCTTGTTCCGGTCATATTCTTTGTTTTGAAGAGCGTCATTTAAGTTTGGAATATTTTAAATAAAGTGAATATCTTTCATGATTAATCTTATTTGTATTACCTTTGCATCGGATAATGTCTGTGGCCTGTGTATTGGTGTGCCACAGCATAAAAAATAAAAAAACAGGATATGAAAAAGATTTTTGCAGCATTGGTTTTGGGTTCTGCTTTGGCATCATGCGCCACGGGCAGCAAGACATCCGGTATGGCATCACTCGAAGGAGAGTGGAGTGTAGTCAGTATTGACGGTGAGAAGGTGATTGTGCCGGAACATCAGGATGCGCCTTTTATTGGTTTTGACATGGAGAAAAAGCATATTTACGGAAGCACAAGCTGTAACAGGCTTACCGGTGGTTTAAACATTGACGAGAAAAGGTCGGCAATAGATTTCAGTGCGATGGGAAGTACACGTATGATGTGCCCTGACATGAAAATCGAAGACGGTTTGCTCAATGCGTTCGGACGTGTGAAGACCTATGAGGTGAAGAAAGATGTCATGAAGCTTAAGGATGCGAACGGTAAGCCGGTTATTGAATTGAAGAAGAAATAAAGGCTCCTTTATAAAAATAAAGGGCGGCACCCGGAAAGTTTTGTATAGACTTTGGGGTGTCGCCCTTTTTGATTATATGATTCTTTTATTTGCGTGTGGGTTTTTATTATGATTATCTGATAAACAGAAGTTCGCGATACTTCGGCAAAGTCCAGAGTCCGTCTTCCACAATCATCTCAAGGCTGTCGATACGGTCGCGTATTGCCTGGATTTTAGGCTCGACGGTGTTGTGGTAGGCTATTGCACGCTCATGGATGCTTTCGATGCGGTTTGCCACCCTGCGTGACTCAATCAGTTCGTCGACAAGTGTTTCGATGGTCTCTGTGCTTTCTGCGATTTCCTCTATCAGTTTCATGTTTCGTTGGCTCAGCCTGATGGCCTTGTCGGCAGGAAATATGTTTTTCATGCTTTGGACGTTTCTTATCAGTTTGCTCTGATAGTGGGTGGCCACAGGTATGATATGGTTCATAGACAGGTCACCGATAACCCTTGCCTCTATCTGTACAGTCTTGACGTATGTCTCCCATTTCACTTCGTTGCGTGCTTCGAGCTCCTTCCTGTTCATCACCTTTACAGACTCAAACATTCTGATGCTGGCTTCATCGAGATAACGTTCGAACACTACGGGGCAGCTGCTCTCGGTGTCGAGACCGCGGCGGTGTGCCTCTTCAATCCATTCCTCGCTGTATCCGTTTCCGTCGAAGCGTATGGGCTTGCATGTCTTGATGTCTTCGCGCAGGATATCGAGTATTGCGCTTATTTTGCTTTCACCGTTTTCCATGAGCCTGTCTACGCGTTCCTTGAATGATGTCAGTGCTTCTGCCATTGCAGAATTGAGGGCGATCATTGCCGAGGCGCAGTTAGCCTCCGATCCTATTGCGCGGAATTCGAATCGGTTGCCTGTGAAGGCGAACGGGCTTGTCCGGTTACGGTCGGTATTGTCGATGATGAGCTGCGGTATCTGCGGTATGTCGAGTTCCATGCCTTGTTTGGCCTTGAGGTTGAAAAGCTCGTCTTTATGCGAGTTTTCTATGTGGTCGAGCAGTTCGTTCAGCTGTTTGCCGAGGAAAGATGATATTATGGCCGGAGGTGCCTCGTTTCCTCCGAGACGGTGTGAGTTTGTGGCACTCATTATGCTTGCCTTCAGCAGTCCGTTGTGTCTGTATACGGCCATCAGTGTCTCAACGATGAACGTTACGAAGCGCAGGTTCTCCTCGGGTGTCTTTCCCGGGGCATGCAGCAGTTTGCCGTTGTCGGCACAAAGGCTCCAGTTGTTGTGTTTTCCCGAACCGTTGATGCCGTCGAACGGTTTTTCGTGTAGCAGGACTCTGAATCCGTGTTTGCGTGCTATTTTTTTCATCAGCGACATGAGGAGCATGTTGTGGTCTACGGCCAGGTTGCATTCCTCATATATCGGTGCAAGTTCAAACTGGTTCGGTGCGACCTCGTTGTGGCGTGTCTTGCATGGTATGGACAGTTCCAGTGCCTGTATCTCGAGATCTTTCATGAAAGCCTGCACACGGTCGGGGATTGTGCCGAAATAGTGGTCGTCCATTTGCTGGTTCTTTGCGCTTTCATGTCCCATGAGCGTGCGTCCGGTCAGCATCAGGTCGGGGCGTGCCGAGTATAGTCCTTCGTCAACGAGAAAATATTCCTGTTCCCATCCAAGGTTGCATTTCACCTTTGTCACGTCCGTATAGAAATATTTGCACACTTCGGTGGCAGCCTTTCCCACGGCATGGAGTGCGCGCAGCAATGGTGCCTTATAGTCGAGGGCCTCGCCGGTGTATGATATGAAGATGGTCGGTATGCACAGTGTGTCGTCGATGATGAATACCGGTGAGGTTGGATCCCATGCAGAGTATCCCCGTGCCTCGAATGTGTTGCGTATACCTCCGTTGGGGAAAGAGCTGGCGTCGGGTTCCTGCTGTACGAGCAGTTTGCCGCTGAAGTTCTCGACCATTCCTCCCTTGCCGTCATGTTCCACGAAAGCGTCGTGTTTCTCGGCCGTACCTTCTGTAAGCGGCTGAAACCAGTGTGTGTAGTGTGTCACACCCATTTCCATCGCCCATTGTTTCATGCCCGCAGCCACGGCATCGGCGATGGAGCGGTCGAGGCGTGTGCCGTTGTCTATGACATCAATAAGTTTCGCGTAAACATCGGCCGGAAGATACTTATACATCTTATGGCGGTTGAAGACATATTTTCCGAAGTACTCGGACGGCCGTTCTTTAGGTGTAGCCACTTCCAAAGCTCTCTTCTTGAAAGCTTCCTCCACTACCTGGAATCTTAAGTTTACTGACATTTTCTTCTTTATTTGATTGTTTTTTATTCTATTCAGTCTATGTATCTTTTTATGATATCACCGTATTCGTCTATTCTTCTGTCTCTGAGGAACGGCCACCATCTGCGCACTTGTTCGGTGTGTGCCATGTCGATGCTTACTATCACGCTTTCCTCTTCGTTTTCAGAAGCCTCATACAGGATTTCTCCCTGTGGTCCGGCCACGAATGATGTTCCCCAGAACTGTATGCCTCCGGTCTGTTCCGAAGGATCCGGCTCATATCCCACGCGGTTGACGCTGACAACAGGCAGTCCGTTGGCTACAGCGTGTCCGCGCTGCACTGTCTGCCACGCCCGCCTTTGCCGCTGTTGTTCTTCTGCGGTGTCGTTTGCCGCGTATCCTATTGCCGTAGGGTAGATTAGAATTTCTGCCCCGCGGAGTGCCATTAGTCTGGCTGCCTCTGGATACCATTGATCCCAGCATACGAGAACACCGAGGCATCCCACGCTTGTGTTTATTGGTCTGAACCCCATGTCGCCTGGTGTGAAATAGAATTTTTCGTAGTATGCAGGGTCATCGGGTATGTGCATCTTACGGTATTTTCCTGCTATGGTTCCGTCGCGTTCCATTACCACCGCTGTGTTGTGGTATAGTCCGGGGGCGCGTTTCTCAAACAGCGAGGCAACTATCACTACATTATATCTCCGTGCCAGTTCACCGAACATGTTTGTGGACGGTCCGGGGACGGGTTCGGCGAGGTTGAAGTTGTCCACGTCTTCCACCTGACAGAAATACAGGGAGTTGTGAAGTTCCTGAAGTACTATGAGCTCTGCTCCGCGTTTTGCCAAATCGGCGATACTTTCAGCGAGTCTTATTATGTTGTCCTTAGTATCAGCAGTGTTGTGTTGCTGAAGAAATCCAATCTTTAGTTCTTTTTCCATGGTTATTGTTTGCAGGCTGTATTTTCATGCAGCCTGTATTCTTTTTATTCGGTAGAGGGTGTGGGGCGGTGCATACCTCCACATCGTGGTTATGCGAAAAACTGCATCGTGCAGCAGTGTAGTGAGCCGTGCTGTATGATAATGTTCCGGCAGTCTATGCCTATTATTTCCCTGTCGGGGAATGCGTCTGCTATTATTTCGGCAGCTTCGCGGTCGCGTCGCGGCTGTCCGTAGGTGGGGTAGAGCACAGCCTTGTTTATGACAAGGAAGTTGGCGTATGTGGCGGGCAGCCGTTCCGCATTTTCGTCACCGGCATTGCAGAAGTCTTTCCCGTTGTGATATATAGGTTCGGGCATCGGCAACCGCAGAAGGCGGTATGATCCTCCGCTCTTTGTATGCAGCGACCGCAGCTGTTCTTCCATGCGTGCAAGCTCTTTGTATTGCTCATCGTTCTCGTTGTCGCAGCCTATATATAATAATGTGTCGGCCGGAGCAACTCTCACGAGTGTGTCTATGTGTCCGTCGGTGTCGTCACCGGTAAGATTACCGTAGTCTATCCATACCACTCTTTCCGCACAAAGGGTCTGTCTGAGCGTGATGTCTATGTCGTTTTGTGTCATCGGCTGGTTTCGGTTTGGCGCAAGCAGGCATTTTGTGGTGGTGAATATTGTTCCCCGTCCGTCGCTTTCTATCGAGCCGCCTTCGAGTACGAAGTCGAGCCGGTCGGAGTATTCTCCTGTGAGGATACTTCCTTTTTGGTTGAATAAGTGCGATTCGTATAGTTTGCGGTTGATGGCGTTATCCTTTTCCGCTTCAAATTTATTTCCCCAACCGTTGAAACGGAAATCGAGCATTGTTTTGTCACCGTTGTCTCCGGTGAGTGTTATGAAGCCGTGGTCGCGTGCCCAGGTGTCGTCGGTAGGGCATTCGAGGGTGTGGATGTTTTTCATTATCTTTTCCCTGTCGTTATCCGCAGCGGTGTGTTCTTTTATGGCGTCGATGGCTTTTGGCGGTTCCGGTGCAACGATTATCAGTTTTTCTCTCCTTGCTATTTCCGCAGCCATGTGTGAGTATGTCTCGTTTATTTCTTTCAGAATCGGCTTCCAGTCTGTATTCTCATGGGGCCATGTAAGCTGGACTGCAACCTGAGTTTCCCATTCTGCCGGCAGTCTTTTTTTGTTGCTGATGATAGGATTATTGTCCATATTTTCTATCGTCATAAAATGAAATATAATTTAAGCCCAGGGCAATTGCGGCATTTATTAAATTGCCTGTGTGCAGCTTATCTTATGCAAAGATAAGACAAAAAATTGAATAATACCAAATATTTTGCTTACTTTTGTATTCAAATCATAATGCATAAGATGTTAGAAGTTAAAAGTATATCTATGGATATGGGTGGCCGCCAATTGTTTGACGGCCTGTCTTTTGTCGTGGAGGACGGAAAGGTGTTTTGTATAATGGGCGGGTCCGGCTGCGGAAAGACATCCCTTCTTCGTGCGCTGATGGGATTTGAGACTATCGGCAGCGGATACATAAGCATCGACGGTGAGTTGCTCACCCCCTCGTCAGCAGAGCAGTTCAGGCGTTATATGTCATATATACCTCAGGAGCCGGCATTGCCTTCGGAGTGGGTTAGAGACTTGGTCTCGCTGCCGTTTGAGCTTGCAGCCAACCGCGGCAAACCATTTTCCAAATCTCTGTTGTTCGGTGAGTGGGAACGCCTGGGGCTTGAGCGTGAGCTTTACGGCCGTAAGGTGGCCGAGCTTAGCGGTGGTCAGCGTCAGAGGGTGATGCTTTCGGTTAGCGGTCTGCTCAACAAGCCGTTGTTGCTTGTGGATGAGCCGACTTCTGCTCTTGACCGCCACTCTTCCGGACTTGTTCTCGGATATTTGCGCCACTTGGCGTCCAGGGGAAGCACTGTTGTGGCTGTGAGCCACGATGAAGAGTTTGCCGCCGGATGCGACGGCAGGATTGTCATTTCATGACGGTGTGATGTTTTTTTAGAGTTTTTGTTTAAACGTTATTTTTATGGAGACAACAGACATTTCTTATATAAGCATGGTGGTAGGGCTTTTGCTGATGGCGGTTCCGATTTATATTTTCCGCTTCTTTAAAGTGCCGCTTATATCGTCTACGGTCATTGCCACTGTGCGCATGGTGGTGCAGCTTTTTCTCATAGGATTGTATCTGAAGTATCTTTTTGTGTTGAACAGTCCTTGGGTTAATTTCCTTTGGGTGATTCTTATGGTTGTGGTGGCGTCCTTTACGGCGGCCGTCCGCACCCGTCTTCGCCGCCGCACCATTCTGCTTCCGCTGTGCGTGGGGCTGTCGGCTTCGGCATTGTGTGTGGGGCTTTATTTTCTTTTTGTGGTCCTGCGCCTGGCCAATCCGTTTGACGCGCGTTATTTTGTGCCTATCATGGGTATACTTATGGGCAACATGCTGACGGTCAACGTGATGGCACTCAATACGTTTTACGACGGTATCGAGCGCGAGCGTCAGCTGTATTATTATCTTCTCGGCAATGGAGCCACGCATCTTGAGGCTGTAACTCCGTTTGTGAGGCGTGCAATGGAGAAAGCCTTTGCCCCGTGTATCGCCAATATGGCCGTGATGGGGCTTGTGTCGCTGCCGGGAACGATGATAGGACAGATTCTTGGAGGCTCGGCACCCGGTATAGCCATAAAATACCAGATGATGATAATCGTCATAACGTTCTCTGCATCAATGCTTTCGCTTGTGATAACGCTGTTCATGGCCGACCGTCGCTCGTTCGACGGATTCGGACGTTTGAAGGATGTGAGGCTGAGGAATTGATATTTGTCAACGGCTTTGACAAAGGTCAAAAATAAAAGCGTTTTCCTCATAATCTTTATGTTTCACCATTGGCAATACCGGTAACTATACTATCTTTGCAGAAGATAAGCGGCACCTCAGCAATTTGAAGCAAGCTTCATTGCCGTTCGGTTTGCATTATCTTTGCAGAAGATAAATACAAAGGACACGGTGGTGTCTGGAAATATAGTGAGGATGTGAGGATACATCCTGCCGGGATAACGACGTATGATTTAAAGTAGAATTAAAAGTAAAGAAAGGTAAAAAGATTATGAGACGTATTATGAAGAAAATCACAGAGAACAGAAAGTTTAACAAGTATTGTGTAAACGTGCTTAAGATGTATAACTATGGAAGGGTAAACATGCCAGTATGACATTTTTCCCATGAATGGTATTAAAAAGAAGGAGGATTCGGCATTATAATATGCCGGATCCTTTTTTTATGCCTCATTGATTGGCGTTTATCCTTTTCGTATCACTTCTGTATATAATTCAAAATAGCACTTTATCGGTAATTCCGAGATGCTTAGCCACCTTTTATCTCTATTCATTTTGACTCGAACCTGTATGATATGTAATAATAATTCATAATACGTCCTTGGCGTATTTTTCTTGAATTCTTATATGTGGCTAATTTGTTGATATCCAGTGTGTTAGTTGCTATTAAAAAGTGTGCCAAAAATGAATGGCATGTTCATGCCTAATGAATAGGCTATTCACGGCTGATGAACATGCCATTCATCGAGCATGAATAGGCCATTCATTGGAAGAGGATTTTACATCTGTTGAAAATGTAAATAGATTTCAAAGTTTTAAGTGAATCGTGCTTTTTTTGATAAATTAATAATTCTTTGATTTGGTGTTTTACGGTCAGTGACATCTGTTTGAAATAGTGGGCAATGTTTTTTTAAGACTAATGCTTCGTACCATGGTATGCGAAATGTTTATTTTCATAAAGAAACACCGTACAGGGATAAAAAACGTTAAATATATGCGTGGTTTTGTCGCAAAATGACATTTATTGCGTCTTTTGATGGAAAAGTTTTAAATAAATGAATTAAAAAAGTAATAGATGTTTAAAATTAGATTTAGCGCGGTATTGCCTTTCCTTATTGCGGCAATGCCTGCGGTGGCTCAAAAAAGTGGAAGCTTCACTGTAAAGGGCACTCTTGTGGATTCGCTGACAAGGGAAGCCGAGCCATACGCCACAATAAAGATAGAGAAGAAAGGAAATGCGGGCGGCAAGCCCTTGAAAATGATGGTGACGGATGAGAAAGGAAATTTCAGGCAGAGTGTTTCCGGGACCGGAGAGATGAGAATGACAGTCAGTATGGTAGGCAGAAAGAATATCGTGAGGGAGTTTATCGTAAAGCCTGGACAGAAGGTCGTCGATATGGACACTATATATGCGGTGAGTGCTGAAAACGAACTCGGACAAGTTGTGATAAGAGGACAGAAGCCTCTGGTCAAGGCGGACATAGACAAGATAACATATAATATAAGCGATGATCCGGACGCCAAATCAAACACTGTGCTTGAAATGCTGCGAAAAGTGCCGATGGTGACCGTCGACGGTGAGGATAATATAAAGGTGAACGGAAACTCGTCGTTCAAAGTGTATGTAAACGGAAAACCGAACAGCATGATGAGCGACAATCCTACCGAGGTGCTTAAAAGCCTGCCTGCAAATTCGGTCAAGCACATCGAGGTCATCACAAATCCCGGTCCTAAGTATGATGCGGAGGGAGTGGGAGGCATTATCAATATCGTTACTGTTGGAGGAGGACTGGAAGGATATACTCTGACGCTGCGCGCAGACGCGGATAACCGCGGTGCCGGTACCGGCTTTTTCGGAACCGTGAAGAGTGGGAATCTTACTGTAAGCGCACAGTATAGCTATAAGCACGATACCAATTCAGATAATTATTATGGCGGAAGCAGAAAGACTGTCGGAAATATCTCACCGACATCGTCAGACCAGGATTACAGCGGTGGGAGCGGAGGATTCGGCAACCGTCATTACGGAAATATGGAGGCGAGCTATGATATTGACACTCTGAGGCTTATATCCGCATCTTTCGGGTTGTGGGGAAACAATGGAAGAAACAACGGATATGGCCGCATGTCGGCGACTTCGCCTGCTGACGGTTCGTTGCTGTATGATTATATTCATAGCAACAGGGGCGGAAATTCTTATTTCTCAGTCAATGGAGGTATCGACTATCAGCGGCTGTTTCGTATGAAAGACCGTATGTTCACGCTGTCGTACAGAATAAGCTCACGTCCGAACTCGTCTGACTCGTACTCTGTATATGATGAAGTGACGGCGGTGGAGGGATGGCAGGATTTTGTCGGAAGGATGAAGGATCAGCACAATGACAATTCGCAGCACTCCACAGAACATACCGTACAGGCCGACTATACCACACCCATAGGGAAGATACACACTTTGGAGACAGGCGTGAAATATATAATGCGAGACAATTCTTCAGAGAACGACCGTTATCAGCGTCAGGCCGCAGGAGGGGCGGAATATGAATATGATCCGGACCACAGCTCGCATTACAGCCACCGCAACGACATCCTGTCGGCATACGCCGGTTATGGGCTGAAGATGAAGAAAATATCCGGACGGCTTGGACTGCGCTATGAGCATACTTTCCAGGATGTGGAGTATAGACTGGGACGGGGACTGGATTTCAGCAAGAATTTTGATGATATAATTCCGTCGCTGAGCATCGGATACAAGATTACCGATACTCAGAACATGCGCATCGGATACAATATGCGTATATACAGGCCCGGAATATGGTATCTCAATCCATATCTTGATGACAGTAATCCGACGTACATCAATCAGGGAAATCCTGATCTTGACACAGAGAAAACACATTCCGTGAACATGAACTACAGCAACTTCACACAGAAGATAAACTTCAACATCATGCTGAGCTATTCCTTCACCGACAACAGCATTGAAAGCGTGACGGAACTGGTGTCCGACATGTCGCTGGCTGACAAGGGACTGCAGAACCCTACAGGCAAGGACGTAATATACTCAACCTACCGTAATATAGGAAAGTCGGACAATGTGAACGTCAGCGGCTACGTAAACTGGAATGTCACTCCCGACACGCGTATATATGCAAACTTATATGGAAGATACTCTCATCTTGAAGACGGAACAGGGCTGAGCAACAGCGGATGGTATGTGTCGGCATACGGGGGAGCGCAGCAGTCGCTGCCTCATGACTGGCGTATGAGTATGAACATATACTCGTCGTCTCCGTGGATATCGTTGCAGGGAAAAGGAAGCGGTTATTGTTCCTACACCCTGAACGTAAGCAAGTCTATGATGAAAAAGAGGCTTACCGTATCAGCGTATGCAAGCAATTTCCTGAAGAAGTACAACAGGTCGGAAAACACGTTGGCCGACCTGAACTTCACCAGCGAATCATGGAGCAAGTATGTTCAGCAGCGTTTCGGTGTCAGCGTCAACTGGCGTTTTGGAGAGCTTAAGGCCAGTGTAAGGAAAGCGTCACGCACCATCGTCAACGATGATACCAAAGACGGAGGAAGCGGCAACGGATAGCCGGGACCGTTTCTGACGGACAGGCAGGAGAATGTTTTTTTTAATGTTATAAATTATGGAAGGAATGAGACTATGGATGTTTCTGCTTTTAGGATGCGTGATGTCTGTAAGCAGTGTGGAGGCAAAGAAGGCTGTGGTCAGAGTGAAACATCCCGGCACGTTGTCGAAGCTTGTCGGTGAACGGAATAAATACCGTATTACCGACATTACAGTACGCGGAGTCATAAATAATGACGACATACGTTTCTTGCGTGATATTTGCGGGCGGGGAGCAGGTATGGAGACAACCGGAGGCAAGGTGCGCTCGGTCAACCTGCGCGATGTGGAGTTCTCTAAAGGAGGGCAGCCGTTTCTTGACGGACAGAAAGCATACCGCGCATACGTCACAAGTGAGCATACCGTGCCAGACTGCATGTTCTTCATGTGTCCTGTAGAGAATATAATTCTGCCTGTACACACTGATACTGTCGGACATTGGGCTCTGAGCAGGACATCATTGCGGACGCTCGACTTCCCACGGGAAGCATACATACACAGCAATGTGCTTACAGATGATTCCATGCTGACGGAACTCACCCTTCCTGTACTTTCCTGGAAAGACAGGTCTGTGAGAAGACTGCTGGAAGGCTTGAAGTCATTGAGGAAACTGGTGTTTCGCGATGTGGAATACATTTCCGGCGGTACATTTGAAAGGATGCCTGCACTTGAGGAACTGACTTTCAGCGGATTTGTGGGACACATCGACGGTTATTGCGTGAATGAAATGCCACGTTTGTGCAGCATACGTTTTGACGGAACGGTTATGAGTACGGGTGGCTCACAGTTTGTCAAAGACTGTCCGGAACTGGAAAATATTGTCTTTGGAGGAACAGTGTTCCGCACTTGCTATGGCAATGCCGTGAACTGTCCTAAATTCAAGGGATATATAGTGATGGGGCGTGTAGTGAGCAGTGAATGTCCGGAAGCAATCCCGGCCACACCTTCCGCTTCGTGGGGAAAGGCCGATGGATGGGCTGAGGCATTCAGACAGGCAGAGGAATGGATATTGCGGAACAAGTACAACAATGAAGGATTCGGTTTTATTGCCATATCCAAAATACCTGTAATAGAGAAGGTGGCGGGTGAAATTGGCGATACGGCCATGTATGCACGCATGGAGGCAATGAAGGAATCATTGGAAGGAACAGAAGGGAGCACACATCTTGAAACTTTGAAACTTTCATTTCCATACAGGCGTACGGGACAGTGTACTCCCGTTATCGGCTATGCTTATCCGTCAGACTCTCTTCTGTGCCGTACACGCGACTACTTTAACCTGGACAGTATAGCCGGTGGCGGTGATGACATATCACGAATAAAGAATATTCTTTACTGGGTTCATGATCATATTCGTCATGATGGCGGTTCTCCGCGACCTGATTGCCGTCTCAATGCCATTGAGCTATACGAAGTGTGCCGGCGCGAAAACCGTGGTCTGAACTGCCGTTTCATGGCCATCATGCTGAATGAGATGCTGTTGGCCGAGGGTATTCCGGCACGTTATCTCACCTGTCAGTCTCGTGAATGGAGAACGGATCCCGACTGTCATGTAATTAATGTCGCATGGAGTACGTCGCTTGGAAAGTGGGTTTGGATGGATCCGTCGTTTGCTGCCTATGCTTCTGATGAGAACGGAGTGCTTCTCCATCCGGGTGAAGTACGTGAGAGGTTGCGCCTTGGGTTGCCCCTGCTGCTTAATGAAGATGCCAACTGGAATCACAAGAATAAACAGACGGTAGACAGGTATTTGAAAGATTACATGGCAAAGAATCTTTATGTTATCTCTGCCAATACGCTCAACCAGTCTGAGCCGGAAGGGGCGTCAGCGCATCCTCAGGGAACTTCTGTCAGTCTTGTTCCTGATAAGTTCCATTTCCGCGGAAAATATGTGACCTCGGACGATGAATATTTTTGGCGGCCGCCAGCCGGCCAGGCCGCACGTTAAGGCGGTTGTCCGCTATAGGACATCAGAGAAAAGTGCAGATTGGCTTTTTCATGAAGACGTATTACGGAACATGTGTTATTAAAGGTGTTTTAAAAATAATTAATTGTCACGCTTAATGTATATTTTATGAGATAAAATCAGTAACTTTGCAAACTGAAAAGTTATCATAAAGCTACATTAAGCGTGAAGATTAAGGAAGTGGTGAGTGCCCTTGAACGATTCGCGCCTTTGCCATTGCAGGAAGACTGGGACAATGCCGGCCTGCAAATAGGATTAACGGAGGCGGAAGCATCAGGGGCTTTATTGTGTCTTGATGTGACTGAAAGCATTGTGGATGAGGCAATTGCCAGACATTGTAATCTCATTGTGTCGCATCATCCGTTGTTGTTTCGCGGGCTGAAAGTAATCTCGGATGCGGATTACGTGCAAAGAACAGTAATGAAAGCCATACGGAATGATATCTGTATAGTGTCCATGCATACAAATATGGATAATGCCCGTGGGGGAGTGAATTTCATGATTGCGGAAAAACTCGGTCTCGCTGATGTCGGTTTCCTGTCGTGCGGCTCTGCCGCTGATTCGGGAAGCGGAGTGACGGGAATGTTTGCCGAAGGCATGGGTGCGGAGGATTTCACGTCATTGGTGAAAGGTGTGTTTAATGTGGAGTGTCTGCAATGCAATGAACTGCTGCATAGGAAAATAAGAAAGGTCGCGGTTTGCGGTGGAGCCGGTGATTTCCTTCTCGGCAAGGCCGTGGAGGCCGGTGCTGACGCGTTCATTACAGGCGAGATGCACTATCATGTATATTTCGGATACGAGCAGAAAATACAGATATGCGTGACAGGGCATTATCAGAGTGAACAGTTTACAAATGAAATATTTAAATCAATAATAACGGAAGAGTGTCCGGGGCTGCCTGTCGTGATGGCGGAGACGAATACGAATCCAATAATTTACGTATAAAGTATTATGGCAAAGAAAGTTAATGCGGAATTTTCCGTGGAAGACAAACTGAAGACTCTTTATCAGCTTCAGACCACCCATTCGGCAATCAAGGAAAAGGAGAACTTGCGCGGTGAGCTTCCAAAGGCTGTGAAGGATTTGGAGGATGAGATAGAAGGACTCACCACACGTGTTCTGAAGATAAAGAATGAGATAGATGAATTCCAGACGGCCATTTCCTTGAAGAAAGGCGAGGTGGAGAAAGCACAAATCAGTGTAAACCGCTACAAGGAGCAGCTGAATGATGTGAAGAACAACCGCGAGTATGACACATTGAGCAAGGAAATCGAGTTTCAGACGCTTGAGATTGAACTTTGCAATAAGAAGATAAGGGAGGCGGATGCAAAGGTGAATGTCAAGACAGTTGAGCTTCAGGAAACGGAAGAGGCAATAGATGTGCGTCGCAAGGATCTGGAAATGAAGAAGAGCGAGCTTGACGAGATAGTGGAAGAGACACGTGCCGAGGAAGAGATTCTAAGGGAAAGGGTAAGTGAGCTCGAGACAAAGGTAGATCCGCGTTTGCTTTCTTCTTTCGAACGCATACGTAATGGGGCACGCAATGGCTTGGCTGTAGTATGCGTGCAGCGTGATGCTTGCGGCGGATGCTTCAACAAGATTCCTCCACAGCGTCAGCTTGATATCAAGATGCATAAGAAGATTATCGTTTGCGAGTATTGCGGACGTATTCTCATCGACCCTGAGTTTGCGGGAATAAAGACGGACAAGGTTGCTGACGATAAGAAAAAAACACGTAAGCGTGCTATACGTAAGACTACAAAGAAAACAGAGGAGGAGTAAAATACAGATTAATATGCTTTGAGGCAGTATGGGCGTTTTTTCACCCATACTGCCTCAAAGCATATATAAAGGTTGTAACCTTTGTGGCGTTCGCTTGTGACATTGTCCGCCTGTCGGGTTTAAGGTAAAAGGGAATATGTTTCAGCAGCACCTCATCCGTAAGGGAAGATATTTTAATGTTAAATGTTTTCGTAGTCAGGAATGTCTTCCAGAAATAAATATTTTTGATTGCAATAATCCATTTTACAACAATAATGGTTTATGCCGTTGCTGACTATCAGGTAGTCTACATGCAACAGCATGTTGTATATGGAAATCTGTTCAAACACATTCTGTGTGAGTTCTATTTCCGGTGCCTTGTATTCGATGATTATTTTCGGTGTGAGTGTAGTATCATATAACACACTGTCGCAACGTAGCCGTTTTGTGCCTATTCTCAGTTCAACTTCGTTTGCGAGATAGGCGGCAGGGTAGTTTTTGTGTTCTATTAAATAATGTATGAAGTGTTGTCGCACCCATTCCTCCGGAGTAAGCGCGACGTATTTTCTTCTGAGAATGTCGAAAACTTCCGTTTTTTTATTGTTATGTCTGATTCTGATATTATAGGGCGGAAGGTTTAGTCTGTACATCTTTATTTTTATTTTATTATTTCGCTTAGTCGGATTTTTACATTATCTTTGTACTTGTGATAAGAGCGGTATCAAGGTTGTCACCAAATGTGAGCCTGATATGTTTTCATTCATGGAAACATCGCTTATGGTACATGCAAAGTTAACAAATAAAATTCGTATAGAGTAATGGCGGATACTAAAACTGCAACTTTTGAAAGCATAATGCATGATCTGAAGGCAAGGAGATTCATGCCCGTATACTATCTTATGGGTGATGAGTCTTATTATATAGACAAGATTTCCGATTATATTGCAGATAATGTATTACCACCCGAAGAGCGTGATTTCAATCAGACAGTGATGTTCGGTTCGGATGTTACTGCCGCTCAGATAGCGGATGCTGCAAAACGGTATCCCATGATGTCGGAATACCAGGTGTTGATTGTAAAGGAGGCGCAGAATATTAAAAATACGGATGCACTTGAATTTTATATAAAATCTCCGCTCGGTTCGACTATTCTTGTGTTATGCCATAAAAACGGTTTCATAGACAAGCGTAAAAAATCTCTTGTGGCAGCTATAGAGAAAAACGGAGTTCTTTTCGAAAGCAAGAAATTGCGTGAGCGTGACCTGCCGGTGTTTATTGAAAAATATCTTCTTGCAAGAAGTGTGGGCATTGACCCGAAGTCTCAGCAGATGATTGCGGATTCTGTTGGCGCGGATTTGAGCAGGTTGACCGGAGAGCTTGATAAACTCGTGTTGGCCTTGCCTGAAAACGACCGGAGGGTGACTCCTCAAGTAGTGGAGGAACAGGTAGGGGTGAGCAAGGATTTTAATGCCTTTGAATTGAGGGATGCCATCGTA
Source organism: Xylanibacter muris (assembly GCF_013166605.1). Classification (GTDB taxonomy): domain Bacteria; phylum Bacteroidota; class Bacteroidia; order Bacteroidales; family Bacteroidaceae; genus Prevotella; species Prevotella muris. Next base: position 121,622 of record NZ_JABKKF010000007.1, read on the forward strand.
AACAGGAATGTTTTAAAGGCAAATGCCATTGTGAAATATTTTAACGAAAATCCAAAGGCGGGAAGTATATATGCTTTACTACCGATGCTCTTCAGTTACTTTCAGAATCTTATGATGGCATATTATTGTCCCCAAAGAGACAGTCAGGATGCTGTTGCAAAATGGTTGGATCTGCGTTCTCCGTGGGCGGCCAAAGACTATATGATTGGTATGCGGAATTTCTCTGGTGTGAAAGTTCTCCAAATTATTTCGCAAATAAGGATTGCAGATGCCAAAAGTAAGGGATTGGATAACCCAAATACGCCTCCGGGAGAGCTGATGAAAGAGCTTCTTTTCTTCATTTTGCACTAAAAAAAAGCTTTTTTGCCCTAATTTTTTTCTAAAAGCATCCTTTTTCAAGGGTGCTTTTTTGGTATTCAAATGCCACGTAATCAGTAGCTTGAATCATATTTACCCCTCTCATTTTTGCCTTTTTTTGAGTTTTACGACCGTTGATTCGGAATTCTTCAAAATTTCAATTTTTACTTTAATCACACAATAATGAATTTACCGTTAACAACTGTTTGCATTTGGATTACTGAAATTTACAACCATAAAGCAAGAAGATAAAATAGTATATTTACAAAACAAAACAAGGCGGTTGCAGCACCCTACGCCTTAGTTTATGTTTATGAATTCAGCTTTATAAACATAAAACATGAGTTTAAAGAATAAAATCTATATATATACATTTATGATAATATTAATATATATTACTGATAATCATCATGTTTATAGTATTTATTAAATAAAAAGTAGATGTTTTTATGCTTTTTATATGATATATGCATTCTTTTCTATAAAAGCTTTTAATAATTATATATATAAATAAATGGTAGTCAGTATATTATATATTATATATCAGAAAGAAATACAGGCATGTAAACGTATTTCAAGTGTATTTTTAGAGATGTAAATGCTGTATATATACAATAATATATTTTATTTTGTGGTATTTATAAATACAAATGTAAATATCAGATATCAAAATCTATCATAAATCTTTTGCATAATTGGAATAAAAGCTTTACCTTTGTAAAATCAAATAAAAAAGAGGGAAAAACCCCTTTAAGCATGTTTTTTTAATATGAAAGATAGAATTAGACAGGTAATGGAGTCGTTGCACATGACTCAACAAGACTTTGCTCAGTTTATAGATGTGTCCCCTGCCTCATTGAGCAGTATCTTTAATGGACGTACAAAACCAACGCTTAATATTGTAGAAGCGATTAAAAAGAAAAAATCCAACATCAATACTGATTGGCTCATGTTTGGTTCTGGAAGTATGTATATGTCGGAAAATGGCAATGCAGACGATAAGGTGGAAAATGTTATTGAGGGGCATGAACAGTTGTTGGATTTTGGTGTGGTTGATAATCCCCCCCTATCGAATGATGTTCCGGAGTATCATCATGATAATGGTGTAAGGAATACACATCATGATATCGTTAATGAAGAAGTGAAATATATTGACAAACCTAAACGCAGGGTAACGGAGATAAGGGTTTATTATGATGATCAGACTTATGAGACTTTCGTTCCGTTTTCAAAGTGACACGGATAGATAGGAAAAACAAATTTCCATCTGATTTTCCACATGGCACCTAACAAAAGCATGTTCCTATTCGTGGATGTTTATGCCGGACTTTTTCACATAGTGACATCGATTTGCGATGTGGATAATGTATAGTATTCTAAAGTTTTGCTTCCAATAGAATTAATAATGCAATATTTTGGTCTTGTCCTTGATTTGCATTACCTTTGTAGTCAAAGACAGTATTTAATACCAAGATAACAATTATCGTTCAAAAGATGAAAAAGTATATTCTCGATCTTACAGTGTCTTTTGTTGAGCATATCAATGATAAGTATGTGTTGATAAAACTCACTTGCGACACTCCTCTTCCAGAGATGCTTCCCGGACAGTTTGTTGAGATTCGCGTTGATAATTCACCTTCAACATACCTTCGCCGTCCTATTTCCATTAATTTTGTAGACCGTTCCACGAATGAGCTTTGGCTTCTCATTGCTGCTATCGGTGACGGAACACGTGCTTTGGCTTCTTTAAGCAAGGGAGACACGGTTAATTGTGTATTGCCGTTGGGTAATGGCTTCACTATGCCTCAGTCTTCTTCAGAGAAGATACTCCTTATAGGAGGTGGTGTAGGTGTAGCTCCGTTGCTCTATATGGGAGCGGAGATGAAACGTATGGGAAATGAGCCTACATTTCTGCTTGGAGCAAGAAAAGCTTCAGACTTGTTGCTTATGGATGAGTTTAATAAGTATGGCCGTGTATATGTAACAACCGAAGACGGTTCAGGAATATATGATAATGATGTCGAAGGGATGTGCCAAAAAGGGTTTGTAACGAATCACACGATTCTGCATACATGTAAGTTCGACCGTATATCCACGTGTGGTCCAAAGCCGATGATGATGGCTGTAGCCGGATATGCGGTAGAGGCAGGTATAGACTGTGAGGTGTCGCTTGAGAATATGATGGCGTGCGGTGTAGGCGCATGCCTATGTTGTGTGGAGAAGACGACGGACGGGAATATATGTGTGTGTAAAGAAGGACCGGTGTTTAATATTAAGAAATTGTTATGGCATCTTTAAATGTAAAAATAAATAACCTTGAGTTGAAGAATCCGGTGATGACCGCATCGGGTACTTTCGGATATGGTTTGGAATTTGCTGACTTTGTTCCGCTTGATGGTATAGGAGGTATAATAGTAAAGGGTACGACTCTTAATCCTCGTGAAGGTAATGATTATCCACGCATGGCGGAAACCCATCAGGGAATGCTCAATTGTGTGGGATTGCAAAACAAGGGGGTGGACTATTTTTGCAGCAATATATATCCGCAGATAAAGGATATAGATACGAATATGATCGTGAATGTCAGTGGTTCTTCACCGGAAGATTATGCGGAATGCGCTGCCCGTATAGATATTCTTGAGAATATTCCGGCCATTGAGTTGAATATATCATGTCCTAATGTTAGAGACGGTGGTATGGCATTTGGAGTTACCTGTGAAGGTGCCGCTTCAGTGGTGCGTGCCGTTCGCAAGCGTTATAATAAGACGCTTATCGTGAAACTGTCGCCAAATGTTACGGATATTGCCGAGATTGCACGCGCAGTGGAAGCAGAGGGAGCCGACAGCGTTTCGCTTATAAATACTCTTATGGGAATGGCCATTGACATTGAGCGTCGTCGTACTATGCTCAGTATAAATACCGGAGGACTTAGCGGTCCGTGTGTGAAGCCGGTGGCTTTACGTATGGTATGGCAGGTGGCAAAGGCTGTCAATATACCTGTTATAGGACTTGGAGGAATATCTTGTGCGGAGGATGCCATAGAATTTCTTATGGCCGGTGCCACAGCCATAGAAATAGGCACTGCAAATTTCATAGACCCTGCTGTAACAATAAAGGTGCGGGACGGAATAAACGATTGGCTTGATCTTCACGGATGCAATTCTGTAAATGATATAATAGGTGCATTGGAAGCCTGATTTCATAATATTTTGATATATAACCGCAATATTTGGCCTCATATTTGCTGATATTGCGGTTTTTTTATTGCTTATAAGATTTTTACCTTATCTTTGCATTGTTATAACTGTTATGCTACAGCGGCGGCATACCATATAAAGAAATGTATATATCTGTTTTGCTGTTGCTGCAACTGTCATATAACAATACTTAAAATAAGAATAATTGAAAAGAAAATAAAGAACTTATCAAAAAATGGACAAGAAACATTTACCTTTATTATTCAGTATGCTGCTCGGCAGCAGCTGTTTGTCTGCAACTGCACAGCAACTGGCATTTCCAGGTGCACAGGGATGGGGACGCTTTGCTACCGGAGGGCGTACCGGTACGGTTTATCACGTGACAAATCTTAATGACAGTGGTGAAGGCTCATTGCGTGATGCCATAAGCCAGCCAAACCGTATTATTGTGTTTGATGTTGCCGGAGTTATTAATATTAAGAGCAGACTTGTTTTCAAGAATAATCTCTATGTAGCTGGACAGACAGCCCCGGGAGAGGGAATTACCGTGTATGGAAACGGAGTGTCGTTTTCCGGTGCAAGCAATATAATAGTGCGTCACATGCGTTTCCGTATGGGACGTAAGGGAGATTCCGGTAAGGATGCCGCAGGAATTGCCAACGGGCAGAATATGATATTCGACCACTGTTCAGTATCATGGGGACTTGACGAGACTTTTTCAATCAATCCTGACGGTAAGGGTGCAACACCGCAGAATATAACGATATCAAATACTATAATGGGGCAGGGGCTCACGCCTCATTCTGCCGGTGGACTGATGCAGACAGACTACATCACCCTGTATCGTAACTTCTATTGTGATAACAGCACACGTAACAATAAAATAAAGGGTAGAAACCAATATGTGAACAATATTGTTTACAATTGGCAGAACGGTGCATATATCATGGGGGGTGACTCAGAAGGCGAATCTTTCTGTAATATTGAGGGCAATCTCTTTATAAACGGTCCGGCAAAGGGAGGAGACGCGTTTACCGGAGGAAACTCAAACTTCCATTTCTATGGCAATGATAACTGGCAGGATAAGAATATGGACGGAGTTTTTGATCCTTCAGAAGTCACACGTTATTCCGCTGCGGATCCACAGTCAACTCCGTATGATTATCCCGAACTTGAGAAAGTATCCGGCAAATCGCTTCTTGAGACAGTTCTTCCAACTGTCGGTGCTTCATTGCCTTATCGCGATTATGCGGATTGTTACATGGTGGATGAGGTCATGTCGTATGGTAAGAAAGGTGCACTTATAGCAAATGAGGAAACCCTTATTTATGGTGCACCGAATACATGGAATGTATGGAAAGGCAATGACCGCAAGGATACCGACGGTGACGGAATGCCTGATGAATGGGAGGATGCAAACGGCACGGACAAGATGAAGAACGATGCTATGGTGATTGCCGAGAACGGATATGCAAACATCGAGAACTATATAAACAGCATCACAGTAGAGAATCGCGACTACTTCCTGCGTATGCCTATGTGCATAGAGCTTGCCACAGCCAAGACAACATCGCTTAAGATTGAATGGCGTGACTATACATACGGGGAAGACGGCTTTGCCATCGAGTTTAAAAAAGAAAACGGAGGCGAATGGAATGAGATACACAGAACCGGTGCGGGAGAGACGACATACACTATTGAGAATCTTGAACCGGGTACTCCTTATCTTATCCGTATGAGAGCGTTTGCCGGAACAGACAAATTCTCTGATTATACGGCAGAACAGAAGATGACCACACGTCCTATAGAAGTAGGTGTGGTGGATATTGATGCATACGAGCCAGACCTGACATGGAAAGAAGGTGCTGCTTCATGGGATTTTACCACGCAAGGATGGAACAACGGTTCTGATGTGTTTGCCGACGGTAAGAAGGTGCTTTTTGCTCCGGTGGACAATGAAACAGTGACACTCAACGAGACGGTGTCTCCGGAAGTGGTCGTTGTCAACGGTGACGGGAACATCACCATTAACGGAACCGGTTCAATTGCCGGTAGCGGTTCTGTAAATAAAGGTGGTAGCGGTGTGCTCTCAATGAACACTGCCAACAAATATTCCGGAGCCACGGTATTGCATGAAGGCACATTCGAGTTCAATACGCTTAAGAACGGAGGTGAGCCGAGTGCCATAGGTGCAAGTACAGAGTTTGCACAGAACTGGATTTTCGACGGTGGTACATACAAATATACAGGAGGTTCGACATCTACAAACCGTTCTGCAAAAATTACCCGCGAGACAGAGTTTAATATTGCGAATAAGGGGACTGTTGTTACAATGACCGGTTCACTTGAGGGAAATGATAATTTCATTCTCAATGGAAACGGTCAGCTTACTGTTGCTACAGATAAGTTCTTTACCCATACGGGGGCGACAATTCTCCGTGGCGGAACGATGTATCTCAGTACTACAGCTATCTCAAAGGCCGGTATAGGTTCTTCTTCGAAGCTTGTGTTTGCCGGTGGTGAATTGAAGACAAAGGGCGAGACCAGTGGTGATGAGACATACTCTTTCCCGATAGAAGTTCTTGAAGGTGAGATTTCACAGTTCTCTCCTAACCGTAATTGCTATATGAAGAATAAATTTACAGGTTCCGGTACACTTCAGTTGAACATTCCTTACCTTCGTGAACGCATCAGTGGGAATTTTTCAGAGTTTACAGGCCGTATAATAGCAAACGGTGTAAACAGCAAGGATTCGGAAGGCTCTTTGTTCCTTATAGAGAACAATAACATTGATCTTACGACTTTTGTTGTAGAGACAAAGGGTAATACAAGGGTATGTAACTGGACAACTAATGGTAATCAGACTTTGGGAGGTCTTGCCGGTGACAAGGGAACTTATCTTGCCGGTTCGAGCAAGAATACCTCAAACTTCACATGTACATGGAATGTCGGTTCTGCAAATACTAATGAGACATTCAACGGTGTTATAAATAACTGGGATTGCAGCAGTGCAGACAGAGGTGGTAAGGTGAACGTAAATAAGGTTGGTACAGGAGAATGGCGACTCACCGGCAATAACGTTTACAAAGGCTCTACCGGCATTAAGGGAGGCACTCTGATTGTAAACGGCACAAATTCCGGAACGGGTGCGGTTACGGTATCCAAGGAGGCCGTTCTTAAAGGTAAGGGAACTGTAGCAGGAAAGGTGACCGTATTTGATGGCGGTATGATAATGGGTGGCGACACGCTTGTCAACATCAGTTCATTGAAGCTTACCGGAGGATGTACGGTAAATGCCGGTGGTATGATTGGTGCTCCTCTTGTATATAATGCCACGAACAAGCTTACAAAAACAAATAAGGTGAAGGTAACAGGAAACTTTGTTATTAATGATGCGGTTCTCAACCTTGATTTGACAGAGGCTGGCAGCATTCCTGATGACACAGGTTTTTCAATCCTTGATTTGACAGGGGCGACGGTATCTGGTTCCGGTTTCAAGTCAATAATTCCCGAGCGTCCTTCTGTTGGTCAGAAATGGGATACATCAGAACTTCTTACTACAGGACGTATATATGTGCGTAATGAGGGAAACAGTATTAATGGCGTAGAAGCGGATTCAAGGAAAGATGAGCCAAAGTATACTCTTAGCGGAAACCGTGTCGATGGCAATAGTAAAGGCCTGATTATCCAAAAGGGTAAGAAATACGTTAAGAAATGACTTATGATTTGATCCTTTAAGGATAATATGCTTATAAAAACACATGGAGCGGAGATGCCAAATCCGCTCCATGTGTTTTTTATATATGTTGAAGCATAAAACTTCCGTATCGTTTTCAGTAAACCACCGGCTTTCCGTTCTCAGTTATTCCCTCTGCCGACACAGCGAAGCTTGTGCATGTTGAGTTGTTGTAGAATGATATTTTTGCCCTTCCTTTGCTGTCTGTCCTCACATTCGGGTTCCAGTATAGCGTTCTTCTGTGGTCGGGCATCGGTGGTATTTGGCTGTAGTCGGGCATTTCGAAAGTCTCGGGTTTTGTATATCCTGAGAAGATTGTCTGTCTCAGCCCCTTGTGTTTCACCTTGCGCGTGAAAGGAACGTATACAAATATTGTGACGGGATGGTATAAACCTAAATAAGTTGAAGTTATATAGTGATTCCATATATTGTCATCTTCGGATATATATACAGATTTTACATCTTCAAGCCATGTAGGCATAGTGTAATTACTCCAATCTGACTCTATACTTGTCATTGATTCTGTACTCATTTTCTTTACGGCATATTCTGTAAGTCCGGATATTGCGTATATCTGATTATTGAGAATCCATACAACAGGCCGGTTTTTGTATCTGATACCATCCACAATAAATTGTTCATATTGGTACTTGTCTGTCTCATTGTCGTTGTCATTATCATTATTTGATTTATTTGGCATGTCTGAATTATTCTCTTCTGCGTTTCCCTGCACTTTATTATCAGAAGATTTAGACGGGCTTGTTGTTCTTCCGTCTTTGTCGTTTATGAAAAATGTATTTACTTCTGCGAGCCAGTCAGATATAGTGGGTGTGCTTTCTCCCCGGTCAAGAATCTCGTCAGCCGCTTTAGTACAGTCATATTTTATGGCAGCCTTGTATGCCCCGTTGTGTTCATTCAGCCATCTGCTTCCCGCGCTTTTCCTTTTTCTTCCTTTCACCTTTACTTCTTTCAGTAGGTAGTTTCCCTTGTCCATTGATATATGATCATCAAAAAGGGTATCTTCTTTTATACTCAGTGTCTTTGGTTTTGTGTCTGACTGTCTTGTCTCGTATGGTGACAACAGTTTAGAACCGGGTGAGAAATTCCTGTCTATTCCAATCCTGTATTTAACAGCCTTATCATTTTTCTTTGTGTTCAGGAGCAGTGTGAACTCTCCCATACACTCCGGCATTTTAAATGTATAGTATCCGTTCTTGTCGGTTATTGTCTCTCCTGAAAAAGAGGCCCCTTCTCTGTTGTATAATGTGGCTTTAAGATTAACGTTGTCCACCGTATTCTTTTTCTTTTCGCTGATTAGTTTTCCTGTTATATATAGGGCGTCTTCTATATGGTGTTTCTTTTCAAACTGTTTTTTCCCGCTCATCATCCTTATGTCGTATCTTTTCCATCCCTGTACCATCATCAGTAGGTCGGCTGCTCTGCGGTGCTCCTCGTCGTCGGCCTCGAGATAATACTCCGCGTTGTGTATATATCCTTTCAGGTCGGACGACAACAGCATCCATGTCGCGGCGTTCTGCGTATATCCGTTTCCGTCAGTGTCCATGTCTCGCACCGAAAAAGAAAACGTTGTGTTCGGGCGTGTCTTGGCTTTCAGCTCCACATTTCCGCATGGCATAAGTCCCTCCGTTGTAGTGCTGATGGCGATAGAGTCTATGTCGTTTTCCTGCGGATATACGAATACCATCCTTTCCGCCACGATGTTCCCTTCTCCGTCTATGAGTGCAATCTGGTTCACTCCGCTGCTCATCTGTTTCTTTGTGAAAGTCCTCAGAGTGTTTTTCTCTTCTCCCTCGATGATGCTGAACGCCTCCACGTTTCCATTGTTTATCAGCACGAGTCCGAGTTTTTTTGCGTATCCCGGGCTTCTTGTCAGTTCCACCTCAATGTTGTCATTGTCCATGGTGTTGACCTTCATCACGCATCCCTCCTTTTCTGCATGGGGCAGGTTGAACTTGTGTCCCTTTCCCCCGGCATCCTTAATCACTAATATTGCCTTTGTGTCTGTTGGAATATATGTGAATATTCCGCGTCCTTCCCTTATTGTTGTCACTTCCTTAGTCCCCTTTGATGTCTCCAGTATTCCTTTTGTGTCTATGCCTTCCCTGGTATTTGACAACACTTCAAACGCCACTTTGCTTTTCATTCCATTCACGAGATGTCCTCCCTCGGGATAGAACCTCACGTTAATCTTTTCGTCCGGCTCTTCCTCTTCAGTCCCGTCCTTCCCCCTGTTGTCCGGCAGCCGTTTCCTGTATTCAATCTCATTGATTACTTTTTTATATTCTCCCTCCTTTTTCGGTGCGTTGAACACGGGGAAAACCCTCGAGAAAATGCCGTTAGCATTCCAGTTGAGCATGTATCTTGTGTATGCTCTTACTTCATAGAATCCGCTGTTGAAAATGTCGTCGAGCCTTATCGAGCCGTCCGCCTGTCCGTCCTTGATGTTGAGCTTACATGTCTCCACGACATCACCTATAGGGTTGAGCAGTTCCACATACAGCACCTTGCTCATGTCCGTCCGGCGGTTGTTGTCAGCCCTTGTCACGTATGCCTTGAACCAAATCCGTTCTCCTTTGAAATATCCTGTGTTGTCAAAGTGCAGATATACTTTTTCCTGCGGGAAGTAATGGTTGAATACAGAAATATTCCTACAGAAATCTTTTATTCTCTGTATTTCATCGGATGCGTAAAATGCCAGGCATGACACAATGAAAACAAAAAGGCAGATACTTCTTCTCATCTATAAATATTTACTGTTATCAAAATCATTATCAGGAAGTGTTGTTCCGATACTATCCATGACATCCCAGTCTATAGAACCTCTTTTGCCTCCTTCTTCAATCCAGCCATGAAAAGTAAAGTCAACACTAATGTCTCCAAAACCAGGTATTGATATTTTATAATCAATATCTCCATAAAACCCAAATGAATTATTTCCATAATCATTACAATGATATCTGACTGATTCCATTTCTCCCATATATATATAACGTTTTGACAGATCTGGCAAAAGTTCTATTTGGGCTGTTAACGTGACATCAAAAATCTTTCCTCCTGCAGTGCAAAACCAATCTGCCATACAAGAACATTCAAATTCCCAATTCAATGAAGATACTTTAAAATAGGGATTTCCTGGAATAGAGTCATTTGAGTTTGTAAACATGAAACCGAAGTTTTCACCTGTTTCATATGATTTACTTTTTGTTTTCACCCTATTGTTTCTCTTTGGTACTTGTTTTAAAGAGTTTGTTTTTCCATTATTTGAAGCTATCATTTTATAATTTCCTCTTACAGCGGAAATAGCTTTGAACAGTCCTTCAATGTCTTCAATATCTATATCAATATTTCCCCCATCGTATTTGTCTTCAAGCTTAACATTGATGTCGTAGTCCTCAGCCAATTCCAATATTTTAAGTCGTAGTTCAGCGGCTTTTTCAGCGTTTGTCTTCTCTTCTGTTTCAAAATCACTTGTGCAGTTTATAAACATTAACGATGCCATGATAAGTATGGCGGAATAAATTTTTTCTTTCATAGTTGTAATGTTTA
>NZ_JABKKF010000008.1 GCF_013166605.1 Xylanibacter muris
GTATTTCAGATGGCAGAATTAATTGTGCCAATGCCAATAGTCCTTGAGTGTTCATGATGCAAAGGTAGCACTTTTCGGATAAATAAAAGAAACTCCCCCATGGTTTGTCGGGTGAGCCCACATTATTCATCCTGATTAAAGAAAACACAAAATAAAAAAGGCTTCCCGATGGGAAGCCCGTATTTTTATGCAATCTCCGAATCCTGATTAGGGAAGGCTGATAGCCTCAGAAGGACAAACGTCAGCACATGTGCCGCACTCTGTGCATATCTCAGGATTAATAGAATACTTCTCGCCCTCAGAGATAGCTCCTACAGGACATTCGTCGATACAAGTACCGCAAGCAATACAATCGTCACTAATTACGTAAGCCATAATAATATTATTTTTAAAATTAATACCAAAAATTTAGTATGCAAATTTACTAATATTATTTAATACTACCCAACAATCAGTATATATTTTAAAGTATTTAACAAATCACATCCTGTCAACAAATACACTCCTGATACAATATTAAAACATTATCCGCGTTCTTTAGAATATATTAATTAAGGTGTATGAAAAGACTTATAATAATGATGCTTACACTTGTTGCGGCGACAGGAATTGAAGCACAGACCCTCATAGCACAGAACAAGCCTTATATAGATCTGCGCCCGTTGCATTTCGGAATTCTTGTAGGCATGCACATGCAAGACATAGAACTGAGAAACGTGGGGCCACAGACAATAACGACAGAAGACGGGAGCGTACAGACACAGACCATCCTTTGCGATGCAGACAAATGGAATCCCGGATTCAGCGTTGGAGTATTGGCCGAACTGAGACTCAACCAGAATTTCTCTCTGCGCTTCACACCCACAATGCATTTCGGAGCAAAACACCTGCTTTTCCGGAACATGACACAGACCGATGCAAACGGAATGCCGACAGAAACCACCCAGGATCTGAAGAACACCTATCTGTCATTTCCCATAGACATAAAATTCGCTTCCCCGCGACTGAACAATTACCGCCCCTATGTGATGGCGGGCATCAACCCTATGATAAATCTTACTACAAAAGAACAAGACTATATACAGCTGAAACGATATGACACAATGATTGAGCTGGGACTTGGATGCGACATGTACCTGCCTTTCTTCAAGCTTATACCGGAACTGAAATTCTGCTACAGCCTGACAGACGCCCTTAACAAAAAACATGCAGACGAGCTTCAGGACGCAAACATGCGGGCATACGCCAATTCCGTGACAGCAGGCCACACAAAAATGTTTGTGCTCACATTCTACTTTGAATAAAAAAACGCTTCACAATCCGGACGGACAAAGGAACTTCCCACCACTGCCACATGAGGTGACACCGCTCTGCGATGTACACGCGTCACCATTTATTATGCATGGCAATACTACCGCCGCATGCCAAAGGCACGTCCCGACCCGCAGGAATATCATACCCGTCTCTTCATGCAGGCCTTTATTTTAACAATCTGTAACCTTATAACGGAAAATATTTCCCAAATCACTTGGACGTTATAGTTTTTTTCCCTACATTTGTGCTGTTCAAAGTTACAGAATGACAAACTAACAATAATACGAACCTATAAATAACAGTATTACTATGGAAGTGGAAAAAATAATGCAGCAGCTGGAGCAAAAGCATCCCGGTGAGCTTGAGTACCTACAGGCAGTAAGAGAAGTTCTGATATCTGTCAAGGACGTCTACAACCAGCATCCCGAATTTGAGAAGGCAAAGATTATCGAGAGAATTGTCGAGCCAGAACGGATTATCACATTCCGTGTGCCATGGGTTGACGACAAGGGTGAGATACATGTAAACATCGGTTATCGTGTGCAGTTCAACAGCGCAATAGGCCCGTATAAAGGAGGCCTGAGATTCCATCCGTCAGTAAATCTCTCCATTCTTAAGTTCCTCGGCTTTGAGCAGACATTCAAGAATGCGCTCACTACCCTGCCCATGGGCGGTGGTAAAGGAGGTTCAGACTTCTCCATCAGAGGCCGCTCCGACAATGAGGTGATGAGATTCTGCCAGTCTTTCATGACAGAGCTCTACCGCTCAATCGGCCCGGAGGAAGACATCCCGGCAGGCGACATAGGTGTGGGAGCACGCGAAATCGGATATTTGTTCGGTATGTATAAGAAACTGACCCACCGCTGGAACGGTGTACTTACCGGAAAGGGACTTGAATGGGGCGGCTCACGCATACGTCCGGAAGCAACAGGATTCGGAGCTCTCTATTTTGTGGACCAGATGCTGAAAACACACGGACTCGACATTAAAGGCAAGACCGTTGCAATAAGCGGATTCGGAAACGTGGCATGGGGCGCGGCCCTGAAAGCAACAGAGCTTGGAGCAAAAGTGATAACAATATCTGGTCCAGACGGATATATATACGACCCGGAAGGAATCAGCGGCGAGAAGATTGACTACATGCTTGAGCTCCGGGCAAGCGGCAATGACGTATGCGCACCATACGCAGAGGAATTCCCGGGAGCAACATTCGTTGCAGGAAAGAAGCCATGGGAGGTAAAATGCGACATAGCATTGCCATGCGCTACCCAGAACGAGCTCAACGGTGACGACGCCGACATGCTTTTGGCCAACAAGCCGATTTGTGTAGCGGAGGTTTCAAACATGGGATGCACGGCAGAGGCTGCAGAGAAATTCGTAGCGGCAAAGATGCTGTTCGCACCGGGAAAGGCGGTAAATGCCGGTGGCGTCGCAACATCCGGCCTTGAAATGACCCAGAATGCCATAAGACTGACATGGAGCGAGGCCGAAGTAGACGAAAAACTGCACTACATCATGCACAGCATACACGAACAGTGTGTGAAATACGGCAAGCAGGCCGACGGATACATCGACTATGTGAAAGGTGCGAATGTGGCAGGATTCATGAAAGTAGCACACGCAATGATGGCGCAAGGCGTGGTATAACCACAGACCATAGCAAAGGGAATCACAGTATTAAACTAAAACAATATATGTGAATATAAAATCATTAATAGTTTTATTCTTATTACCAATGGTTGGCTTTACTTCTTTGGAAGCACAAAAACTCCAAAGGGGTAAAGCCTCTTATTATTCAAAAAAGGCTACAGGAGCACGCACAAGCAGCGGAGAAAGACTTCATCACGACAGCCTGACATGCGCACACCGGACATATCCGTTCGGAACGATGCTGAAAGTGACAAACCTGCAAAACGGAAAGACTGTGACGGTGAGAGTGACAGACCGCGGACCGTTCGGACGCGGACGCATAATAGACCTCTCGTGGGGAGCGGCAAAAATGCTCGGCATGCTCTCACAAGGCGTGGTGACTGTCATCGTGGAAAAAGCCGACGAGACAATAATCCCGTTCAAGCCTGAAGATATTATCACGCTTCCTGAATTTGATTACGGAACAAATGAGGATAATAAAGACGGACTCCATCCGGCATGGAGGGAAATGAAAAGAGTGGTGAAAGAGGAAAAAGACCAGAAAACACAGCCGACGACAGAAAAACGCAAACAGACGGCAACAACAAGACAGACTCAGGAAAACAAACAACCCCAAGAAAAGAATACAGACATAAAAAAGTCGCCAAAACAAAAATGAAAGCCATGAAAACGGTATGCCGCCAACAGTTTTCCCTTTCATAAACGATGACCGTATCTATTGTACCCACAAGACCGCATCTTAGAAAACCGCCACATTGCCGTACATTTGATTCCAGACATTTTACCGGGAAAAGAGGCAATGAACATCGGAGAATATCCATCAAGACTCCAATATATACAAGTCTGAAAATTTTGTATTTACTAAACAAATTATTTGGAAATAATCTTTCTTTAAAAAAAAATTCCTATCTTTGCAAACGTAATATTCTGCAAATGCGGAATTACCGCGACTTGATTATCGGGAGAATATTTGGTCAAGACCCTTATATACTCCTTTATTTTATAACCTTTATAAAACCATTTATATAAAAAACAGACAGAAAACAAACGGACAATGGGAGAAAAACATAATTGCGGCATGATCGCAACCTCCCGAAATGAGAACCATTCCACCGGTATTCCAACCGGTATTTACAAACAATTTTGTGTGTTCTCATCCGTATCTTATATAAAACTGGGCTTTTAGCTCTTGTTCTCTTTTCCTTGAAACCGCCAAAACTTCAATACCGGAGAACAAGTAGACAGGAAGTTCACGTCGTTAAAGGGCGTGAACTATCCTTTGCTTGTTTCGGTATATGGTTACTTGGCGGTACCAAAGGAATGATACAGGCATCGGATGGTTCACGCTTTTTAAATTATATCATAATGAAAAATATCACAAAATTACTAATGTTGCTGACATTATTCTTTGTCGGCATGTCACTATCTTCATGTAGCGATGATGACAAAGACCCAGACATCACTATTGATTTGGCAAAACAGATAACCGGAACTTATGTTGGGGACGGGACCTTGACACACCCTGACATTAACCCGCTAAAATTCCCTGGCATGAAAATAATCATCAGCAGAAGTTCAAGTGACTATGTCATTTTAAGAATTGTACAGGCCGACAACACTACTCTCTTGGAAAATGATGTCTTCAATATTCTACAAACATCAACAAAGGATTTTATACTAAGATGCGAGACATTCCCTAATACAAAGGTAAATATTGACAAAAACGGCAATATCAGTTATACAAATCCCCATATTTCTGTTAGAGGGGAAACAGGATATACTCTCTCATTCACAGGAAGAATAGACAAAAATCTATAGCATATAAAAAAATGACAGTCTATTGAACTTTACAAATAGACTGTCATTTATATTCTGTCCTTATCTTAACGCCTTGTCACTATATTAAACTCATGTATAGATGATGTCAATTCCCTATCGCCCTGCGCCACCGCCACTTTTATCACAGCTTCACCGTCTTTCAGTTTCTTGTCTGCAACTACCATCGCGGTATAGCGCACACCTTTGTACGGAGCTATACTCTCCACACGGATTCCCGGAGAGATATGTATACGCTTGTTACCGGTACTTTCAAAAACTGTCGGCCTGACATCATACAGCACCTCAGACGAATTATTCACTATATCAAAAGCCACTGTGCATTTCTCACCGGAACTTAGAATGCCGTCACCATCGGCATCGCTGAACGTGGCATTGCGAATCTCAACGAGCGGATTAAAACGGACGGAATAGCCGGGAGCAAGCTTTGCAAGCTGTTCTACGGATAATGACTGAGTGGATATTTCATCCGGCACGACATTGGTTGAAACACCACCTGAGACGGAAACAGAAAGATAGCTTCCTGAAGTCTCGTCAAAAGATATGCGATCGTCACCGCCATTGGAAGGGTCGAACCCACTGTCATTACCGCCATAAGAAGACGATCCGGAAGAAACAGCTTCGGGATAAGCGTCATCTGCCGCCCGACAGGAGTATGCCTCACGGGCCTTCTTTTCATTGGCATTTCCAACAGCCGCACCTACAGCGGCACCGCCTGCCATACCTACGACCTGTCCGATATCGCTTCCGCCATAGCCTCCGATAATACCGCCTATCGCCGAACCGAGCATAGAACCGAACATCGCACCGTTATAAGCTCCCTCCGATGAAGAACGGCAGCCATATAACAACAGGCATGCACATAAAAAAGCTGTTAATGATTTCCTCATAATTTACTTCAATAATATATTAAACATAGACTAAAACAACTTAAGGATACGCATAAGGCTCTCCTCCTCTGTCCAGCTGAAATCCGGTGTCTGCACAATTGTACGGAACTCACGCCTTTTATCCTTAGGTATTATCAATGAGACCGGACGCTCCGAGACTTCAATAGTCCTGCCGTCAATCTTAAAGAAATAACGATTCATAAGCGGATATCCTTCCTCATCTGAATTCAATTCCATCGAGGATACATTGACATTATCACGTATCTCAAAATTTGTTATCTGACGGTTGTTCACAAGATTACCACGATACGCCTCAACATCTATCAAGGTGGCAAGAAGAAGCTGCCTGGAGCCTATTGTGTCCACCACGGACGCAAGGATGGTGTCTATGCGCTGATAGGTACAGTCGGGAAAAGCAACGCTCTGTATCTGATCCATATTCGCCTGCATGGTGAATGTCCCCTTCTTGTAAAGCAACGATCCGTTCTTAAGAAATATATTCGCCTTGTTCTGCTTTATAAACTTACCGTTTGTCAAATGTATCACAACAGGCTGGAACTCATGATAGAGGGTAACACTATTGGTAAAACTTTTCCTTTCCTGTGCACCGGCACAAAGGATAGACACACAAAGAAACAAAAAAAGGACTTTCATTTTCATAACCGATATGTTTTGGTTTGTTTTCATGTCATTTGTATAGTTTATACAACAATGCAAACTTACACAAAAAAAACGAAATACGACACAATATACTTTAAAAATATAGTTTACACACAGCCAAATATAATAAAATGTCTTATAGATACAGGTTTCACAACACAAAGACATTTTCAGATATCCCGGTTAAAAGCTATAACACATACTGACATCCATCGGACCGACTGTCACATTCACATCTGCTTTAGGGAAAAGTTTACCGCCAATGAAAAAGCTCAACTTTGCAGAAAGCAAGCCAACCGCAGCCCCGGCAACGGTGTCATACCAATGATGACGGTCGCGACATACACGGTCTACGGCAGTAAACGTAGCCACGGCATACCCGCCAATACTTATCCACGGAGATACATGGCCATACTGGTGGTGAAGATTTGCAGCTCCGGCAAAGGCAAAGGCTGTATGTCCGGACGGAAAAGACTTGCGGTCGGAATAATCGGGACGCCACTCATGGATGGTCTCCTTCATGACATACACCGTTCCTACAGTAACAACAGCCGATGCGGCCGCTTTGGGCAAAAGGATTTTCCAACTGTCACGACTGTCAACACCGCACGCCTTCAACCCTATCACACCGGCCCAAGGAACATAACGCGTCACATCACCCGTGCTGCTTATGCCAAATCCTGCAAATGCGGCAACGGAAACCATGCACAGTATAAAAAGAATAAATATACGGCTCATAAAGTATGGACGGTAAAACAAAACGGATGATCACTTTATCATATCTATCTCACGCATCCATGCCTCGGCAATATGCGTCCAACAGGCTGTGGAGCCAGGCTGTCCTCTGAGAGCTATTCCATGGGCGCCAAAAGGGAAGATATGAAGAGAAGACTTACTGACGCCGGACAATAGCAGAGACTTGTATATCTCAACACTATTCAAAGGCGATACCGTACGGTCGTCGGAAGCATGGAACATAAGCATAGGTGAAGTGTCACCGTCTATCATTGTATTGATAGGGAAACGTTCCATAAGCTTACGTATGTCACCTTTCGTGTTCTTCGGACTCTCTCCGACACCATCTATCTTTCCGGCAGGACTTACAAGAATGGCAAAGTCAGGACGGCAGCTTACCGTATCAAGGGCATCACCGCAACGGCTGTAATCTTCCTTTGCCACATTTACACAAGCACTTATATGAGCACCGGCAGAGCAACCTATAAGCCCTATCTTATGCGGAGATACTCCATAATCGGCGGCATGCGAACGTATCCACTTCACCGCACGCTGGGCATCCATAACGGGAGCAATAGACGGTTCCTCCAAATCCGGCTGGTTTGGCAACCGGTGGATAAGGACAAAAGCCGTCACGCCAAACGTATTCAGCCACTTGGCGAAACTCACTCCGACCGTCTCGTATGCCTGCTTAACATACCCGCCGCCGGGAATAACAATCACTGCAGCACCGCAACGTTCTTCAAGCCCTGGGGTATAGACATACATACGAGGTTGTTCAACCCTCCAGATACGGTTATTGAGGATGGAATCACGATGGTCTGTTCCATTGGCATTCGGCATGTTCTCAATGTCGTAAAGATTAATCCGCTTATGACAGAATAAATCCGACTCCTGTGAAAATAAGTTCACAGATATGGCAAGAAACAGTATTACGGTAGATAATAGATGGCTCATCTTTTCATATAAATAAAAATGTAATCGGAAATGGTCGTCTTTCCGATTACAAAATTAACCAAAATACACGAGACTATACACCATCCGGATAAAATAAAATGACTATATGTCGAGAAAACACGGCATTTCCCTGAATAGTGGACACATCTGTGCGGTATTACACCAATATTAAAACACAGTCATGATATCCGCCATTATCTGTTCATCCGTCAAATGATTGTCTTCCATCAGCACGTTGACGTCATATCTGTCATAAAGGGCTTTCCTCACTCCGAAACAAAGAACCTTCATATCTGACGGACCGTAGAACCGTGCGATACGCTCACCGAAACCACCGTCGAGACATCCGTCCTCTATTGTAACAACAAGTCGATGCGTGGCTTTCAGATCCTCAAGCATGTTCTCATCTATGCCGGAAAGATAGCGAGGATTTATCAGCGTTGCCTCAATACCATTCTCATTCAACATATCTGCAACATTTTCACCCTTACGATAAAAATCACCGGCAGCTATTATTGCAATATCCTTCCCCTTGCGCATCATACGGTATGTGTTCAAATGACTGTAGTCAGTGTCGTATTCAATATCGCTGTGTCTGACTCCCCACTCCGGAACACGAATTGCCACAGAATACATGTCCTGACATATTGCCCAACGCTCCATCGCTATGAGTTCCTCATAAGTGGTTGGGGCGAGATATACCAGATTGGGAATATGGCTTAGCATAGGGATGTCAAAAAAACAGATATGGGTAAAATCATTCATCCCGAATATTGAAGCACCGATGACATTTATAACTGCCGGATTGCCGTTTACACATAAATCCTGCGCCAATTGGTCGTAAGTACGCTGAAGAAATGTAGCGTATGTACTGAAAACCGGACGTGCGCCTCCTTTTGCCATTCCGGAAGCCATTGCCACAGCCTGTTCTTCTGCAATTCCAACATCAACAAATTGGCTTCCGGCTTCCTCACGCTCTTTTGGACCGAAGCCTACCGCAGCGGGAACACCCGCGGCAATACACACGAGTTTTGAATCACGCTTTATCTCTTCACGCAGCCATTCGCCAAGTAAAGCCGGCATATACTCTCCTGTGTCCTCGCCCTTCGGATTACCCGTAGACAAATCGAAAGGCACACACCAGTGCCACGCTTCTTTATTCTCAACGGCAGGACTGTAGCCGTGCCCCTTTTCTGTATGGATATGCACGACTGTCGGACGTGGAGTATCTTTCACTGCAACAAACGCTTCTATAAGACAGGAAATATCATTACCTTCTTCCACATACAGGTATTCAAAGCCCATTGCCTTGAAAAAATTAAGCTCGGCACGGCCGGATGTTTCCCTCAGCAAACGAAGATTCCCGTAAAGACCTCCATGATTCTCTGCAATACTCATCTCGTTATCGTTCACGACTATAATAATATTTGTATTCAGCTCGGCTGCAGTATCAAGCCCTTCAAAAGCCTCACCACCGCTCAAACTGCCGTCACCTATCACTGCCACAATATTTTCATTGCCACCACGCAAATCACGGGCTTTTTGCAAACCTGTGGCAAGAGACACCGAAGTGGACGTATGCCCTATTTCAAAACAATCGTATTCAGGTGACTCAAGCGGGCTGCTATATCCAGACACTTCATCAAAACGGGCATCATCAATATATCCGAAGGCACGGCCGGTAAGCATCTTATGTGGGTATATCTGATGTGACACATCAAAGACAAACTTGTCTTCAGGCGTATTAAACACATAATTCAAAGCAACAACGGCCTCTGTTATCCCTAAATTAGGACCGACATGCCCACCACGGTTGCTGACCCTGTTCAATATACCACGACGTATCTCACTGGCCAATACATCCAATTGCCCTACCGTAAATCCTTTTATATCCTTCGGTGACTTTATCCTCTCCAGGTACATATTATAACTCTCCTTTAAGTTTAAAACAATTATATTCTTATACACAATCAGTTTAACAATGCAAAGGTAACGCTAATTCTTTATTCTGTATGTATATAGGTTACAGAGTATATTAACATTATTACTCATAACAATATATATGGAAATCATCAAAATTCATATTACATACAAACATACACAGCTTCACTGTATTAGATTGTCCGAAATCTATCAAAACAATATAATAATGGAGCTGTTCAATAAATCTATCCGAATGAAACTGTAATAGGATGCTTACATGTCCTTATTTTATACCTCATCATAAAAACATTGCGAATCAATGCCTTCATAAGAACATCAGAATATAAAACAGCCGGATGACGGACAATGGAAACTTAGTGACAATCGGATGCACTATACAAAAACTGTGACACACCGGACAGGACATCGCGCTATAAAATGCCGAAAAGCACTTTATGAGAACTAAGGATATCACACTGTTTAGTTTTATATACGATTAAAGGCTGCCGTTAATTCCGACAGCCTTTAATCATATATAAAACACTTAATATTCTACATTATTCAGCCTTTGGAGCCTCTTCCGCTGCAGGTGTTTCTGTCATCTGCTCTTCTACAGCAGGAACCTCCTCTGCCTTAGCGGACTTGCGTGAACGGCGTGTAGACTTCTTCTTTGTCGTTGTCTTAGCCATGTTCTCATCAAAGTCAACAAGCTCTATGAAACAGATTGGAGCAGCATCGCCCTTACGGAAACCAAGCTTAATAATACGTGTATAACCACCGGGACGGTCGCCTACTTTCTCTGAAACAGTACTGAAAAGCTCTTTGATGGCTTCCTTGTTCTGAAGATAGCTGAATACGACACGACGTGAATTTGTAGTATCATCCTTAGAACGTGTAATCAGCGGTTCAACATATTTCTTCAGAGCTTTTGCCTTGGCAACAGTCGTAGTGATTCTTTTGTGCATAATCAACGAAATAGCCATGTTTGCAAGCATAGCTGAACGATGAGATGCAGTACGACCTAAATGGTTGAATTTCTTATTATGTCTCATTTTTTTATTCTTTATCTAATTTATACTTAGAAATATCAGTTCCAAACGACAGATTCAGACTCTCGAGCAAATCATCAAGCTCAGTGAGCGATTTCTTACCAAAGTTGCGGAACTTCAAAAGGTCTGTCTTATTATACTGTACGAGGTCTCCCAATGTGTCGACATCAGCAGCTTTCAGACAATTTAGAGCACGAACACTCAGATTCATATCTACAAGACGTGTCTTCAACAACTGACGCATGTGCAACACCTCCTCATCAAATTCCTGATTGCTGTCAACGTCAGCATTCTCAAGAGTTATCTTCTCGTCAGAGAACAACATAAAGTGATAAATAAGAATCTTTGCAGCCTCTTTAAGAGCATCCTTTGGGTGTATGGAACCATCCGTAGTAACCTCCAACAAAAGCTTATCGTAGTCGGTCTTCTGCTCGACACGATATGGCTCTACAGAGAATTTAACATTACGGATTGGGGTGTAAATAGAATCGATTGCAATTACGTTCACATCAGTGCAGAATTCACGATTTTCATCGGCTGTAACATATCCACGACCTTTGTTAATAGTAAGATCAATCTGCATTGAAGCTTTGGAGTCTAAATGACAAATCACCAAATCTGGGTTTAACACTTCAAATCCAGTCAGATACTTACCTATATCACCAGCTTTAAACTCGGTAGAATTCTCGACTGTGATACTGACTTTTTCGTTCTCGAATTCTTCTACAACTTGCTTGAATCTTACTTGCTTAAGATTCAAGATAATGTTAGTGACATCCTCTTTGACACCAGATACAGAGGAGAACTCGTGCTCAACACCGGCAATACGAATAGTGTTGATAGCGTAACCCTCAAGTGATGAAAGAAGTATACGGCGTAAAGCGTTACCTATAGTAACACCAAACCCTGACTCAAGAGGACGAAATTCGAACTTTCCGAATTTGTCATTTGCCTCCAACATTACGACTTTATCAGGTTTTTGAAATGCTAATATCGCCATTAATTTAATGATTTATTTAGAGTACAACTCAACGATTAACTGTTCCTTTATGTTCTCTGGAATATCGGCACGCTCCGGCTTATGGAGTAACTTACCACCCTTTATATTCTCATCCCATTCAATCCATGGATACTTACTGTGGTTAAACCCGGCAAGCGCAGCCTCAATAACCTCAAGTGACTTTGCCTTCTCACGAACAGCAACTATCTGTCCTGGCTTAACAGAATAAGAAGGGATATTTACAACATTTCCATCAACAGTAATATGCTTGTGACCAACAAGCTGACGCGCTGCGGCACGGGTCGGAGCAAGTCCAAGACGGAAAACAACATTGTCAAGACGGCATTCAAGATTCTGAAGCAAAACTTCACCTGTAATACCATCTGCCTTTGCAGCTTTCTCAAACATGTTGCGGAACTGACGTTCCAAAAGTCCATATGTATATTTGGCCTTCTGCTTCTCTGCCAACATGACAGCGTACTCAGACATTTTTCTGCGACGGTTGTTGCCATGCTGTCCAGGAGGGAAGTTTCTCCTAGACAAAACTTTATCCGCACCGAAGATGGGCTCTCCAAAACGACGTGCGATTTTCGATTTCGGTCCAATATATCTTGCCATAATTATTCTTTAATTTAAAAATCTGTTTTTTAACAAACTTAAGTATTCTGACTATACTCTACGTCTCTTTGGAGGACGGCAACCGTTATGTGGAAGCGGTGTTACATCAACAATCTCCATAACCTCAATACCTGCACCATGAATTGCACGTATCGCAGACTCACGTCCGTTACCCGGTCCCTTTACATAAGCCTTTACCTTACGCAAGCCAAGGTCAAAAGCAACCTTTGCACAATCCTCTGCAGCCATCTGAGCAGCATAAGGAGTATTCTTCTTTGAGCCGCGGAAGCCCATCTTACCGGCAGAAGACCAAGAGATAACTTGTCCTTCACCGTTTGCCAAAGACACAATGATATTATTGAATGAACTATGGACATGCAATTGTCCGATAGCGTCAACTTTTACATTCCTTTTCTTTGAAGTGACTGTTTTCTTTGCCATAATTCTAAATTCTTAATTCGTATTACTTAATTATTTAGTGGCTTTCTTCTTATTGGCAACAGTCTTCTTCTTTCCCTTACGGGTACGAGCATTATTCTTTGTACTCTGACCGCGAACAGGAAGACCGTTACGATGACGAACTCCACGATAGCAACCAATATCCATCAGTCGCTTAATATTCAATTGGATCTCTGAACGGAGATCACCTTCAACCTTGAATTCAGCGCCGATAATTTCACGGATCTTAGCTGCCTGCTCGTCACTCCATTCGTTGACTTTCAGGTCGCGGCTTACGCCTGCCTTATCCAATATCTTTGCTGAACTACTTCGACCTATACCAAAGATATAAGTCAATGCGATTTCGCCACGCTTCTCCTGGGGCAAATCTACTCCAACAATTCTTATTGCCATTGTTAAAAAATAAAATAGATAATTTGTTAATAATAAAATTAACCCTGACGCATCTTATACTTAGGGTTTTTCTTGTTGATAACGAACAGACGTCCCTTACGACGCACAATTTTGCAATCAGGGGTACGTTTCTTCAATGATGCTCTTGTCTTCATATTTATATATATGTTTATTTGTATCTAAATACAATTCTTCCTTTTGTCAAATCATAAGGGCTCATCTCGACCTTCACCTTATCACCTGGAAGTATCTTGATATAATGCATTCTCATCTTTCCCGAGATATGCGCTATAATCTGTACACCATTTTCTAACTCAACTCTAAACATTGCATTAGAAAGAGACTCTATTATTGTCCCGTCCTGCTCGATAGCAGATTGTTTTGCCATATATTAATGTATATTACTTTCTAACTTTTCTATTTCTTCAAACGATGATAATATCTCTGCCTTACCCTTACGGATAGTCACGGTATGTTCAAAATGCGCTGCCACCTTGCCGTCTAAGGTCCTTATCGCCCATTTATCCGGCATCAAACCAACAGACCTGTTTCCCATGGTAACCATCGGTTCAATAGCCAAGCACATTCCGGACTTAAGCATTAAACCGGATCCATATTTCCCATAATTAGGAACCTGTGGATCTTCATGCATATCCCGTCCTATTCCATGTCCGGTAAGTTCACGGACAATTCCATATCCTTTTGGCTCACAATACTCTTGAATGGCATTTCCGATGTCTCCGATATGTTTACCGGCAACAGCATTGTCTATACCCAAGTAAAGCGACTGCTTCGCTACACGCAAAAGTTCTTTAACGTCCTCTGCAACTTCACCCACAGCAAATGTGTAGCAAGAATCGCCATTGTATCCTGCAAAAACTATGCCACAATCTATTGACACGATGTCGCCATCTCTAAGCACTGTCTTTTTGTCAGGTATGCCATGTACAACCACCTCATTCACAGAAGTACAAATACTGGCAGGAAAATCATCACCAAAAGGATTCGGGAAACCTTTAAAAGCAGGAAGAGCTCCATTATCTCTAATAAACTCTTCCGCTATATTATCCAATTGGAAAGTAGAAACACCCGGCTTTATATGTTTTGCCAACTCACCAAGCGTTCTACCGACCAAACGGTTTGCCTGACGCATCAAATCTATTTCATCTTCAGTCTTCAGAAATATTCTCATCTGAAAGTCGAACGTTTAATATGCAGCTATGCCACCACGCCCATGAATACGGCCCGAATTCAACAAACCGTCATAATGACGCATGAGCAAATGACTTTCAATCTGCTGCAAGGTGTCAAGCACAACACCGATAAGAATCAAAAGTGATGTACCTCCGAAGAACTGTGAGAAAGCATCTTGCACATCGAGTAATCCTGCCAAAGCCGGCATTATGGCTATAAAGGCAATAAACAGAGAACCGGGTAATGTTATACGCGACATTACATTATCAATGTAATCAGCCGTGTCCTTTCCCGGTTTCACACCCGGTATAAAACCATTATTCCTCTTCATATCCTCAGCCATCTGTGTCGCATTCAATGTTATTGCAGTATAAAAATATGTAAATGCGATTATCAGGAATGCAAATATTATATTATACAGCCAACTGTGATGATTCAATAAAGAACGGACAACCCAACTTGAATTTTCCGGTGCGGAATATTGAACTACCGCCAATGGAATAAACATCAATGCCTGAGCAAAGATAATAGGCATAACATTGGCAGCAAACAATTTTACTGGAATATACTGGCGCGCACCTCCATATTGCTTATTTGCAACAAGGCGCTTCGCATATTGGACAGGAATCCTACGTGTACCCTGAACCAGAACAATAGCGGCACATACTACAGCAAACAGAATAAGTATCTCTATCAGGAACATGATAAGGCCACCACCGCTAATCGCAGTAAAACGAGAACCTACCTCCTGTATAAATGCCTGCGGCAAGCGGGCAATAATACCAATCATGATTATCAATGAAATACCGTTTCCTATGCCTTTATCAGTAATACGCTCACCCAACCAAAGTATAAACATACTTCCTGCAGCAAGAATGACAGAAGCAGTTATAAGGAAAACAGTCCAGGAAATGCCGCTTGCAAGGGCATTTCCTGCTGTCATCTTTAAGTTTATCAGATAACTCGGAGCCTGCAGAAGTAAGATACCTACTGTAAGCCAACGAGTATACATGCTGATTTTTTTTCTGCCGCTCTCACCCTCACGCTGCATCTTCTGGAAATAAGGTACAGCGACAGCAAGAAGCTGCATAACAATAGAAGCTGAGATGTAAGGCATAATTCCCAACGCAAAAATAGAAGCATTGGAAAATGCTCCACCAGAGAACATATCCAAAAGTGACATCAAACCACCTTGTGTCTGCGACTGCAATTTATCCAACATACTGGGATTAATACCCGGAAGCACGACGAACGAGCCAAAACGATAAATAGCCGTAAATAGAAGAGTAACGAGAATTCTGCCACGCAAATCCTCAATCTTCCAAATGTTCTTTAGTGTCTCAATTAACTTCTTCATTGTATTAGATTATTGTTATGTTACCACCTGCTGCCTTAATAGCTTCTTCAGCTGTCTTTGAGAAAGCGTTTGCTTCTACATCTACTTTTGCTGTAAGTTCACCATTACCCAGAACCTTAACCAATTCCTTACCATTAGTAAGTCCTGCGGCAACAAGTTCTGCTATTCCAATCTTCGCAAGATTTTTCTCTTCCGCCATCTTCTGAAGAGTTGAAAGGTTTACAGCAAAATACTCCTTATGATTGATATTCTTAAATCCAGCCTTCGGAATACGACGTTGCAGAGGCATCTGACCACCTTCGAAACCTATTTTCCTCTTGTAGCCAGATCTTGCTTTGGCACCCTTATGTCCGCGTGTAGATGTTCCGCCAAGACCAGAACCGGGTCCACGGCCGATTCTACGACGTGAGTGTGTCGAGCCTTCAGCAGGTTTTAAATTATGTAGTTTCATAATTAATCAATTTTAAACGTTTTGAATATTAGTCAATAACTGTCACCAAGTGATGAACTTTACGTATCATACCACGAAGAGAAGGAGTATCTTCCTTTTCTACGACCTGTGCTATCTTACGCAAACCTAAAGCCTCCAATGTGCGCTTTTGGTCAATAGGTGCACCTATCTTACTCTTAATTTGCTTTATTTTTATCGTTGCCATAGTAAAATCTCCTTAACCTCTAAATACTCTATCCATACTGATTCCACGAACACCTGCGATAGTATAAGCGTCACGTATCTGGCTAAGAGCCAATATTGTCGCTTTCACCAGATTGTGCGGGTTTGAAGAACCTTTTGATTTTGCAAGTACGTCTCTTATACCTACACTCTCAAGAACAGCACGCATAGCACCACCTGCAACCAGTCCTGTACCGGCAGCAGCAGGCTTAACCAAGACATGCGCACCGCCAAAACGCGCTTCCATTTCGTGAGGAATAGTTCCTTTAAGAACCGGAACTTTAACCAAATTCTTCTTTGCTGCCTCAACACCCTTGGCAATTGCGGCAGTCACTTCACCTGCCTTGCCAAGTCCCCAGCCAATGATTCCGTTACCGTCACCGACAACGACAATAGCTGCAAATGTAAAAGTACGACCTCCCTTTGTTACCTTTGTAACACGGTTAATAGCAACCAATCTGTCTTTTAACTCAACGTCACTATTTATTTTAACTTTATTCATTGCCATAATCGTTTAAAAATTAAGTCCACCTTTACGCGCTGCATCAGCAAGTTGCTTAACACGGCCGTGATAGAGATATCCGTTACGGTCAAAAACCACACTAGAAACACCTGCCTCGATAGCTTTCTTAGCAACAATCTCTCCCACTTTCTCTGCCTGCTGTATCTTTGGCATGGCCTCAAATCCAAGAGAAGACGCAGAAACCAAAGTCTTGCCTTCCTGATCGTTAATTATCTGAACGTAAATCTGCTTGTTGCTACGGAAAACACTCATACGTGGACGCTCTGCTGTTCCGAATACGCTCTTACGAATTCTATATTTTATCTTTATTCGTCTTTCTACTTTCTTTGTTGTCATAATCGTAAATTGTTAAAGTTACTTAGCTGAAGCTGACTTACCAGACTTTCTACGAATAACTTCGCCCTGGAACAATACACCCTTACCCTTATAAGGCTCCGGCTTACGGAAAGAACGAATCTTTGCACAAATAAGACCAAGCAAGGCTTTGTCACAAGACTCAAGAATGATGAGCGGATTCTGATTTCTCTCAGACTTTGTCTCAACCTTAACCTCTGAAGGAAGCTGAATAAAAATCGGGTGAGTATATCCAAGAGAGAACTCTATGAGATTACCTTGGTTTGATACACGATAACCAACACCTACAAGTTCCAATACTTTCTTATATCCTTCACTCACACCAACAACCATGTTGTTTACAAGTGAGCGGTACAATCCGTGAAAAGCCTGCTTCTGCTTGTAGTTCACAGGACTGTTTTCATCTATCTCAAACGTAATATGGCCGTCTGCAACATTAACAATAATTGATGGATCAACATACTGAGAAAGTTCACCTTTAGGACCTTTAACCGTAAAAATGTTGCCGTTCTGTGCGATTGTAACACCAGCCGGAATACTAATTGGTAATTTACCTATTCTTGACATAATAAAATCCTCCAATTAATATACATAACAAAGAACCTCGCCACCGATCTTAAGGGCAGAAGCTTCTTTATCTGTCATTACACCTTTAGATGTAGATAATATAGCAATACCTAATCCATTAATTACTCTCGGCATGTCTTTGTAACCAGTGTATTTACGCAAACCTGGAGTCGACACTCTCTTAAGGCACCTGATCGCATTTTCCTTTGTAGTAGGATTATACTTCAAAGCAACCTTTATTAAACCCTGAGGACCATCTTCTATGAACTTGTAGTTCAAGATGTATCCTTTCTCGAAGAGGATTTTTGTTATTTCCTTCTTCAAATTTGAAGCTGGAACCTCTACAACACGGTGATGAGCCATTATTGCATTTCTCAACCTCGTCAGATAATCTGCTATTGGATCTGTCATAAAATAAATTTTTAATTAATCGGGACCACCCCGACAATATTAAATAATAAAGTATCTTCTCTGAATGGATTACCAAGATGCCTTCTTCACTCCCGGTATCAAACCACTTGAAGCCATCTCACGGAACTGTATACGCGAAAGTCCGAACTGCCTCATGTAGCCTTTTGGACGGCCTGTGATTTTACAACGGTTATGAAGACGTATTGGATTAGCATTCTTCGGAATACTCTGAAGCTTACGAGCAGCCTCGTATGCTTCAGAAGGATCCTCTGCTGTTGCTATAATCTTTTTCAATGCCGCGCGTTTCTCTGCGTAACGGGCTACAAGCTTTGCACGCTTAACTTCGCGGGCCTTCATTGATTCCTTTGCCATATCTATTAATCGTTTTTAGCGTTTTTAAAAGGAAGACCGAATGCTTTCAAAAGAGCAAAGCCCTCTTCGTCTGTCTTAGCAGTAGTAACAAAAGTAATATTCATACCCTGTATACGATCTACCGAGTCGATATTAATCTCAGGGAAGATTATCTGTTCCTGAACACCAAGAGTGTAATTTCCGCGTCCGTCAAACTTGCTCTCTATACCCTTAAAGTCACGTATACGAGGAAGTGCGATACGTACAAGTTTCTCAAGAAACTCATACATACGCTCACGACGAAGTGTAACCATAACTCCAATCGGCATCTTCTTACGAAGCTTGAAATTCGCGATATCCTTCTTGGAGAAAGTTGCCACAGCCTTCTGACCTGTAATAGCGGAAATTTCATTGATGGCCAGTTCAATAATCTTCTTATCTTGAGTTGCGTCACCCAATCCCTGATTGATAACAATCTTTTTCAGGACAGGAACCTGCATTCGCGAACTATAGTTAAACTGCTTTTCCAATGCCGGAACGATTTGCTCCGCATAAGTTTTCTTTAGTTGTGCTGTATTCATTACTTTATCTCCTCCCCTGATTTTTTTGCTATACGAACCTTCTTTCCATCATCAGTTCTCTTAACTGCGATACGTGTCGGCTCACCTGTTTTGGGATCTACCAAGCTCAAATTTGAAATATGTATCGGAGCTTCCTGTTTTACGATACCTCCCTGAGGATTCTTTGCTGAAGGCTTGGTACTCTTTGATACCATATTAACACCTTCTACGATAGCACGCTGCTCATCAACGAGCACCTTAAGCACCTTATGGGGTGCAGGATACTTGCCATTTGACTTTCTGTCCTTGCTGTTTCCGGCAATAACAAGTACCATATCGTTTTTCTTTATTTTTAACTTACTCATTCTTGTCACTTGATTAAAATTAAAGGACCTCAGGTGCCAAAGAAACCACTTTCATGTTCACTGCACGCAACTCACGGGCGACAGGACCGAAAATACGGCTACCACGAAGTTCACCGGCATTGTTCAGCAACACACAAGCATTGTCATCAAACCGAATGTATGAGCCATCGGGGCGACGTATTTCTTTTTTTACACGAACAACCAAAGCCTTTGATACCGCACCTTTCTTGAGATCGCTTGATGGTATAACGTTCTTAACTGCAACAACAATCACATCACCGACGCTTGCATAACGACGGCGTGTTCCGCCAAGCACACGGATGCAAAGAGCCTCACGCGCACCGCTGTTATCACATACTGTAAGTCTTGATTCTGTCTGTACCATAATTACTTAGCTTTTTCTACGATTTGAACTAATCTCCATCTCTTTGTCTTACTCAAAGGACGTGTCTCCATGATGAGGACAGTATCACCGATGTTGGCCTCATTCTTCTCATCATGCGCATGGAACTTCTTTGTCTTCTGAACAAATTTTCCATAAATCGGGTGCTTCTCCTTGAACTTAGCTGCAATAACAATGGTCTTATCCATCTTGTCGCTTATAACAACACCCTGCCTTGTCTTTCTTAAATTTCTTGTTTCCATCTGGCCCATTATTATTTGTTAAGTTCTCTTTGACGGAGTTCTGTCTTCATACGTGCAATATCACGACGCACCATCTTTATCTCTGATGGATTCTGAAGAGGGGCAATAGCATGATTCAACTTCATCTGGTGAAGCTTCTGCTCCTCTGCGCTTATTTTTTCAGCCAAATCCTTAGTCTCGATTTCTCTTATTTCTTTTGTCTTCATAAATTAAGCGTTTTTATCGTAATCACGTCTAACAACAAACTTTGTCTTCACAGGCAGTTTCTGTGCCGCAAGTCGAAGAGCCTCTTTTGCGACATCAAATGAAACGCCCTCTACTTCAAAGAGGATACGGCCCGGAGTAACGGGAGCCACCCATCCTGCAGGGTCTCCCTTTCCTTTACCCATACGAACATCCGCAGGCTTACGTGTTATTGGCTTATCCGGAAATATTCTAATCCAAACCTGACCTTCACGCTGCATATATCTGTTCACAGCGACACGTGCTGCTTCTATCTGACGGCTGTCAATCCATTTTGCCTCAAGAGTCTTGATGCCAAAAGAACCGAAAGCCAATTGTGTACCTCTGTGAGCGTTGCCCTTATTGCCACGTCCATCTTGAGGTCTTCTATATTTTACTCTCTTAGGTTGTAACATGATAGCTTCTTACTTTTTACGTTTATTTATTCTTCCTGTTATTACGGAACTTTCTGCCACCATTGTTACCACCGTTAGAGCGACCGTTGTTCTTCTCCTGTGTGAAGTTAGGAGTAAGGTCTTTCTTTCCGAATATCTCACCACGGCAGATCCAAACCTTAATACCGAGAAGACCTACCTTTGTAAGTGCCTCAGCCTGGCAGAAGTCTATATCTGCACGGAATGTATGCAAAGGTGTACGTCCTTCCTTATACATTTCCTTACGTGCCATTTCAGCACCATTCAGACGACCCGTAATTTGAATTTTAATTCCCTCAGCACCGGCACGCATTGTGTTTGCAATCGCCATTTTTATGGCGCGGCGGTAAGCGATCTTGCCTTCCACCTGACGTGCGATGTTGTTTGCTACAATATTTGCATCCAATTCAGGTTTCTTAACCTCAAAGATATTAATCTGAATCTCCTTGTCATAAAGTTTCTTCAGTTCTTCTTTAAGCTTATCTACATCCTGACCACCTTTACCAATAACAAGACCCGGGCGAGCTGTGCAAATAGTAATGGTCACCAGCTTCAAAGTACGTTCGATGACAATTCTTGAAACACTGGCCTTAGCCAAGCGTGCATTAAGATACTTACGGATTTTCAAATCCTCAACAAGATTGTCTCCGAAGTTCTTGCCTCCAAACCAATTTGAATCCCAACCTCTGACGATACCTAAGCGGTTGCTTATCGGATTAACTTTCTGTCCCATTCTACTATTTATTTGTCATTAGTTTTAGCATCAACAAACAGAGTAACGTGATTAGAACGCTTGCGGATTCTATATCCACGTCCCTGTGGTGCAGGTCTCATTCGCTTCAAAGTAACACCTTCATCTACAAAAATCCTTGTGATGTAAAGTTCTCCCTCATCTGCCTTACGTTCGTTTTTGGCCTCCCAGTTCGCAATTGCGGAACGAAGCAGCTTTTCTACATCCGCTGCGGCTGCCTTCTTTGAGAATCTGAGTATACCAAGAGCCCTATTCACCTCCATGCCACGGACCATATCCACAACATAACGCATCTTGCGGGGGGAAGAAGGAACGCCTTTTAGCTTAGCAAAATACTGTGTTTTAAGGGCTGCCTTTCTTTCTTCAGCCTTAATATGTTTTCTTGCTCCCATTATTTATTTTCTTTTTATTTCTTGGTGGATAACCTGTTTCTACTTTCTGTTACCTGAGTGACCACCAAAGCGGCGAGTCGGTGAGAATTCACCAAGCTTGTGACCTACCATGTTCTCGGTAATGTAAACAGGGATAAATTTATTTCCGTTATGAACTGCAACTGTATGTCCCACAAAATCCGGGGATATCATTGAAGCTCTGGCCCAAGTCTTAACCACACTCTTTTTGCCACTCTCATTCATAGCGAGTATCTTTTTCTCGAGCGATACGTTAATATACGGACCTTTTTTTAATGAACGACTCATAATTTCACTTAGTTAACTTGATTACTTACTTGCTCTTTCGATGATATACTTATTTGAAAGCTTCTTCGGTGCACGTGTCTTGAGACCCTTAGCATACAATCCCTTACGTGAACGCGGATGGCCTCCGGACTGGCGTCCTTCACCACCACCCATCGGGTGATCAACAGGGTTCATAACAACACCACGGTTATGAGGACGACGGCCGAGCCAACGTGAACGTCCGGCCTTTCCAGACTGCTCAAGAGCATGATCAGAGTTTCCTACACTACCAATAGTTGCCTTACAAGCACTAAGAATCTTACGTGTCTCACCTGAAGGAAGCTTGATAACACAGTAGTTTCCTTCACGGGAAGTTAACTGAGCAAAATTGCCAGCCGAACGAACAAGCAGGGCACCCTGTCCCGGACGTAATTCTATGTTATGAATTACCGTACCTACAGGAATGTTTGCAAGCGGAAGAGTATTACCAATCTCAGGCACCGCCTCCACTCCAGACATTACGGTCGCACCGACCTGCAGTCCATTAGGAGCAATAATATAACGTTTTTCACCGTCAGCGTAGAAAAGAAGAGCAATACGAGCAGAGCGGTTAGGATCATACTCAATTGTCTTTACTACAGCTGGAACACCATCTTTCTCCCGTTTAAAATCAATCATACGGTATTTTCTCTTATGGCCGCCGCCCATGTAGCGGACAGTCATTTTACCGGTGTTGTTTCGACCACCGGTAGAACGTTTACCGTAAACGAGAGACTTCTCTGGCACGGATGCAGTAATTTCCTCGAACGTGCCAATAATCTTGTGTCTTTGGCCGGGGGTTACCGGCTTAAATTTACGTACTGCCATTTCTATTATTGTATATTGCTATAAAAATCAATAGTATCACCCTCTTTAAGAGTAACAACTGCCTTCTTGTATGCGTTTTTCTGTCCTTTTATAAGACCGGCCTTTGTATAGCGTGCAGAACGCTTTCCTGCATAACGCATTGTATTCACTTCAACAACCGTAACATTGTACAGGCTTTCGACTTCTTTCTTAATCTCAAGCTTATTAGCTTCAGGGCGGACGATGAAACCATATTTAGGTGTAGCTTTTTTCGTCACCTCCTTACCAATATTCTTACCTGTTTTAGGAGTATAAGTTCTGTCAACAGAAGACTTGTCTGTTATCTTGGTCATCTTCTCAGTGACCAATGGTTTTATAATAAATGCCATATCTCTTTTGTCTCCTTTATTTGTTTAAGATTTCATCGATTGACTTAAGCGAGTTTTCCGTAATTACGAGGACATCCGCATTCAAAACTTTATACGCATTGAGCGATGATGCCAACATTACTTCCGTACGCTGCAAGTTGCGAGCTGACAAATATACATTTTTCTTTATTTCCGGCAAAAGATAGAGTGCCTTTTTATTGTCTACTTTAAGATTTTTAGCAATATTTACAAAATCTTTTGTTTTCGGAACCTCGATATCAAAGTCTTCAACAACAACAATCGCGCTCTCCAATGCCTTATATGACAAGGCACTCTTACGAGCAAGAACTTTTACTTTTTTATTCAACTTAAAGCGGTAGTCACGTGGTTTCGGACCGAAAACGCGTCCACCACCGACAAGAACAGGCGAGTTGATATCACCACGGCGTGCACCGCCACCGCCTTTCTGGCGACCAAGCTTGCGGGTTGATCCGGATACCTCGCTTCTCTCCTTTGACTTGTGTGTACCCTGACGCTGATTTGCGAGATACTGCTTTACATCCAGGTAAAGAACATGGTCATTAGGTTCAATACCGAATACAGATTCGTTTAACGTAACCTTTCTACCGGTCTCCTGGCCATTGATATTTAATACGCTAATTTCCATTATTTGCTAATTAATACGGTTGAACCATTGTAACCAGCAACACTACCCTTAACAAGGATAAGATTGTGCTCTGGTATTACCTTTAATACTCTCAGGTTCTGAGTTGTAACTCTGTCGCAACCCATGTGGCCACCCATGCGCATTCCCTTGAACACCTTTGCGGGATAAGAACATGCACCGATAGAACCCGGCTTACGTGCGCGGTCGTCCTGACCGTGAGTGCTCTGGCCTACACCACCAAAACCGTGACGCTTCATAACACCCTGGAAGCCCTTACCCTTAGATGTGCCTACTACGTCAACAAACTCTACACCTTCGAAGAGATCTACGGTGATTGTGTCACCGAGGTTATACTCCTCATCAAACTTGAACTCGGCCAAGTGGCTCTTTGGTGTTGTACCGGCCTTCTTGAAAGTTCCCATCATAGGCTTAGAAGTATTCTTCTCCTTTGCCTCTCCGAAAGCTAACTGAACAGCCTTATAACCGTCTTTCTCTACGGTTTTTACCTGTGTTACAACACAAGGACCAGCTTCGATAACAGTGCACGCCACATTCTTGCCGTCGGCACTGAACACGGATGTCATTCCGATTTTTCTTCCAATTAATCCTGGCATTTCAATTAATATTAATAAAACTATACTTTGATTTCCACTTCAACGCCACTGGGCAATTCCAACTTCATCAACGCGTCTACAGTCTTTGCTGTAGAGCTATAGATATCGATAAGACGCTTGTAATCCGAGAGCTGGAACTGCTCACGTGCCTTCTTGTTTACGAAAGTACTGCGGTTTACTGTATAGATACGCTTGTGTGTTGGCAATGGAATAGGACCACTGATGATTGCACCTGTAGCTTTTACTGCCTTAACAATCTTTTCCGCTGACTTATCAACGAGTTTGTGGTCGTATGACTTCAGCTTGATTCTGATTTTCTGACTCATGTCTTTATTAATTAAAACTATTATTATTAATACTGTTTAAAAGGGAAAGAGGTACGCTGTTTAAGAGTCATTCGCTAAACAGCGCCTCAACCCCCTATATATTTATCTTCCGATGTCAATATTATACAAGATCGGCACGACCTTTTACTTCCTCAAGCACAGCCTTGGCTATAGAGCTTGACAGAGGTGCGTGATGATCGTATTCCATAGAACTTGTAGCACGGCCGGAAGTGATGGTACGGAGAGCGGTCACATAACCGAACATCTCTGACAATGGAACTTTGGCCTTAACGACGCGTGCACCGCTACGAGCCTCTTCCATTCCTTCCACCTGACCTCTACGCTTGTTCAAGTCACCGATTACGTCACCCATGTTCTCCTCAGGTGTGATAACCTCGAGTTTCATTATCGGCTCCATCAATACAGGCGCAGCCTTCTGGCAACCGTTCTTGTAAGCGTTCAAGGCAGCGAGCTCGAATGACAACTGGTCAGAGTCTACCGGGTGGAAAGAACCGTCCTGGAGAACGACTTTCAAGCTGTCCATAGGATAACCGCCAAGGATACCGTTCTTCATCGCGTTCTCGAAACCTTTCTGAACTGAAGGAATGAATTCCTTAGGCACGTTACCGCCCTTAACCTCGTTAACGAACTGAAGGCCGCCTTCCTTAAAGTCCTCGTCAACCGGACCTATGTTAACAATGATATCAGCGAACTTACCGCGTCCACCGCTCTGCTTCTTGTAAACCTCACGCAGATTGACGGTCTTGGTGATTGCCTCTTTATAGTTAACCTGAGGTTTGCCCTGGTTACACTCAACCTTGAACTCTCTCTTCAGACGGTCGATGATGATATCAAGATGAAGCTCACCCATACCGGAGATAATTGTCTGGCCACTCTGCTCGTCTGTACGTACAGTAAAGGTTGGGTCCTCTTCTGCCAGCTTTGCAAGTCCGTTGTCAAGCTTGGCGATATCAGCCTGGCTCTTCGGCTCTACTGCGATTGAAATCACAGTATCAGGGAATGACATCGACTCAAGTACAATAGGATTAGCCTCATCGCAAAGAGTGTCACCGGTACGGATATCCTTGAAACCTACACCTGCACCGATATCTCCTGCATCGATAGACTCCATAGGAATCTCCTTGTTTGAGTTCATCTGGAACAGACGGCTGATACGCTCCTTCTTGCCTGAACGGGTGTTGAAGACATAAGAACCGGCCTGAACCTTACCTGAATACACACGGAAGAACACGAGACGTCCCATATACGGGTCTGTAGCAATCTTGAATGCAAGAGCAGACGTAGGAGCGTCTTCTGACGGTTTACGGCTTTCTTCCTCATCTGTATCAGGATTTGTTCCTATCACTGCCTCTGTATCCAAAGGAGAAGGCAGGAAGGCACAAACGCTGTCGAGCAAAGGCTGAACACCTTTATTCTTATAAGAAGAACCGCAAATCATCGGAGTGCATTCCATTGCAACGGTACCTTTGCGGATAGCTGCGATAATCTCCTCCTCTGTGATAGACTCAGGATCATCGAAATACTTCTCCATAATAGCCTCGTCATACTCTGCAGCCGCTTCAAGAAGCTTTCCGCGCCACTCATCGCACTCGTCCTTCATGTCTGCAGGAATTTCCTCCATAGAGTATTCCGCACCCATTGTCTCATCATGCCACAGGATAGCCTTCATCTTTATCAGGTCAACGACACCTTTGAAGTTCTCCTCCGCACCGATAGGAACCTGAAGCACCACCGGATTGGCACCGAGGATATCCTTCATCTGCTGTACCGTCTCAAAGAAGTCTGCACCTGAACGGTCCATCTTGTTGACATAGCCGATACGCGGCACATTATATTTGTCTGCCTGACGCCATACAGTCTCAGACTGCGGCTGAACGCCATCTGCGGCAGAGTATGTTGCCACTGCACCGTCAAGAACGCGCAATGAACGCTCCACCTCCGCAGTGAAATCCACGTGTCCCGGAGTGTCAATCAAATTTATCTTGAAATTCTTATTGTTCCAATTCCAGTTACAGGTGGTAGCAGCAGAAGTGATTGTTATACCACGCTCCTGTTCCTGAGCCATCCAGTCCATCGTCGCAGCTCCATCGTGCACCTCACCAATCTTATGAGTCTTACCTGTATAGAACAGAATACGCTCTGAAGTTGTGGTCTTACCGGCATCGATATGAGCCATAATACCGATATTGCGGGTCAAATGTAAATCGCGGTTTGCCATTTTCTTTTCTTATTTTTAAATTATTAGAATCTGAAATGAGCAAATGCACGATTGGCCTCCGCCATACGATGCATGTCTTCCTTACGCTTATAAGCACCTCCCTGATTATTGAAAGCATCCATAATCTCTGCAGCAAGCTTATCAGACATAGTCTTTCCGCTACGTTTACGGGCGAATGCGATCATATTCTTCATAGAAATACTTTCCTTACGGTCAGGACGGATTTCTGTCGGCACCTGGAATGTGGCGCCACCGATACGGCGGCTCTTCACCTCAACCAAAGGAGTAATGTTATCAAGAGCTGTCTTCCATATCTCAAGAGACGATTTCTCTTCATTACTCATTTTTGCCTTAACAACATCAAGAGCCTTGTAGAAAATTTCATAAGAAATATTCTTCTTACCATCATACATAAGATGATTTACGAACTTTGAGACCTTCTGGTCGCCAAACACGGGATCAGGAAGAACCACGCGCTTCTTTGGTTTTGCTTTTCTCATTTTGTTTTTAATGATTTTATTCTGCTTGGGGTTGTTTCTTCTGTCTTCAACACCCTCTCTCGGGGTTTACTCAACCTTAATTAACAATTCTCCAGCAAAACTTTATTCTTAGTTAAATATAAAAATCCTAAATTTTAACCCTCTCCGGTTATTTATTTCTTAGCCTTAGGACGTTTTGCTCCGTATTTTGAACGGCGCTGTGTGCGGTTTGCGACACCGGCAGTATCAAGCGTACCGCGTACAATGTGATAGCGTACACCGGGAAGGTCCTTAACACGACCGCCACGAACCAAAACTATTGAGTGTTCCTGCAAGTTGTGTCCCTCTCCCGGAATGTAGGAGTTTACTTCTTTCTGGTTTGTCAAACGGACACGGGCAACCTTACGCATTGCCGAATTAGGTTTCTTAGGAGTTGTAGTGTATACACGAACACATACACCACGACGCTGAGGACATGAATCCAAAGCCGGAGACTTGCTCTTATCCACAAGCACCTTTCTACCTTTTCTTACCAATTGTTGAATTGTAGGCATTGTTTTGTTTATTTTTAATTATTATATATTTTGTATATTTTCAGCATTAAATGACATATAGGCGCAAAGCACCCATATTTGGCGTGCAAAGGTACAAAAAATCCGCGAAATGACACAACACATTTTATATAGAACCGCGCACAAGCACTATGTTTTAACACAATAAAGTCTTTTTTAACACAACACATTCTAAGATAACATAATAATTCCATACCAAACAAGAGATTTTTTGTGGTATACAACAACGCATAGCGGCCTGCAACGGGAAAAGACATCCGGCATTTGCCGTAGCGGATTCCTCCAGCCCGGCTATACATATCCATCAAACCAAACGGCAACGAAAGCCTGCCACGCGCAATGCAATGCCTATAATTAAGAGCACACGAAGTCCGAAAAGTATTCCCCTAAGGCATAAGCCCGTCAATATGTAATAAAAATTCATAAAACGATTTTATTCTTTCCCATAAATTTTCCAAGACTTGCAACTCACTGATAAACAAGGTGTTAGCCACCAATAAAAATATACCAAAAACGGATGGCCTGTTCATGCCTGATGAATAGGCCATTCACGGGCAATGAACATGCCATTCATTGAGCATGAACATGCCACTCATCGGAAGAGAATTTTACATCCACAAAAAAATGTAAATAGATTTCAAAATTTCACATAAACCGTAGGTTTTTCAATAAATCAACACTTCCACATAAACAAATAAAAAACTTGCCGAAAGCCACGCCACACACGTGAGCTTCCGACAAGCACTAATCTTTTATTCACAAATTATATCTATGCCTCTCCTTTACCTACATTGAAAGGAGCGATAGTACGCGGTTCCTGATTAGGAATTCTTATCTGCCCGAATTCTTTCTCATACCGCACTATATTCTCCTGAAGGGCCATGAGCAGACGCTTCGCATGTTCCGGAGCCAATATAACACGGCTCCTTACCTGTGCTTTGGGCACTCCCGGAAGGACGCGCGCGAAATCAAGCACGAAATCGCTGCTCGAATGTGTTATGATGGCAAAGTTCGCATATTCACCTTGTGCCCTGTCCTGCGGCAGTTCTATCTGGAACTGCCCCTGCTGATTGTTCTCGTTTTCGTTCATAATCTGTTTATTAAAATAGGTTCTTTTAAAAAAGCTGCAATGACAATATCAAACAGTTGGCAATAACAGTATAATATGTACATGCAGTGTAAATGTTTTCAATATGCAAAATTACGTAATAAATCTGACTGTACAAAACAAAGAAAAGATATTTTCGGTTATCTTTCCAATATGAACCGCACATCAGACACGATGGATTTATAGTATCCGCCTACCGGAATGTAAGTGTTGTCACGGCACGCAGCACAGTCTTGGCGTCCACGGTGACATCCCTGTTCTGCACACTACCGGAACGCGAGGATATAACTCCTTCTGCATTTCTATAAAAGAAGAAATTGGCATATATAAACCTATCATAACCGGAACTGCCGGATATAACATTGTTATAATCAGAATAACAGGAGAACAAAAGCAACAACTCATCCGTATCCGGCAGTCGCCATCCTTTTATTCCGTCAGTAGCGATACCGGACAATGCTGTCGCCACAGCTTTCTCGACAACAGTTTCCGCATCTCCTTTTTGGACGATACCGGTTATGTTTTTAGGTGAAAGAAGTGTCACCGAAACGGATTTGTCCGCATTGCTGACAGACTTCAAGACGTAACATCCCTTATATAGTGTTCCGACAGCCGGAACGTCACCTTCCACATCTTCTCCTCCGGTATTGTCTCCAGGGTCAACAGTTCCCGGTGTGCTGCCGTTTTCATCAAAGCTGAAGTTTATATCCTTCTCCCCTGCCCATGCCGTGCCCTCCAGCACTCCATTAAGAGTAACTCCGACTTTTGATGTATAAGTTCCGGTTATACGCAGTTTATAATTAGGTTCAAACTTCTCGCTGCTTGTATAAGAGTAGCTCTTTGTTCCAGCGCTGTTCGTGAGATTCACCGTGATGGTGACGGGCCCGGCCGAAGCCATAAGATAAACTGTTTTGGAACTTGCGTATGTCCTTTCCTCACCTTTTGTAAGCTCTAATGTGTATGAACCCGCACCATCCGCATAATCTCCGTCAATGCATACATTCTTATATAACGGCGCTATGCTGACTGAAACAGTCTTGATATTTGTCGGGACCTTTGTAATCTTAACATTCTGAAGCTCAAAAACCTTACGCTGTAAGGCCAATGTGAGAGTGTGGGTTCCGCCATCGACAAGTGATATGCTGTTTTTTGCCGTCATAATATCAGAATGCTGCTTTCCATCAGCAAGAGAAACCACGGACGTGAGTGCCGCTTCTGTCTGTGACGGCAATGAATATGTATCACCATTCGCTCCCGCAACGGCACATACAGTATAGTCGCCCTCCAACAACTCCATTGTCAGAGATGTCTCTCCTGCAGAGATTACATTCATGGCCACGCATCTTTCATTAGCGTCAAAAACGTATATATTCACAGGATAGCTCACTTTACTGTCAGACGTTTCTTCAGTAGAGGTACGTGTGCGGACAACAAGTTTTGCCACCCCGTTTCCTGAAGAAGGCCCTACAGAGGTCCCTGGCTGGTTCACGGTTTCATCATCATACATCACATCCTTACTACATGACAGGACAGAAAAAGCTGCAAGCAGGACAACTAAAACTTTTAATTGGAATTTTAACATGACTATTATTATTAAGTTAATACTATATTGATCATAACATTGACTAAAAGTAAAGTAGGATGTTATTGGCAACAAATATAATGATTTTACAATAAACTGCAAAATTTTATTGACTTTTATTTATACATTTCCAATAACATACCACAAAAACCACCGCCATTCCTTATGAATAATAAGCATTTTACATGAATTTCATAAAGAAAAGCATTTTCGTCATACCGTACTTATGAAATCTTACAGATTTTTTCCTATCTTTGCAACATATATAATTACCTAAACAATAATAAATTAAATACAGCAACAAGTATTATGAATTTATCTGACTCAATCAAGACATTCACCATGTTGTCAATGCTGTCGCTTTTTCCCTTAAACACGTCTGCGGCAGACAAGACCGGTGACTTTACCGTGGGCGACAAAACATTCCTGTTGAATGGTGAACCTTTTATCGTAAAAGCAGCGGAACTGCACTATCCGCGCATTCCACGCCCGTATTGGGAGCATCGCATAAAGATGTGCAAGGCTCTCGGCATGAATACAATCTGTCTGTATGTCTTCTGGAACATACACGAACAGACAGAAGGCCGGTTTGATTTCACCGGCAACAACGACGTGGCCGCATTCTGCCGACTCGCACAGAAAAACGGGATGTATGTGATCGTACGCCCCGGCCCATACGTATGTGCAGAATGGGAAATGGGCGGACTGCCATGGTGGCTGCTGAAGAAAAAAGACATCAGGCTGCGCGAACAGGACCCCTACTTCATGGAACGGGTCAGAATATTCGAACAGAAAGTAGGAGAGCAGCTCGCACCACTGACGATACAGAACGGAGGACCTATCATAATGGTGCAGGTTGAGAACGAATACGGCTCGTATGGCGAAGACAAGGCATACGTAGGGGAGATACGCGACATCGTAAAAGCCTCCGGATTCGACAAAGTGGCCCTGTTCCAATGCGACTGGGCAAGCAACTTCACAAAGAACGGGCTTGAAGACCTTATATGGACCATGAACTTCGGCACCGGAGCAAACATCGACGAACAGTTCAAACGCCTTGGAGAGCTGAGGCCCACATCTCCGCAAATGTGCTCAGAATTCTGGAGCGGATGGTTCGACAAATGGGGCGCACAACATGAGACACGTCCTGCAAAGGCAATGGTAGATGGTATAGACCAGATGTTGAGCAAAGGCATTTCCTTCTCATTATACATGACACACGGAGGCACATCGTTCGGCCACTGGGCCGGAGCCAACTCACCCGGATTTGCACCGGACGTCACATCATACGACTACGACGCTCCCATAAACGAGTACGGGCACGCCACAGAAAAATACTATGAGCTTAGAAACACACTTGCCAAATACAACGACGGGAAAAAGCTCCCCAGTGTCCCGAAACCGGTGACAGGAATAATAACCATACCCAAATTTTCACTTACAGAGTATGCACCGCTCGTATACGGAGCGGACAACACCGTCAGAAGCAGAAATGTCAAGACTTTCGAGGACATGGATATGGGATGGGGAACGATGATATATTCCACTGAACTGCCACAGACCAAAGGCGGCAGCATCCTCACACTGAACGAATGCCATGACTACGCCCTGATATATATAAACGGCAAATATACCGGAAAAATCAATCGGGTAAGGAAAGAAAGTTCGATAACTCTGCCACGGACAAACAAGGGCGACATTCTGACAATAGTACTGGAAGGCATGGGCCGGATAAACTTCGGACGGGCAATAAAAGACTATAAAGGCATAACAGGGAATGTGACAATGGCGTCTGAGGTTGACGGTGATGAAGTGACATGGAACCTTAAAGACTGGACGATAAGCACTGTTCCCGACGACTATGCAACTGCGATAAAGGCATTAGGCCAAAAGAACAAAAATAACAGGATCAAGGCAAACTCAGGATACTACAGAGGCTTCTTCAACCTGAAAAAGACCGGAGACACATTCCTCAACATGGAGAAATGGGGCAAAGGACAAGCCTATATAAACGGCCATGCCTTAGGACGGTTCTGGAGCATCGGCCCGCAACAGACCCTGTATATTCCCGGATGCTGGCTTAAAAAAGGCAGGAACGAGCTTGTGGTGCTCGACATCGAAGGACCGGCAGAGGCCGAATGCCACGCACAGGACAGACCTGAACTGAACAAGCTGAACAAACCGACAGAGAAGAAGAAAAGGAATGCTCCGGACCTGAAGTCGATGAAACCGGTAGCCAAAGGTTCTTTCAGCAACGGTAACGGATGGCAGAAAGTAAGTTTCCCCACAGCCAAAGGATGTTATCTGGCCATAGAATGCCTAAACGCGCATGACGGCGGCAACATAGCGGCCATTGCCGAACTGTACGCCGTGGACAACAAGTCGAAGCGGATGAGCCGCGAGGCGTGGACATCGGCATACACTGACAGTGATGACGCAAAAGGAGGCAACCATACGGCAGACAAGGTGTACGACTTACAGGAATCCACATATTGGAGCACTGCTCCGTCGTCAAAATTCCCTCATGTGATTGTAATAGACCTCGGAGCGGAATGCGAGCTGACAGGAATAGAATATCTGCCACGCGCAGAACAAGGAGCACCGGCCGGCACCAAGGATTACCGCATATATGTATATTAATAATGTGAAGGCCTACTGTTTCATGAACATAAACAATATAGCCGGCTTTATCACATAATGCAGCCGAGGTGCTGCACAAGTCATGTTTCAGGCATCCGGAACCACCGGATGC
Organism: Xylanibacter muris; assembly: GCF_013166605.1. Lineage (GTDB taxonomy): Bacteria > Bacteroidota > Bacteroidia > Bacteroidales > Bacteroidaceae > Prevotella > Prevotella muris. The sequence continues at coordinate 34,122 of NZ_JABKKF010000008.1, forward strand.
CTCTTTCTTTCCGGAATCCTGGCAGGATGTCTCAAATACGGAGGCACCGGCCGGCCGGCAGTCTTCGCGGGCGCAATGACCGCATTGGCATGCGCCACCATTATAAGCCAATCATACAAGAAAGAAGAGCTTGCCGGAGGCCTTGCCGGCTTCAATGCAATATTAGTCGGATGCGCAGCCTTTACATTTCTCCACGACGCCACAGCGACATGGGGGTTGCTTATAATATCGGCCATTCTCACACTGCCACTCAAGCTATATCTTGACAGATGCTTCACGAGATTCGGAATATCATCGCTCACTTTGCCGTTCATCATCGCCACATGGGCGTTACTGTATTTCTCGCAGGCGACAGACACGGCAGCACTATATCATCCTGGAACATCTGAGGATACATGTGCGGACATTACTTTCTACAGTGCCTTGCAAGGATTAATGAAAGGATTGTCACAGGTGTTTCTCATCGACTCATGGCCGGCGGGATGTATATTCTTTATGGGCCTGTGGGTGGCGGAACGACGCGCTGCCCTTTGGGCCGTGGCAGGCTCAGCCATAGGCATGGCAACCGCTTTATGCACAGGATGCCCGTGGGAGGAGATAGCCGGGGGAGTATGGGGATTCTCACCTGCACTGACCTCCATTGCACTTGGTGTCACTTTCCGCACATCCGCAGCATGGCATTGGAACATCGCGGTAATTGCAGCAACTGTATTCACCGCATTACTACAACTGTTGTTGTCTCCAGCACTTACCTGTATGGGACTGCCGGTGCTGACACTGCCTTTCTGTATAGGCACATGGACTGCTACTGGCACACGACATATATGCCGCGCATGTTCACGACACACTTGCAAGAAAGCATAAACCGCTTAAAACACAATAAGCCGCAGCCTCTATTACCGGCTGCGGCTTATTGTCATATATAATCAAAAAGATTGAGATTTCCTTAATCATTTACCACTACCTCAGAAGCATCTCCTGCATAGTCAAGCACATTCCTGCGGTTGGCCTGAATACGGTCATATTCTTCCTTTGAGCCGACAATAAGACGGTTCAGCTCACGCCTACCGGTACCGGCAGGGATGAGGTGTCCGCAGATTACATTCTCCTTCATACCTTCCAGTCTGTCAACCTTTCCACGTATGGCAGCCTCATTAAGCACCTTGGTTGTTTCCTGGAATGACGCAGCAGACATGAAGCTCTTTGTCTGAAGGGCCGCACGAGTGATACCCTGAAGTATCTGGGTTGAAGTTGCGGCTATCGCATCACGAACCTGGACAAGCTTGAGGTCGCGGCGCTTCAGAGTTGAATTCTCATCACGCAACTTACGTGCGGTAACAATCTGACCGGGCTTGAGATTCTCGCTATCACCGGCATCGGTAACAACCTTCTTGCCCCAAATACGGTCATTCTCCGCAGCAAAGTCAAGCTTGTCGACAATCTCCTGCTCAAGGAACGATGTGTCACCCGGATCGTTAATCTGAACCTTACGCATCATCTGACGGACGATAATCTCGAAATGCTTGTCATTAATCTTAACTCCCTGCAGACGATAAACGTCCTGAACTTCATTCACTATATATTCCTGAACAGCGGTCGGACCCTTGATGGCAAGAATATCGGCCGGAGTTATGACACCATCCGACAGCGGAGTTCCCGCACGCACGGCATCATGCTCCTGAACAAGAATCTGCTTAGACAACGAAACAAGATACTTACGCTGCTCACCGGTCTTGGATGTCACGACAATCTCACGGTTTCCTCGCTTAACCTTACCAAGTGTCACCTCACCGTCGATTTCTGAAACCACTGCCGGATTGGAAGGATTACGTGCCTCAAAGAGTTCAGTAACACGCGGCAGACCTCCGGTGATGTCACCTGCCTTGCCGACAGCACGCGGGATTTTCACGAGAGTCTCACCGGTATTTACCTTCTGACCGTCCTCAACGACAACGTGACCACCCACAGGGAAGCTGTAAGTTCCTACTTTTTCTCCGTCTGCATTTATAACGTCACAGGTCGGAACCTTTGTCTTATCACGTGACTCGGTGATAATCTTTTCCGTAAGACCTGTTGTCTCATCAGTTTCAGCACGGTATGTCGTACCTTCGATTACATCATTGAACTTCAGCGTACCAGAATACTCCGTAACGATAACGGCATTGAACGGATCCCACTGCGCAATCTTATCGCCCTTTGAAACAATATCATTCTGCTTATGATAAAGCGAGGAACCGTAAGGCACATTCATCGTAGAAAGAACGATACCTGTATTAGGATCAACAAAACGAACCTCGCCAAGACGGCTCACTACCATCTCACATTTTACACCATCCTCATCAAACGGCACTGTGCGTAGCTCCTCAAATTCCAGCCTACTGTCATTCTTTGCAACAATAGTGGCATTGGCTGCGGCATTGGCCGCCACACCACCGGCATGGAACGTACGGAGAGTAAGCTGTGTTCCCGGCTCACCGATAGCCTGTGCGGCAATCACACCTACAGCCTCACCCATCTGAACCATACGGCGGGTAGCAAGGTTACGCCCGTAACACTTCATACATACCCCATGACGGCTCTCACAAGTAAGCACAGAACGGATTTCCACACTTTCAATCGGAGATTCCTCTATTATCTTTGCAAGCGTTTCAGTAATCTCCTCACCTGCGGCAACAATCAGCTCATTTGTCTGAGAATGCACGATATCGTGAACAGACACACGTCCGATAATTCGCTCATAAAGCGTTGAAATGACTTCGTCACCGTTCTTCAACGCTGTACATACAAGACCACGCAATGTACCACAGTCTTCTTCCGTGATAATGACATCATGGGAAACATCCACAAGACGACGTGTCAGATAACCGGCGTCAGCTGTCTTCATGGCGGTATCGGCAAGACCCTTACGGGCACCGTGAGTAGAAATAAAGTACTCAAGCACAGACATACCTTCCTTGAAGTTTGACAGAATCGGGTTCTCGATAATCTGCGCACCCTCGGCACCGGCTTTCTGCGGTTTTGCCATAAGTCCACGCATACCGGACAACTGACGAATCTGATCCTTAGAACCACGGGCACCGGAATCAAGCATCATAAATACGGCATTGAATCCCTGGTCGGCTTCGGTCATCTCTTTCATCAGGACATTGCCAAGGTCATTATTTACGTGAGTCCATGTATCGATAACCTGATTGTAACGCTCTGTATCGGTGATGAATCCCATGTTATAGTTATCGGTGATCTGACGCACCTCCTCATTACCCTTGGCAATAAGATCTTCCTTAGCCTTTGGAATGATGATATCATCGAGGTTGAATGAAAGTCCTGCAAGATATGCCATGCGATAACCAAGATTCTTTATACCGTCAAGGAACTCGCAAGCTTCAGCAAAACCTACCGACTTGATTACATCCGCAATGATATCACGCAGACTCTTCTTGGATATTACGGTATTCACATATCCGACTTCTTCAGGAATGATACCGTTGACTATCACACGACCAACAGAAGTCTCAACCATCCTGTCAACAAGATTTCCCTTGTCATCCAGGTCCTTTACAAGAACCTTCACCAAGGCATGCAGATCGCATTTACCCTCGTTATGGGCAATTATAGCCTCTTCCGGACCATAGAATGTAAGCCCCTCTCCCTTAGCTCCCGGACGTATCTTGGTAATATAATAGAGTCCGAGCACCATATCCTGAGAAGGCACAGTAATAGGAGCGCCATTAGCAGGATTGAGGATATTATGACTCTGAAGCATCAATATCTGCGCCTCGAGAACGGCCTCATTGCTCAAAGGAAGATGGACGGCCATCTGGTCACCGTCAAAGTCTGCATTGAACGCTGTACATGCCAACGGATGAAGCTGAATTGCCTTACCCTCTATAAGTTTCGGCTGGAATGCCTGAATACCAAGACGGTGAAGCGTAGGAGCACGGTTCAACAATACAGGATGTCCTTTCATCACATTCTCAAGAATATCCCAGATAACAGGCTCTCGCCTGTCTACAATTTTCTTCGCACTCTTAACTGTCTTGACAATGCCGCGCTCAATGAGCTTACGTATGATAAACGGTTTGTAAAGCTCCGCAGCCATCAGTTTAGGCAGACCACACTCACCCATCTTCAATTCCGGACCGACAACAATCACGGAACGGGCAGAATAGTCGACACGCTTACCGAGAAGATTCTGACGGAAACGTCCTGCCTTACCCTTCAGTGAATCAGAAAGAGATTTCAAAGGACGGTTGCTGTCGCTCTTTACGGCACTGCTCTTACGGGAATTATCAAAAAGGCTGTCCACAGCTTCTTGCAGCATTCTCTTCTCGTTACGGAGAATCACTTCAGGAGCCTTGATTTCCATAAGCCTCTTCAGACGGTTGTTACGTATGATAACACGACGATAAAGGTCATTGAGATCTGACGTTGCAAAACGTCCGCCATCAAGAGGAACCAAAGGACGCAATTCCGGTGGAATCACAGGTATTATCTTTAAAATCATCCATTCCGGACGGTTTATATCCTTGCTGCCACGGAATGCCTCGACAACCTGAAGACGCTTCAATGCTTCATTCTTACGCTGTACGGAAGAATCGCTGTTTGCACGGTCACGCAACTCATAAGAAAGAGAGTCCAAATCAAGACGGATAAGAAGCTCGTTGATAGCCTCCGCACCCATCTTTGCAATGAACTTATTAGGGTCGCTGTCATCAAGATAGTCATTATTATTATTAAGCTGGTTCTCTATAATGTCATTGTATTCATCCTCAGAAAGCAAATCGTACATGTTCGAGCCCAAGGCATCATTGCCCTCTGCATCTTTACGGCCTGCCATAATACCGGGCTGGATTACCACATAACGCTCATAATAGATAATCGCATCAAGCTTCTTGGTCGGGAGCCCCAACAGATATCCTATCTTATTAGGCAAAGAACGGAAATACCATATATGAGCCACAGGAACAACAAGTTCGATGTGTCCTGTACGCTCACGGCGCACTTTCTTTTCCGTCACTTCCACACCGCACCGGTCGCACACAATACCCTTATAACGTATACGCTTGTATTTTCCACACGCACACTCGTAGTCTTTTGTAGGACCGAATATGCGTTCGCAGAACAAACCGTCACGTTCCGGCTTATAAGTGCGGTAATTGATTGTTTCCGGTTTGGTCACCTCACCAAAAGAACTTTCCAATATTTCTTCCGGAGAGGCCAGACCTATGGTAATCTTGGTAAAATTACTCTTTATCTTTGTATCTTTCTTGAAAGCCATATTTACTTTTAATTGTATATTATATATGTAAAGAGTTTACTTTTATTAGTCGAGTTTAACACTGAGTCCGAGTCCTTTCAACTCATGTAAGAGTACATTAAGCGACTCAGGAATACCAGGTGTAGGCATCGGCTCACCCTTGACAATTGCCTCGTAAGCCTTGCTGCGTCCTACCACATCATCGGACTTGACCGTAAGTATCTCCTGAAGCACATGACTTGCACCGAATGCCTCAAGTGCCCAAACCTCCATTTCTCCGAAACGCTGGCCGCCAAACTGCGCCTTACCTCCAAGAGGCTGCTGCGTAATGAGAGAGTACGGGCCGATAGAACGTGCATGCATCTTATCCTCGACCATGTGTCCCAATTTGAGGAAGTAAGTAATACCTACCGTTGCAGGCTGGTCAAAACGCTCTCCGGTCTCTCCATCATAAAGGTGAGTAGAACAAAGATGCGGCAAACCGGCCTTGTCTGTCCACTCTGCCAAGTCGTCGAGTTTCGCTCCGTCAAAGATTGGAGTGGCAAATTTAACTCCAAGACGCTTACCTGCAGCACCAAGAATAGCCTCGAATATCTGTCCGAGATTCATACGCGAAGGAACACCCAGAGGGTTCAATACCAAATCGACTGGACGGCCGTCTGCAAGGAACGGCATGTCTTCCTGACGGACGACCCTTGAAACGATACCTTTATTTCCGTGACGACCGGCAAGCTTATCACCTACACCTATCTTACGCTTCTTTGCAACATACACTTTTGCCATCTGCAGAATACCGGAAGGAAGCTCGTCACCGATGGTGATAGCAAACTTCTTACGCTTCATCTCTGCATCAAGCAGCTTATATTTCTTCATGAAGTTGATAATCAACTTCGCTATAAGGTCGTTTGTATGCTCATCATCCGTCCACTGGCTTATCTGTATATCACCATATTCAAGATTCTTCAGGTTTGTCATTGTGAACTTGCTGCCGCGGGTAATGATTTCCGCACCGGTGTAATCCTTGACACCTTGTGAAACCTTGTCCTCTGTAAGAGTAAGCAGCTTGTCAATGAGAATATCTTTAAGATCTTCAACCTTTACCTCATATTCTTCATCGATTTTTGCAAGGATGGCCTTGTCCTGCTGTTTTGTCTGACGTGTCTTGATAGCACGTGCAAACAGTTTTTTATCTATTACGACACCGGTAAGTGAAGGATTTGCCTTAAGTGAAGAATCCTTGACGTCTCCGGCCTTATCACCGAAGATTGCCCTGAGAAGTTTTTCCTCCGGAGAAGGATCGCTCTCACCTTTAGGGGAAATCTTTCCGATCAGAATGTCACCTGGCTCGACACGCGCACCTACACGTATGATACCGTTGTCATCAAGGTCCTTTGTCGCCTCCTCGCTTACATTCGGAATATCACTCGTAAACTCTTCCATTCCACGCTTTGTCTCACGCACGTCAAGAGAATACTCATCCACATGAACTGAAGTAAGAACGTCTTCACGAACAATACGCTCATTAAGTACAATGGCATCCTCATAGTTATAACCCTTCCATGGCATATATGCCACAAGCAAGTTACGTCCCAAAGCAAGCTCTCCATTCTCGGTTGCATAGCCTTCAGTGAGAATATCTCCCTTCTTCACACGCTGTCCCTTATTGCAAATGGGACGGAGGTCGATGGTCATATTCTGGTTCGTACGACGGAATTTAGGTATGCAATACTCTTTCAATGCCGGTTCAAAACTTACAAACTCTTCATCCTCCGTACGGTCATAAAGAATACGGATTGTCGTAGCATCAACATATTCCACGACACCCTCTCCCTCGGCCGTAATCATCGTGCGCGAGTTCTCACAAACTTGCTTCTCAATACCTGTACCGACAATCGGAGCCTCATTATGAAGCAAAGGAACGGCTTGACGCATCATGTTAGATCCCATCAACGCACGGTGAGCATCATCATGCTCCAAGAACGGGATAAGCGAGGCCGCTATAGATGCTATCTGTTGAGGAGATACATCCATAAGGTCTACCTGCTCCGGCGGAACGACAGGGAAATCGGCATCCTGACGACATTTGACAACAGAACGGATGAATGTTCCGTCATCATTCAAAGGAGCATTGCCCTGACCTATTATGTGGTCTTCCTCTTCCTCTGCAGTAAGATATACAATATCCTCATTCTTCAGGTTGGCCACGCCATTCTCAACCTTACGGTATGGTGTCTGGATAAATCCAAGCTCATTAATCTTAGCATATACACACAAAGAAGAAATAAGTCCGATATTAGGACCTTCAGGACTTTCAATAGGACACAGACGGCCGTAATGGGTATAATGCACGTCACGCACCTCAAAGCCAGCACGCTCACGTGAAAGACCTCCAGGACCCAAAGCCGAAAGACGGCGCTTATGTGTGACTTCAGCCAACGGGTTGGTCTGATCCATGAACTGTGACAACGGATTCGTTCCGAAGAAAGAGTTGATAACGCTGGAAATAGTTTTTGCATTTATCAGGTCCGTAGGTGTAAACACCTCATTGTCACGAACATTCATACGTTCGCGAATAGTACGGCTCATACGCGCCAAGCCTATCGAGAACTGATTGCTGAGCTGCTCACCTACAGTACGCACACGCCTGTTGGACAGGTGGTCGATATCGTCAACCGTAGCTTTCGAGTTAATCAACTGTATAAGATACTTGATAATCTCAATTATGTCTTCTTTTGTGAGCACCCTGATGTCCATATCAGTGTCAAGACCCAACTTCTTATTTATACGATAACGGCCTACATCGCCCAAATCGTAACGCTTATCGGAGAAGAACAGATTCTGAATAACCTCACGTGCACTCGCATCATCAGCAGGATCCGCATTACGCAACTGCCTGTAAATGTAAAGGACAGCCTCTTTCTCCGAATTGCTCTGGTCTTTCTGCAGAGTATTGAATATGATTGAAAACTCCTGGGCAACAGACTCGTTTTTATGAACAAGAATTGTCTGGGCACCGCTCTCAAGGATTTCCTCCATATTATCTTCTGTAATCTCTGTCTCGCGTTCCATAATGACCTCATTACGCTCGATAGAAACCACCTCACCGGTATCCTCATCAACAAAATCCTCATTCCAACTCTTCAGCACACGTGCCGCGAGCTTGCTTCCAATGGCTTTCCTGAGATTTGTCTTATTTACCTTCAACTCCTCAGCCAAATCAAAAATCTGCAGGATATCCTTATCCGTCTCATATCCTATGGCACGAAGAAGAGTCGTAACAGGTAACTTCTTTTTACGGTCGATATACGCATACATCACATTATTGATGTCTGTGGCAAACTCTATCCATGAGCCCTTAAACGGAATGATGCGCGCAGAATAAAGAAGAGTTCCGTTAGCATGTGTGCTCTGACCGAAAAAGACACCCGGTGAACGATGCAACTGTGATACGACAACACGCTCTGCACCATTAATGACGAAAGTACCGTTGGTCGTCATGTATGGAATCGGGCCAAGGAACACATCCTGAATCACTGTTCCAAAATCCTCATGATCCGGATCCGTGCAATACAGTTTAAGTTTGGCCTTAAGAGGTACGCTATATGTAAGTCCACGCTCAAGACATTCGTCAATAGAATAACGCGGAGGATCAATATAGTAATCCAAGAACTCAAGAACAAAATTATTACGCGTATCGGTGATAGGGAAATTCTCAGCAAAAACCTTATACAAACCGTCATTCTTGCGTTCTTCAGGTGGGGTGTCTAACTGTAAAAAGTCCTTGAAAGACTTTAATTGCACATCCAGGAAATCCGGAAACGGCATCGGATTCTTGACGCTGCCAAAGTATACTCTGTTATCAACTAATTTTGAAGCCATAAAAAATGATTATCTTTTGGGACAAATAAGTCCTATTTTGCAAAACGGGCCTATAAAAGACACAAAAAGGTTAAGAACCTCCTACTTAGAGGTTCTTAACCATATACTATTTTCAGTATGCTTTATTACTTAAGCTCAACTACGGCACCAGCAGCCTCGATAGTCTTCTTCAAGTTCTCAGCCTCGTCCTTAGAAAGACCTTCCTTCAAAGTAGAAGGAGCACCGTCAACAAGGTCCTTAGCCTCTTTCAAACCAAGACCACAAGCCTCTTTAACTGCCTTTACAACCTGCAATTTAGCAGCACCGGCCTCTTTCAAAACTACGTCGAAAGATGTCTTCTCCTCTGCCTCGGCAGCAGCGCCACCAGCAGCAGGACCAGCAGCAACAGCAACAGCTGCAGCAGCGGGCTCAATTCCATACTCGTCCTTCAGGACTGTTGCCAACTCGTTTACTTCCTTAACTGTAAGATTTACTAATTCTTCAGCAATAGCTTTAATATCTGCCATTTTTATTATTATTTTATTGTTTTTTAATGTTGAATTTAATGACTTTATATAAAGGCCGTAAGCCTATTATTCAGGACGCTCGCCTAAAGTCTTCAGCACACCATGTATAGTGTTCGCTCCTGACTGGAGAGCAGAGACAACATTCTTTGCAGGCGACTGCAGCAATGCCACAACATCTGCAATAAGTTCGTTCTTGCTCTTTAGAGAAGCCAACTCCTCAAGTTTATCAGCTCCGACAAAGAAACTTTCCTCTGCGTATGCAGCTTTCAATGCCGGAATACCCTCTTTTGTATATTCCTTAAGCAGTTTGGCAGGTACATTAGCCGTATTTGTAAACATAACAGCCGTTGAACCTTTCAAGCAATCATAAAGTGGTTCATAATTGATTTCCGAAGCCTCCAATGCTCTATGAAGAAGGGTATTCTTTACAACAAGAAGCTTAATCTCTTTTTTGAAACACTTTGCACGGAGAGCACTGGTCTTCTCTGCATTCAATCCGGTAAGGTCTACCAGATAGAAATGAGGATATTGCTTCAGTTTCTCACCTAACTCTACGATAATAGTATCTTTTAATTCCTTTTTCATTTTACTAAACTTTTAACGAGTTATTCAACTGATTTAGGATCTACCTTGATACCCTTACTCATAGTGCTTGAAATAAAGATACTCTTTATATAAGTACCCTTAGCGGCAGCAGGCTTCAATTTTATAACGGTCTGTATAAACTCTTTCGCATTCTGACATATCTGCTCCGGAGTGAAACTTACCTTTCCAATGGAAGCATGTACGATACCGGCCTTGTCTACTTTAAAGTCTATCTTACCCTGCTTTACTTCCTTAACAGCCTTGGCAACATCCATAGTCACAGTACCGCTCTTAGGATTAGGCATCAATCCACGAGGACCGAGAACACGTCCGAGAGGTCCGATTTTGCCCATGCATGACGGCATTGTGATGATGACATCAATATCTGTCCAACCGCCTTTTATTTTCTCGATATATTCATCAAGACCAACATAGTCGGCACCTGCTTCTTTTGCAGCAGCTTCTGCGTCCGGTGTACAGAGACACAATACTCGCGTAACCTTACCTGTTCCGTTTGGCAGTGAAACAACGCCACGAACCATCTGATTAGCTTTACGCGGGTCAACGCCCAAGCGTACATCGATATCAAGTGAAGCATCAAACTTAGTTGTGGTAATTTCCTTTACCAATTCTGCTGCTTCATTCAAAGAGTATGCTTTCCCTGCTTCAACCTTATCAGCTACCAACTTTTGATTTTTTGTCAGTTTACTCATTTTCGTAATTGAAGTTATTAATTATTTACCAGGGAATTCCCCATTTACAGTGATACCCATACTTCTTGCCGTTCCTGCAATCAGCTTCATTGCCGACTCTACAGTAAAGCAATTCAAGTCGTTCATCTTATCTTCCGCAATAGCTCTAACCTGCTCCCAAGTTACAGAAGCGACTTTATTACGGTTAGGCTGCGCTGAACCACTTTTAATCTTTGCCGCTTCCTTCAGCTGTACTGCTGCAGGAGGAGTCTTGATTATAAAGCTGAATGACTTATCGGTGTAGTAGGTGATAACAACAGGAAGAATCTTACCTGCCTTATCTTGGGTTCTGGCGTTGAACTCCTTGCAGAATCCCATAATGTTTATACCTTTAGAACCAAGTGCAGGTCCTACTGGAGGTGAAGGATTCGCAGCGCCACCTTTAATCTGTAATTTGATTAATCCAGCAACTTCTTTAGCCATTTCTTTATTAATAATTAATTAATTGCGTATAAGCCGGAAACATCCGACCTTAAAAAAGAACAACCATACCGTAACAAAATATGCCTATTCTTTTTCAACTTGCATAAAACCAAGTTCCAACGGAGTTTTACGTCCGAAAATCTTAACCATAACCTTCAGCTTACGCTTTTCAGCATTCACCTCTTCGATGACACCGCTAAAGCCGCTAAAAGGTCCTTCCGTAACCTTTACCGTTTCATCCACACTGTAGGGAACATTTACCTCAATATTCTCCACAGCCGTTTCTTCGGCATTACCCAGGATACGGTTTACATCAGCCTGTTTAACCGGAGTAGGATTATCCAAACCGCCCAAGAATCCCAACACATTAGGCATAAAACGCAACGTATGCGCGACTTCACCTTGGAGATTCGCCTCTACGAGCACATAACCCGGAAGAAACAATTTCTCTTTGATTACGCGTTTTCCGTTGCGGAGCATAGCATACTTTTCAGTAGGCAAAAGAACCTGCCCGACGTTAGCAGAAAGCACAGGATCGTGCTTTATTGCTGCATCAAGATATTCCTTAACCTTTGCTTCCTTTCCACTAACGGCACGCAATACATACCATTTCATTCCTGATTGAGACATTTTAAAACTAAAAGCGATTAATTAGGATATATAGAACTCATAACAAACTTGAAAACCAAATCCATTACCCACACAACCAATGCAATGATAAGGGAAGCAGATAAAACAACCACTGCACTCTGTGTAAGTTCGGCACGGGCTGGCCAAGTGGTATTATGCGCAAGTTCATCGTAACATGTCTTGCAATAGTTTATGAATTTCTTAAACATACGTTTCTTTTTTAGCACGGGATGAGAGGCTCGAACTCCCGACACCTGGTTTTGGAGACCAGTGCTCTACCAACTGAGCTAATCCCGTAAAAGAGGTTCCCGGTATTAGCGGGAACCATCCATATTTATCTCGATTAATATTAATCTTCGATGATTTCTGTAATCTGACCTGCACCAACTGTACGTCCACCTTCACGGATAGCGAAACGAAGACCTACGTTCAGAGCAACAGCGTAGATAAGCTCAACAGTGATTGTTACGTTATCACCAGGCATTACCATTTCTACACCCTCCGGCAGAGTGATTTCACCTGTACAGTCCATAGTACGGAGATAGAACTGAGGACGATACTTGTTACCGAACGGAGTATGACGACCACCCTCTTCTTTCTTCAGTACATAAATCTGAGCCTTGAACTTCTTGAACGGCTTAATCTGACCCGGATGGCAAAGAACCATACCACGCTTGATTTCTGCCTTATCGATACCACGGAGCAACAGACCTACGTTATCACCGGCCTGACCTTCGTCAAGAAGCTTGCGGAACATTTCAACACCTGTTACGACAGACTTCTTATCCTCGCCAAGACCGAGAAGCTCAACCTCGTCACCTACATGAATAACACCAGTTTCGATACGACCAGTAGCAACAGTACCACGACCAGTGATTGAGAACACGTCCTCAACAGGCATCAAGAAAGGCTTATCTGTATCACGCGGAGGCAGTGGAATCCACTCGTCTACCTGTGCCATAAGCTCCATTACTTTCTCCTCCCACTTTGCGACACCGTTAAGTGCGCCAAGAGCAGAACCGCGAATGATAGGAGTATTGTCGCCATCATACTCGTACTGATCAAGAAGCTCACGCATTTCCATCTCTACGAGTTCGAGCATTTCCTCATCCTCAACCATATCGCACTTGTTCAGGAACACAACCAGTTTCGGAACGTTTACCTGACGAGCGAGCAACACGTGCTCACGTGTCTGAGGCATAGGACCATCAGTTGCGGCAACAACGATAATAGCGCCATCCATCTGAGCAGCACCGGTAACCATGTTCTTTACATAGTCAGCGTGTCCCGGGCAGTCAACGTGAGCATAGTGACGGTTAGCTGTCTCATACTCTACGTGAGAAGTATTGATAGTGATACCGCGCTCTTTTTCCTCAGGAGCATTATCAATCTGATCGAAAGACTTAACCTCAGAAAGACCGTTCTTTGCCAAAACAGTTGTGATAGCAGCAGTCAAAGTAGTCTTACCGTGGTCAACGTGACCAATGGTTCCGATATTTACGTGCGGTTTGGTACGCACAAAACTTTCTTTAGCCATAGCTTTATTGTTTATTTATTTTAATGAATAATCTGATTAAATAGTTTTAGAGCTGTTACTGAGAGTTGAACTCAGGACCTCTTCCTTACCAAGGAAGTGCTCTACCACTGAGCTATAACAGCAAGGTTAGAGCGGAAAACGGGGCTCAAACCCGCGACCCCCAGCTTGGAAGGCTAGTGCTCTATCAACTGAGCTATTTCCGCAAAATCCTTGTAGTGTGGGTGGTGATGGATTCGAACCACCGAAGGCATCGCCAGCAGATTTACAGTCTGCCCCATTTGGCCACTCTGGTAACCACCCTGTTTTAACTCTTCTTGAGCCTCTTGTCGGATTCGAACCAACGACCCCGAGATTACAAATCACGTGCTCTGGCCAACTGAGCTAAAGAGGCATCTTCACAGCCGTAATCTTTATTGTTTTACGACGTTCCTGAAAACGGCTGCAAAGTTAAGCATTATTTTTTAATCTCCAAAACTTTTCCAAGTTTTTTTTAATAATTCCTTGTTTTTTCTTTAAATTTCTGCAGCTGTGCCCTCATAGAGTCAACACACAAGTCGGTAGCCTCCTCAAACGTGTCACTTACCTTTTCAACGAACAACGTGCTTCCGGGAACCGTCACGGTAAGACTTACCTCCTTATTTTGTGCTGTCGCGGGCTTCACTACCTTCAATAGCACCTCTACTTTCTTTATATCTTCAAACGACCTTTCCAACTTGGCGGTTTTCTTTTCAATAAACGCCTGCAATTTTTCCGTAGCGTCAAAATGAATTGACTGAATTTTAATTTCCATAGTTACCTCCTATTTTTAATAAGGTTATGCCCGGGGATGGGCGTGTTTATAAATCCGCTTAAGCTCCTCAAACGTAACATGGGCGTAAATTTCCGTTGTCACAACACTTTCGTGCCCAAGAAGCTCCTTTATACTTTTTATATCCGCACCATTATTTAATAATGACGTGGCAAATGTATGCCTTATCACATGTGGAGACCGTTTTTTCAACGTAGAGACCATACCGAGGTGACGTCTGACCATATATTGTATTTGTCCTTTTGTCAACCGCAGGCCTTTATCCGAAAGAAAAAGAGCATTGCAACGTTTATCAACGACCTCATCCCTCAGCGAAATGTATCTCCGGAGCGTTCCGGCAAGTCCTTCGCCAAAAGGGACTATGCGCTGTTTGTTTCTCTTGCCCGTAACCTTTATCAGATTTCTGCCGAAATCCACCGAGACATCATCCAACGATATCAGCTCGGACAGACGGATACCCGTTTCATAAAATGTCATTATGACAGTACGGTCACGCACACCGTCAAAGGTGTTGTCCCATATCTTTTCCCCGTCCAGCAGTTTTTCAATCTCCTTTTCTTTCAGGAACTGCGGAAGAGGACGCTCGGTCTTCGGATTCTTGACAAACCTTGTCGGGTCCGACTTCACCAATCCTTTCAACAGAGCAAAGCGGAAAAAGGTGCGCAACGCGCTCAGTCTTCTACAGATTGAAGACGCAGAGTTCCCCTTATCCATCATACTGTCAACCCATTCACGGATAACATCAGAGTCCACCGACTCCCAAGAGAGATGATCATCCAGCTTTTTAAAGAACAGTTCAAACCGCAAAAGGTCTTCACCGTAATTCTGCACCGTCAGCACGGACTTATTCCGCTCATAGCGCAAATATTCCAAAAACTGTCCTATCATCATAAACGTTGCACCACATATTATATTTCGGCAACGAATTTACGAAATAAAATTCAAACCGCAAAAAAATTAAGGAATTTTATTCCTCTGTAGCGCGCATTTTCTGTACGTAAACGGCGTGTTCCATCTTAAGTCTCTTCAGTACAGAAGGCTTGTCAAACTGCTGACGTGCACGGAGCTCTTTAACAACACCTGTCTTTTCGAATTTTCTCTTAAACTTCTTGAGGGCCTTTTCAATGTTCTCGCCTTCCTTTACCGGTACAATAATCATTTGTTTTTTGATTTTAAATTTTAAATTAAACTTGTTATTCGGGCATAGAGCCACGATTTGCGGCTGCAAAGATACACCTTATTTACCAATGACACAAGTTTTTAGCTGTTTTTTTTGCTTTTTCTATAAATACAAGGATTATAATATACAGCGGACTGATGGAATAATTTAAGGAATAAATCCTAAGGCATTAAAAAACAACACGAAGAAACATATCATTATAAACATTATAAAACAGAGACGAACGAAAGCTGGCAATGACAGACGAACGGCAAATGTAAAAAGTGTATTTGGGCAAAATACAGAGTGTACGTAGGCTACATACACAGTGTATGTAGGCCAAATACAGAGTGTATGTAGCCTACGTACACTTTTAACATTTGCTGTCTGCCTTTCGCATCCATGGCTTATGGAGTTAGTAAAATCGCCATTCCCAATCTGCAAGCGGTGCGAACGGCAATGACGCCACAGCATAAATCTTCATAATTTTATAATGCGAAGCTGATACATACGGTCCGAAATCACAAATAACCGGTCGGCTTTCCATATAAAAGCAAGCCCATAATCCGACCCTTAAAGATTGCACAAAATGATTAATAAAGATTAAACTCGTGAAATCCGCCCTGCATATCATAACAAAAGCAATAATTTTGCACAAAACATCAATCTACTATACAATGAGCATTAAAAAGATTTTCTGCGACAAGCAGACATACAGACTAAAAACCGTATTGGTGCAGGCTGCACTTATTTTTATCACATCATACACAGGGGCCACCGGCACAGGAACGACATCCGGTGAATTCGGCACAATACACAACGACACTTTCTGGAACACGTCCGACGGACAACCGCTATATAGTCATGGAGGCGGAATATTCAAATTCACAGACCCTGATACAGGACAGAAAAGATATTATTGGTATGGAGTACGTTATAAAGGGTCTGTGGAATACCGGACCGATCCTGCCGTAACAGTCGAGCATGCGGTATTCGACGGTGTCACATGCTACAGTTCCGACAACCTCACGGACTGGAAATACGAAGGAGACGTACTCACACGCAACGAGATTGCACTGCACGAAAGAGTGTCATGGGTCGGAAGACTTGGAGTGGCATTCATACCCGAAAAACAAAAATACGCATTGATTGTACAATGCGGAAGCGGAGTGCTGTTCACCACATGCGATACACCCAACGGACAATTCAGATGGTTTTGGAAAAAGGACATGACATCCACCATCGGCACACCCAACACCGGCGATCAGACGGTATTCACAGATGAAGACACCAACCGTTCATACCTTATATATTCATACGGCAGAGGGCGCAACAAGATATACATATCCGAAATAGGCATAAAGAATGACACAATAGACCTTATTGACTGCCAGCAGATTTTCAAGGGAGAAAGCCGCGAAGGAAACTGCATGTTCAAATATAAGGGGAAGTATTATATGTGCGCTTCAAACATCTACGGATGGGACGGCTCATACGCCTATTACCTGATGGCCGACAATATCAAAGGTCCTTACACCCCAGTAAACAACATGCAGGTAATGAGCGGATGCGAGAATGATTATGCGCACGTATCGCAAACCGGATTTTTCTATACCGTCCGCGGCACGAAAGAGGAAACCGTAATATATTGCGGTGACAGATGGTCATGCTTCGCAGGAAACGGCATAGGTTACAACCAATGGGTACCATTATCGTTCGACCGTAACGGTAAACCGGTATTCAATTCTGTCTCATCATGGTCACTTAATGCAAAAACCGGTGAATGGAAAATAAACAAAGACAACAATTACGTACTCAACGGCAGTTTCGAGGCCGACAGACGGAGGATACCCAATCCCGTAAAACCGCGTCAGGAATTTCTGCTTGGATGGAAAACCGAGTTTATAGAAGGCCGCAAGACTTCTGTGGAAGACAGTCTGTCACCGCGACTGAACTATTTCAACACCCAAAGCGACCGTAAGTTCGTAATTGGAGAGAAAAGTCTGTGTATCACCGACACGGAACCTTTCAAACGCCGTGTATCACAGACAATAACTTCGTCCTCCACGCTTCCGCTTCCGGACGGCAAATATACCCTGAGTGCCAAAGCATGCAGAACAGGCAGCTTTGACAAACTTATAATGTACGCAAGAAGCAACGGAAAGACCAAGATATATAGAATAAAGACAAAATCGGGAAATTGGGAAAAAATCAAGATGCAGGACATAACCGTCTCAGGAGGACAAATTGAAATAGGTTTCGAAGCAAAAGGACAGGGCGGTGCACAGTGCCTCATAGACGATGTGGAACTCATCATGAGGCACTGATGCCACCATACTCCATTCATCACAATTCCGAACAGGCGGCTTCAAGCCATGCCCTGTCGGCATCATCGTCAAGAAAAGGCATAAGCCGGTCACGCACCATACGGTGGTAACCGTTAAGCCAGCAGACTTCATCCTCATCGAGCAACCCCCTGTCTATAGGCGACTTGTCTATAGGACAAAGTGTGAGAGGTTCAAACTGCAGAAATCGTCCAAAAGCTGTATGCATGTAATCTGTCACAAGAAGTGTGTTTTCTATACGTACACCGAACTTTCCGTCAATATATATTCCAGGCTCGTCGGTGACGGTCATGCCAGGTACAAGCGGGGCAGGCCTCCATTCCATACGTATCTGATGCGGACCTTCGTGCACGTTCAAATACGACCCCACGCCATGACCGGTCCCATGCAGATAGTTGAACCCTTCACGCCATAATGGAAGACGGGCCAGGGCGTCAATTTGTGTCCCCGAGGCACCGCATGGAAACTTTGCCATTTCCAACCGTATATGTCCCTTCAAGACCAATGTGTAGACATGACGTTGCTCTTCCGTAACCGTACCAAGAGCTATTGTACGCGTGATATCTGTAGTACCGTCACGATACTGGCCACCGCTATCGATAAGCAACAGTCCTTTTGACGACAAAGGAATGTCAGTCTCTTCCGTCGCTTCATAATGAACAATGGCTCCGTGATGTTCGTATCCTACAATGGAATCAAAAGAAATGTCACGGAACTGTTCCTGACCGGCCCGTAGAGAGTCAAGCTTCTTTCCTACAGACAATTCTGTCTGCCCACCGGCTCCTACCGCCGGCAACAGCCACCTGAGGAATTTTACCATCGCCACACCGTCACGGAGCATGGCACGCCTGAAACCGGCAATCTCCGAAGCATTTTTCACCGCCTTCATCGATGGGACAGGACTCTTACCGAACACCACCTTGCAACGTCTCTCTATTCTTTTATATAAAGCATAGCTTGTCTCGTCTGCATCTATCAGAATGCTGTAGGAACTGTATTTATCCATTCTGCCGGCAACGTCATCATAAGGTCTCAGATCCACGTCATAGCTTTTCAGATAGTCGCGCACTTCGTCCGTAAGCTTTTTATCGTCTACGAATAATGTTGTCCTGTCACCATCTATAAGCAAATAAGACACAAACACAGGATTGCAATGTACATCGTTACCACGCAGGTTCAATATCCACGCCACATCGTCAAGGGCAGAAACAAGTATGCCTCCGGCATGAAGCCTTTTCAGTTCCTTCCGTATTCCGGCAAGTTTTGCATCAGTTGTCTCACCGGCATACTCAAGGGGATGAATCTCCACCTTATCCTCAGGAACAGGCGGACGATCTGTCCATATCACATCAAGGGGGTCGAAATTTGTGCGCACTGTTATACCGCCCTGCATACGCAACTCACCTATAAGGGTCTCCGCCACCGAAACGGAATTAACCATACCGTCTATCCCCACAACGGTTCCTCCGCTGACAGCCAGTTTTCGTCCAAGCCATTCTGTAATTGAAGGCGTGGTGTCCAACCCGTATTTCATCAGTACGAATTCCGTTCCGGCAAGTTGCCCGGCGGCCGCAATGAAGTATCTTGAGTCTGTCCACAAGGCAGCCTCATCCAAAGTAACGACTGCTGTTCCTGCAGAACCGTTGAAACCGCTTATAAACTCACGTCCCTTCCAATGAGACGGCACATACTCACCGTTATGCGGGTCTGTGCTCGGGAAGATAAAGGCATCCAGCCCTTCTTTTCTCATAACATTCCGCAATGCGGATATACGTTCATTTACAGTCTTCATCATTAATAATATATTATATGAAACAAACATTTGCCTGTATACTCAGACACAGACAGTGAAATGCAATATTACAAATAAAAATCCGTAAAAACGATATACCGGAATAATAAAATATTTTAAATTCACCCATATTTGTTATTCCCACCTTACAAAGACATGTCTTTTTATAATTAATAACAAATAAAAGAGAACCGTTTATGCCGCAATAGCTGTTTTTTTGCTAACTTTGCGGTGCTATATACGATAGTAATACGAATTATTATAACATTTTAATTAAATAAACAATTATGGCATTTTTAACTAACGACAAACTTGTTATCGTCGGTGCCGGCGGCGCCATCGGTTCTACAATGGTACAGACAGCTCTCACAATGAAGCTTACTCCTAACGTATGTCTCTATGACGTTTATGCTCCGGGCATGGAAGGTGTTATGGAAGAAATGTTCCACTGTGGATATGACGGTGTAAACCTCACTGCCACTACTGACGTTGCCGAGGCATTCAAAGATGCAAAGTACATCATATCTTCAGGCGGTGCTCCACGCAAGGCAGGCATGACACGTGAGGACCTTCTTGCCGGCAACTGCAAGATTGCGGAAGAGTTGGGCAAGAACATCAAAGCCTACTGCCCCGACGTAAAGCATGTTGTTGTCATCTTCAACCCCGCTGACCTTACCGGTCTGGTAACATTGCTGTACTCCGGTTTGAAACCTTCACAGGTCACGACTCTTGCCGCACTCGACTCTACACGTCTGCAGAGCGCACTCGCCAAGAAGTTCGGTGTAAAGCAGTACGAGGTGACAGGCTGTGCTACATACGGCGGCCACGGCGAGCAGATGGCAGTGTTCGGCAGCGCAGTGAAAGTGGCCGGCAAGCCTCTGAACGACCTTATCGGCACACCGGAATTTTCCGAGGCAGACTGGAAGCAGCTCCAGCAGGACGTAACAAAGGGCGGTGCAAAGATTATCGAGCTCCGCGGACGTTCTTCATGGCAGAGCCCGGCTTATTGCTCTGTAGAGATGATACGCTCGGTTATGGGCGGTGAGAAGTTCCGTTGGCCTGCAGGCACATTCGTTAAAAAAGAGAAGTATCAGAACATCATGATGGCTATGGACACCACACTCGATGAAAACGGATGCACATACAAGATGCCACAAGGCACTGCCGATGAAATGGCGGCACTCGATGCAAGCTATGCACACCTCTGCAAGATGCGCGATGAACTCGTCACACTGAACATCGTACCGGAAGTGGAGAAGTGGAATGAAATTAACCCTAACTTGTAATTTTCCGATTACGAAATAGAACAGGCTGTCATACAGAGCACATCTATATGACAGCCTATTTTTATTACTTCCAGTCAAGCTTTACAGAAGTCTGAATGTTACAGGAACTGTGAATTTCACACGGACAGGAGAGCCGTTCTGAAACCCGGGAACCCATCTTGGCATGGAACGTACCACACGCCGAGCTTCCTTGTCAAGAGACGGTTCTACGGATTTCTCAATCTTTATGTCTGTAAGATAGCCATCACACTCAACAACGAATGCCACAAGAACACGTCCCTGCACACCTTTCTCTTCTGCAACAACAGGATACTTGATGTTTTTCTGAAGATATTGCATCAAAGCGGCGTCACCACCGGGAAACGAAGGCATTACGTCAACAACATTAAAGATTTTCACATTTTTATTTTCATTTTCCTGTTTTATTTTTTTAGCTTCTGCCAACCGCCGTTTGTATTCAGTTTCCCAATACTCTTGATAATTTTCTTCCAATTTACTTGAGTATTCAACCTCTTGTTTTTCCTTTTCAGCCTTTATTTTTTGATTCATACTCAATATCCCACTCAATATCTCCCTCGTAACCTCATCCTCTACTTCCATTTCTAAACAGCCAAGAAAAGCAGTACTGTCAATTTGCGCATCACCGGGAATCTTAACAGACACCAGATTCTCACAACCGCTAAATGCATATTCACCAATATACTCCACTTTTGAAGGTATCGGTATTTTCTCTAAACTATTACAATTCTCAAACGCATGTCCGTCTATTATTCTCAAACTATCCGGCCATGTTAATACACGAAGTGCTTTACAGTCATAAAATGCTCCGGGCCCTATCCTATCTATACCATTAGGAAGATTTATCTCTTCTAAAGACAGACACCCACGGAAACATTCACCCGAAATATCTTTCACTGACATTGGTATACTTATACGCGACAACTTTTCACAACCATAAAATACTCCGGGGCCTATTCTATCTATACCATCGGGAAGTTTTATCTCTTCTAAAGACAGACACCCACGGAAACATTGTCCCATTATATTCCTAACTGTCTCCGGTATATTTATATTCCTCAAACTTCTACAATTATAGAATGCTTTTATGCCAAGAATCTCCAAACCGGCAGGAAGAACAATTTCTTCCAATGATACACAGCCATAAAAAGCATTATTATCAATATAATGTAAAGAAGAGGGGATATTTATACTCTTAAGATTTGTAAAATTAGCAAAAGCGTTTTTACCTATTCTCTCCAAACCCTCAGGAAGAACAAGCCTGCAAAAACCTTTCTGAAGAACAAGCCTGTTGCCTGTATTTAATTTAAAAGCTCCATCCCGAATAAGAGTTGATATAGCATCATCTCCATTTAAAACCTTATGACAAAATGCCGCATCCCCTATTTGAGTCACCTTATACGTTTCTTTTTTATATTTTACTTCTGCCGGAATAACTATATTTTCTTTCAAGTCATCAAAGAATGATGGATTCTGGTGTGCTACTTCCACCTCCTTTTTACTTTCGTCTATTACATTATAGACAAGACCCTTATATTTGAATGTCTGGGCGGCTGTTCCGATACATACAATTCCAAATACAGCAACAAGTATAAACTTATTCATTTTAATCATTTTTTATTATCTGTTTTTTTAAATATAAAGAACACCATAACACTCTTCTTGACTCTGACCGCAACACCTTTATGCTTGCCCGGATTCCATCGTGGCATACTTTTCACGACTCTTACAGCCTCTTTGTTCAACAACGGACTGACAGAATTTACAACACGGGCATTGCTAATCTTTCCGTCACGCTCAACAACAAACTCAACGGTAACACTTCCACCGACTTGCTGCTTTTCTGCCTCTGACGGATATCTTATATTCTTGTCAAAGAATTGATACATTGCATTATCACCTCCAGGAAAAGAAGGCATCCGCTCTACTGAGTCATAAACTTTATCGGAAATATTATTCTGACCGACACACACGATTGATGACATTAATGACATCAACAATAACACTAAAATCTTTTGCATAAGTATCTGATATTTATCTATAAGTAATCATTACAAAAAGCAAGTCATAAGAAGATTGCCCACAATCATAATCTTAATAAATGCAAAATTACACAAAAGATATTACTATTTTGTTTTTACAACTGTAAAAAGCACAAACAGTCTCAAACATTGAGACAAATCTTATCCTACCAACCGGTCATAAACCAAAACCCAAGACCAATTCAGACTAATTGGATTCTAAATATACAGAAAGCCATAAGGCGGTGGAAATGTCAAAAAACAACGTTGCATTTCCACCGCCTCATAACCGTCCCGATACTTTTACAGACGTTTTACCGTCATTTAGCAAAGTCAAACGTTATAGGTACAGAATATTTTACCTCCACCGGTTTTCCGTTCAATTTTGCAGGAATCCATTTGGGCATGGCTTCCACTACGCGCACAGCCTCTTCGTCAAGCAGCGGATTTACAGATTTCAACACTTTTGCCTCCGTAACAGAACCATCGACACCAATAGCAAAACTTACGACAACCCGTCCCTTTATGCCTTGTTTTTCTGCTGCAGCGGGATACTTCACGTTCTCTGCCAAATAATTCATTAAAGCCTCCTTCCCACCTGGAAATGAAGCGAGCTTTTCCGGATTTGAAAATATTTTGGGCTTTTTCTCTGCCGTCGTTCCAGACTTTTCAGGCAGACGGAACACTACAGGAAGAGTCATCTTCACCTCTACGTGCTTACCATCCTTCTTTGCCGGAATCCACTTAGGCATGGCTTTCACTACACGCACAGCCTCTTCGTCAAGAGCAGGAGCTATATGCCTGACAACATTAATATCCTTCACGGAACCGTCTACACCAACAATGAAATCTATAATCACACGACCTTGAACACCATTACTTCTCGCTTCCTCCGGATATTTCGTATTCTTTGAGAAATACTCCCTCATAGCATCTGCACCACCAGGGAACATCGGACTCTGCACATCTGTGCCTAAAGCGTTTTTCTTCTGTGCCTCAGTAGCATTCTGTGCAAATACAAACATAGGCATGAACGCCAACAGCAGCAATATTCTTTTCATATTCAAACATTTTATATTATATCTACATTACCCTTTCGCTTTATAAAGATTTCTCAGATACCGGCCATAAAACCGTTGCGATCTACAATAAAGCGCAAATGCGTACCCTTACCGATAATCATTTCACCCTGACGTGCCTCCAGACGAAAATAGAGCCTGCGCTCATCCACTTTGTCAAGAGTAGCCGTAGCCGTCACTTCGGCCCCTGCCGGTGAGGGTTTAATGTGCGAAGTCTCAATATGCCCGCCCACAGTCGTACTGCCAACCGGCAACGAATCCGCAACAGCAAGCATCGCTGCTTTCTCCATCATCGCCACCATGGCCGGAGTGGCAAAAACAGGCAAGTCTCCCGAACCTAAGGCCATCGCCGTGTTTGTTTCATTTACAACCAATCTAACAGTATATGTAAGTCCTGTCTTTATCATATTATATATAATTATTTTTCCATGGCAAATTTATACAATTATTTCAAAAAACAAGAACATCACTGATGTTTATTTACATCCAGTTAAGAAAAACCACGGTATAGAACCGGTAGGGAATTGCATACAAACAGCTAAAACAACTTCTTATGTAAGTTTTGCACCATTGGCATGGTATTTCTCGGAAGTTTATATTACTTTTGCATAAAACAGATATAACAAAACACAATGGCACTTATAAAATCAATCAAGGGTCTTACCCCGAAATGGGGCAAAGAATGCTACTTCAGCGAAAACGCCACCATTGTAGGTGAGGTTACTATGGGCAACGAATGCTCTATATGGTTTAACGCTGTAGTCAGGGGCGATGTCGCCCCTATCACGATGGGCAATGGAGTGAACGTTCAGGACGGTGCATGCGTACACGTAACAAACACCACCGGACCGACAGTCATAGGAAACAATGTCAGCATAGGGCACAACGCCACCGTACATGCCTGCACAATAAAAGACGGTGCGTTAATCGGCATGGGGGCCACCCTGCTCGACAAATGTGTTGTAGGCAAAGGCGCTGTTGTTGCCGCCGGTGCGTTGGTATTGCAAGGCACGGAAATAGGCGAACACGAGATTTGGGGAGGCGTTCCGGCAAAGTTCATAAAGAAAACCCGCCCTGATCAGGCAGAAAGCTTTGCAAACCACTACATCGAATATTCTAAATGGTATCTTGAAGAAGATAAGAAAGACTGATATATCTTAGTCTGAATAAAAACAGAACGGCCATGAGGAATATTAAGTAATATATACCCCATGGCCGTTCCATTATATAAATGCCACCGTGCTTACAGAGACCGGACCTTTTATAACACTAAAGCTTTACATTGGAGAATATTATATCCGTAGCTCCTGCCTTACTTTTAACATAGTCTCCCGCATCACGCCCGCACTTCTCAAGCCATGCCTCATCCGAGACAAGACGGTGCATTATTTCCTCAAATTCTCCATAAGTTGAGAAATCAAATCCTCCGCCACTGCCTTTCAGTCCCTGGGCTTCCTGAAAATTGGCATTATTAGGACCGAAAACAACCGGCATCCCCCATACGGCAGCCTCAAGCACATTGTGGATCCCTACACCAAAGCCTCCTCCGACATAGGCTACATCGCCATAATGATATATGCTTGACAACAAGCCGTAACAGTCAATGATAAGGCAATCTGCATCCATGGCATCCTCCGGTGTCGCACCGGTATATCGCAAAATCTTACGGCCGGCTCCGATCTTTTCAATTATCTGCTGCAAATGCTCATCACTGACAACGTGGGGAGCTATTATCATACGCCACTCAGGATGGTCACGGAAGTATTCTATGAAAATATCCTCATCCGAAGGCCAGCTGCTTCCTGCCACAAACACCTTGTGCCCTTTACGGAAAGCATCGACAACCGGAAGTTGTTTTGACATTTCCTTTATCTTAAGTACACGGTCAAAACGGGTATCGCCCGTAACAGTCACGATATCCTGACTTATACCAATACCGGAAAGAAGATTTCTGCTCACGTCATTCTGAACATAAAAATGGGTGAAGCACCGCAACACCCTGCGATATGCGAAGCCATACCAACGAAAGAATATCTGTCCGGGACGGAATATGCTTGACACACTATAAACCGGCACATTACGGTGTTTCAGTATATGCAAATAATTATACCAGAACTCATATTTAATGAAAAATGCCATTACCGGACGTACCAGACGTAGAAAACGTATGGCATTTATCGGAGTATCAAGCGGCAGATAACACACAATGTCCGCTCTGTTGTAATTCTTTTGCACCTCATAGCCTGAAGGCGAGAAAAAAGTAAGGAGAATCTTATACTCAGGATGATTACGGCGGAGACGCTCCATCAAAGGACGCCCTTGTTCAAACTCTCCAAGCGACGCCGCGTGGAACCACACATAAGACGCACACGGATCAACCTTCTCACGCAACACCTCGAAAGCCATGCGCTCCCCATGCCACATCTTCTTCACCTTCTTATTGAACAGACTGGCTATCGCTACGCCCAACAGGTATAAGTATATAGCTAAATTATACATTATATATAATGTCTATCCTAATTGACCTATCGCGCGTTTCATGCGGGAAACAGTTTCCTCTTTTCCAAGGAATGCAGATATGTCAAACATTCCGGGCCCCTTTCCTTCTCCAACAAGAGTAAGACGCCAGGCATTCATTATATTACCCAGCTTATATTCTTTCCGTTGTATCCACTCCTCAACAATTTTCTCCTGACTGTCAACGGAGAAATCTTCAATGCCCTCGAGCACTTCCACAAGTTCGGTCATTGCCTGAGCAGAATCTTCCTTCCAACGCTTCTTGCGTGTCTTCTCGTCATAAGCATCAGGAGCTACAAAGAAGAATGAGCACAAAGGCCAAAGCTCATTAACGAAACTCACACGGTCTTTCATCATCGACACCACAGCCACTATGCGCTCCATTGTCTCCTCCGGACAATGCTCACGCACTATGGGGGCAAACAATTCCGCAACCTCTTCGTTGCTCTTGCCAAGTATGTATTCGTGATTGAACCATATTCCCTTCTGATAATCAAAACGTGCACCCGACTTGCTGCATTTACTCAAATCAAACAGTCCAGCAAGCTCGTCAAGGCTATATATCTCACGCTCCGTACCGGGATTCCATCCTAAGAATGCAAGGAAATTAATGACTGCCTCAGGAAAATACCCGCTCTCACGGTATCCAGATGAGACCTCACCTGTCTTTGGGTCATGCCATTCCAACGGAAATACGGGAAACCCGAGACGGTCACCGTCACGCTTGCTCAGCTTACCTTTACCTTCCGGCTTGAGCAATAACGGCAAATGAGCAAAACGAGGCATTGTGTCTTCCCAGCCGAAAGCCTTATAAAGAAGTACATGAAGCGGAGCGCTCGGCAACCATTCCTCGCCACGTATCACATGCGAGATTTCCATCAGATGGTCGTCGACAATATTTGCAAGATGATAAGTGGGAAGCTCGTCCGCACTCTTATACAACACCTTGTCGTCAAGAATATCGCTCATAATTCTCACATCACCGCGGATTATATCATCAACATGCACTGTCTCTCCGGGCTCTATCTTGAATCTCACCACATATTGATTACCTTCCGCCACAAGCCTGTCTACCTCTGTCTTGTCCAATGTCAGCGAATTGCGCATCTGCATACGCGTATGGGCGTCATACTGAAAATTCTGTATCTCGGCACGCTTGGCATCGAGTTCCTCCGGTGTATCGAAAGCGATGTAGGCCTTGTCTGCATCAAGCAGCTGCTTCACATATTTTTTATATATATCGCGGCGTTCACTCTGACGATAAGGACCATAATTGCCACCGAACGACACGCCTTCATCAAACTTTATACCAAGCCATTTGAACGACTCTATGATATATTCCTCCGCCCCCGGAACAAAACGGTTTGTGTCCGTATCCTCAATACGAAACACAAGATCGCCTCCATGCTGACGGGCAAACAAATAATTATAAAGCGCGGTACGCACACCACCTATATGCAATGCCCCTGTAGGACTTGGTGCGAAACGCACCCTGACTCTTCTTTCTGCCATTCCTATGTTTAATCTTACTGTTAGCAAATGATTTTGTGCAAAATTACAATATTTTTTTGACTTTTATGAAACTTTTCCTTATTATATAATATCACAGATATATTTAAAGGCAAAAACATAAGACAAAAGCGACATCAGTCTTTGCCGATTCGTTTTTTTTAGTATCTTTGCATTCGCACATCAAAATAACATATAAAACATCAATGAGCACATTCAATCTTAAAGAAGACATCACATGGCGTGACTTTCTGATACGCGCTGCTATTATAATAGGCACCGTCACAATAATATTCTGGTTCATGCCGCGTGACAACAGCAACTATTTCCGTGCCGAACAGGGAAAGCCGTGGAAATACGCAGACTTCACTGCCCCGTTTGATTTTCCCATATACAAATCTGACGAGGTGATAAAAAGAGAACGCGACAG
Source organism: Xylanibacter muris (assembly GCF_013166605.1). Taxonomy (GTDB): domain Bacteria; phylum Bacteroidota; class Bacteroidia; order Bacteroidales; family Bacteroidaceae; genus Prevotella; species Prevotella muris. The sequence goes on from NZ_JABKKF010000008.1 coordinate 62,655, forward strand.
CATCATGGCAGAGTATGAGCCTTATTATCAATACAGCAAGGAAACGGAACGGACCATGACCAGAAAGTTCGTATCCGATTTCAGTAAAGGCATTCCCGGACTGTCGGATGACTATATAAGCATAATTGCCAACAGGCTGCATGCTGTATATCAGGCAGGTATAATAAGTTCTGCAGAATTCGGGCAACTGTATACCGACACATCAAGGATGATAAGGATCGTTAACGAGAAAAATGCCGTAAGTGTACCTATAAACAGAATATTGTCCACCAAGACGGCATACGAGCAAATCCTCATGTCAAAGATTCTGGAACCCCACAAGCTGATTCTACAGAAATGCAATCTCAACGAATACATAACCCCGAACCTTATATACGACAAGGAACGTAGCACGGCAAGCCTCAACGATCTTCTCGACAACATTCCATTGGCAAGCGGAGTGGTTCAGAAAGGCCAGAAAATAATAGCACGGGGAGAAATTGTAAGCGAACAGGTATACAGGACTCTCGAGTCATTCAAGAAAGAAAATGAAAGACGCAACCACGACTCTACCCAAATAGGCATCAATGCTGGCGGTGAAGTGCTGTATATAACAATCATAACTGTGTTTTTCACATTATATCTGAGTCTTTTCAGAAAGGATTACTTTGAAAAACCGAGAAGCATAGCCATGCTTTATTCACTGATTATATTGTTTTCTGTTCTAACGGCCCTGATGGTAAGAAACAATATCGGACATGTTTATATGTTGCCATATTCAATGGTACCGATATTCATACGCGTTTTTATGGATTCACGGACGGCATTCTTCACTCTTGTAGTAATGCTTTTTCTGTGCGCGGTCATGCTGCAGCATTCTTTCGACTTCATCGTTGTGGAATCTGCCGCCGGACTTGCTGCCATATATTCGCTTCGCGAACTGCAGAACCGCTCACAACTGTTCAAGACAGCGATAATCGTAACACTCGTAAGCATGGCCATGGACATGGCTTTCGACATGATGCACTCAACGGCCGTACAGGGTATAGATATCAGCTACTATAACTACTTCATCGTTAACGGATGTCTGCTACTGTTGGCATATCCTCTGTTATACGTGATAGAGAAAGCTTTCGGCTTTACATCCGACATCACACTTATCGAGCTGTCAAACACCAACACTCCGCTACTCAGAAAGATGAGCGAAATAGCGCCAGGAACTTTCCAGCATTCAATACAGGTAGGAAACCTGGCAGCGGCAATAGCAAATAAAATCGGAGCAAAAAGCCAGCTCGTAAGAACCGGAGCATTATATCACGATATAGGAAAGCTTGCAAACCCGATATATTTTACAGAAAACCAGGCAGGAGTCAACCCGCATGAGAACCAGTCATACATAGACAGCGCACAGATTATCATAAGCCATGTCACAGAAGGACTGAAAATGGCGGAAAAGAACAACCTGCCGTCAATAATCAAAGACTTTATCAGCACCCACCACGGATTGGGAAAGGCAAAGTATTTTTATGTGAAATACAAAAACGAGCATCCGGAAGAATATGTGGACGATCTGCTGTTCACATATCCCGGCCCAAATCCTTTCACACGCGAACAGGCCATACTTATGATTGCAGACAGCGTGGAAGCGGCATCACGCTCACTCTCCGACTATACGGAAAAGTCAATACGTGAAATGGTTAACAGACTTGTGGACAATATGCTTGCCGAAGGCTATTTCCGTGAATGTCCGATTACATTCAGAGATATAGCTTACGCGAAAACTGTCATTATAGAGAAACTAAAGACAATATATCATACAAGAATCAACTATCCGACACTCAACAAAAACAACTGAAACAGGAAGTCAGAACAAATAAGATATAGGAATCAAAATAAAATCATTATTATAAATGAATCATGTTTGTGCATGGAATTATGCACAAACATGATTATATGTGGTATAATTATTAAAAAATACGTTAACATAGTATAATACAAATACTCAAAAACCGAAAATCAGAACACATTTCTTACCTTTGCAGCCAATTATTTTAATTTTATTTAGAATGAAACCATTAAAATCAATCTGCTTAGCAACAATGGCGATGGCAGTAATCACAACCGCAAATGCCGGCGGTTTATTGACAAACACAAATCAAAACGTTGCATTCTTACGGAATCCTGCACGTGATGCGGCAATAGGAATCGACGGTGTTTACAGCAATCCCGCAGGTGTGGCATTCCTTAACAACGGCCTGCATCTGTCCATAAACCTCCAAAATGCCCATCAGACACGTACAATAGAAACAGGATTTCCGTTGTTTGTATACAACATGAAAAATCCCGGAAATGCCATACATAAATTCAAAGGAAAGGCAGACGCTCCGATCATACCTTCAATCCAGGCAGCATACAACAAGGACAAATGGAGCTTCCAATTCGGATTTGCCATTACCGGAGGAGGAGGAAAATGTGAGTTTGACAACGGCTTGGGGTCATTTGAACAGGTTGTTGCCGGCATGACAACATATAAGGAAACAGTTAACGGGCTTTACCAGACTCTCGGTGCACTCGGAATACCAAACATGGCAGGCCATGCCATGGGCAACGGCTACCAGTATGACTCATACATGAGAGGACGCCAGTATTATTATGGATTCACTTTCGGAGCAGCCCGAAAAATATCAGACAACCTCTCTGTATACGGAGGCCTGCGCATGCTTTATGGCACAGCAAATTATTACGGATATGTGAAAAACATTGCCATAGAGCATATCGATGCTACAGGAGCGAACATGGTTTCCGCAACAAAGCATTTTGGTGAACTTTCACAACAACTGAGCTATTACGCCGGTGCAATGGAACAAGCCGGAAATACAGAGGCTGCCGCCGGTCTGAAACAGGCTGCCGTGGCAACAGGTACGCTTTCCGCTGCGACACAGGATATAGAACTGAACTGTGACCAAACCGGTTGGGGAGTGGCTCCTATAATCGGAGCAGACTACAAGTTAGGAAAACTTAACCTTGCCGCAAAATATGAGTTTAAGACACGCATGCGCCTTAAAAACAAGTCCGCAAACAGTGCAAGCGCGAAAAATATTGCCATGCTCGACAAATTCGCCGATGGCGGAAAAGTGGCGGAGGACACTCCGGCATTGCTCACAGTAGGAGCACAATATGAGATATTGCCGCAACTGAAGGTCATGGCAGGATGGCATCATTACTTCGATGTAGACACAAAACAATATACCAAAGAAATGCTTGACGACACAAACGAATATCTCGCAGGTTTTGAATACAATGTAAACAAGCGCATCGAAGTAAGTGCCGGATATCAGAGAACGGAATATGGCATGAAAGATGCTGGAATGAACGACATCAGCTATAATGTCAATTCATGGTCATTCGGATTCGGTGTCGGAGTGAAAGTGGCAGACAACATGAAAATAAACGCGGCCTACTTCCAGACAAACTATGACGACTATGACATGACCTCCGGCATCTCCACCAACTCTTTCACACGGACAAACCGTGTGTTCGGCCTGGGGCTCGACATCACCCTGTAACAAAATAAGCCAATCATATAGTTAAGCAGGTATAAGTCATATAATGTAAAAAGACATATATTGAAGGATAACAAAAAGCGGACATAAAAGATTATGTAATCATGTTCTTCATGACAATTATGTCCTGTATCAATTAGCGTAATGGTATGAAATACCACAAAAAGAGACTGTTTATGGATTACCATGGACAGTCTCTCTTTATTCTTTATATTATAGTCTTTTCTTATTGTCTTATCACACGAAGAGCCTCGTAGCCACCCTTACGGACAATACTCACCCAGCGCTCAAGTGCGGTTCTGCTCACACGATAGTCTATCATCACACGCGACAGCGGTATTCCTTCATCGAGAATCTTCCGCACCATACCCTCCTTGAAATCCGGTGTCGCCTTGGTTCTCGGCTGTCTTCGTAATCCGTCTGACCCATAACGCGCCATCATGCGAACCCAGGTTCGAATCTTATCCTCATGAACATTGTATTCACGGGAAAGTCTGTATATCGGCTCTCCATTCCTGATTCTGCCTACTATCAACAGTTTTCTCTCAAACGAACACCTCATAAGTCCTGCGCTTACCATTAACTCTTAAATGCGCTTCATCTTCTGCGCCTTGCGTATGGCTTTAAAACCTTCACTGCATTTGCCACATCCTTATCTTCAGGATTACACTTCAGAGAACTTTCAAAATAATAATAGGCTTTCGAATAAGCTTTCTTCTCGTAATATGACAATGCCGTCATTTTATATATCTGGGCTTTCCCCTCCAATCCGAATATTGACTTGTCTCCTTTCGCCTCAAAAACAGATATAATCTTTTCCAACACGGGTCTTACCCGCTCTTTATCCTTCAACATGTCATTTATAATGATAAAGCACGCATACAAGGCACGCTCATCATCTTTGGCACTGCCTTCCGCAACCGTCATGAAGATGTCCACAGCTGTATTATAGGCATCAACCTTGTCTTTTCCATTAAGCTCTTCGGCCTTTGTCTTATACATTTCCGCCAACTGACACAAATACGCATACTTATTATCTGCGTCAGTCTCTGAGGCTGTCCCATAACATTGTGCCGCCTTGTCATAATCTCCCATCTCTATATAACACTCTGCCTGCCCTCCGTATACCTGTGCCTTTTGGAAAACTGTTATATTATCGCGTAACAAATATTCATCATAAAGTTCTACAGCCTTCGGATAGTTTTTCTTTCCCTTGTATGACGCCGCATAGAATTTCACGTCATCTGCCGTTATATCCGCAAAATCAGATCTATGGAAAAGAGCATCCGCAAAAGATATCGCCTCATCCCATTCGTCAGTATTAAAAGCAGAATAAAAGCCCATCCTATTAAAACTTGCCGAACGCGGATACTTCTCAAGCCAAAAACGACACAAGTCCATCACACGCCTGAAAGTAGCACGAGCCGCATCTTTGCCCCCACCGGAATTTTGCGTCACACCGGTTCCATAAATATGGTTTATGAAAAGCGACGCATCTTCCATGGCAAGACTGTCCTGAACTTCCTTTTCATAATTCTGCACCGCCTCTGTGAGATTATAGCTCTCGCTGCCTATAGATCTGTTTATCCTCTCTTCATAAATACGTGCCATATCCCTGTATACAGGATAATCGGGAACATTGCTTTTCAGCCGCTCCATCACCTCCTTCATCTTTGCCTCATTTCCCTTGTTTATACCATAAAGTCTGGCATATCTAATATAACACAACGGAGAATTCGAAGCTGCCGACATACCCTTTTCAAGCCATTTCTCCACTTCCAACGTATCACGCTTCGCGTATGCAATATCAGCCATGAGCGCGTATGCAGGACCGTACGCAGGATTGACGGCCATAGCCTCTGCCGCATATTTTGCAGAATAAAGCGTGTCGGTGACGCCTGTGTTACGTAAAAAAGCCTCAGCCACTCCGGTCAGCACCTCCGGATTTTGTCTGTGTTGCCTATATAAGTTCTCTTGGAAGAAGACATCCATCTCCTTTGCCGAAAATCCCTTGCACACTGTCTTAAAAGCAACTACAACCGCCTTCGGATCTTTTGTCTGTTGCGCATTTACAGTCAACGGAAGATTAAACACAGAGACTATCACAAACAGATATTTTACGGCCTTCATCATAATTCTTTCTTCTTAATATCCGATAAAACTTTAAAAATCATATTGTACTCCGACATTCAGAGTTTCAAGTAATCTCACGGACTTGCTCAGTGAAAAGTCCGTTCCTGGAGTCTTGCATGCCTTAAACACATATACAGTTGGAGAGGCGAACAAAGATATATTCCTATACAGGCGTGTGCTTACCCTAAGCCCAAGATTCCCGCCTAATCCTGTCTGCGGACCGGATTCATCTATAAGGCGGGCCTCATGACCGGCCTGAAGGAGCTCGCTCTCGTCAAGCCCGCCCCGCTCCCCATACAGCATGACAAGCGTAGGCCCCGCATACAGCTCAACATCAAACTTTCTATCGGGACAATAGCCGGAAATAAGACTGCACAGATTGACAGAATAATCAAGCGAGGCGAATCCCCAGAAGAAACGGTGGTTCCACAATCCGTTCCTTTTTACAACAAGCCAGTTACCATCGCTGAAACTCATGCCATAGTCATTATACCAGTTCATGCTGTTCTTCTTATTGGCCATATATTCAAAAGACAGGCGCAAACCATGAATCTCATTTATCCTGTATCCGCAGAAAAGCGTTCCGTTAAATCCTATCTTCAATCGCTCATTATAATAATCTGTCTTTGTTACAAACGAACTCAGACCTCCTCCGACACCCGCATAGAAACGTGACGGTCTGTCAGAAACGTCCATGTTATCCGCATAATTCTCCCTGAAACGCCTTGCACGCATATTTACTGTCAGACCGAAGTTAATGGAATACACATCGTCAGAAAAACGCTTGTTCCAGTCAACATTATTATACGGTATCTTGTATTCATAGTATGTATATCTCGGCTCGACAAAAAAACGAATGTCTTCAGTAAGTCCTGCCCATAAATGAATTCCTCCGGAATAAGCCATTGTTCGGCACCGCAGATTGTCGGACTGATTCTTATGAACCCACCCTATCTCTCCACCGGCCACGAAATAAAAGCCATAGGGCTCATCCCATGAGAACCTGTCGCCGAACCCCATCGGATTAAACATCGCCTCTATTCTTCCCGACGAATATGAAGACGTGCTCTTTAACCTATACTCCGGATGATAAGGGGTTATCTTTTCCGGATTAATAACCTTTTGCCATGACACGGTACGTACAGACCCGGTAAGTCTGATACCCACAACCGGAGAGAACCATTTTCCCAACGACAGCGAGAGGTCATGCCCCATAGTCTCAAACATATTCAGCGACGGAGCATTCATAAAACTGACACCGCTTCCAAACTCCATAAACCACGGAACACGCCAGGAAGGCAGCACTGTATCGTTTTTCTCTGTCTTATATGACCTGCGTAAAAAACGCAGGCGTGACTCCGGTGACAGATTGTTGTGAAGATAATATATGAAACTGAGGTTTGCTCCATAGAAAACATCCGCCTTGCGGAAATTGCGGTTCTCACTTAAATCAATATTGTCACCAGCTATACCCGCATACGGCTCTATCGCAAAATATCCCTGAGGACCGGAGAAGAACCTTAACTGCAATCCGAGATGCCCCTCGGGGGCATAGCCGCTCCTTTTCTTGGTGTATCGTGTGTAATGTCCGCCAATGCCCCCGACAAGAGACACGTCAAGCAGACGCGAGGGGTTATATCCGTCAATATATGAGGATAGACTGAAAAGCCAGTCAAGCTTCATACCCACACGATTGAGGATAACGTCCTTTTCCTGCTGATAGCCGAAAGCCCCCCGAACGGAAAGACGCAGGGAGTGAAGTTTGTCAAACTGCTTGCCAACGGATATATCAGCCGTTGTTAGCGGATTGAAATGATAGCCTGATATAGGGGGCACCATCTGCATGACTCCTGCACCGGCCTCGAAAAACAGATGGTCGTCCCAGCGTTTTGTGAAATGCTCGCCATGATTCAGATAACGGCTCTCAAAAACATAGTCAAGGGCATTGAATTCCGTAGCATAGTTCTTTCCGGAACGTCCGGCCGTATCGACAGGCATTCCGTCTTCCCAATCATCCAGGCTGTCAAGTGTATCTGCCGGAGCTACAAGCGTTTTCTGTAATTCCGCCATATCCGTACCAGCCATGGCCAAACCACCACCGGCAACAAAAAACAGGCCCATTATTATATATTTCCTTATCATCTCTCTGGTTATTATTCTATATGGATATAAATCAGACATTATCGGACGGCATTCTCATTCCCGGCAGTCTCCATGCCTGTATCCGAATGCTCGGCATTTGCATCGCGTGCGGCCATTATCAGTCTGAACTTATCCCTATATTTCTGAATGTCCTTTTTCCTGTACGGATGCCTCTCACGCATTTTCTCGTCTATATTTCCTTCGTTAAAATAAAGACGCTTATAACTCGGTTCCAAATCAAAGCTATGCTGGAAATATGCAAGGAAATGCGGGGCGTCATTGTCCGTAGTAAGTGACGTATCGCCATTATGCTCATTCAAGTATTTCTCCTTTGCTTTCTCATATACCTTATAGCCAATCTGGTCATGTATCATCATAGCATTCTCCTCTTCTTCCGTCAGTATCCTGAATCCGTCATTTCCTAAACCGAGCTGTAAAGCCGGCTCGGTTCCGGCCTCATCAGACCATAATATTCCCTTAAGATACCATTTCTTCGGATTGTCATCACCGAGCATGTCGACATACCGCTCAATCTCCTCACGCGACCGGCTGGAGTACTTACGAAGCTCTGTATATAGAATCGCCTTGTTTTCATCAGATTCCATCACATAGGCCTCCGCCTCTTTCAACAGTCTTCTTTGTTCCGGATTTTCAAGCTGGCCCAACATATCCTTCAGATAGTACATCTGAAAATTAAGGAAGTGCCTTATTACCTTTGTCTCCGCCCTACCGGGCACCATATTAAGAAGATACATCGCAGTATCCAGTTTTTGCATCTGGAAATAATTCACGGCCTGAGTCAATACTATTTCCGGTCGGTTATAGACCATTATTGCTTCTCCGTTCATATCTGTAGGGCTGTACCCGGCCTTTTTTCCAAAATAGATAAAAGGTTTCAGAATCTCGACATCAGGAGTTCCCGAACGTATTTTCAACAAAGCCATACGGTTGCATACGTATGGTGCCAGCTTGGTGCGTTCATACGCCTGCTGAGATATAATATGTTTGTATGCAAGCATAGTGACAGTGTCAAGTTCGGTACTATCAGCTATTGTTGCAAAAAGATTATAATAGTCACCGTTGGAAAAACGCTCCTTACCGGCAAGCAGCTCTCTTTTCTTCGCATAATAAGCATCTACTGCCTCTTCAGCATTCATTATATGCTGAAGTTCATAACGATAGTCAACAGTCATTATTCGCTGGTTTTCCAATACCGGCAATATCTCCTTTTCATAAAAAGGCATATTGCGCAGCTTTATGTTCACCTGTTCCGGCTTTGTTCCGGATATAGTGTTGTTCACCATCTCCATTATCTCGGCAGAGGTCCCACGCCTTTGAAGCTCTGCCACGACATCCTCCCATGTGTAAACCAACGGATGTTTCTGATTGATATGCACATCACCGGGCAAATAGCCCCTGATCATCCTAATGGCCATTGCGGAACGCTTCCTTGCCAGCTCGGTATTGCTTGACAGCATACCGTCAGGCGAAGCTCCTCCCTGAATATTAACGACTCTTAGATTACTTCCGTACGACCGTAACTCGGCTATCAGCTTATTACGCTCCAGGTCGTTCACGGAATCATTGGTAAGAACATCCTTCCCGACTTTAAATTTCAGCGACAGCTTGGTATTCTTTCGCATATAGTTTTCTTCGGCAGGCTCCATAAACTCTTCACTTATCGGCTGTTCTTTCAATGCCACGGAGAAATCCATAAACTTAAACGGCTTATAGGCCAGACAACTGCCCGTCCCTTCCCCGCCATTGGTCCAATAAGGGTGATGATAGTCCTCCAGTATCGTATAATATATACCTTTATAATTCTTTTTCACGTCTGGCTTCCTGAATGTCACACTTTCCTTATATACAAAATTAGTCTGGCTTCGCAGAACATTCACACTGTCATATCCCCGTGAAAGCGAGTCATTTTTCTTATAATCAAAAGCGAAACGCTTATCCTGAAGCCTATGATACCGCTCACCTTCAAACACTATCGGGTTCAAATAAGCCACAGTGTCATCTGTCTGGCAGTCTATGGCAACAGGCTGTACAATAAGCCTGGAATCGTCTTTGACATAGCCTGCCGGAAGATTTATATTTATATTGAAAATCACTCTGTCTCCAAGATCAATCGGCGGAACTTTCTCAAACTTTGACGTATCTGTGATAACCTTAACTATATCCACATTCTTAAGATGCTGCACAGACGTGTCGACAAACATTTTCCTTATTTCCTTCCTCCCCTTCTTTATCGTGAACACATCCAACAGTTTTCTCTCACGGTTTGGCAACACCAATACCGCATCGCCTATGAATCCACGTACCTTAAAGGAACCTGTATTTGCTTTCTTAAACGTGATTTTCTCTTTCTTCAACAACTTTGTCAATGCCTCGACATCCTTGCCCGTCTCTTCATCAGACAAGACGTTGTTCAGTTTGCTCTTCAACGTATTTGCAGCCTTCTCCGACTTCAGTACGATGTATTCTACAGACACGGGCTCTCCTTTTCCCGTCCTGTTATCTTTCAATGTAAGATAAAAAGTGACGGTCTCCATATCGGGATCATCATCTTCATCCTGGGCAGAAACCGGCATAAGACAAAAAACAGACAGAAATAATGCTGCTATATATACATTATTAATATATGACAAACTCTTCAGAAACATGCCAACGGGTTATTTACGTATGAAAACCAAATATTATTATACATACAAAACTACTTCAGAATATAAGAAACCGACACTCCTATACGCGTAGGAAGCAACCAATAGCCGTTTGCATTCGCACGCTGTATATTGCCGTCAATAAATTCTTCGTCATAAAAGTCATTATCAAAGTATTCCTTATGCTTATAAAAAACAGGCCCGAACCCGGCATGACAGTCCACGTTTATACGCCGTGCAAGACTGAACACATATCCGAACGTAAGGCCGGCTCCCAATGCCGTACCATCGTAAATCTTACTTTTCCAGTGAATATCGTAACTTGCCGCAATGCCTCCTATTCCGAAAAACGGACCATGCATCGGACGTCCGGAAAAGAAATACCGGAATTCCGGCTGAACTCCGACAATCTTCATGTCAACTCCCCACGGCTTATAATTGCCGAACACATTGAGGCAAACTGTTGTACGCTCGCCCGTGACAAGCTCGAAACCGACATTTGGGGTTAAAAGCACATCTTGCACCACGTCTGTATTCACCGACAGCATCTGAGCCTTGATACCGGCAGACGACAGTAGCATAAGGAGTATTAAAAGTTGTCTGACTCTCTTCATATTGTCTTTATCTGGAATGCCGGTGCACAATGATATGCACCAGCATTCCTTAAAATATTAATAAATTATACCTGACCCGTTCAGAGTACTGTTGTCTGTAACCCATCCCGTCAGTGTCGCATCAATACCTACAGTCTTTGCACCGTTGATTGTCAACTTTATATTATACGATTTCCCTGCCTCAAACTTTCCGTCGGCATTTGCAAAACGGATTGTCATGGGATGATCCGAATGGAATACATTTCCTGATTTATCCTTCAATGTCACCTCAACAGTATAAGGAGCCACCCCGTCGACAGGAACAGGCAACAATATACCCTGGCCTATCGTCGTTTCCGTAGGACGGACAAAATGATCGTCTCTCAAGGCCACATCCCCCGAATCGCATAGACAGAAGTATGTGACCTTGTCCCATTCATAGCTGACAGTTCCGTCATTGGTTATATCCTCCCTGTCGGCAACAGTAAGATATGCCACATCCGGAACATTATTAATCTTGATACTCTCAATGCCCATATTCAATGCCTCGTTGATTGTTCCGTCGGCATCAACACCAGGAACCATAGAGAATGTCAGACGCATGAACTTATGTGTGAACGCAATCGACGGAGTCTCATTCTTATGACTTGCACTACGGAAATATGCCGCACTGTAAGCCAGATTACCCTCACTGTCGTCAAGATTGTCAGTACGTCCCCATATAAGGTCTTGGGTGCCGTCGATAGGAATTACGGCCACTACGGAGCTTTCCGTATACCTGATATTCTCCGTACGCGGATAGTATCCGTAGAATCTGTAGCTATACCAGTTACCCGTAGGATACCACCTTGACACTCCATCGGCCCAATCGATCATCGTGGCCGTCTTTGACTTGTTCTTGCGTGCATTGGCTTCAGTATTGTTCAGCCATACCGCATAACCACCGGTGCTCCAGTCTATTTCCGGCTCGACGGCATTGCGCCCGATGGTGTTCTTCGCAAGACAGAATATGCCAAGGCCGTCCGCTTCAAACAGGCCACCGTCCGACTCTACACTGGCACGTGTACCGCCAACAGGAGAGGATGACAGTCTTATCGGAACATCACTGTTTGATATTACTATATCCGAGCCACCAGTTTCAGGCATGTCTTCATTTGAACATGAAGCCGCCATAGCGAGCAGGCCAAGTCCTAAATAACAAATATATTTCTTCATCCGGATATTCACTCTATATTAATTCTCATCTTCGTCTTCGGGAGTGATTGGCGCAATGGTATCTCCTTCTTTCCAAGGCTCCAATGTCGTTGTAACCTTTACTTCCTGCAAGCCGTATACAATGAATGTAATATTGTACGAAGTACCTGCCACAAACGGCAACTTGCTATCCGTGGTGACTTTCTTCATGGTATATGTGTAAGGCACTTTCTCCGAATTGGTCTTGTTAGGCTGCTGCAATACTATCTGAATCTCATAATCGTCCTGTGGAGCTACAAGGAGAGCCTCACCTACACTGAGTCCGGGAGCATTAACATCTTCCGAATAGGTCACCGCAACAGGCTCCAAAGCCTTCAGGTTGTCTGAATTCTCATCACGCTGCTGTAATGAAAGGTTCTCCATATCCTCGTCAAATACAATCTGGCCTTCATCGTATGTATTGCCTGTGTAAACGGCAACAAGCTTTCCTGTATATTTTGACTTCACTCTTATTCCAACTACCTCGACATTGTTGTCCACGACCTCTTCTTTACCTGCCTTCACATTAAAGGTAAGACGAGTAAGAAGATGCTTGAAATTCAATGTCGGCTGGACACCGTGACGCGCGGCAAATGCAGAATAATAATTGTCTTTCTTTGCCTCGCCTACGCCATCCTGTCTTGCAAAATCTTCTTTTTGCTCATCATTCAAGTCTGCCTTTGCCACCATGACATCCTGTGAGCCGTCAATGGCAAACCTTATGGAAATCTCTTCGTCTGTCTTGGTATAGTCATCACCATTCTCATCAGGAAGCTGCGCACCGTCAAGACGGTAGCCCCAGAAGTCAAAGTTGTTCTGCCCGGGATAATATTTCACGCCAGCCTCTGCCACAGCCAATATGTTTTCCGGGTCCTGATCATTTGAAGGAGTGGTGAACACTGCATTATCAAAAATCGTTGTTTTCGTTGTTCCGTCATCAAACTCCGCAATCTCTGTAGTGTTTTTCTTCACCATGAAGACATTTATCTTCTCTGCATTCCAATAGTTCTTACCCTGATCGCCACCGACAGCGCCTACAGTTCCGGTACCGCGTGTCAATGTCTTTAGCGATGTGACACCGATATTTATCGGCACAAGCCCGTCTGCGTTGTCAGAACCGCCACCGGCGATGATATCCTCACTTTGTGAACAGCTGCACAGCAGCATTGTCACAGAAAACATTGAAACAAATAATCTTTTCATGTCGTTAAAATTTAATTAATAATTATGTTTATAATATAGTTTTACTTCTGTCACTCCGTACTCACTCCCGTATTATCATTATAGTTCGGGTCATCAGGCTCAATAGGAATTTCATCACCGGGATTCCATACATCTATGTCTGCCTCGACAATAATAGGCTGGAGGCCATATACGGCTATATTCATCGTATAGTACTTACCGGCCTTAAACATCCACCGTCCGGTATTCTCATCCCTGATATATCCTGACGGATTTGCGGATGCGCCCTGTTCCGCTGTCAGTTTATAAACAGCCGAAAGGTTCTGTATCCGTCCGTTTCTGAGCAACTGTTTGTATTCCAGTGTCACTTCATATATAGAATCGGGAAACAGCATCAGCGAACCTCCCACATCAATATGATCACGACGGTCCCATGAAACATTTTTCCATTCGTTCTTCCAGCGATCGGTCATATAACCCATATTCACCGTATTCTCCTCCTTAAACTTTTTATACTCTTCATAGTCGTACCATACTGAAGAGCCAAGAGGAGGACATTCGTCAGGCGTTCCGTCTTCATTGAATACAAGCGAGTCTCTCAACAGCAGGTCAGCCTTACGTCCGTCAGTATAAGGAGCGAATCCTATTGATGCCGTGTCGCTGTTTGTTGTCGCAACAACCAGACGCCCCCTGTCCCAACCTTTCATCTTTACAGCCGTAATAAGGATACTGTCGGCTGCCGGCTCACCCGGGAAAGCCCTGAATCTAAACTGAGACAGCCGGTGATTCATCTTTACAATAGGATATATGCCGCGATGAGCCGCAAAAGTGCTGTATCCCCCTATCAGTTCTATTTTCTCACGGTCCTTCTGATTCTTTATATTTGCATTTTTATATTCCTCATCCAAACGTTTTTTTGTCAGGCGCGGAGCATATCCGCACATTATATCCTGCGTACCGTCTATTGTCAGGTCATACCATATCATGTCTTTCTCGCGATGAGGAACACAACCGTCGCCTCTCTTGTCGAGATTATCAATGAAATAGGCAAAGAAGTTGTAGCCCGTCTCCTCATACATGGCGCTGTAATATATGGCATTGTCTTCTCCAAGTATTTCACTATTGCCTTCAAGAAAAGGCTCCAACGCACCTACACCGTCCGTATTAGGCCTTGTGGGCATGCCGAAATCATAATCAGGACCGTCTACCAGGCAACTCTCATTATTCTTATCTTTATCATGGCCCAAGGCAAAGAAGCTTTTCCTCAGGTCAGGACTCTTTCCTTTGAAAGGCCCTCCATGCTTGTCAGCCTCCGTACGGAAAGCGTATATATAGAATATCGAGTTGTTATACTTCCTTTTATCACCTTCATTATATTCCATAAACGCACCGGTCCCGCTACTGCGGGTCGATGATATTGAAAAGAAATTCTGCTCATTGACAAACACCATTATGGGAGTCTTGTCATAAGTCTCCGTATTCGTTATCTCATCTCCATTATCATAACTCAATCCCGGATAAGCCTGCGAACATGATACCGTAATAACCAAAACGGTCAATAATGCCGGGAAAGATTTCCAATTTATAACTTTCAGCATATCAGTATATTTACTTCCTTTTGTTTTCATCATATATCCATATTAAAATCTCCGTCGCACGGCAACCAACGGTCTATACCACCGTTATTGTCAGGACTCTCAAGTATATCCCTGCCGTTTATTACCAGATTCACCTTTATGTCCAACTTTCCGCTAATGCCATTCCTTACAGCATGCTTGCCATCCTCTGTCTTTCTGTAAAGATTTGACTTCATCAGAGTATTGTACAGATTTATTTTCCCCTGGAATTTTTTATATTCGCCATCTCCCGTGCTCGCATAAATCAGTACCTGCATTATTCCCGGACCAGTAACCATATCTCGGCTTGTACTCGACACTATGCTCGGCACATCTATTACGGCCCGGCATTCCACATTATTCCGGTTGTACAGATTGTCAGACTTCCCGCTTTCTCCCGCCACACAGCAATCACACCTGAACATCATCTTGCATGTTTCCGTTATATCGAGATATCCGCGCGAGAGGTTTATTCTCTGGGGCACCCCGGATATTTCCGCCCACACACTGTCTATCTTGAAATTGACCTTGCCCATATCCTTCTTTATCTCAAACCGGATATCTATGGACTGAGTGACCGGAAGAGGTCTGAACTTATGCTCCTTTACAATATTAGCCGGTATTTCCATTACTGTAGTCGTATCAAAATAAACCGGCCGTATATCCGATATCATATATCCCTTATAAGGATTATAATCCTCCCAGTTTTCAACGCTTATCGACTTTTTAAATTCCTTATCATTCTTGCCATAAGTCTTATATTCGATATTAAAGTCCTGAAACCTACTGTCCTGCATATCGTCTGTGATATAGGCCATTATGTTCTCTTTCTTAAGCTCTGCAGCCCCCATTGTGAAGGTTATGAGTTTATAATAGCCGCTTTTTATTCTGAATTCATCCACAGAAGATATCCCGTCGGCATCACCTTCACCTTCATCGTCCTCTGTCTCATCGTCTTCACCGTCCTCTGTCTCATTGCCCTCAACATCATCGCCAGACTCTCCCATACTGTCAGTGTCATCCTGCTCTCCGTCAGGCCCCACAGTATCTCCTCCGTCCGGATCGTCAACGTCTTCACCGTCTTCTGTCCCTGTTTCCAAATCATCAGGAGCATTATGAAGATAGTTTCCCTTAAGGTCGGTCGTACTTAATGCCATTACGCATTTCCAGTGGTTTATAATCCTGTTGGCAACGACAAACATGGAATCCGGCCTGTCTTCCGCATCAATGTTTCCCCATTCATAATCAAACTTCACAGCAGTATAATGCGGATGCTGAACGTCACGGCACAGTTCTATACCGCTGTCACATGAAGCCAGCAGCATTGCGGCATGCAATGCCGCCACTATTATTATAAACCTTATACTATTATTCATCAACATCACCATTCTTTATGTATCTTACATCATTGCCACCTGTTGCATCTACTTTTTTCTTTTTCTTCCTATTGCCGTTTTTATCGTTCCCGCTCTTCTTGTCTTTGTTCACGGAAACGGAATCATTTTCCACAGCAACAATCTTTCTCGCCTCCTTTACGGACTTCCGCCTGTTTGCCTCCGCAACCGAATCATACACGGCAAAGAAAGCCTCACGTATTTCTTTTTGCCTGTTTGCCGCATTTATCCTATTCTGCCTCTCGGTTTCCATTATAAGCTGCCTTGAGCGCATAGAATCTATATAAGAGGCATCTGTCTCTATTCTCCAACGATACTTTCTGATTACAGGATACCTGCCAAAACGATAGACAAATCCGACACGCAACTCGTTTACTGACGGAACAACAGACTTACATCCTGTCTCCACCAAAGGATAACAGTTGCTTTCGCGATCATGAACATATTTATCATATTTACGGTAAGCCAGACCGGCGCTCACTCCTGCTTCAAAATCAACAGTATTACCGTTTCCAAACTCATACAACGGCCTTACTATTCCGTATATAAAGCCGAAAGAAAGGGCATTACCCTGCTTTCCGTATTTTCCCAACTTAGTCGAAAAGCTCGAACATGCCAGATACAGTCCGCGATAATATGTTGTAAGCGGATGCCTTACTCTTGACCTGCGGCAGGAAAACAAACGGTCGATAAAACGGTCATGACGCATTACATTGTTATTGTCGCTCAACTCACGCGTACGCCAATAGTTTCTGAATTCCAGCCTTATCTCCTTTACATCATACACCAGTCCTGAAGAAAATGTATGGTCTGTCTGCCAGTTATATCTAAAGTTCAGCCCTGCCGTCCATCTGTTCCAGTTTGTATTAAGGATATCAAACTCCACACCTGCATTCGGTATCAACAACGTCCAGTCAATCATGTTTGTCCTTACCGTTATACGTTCGGCCAAAGAAAGCGTGTCGACCTTGCGCCTTGTTTCTATCAGCTGTGAATTTGCATTTATGGCAACTGACAAGAAACAGACAAGTATGAATACTTTTGAATATATTTTATTAATAAAACCCATTTATATACCTTTTGACCTTAATGAAATTTTATCCCTGCCGTCTTCTCCCACCGGCAATTGGGATGAATAGACACAAAAAAAATCATAATCCAAAATCTTTGAAATACGAAACAAAAGATGTGTGTCTATTGACGACTTTCCTAATATTTTATAAGTATTTGCCCGCGAATAAGACAACTGCAGGGAAAGCCAGGCTACAGACAAGCCTTTTTTCAATAAGATTTTCCTTATTTCCGTTCCTATATAAATCATAATCCGATAAGTTTTCCAGATGAACCTCAAATCAAAAAACTGCCTCAAATATTCATTGTAAACCGATTACAACAGTATCCAAGAAAACAAGCTCCACTCCTCCTATGTCTTGTTTACAACGGACAGAGCTATGGAAGAACGGTTCCTCCAAACAAAGATTACTAAAAGAAGAATTTCCCACTTTAGAACAATATTAAAACATATAAAATACATTAAAAATCAGACGCACTCTTATGTAGAGTACGTCAGGTTACACAAGATGACAATAACTATAGCAATTAGAAATCAGACGCACTCTTATGTAGAGTACGTCTGACCTTAAATGAAGCAGATAAAATCAAGTTATTATAACTTATATATTAATAAAATCCGACAAACATTATTCAAACATCACAATTAAAAAAACACTTATTTCTTATAAATCTTGCGCAATTTGAAAAAGATTTATACCTTTGCAACCATAAAAGTATAACTCTACATAAGAGTGCGTCAAGTATATAACGACAAACAATTATAACAAAAAAACGGACAGCCTTAACACTATACACCATATTTTACACACATATTTTACACACATCCTTTACATCTGCCAGATACATAAAAAACATTCCCCATATTCCGATACTTTATCTTGATTTTTGTAGTAATCTTCACTTCCTGTTTTTAATAAATACAAGTAGCCATTTTTCTTCCCCCGAGTAGGGACATCGCTTTGCGATGTGTACAATGTTTATAATGAACTGAGGGTGTGATCGTTTGCCGCTTGACACGTGCCAAAGGCACGTCCCTACATGGAGGATGAAAGTAACAAACGGACGTTTTCGTTAAGCCAAATGATTCAAAGCCGGCGGGGTTGCGTGTCAGCCGATTGTCGGGTGAACAAAGAATGCCCCTGACTTATCTGTTGAGCCGAAACTCCCCATGGTTTGGCGGGTGACCCCATTTTACAAATGGGAGAGAAATTCAACTTGTTATTTATCAATAGAATGCCTCCAATTTAGCACCATGCTTTTTTCTTGTGTTCTTTTGTTGTAACTCCGGCTACAAAGGCATGTAAAAAATTGCAGAACAAAGAATATAAAAGCGAGTGTTTTTTGATGTTCGGTCGGATTTATGTATTTATCCGCTTAATATTCGGTCGGAAAAATGAAGAATAGTTGCATTTATTCGGTCGGAAAAATGTATCTTTGCAATTGAAGTCTAATTAAACCAATGATTTCCATGTATAGAAGCATTATGTTTCAAACTTTTTCTTTTGGATTGCGGTCTGTTAGGAGCAATGAGCGAAACACCTCCCGAAAAGTTATTGGTAGCGGAAAACGGTATGAAAGAGTCCAAAGGAGCTTTCACGGAGAACTACGTGATGAGCCAATTAGCAGCCACTCACGATACTTCTGTTTTCTATTATAGTAACGATGCAAAGTTGGAGATTGACTTCTTGATTCAGCACGGCAATAAAATTATCCCGATAGAAGCGAAAGCGGAAGAGAATCTTCGTGCCAAATCACTTTCCACCTTTGTGACATCCCATCCGGAGATACACGGATTACGTTTCTCCATGTCAGATTACCGGGAGCAGGACTGGATGACGAATGTTCCGCTTTATGCTATAACGAGTTATTTTTAAATATACAAATATCCTTTATTAGATAATTTTTACAAAGCGGTAAATATGCGACAATGAAATAAAATATAACAAATAACAAGATAAGTACATGAAAAGAAAACTATCACTGGCATTTCTGATTCTGCTGTACTGCATCAACGGTGCATTTGCGGAAAGAATAACAGAAAGTAAGGCCAAAGACATTGCAAGAGAATTCGTAAGCCGCACAGGCAGTAACAGAATGAAAAAAGCCATGGCAAGCTCAATGCGCATGATAAAGTCCTCCACCGGATATTATGCTTATAATATAGGAGAAAACAATGGCTTTGTAATAGTGGCGGCCGATGACAAAGCCATGGCGAATGTTCTCGGATATGCAGACAACGGAAGTATCGACACACTGAATATGCCGGAGAACATGCTTTGGTGGCTCAATGAATATAACAGGCAGACAGAATATGCTACAAAACAAAATACCATATCCGCACACATAACAAAAATCGCACGTAATGACATCGCTCCGATGGTATCGAGTATGTGGAATCAGGACTCACCGTATAATGACTATTGTCCGTCATATCTGGGCGTGAAATGCCCGTCAGGATGCGTTGCCACTGCCATTGCCCAAATAATGTATTTTCATAAATGGCCGGATACAGGAACAGGCAGTCATTCTTATGAATGGCACACAGGAAGCGCGACACTCTCGGCTGATTTCAGCAAAAGCACCTACAATTGGAACATGATGACTGACACTTACAGCAGCCAAAGCCCGGCACAATCGAAAGATGCCGTGGCAAGACTTATGTACGACATCGGCATAGCCTGCGAAATGAACTATAATCCCAATGGAAGCGGAACGCAATCAAACAATGCTGCAACAGCCCTTGTAAAACATTTCAAATACGACAAAAGTCTGAAACTCAACTACAGAGACTTCTATACACTGACACAATGGACTGAATTAATATACAACGAACTCTCGGAGAAACGTCCTGTGTATTACAGCGGAAGCAACAATTCGGGAGGACACGCCTTTGTATGCGACGGATATGAAGACGGTTATTTCCATATCAACTGGGGATGGGGAGGAACAAGCAACGGATATTTTCTGCTGGCGGCTCTTGACCCATCACAGCAAGGCATAGGAGGAAGCTCCGCCGGATACAACTACAACCAGCAATGTATAACAGGAATAAAAAAGGAACAGAACGGTGTCTACTGCCCTCCTGAGGTTCTTTGTCAGGGAAAGCTTGAGATATCACCGGCAGAAACCGGCATCCACTCTGAAATAACACTTGACGGCGGTTTCTTTTATTATGGAATACCCAAAAGGCATCTCACCTTCGGAATCAGAGTGACGGGTGCTACGGAGAAGGAAACGGAATATATAAAATCAGAATACAGTGCAGAACTTGAAAACATGTATGGATACAGCTCATACAGCATCTCACTTTCCGCATTCCCCAAAACACCGGGAGAATACTATGTATACCCGGCTTTCTGCGATGAAGAGACAGGGAAATGGCATGACATAATGATGATGGCCACAAACGAGACACAGTATTACAAGGCCACAGTAAAGGCAGACAGAATAGTATTTACACCTGAAGGCAACAACAGAGCCGTCATAGAGGCGTCCGACGTAACGATAACATCAAAGGCATTCACTGAATATAATTTCACCGGACAGGCAACAATAAACTGTACGTCAGGATATTATCGTGGAGACATACGCATAGGCTTGCAGGAGACAGGAACCGGCATAATAAGCATTGTCAACAGTATTGTCGTGGATATTGAAAGCGGAATGCGGCAGACCGTGGATTTCACCGCATACGCACCGTCAGAAAGCGGTATATATAATATGTATATACTAAACGCCGACAATGAGATAATCAGCAGCGGCACGGAGATATCGGTAAGGACTCCCCCACAGGGTATCCTGAAACTGTACACGACAGAACCGATGGAAATGAAGAATGCAAACAACGTCAATCCCAACGACATTGAAGCAAGGACAAGGATCAGGTGCGAAAGCGGTTTCAATGCCGAGCCGGTATTTCTGTTCTTCTTTCCTGAAAACGGTGGGAGCAGTATCAGCTATATCACCGCAAACTGTATTATCGAGGCTGGGGAGACGGCTGATATAGTATTCCGCGGCACCGCACCCAGACTTGAACCGGGAAAAAGATATATTGCCATCCCGTACTATTTCAACAGCTATGGCAAACTGGAAGAAATGGCATCCTACGGACAACACAACAGATATTGTCTTTTCACCGTAGCCGATATGACGGGAATAGACGATACCGTGCAGGACAGCGTGAAAGAAATCAATACGCCATTCAAAGGCATATATGATACAACGGGAATAAAGGTTGCGGACAATATGGATGAATTTGAAAAACTACCGGGCGGTATGTATATAATAAGATATGGCAACACAACAAAGAAGATCATGAAAAAGTAGCGTCATACAGGGTCGACATCGTAATAGACCTGAAGAAGACTATTACGCTTGTCGGCCATTATCGTGTGCCGCACATCATGCAGGCACTCACGCACACGGTTCATGTCTATACCGTTCTCAAGCTTTATCACAAGCTTGCGTATATTCATCTCCTTGACTCTTGCCACAGGCGGCTTGTCGGGACCAAGCACGCGGCCGGGCAACAGATACCTCAGGCGGCGGCCCATCTCAAGGGCGGCCGCCTCTGCCGTTTTATCGGACTTATGCCGCAGATACACATATATCAGACGGCAGAACGGAGGATAGTTGAACATCCGCCTCTCGTCCGTCACCTCCCTGAACAACGCACCGTAATCATTACGCACCACATGATCTATCACCGGAAGCCCGGGACTTTTTGTCTGCAGGATTACAAGTCCGCGCCTGCCACGCCTGCCGGAACGGCCGCTAACCTGCGACATCATCTGGAAAGCATGCTCGTAAGCACGGAAATCAGGGAAATTAAGCATGCTGTCGGCATTCAGTATGCCTACTACGCTCACTTTTCCAAAATCAAGTCCCTTGCTGACCATTTGCGTACCGATAAGAATATTGGTACGTCCGGAAGAAAAGTCGCTTATAATACGCTCATAAGCATTATGCGTACGGGTGGTGTCGAGATCCATCCTGCCTACGCGTGCATCGGGGAAAAGCTCCATTATATGGTCTTCTATCTTCTCTGTTCCGTATCCTTTGGCCATCAGTTCCTTGCCTCCGCATGCAGGACATTCCACCGGCACACGATAGGTGTAGCCGCAATAATGACATGTAAGCTGATTCATGTTCCTATGCAGTGTAAGCGATACATCGCAATGCTGGCACCGCGGTACCCATCCGCACTGCCGGCACTCAACCATGGGGGCAAAGCCCCTGCGGTTCTGAAAGAGTATGACCTGACCGCCGTCATCAAGTGCCGCACGCATTTCTCCGAGCAACAACGGTGAGAACGAGCCTGTCATCATCTTCCGGTGATGAAGATCCTGCACATCCACCACGCGCACCTCGGGAAGTTCCACGCCACTGTATCTCTGCGTAAGCTCCACAAGCCCGTACTTACCTGTCATGGCATTCTGATAAGTCTCAACCGAAGGTGTTGCAGTGCCAAGCAATGTCCTGGCGCCATACATCGCTGCCAGGACCACAGCCACACTGCGTGCATGATAGCGCGGGGCAGGATCCTGCTGCTTATACGAAGTCTCATGCTCCTCGTCTACTATAACAAGGCCAAGACGCTGAAAAGGCAGAAAAACAGCCGAACGCGCACCGAGTATGACATCGTATGGAGAAGAAGACAACTGCCTGTTCCATATTTCCGCACGCTCGGCATCTGAATATTTTGAATGATAAATGCCAAGACGGTTTCCGAAGACACGCTTCAAACGGTCCATTATCTGAACGGTAAGGGCTATCTCGGGCAAGAGATAAAGCACCTGACGGTGATTATCCTCTATCTCGCGCCTTATAAGATGGATATATATCTCGGTCTTGCCGCTTGAAGTGACACCGTGAAGCAGGGTTACGTTCTTGCCGAAAAAAGATAACAGTATTCTGTTGTAAGCCTCGGTCTGCGGCCGGCTCATTTCCTTTATATTACGGAAATCGGGCTCGCCACCGTCATTAAGACGGCCTACTTCCTTCTCGTATGTTTCCAGAATCCCCCTGTCGACAAGCATCCTCACAACCGCGACATTGGCATGAGAGGCATTCATAAGCTCCTCACGGGTTATCTCACGCGGCATGACGGAACCGTCTCCCGCCACGGCCTCATCCCAATGCGACATTGACAGGTAGCACACAAACACTTCTTTCTGCCGGCGCGCCCTCTCAAGAATATTCATCGCCACATGAAGGGCGCCTTCCGAACGATAGACCTGAGAAAGACGCACATACTGTTCTGTCTTCGGTCTCAGCCTCTCCTCGGTCTTCAGCGCAGACGGCATGGCAGCCTTATAGACATCGCCTAAGGGGGCCATATAATAGTTGGAAATCCAGCGCCACAGCTCCAACTGCCGCGGCAACACGGCTGGGGCGGAATCCAGAAGTCCGGAGATTTCCTTCACCTCATAGCCTTCCGGCCTCACAGAATGCAGTCCGGATATAATACCAACATAATGCCTGCTCTTGCCTAAAGGCACAAGCACGCGCATGCCTTCCTTCACTTCACCACTCATTTCGTCAGGAACCGAATATGTGAAAAGGCCGTCAAGGGGCAACGGGAGTATTATGTCTGCATATATCATGGGATGCAAAGTTACATCTAATATTCCAATTCAGCAAACAAAAAACATACATGCAAACACAAAAATCAACCGGCATGACACATATCCACCGATACATACGGCACAGCGCGTCTTCAAGATAAAGGAAACATAATTATCCAAAATCGGTCATTGGATTCGGGATTATCAACAATGGAAACACAAAACCATCATATAACAGCCGCAATGCCGACAAAAAACAGTAACTTTGCACGAGGCGAGCAAACATTACATCACAACAGCACATATTCACTCACTAACGTATGAATACACAAAACCCCGCATACAAGAAGCCTTCAAACCACCGCATACCGACACACACGTCACATACATGGCTGTCAAGAACCTCGGTGACACTCATATTTATTTTCATCTGTATTTCTTATGGCCTTGCCCAATACCACGGCCACAGAGAGGAACTTGACGTCATATACGGCAAGATGCGGCCGTACGGAATCACGGAAGGAAGACAACACTGGCGTGTCACGGAAGAATATGACGAACTGAGCATCTGTGAAAACACTGCCGACGGCATGTTCGCTATAGTGGCAAAGGCTGTATATGAGCCATATCTGAAAAGCAGACTGCTCGCCTACAGCCTGGAATCGGCATTCAACGGCACGGAGTCCGCATGGAAGAAAAACCTCATCTCATCCTACCGCGAACAGCTGAGGATGCTGCAGGCAACAGGCAAGCCCCGCATAAGCGCATCCGCAGGATTCCACATAGAAGAACAGCCGGAAACCAAGCCGCTGACTAAAAGCCGTTGGGGGCAGGATTACCCGTACAACAACGACTGCCCTATAATCATACCGCCGTCGACACGCACACTCACAGGATGTGTGGCCACCGCAGTGTCACAACTGATGTTCTATCACCGTCACCCGCAGAAAGGCAACGGACAATATACAGGCGGCAACGAAAACGGGAGAACAACCATTGACTTCGAGAAAACATACCCGGACTGGAACATGATGCAGAACATATATCCCGCCACGCTACAGAACGCGGCAACGGTGCAGCCGGTTGCCGAGCTGATGGGAATAAACGCAAAGGCCACATCTTCGAAATTCAAGGTGTCGGGCACGGCATCCGACAATCTTGCGGCCAGGACCGTACTCGTAAACTTTTGGAGATACTCGCCCGAATGCCGGTTCATACAATCTGACAATATCAGGATGCTGTGCAGACTAATAAATGAAGATCTGGCAGAAGGACGCCCGGTACTTGTATCCGGAGGAACACATTCCTTTTTATGCGACGGATACAGAGACGGCTACTATCATTTCAATTTAGGATGGCGCGGGGCCGCCAACGGATACTATAAACTGCTGCTCGACGACAGTATTGAGGGAGCTGACAGCAAGCATCATATAATAGATGACATTGTATGCAACATACGGCCGGATGACGGAAAAAAATCACACAAGACGATCAACATTATGATTCCGGGCACACTGGGGAAACTTCTTACCGAGGCGGAAATGCTCGACTTGACAGGCATAACAATAAGAGGAAAATTAAACGGAACGGATATCGCACTGATAAGAAGAATGGCCGGAGCGACAGACGGATGGAGAAAAAACCATGTGGAGACACACTGCAAACCGGGGGAATGGACAGGCAGACTGCAACGGATAGACTTGTCGGCCGCAGAATTCACAAGAGACAAGACAAAACCATATCTCAGACTGAAGGCAGAAAAAGGCAGCTTCTCATACGGGGGAAAACAATACGATCTGGAAAAAGGATTATCGCAGGAGGAATACCGCAAATTCCTGAAATCGCCCATAAGCCACGGACAAGGCTACAGATATGTGGAATACAAGTCCGAACCGTGCATCGAGTTTTATCCGACACCGGACGGCATATCGCCAATGATGTTTTTTGACTGCCAAAACATAACGGAGATACAACTGCCGGCAAACACCAGAAGAATATCCGGCCAGGCTTTTCTATGGTGCAATTCGCTTAATACGATATCGCTGCCCACCGGTGTGAAGGAAGTGGAGTCAGGAGCATTCGCACAATGCTACCTGCTGCATGAAGTATGCGTCACAACAATACCGGCCGAGACTATACGCAACGGTTCTCCGTTCAAGAGCGAAGGACGCTACGGAGAACACAAAAACCTACATCACATGGGCGTATTCTACGGAAACAACATATACACATGCAGGGGATTCGTGAAAAACAACAAGACAATACCGGATATAGAATACAAAAAGACTTACTGAACGTATAGTGAACACAATGAGGCACAGGCTGTAGCACCGGTGACAAGCACCCGTTCATTATCATGAAAACGGCACGTTCTCAAACTGCGAAGCACCTGTCTCCAAACCTTCCGACTTAAGTCGGAAAGCTTTCTGACTATAGTCGGAAGGGTGTCTGACTTAAGTCGGAAACACGTCTGACTTAAGTCGGAAGGTTTGCAAAGCGGCATTTTAAAGTTTATAGGCAGGCACTTCGCTAACTGCAGATGCCTCTTTTACGTTTCAACCGGAGACTACGTCACTTTTCCATATCCCCGACATTGATTTTCTTATATGCCACCCTCTGCCTTCTCCATGTATACACACAATGAAGACTGCCGTCGCGTCCCTGTATTATTGCAGGATACGAATACTGGCTTATAGGCGAGTCCTCAAGCGTAAGCAGATGACGCCAGTTGTCACCGTCATCGCTTACAGCAATGTCTAAAGGCGTGCGGGGCCCTTTCTTTGTACCGCTGAGAGTACGGAAATTATTATATACCAACACATGGCGGCCGTCGGCAAGCGTGACAGCGTCAGTGCCTGACTGATTGTTCGGCACTGACGTAAGCCTCACCTTGCTCCAGGTGTCACCGCCGTCGCTGCTCGTCGATTCCGCCAGAAAGCCGTTACGCGTACGGCAAAGCACCCGCAGGCGACCATCGGCAAGGCGCAGTATCGACGGCTGTATGCAGTCTATCGGCTTAATCTGTGACGTATCCTCTGTACGCGGAGCCGTTTCGGCCTCTATCGGCCCTACATACTTCCATTGCTTAGAGGCAAGGTCGAAGATCTCAAAATGGAGTTTCCACCCTCCACCTTCAGTACTCGAGCCGCATATCAGCCTGTTGCCTACAAGCTCCGGCTTATTCTTCACCGGTCCGAGAAATCCTTCGGGCAAGGCCTCACGCGGCCCCCATGTACACCCTCCGTCCACGGATTTGACCACCCATCCGGTCCAGTCGCCCACCCGAAGGCCAATCTTATAGAACAGCCACAGTTCTCCGTCAGGCATTTCATACAAGACAGGATTCCAGCAAGCCTTGCGTCTCGCCGTATCAGGATTCAGTCCTTTATCCCTCACAGGACCTTCCGATGCCGGTGTTGAGGTCTCGCCGATGCCGGCGATCGCGGCATCGGGCGTTCCAAGACGGAACACCCCGTCGCCTGCCAGTATTGGCTCACTCCATTTGTCCGAGCCTTTCGGCTTGCGGCTCACCCATATACACACATCCGGATGACGCTCATGGGTGCCTCCGAAATAGGCGGCCACCAGGTCACCGTTCTTCAATTCGGATATGGTAGCGGCATGACATTGCGGAAACGCGGCCTGCTCATAAAGAAACTCATCCCTGGCTATCGCCCTGGAAGATGTAGGAATGACAGAAGTGAAGTGATATTCACCGGAACCGATACGCTCTGTCCGGCCGTCAGGAAATTGTATTTCCGCCGTTGTGTTGCACGGTATCTCAACATCCCATTCCAAATACTGAAGCGTCTTGCGCCAACGGCTTGATATCCTGCCGTATGGCGAACTGTATGTCACATCGGCATGACTACAATCCTGAATACTGAAATCGGGACGCAGGACAATATGCCTGAAAGCCGGGGACGCAGGACGGATACCGCCTATATCCTCAAAACACCACGCAAGCAGATCGCCAAGCAGCATGACATGGTTGCCGCTGTTCATCTTCGGCGACGCCTTGTCGCCATTCCACAATTCCCATATTGTGGTGGCCCCGCTTTCCGCCATATATCCCCATGAAGGATAAGAGCTGTTTGTTGCCAGAAGCCACGCCACATCGGCAAACCCGTTTGCACTCAGTGTGCGCAACAGCCACGATATGCCTATCACTCCGCAAGGCACATGACCGCCGTTCACAGTGATGATATTTGCGACTATATTCCTTACAATATCCGTCTTCAGACTGTCGGGAACGATTCCGAATGCCAAAGGCAGAAGATTGGCTGTAGCGGTATTGTTGCCATAAAAGATACTGTCGGGATAAAGGGTATGGCCGGGAACAGGAGATGTGCCGCGCCTGACAGTGAGGAAACTACGGTTGAACGCCTCCGCCATATCCGCCCGGGCCGCCTTCCACCTTGCGGCATCCTCACCGAATCCGAGCCACAGGGCAAAATCTTCCATAAGCTGAAGACAACGTATGGTATAGGCCGTGGCAATGAGACTGCCGTCCGTGCGCCGTGCCGGGTCGCTGCTGTGGATAAGCTCCAACGACTCCGGAGGCACACACCAGTCACCGTATTTATCTTTCGTCACCACACCGCCACGCATATATTCCGACATGATATGTTCCAGCCACCGTGATATATGCGGATAACTGTCGGCCACCGGACGGAGATTGCCGTATTGACGGTAGAGCATATCGCACGTGAACGGCAGGGCGGCAGGCCAAGTGACATCATCGGTATAATAATTCCAGAAAGCAGGGGCGACATCGGGTATACATCCGTCTTCACGCTGCGATTCACAGATGTCACGCATCCACTTGGAATACAGCCGCTCATTGCCAAAGAGAAAACTCTCGCCAAGAGAGCCGGCCGTACGGTCGCCAAGCCACGGCTGACGCTCGTTGCGCTGCGGACAGTCTACGGGCATGCCCTTATAATTGCTCATTATTCCCCATCGGGCGTTACCGACAACCTTGTTGAGGATTGTGTCTGAACACAGGAAGCTGCCGGTATCGTCCATACGGTCCGCCACCGCCTGTGCATGGAAATCTCCCGACGCCACATCGCCCATGCCTCTCACCTCCACATAGCGGAACCCGTGATAGACGAAAGAGGGCGTCCAGGATGCGGTTTCATTGCCGTTGCACACATAAATATCTTCAGACATCGCGTCACGAAGGTTTTCCGTATATAGCGTACCGTCTGCATTGAGACGCTCCGCATAGCGGATACGTATCGTATCACCGGCATTCCCTTTTGGCACGAAGCTGAGCCAACCGGCCATATTCTGTCCGAAATCGAGTATTACCGCACTGCCACGCCTGTTCACTTCCACCGGACGCAGACATGCGGCAACGCCCATCGGCGGCATCATCTGCCCGCGCAAAGTGCCGTCAGGCATGGCCGCACGATAAGCCTGAAGCCATTGGGAATCATCGTATCCGGGCCGAGTCCAGCCCCCAAGCTCCATACGGGCATCATATTCCTCACCGTCATACTCGTTGTTAGCACGAACCGGCCCTTCCGCCGTCACTTTCCAACTCTCGTCTGTAACCAGTTTTTGAGTGGTGCCATCGGCATATTCCACAATAATGTTCATACGGCATTTGGGCAACCCGAACACAGGGGTCTTGTATGGTTTGTTCTGCCGCATCGGGAAGAAACGGCCGCATCCGAGCACAATCCCCACCGCCGTGCGGGAACTCACGGCATCCGTAATATCGTATGCATTGTAATAAACGGTCCTGCGATAATCCGACGGTGCCGGCTTCAATACGTCATCCGCCCCGATTTCCTTTCCGTTTACATACATACGATAAAGTCCGAGACCGGATATATATGCGGTGGCACGCTTTACAGCCACAGACTTCAGGTTGAACTCCTTCCTCAAATAACGGGCAGCAAGCCGTGTATGCAATCCGCGGCATTCACCGGGCATCATGTCTTCCTGCCCTATCCAACGGCCGGCCCAGCGCGTCTCGCCAAGCAATCCTATACCAAAGGTATTCACGCGACTCCACTCCGAACGGCCACGGTTTGTGTAGACCATCACTTTCCACCATGCACGGACATTGCTTTTCAGCGGCTTGCCGCCATAGTCTATCCACAGCTGACGGCCGTCGGCAACACGTCCGGAATCCCATAAATCGCCTTCATCACGACTCAGTTTTTCCGGTGACGAGGCCACAAGAATCCGCCAGGCCTCCTGCACCACTCCACGCTTATCTGAAACGGTCTGCCATGAAAACCGCGGCTTGCCGGTATCCAGCCCCAATGGATTGAAAAGGTTTTCTGTCCTTAGGTTTACCGGTTCTGTCCTTGCCGACACAACAACCGGCAGCAATATGGCAACGGACAATACTGTACGTATAAAAAATGCTTTCATTCGGTCAGGTCTTTTTTCTTATCTGTATTCACAGTATATATTGACTCAAGTTTTTTATCTAAATAATCTTTAGACGCATCCACGGCTATGAGCACACCGTCCGAATCATCACCGCCACGGGCCTTGTTCTTGAACGTGAGCACCTTGTCGGGAAAATCTCCTATATATTTCACCGTGCCGTCTGACGCATTCATCCACCATACATTTTTCCTGCTTCCGCTAATCTTGGTAAGATCTATCTTCATGTCCTGTCCGGTATAATTATATACCATAAGATAGTCTTCTCCGCGTGTAGCGGCAAGACGTCTGTATTTCTCTCCATTGCCTACAACTATCGTCTGGTCGGGAATCCTGTCAAAATAAGGCAGGGCAAGCATCAGATGCTTCAAATACTTCATCTGATTGAATCCCGGGTCGTTCAAAGCCTTATACCACGGTTTTCTTTCACCGTCGGCAAAATAGGCTCCGCTGACACCGGGCCTGGCAAACTGCATTATATTGTTATTGCCGTATGTATGACCGCAAGAACCGGCAAACACTGACCAATAGGCATAACGACGCACGTCGCATGCCTTCCACAGAGGGTCATCGGCACTATGAAGCCCCTGGGGGATGCCCTCATAGCTCGGCTCTCCGTCGAGAACAGGTTTTACAGGCTTATAGCTCCATGCCGAGTCAACATACATCCAGCTGTCTTCCTCGGTATTGTCGGGAATGGGATAATCCTTGTTTCCCATACGCTGACCGTAACGGCGGTGGCCGCTCTGGAACATATTGAAGTCAAGCCAGCTGCGGTCGTTGAACCATCTGGCAGAAGTGCAGCGCCCACGCGGATGAAACGTCATCAGATGATTATGGTCTATGCTCTTGATTGTTGTGGCGAGTGCGTCCCATACTTCTGTACGTATGTTGCCTTGGATATCGCCTCCGATTATCCATACAATGTTCTTGCGGTCCTTATATCTTTCCGCAAGAAAGCGTCCATAACTCCTGGCCTGCTCCTCATCCATCAGGCCGGCCTTGACAAGACCGCCCCATATACACACCATCCCGATATAAATGCCCTGAGAGGCGGCACAGTCTATTATATAGTCCATGTGATTCCAATATCCGTATACTCCCTTACTGTCGACGGCATCAAACTTGAAACCGTCGGACATCGACATCTGACCGTAAACATTAAATGCCGGAACACCGTTTACCACCTGAACCTGCACCATATTATACCCTGCCCCGGCACAGCGTTTGAGATAGTAAGCCGCCTCATCGCGGTCGAGCCTCTCAGGAAGAAGCCAGCCCGTATCGCCAAGCCAAAAGAACGGCCTGCCGTTTTCAAACTGAAGAAAACGCCCGTTCTCCGACACTTGCAGCCTACCATTATCCCACGGTTTTCCGACTGCCATAACACGCTGTGCAACGGACAGAACAAGCCCCGCCGCAACAAACATCATCACAATTATCCTTCTCATTATAACTTTTAATTAGTAAAGCCGACTGAACGCCAGCCTCCGGTTAGTACTTTTATTTTATCTTAAACTGGAATAAATCCCATTCCAAAAGCGGTGAACAGAATAACACACGCTTACAAAATTACTCAAAAAATCCTTTACCATATATGCCTTCCGCTGTTTTTTCACAGTCTATGATATAAATATAATCTTATCCGTGGCAAGAGCTGCCGCTCATATAACTAAATATACCGGAAAAAGAAAGTGCCCCAAGCCCCAGAATTGCGAATCCTGACTGAGCTTTGGAGCACTGCACACTTTCCGTCTACATCGCTTTATGATGACGGCAGTTGTCAATACACTATCTGATCATTACCTTTTCCGACTTGCCGCCCTGACGCCTGATATATATTCCCGGTGTATGGCCACCGTCAGGAACTGCTGTCCGGACACCGTCAAGACGATACATTTCAACAGGCCCATTACCCTTGTCCACAACAACGCCACCGATACCAGTAGACAGGTCGCCTTGTGTATGCAGGAACCGGCCCCAAACAGAATGAATGCAATAGTCATTAACAGATTCCGGCCTAACATGCAATGTGGCACTATTATATACATTGGCATCGAAAACATCTGTATTCCCATATACTCCATCACCAATATATGGAGGCGTTGTGCTCCATACGGAAACATTCTTAAGATTGGCGCATCCGAGAAAGGCTCCTTTGGAAACCGTTTCCACGGACTTGCCTATTGACACATCCGTAAGATTTGTGCAACCATGAAATGCTTCATCAGGAATATATGTAACAGCATCAGGAATGGAAATATCAGTAAGGCTACTGCAACCCATGTATATGGAAGTGTTTGATTGCCAACTATATGCGGCTGATACGATAGAAAAGTGAATTGGGATTTACTTATGAGGCTAAGAACAGTAAAAAAACAACGATTTTAACTTACTTTAAGAAAGAACGTAGGGTTAGGATGGCCAAATGAGGGAAGAAAAGGAAATTAATAGAGACAACCAAAAGAGATAAGAAGTGAGTGTGAATGATTGTTTTCTGGGTATCGGATTATGTATTGATGAACAGCCTTATGTGATTAGTGACACAAAGGGGTATGGTTAAAATGATACCCTTTAACCTAATATGGATATGCAGACAACTTTACTTTAATGTCTGTATATAATAAGAGGAATAAAGTCAAGTGGGTTGTAGTGGTATGCTGCATAGGTAGTTTTCTTTTTTGACTGCAAATTATCTTCGATATCTCTTAATGAAGTGAGGCAGACCACCCCTTCTGAGTATATGAGGATAAAGAATTTAAAACTTAACTTTATTACCTATATATGATAAGGTGAATAAAGTCGAGTTTACAATCGGAATTCATGCCATATATAGAAAAATAATCCAAATAACCATATATGTTTAGATAAATAATATTAAATACATTCATTAATTTGCCAATAATCATATAAAAGTCGCAAATAATTTATATCTTTGCGACAAAATTAAATGCAATGGCAAGTATAGAAGACAATATTTTGACAGCTATTCAAGCCAAAGGAAGAGGAAGCATATTCTTTCCGTCTGATTTTACCTCATATGGTGAAGTAAAGGCTGTTGGTAAAAGTCTTGAAAGGCTGACAGCAAAAGGCGACATCGTTCGTTTGGCAAGAGGTATATACTTATATCCTGAGATTGATACGGTCTTGGGGCTTGGCGTATTGATGCCCTCCATAGAACAGATAGCCGAAACCATCGCACGCAGGGACAAAGCGCGTATTGTTCCGACTGGCATATATGCTATGAACAAGTTAGGATTGTCAACACAAGTACCGATGAATGTGGTTTACCTGACTGATGGTGCTCCACGCAAAGTAAGTCTTGGGAATGGCCGTTCGATACAGTTCAAATACACCACTCCACGGAATCTTGCATTCACAAATCCGCTTGCAATGCTCGTTACATTTGCCTTAAAAGAAGTAGGGAAAGACAATGTAACGGAAGATATCATCAAGCGTATCAAAAGTGTACTTCAGAAAGAAAGAAAAGAAAACATATTGGCAGATGAAGCACTCATGCCAGCATGGATAAGAAATATAACAAGAAAAGCGTATGAATAATTATTTTCAGTTATCCACAGAGCAACAGCGAATGGTGCTCTCGCAAGCTGCCAACAGAACAGGACTGCCTGTGCAAGCTGTGGAAAAAGACTTATGGGTGACCGTGGTACTGCAACAGGTTTTCTCGTTACCTGTAGCGAAACATTTGGTATTCAAAGGCGGCACATCGCTCAGTAAAGTATGGAAAGTTATACGACGCTTTTCCGAGGATATAGATTTGGTAATAGACCCTTCCATCTGGGGATTTGAAGGTGATTTGACCAAGAAACAAATCAAGCGGTTGAGGAAGGCTTCGTCTGTTTTTGTAAGAGATGAGTTGTGCCAGCAGCTAAGAAATGAAGTATCATCAAACGGAATGGACAACTGGCTCAATATAGAGGCAGAGCCAGACGGTGAGGGAGACAGTACATATCCTGAGCCCAGAGTGATATACATAAGATATAAATCAATATTTGACAGCGGCCTGCCCTATCTGCATTCGGAAGTAAAACTGGAGATTGGTGCCCGTTCCTTGCTTGAGCCAACTGCAAATGCCGTGGTTAAAAGCATTTTGGAAGAAGAGTTACCTATAAGTACAACAGTCAAACAGTTGCCAATACCCACAGCAGTGGCAGAAAAGACCTTTCTTGAAAAGGCTTTCCTGCTACATGAGTTGTTTTCCTCCCAGTTACCAAGGGAAGCTAATCGCAAATCTCGTCATTTGTATGACTTAGCGCAGATGATGAACACAGACATTGCAGCACGGGCTATTGCAAATGATGAACTCTGGAATACAATACACCATCATCGGGAACTATTCACCAGCATGAGTGGAGTGGATTATACTCCCGACATTAGAAAACGTATCTGCCTGCTACCTCCAGATGATGTCATTGACGATTGGCGTAGCGATTACAAAGATATGCAATCTTCTATGATATATGGTGAAAAACCAACGTTTGAAGAGTTGATAGAAAAAATGAGAGAATTAGAAAATTTATTTCATAATACTAAACACTAAAAACATTGATAAAATGAGATACTGTTTTTCTGGTCACGAATCATTCCCCTGTAAGTCCATGTGGCTAAAAAAGGGATATGATTATTTGGTTGACCACAATAAATTTACAGATCCAGACGCTGTCGTAAAACTTGGTGTCGGCAAAAATATGGTTCAATCAATTAGATTTTGGCTGAGGGCATTTGGTCTTTTGAATGATGACGAGGCAACGGAAATTGCTCATTATCTTTTTGATGAAAGAGATGGAAGAGATCCTTATGCCGAGGATAATGCCACCCTATGGATTCTTCATTATATGTTAGTGGTGACTGCGGTTTCAAGTATTTATCATTTGTTTTTTGTTGACTTGCAACGTGAGAAGAAAGAATTTGACAAAGAACAGGTTCTTTCATTCATTAAAAGAAAGTGCAATGTACCTGAACAAAAAAACGTGTTTAATGAAAATACTGTTAAGAAGGATATAAGAGTGCTTTTACAAAACTATCTTGCACCGACAAGTCCGAAGAGAAACGAAGAATATGCGAATGTTTTGTTGGGTATAGGTCTTCTCCGTGAGAACGAAGGAAAGTATTCATTCAATGAAGTTTCTATAGAGCAAGTTAATCCTTTAATTGTTCTATTTGCATTAGTTCATATTGCGGGAGAGGACAAAACAGTATCTTTTGACAAGTTACAAGAACTATCATTGATATTCTGCATTCCCATTTCTTCTTTTTTGATGATGATACGCTCACTAAGCGAACAATATCCCAAAGAAATCATCTACACAGACAATAGCGGAATTAGGAATGTGCAATTTCTCCAGAAACCAAATATACTTGAAGTGCTGAATAGATATTACAATAACGATGAAATTTAATTTATCTACAAACATAAGCCAGGGTGTGAGCGATAACTTCAATTACATCGTTACACCCAATGCACAAAAGGTGTATGGCAATATTGTCGATAGTTTCCAATCAGGAATCCATTCATTCTTGATAATTGGAACATACGGAACAGGAAAATCTAGCTTCCTAATGGCTTTAGAACAAGACCTGCTCAACAACAGATCAAAATTGGTATCGGAAAGAAGCGTTTTTGCAGATGCCAAGAGTTTTGAGTTTATGAACATCGTAGGAGACTATTCATCTCTTTCGACGTTGTTATCAAAGGAACTGTCAATTGCTCCTTCCGATGATAGCAAAAACATTTTTGGTACGTTTACAAAGTACTTAATAAAGTTAAAGGCTCAGAATAAATTCTTGTTCATTTTTATTGATGAATTTGGCAAGATACTTGAACATGCTGCCAATAATAACCCTGAAAAAGAACTATATTTCTTACAGACATTAGCAGAGTTTGTTGCTGTTTCGTCTCGAAACGTAATACTTATTACCACACTTCACCAGAATTTTGGGGCTTATGCTCACAAGCTTACCGAAACTCAAAGAAATGAGTGGTTAAAGGTAAAAGGTCGTTTTAAGGAACTGGTTTTCGCAGAGCCAGTAGAACAACTTTTGTTTTTGGCAGCCGAAAGTCTAACAAAATCAAAGACAATGACAGATAATGCCAAAGAGAATTTCCTTGGAATATTTTCGTTGGCAAAAAAAACAGAATCATATCAGAGTCGCTGACAGTCAGAACGTCTAAAATGCTGTACCCATTAGATGCTGTAGCTGCTTCATGTTTGACACTGGCTATTCAACGGTATGGTCAGAACGAGAGAACGCTATTTTCTTTCTTGCATGACACTGCATCCAACTCAATAAATAGTTTTCTCCCAAATGATACAACAACTTATAACTTGGCTGTCGTTTATGATTATGTCATATATAACTTCTACACAGCCTTGGCGGAAACAAATATTGACTCTACCAACTGGCGTGCTATTCGCGTTGCCATAGAACGAGTAGAAAGCGGAATTATTAATAAGAACAACATCGATGATGCACTCAAAATAGTTAAGTCTATCGGTCTGCTTAATTTGTTCTATAATGGCGTGGTCGTTGATTTAACTTTTTTGGAGGCTTATGCTTCAAAGGCATTAGGCATAAAGAATCCGAGAGGCATTATTGAGAAATTAACCGCGAACAAGATTATTCGTTTCGCTGCATATAAATCACAATTTATTTTATTTGAGGGTACAGATATAAATATTGAAGATGAACTATATAAAGCAGCCACAATTGTACCTGTACCAAAGTTAGTCGCAACAGAAATTGCTCCTTATGTAAAGAAGGCAGTTGTCGTAGCATCTGCCTCATACTACAGGACAGGAACCCCTCGTTATTTCCAGTATGTAGTTTCTAATGAACCATATGATGTAGAACCAACAGGTGACGATGATGGTTTTATAAATTTGATTTTCCCGTTAGAGGATGTTAAAGATTGCATGTTGAAGTTATCAGCGAGTTCAGGCAAAGCCATAGTCTATGTTTACTTTAGTGATACAGAAAAAATTGTCAGGCATCTATATGAAATAAAGAAGCTGCAATATCTTCTTGATAATGTGGTGTTGGAAGACCGCATCGCAAAAGGAGAGATACTTAAACAACAGTCCTTTGAGACGCAATTGCTTAATGAGGTCATTAATAGTTGCGTTGAAATGCCCAATGGTCAGGTTGAATGGTTTTTTAATGGAGAACAACAGATAGTAACGAGTCGAAAAGATTTTAATCAGCTTCTGTCTAATGTTTGCGATGTAGTATATAATAAAACGCCTATTATTAGAAACGAATTGTTTAATAAGCAGAAAATAAGCTCGGCTATTTCTTTGGCAAGAGTGAATTTATTAGATGCAATGATTGAACATTGGCAAGAAGAAAATTTTGGATTTTCTTCAACCCAATATCCGCCTGAGCGTACTATATACAGTACATTGTTTAAGAGTTCCGGAATTCATCGTCAAAACGAAGATGGATTATGGTTCTTAGGAGAGCCAATTACTCCAAATCTTCAATCGTTATGGACTGTTTGCTCTGATTTTTTAGCGAAAAGCACAGAAAAAGCCCTTAAATTGTCAGATTTAGTAAAGATATTAAAAATGCGTCCATACAAATTGAAACAAGGTGTCATAGACTTTTGGTTGCCCATCTTTCTATTTGTGAAGCAACAGGAGTTTGCACTTTATAATGGCGAAACATTTGTTCTGAATATTAATAAAGAATTGTTTGAACTATTGCAGAAACGCTTGAATGACTTTACGATAAAAGCTTTTGATGTTAGCGGTATCAAATTGGAATTGTTTAATAAATACAGAGAATTCCTAAATAAAGAGCGTGGAGAGACCATAACATCAAATTCTCTTATGGATACCATCCGTCCGTTCTTTCAGTTTTATAACGGTTTGAATAAATATGCAAAAAATACAAGTAAATTCGATTATGATGTGACTGCAAAATTTAGGGACGTTTTAGCAACTGCAAAAGATCCGTGCAAGGCATTTCTTGAAGATATTCCAGCGGTTTTAGGGTATAATAATCTTCACAATGAAGAGTTTACAGCCCAATATTTGCAACTTATTAAAACGGCTGTTCATGAATTAGTTATTTGCTATGACTTGTTTATAGATCGTATAGAAGAAACAGTGGTAGGGTATTTGGGACTGCCTCACGACTATATTGAATATAAAGATGTTTTGATTCGACGTTATTCAAGTATAAACAAAGGCTTGCTGACAGCTAAATCAAAATCATTTTTGGATAGAGTTCTTGCTCCATCTGACAATAAACGTGAGTTTTATGAGAAGATAGGATTAGTGGTATTCGATCGTAAAATAGAAACTATAGAAGACAAAGAAGAAGCCTTGTTCTTGTCAAACCTCACACACTTGTTTGGAGAATTAGAACGATATACAGCCTTTAATGAAATTAATAATGAAACTGACGAGGTTGCATTTAATTTTGAATTGGCGACAAGTAAAGGTGATTTCAAATCAAGTAAGACATATCGTCTTCCTAAGGCAAAAGTTTCGGAGGCAGAAAAGATCGAAAGTAAAGTGCGAACACTATTATCTGGTAATAATGAACTTGATGTATGTGTTTTGCTAAAAATGTTGAACGAAAGGTTAAAATAAATATGGTACGACACATATTGGGTATATCAGGAGGTAAGGATAGTGCAGCATTAGCCATCTACCTTAAGAATAAATATCCACAACTGAGATTGGAGTATTATAATACTGATACGGGATGTGAACTGGCAGAGACGGAGTTGTTGATAAACCGTCTTGACACATATCTTGGCGGCATTACAATGTTGAGAGCCGCAGCAGGTAGTCCAGAGCCAACACCATTTGAACATTTTCTAAAAGCATCTGGTAATTATCTACCTTCGCCTCAGGCTCGTTGGTGTACCAATAAAATGAAATTGGTTGAAATGGAAAAGTTTGTAAGTAATATGCCAACAATCTCCTATGTCGGTATTCGTGGAGACGAAGACCGTGAAGGGTATGTTTCCACAAAACCAAATATTCAGTCAATCTTCCCTTTTCGCAAAAACATTTGGAGTGTGGATGTCATAAACAAGGTACTAAGTAACAATAATATTCCTCAACTTATATCTATATATACTTCATTGTGTGATGGAGATATTTTGATAGAAGCGAAGAAGATAATAGAAAAGCCACTCACAAAAGAATTTTATTATAGTAAAAAGACCAATGCACTATTAGATTTAGATACTAAGCTATTTAATAAAGCGGTGTTCAAATACCTTAAAACCACAGATTATCCAGTTGGTAAACTTGATGATTTCCCATTGGTTGACAATGACGATATTCTTGTGAGGGATGATATATTCCGTATTCTAGAGGAAAGCGGTGTTGGTGTTCCTGCCTATTACAAACCGATTGAGTTTGAAGTTGATGGAAAAGTTGGCACATACAACCGTAGTCGTTCTGGTTGTTATTTCTGTTTCTTCCAACAAAAGATAGAGTGGATATGGCTTTATGAGCAACATCCAGAACTATATCAAAAAGCAATGGATTTTGAGAAAGGTGGTTATACTTGGAATCAAAATGAGAGTTTAGCTGATTTGATTAAGCCTGAACGTATCCGCCAAATTAAACTGGATGCCATCAAGAAACAAGAGGCAAAGCGGCAAGCGGGTTCTTGTAGATTGGCTGATAACATAGGCGATATTGATGAAGATAATTTTTGTGCAAATTGTTTTATTTGAAAGATATGAGAAGAAATGCTTTTGATATTGAATTTGAGGATCGTAACTTTGAGATTTCATTTAATCTGAACCCTCAAAGGTGGATTGATAATTGTCCAGATTGTGACAACCCAATCTTTTGTGAAGATAATTGGCAACCAGAAATAAAATATTTAAATTCTACAAACGATGGAATTTCAGATGAAATTAAGGCAATTCCGTCTAATACAGGTGGCATATATTTGTTTTTCATCAAAGGGATTACATTACCTTTTATGGAAAAACATATAGTCTACGTTGGAAGATGTCATTATACAGATTTGCAAAATATTAATAAACGTGCAAAAGAATACTTTACCGATAAAAGACCAAAGATTAAGAATATGTTTAAACGTTGGGGGCAATATGTGTATTATAGGTATTATCCTGATATAAATAATGATACAATTGACAAAAATGAAGTAATGTTGATCCGTGCTATTAAACCGGATTTTAACGAAGATATTCCAGATAAATTAGATTTTCAACCAATAGTAAAAGCTTTTTGATATGACTAATATACCAGCAATAAAAGGACAAATAGGTAATACTATCTATTACATAGCGAATTTGACATTTTCTCAGATTGCAACTATGGTAAGTAAAGTTGATGATGAGTTGCATACTGCAAATTCCATAAAAGAACAGATACAACGTTCGTTATCTGATAATTACATTAAGATTAAAGATTATATAATTAAACGAGAAGATCATTTTTTTGATAGTCTAGTTTTAGCGGTTTATGATGGAGATCCTCAATGGCGAGAAATCAGATACGAGATAGATGGGCATTCTTATCCTCATATAGGTTTGTTAGAATTGAATGGGCAAGAGAAAATTTTTCCTGTTGATGGGCAGCATCGTGTAGAAGGTATAAAAAAGGCTTTGGAATGTAAACCGGAAATTGCAACTGAAACTATTAGTGTCGTTTTAATTGGTCACAAAAATACACCAGAGGGTAGAGAACATTCAAGACGTATTTTTTCTACATTAAATAGGTATGTAAAACCTGTAAGATTAGGTGATATTATTGCGCTTGATGAGGATGATGCTGTAGCTATTGTTACCAGAAATATGTTAGAGAATTATCCATTATTCACAGGTAGTAGGATTAAAGCAACTAATAATAAGGCTATACCTGCAAATGATAAAATGGCCTTTACTTCTCTAATGACATTGTATGCATGTCACATAACTTTGTTTAATACATTCATCACAATTAGAGACGGTAAGAAATATACGCAATCTCAGTTGAATGAATATTTGAAATTTAGACCAAGTGATGATATACTTGAGGCATTTGAGTATTTTCTTGTTGACTTTTGGGACTTGATGCGGAGTGTATTCCCTGAATTTAATGAATTTATCAATAGTACATCTCCTACGACTGCAGCTTCAGAAATGCGTTCATCAGAATCGGGAGGAAACATCTTTTTTAGACCTATTGGATTACAGCCTTTTGTAGAAGCAGTGTCTAAAATACGGCTTGAAAAGGCGACTGAGTTTTCCGAAATATTGCATCGTTTTGAACATATGGAGCGTATAGTGTCACATAGTCCATGGAATAAAGTTTTATGGAATCCGATGACACATAAAATGGTTATGAGAAACCAAGCTTTGGTAAAATATCTTCTTTTATATTTATATGATAATACAATCCTTTCAGAGGTTGATATGAAAAAAATGAAGGTTAAATATGCTGCAGTTTTTGACATAAATACAGAGGAGGAAGCTATGAGTCAAATTAATAATTTAAGTTTAAATGTTGAAAACTGATGTAATATGGCCGGATAGTAGGCGTTTCATGTCGCGAACAGAGTGGGAGCCACTAGGCTTCTTCTCTGAGGCATTGTGTAACGCCACTACATTCGATATCAAACTTGGATTTTTCTCTTCATCTGCTATCAATGTTTTAGCAGATGGTTTTGCTGCATTTCTTTATAATGGTGGTAGAATGAGGATGATAATCAATGATGTGTTGTCCGAAGAAGACCGCAATGCTATTGTGGTTGGTGAATCGGAAATAAACACACCGTACTTTGACCTTAATGCAATAGACCACATATCATATACTCTTTCCAAGCATGATGAGCATTTTTTCGAGTGCTTGTCTTGGCTTATTAGGAATGAGCGTATGGAAATAAAGATTATTACACCCAAGGTTGGCAATGGTATAGCACATTCTAAATGTGGCATGTTCTCTGACGGAATTAATAAAGTAGCGTTTGATGGTTCATGTAACTTCTCAAGAATGGCTCTTGTAGAAAATATTGAGAGCATCAATGCTTTTTGCGATTGGGATGGAGAGCGAGACAAGAATCGTATTAACGATATTGTCAACGATTTCAATCGCACATTCTCTGGTGAAGATGATACGGTCAATTATCTTAAAGCAGACCAAATTATCACTCATATCACAAAGACCTATAAGCATAAGGATATAAAGGAACTTCTAGAAGATGAGCAATGTATTCTTCATAGTAGGACAGAGAATAGCACGTCGGATTCAATCCGCAGAATTTTAGAACGTGCGCAAGCTAAAGTCACAGCAATAGTTGATACTTTGAATAAAGGGAAAGAGAATATTAAAAATGAGCGGTCTGCAACCCTTTCTCCTCAATTTCCATTTCCAGAGGCACGACCATATCAAAAAGCGGCTTTCAATAACTGGAAAGTATCGCAAAAGGGATTATTT
The DNA here is from genome assembly GCF_013166605.1 of Xylanibacter muris. Classification (GTDB taxonomy): domain Bacteria; phylum Bacteroidota; class Bacteroidia; order Bacteroidales; family Bacteroidaceae; genus Prevotella; species Prevotella muris. The sequence goes on from NZ_JABKKF010000008.1 coordinate 105,638, forward strand.
GCAATGGCTACTGGTACAGGAAAGACTTTGACTTCGCTGAACTGCTTATTGCAGATTTACAATAAATGAATGCAGCCTCTCCAATTGAAGTGACACCGGAGGGGATATTGATTTCTGTAAGGCCACGGCAATCATAGAAAACCCCATCTTCTATTTTTGTTACACCGGAAGGGATATCCAAACTCGTTATATTACGACATCCGCAAAAAGCATATTTCCCGATAGTTCTCACAGAAGCCGGAATATTTAAATTTTCAATCCCGCTGCAACTATAAAAAGCAGAATCTCCAATATATATTATTGTCTCCGGCATAGTAACAGATTGAAATCGTGAAATTGAATTTTTAAAACCGTTTTTCGCAATACCTATTACCGGCTTGCCGTTATACTCAGCCGGAATAACAACAGCACCTCTTAACACCCGTGTCTTCGATGCCACCTCATAGCCTCCTTCCACTTCCGTGAACACAAGTTCATCAATAGACACGACATCGGCATCTGCCGGAACGACTGTCAGAAACGACAACAACACAAGCCCTATGACCTGCAATCTTAATCTTTTCATTTTCATTGTAATCTGTTTATGTTATAATTAATCTATTTTAAACTTCGCGTTTGAATAAATGCTTCACCTCAGCACAATCAAAATAAATTTTACTTCTGCATCCGGCTTGCAGTTTATTCTATTCTCTGGAATATGAAATAAAAAACAAGCATATACATTATATGCACACCTCCGAAATACAGTGAAATACAATTGCAAAGATAGTCATTTTTCACGAATTGCTTGCATATTCCAGGATTTTTCACAAACACACATACATAATAGATAAAGGATTTATCAATATTAAAATAAAACGAAGGAACAAACACAATTGTATATATTACTAATTGATTGTCAGCAGCCTACGCTTTAAAACGACAGAAAAGTGACAGTATGGAGTCTATTTAGATACGAAAAGGATAAGATTTAACTTTTGCTTACATCAAAGATTACAATAATAGGGATTGTATGGAGTCATTTGAGCCAAACCTATAATGCGGGAAAATGGGAAACAACCAAAGAAGAACATGTAAGGGGGATATGGTGATTAGTAGTCACTCCACATGTTATTATTGCCATAATGGTTCGATTTCCCATCCCTGTGGAAAACCGAGAGCTTTTAAATCGATCTCGGGAAACCGAATGAACAACCATGTTAGTTTGGATTGCATATCATTGTTAGGAGATACGACATTGAGAAAATACTTGATGATGCAGAGGTCAAAGTAAGCACGCATGGAATCAGTTTGTAATGTTATCCATGCATATACAGGACTATTTGGGATTGCTGGTTGAATAGCATTCTGTTTGTTCCACACTCTGGCATGATGCCCACATGCATTGCGAGTAACAGCAATAACCGTGAGCCATGATTCAAACACATTGATTGGTAATCCAAAACGCTTTGCTATGCGCTTGCGTATGCGATTTTGCTTAATGTTGCGATAAATGGCATTGACATTTCCAATAGTAAGCAGTTCTCCTAAAATCCACGATGGTGGATAAGGCTCTGAGTAAGTTCGCTTGTAACGAAGGATAAACTCTTCCTTGGATTTGCTATACTCCTTGGATATAGCTCGCATTGTATCATTAAACTTGTAACTATCCAAGAAATTAGAAGAGTCTGTAAGCCAAAAAGGGTTGCCAATCATGTCTGCTGGTATCTGCATCACGGCACGTCTAATAGCAATTTCTATCTTTTCTATCTCGTTGAACATGAGCAGTCGCAGTTTCTTGTCAAAGCGATAAAGCATCATCACCTGTTTGAAAGTGGCACCATTCTTGTACAGATGTGCTGTCTTGGGCATCTTCAACAGTGGGTACATGTAAGCAGATAGCCTATAATAACCGATATTGTCAAGATATTGTATGGCTTTATCCCTGTCACAAATCTGCAAACCTCGCGATTCAAGCAAATCAACGAGATTTTCTGAAGATTCAAACCGTTTTGTAAAGGGAATAAGATTAGCCATGAGTGCATAAACAAAAAAACGCCTCGCACGATTTGAGCATTGTTAAGAGGCTTGGCGAGGACTGACAATGCAAAGATAGGAATAATCATTGACAATACAAACTTTTCGACAAGAAAAAATCGTGTAAAAGTGGATTTCTTTGACATAGTTGTATTTAACAATGTTAAATCAGACCATAAAGTCAAGTCTTGTCAACCAAGCAATACTGTTTTCAAGGTAAAAGTGTTACGTTTGTAACGTATATACTCATATCGGAAGTCCCGATGGGCAGAGGTTGAGCAGACATATATACATATAAGGCATAACTGTACGCTTTGGTTTTGACAGTGTAAAAATCTGGCAGTTCAAACAAAAATTGTCAAGAACAAAGCAACGAGAACGCCTCATGAGATGTATTGTATACAGCCCTCATTGGCTTCGGACGATTCATCAACAGACACATCGACATCTGTCAGAAACGACAACAATACAAGCCCTATGACCTGCAATCTTAATCTTTTCATTTTCATTGTAATCTGTTTATGTTATAATTAATCTATTTTAAACTTCGCGTTTGAATAAATGCTTCACCTCAGCACAATCAAAATAAATTTTACTTCTGCATCCGGCTTGCAGTTTATTCTATTTTCTGAAATATGAAATAAAAAACAAGCATATAAATAATATGCACACCTCCGAAATACAGTGAGGTACAATTGTAAAGATAATAATCTTTACGAATTGCTTGCATATTCCAGGATTTTTTACAAACACACATACATGGCAGATAAGGGATTTATCAATATTAAAATAATACGGTGTGCATCCATGATGAATACACACCGTATTATTCTTTTTATATCCTAAGGATGTCAAACACTTAGAAATAATACGCAGCAGATACCTGCCATGCATTTGTACGGCTTTTCTTAGAGAAGGTCTGCTCTACAGTACTGCCTAAAATATCCGTCCACTTTGCCTCACCGGTCTTTCCGCATGCTATATTATATGCAAAACCGATTTCGACATGCTTGATAAGTGTAAGACCCGCACCAAGATTTATACTGAAGTTTGACTTCTCAAGGTTAAATCCGTAACCTTCGCCAAAATCATAGTTCTTGCTGCCTACATTGAAACCAAACTGAGGACCAGCGGCAAAATATACTCCGGCAATACTGCCCAAGCCAATGGAATAGCGCAAGTTGATAGGAATATTAATACTGCGCTGAGAAACAGTCTTGGAAAAATCTTCATCACCAAGCTTGGCATCACGCTGGTCATAGAGAGCGGCTGCATCAAGACCAAGCCCTACAATAGGCAATGTAACCTTCAAGGTAGGACCGACAAAAAAACCTGTCTGGTTTGATTTGTCAATTACATCAGAACTAAAGCTCATGTCTGTCACATTCAGACCACCCTTCAAACCGAATTTAACCTGAGCCTGCGAGGGAACAGCTGTCAACATTGCCATGGCAACTGCAAGAACGGTAAAAATTTTCTTCATAAACAAAATCTATTTATATAATTACAAAAATTAATGTCTCTGTCGACGGACTGTAACACGGGCAGACGACGAGCCTCCTCCTGAAGAGGAACGGGACGAACGTTTCTTGCTGACGGAAGATGAAGACGAACTGCCGGAAGAACGGCGACCGGCACGCGATTTCTTTGCAGCGGCACGTGCAGCCTTAGGATCAAGCCTGGAAATACTGTCAAGCGAGTCTTTCTTCGCCTGATCACCGAATATATTCTTCTCAAAGGCCAAAAGCTCTGCCTCTATACGTTTCTGCTCTTTTATAAGGGCCGAATCTGTTGCACAATACTGCGCAAGCGTACGACCAAGCATATTATTTGTCTTATATATCTTACCGTCATACTTGTTAAGCGTGAAGAAATCATCCATGGTCATCACTGCCGCATTGTTCAGATTACTTGTCATAACAGTCTGACGGCTGAGAAACGGTTCCAGATCACTGTACTTAACCCAGAACAACGGATATCGGGACGGCTTGTCTCCAAAATCATCCTCACGCATCATAACCGGACACAATGCAAGAACCTTGCGGCGGAACGAGGAATTGGCCTGATCGTAATATGCGCTCTCTTTCAGATAATACAGTTTCACCTCTGATGAAGGAATGTCGCTGTTGTCAACACGCAATTTCCCGTTGTTCTCATCATAGAAGATACCGTAATTGTCAAGCACGGTCTTCATGTCGACCTTTGACGAATCGGAAAAAGACTCGTTTCCGTCAAGACGGTACTCATACACGGGTATATAGCCGTTCAAAGCCAGTTTGAACACGTATGTGAAAAGATTCAACTGCTTGTCTATGGGCTCGACAGGATAATAAAGTCCGGAATTAGACTCCTGCATGAGATCTATCTCACGGTAAATATCACGCCTCCACACAACATCCTCCGGCATCTCAATTGCTGTGGGATACATTATCTGCGCCCTTCTGGTCATACCTGAAGACGGTGCTGTCTGCTGTTTGTTTCGCGACACGGAGTTGCGGCGTGCCTTTGGCTGAGCCATCACGGAAGTGACAGCACATGATATAATCAAAAAGAACAATAATCGTTTCATATATGTGATAATCTGTTATTCTTATTTTACAGTAACCTCCATAGACGATGTAAGCTTACGCTGTATTCCGTCCGGTCCTACTACAGTAACCCCCGAGATATAGAAGCTCTTGTTACGACTCAGCTTACGGAACGTGGAACGCTGCCGCTCGGAAAATCTGGCACCGTCGCTTATCATCGGCACGGCATTTCCCATATTATCGTAGAACTTTGTCTCAAAACTCAATACACGGAATGAGATGTCAAGTATACCGTCGTCAATGGCGGCCCCTATGCCTTCAGCCGCCATAAGACGACTCTTTAACAATGCTCCTCCCTTATACCGGTCGGGATTTCCATGTTCGTCTTTTACGGATATGAATGCAGTAGGATCAGGCAACTTACGTACACGGAACGTGAATTGTCCCATCTGCTGGACACGCCCCGTATTCGTTGACGTGACTGTTATGGTAACATCCTTGCCTACTGCAGCCGGACGTGCTATATAACGCCCCGGACCAACAGGCTGAAGCGTTCCACCCGACATCGTGGCCTGAACTTTATTAAGCGGTACACCTGGCACACTCACACTTATAGGATTGCTGTATCCGGCATAGAGCATGTTCATAAGATCGGCAGACACCGTAGCGGTGGGATCCACAACAGTATACTTCTGTGAAAAATCACGTCGTATACGCTCTCCGCTTCCATTAAAAACCTCGATAAAACCAGCAAGTGTGAAATCACCTGTACGCCCGCATACCGTCTCATACAGTCCGTTGCGCAATTCCATCTTCCGGTTTCCTATATAAATGTCAGGCTGCTGTGTGGTATCAACTGCCGCCATAACGATATGTGCAGAGAACTTGTCGCCCCTTACAACTGTCTGGGAATTTGGAATGACAAAGGCATTGAGAGAGTTAACACGTATGTCTTTCATATCTATATTCGCAACAAGTCTGTGAAGGACCTCCCCCTCCGCATAACGCACATCGCTCTGCAGTTTTGAAAGAAGTGTCACAGCTGCTGCCACCGGCATATCCTCAAACATGTATTCCTGCCAGTTCCTTCCCATTGTCAAGGCTGTTTTAGGAATCTGGGTCGACAGATTGTTACTTATTATTTCCCTCTGTGCAGAATCAGGAACCATCATTAGTATGCGCTCGCGAAACGAATTTATCGCCTTATACAAGGCTGCGCCCTTGCCACGGCCCGGGGCAAGCATAACCTGATTGGCAGCCTCAAGGTCTTCCTTTGCACGGATATTCTTCACATCAGCGTCGTCACCGTCCGCCTCACGTACAATGGCAAACTTAAGCTCGTCAGCAAAGTTATAAAGAGAATCGCTTATACGCTTCACCTCCTGCGCCTTGTCAAACCAAGCCTTAACCTTTGCGGGGTTAGCCTTAAGCTGCTCAACAAAATTATCATATATAACCTGGTTCTCTTTTGCGGCATTGGATGTGGTCCGTCCAATACTCTCCTCCACTAAGGAGAAGCCATTGAGTACCTCTGTAGATACGTTGAGCGCAAGCATTGCCATAAGCACAACATACAACAGATTTATCATCTTCTGACGCGGGGATACCGGCCTTTTCTTTATTGCCATCTAAACAAAGCGTTTATTTCTTTTTCAATATTATTCACGTAAGTCACTCCCCTGAACAGGCGCGACACGCATATTCACAGTCATTGCCTCAATCATGCGGGCATAAATCTTATTAAGCTCGGCAATCTGATCCGCCATCTTACGTGACTGATCGTTAATCTGGTCAATAGTGCCAATCTGTGCGCTGGCACCCTTGAGTTGCATCTCATAAACCTTACATATACCGGTAAGAGTACGGTTAAGATTCTCCATTTCCTCAGAATCCCTTGTAAGTCTCTGACTCTGGTCTGCAACTTTGGCAAGCATCTCAGTGAGTCTCTTCAACTCATCCACATAATTATTGGTTGCCTCTTCCATTTCCGGTGAAACCTGCTGTTGCTGCTGCATCCACTCAGGAGTACCGGCAAAAGCGACTGCCGCGCCACCGGTGGAAACTTGTCCTCCGGGAATATTGTCCAAGGATACATTACCACCTGAAATACCCTCACCGGAAGCACCTTGCATTCCTCCGATTATTATAGTCCCTCCAGAAACGCCACCCTGAACGGCATGACTTTCCGATTCAGTATTTTCAAACTCACCTGATTCCTGTCCTTCTTCATCTTCTTCCATGTGTGTAGGAAGTTCCTTGCCTATCGCCGTCTTGTCAAACGGACGGTCAAAAGCGGATATGAAAAATACGACAACCTCAGTACCCATACCGAGATAAAGCATTATATTCGCACCAGGAAGATGGGTAAGCTTAAAAAGTGTTCCAAGGATAACGATTGAAGCACCCCAACTGTAAGCATAGTTAAGGAATGTCTGCCCTGGCACACTGTCCAGCCATTTTTGCAGACGGTAAACTATATTGAACTTGCTATATACTGTCATTTCTTTGATTTTTTGAATTTATCACTTGTAGTGTTTGCAAGACTTCTCACACAACGGAAACCTATATATGAACGGGGCTGATTCTGATATTCATACGTACGCCAGGCTGAACGTATATAAGATTCCGGGTCTTTCCATGAACCTCCACGGACTATTTTCTTCTTAAGGCGATAAGGATCCTCCTTTGCCGCATTATACCTTAACTGGGGATTTATATCATTCATGGATTCCACACCGGCCTCAGTGAATATAGTGCTTGTCCATTCTGCCACATTACCGGCCATATCGAACAACCCGTTGCTGTTTGCCTGATATATTCCCACTTTACTTGTTATAAGGTTGCCATCCTTTGTATAATTACCGTTGTCCGGCTTAAAGTTGGCAAAAAAACAACCTTTATCCGTAGACACATCCTTATTATCCCATGGAAACTCATTCTGTTCTTTTCCTCTGGCTGCATATTCCCATTCCGCCTCGGTAGGAAGCCTGTAACGTTGCACGTAACGTGCCGCATTGCCAAGTCCTTTCAGAAGATATTCCGTACGCCATGCACAGAAAGCATTAGCCTGTTCCCATGTCACTCCGACAACAGGATAGTCATTATATGCGGGATTACTGAAATACAAGCGCATATAAGACTCATTATCTGCATTAGGGAAATCGTTGACCCAGCACGTTGTGTCGGGATATATGTTCACTATATATGTATTGAGGAAATCCCATGGACCGGAAAGAGGACGGTTGATCGTCTGACGCACAATACGCCCCTCGTCATCAATATATGCCGTATCTTTGGAAATCCATACCTCACTGTTGGCATCAACGGCAATATCCGTATTCAGATTGCGTTCTTCAGGATTAAGGCGGTTTCTTCTCAACGCTGCTGTAACATAGTCATAAACCTCATACCTGTAATTCATCTGGGAGTAATCCAGCATTTTCTCTCCAGTAATGGGATTTGTGACATAGACACTCTCTATCGCCCTCTGTTCATCCTCATTCGGCTTTCTTGGAAGAGGTTTCTTCCAATTCAGATACGGTGTCACAGGATCGCCATTCTTATCTTCTTCTATCTTATAAGTCTCATCTCCGCCATAGGCAGGATCAGCCAGACGTTCTCTTATAATAGAGTCACGCACATAATAAACAAACTGACGGTACTGCGAGTTGGTCACCTCTGTCTCATCCATCCAGAATCCTTCAACCGAAATATCCTTAACCGGTGTTTCCTTTCCCCAAAGGCTATCCTGCTTCTCTATACCCATACGCAGATGCCCTCTCTTTATAAGTGTCATGCCATAAGGAGTAGGCTCTGTGAAAGCTCTGCCGCCGGCACCTGTTACCTCGCCGCCTGATGATGATGTGACCTTTCCGCCAAAACATCCGGCAAGCGACAACGACACAGCCACAAGACAAACAGCTGCTATTATTTTATTTCGTCTCATATCCATATTATTGTATACTGTATGAAAGTATCTATATAATGAAGTTTATAATAATCTTACACTCTTATGTTTATTTCGCCCGCGCTTCTGCATGTTGATATCAGTCTGATAACCGATACATATCTCATGACTGCCATTACCTATACTTATTGCAGAAGTATATATCTCATAACTATATCCAAGAATAATCCCGTGGAAACTGCCTCCAACCATCACCGTAACAGAATTTGTCGGACTATAACCGGCACCGGCATACAGGATTTTCTTTTCATTAGTATACCTTACTCTTCCAGAAACGTCCACTCTGTAGGCTGTTCCGTCATAACGGGCCAGCATAGAGGGATGTATTGTTAAGAACGGATTTCTTAGTTTTATATTGTATCCACCGGTCAAATAAAATGTAGGTTCAATCTTAAAGCTTGAAGTTTCACCGATTTCCACCGTAGGCGATGTAAGATGTTGAGCCGAAACCCCAACATACCAATTGCGGTGAGTATAATAAAGACCTGCTCCCAAGTCAAAGGCGGAGCCTGTCGCCTCTGAAGACGGAAACGCATTGTCGCTCGGTTCTTCCGTATCAACCTTTGAACCGTCAAAAGTCTCACTCAACATCCCGGCCTGCAATCCTACCCCTAACATTCCGCCAAAAAGCTTTTGACGGAAAGCATACTGCAAGGCAAACTTCTTGTGTGAAAACAATCCGATTTCATCATTTAGTATATTTGCCCCGACACCGTGATAGCTTTTCAAAAAATAAAAAGGCAAATCGGCACCTATATACATAGTCCTGGGATTATTCTCAAAGCCGGTCAAAGTCATTGAGTATGCAGCAGAAGCATTTATTTTGGCCTCCTTCCCCACTGACGCAGGATTATATGACGGTTCCATTGCCCAATAATGGGAGAACACCGCATCATATTGCGCTCTTACCTTAACAACGGCAAGAATAAAGACTGTCAATATAAGATAATATCGTGTATGCACGTAATAATAACGAAGAGTTACAAAAAATATTGCATTAAAAAGAAAAAGGCCGCTCTTAAAAGAACGGCCTCAGGTATTTACTTAATATTCGTCTTCGTTAAAGAGAAAATCCTCTTTTGTAGGATAATCCGGCCATATATCCTCGATGCTCTCGTATACATCGCCTTCGTCTTCTATTTCCTGCAAATTCTCCAATACCTCTAATGGTGCTCCTGAACGGATTGCATAATCTATCAGTTCATCCTTTGTGGCAGGCCATGGAGCGTCTTCAAGCTTTGATGCTAATTCCAGTGTCCAATACATAGTCGTTAAATTTTAAATGTAGCCGCAAAAGTAATCAATTATTTCTTATTTACAAATATTATCCCATCTTTTTTCTTCCATACCTGCCATTAAATTTATTTTTTTTGCAAAAACAAAAAGAAAGTCAGACAATCTATTAAGATATTGAAGTATTTCCGGAGAAACTGTTGCCGTTTCGGACAAAGCGGCCACCCTCCGTTCAGCTCTTCTGCAAACAGTTCTGCAGACATGTGCTATGGCCGCTTGCGTACATCCGCCAGGTAATACAAAGTATTTCTGCTCAGGAAGGATACTGATGATTGCATCTATCTCTTTCTCCAGTGACTCTATCTCGCCTACATTCAATTTACCGGAATCATAAAGGGGTGTTTTAGACTGATCTATGGCCAGATGTGTCCCAACATTAAACAGATTATTCTGTATACGCTCAACAAGTTCCTTGTCATGCCCATTCTCAAGCATTGAAGCAAGCAAACCCATATTGGAATTTAACTCGTCCACCGTTCCGTAGGCTTCCAGGCGGACATCACTCTTACTGATACGAAAACCACCGACAATACTTGTCTCACCTCCGTCACCAGTTTTGGTATATACTTTTGTTATCATAATAATGTGCTTTAATCAAAAATTAACGACATAATCCATCTTATAATAGCTCTTGTCAAGAAATATCAAACCGGCATAGTACAAATCAAATGTTATTCCGGTACGCTCATCAGCTATAAGGCTCTTCCATAAATCCTTACTCTTGGTATCACGGTATATATTCTCCACTATTATGACAAGGTGCTCGTTACCGCAATTCAACAGATTATCTATCTCATACTGACAATTGTCTGTAAGCGTAATACGGGCAAGTCCTACTTCGGAATAGTCGCACACCTTGTCTACAATCACAGCCTTTTTACATCCGGCCCTGAAATATTCATTATAAGCATCTGATGTAGGGCAATAGTCATATATCACTTTAGGCTGAAGATAATTGGCAATGCGAAAATATAGCTTTCCAAGCTTCCTGGTGCATTTATCTATATATGGCATTGATTTCTCCAGATCCGCATAGGCATAATACGGATAATGCTCATTTATCACATACCGTATGAAACTATATCCAAAAGGACTTTGCACCCCAAAGCCACGGCATTGGTGTAACCTTTTCATCCATACAATCATTCTCTTTAATCGGTACATGACTTGAAAATATCAGTTCATCAAAAAACAATAATTATACATGCAAAGTTACAGCAAGTTATAATAAAAACAAAATAAAAATACATTTTTCTAAACAAAACGTCCTTGTTTAAACAAAAAGGAGCAGAACGATTTAAACATAAAGGATAACACCGTCCACCAATCCTCCCGCATTCCCTCCCAACGCCCAAAGTAGACACGTGCCAGACAACCCCTCCGACTCCCTTTCGGGGAGAGAAAGGAAGCGTATGTGGAATATTCCGAATCTGCAATGGTATAATATGTACCATAGTTTGTAGAATATGTGTCATCATTCATTGAAGGGGCGGAGGAATCCCCACATGAGGCAACAAGTAGGGACGTGCCTTTGGCACGTGTCAGACGGCAATATCCTTTAATGAGCAAGCTATATTTGTAACATACATCACACCGGACACATCGCGAAGCGATGCCCCTACATGGGGATGTATCCACCGGCAATACGTATATTCCCCCACGATACCCGCCACTATATCATATCCCCACTGATTTGCTACTGAGCAAAAAAAACGGCACTGCTGCAGTGCGCAGCAGGCAGGGACACACAGACAAAAAAAAATCCCCTGACACTTCATTAGTGTCCGGGGATTAAAATAAAGAAGGCGGCCTCCTACTCTCCCGCATTGCAGTGCAGTACCATCGGCGCAGACGGGCTTAACTTCTC
>NZ_JABKKF010000009.1 GCF_013166605.1 Xylanibacter muris
CAAAAATCAAGGCTTTCAGGGCTGCTTTAAGAGGGGTGACAGACATTAAGTTCTTTCTTTTCAGACTTACAAGGCTATATGCTTAATCCCCATGGTTTGGCGGGTGAGCCCTCCTTTCTTCTATATGTGTGTCAGAAATGGGAGGCAGGATTAACAGATAAAAAAACGGTCGGAAACAAAATGTTTCCGACCGTTCAGTGGGCCATCTAGGGCTTGAACCTAGGACCTCCAGATTATGAGTCTGTTGCTCTAACCAACTGAGCTAAAAGCCCTGAACATCAACGTTTGATTGATTTCGTGTGCAAAGGTATGGAATATTTGTGAAATATCCAAATATTTTTTGTAAAAAAGAACAAATAAATCCAATATTAGGCTTTGCGTTACGTGTTTTCTATAACTTTAGTGTAACTTTGCAATAAATAGGCATACATTATTTATATGGTATTGGACCAAACATATATGCCTGTTAAGACAGAGTGGTTAACAATAAAGTATATAAATGGGGAAAAAGGGAGATTATAACGGACTTTCTGCAGATCAGGTGGAGGAAAGTCGCGGGAGGTATGGTGAAAACATGCTTACTGCGCAGAAAAAGGCATCCATGTGGAAGCTTTATATCGATAAGTATAATGATCCTATAATTAAGATTCTTCTTGTTGCCGCTGTAATATCTCTGGTTCTTGCCTTTATAGAGAAAGATTTTATCGAGACCATAGGAATCTTTCTTGCCGTATTCTTTGCCACTACGGTAGGCTTTTATTTTGAGCGTGACGCAGCAAAGAAATTCGATGTACTTACAGCTCTTGGCGAGGAATCTCCGGTGAAGGTGATTCGCGAGGGTAGGGTGTGTGAGATTCCGCGCAGGGATGTCGTCGTGGGAGACGTGGTGTTGCTCGCCATAGGCGATGAGGTGCCGGCCGACGGAATACTGTTCAAGGCAATAGACCTTCAGATAGACGAAAGTGCGCTTACCGGTGAGCCTGTGACCTCTAAATCTGTGGATGCGGCTGAAGCCGGTACCGCATATCCGCCGAATGTGGTGCTGCGTTCAACATTGGTGATGAACGGCAGCGGGCGTATGGAGGTTACGGCCGTGGGCGATGCGACTGAGATAGGAAAGGTTGCGAGGCACTCGACTGAGATAACGGCAGTCAAGACACCGCTGAATATGCAGCTCGACCGGCTTGCCGGACTTATAAGCAAGGTTGGCTCTGGCGTGGCAGTGGCCGCGTTTGCCGGTTTCCTTATTCATGATATAATGACAAAACCGGTATGGGAGACGGATAATTATCTGCTTATGGCAGAAATTGTTCTTAAATATTTCATGATGGCTGTTACACTCATTGTTATGGCAGTGCCGGAAGGACTTCCTATGGCCGTCACCCTGGCTCTTGCCCTGAATATGAGGCGTATGCTGAAGAGTAACAATCTTGTAAGGAAGCTGCATGCCTGTGAGACTATGGGTGCGGTGACTGTGATATGTACCGATAAGACGGGAACGCTCACTCAAAATAAAATGCAGGTAAGCGAGATGAGCGTGGAAGGCGACAAAGACTTGCTCATAAAGGCAATCGCAATAAATACCACCGCTGATATAAGCGGTTCAAAAAACATAGGAAATCCTACTGAGGCCGCCATTCTTGTATGGACGGCAGGAGAGGGAGCAGACTATGAGCGCATACGAAGGGAATGCGTCATGGAGCGTCAGCTGCCGTTTTCCACCGAGCATAAGTTCATGGCTTCAATTGCCAGGGTTGACGGCACGAGATATTTGTTTGTAAAGGGAGCTCCGGAGATTGTTATGGGATTCTGTGACATGTCAAAGGAAGAGCGCGTATTGATAAACCGCCGGCTTTACGGCTATCAGAGCAAGGCTATGCGTACTCTGTGTTTCGCCTGCAGGAGATTGACCGATGACGGTATGTATGATATAAGACATCCTGAGAATCTTACATATCAGGGAATTGCAGCCATAACGGACCCTTTGCGTGAAGAAGTGCCGGAGGCTGTCATGCAGTGTCGCAGGGCAGGAATAGACGTGAAGGTGGTTACGGGAGACACTTCTGCCACAGCCGTTGAGATTTCAAGGCATATAGGTGTATGGTCCGACCGTCTTCCGGACGGGGCACAGATAACAGGCATGGATTTCGCGTCGCTTTCCGATGAAGAGGCTTATCAGCGTGCGCCGGTGATAAGGGTTATGAGCCGTGCGCGTCCGGCGGACAAGCAAAGGCTTGTGACGATGTTGCAGAGACGGGGAGAGGTGGTGGCTGTCACCGGTGACGGCACTAATGACGCTCCGGCATTGAACCATGCCCATGTGGGGCTTTCGCTCGGTTCGGGCACAAGCGTTGCAAAGAACGCGAGTGACATGACATTGTTGGACGATTCGTTTGCAAGTATTGTAAAGGCAGTGCAGTGGGGCCGTTCCCTTTATGTGAATATACAAAGATTCATTTTTTTCCAGCTTGTTGTGAATGTCACGGCTCTGCTGCTTGTTCTTGGCGGAGCGTTTATAGGCACGGAACTTCCGCTTACAATCACCCAGATGTTGTGGGTTAACCTGATAATGGATACTTTTGCCGCCATGGCTTTAGCGTCATTGCCGCCGGAAACGGAGGTAATGAAGGAAAAGCCGAGGAGGCAGACTGATTTTATCATTAACCGCAATATGGGGTGGGCTATAGGCTGTGTAGGCCTTTGTCTGTTTGGAATAATGATAGTGATGCTTTATTATTTTGAGCATAATATAAAAGGAATATCAGTTCGCGAGCTTACCGTTTTCTTCACTGTATTTGTGATGCTTCAATGGTGGAATCTGTTTAACGCAAAGTCGTTAGGCTCCAACCGTTCTGCATTTTGCGGCTTCACTTCTGACCGCGGCTTGTTTGCCGTGTTGGTGATGATACTTGCCGGCCAGTGGCTCATAGTGACGTTTGGCGGCAAGATGTTCCGCACGGAACCGTTGGACATGGAAACATGGATGTGGATAATATTGCTGACGTCTCCGGTAATGGTTATCGGTGAACTGATGAGATTTGTGTCACGTATGGTTAATAAGAAAAAAATATATAATGCCTGATGTAAGGGCATGGATATGAGTTTGGTTCTATGAAGACAATAATGTTTGCCGATGATATTGCGGATTTACAGCCTTGTGTCGCTACAATCGGCTTCTTTGACGGAGTCCATCGCGGTCACCGTTTCTTGCTCGGGCATGTGTCGGAAATGGCTCATGAGAAAGGTATTGAATCTACTGTCATAACGTTTGACAGGCATCCGCGTGAGATCTTGAACAGCGATTTTCAACCACGATTGCTGAGTACACTTGAAGAAAAGGTCTTTCTTTTGTCAAAAACCGGCATGGATAATTGTGTGGTGCTTCCGTTTTCAGAAAAGATGGCTGGTTTGTCCGCACGTGACTTTATAAGCGATATTCTTTCCGCACGTATAAATGTCAGAACGCTTATAGTCGGTTATGACAACCGTTTCGGCCACAACCGTTCCGAGGGGTTTGAAGATTATGTGCGTTACGGGCGGGAAACGGATGTAGAGGTGCGGCAGTGGAAACCGTATGTAATGGAGGAGGTGAGTATCAGTTCTTCTGTTGTGCGTTCGTTCCTCATGGAAGGTGAGGTGGAAATGGCGGAGCGATGTCTCGGGTATCCGTATACTATTGTAGGAAGAGTGATACATGGAGAACATGTGGGCACGGAACTCGGTTTTCCTACAGCCAATATCGTGGTGTTGGAACCACGTAAGCTTATACCGTCTCCCGGTGTGTATGCCGTGAGGGTCAGGCTTGATAGTGGAGAATACAGGAACGGGATGATGAATATCGGCATGCGGCCTACGTTTGATGGCAACCGTATGACGCTTGAGGTGCATTTGTTTCGTTTTTGCGGTGATATTTATGGAGAGTGTATGGCAGTGTCGTTTGTCCGGCGTCTCAGGTCGGAGAAGAAGTTCAGAAGTCCGGCAGAGCTTATAGGCCAGTTGCGTAAGGACAAGGAGATGGCGGAAGCCTGTTTCGGGGAATAGTCGGTTATGAATAAGAGTAGTTTTATGAAAACAAATATATATCAGGATATGAAGAATGTTATAGTATATTTGCTTGTGTTTGTAGGTATACAGCTTTGTGTTACTTCCGGCATACAGAAAATATGGCAGCTCATTGCCGGTAATGGTGATATAACGGCGAATATGCTTATTGTTTCGATGAGTGCGGCTGCGGCAATCACACTTGTTGTGTTTATCTTTGCCGGGTGGTGCAAGATAGACAGGAGCTATATGCGCTCTTCTCCATGGGGAGTGTTGTTTTGGTGTTTCATAGCTGCGGCAGGAGCTGTCATTCCTTCCGCGTGGCTACAGGAGCAACTTCCTGAGTTGCCTAATGTAATGCTTCCAGAGTTTACTATGATCATGAGAAGCCCATGGGGATACCTGGCTGTAGGCCTTTTGGCTCCTGTCGTTGAGGAGATTGTTTTCCGTGGAGCGGTGCTTAAGTCTTTATTGAAGGCTTTTCGCGGCCATTGGGCCGCAATAGCGGTTTCTTCTGTTCTGTTTGCCATTGTCCATGGCAATCCGGCCCAAATGCCGCATGCGTTTATTGTAGGCTTGCTTTTAGGATGGATGTATTGGCGTACAGGCAGCATTGTGCCCGGAGTGGCATATCACTGGGTAAATAACACTATAGCATATATATTATGCAATATAATGCCGGATCCGGATATTCCGCTCATTGTTTTGTTCAATGGAAGCAATACGAGAGTAATCCTTGCCGTAGTGTTCAGCCTGTGTCTTCTGCTTCCTGCATTATTCCAGCTTAATATGAGACTGAAAAGGATATAGGAGTATGATTGATATATAAAGAGAGCCGCTTCTGATTAATCTCCAGGAGCGGCTCTCAACGTTAGTATGTTATGAAAAATTTGAGAGAAATGAAACTTCACAGTTTCGTTTTTTTGTTTTACTAAACATGATTTATTATAGAAATAGCATAGAAATTATCTTTTGTCATGGCTTTAACCCACGTTCTCCGAAAGCTTTTATGAGACCGTCCATAAACTCATTGTCTATATTACCGGTCAGATTAACGATGGTAAGCCGGTCTGTTTTCTTGTCTTCATGCAGCATCACAAGCTCGATGATGCTTCCCTTTTTGTTCTTTCTTGTATAGAAAGTGCCGTGGGCATGCTCGCTGTTATAGCTTTGCGAATGTCCGAATCTTTGTCTGTTTCTTTTCAATAGGCTCTCTGCTGTTCTGTAACAGTCGTTGCAGTGGTTATCAGCGGTGATGATTCTTGCGCTTTTGAGCTTGCTTATGACCTGTATTATATGCCCGGTCTCTTCCTTTTTGTTCTGTTCCGTTCTTTTGGCAATCTGTTCCATCATCTTTGGACTGACGGTTATACAGGTCACAAAGGTGCTGTCTTTATATTTCTGCATGAACTTTGATGCAAAGTCAAGGCTGCGTTGTGCTGACAGTCCAAGCGCTATTGTTGCGGCAATTATAAGACAGATACCTTTTTTCATTTATTGATATTAGAAATGTCTTCGGTTATGTTTTGTGTTGCTGTGGTGTCCGATACGTTTGCCATGCTGAATCCTTCCGATACAAGTTCAAGTGCATTATGTACTTTGTCGTACGCGGTGGCAGGATCCTTATAGGTGTCTTTGTAGTCGGAATAGTTTATTTCCTCGTCATTCTGCTCATGTGACGTTGAGAGTTGTGCGGCATTGCCTAATGTCACTATGATGGCCACAACGGCCGCAGCTTTGAATAAGGGCATGAATCGGTTCCGTAGTGTTATTGTACGGGCCTTTACAGGCGTTTCTTTTTCAATGATAGCCATTATTTTTGCATCAAAGTCATCGCCAAGCGGCTTTTCCGTTTTGGCTTTTTGCTCGTAAACAAACAAATCGCGATATCTGAGAAACATGGCAGGAACCTCTTTCTGGCTGAAAAAAGTACGCAGGATTTCTTCTTCCTCGACGGAAGTCTCACACTGCCAATATCGCTCCAAAAGCTGTTCAATATACTTATAGTCCATAATTCTCTGTTTCTATAAACTTTTTCTTTATTGTCTGTCTGGCTCTGAACAGGTTTACTTTTACCTGGTCTTCGCTAATCTCAAGAATTTGAGCTATTTCCTTATAACTCTTCCCCTCGAAATCACGCAGTTGCATGACGCTCCGCTGTTTTTCAGGCAGTTGTCCTATGAGTGTTCTCACAAGTTGCAATCTGTCCTGTTGGACGGTCTGTTCCTCGGGGTTGGATGAATATGAGTTGTCTGCGGGAAAACTGTTGTCGGCATTATTGTCGAGCGACAGATTCTGATTTTCTGTCTTTCTTATCTTGTCGAGCGACAGGTTGCGGCATATTGTAAGACAAAACGCTTCTATTGATTCTATCGTTTCCCAACTGTCGCGCCTGTTCCACACTTTTATCATGGTTTCCTGCACAACATCCTCAGCCTCCGCATCATTGAGAGTTATGCGGAGAGCAAGTTGATAAAGCTCATTCTTCAATGGCAGAATGTCGTTACGGAAATTGTATTTCTTCATCCTCTCTAACCAAATGACGGATATGAAGCGTAAAAGTTACAGGCAAATCCCGTTATTTTGTGATTTTATCATATTTAACATGGCAATGACAATAAAAAATAGGTGTCATTGCCATGTTGAATATTACAAGTATGGCCTTTGTAAGAAGGCGAACGATGTTTTTTTAACGGATTACGGTTCCGTGTTTGCCGTCAATGGCCTTGGCAAGTGTTATTATAACCTCCTTTACACCGCAGTCTATCGCGCTCAGTGCATTTTCTATCTTTGGTATCATTCCTCCGGCCACGGTTCCGTCTTCCACAAACTTATGGAAGTCTTCACGTGTGATTACCGGAATCACGCTGTCTTCGTCATCCGGATTGTACAGAACGCCCTTTTTCTCGAAACAGTAAATAAGGGTTACATCGTAATGCCGGGCAAGGGCTTTTGCCGTTTCCGCGGCTATTGTATCAGCGTTGGTATTTAGAATATTGCCGTTTCCGTCATGTGTGAGGGGAGCTATGACAGGTATGATGCCGGTCTCGACAAGCATGCTTAGTGTTTTCCCGTCGGTGTTTTCCACATCACCTACAAATCCATAGTCTATACCGTCTTTTAGCGGCCGCTTACGGGAGCGGATTATTCCCATGTCTGCTCCGGTCAGTCCCAAGGCATTCATTCCGCATGCCTGGAGGCGTGCCACGACGGTTTTGTTTATAAGGCCTCCATAAACCATCGTTACAACATCAAGCATATCTTTGCCGGTTATTCTGCGTCCGTTGACCATGTTTGTCTCGATGCCGAGCTTTTCCGCGAGCTTTGTCGCTTTGCGTCCGCCTCCGTGTATCAGAACCTTACGGCCTTCTATGGCACTGAAATCTTTCAGGAGGTCTGTCAGTTGCGCGTCATCCTCGACAACGGCTCCACCCACTTTTACAACAGTAATACTGTTCATTGTTTTTTTGTTAGGGATTATTTTATTCAAGATAAGTATATCCGTAAAGTCCCGAACGGTAGTTGGCAAGAAACTCTTTTCCCTCTTCAAGAGATATTTTTCCTTCCTTTACACTTTTCGTTACCCATATTTCAAGTTGTCTTACAAGCTTTTTAGGGTCATATTGCACGTAGTCGAGCACCTCTGCCACGGTTTCACCGTCTATCACCTGGTCTATGTGATACTTGTTGTCCTTCATGCTGATATGTACGGCAGTCGTGTCGCCGAACAGGTTGTGCATGTCACCGAGAATCTCCTGATAGGCTCCCACAAGAAATACTCCGAGATAATAGGGCTCGTGTTTGTGCAGGGGATGCACCGGAAGGATATGTGAGTTAAGGCGGTTGGTAACGAAATTTGTTATTTTTCCGTCGCTGTCGCATGTAATATCCTGTATTGTCGCACTGCGTGTGGGACGTTCGTTGAGGCGCTGTATCGGCACAATTGGGAATATCTGGTCTATTGCCCATGAGTCGGGGAGGGACTGGAACAACGAAAAGTTGCAGAAGTACTTGTCTGCAAGTAGCTTGTCGAGATTCATCAGTTCCTCCGGTGTGTGTTTGAGATGTTTTGCCAGAATGTTTATCTCCTGGCATACGCTCCAATACATCTTTTCTATTTCGGCCCTGTTCTTCAGGTCGAGCAGTCCGTGGCTGAATGATTCCAGAGCCAGCTGCCGTATGTCTTCCGCATCGTGCCAGTCTTCAAGCATTGTACGCGGATTGAGGTTGTCCCAGATGTCATACAGGTCTTTCACAAGGTGATGGCTGTCATTGTCCGGTTCAAATTCTTCCGGCATTTTGGGTAGTGACGCTGTTTCAAGCACGTCGATTACGAGTATTGAGTGATGGGCTGTCAGCGAGCGTCCGCTTTCTGTGATGATGTTCGGATGGGGAAGCCCGTTCTTGTCGGCTGCGTCAACGAATGTATAGATACAGTCGTTAACATACTCCTGTATAGAATAGTTAACGGAACTTTCGCTGTTGGGCGAGCGTGTGCCGTCATAGTCTACTCCCAATCCTCCTCCGCAGTCAACAAAGTCGACATTGTATCCCATTTTGTGGAGCTGGATGTAAAACATTGATGCCTCTCTTAGGGCTGTCTGTATGCGGCGTATTTTCGTTATCTGGCTTCCTATATGGAAATGTATCAGTCTGAGGCAGTCTTTCATGCCTTTTTTCTCGAGAAGTTCGAGGGCGTCCAATAGTTCTGCGCTTGTAAGTCCGAACTTGCTTGCATCCCCTCCGCTGTCTTCCCATTTGCCGCTTCCAGAGGATGCAAGTTTTATACGTATGCCGAGATTCGGTCTTACGTTAAGTTTTTTTGCCTCTTTTGCTATTATTTCAAGTTCGTTAAGCTTTTCTATGACGATAAATATCCTTTTGCCCATTTTCTGTGCGAGCAAGGCAAGTTCTATATAGCTCTGGTCTTTATATCCGTTGCATATTATCAGAGAGTCGCTTTGACACTGGACGGCTATAACGGCATGAAGCTCAGGCTTTGATCCGGCTTCAAGTCCCAGATTGAATTTCTTTCCGTGGCTAATGACCTCTTCCACCACGGGTTGCATCTGGTTTACTTTTATGGGATAGATTATGAAGTTCTCGCCTTTGAATTTATATTCTTCAGCCGCTTTTTTAAAGCAACTTGTAGTTTTTTCAATCCTGTTGTCCAGAATGTCCGGGAAACGCAGCAGGACAGGTGATGTGATATCACGTAAGGCAAGGTCGTCCATTACCTCCCTTAGGTCTACCTGGGCATCGTTTTTACATGGAGTTACATAAACGTTGCCTTTATCGTTGACACCGAAATAAGAAGTGCCCCAGCCGGAGATGTTGTAGAGTTCCTTGGAATCTTCAATAGTCCATTTTTTCATTTCAATAATTGTTAAGCTAAATACCGTAAATAGTTATTCGTATTAAATGTCTAATAGTTCTCTCAGTTTTTTTACCGTTATTTTAATTTTCTCATAATCATCCATGAGGTTCACGTCAAGCGAATATTTTGCTTTTGAGTAGAACGTTTCTCTTTTGCCGAGCTGCTCGGTGATGAATGTTATGAGTTCCTCTTCTGTCTTTCCCTTCAATAGGGGTCTTTCTGTCTTTCCCATTTTCAGGTGTTTGTGCAGTACTTCCGGCGACGCTTTCAAGTAAACGACCTTTCCT
Organism: Xylanibacter muris; assembly: GCF_013166605.1. Lineage (GTDB taxonomy): Bacteria > Bacteroidota > Bacteroidia > Bacteroidales > Bacteroidaceae > Prevotella > Prevotella muris. The sequence continues at coordinate 9,706 of NZ_JABKKF010000009.1, forward strand.
TGGCCGTTCATATATTCCATGTTGTCGTAGAAGCATGGGGTGCCTCCTCCGCAGCTGATTATCACGTCCTCAAATTCAGCTACTTCATGCAGCATATTGTGCTCAATCTTTCTGAACCCTTCTTCTCCGCGTTCTGCGAATATCTGCGATACCTTCTTTCTCATGCGGCTTTCTATATACCAGTCGAGGTCATAGAATGTAAGTCCGGTTTCTTTGGCAAGTGCCTTGCCCACTGTGGTTTTTCCGGCTCCCATATAGCCGATGATGATTATTCTTGTCATTTATTGATGTTGCCTGTTTCGGGAGAGATTCCGTGTTTCTATAAAAACGTTTATAGCTGCAGAGGTATGGTTGTCTTCCCATACTTCTGCAGCCGTTATTCTTGCAATTGTTTCCTGATAATATGGAATGTCCGTATGTCCAATGGCTTATTGTTTGTTTTCTTTTTTTGCCATACCGGTGTTCACTATCTCCATACATTCACTGTAGGAGAGCTTGTCCGCTCTGTCGTGCATGTCTTTCGGCAGACGGTAGTTTTTCCCGTTATATGCCAGATAGGGGCCGTATCTTCCTTTTAGCACTTCCAGGTCTGCGTCTTCACTGAATATCTTTATGTGTTTTGCCTTATCCTGGTTTCTTTTCTCTTTTATCAGCTCTATTGCCGTATCGAGATTCACTGTGAGAGGATCTTCGCTTTTAGGCAGTGATACATATTTCTTGTTATGTAGTACGTAAGGCCCGAAGCGTCCCGCACCGATAATTACTTTCTCGCCTTCAAACTCTCCGATCTCTCTTGGCAGCTTGAACAGTTCCAATGCCTCGTCAAGAGTTATTGTCTCCATGCCTTTGTCGGCCGGCAGTTGTGCGAATTTCGGCTTCTCCTTGTCATCGGCCGCACCTATCTGTATCACGGGCCCGAAACGTCCGATTTTCACATATACCGGCTTGCCTGTCGCCGGGTCTGTTCCGAGTTCTCTTTCACCGACCTTATGTTCCGAGCGCGAATTCATGGTCTCTTCTACGGTGGGCTCGAAGTCGCGGTAAAAGTCTTTCATCATGTCTGTCCATGTTTCGTTACCCTCGGCAATCTCGTCAAACTTCCGTTCCACTTTGGCAGTGAAGTTGTAGTCCATGATATTCGGGAAGAATTTCATAAGGAAATCATTGACTACGATACCAATGTCGGTCGGCAGAAGCTTGCCTTTCTCATTGCCGGCCGTTTCCTTACGTGTCTTTTGGGTTATTACCAGTCCTTTCAGGCTGTCGGTCCTGTATTGCCGTTCTTCACCTTTTTTGTCGCCTTTGTGAACATATTCACGTTGTTGTATGGTACTTATGGTAGGCGCGTATGTAGAAGGACGTCCGATGCCGAGTTCCTCGAGTTTGTGTACGAGGCTTGCCTCGGTATATCTTGACGGTCCCTGGCTGAATCTCTCTGTTGCCAGGATTTCACGTCTTTGCAGCTTTTGTCCTTTCTCCATCTGCGGCAGGATGTTGGTGTTGTCATTTTCCTGCTCGTCATCGTCATACGATTCGCGGTATACTTTCAGGAAGCCGTCAAACTTCACCACCTCTCCGTTTGCAATGAACACTTCATCGGTCCCGCTGACATTTATATTTACTGTTGTCTTTTCTATTTCCGCGTCAGCCATCTGGCATGCTACAGTACGCTTCCATATAAGGTCATAAAGACGTCTTTCCTGTGCGGTGCCTTCAATGGTTGAGGCCGTCATGTCTGTGGGGCGTATCGCTTCATGAGCCTCCTGCGCTCCTTTTGACGAAGTATGGTATTTTCTTGTTTTGCTGTATTTGTCTCCCCATAGTCTGCTGATTTCGTTTTTACTGTCGTTGACGCATAATGACGATAGGTTTACGCTGTCGGTACGCATATATGTGATCCGTCCGTTTTCATACAGATGTTGTGCCACCATCATTGTCTGCGATACCGTGAAGCCGAGTTTTCTTGCGGCTTCCTGCTGCAGCGTCGATGTTGTGAATGGTGGAGCGGGAGTGCGCTTCAGCGGTTTTTGCGTTACGCTGTTTATTATGAATTCCGCGTTCTTGCATTTTTCAAGGAATACCGTCACTTCCTCATGGGTTTTAAACCTCGTACCGAGTTCTGCACGTACCTCACTTGCGGAGCCGTCGGTGTTTATAATCGCGAATATTCCGTTAACGCGGTAATATACTTCCTGTTTGAATGCCTGTATCTCCCTTTCACGTTCGACAATAAGTCTTACAGCGACGCTTTGCACGCGTCCGGCAGACAGTGCCGGTTTCACTTTACGCCACAATACCGGTGAGAGCTTGAATCCTACCAGTCGGTCAAGTACGCGTCTTGCCTGCTGTGCGTTTACGAGATTCATATCCAGACGCCTCGGATTCTGGATTGCATTAAGAATCGCCGGTTTTGTGATTTCATGGAAGACTATACGGTTTGTTTTTTCCTCATCAAGTCCGAGTACCTCGCATAAATGCCATGAAATGGCTTCTCCCTCGCGGTCCTCATCGGATGCGAGCCATACTTTCTTTGCTTTTTTTGCATTTGTTTTCAACTCTTTTACAAGTTTTTCCTTCTCTTCCGGAATCTCGTAATCGGGTTGCAGGGTATCGGTGTTTATGCTTAGTTCCTTCTTCTTCAGGTCTCTGATATGACCATAGCTTGACATGACCTTATAATCGTTACCGAGAAATTTCTCAATGGTCTTGGCCTTAGCAGGAGATTCGACTATAACCAGATTCTTTTGCATATTATGATTTATAATCTTTTTATTCAGGCTGCAAAAATACGCAAAAAAGTTATCTTACACCTTATATATATTCTTTTTTTTTGTTTTTTTAGAAGAATACATTTCTGCTTGCAATGAATTTCCTTATGGCGCGACTTACGGATTCAAGTCCGAACTGTTCCGGCCGAAGTTCCGTTATTGACACCCATTTGCATGCTTTCGCGTCGTCCCCGGGATGTAATACAGATTCGTCCTTCACCCTGCATCTGAAGAAAATGTCGAGGGTATTGATATCCATATCGGAATAATGATACAGGTTCGGCAGGCTGTACAGGTAGCTTACGCTTTCGATTTCAAGTCCTGTCTCTTCCTTTACTTCACGTTTTATGGCCTCTTCCGCCGTTTCGTTTATATCGGCAAAGCCTCCTGGAAGGTCTAATGTGCCTTTTGCCGGATTCTTTGCACGTTCCTCAACCAGCAGCTCGTTTTTCTCGTTAAGAATGAAGGCCGCTACCGCCGCGCTCGGATTGCCGAATAATTCAAATCCGCAGTTTTCACACTTTTTGCTTTTCTCACTGTTGTTTTCAAAATGTCTGTCTCCGCATACAGGACAATACTCGAATTTTTTTAGTGGATGCATAAGCTCATAGGTTTTTAAGGGTTATTAATGTGAGAAATCATAATGTCTTCATCAGCTTACGGAAGAACAGAATCATTAAAAATCGTTTAACCTTGCTGTGTAGTCTTTTGATTTTGATGCAATATTACAAAAAAATATTTATCTTTGCAAGCAATTGCCTGATAAAAAGTAAAGAAAAAGATAAAAAAGAATGTAATGAAGAAATCTGCTGTTTTATTTGTACTTTGTCTTGTTGCCGTGTTTTCTTATGCGGCGGGTAGTAACGTTATGGAGATGAGCCTGTGGCCTTACGGTCCTCCCCATGGTAAAGGCAAATCCGGTGATACTGCAAAAGTATGGGTTTATCTGCCTAATGCCCTTAAGGCTACCGGCCGTTGTGTCGTGATATGTCCCGGAGGGGCCTATCAGGTTCTTGCATCCGGACATGAGGGTCATGATTGGGTTCCTTTTTTCAATAATATGGGTATTGCCGTTGTGGTATTGAAATACAGGATGCCGAAAGGTGACCCGCGTATTCCTGTCGAGGATGCCGAGGAGGCCATGCGTCTTGTGCGCCGTAATGCGAGGAAATGGAATATAGATCCGGCCAAGGTCGGAATAATGGGCTCGTCGGCCGGCGGTCATCTTGCATCTACTGTTGCCACGCGTTCAAAAGGTGATGCCGCTCCGAATTTCCAGATATTGTTTTATCCGGTGATTACAATGGATCCGAGTTTTACCCATAAAGGTTCGCATGACAATTTCCTTGGCGCGTCGCCAAAGAAAAAGAGAGAGCAGGAATACAGCAGCGATATCCAGGTTACGCGTGTGACTCCGCGTGCTTTTATCGCGTTGAGTGACGACGATCATGTCGTGCTTCCCGTGAATGGAGTGAATTATTATCTGGAGTGCTACCGGCATGATGTCCCGGCTTCATTATACGTATATCCTGCCGGCGGTCACGGATGGGGTTTCATGCCTTCGTTCCGCTATCATATAGAAATGCTTCTCGACCTTAAGGCTTGGCTCAATAGCTTTTAGGGTTGTTCCGACAATATGAAAAACTCCGCCTTCCATGATAAATGAAGGCGGAGTTTTTTGTTCTTAGTCCACACGTTATCAGAAGTCCATGTGGTCGAGAGAGTCATTGAAATCCTTCGGCTCGCGGTTCTCGTCATTGAAACTGTTTGTTTCCTGATTCGGCCGGCGCTCGCCTCGGTCGTGACGCGGTCTGCGGTCGTTATGTTCCTGACGCTGACGGCGCTCGCCTCGATCGGGGCGTTCACGACGTGCGGGACGCTCTACATAGTCGGCAGGCTTTTCAACAAGCACGCGGTGTGAGAGTTTGTATTTTCCGGTCTTCGGGTCGATTTCCATCAGTTTCACGCTGATTTTGTCTCCTTCCTTTATTCCCGCATCCTCTACTGTCTCAAGGCGTTTCCAGTCTATCTCGCTGATGTGAAGCAGTCCGTCTTTGCCGGGCATGATCTCTACGAAGCATCCGTATGGCATTATCGAGCGTACTGTGCCTTCGTATATCTCGCCGACCTCAGGTATGGCCACGATAGCCTTAATCTTTGCAATGGCACTGTCGATGCTTTCCTTGTTGGGGCCGCTGACTTGCACCTTGCCTACACCGTCTGTCTCCTCGATGGTGATTGTAGAGCCGGTGTCCTCCTGCATCTGCTGGATTATCTTGCCGCCGGGGCCGATTACTGCACCGATGAATTCCTTGGGTATCTGTATCTGTACTATACGCGGAACCTGCGGTTTCAGGTCCTCACGCGGTTCTGCGATTGTTTCGGTGAGTTTGCCGAGGATATGCTCGCGTCCCTGTTTTGCCTGCATGAGGGCTTTTTCGAGAATCTCGAAGCTCAGTCCGTCGCACTTTATGTCCATCTGTGTGGCTGTAAGACCGTCTTTCGTACCTGTGGTCTTGAAATCCATGTCACCGAGATGGTCTTCGTCACCGAGAATGTCGCTCAGCACGGCATACTTATCCTCACCGGGGTTCTTGATAAGTCCCATTGCTATACCGGATACGGGTTTCGCGATTGGAACACCGGCATCCATAAGTGCGAGTGTGCCTGCGCATACCGTCGCCATAGACGAGGAACCGTTAGACTCCAATATTTGTGACACAAGACGTACGGTGTACGGGTAGTCCTCGGGAATCATTCCTTTCAGTGCGCGCCATGCCAGATGGCCGTGGCCGATTTCACGGCGTCCCACGCCTCTCGAGGCCTTGGCCTCGCCTGTGCAGAACGGCGGGAAGTTGTAGTGCAGCAGGAAGCGCATGTAGCTCTTGTCCAGCACATCGTCTACCATTTTCTCGTCGAGCTTTGTGCCGAGCGTACATGTTGTTATCGACTGTGTCTCGCCTCGTGTGAAGATAGAGCTTCCGTGGGGCATTGGCAACGGGCTTACCTCACACCATATCGGGCGTATCTCGTCAGTCTTGCGGCCGTCGAGGCGTATGCCTTCATCGAGTATGCAGCGGCGCATTGCGTCACGCATCACATCGTGATAGTAACGGTCCATCATTGCGGCCTTTTCCTCGAGTTCATCTTCAGACATGTCTGCATGAGCTTCTGTGTAAGCTTGCTTGAAGTCTTCCAATATCTTGTCGAAAGCTTCCTGACGGGCATGCTTCTCGAGAGCCTGTTTCGTCACATCGTATGCTTTCTGGTAGAGTTCGTCGTTCATCCTGGTGCGCAGCTCCTCGTCGTTCACCTCGTGGTCGTATTCGCGCTTGACATCCTTGCCGAGTTCCTTCGACAGCTCGTTCTGCAGCTCGCACATGGGCTTGATGGCGTCCATTGCCACTTTCAGCGCACCGATCATATCCTGTTCCGACACTTCTTTCATCTCGCCTTCCACCATCATGATGTTTTCTGCCGAGGCACCTACCATGATGTCCATGTCGGCGTCTTTCATCTGCTCGAAGGTCGGATCGATAACGTATTCACCGTTTACACGGGCCACACGTACTTCGCTGATAGGACATTCGAATGGGATATCTGAACAAGCCAGGGCTGCTGACGCCGCGAATCCTGCAAGTGCGTCAGGCTGGTCTATGCCATCGGCTGATAGAAGCATCACGTTTACATAAACTTCTGCGTGATAGTTTGAGGGGAAAAGCGGACGGAGCACTCTGTCTACGAGACGTGAGGTGAGTATTTCGTTGTCGCTTGCCTTGCCTTCGCGTTTTGTGAATCCGCCGGGGAAACGTCCGGCAGCGGCATACTGTTCTCTGTAGTCTACCTGCAAAGGCATAAAATCTGTTCCGGGAACTGCATCTTTTGCGGCACAAACGGTGGCCAGAAGTACGGTGTTGCCCATACGGAGCACACAAGAACCGTCGCACTGTTTTGCCACTTTCCCGGTCTCAATGCTGATGGTTCTTCCGTCAGGCAATGAAACTGTTTTCGTAATTACGTTCATCTAAAAATTAAAACTTGTTTTCTTTTTACATCTAAAATGTCTTCTAAAGGCACAAAGATAGTGAAAAACAATGATATAAACTATTTATGTCGGTTATTTATCGGGTAATTTCTTTTTTTTTAACCCAAAGTCATCCGGCATGTCTTGTGCACTATTTGTCTTTTGTAAGAAGTTTGCGGTATCTGTCCGGATCGGTAAGCAGTTTTTCCGCTTCTTTTATCTGTTCGTCATGATTCAGGCTTGCCTCGATGCTTCCGCTCTGATAGTAGTATGCCGATATTATATCCTGCTCTATCATCCTGCATATTACTTCCTTATTTCGTTCAAGGTCTTTTGATATGTCATGCTTCAGTTTTGATTTCAATGCCTCGAACTCATCTTTCGCACCTTCGTAATATCCTTCAAACTTCAGCAGCTTTTCCAGTTCTCCGAGCTGTTTCTCGCTCACGGGATCGTATGTGAATCCGCTTTTTATCACTCTTTGTCTGAATTCCTCGAAGTCGGCGTCCGTAAGCTTGAATGCGGATGGAGATGCGATTGTGGGGTGTTTCGTAATGTAGTCCACCACATAGTCGAACATCACTTCCGTGGAGTCGATGTTGCCGAGATATATCGCTATGTTCGGCATGGTGTCCGGCTTTATCTCTATGTCCGGCTTTATTCCGCCTCCGTCTCTGACCTCACGCCCGTTTTTTGTGTAGAACACATGGGTGAGGCTGTCGGCAATGTGTTCTTTATATCCTCCCTGGCTGTGTTTGTAGTTTATGGCCTGTATACACCGGCCGCTCGGGATATAGTATTTGCTTGTGGTTATTTTCATGTTGCTGTTGTATGGGAGCTCCATGGGCAGCTGTACGAGTCCTTTCCCATACGTGCGCGTACCTAATATTATACCTCTGTCGAGGTCTTGCAGCGAGCCTGCCGCAATCTCGCTTGCCGAGGCCGTCTCGTCGTTCACGAGCACGACAATGGGCATCACCGTGTCTATGGGTTCATGTCGTGTGGTGTAGTTCTTGTTGGCCTGTTTCAGCTTGCCTTTTGTTTCCACTAATGTCACATTCTTCGGTATCCACATGTTTATAATGTCTATTGCTTCCGACAGCGAGCCGCCTCCGTTGCCCCTGAGGTCGAGTATCAGGCTTCGTGCGCCCTGTTTCCTCAGGTCTATGTATGCGTTGCGCATATTACGTGCGCTTCCTTCTACAAACTTGTTGAAGCATATATATCCGATATTGTTGTCACGCATGCCGTAGTATGGTATCTCCGGCATTTTTATGTTTTTACGTGTTATCTTGAAGGTCATAACCTTGCCGGTCGACGGGCGTTCCGCTTTCAGTACGAAAGTCGTGCCGGGCTCGCCTCTCAGGTGTTCGCTGACATAACTTACGTTCTTGTCTGTCATTGTGGTGTCGTCGATGCTAAGTATTATGTCGCCCTTTTTGAGCCCCGCTTCTGCTGCCGGCATTCCGGCGTATGGCTCGTTTATTACCACGCGCTTCAGTTTTTGATGATATTTCACAACGGATCCTATTCCTGCATATTTTCCTGTAAGGAACATTTTCAGATCTTTTGTCTTTTCTTCGGGATAATATTCCGTATAAGGGTCGAGTGACCTCAGCATTGCCTTTATTCCGTTGCCTATGACCTCTCCCGGGTTTATTGTGTCAACATACATCAGGTCGAGTGTCCTGTACATATTATTAAATATATCCAGATTCTTTGCCACCTCAAAATTATGGTCTGATTTCTTCTGGGCGTCTGCGGCCAGTATGCAGGCTGTGGCAAGAACTGTAAGGAGTGTTGTTTTTCTTTTCATTATATGATATATTTATAACTGCTGTTTATGGATGCAAAATTACACCTTTAAACGGTAAAAACACCATCCGACAGACAGAATTTGTGTAAAAATAAAGATTTTGCGATTTTTTTTGCTGAAATATTTGGAGGATTAGAAAAAAGTTGATACCTTTGCATCGCAATTAAGAAATATCGCAATTGCAAACATAAAATGCTTCAATAGCTCAGTTGGTTAGAGCACCTGACTGTTAATCAGGGGGTCGTTGGTTCAAGCCCATCTTGAAGCGCACAGAGGAGTAACGTAAGTTACTCCTTTTTTGTTGCTCTGTTTTTGCATTGTTCCATATTACGGCTCACCAGCCAAACCGGAGGTGCGTCCCTACATATTGGATGATTGTAATGAAATCCAATGTTTTCGGTAAATCGGATTAGATGTGTTTAAGGACAATACGTCAAAGTCTCTTCTTTTGTAATAAAAATTCAGAAAACGATTTTGTCTTGTTTTGAGGATTTTTATAAAACCTGTAACATATTGAGATACAAGGCGTTATCATCTGTTGGGAAGTATGCCAAAAATGAATGGCCTGTTCATGCTTGATGAACAGGCCATTCACGGTCGATGAACATGCCATTCATTGAGCATGAATAGCATGTTCATCGGAAGAGAATTTTATATCTATTGGAAATGTAAACATATTTTGAAATTTCCCGGCAATCCGGTCTTTTTGTATAAATTAACAGTCTGGAATGTCTCTCATTTCTCATTTTGTTTATCGGAACATTGTACTTCATTACAATCATCCAACATGTAGGGACGTGCCTTTGGCAGGTGTCAGGCGGCAAACGACCACACACGAATTCATTATATACACCATACACATCGCAAAGCGATGTCCCTATTCGTGGTTGGGCTATACGCTAATGTTTCTCTACACACCCCCTTGTTAGGAGAGGCTTCCCCTTTTGGGGAGGTCAGGAGGGGCTTTTCTTCTTGATTTTCAATCCCGTTTGCGGTTTATTTTATGATGACCTTATGGGTCTCCGTTGTTCCGTCCGGCATGTGTCTTCTGATGATGTTCATTCCTTTCTGCGGATTCGGCAGGCGTGTGCCGCCCGGTGAGTAGTATTCGGCAGGCATATCGTCACTTCTGTCCGTTATGTTTTCAATACCGTCGGCCGCGTTCTCCATACATGCAATGACCTCGGCGGGTGACAGTGCGTGGTTGTATACCCTGAAATCATCTATGTATGCGCATAGCATGGGGTCTGATGTGTATTGGCTGCGTCCTATATAGTTGAGCACCGGCTTGAAATCCGCCGGGCGTATTGTCATGTCAGTGCTTTCAGCCTCCTTCTTTCCGTTGACATAGAGCGCCACGCTTTCTTTTCCTATAACCACGGCTATATGGGTCCAGCTGTTGAGTTCCGGACGGTTGCAGTCGAGAGTCTGTTCGCTGCCTCCGTTCTTCATTGCAAGGCGCATCACGCTGCCGTTATTCGGAGTAAGGAACATATACTGGTCTTCACCATTGCCGAAGTCGAAAATTCTCTGCCATTTGTTTCCGCCGCGCCATTTCACCCATGTCGAGATTGTCATCTCGCCCATGTTGCCCAACTGGTAGGGAAGCTGCACATAGTCTTTTCCACCGTCGAGGTTCAGACAGTAGTCGCCTGTTTTCCCTTCCGCGAACGCGGGGGCTTTGAAATGTGAGCAGTTAAACCTGTTTACAGTGCTGTCGTACATGTTGTTTTCGAAATCAAGGCGTGCTATCATTGTCTTTGTCCCGTCAGTGGTTCCGGCCGTTTCTTCTGAGGCTTCGGAAATGTTGTCTGACTGGTCTATTGCCTTTATCTTATAAAGGTATTGGATGCCTTGCTCCACGGTGTTGTCTATGAATGACGTTCCTTGTATCTTCCGTCCTATGGTGTTCCATTCCGGGGCGTCTGCGTCTCTATTCTCTGCACGCAGCACCATGTATCCCGCCACGTCTTTTTCCGTGTTGGCGTTCCAGCGCAGTTCCACTGATGCCGGGTGCCCGTAAGCCTCGGGTGTGGCCGGTCGTGCCGGAGCGTCGGTCTCACATGCGGCCCATACAGGCAGTATGCGCCATTTCTGTCCTTCCTTTCCGTTTTTCGCGGCCTGTCGTACAACGGCGGATTCAATTTTGCTGTTGTTCACCATTTCCAGACACAGGTTACTGTGGCGGCTTACGATATAGTAGTCTCCTCCTCCGGCATATTCAAAATACCATTGTTCGTTGGAACCGATGTCTCCACCATATAGGATGATGTCCGTGCCGCTTGTCAGCGACCAGTTCTTGACATCGAGCTGTTTCCCGTCGCGGGCACATGATATTGTAAAGTAGCTGAAGTCGCCTCCGATGCGTGAGCTTACCGGTTTTATGTCCCATTGCTGGTAGTCTTTCTGGCTGTACTGGTTTTGGCAGATTGCGGCACCGTCGTTAGTGGCCCCCTTGAGCACGGAGATTACTTTCATGCTGTTCTTGTTCATGATGATGTACCGTCCGTTTATCGGTGCCGGCTGCACGTCTTCGCCCCATGTGATGTTTACCACTCTTTCTGCGTTTGTCTGCCCCTTTTGGTAGCCCGTTCCTCCGGGCAGCTCCATGATGTACTCGCGCTGCGGTCCGTAGCCGTCGAAATACACGTCGCGGTCTTTTGATACGAACCTGTAGCTTGAGTTGTTTGCCTGGCGTTCGGATGTGCCGCCGAAGGCCTGCACCTTTCCTTCCGGAGAGCGGTATACGGATGCTGCGGTCCAGTGCGGGCGGTCTTCGCTGTAAGCCAGGCGCCGGCCGAAGCTGGCTTTGCAGAATTCGCCGCGTGCCAGTCCGTCGAAGCCCCACCATATTCCTGACTGCATGCCGTATTCCACGCCCACCATGGCTTCCATCACATTATGCAGTTCGTCTGCAGTGGCGTATTTGCCTGCATTGCGCACCTGGGTGAAGAAATCGGCATAGTGGTTGAAGTCGCCTGCAAGCTGATGGGTGTTTCCCTCATCTATATAGTCGCCCATATAGTTGAACCATGTCAGCGCCTCGTCGCAGTTCAGCGTATTGCCTCCCGACACGCGGATGTTGTTGAAGAAAGGGCTTTCTTTCAACAGTCTGGCCACATTCCTGAAGTCGTCTTTTGAACCTTGTCCCCATGGTGTATAGTCGGGTTCGTTGAAAGGCGATACGGTGATGACACGATATCCGCGTCTTTGGACATAGTCTGCCGTAGCCCTGATGAGTTTTGCCCATTCTTCGGCTTTGCCCACATAGTTGTCGCGGTTCAGCACCTCGTGGTCGCAGTTCAGCACCACGTCTCTCACTCCCGATAATCCGATGAGGCGCAGGCGTTCGTTCAATGCTTTTGTTTGTGCCTCCGATAATGTGCCGTCGTTGGAAATAAGGTCGCTGGGTTGGAACGAGCCACGTGCGATACTTAGGTTCTCCTTGCCTATGAAGGCAATGCCTCTGAGCATATTGCCTTCATCCGGCCATGCTGTGTCGAGTCCCCATTGTATGGGCAGTCTTAAGCCTTCGTCATCTGTTGAGAATGACAGTGTGCGGTCGGTCACGATGTTGGCCTCCAGGCAATATCCTGTAGCGGGACCGGCGTCTGTAGTCTGGGCGAATGTGCCTGTTGTAGGAAAGCAGGTCAGCATCAGTAGGATGCGTTTGAAATGTTTGTTTCTCATTGCAAATATTGTAAATGTTCTGTAATTCTGAATTCATGAGCCATTGTCAACGGTATAGTCTTGTCGCGTTTTGATCCCGATTTCAGGGGGTATTGCTTCGCAATGTGTAAGATGTGTTATAAATAAGCTGCTGGCCGAATGCGCGGAGGCAAAATTCATTTTGATAATGATGGGGCGAAGCGTTTATTGAAAACACGGTTTAAGATATTTTATGCAAAGATAATGCAATGAAATGTTATAGCCAAGCATTTAATATATATTTGTAGTTTACAATGTGTTGAGTATCACGTTATTGATGTATGTGTGGCATTTGTAGGAGCAGGCATCCGTCATTTTATATCCATTCTTTTGTGTGTATCCTTGTCTTTGGCTTACTTGTCGGTGTGTCATTAGAACGGATATATATATATAATAATGTGTGGTTGAATGCCTGATAAAATGTGTCTTTCGTTTTTCCTCCGTCTCTTATGCAGAGACGGAGATACGATGAAAAATGTTATATAACAGTGTTTTTTGTCTTATAATTAGTTTTTTTGCAAAACAATTGATAATTTATTGTGTGAAAAGTTTTATAATTTAATATAAATAGTTATATTTGCAGCCTAATTCTCCGTCTCTGCATAAGAGACAGAGAGAGAACGGCATGTAAAGTTTGCCATGTCGTATTAGGTGTGATATTGCTCCGTCTCTGCATAAGAGACGTTTTAGAAATTGATAGATATTTAATTGTTTTTGATATTTTTATGAACTAAAGACGATCGGAAATTGAGATATGAAGTTACGAAATTTCTTAATTATTTTATTAGGGTTTTTAGTGCTCTGTCCGGCAATGAAATCCCAAAATGTAGTTGTAAAGACCAATTTGGCTTACGATGCTCTTGCCATTATGAATGCAGGGGTTGAGGTCGGACTGGCTCCAAAGTGGACCCTTGACCTTTCCGGCAACTATATGGGTTGGACGATGTCCCACTCGCGCAAGTGGAAGCACATAATGGTCCAGCCGGAGGCACGCTATTGGTTTTGCGACCGTTTTACGGGTCATTTTGTCGGTATGCATGCCCTTGGAGGAAAGTATAACTTCGGTGGCCTGAAGAACGGCATGTCATTCCTTGGCACGGATTTCTCGAAGCTCTCCGACAGACGCTATCAGGGATGGTTCGGAGGATTAGGGGTGGTATATGGGTATTCATGGATACTGAATAAGTATTGGAATATAGAGGCTGAGATAGGAATGGGGTGGACATATACGCGTTTTGACGTGTACCCGTGCGCCGACTGCGGCACGAAGCTTGAGGAAGACAAGTCGCACAACTATTTCGGCCCCACCAAGGCTGCAGTGAATCTTGTCTATAGTTTTTAACCCCACAAAAGTGAATTGATTATGAAAATGAGAAATATAAGCATCAGGATATTTTCACTGCTGATGGTGCTGGCTGCCTCCGCCACAGCCGGTGCGTGGGGCATGAGCTTCGGAGCGTCCGCCGTTTCAGGCAATGCCGCCGACTCCCTGGCCGGGAATATAAAGGTGTCGAACGTGTCGAAATTGCGTTCGGGAGGAAAGATGTTCATATCAATGGATATGGACTTGTCGCGGGTCAAGGTGAAGAGCAACATGGAGGAGATGGTTACTCCCGTGATAAGCAACGGCATCGACAGCGTGCTGCTACAGTCTGTGGTCGTGGCGGGGCGCAACCGCTACTATCATTTTCTCCGCAAGAACCACAGTCTGCCGGACAGTGCCTCGATGCTCTACCGGGATAATGCGGAGGTGAAGAACATAAGATATAACGTGACGGTGCCGTATGAGCCGTGGATGGCAACGGCCTCGCTCGATGCCAGATGGGAGCGTGGAGGATGCTGCGCCGAGCCGGAAAGGGGAAGGATTAGTATTTGTAATCTTGAACCAAGGAAGTTTGTCCCTAACCTGATATATGTCACACCGAAGGCACAGGAGGTGAAGGAAGACTCCGCCGAGCGCACTGCACATATTATATTTATAGTAGACAAGACGAATATAGACTATACCCGTCCGCAGAATCTCGTTGAACTGGAGAGAATACGCCGCACGATAGACTCGCTGAAGAGCGACAAGGACTATACCGTCACATCGCTCACGGTGAAGGGATATGCATCGCCCGAGAGCCCCTACAGCCACAACACCTATCTGGCCAACGGACGTACGGAGACCCTCAAGAGATATATCGTTGAGCACTGCGGATTCCCTTACGGAATGGTGAGGACGGAGGCCGAGCCTGAAGACTGGGCCGGACTGGAAAAATACGTTGAAGGCTCGTTCCTCGAGAACCGCGACGGCATACTCGCCCTCATACGTGCCGGCATGGATCCCGACAGAAAGGAAGCTCTCATAAAGAAAGCCTATCCGGACGACTACCGCTTCCTGCTTAAGAACGTGTATCCGGGGCTGCGCCGTTCGGAATACAAGGTGAGATACCGCATCAGGAAGTTCACCGACATAGAGGAAATCAAACGCCTGCTGAAAACGGAGCCGCGCAAGCTCAGCCTTAATGAGATGTATCTGGCAGCGCAGGACATGCGTCCCGGCAGCGAGGAGTTCATAAACACGTTCAGAGTCGCTGTGGCTATGTATCCTGGTGACCCTGTGGCAAATATCAATGCGGCAAACGCTGCCATGGCGGCCAGAGACATGAAAGCCGCCGGGCGGTATCTTGAAAAGGCCGGCAACTCTCCCGAGGCGCTGTACGCCAAGGGCATGCATGCGGCAATGACAGACCGCTACGACGAGGCTATAGTCCTGTTCAGGGAGGCAGCCAATGCCGGTATGGCCGGAGCGGAGGAGGCACTCAAACAGGTGGAGGAGTTGAAGGAATACAACAAGGACTTCAATGAATAGGCCGGATGTCCGGTATTTGCCATGCCGGTGCCTGAGGGAGTTCTGCAACATCCTCAGGACGGAAGGGAATATGTAGCCATAAGATGGATATGCATGACCCTGCCCCCCATGCTTTCTATGTTGTCAGCCAACGGAAAAGGCAGTTCCGGCTGGACGGGCAATGTGACAGCCATGTCTTCCTTCATGACAAATGTACCGGGACGTAATATAAATATAAAAAATGATTATAATTCAAATATTCACTAATTAAATTTTAAAGAAAATGAAAAAACATCTGAAAAAACTTTTGGCGGGATGTCTGGTCATGGGCCTTTTCTCCTGCTCAAGTGATGATGATCTGTCTCTTGGCAACGGCGGTGGTGCCGCCGGTGGCGAGGGGGATGTGTACGCCACGCTTACCCTGAAGCTTCCCACAGGCACACGTGCTGGCGAAGGACTGGATGGCAGCAATGCCGGTGACGAGTATGGTAAGGACTATGAGAACAGCGTCGGATCCATCCTTGTCGTTCTGGCAGAGAAAACTGAAGACGGCAAATACAAGTATCTGACAAGCAGCCTCAGCGACGGACAGCTGAATGGCGGAACCGGTGTGAGTCCTGTAAATCCAAAGTATACTCTTGTATTCCAGAATGCCACTCTTGCGGCAAAGGCCGGATCGAAGGTAAGCGTGTTCGCATACGCCAACCCGACAAGTTCGTTGCGCGGGGCTATAGATGCTCTTGAGGATCCTGAAGTGGAGGACAAAAGCTTTACAGACCTTGTGGCCGATTTCGATGCTGAGATCTGGGCCAATAACCGTTTCCTGATGACAAGCGTAGAAACTGTCTCCGCAGATATCCCCGATGCTACAGCGCTTGCTTCGGAATATAACAAGCCGGAGAAAGCGTTCGACCTCGGTACAGTACCTGTAGTGCGTGCAGCCGCACGTTTCGACTACAAGCAGGTTAAAGGAAACAAGTATGAGATTAAGACAAAAGTGCTTGGTGAGAATAACTTAGAGGAAGATGTTATTGTAGGTGAGGTAGAGCTTACCCACATGGCACTTTTCAACCTTGCCACAAAGTATTATTATCTGCCGCGTACTTCCGCAAACGGCCTTAACGCGAATATCACACTATGCCCCGGCAAGGGCGGTATGGACTATCAGTGGGTTGTAGGTCCAATGGCTGACAAATTCCAGAATTATGTCTCTACCAATAATAATACCGAAACCGGTATTGGCAGCTATTTCCAATATGCATTGAGGGGCGGTGACCGCGAATGGACAGAGTTCTCAAAGCTCACCATTGACGACAATCACTCGACAACTTGGGATAACGAAAAGGCCCCAGCCAATGAAGGCTATAAGATCTGGCGCTATGCGACGGAGAATACCATTCCCGCTGATAAACAGGGCGGTTATTCCGCCCAGAAGAAAGGTATCACGACCGGTGTTGTATTCAAGGGTAAGATAAATCTCGTTGCAGGTTCTCTGTTGGCTAAAAATGTAAATGACAACGAGGATATCTATATGTTCAACGGTGTGATGTATGGCGGTATCAAAGCAGTTTACAAGGCAGTGAAGGCCGCTCCCGTATCAACTCTTGCCGAAGCTTTCAACAACTGTTTCACTGCAGAGGAAACTACAACCGGTGAGGGCGATGACGCTGTTACAACTGTTACGATAACACCTAAGACAGGCGAAGGTTCGGATGTTAAAGAGAACGGCTTCACCGTATACAAGTATGATACTGTTGCAGGCTGCTATCCTGTCTACTACCACTACTACAACCGTCATGACGACAACGGCAACAATGACGTGATGGGTGAGATGGAGTTCGGCGTTGTACGCAACAATGTATACAAGCTCTCTGTAACTAACATCAACCAGTTCGGCTCACCGACAGACGATGACAATCCTGATGATCCGGACGAGGAGGCCGAGACATACTTCCAGGTTTCCGTAGAGGTTCTCCCGTGGGTTGTACGCATAAACAACATCGAGTTTTAATTGCCTTGGGCTTGGAAAAAGACAACTGATTTAAGAATAAAACATGAAAGGTAGAAAACATAATATGATTTCACGGTTCGTAAGCGCGGTGATTGCCGCCGTGCTTACGGCAGCCTTCACATCCTCGTGCGACAACATCTTCGAGGATTTGGAGCCGTGTCCTCACGGAGTGTCGTTACGGTTTGTGTATGAATACAACATGGAGTATGCGAACTCATTTCCGAAAAAGGTGGACTGCCTCACGCTCATCATCTACGACAATGAGGGCAACTATATCGGCACACGCACCGTTACGGGCCCCGAGCTTCGGGACGAGTCATACAGGATGACCCTCGACCTTGAGCCGGGCACCTACCGGTTCGTAGCCTACGGCGGCATGGAATGCCGCGAAAGCTCGTTCTCGTTCATAGAAGGCACCCGTGCCGGCGAGGAGGACGTGGCTCTTGGCAATCTTCTCGTTAAGCTGAACGAGGAGTGCCTTTATGTTCCTGGCAAGAAGAAGCTTCACGACATGTACTGGGGCACTCTTACCCTTGAGACCTCCGACCTCTATTCCGAGGGCACCGTGGAGATGATGAAGAATACGAACAACATACGCATCGTGCTGCAGCAGGAAGAGGGCGGCCCCCTCGACCCTTCAGACTTCGAGTTCGAGATAACCGACGACAACACCGTGCTGAAGGCCATTGACGATGATATCGTTCCTGCCGGTTCGGTGACATACACCCCTTGGACGACAGGTCAGTCGCAGACAGGCGTCATAGTAAACGGTGACGGTGTGGAGCCCACGCCTGTTGTAGTGGCATACGCTGAGATCATGACCTCGCGCCTTATGACCGGGATTGAGGATAAGGAAGGTCCTAAGCTCACCATACGCAACAGCAGCAAGGCTCCGGAGAACGCCGGTGAGGAGGTGCTCAGCATCCCTCTTAACAAATATCTGCTGCTGACCCGCAGCGACCACTACCGTGACATGCGCGACCAGGAGTACCTCGACCGCGAGAGCGACTGGACACTGTTCTTCTTCCTGCGCAACGGCACATGGATGGATGCTCATATCGTGGTAAACGATTGGGTGGTTAGAATCAACGATGCTGAGTTCTGACGCGACATAAACAATTGAATTGAATCAAATTAAAAGATAAGGTATAACCGTCATAGAGAAATTTCCTCATGAGAAAAGGCAGTAATATAATCAGCTTTCTTGTTGCATGCATGTCCTTGCTTGCCCTTGCGGCATGTGAGGATGAGCCGCTGATTATGTCCGGTGCCGGTGACGGGAATACCAAGGTAAACCTGTGCATAAGCGTCAATACGGCCGACGTACACTGGCCGGTGACCCGTTCGGAGGCTGTCTATCCCGAAGACCCGGTGAATGCCAATGAGAAGATGCATACTCTGCGCATCATAGTGGTGCGTCCCGACGGCACTGTCGAGGCAAACCATCCTGTGATGCTCGCCTCTCCGAACACATATTACGGATATGAGAAGATAGAGGTGGAGCCTAATGAAAGGAAAAAGGTATACCTCTTTGTCAACGAACAGACGAAGAGAGAAAACACGGACGGGCGGCTTATGGGCCGTATGCTCGGTGAGATACGTGTCGGGACGCAGTTCCCGAAAGAAGAGATGGAAAGCATTATGCTCACGCTCGGCGACGGTGAGCAGATTGCCGGTCCTCTGCCGATGACGGAGTGTCATGAGGTGGAGGTGAAAGACGAGGATGTGGCGACAACTCTCTTCGTGACAAGAGCCGCTGTGAAGGTTTCGTTCCATATAACGAACAACAGCCCGGCGGAATATAATATAACAGGACTGAAGATCCATAAGATGGCCGACAGGATGTATTACCTGCCGAGAAACGCTGTGTATGAAGACAGGGTGTCTGACGATGGGGTGAGCTTTAAGGACATCCGGTCATTCGACACTCCTGACAACGTGACATACGCCACATACGACATATATAGAAAGGCGGGACTGGACGGAAATACCGGGCAGGACGCCAATAAACTGAATGCCGGAGGAGGCAGGGTCGACATCGCTCCGGTGTATCTGCTTGAGGGGAAATATACGGATGCTGACAGCGACGGGAAAAACTATTCGCTGACACTGAGCCTCGACGGAACGGATTTCCACGGATATCTTCCCAACCTGCCGCAGCTTCCGAGAAACACTCATGCGGACATATATATAACAATAGACAACGACAGGCAGATAACAATCATGCCGTTGCGTAATGTGAGTCTGGAGATGGATTTCGGATTCGATGATTTGTTTCCCAAAGACCATAAGTAAGCGCCTCCTGACCTTCCCAAAGTAGAGGAGGGGAAGTGTATGGCACAGATGCAATATTATCATATATTTTCTGAGCAATGAAATCATATCTGTTAAGATTATTGCCTTTTATGGCGGTTTTGTATTCTTTGGCCGGATGCACCGACGACCTCATGATCAATGAGGGCGGTTTTGACGGCAGGCCGGCACAGGTGGAATGTACTATAGACTTTAATCCCCTTCAGGCCTCCACGCTTGGCCGTACCCGTTCCGCTGCCGATGCCAACAAGTATATGCGCAACATATTTGTGGTTGTATATAAAGGTTCCGAACCGGAGGAGGGTGCGGACCTTCCTTTATATGTATATGATTATGACGACTTGAAGGAAACCCTGCGTAGGGAAGAACAGAGCGGGATGCCCGGTGACGCCACAGACAACGGCAACCTGCAG
Organism: Xylanibacter muris; assembly: GCF_013166605.1. Classification (GTDB taxonomy): domain Bacteria; phylum Bacteroidota; class Bacteroidia; order Bacteroidales; family Bacteroidaceae; genus Prevotella; species Prevotella muris. The sequence goes on from NZ_JABKKF010000009.1 coordinate 29,592, forward strand.
TCGGGCAATCCCGCCGAATCTGTCACCCACCGTTACAGTATGAGGTTTCCTGATTTCTTTGATGCCGGCACATACCGCATCTATGCCGCTCTGAACATCGACAATGACGATGTCGGCGGACAGGACGTGAAGGAATATCTCAAGACCCTCGGAGCCAAGGAACTGCGTCGTCTCACCATGACGTGGCAACCGATGAAGCTCGACAGCGAGGCGGAGACAGGCGAGCAGAAGCCGAGTGAGAAAGATTATGGGAACGCGAAAGACGGCTTCGAGAATGACGGTAGGGGAATCAACGATCAGATGTTCGGCTACTTTACCGCAGACAACGACCGTATGAGCCGTCCGCTCACTGCCGGACAGTATGCCGTGGACAATCCCTCACAGGTTAAGGGCGGAGAGTACACCGCCCCGGAGGTCAGCATCGGTGGCGGTGGCACAGTGAAGCTGCATGCATGGGTGCGCCGTCTGGCGTCTAAGGTGACGCTGGTGTTCAATTCCTCCGGGCTTCATGAGCGTGTCTTCGTATATGTGCATAAGGCAACCATCAAGGACATTCCACGCACATGCCAGTTAGGTGTGGAGAACAGCGTGAAGGTGAAGTCGGCCTCAGCCACAGACCGTAATCTTCTGCTCCGTCCCGAGGGTGAGTCATTCTATTATTATACCGGAACGGCGGAGGGGGCAGAGGATAATGTCAATGATACCCACACTCATAGCCGGGATTTGTATCCTGACGACTATACAAAATGGATGCGTCTGTCAAAAGGCTCGTCCCAGCACGGTGCCGTAGGCAAGGATGCCAATGGCAACGAGGTAACGCACGGTGAGGATATGGCAGGCCTGTATTTCTATGAGAACCTGCAGGGAAAATATAATGTTGACCAGGCGGTCATCGACGGTAAGGATAAGCCTGACGGTCCCAAGCCTGACGGCACCGAGTATTATAAGGGACAGTTGGGCAACCAAATAAATGACGACCAGTCCGAAGGCAAGCCCGGTTTCAAGGATAATGTGTTCGGAGGTACATACATAGAGGTGGAGGGGTTCTATGTATCCCAGAACCCTGCCAACCAGTCTTCCGGTTCGATCAAGTTCCGATGCATGTTGGGACAGAACATGACGTCCGACTACAACTGTTTCCGCAGCTGCCACTATAAGCTGACGCTCAATTTCAAGGGATACGGCAATCAGGCCGACTGGCACATTGAGTATATGGAGGAGGATCCGGGAGTGTTCCCTCCCTTACACTATAACGTGTCCTATCTCTATGGAATGGAATCGGAATATCCTATACGTATCACGGGAAATGTCGACAAGGTGGTGGTTCAGATTGTGGAGAACAACTGGGCTCCGTTCGATTCTACAAATGTAGATTCGATACCAAAGCAGGAGCCTGAGATAGTAGGTGACCCTTCAGGAATCTTGCCGTTTAGGTGGGCAAGAGATATCTATGTGAATGAGATAGAGAAGAATAAAAATAAAGTTGATTACTATTATGGGCTGCATGACCAAAAATGGTATACTGGTGGAAAAGACAATGGGCCCAAAGATATGTTTAAGTTACGTGATTTTAGCTATTACGAATACACATATAATGAAAATTCATTGCAGAAGAATGGCAAGGTGACACCAATATGGGCAGGATTCCTCGCGCTGAAGGCTCCTACCGGTTATACGGACAGGAATACAGTCTTGCCCGTGGGAATATTTGATACGCCTGATAAAGACTGGTATCTGAATGATGGAACGGGTAGTGACAAAGGTTCTGTTGAGGCTATGCGTGACTATTATTTGGGAGTGGTAGGAAAACAGGCAGGCCATGCAGGTACGACTATAAATAGCATTCCCCAGCATGAGGCAGTATATGATGTGACTCTTACCGATGAACAGAAAGAAAAGACGGTTGGCAATGACCGTAACTCGTATCGTGTGGTAAGAAACGGTGACGGCACCAAGACATTGTATATCCCAGTCTTTACTCGTCCGAAGTCCATTATCTATATATCCGGCTTTTCCGGCAACAACCCGTATGAGACTTATAAGCGTAAGGCCGTGCTACGTGTTTCAGGACATTATATACTTTCCGATGGATCTGATGATTGGAAAGAAACTTATTCTCCTGTGTTTCAGGTTCGACGTATTACGAATCCCAAGGCGGTGTGGCGCAGTTATGATAATAAAGATGACTTTCATGTTACACTGTACCGTCTGGAGACGGCCATATCAACCAATTTCGTTCCTTTGATATCCAACGGGGAATGGCGTGCTTTCCTGGCAGCAGGAGGGGATAATGGTTATTTTACTTTGGATGACGGAAAAGATACCGTAAGGGGTTCGACAGGTGATCCTATAAAGTTTAAAATAGGTTTTAAGGGTTGTGGCAAGACGGAATCAAAATGTGCGCTTGTGAGGGTTGAATATGACGGCTATACGTGCTTTCATCCCATCTACCTGCGTCAGGGGGTAAATGCGGCTCTTGCTATAGATGATGGTAAAGATGCAGCATTGTGGAGCAGCTACTCTGTGTATAAATTCAATACAACTGCAACCACTGTGCCATATCCCGATGGAACAGTTGAGGCAGAGCTTACTCAATCTCCTCTTGCCTTGGGGACGATGTTCAAGCGTGGAAACTTGAAGCAGGGCATTCTTATTTCAAATAATAAAACGTGGGGACCTTCGGAGGCAACGAACGGCATAACTACCATTTATAACGCGGAATTGGAACTTTCTGACGGCACCAAGACTACTGCATGGAAAGATATAAAGGGATATGCGAGGACCAATGCGGAAAACGGTGTGACGACATCCATGGTGGATTCCTGGAAATGGCCGGACATAAAGGCGACTGTAGTAGGTGAGTCACGTGAGTATTCGCTTCCCACTTATGCACAGTACGAAAAATTGCGATCGCATCGTGTGGCCTTGGGAGTCTGCTATTATGATGGAGCCACGGAGCCTGCCACTAATACGGCCGATGCTTTCATGTACTTGGACCCGGAAAATGTCTCACGTAGTAGCAATGTGGGTATGCGTGGAGCAATCATTTACAACAGTAATAACTTCAACCAGGTGTTCTTCCCCGTTGGTGCGTATGGAATGGGCCGTCGTACGGTTCAGGGAACATTGGTAAATAATTCAGGCAAGGAACCTGATATTCCTGGTGTGTTGCGTTATGGGGCACAGCCGAAAGAACTGTCGTATGACAACGGACATCATAATCAGTACCGTCCCATTACGTATAATATTGCATCGAATCCCGGTGCTTTGTATTGGCTTAAAGACAACAGTGGTTCCAATGTGGGTTGGGATATAAATTATTTCGACTTTACGTTCGGTCCTTACGATGCCTTGATATATAAATGGAATGACAATACGCCTAAAGACGGTGATGCCGTTCCAATCAAGCTTGTGAGGAAAAAATAACGGGAAACATTTAAAGTCGGATTGATATGGTATGTCTATATGAGGCTTGCTGAAATCATACTTATATTTTCCTCAATGTTCCTGCAGCCTGTTGCTGCAAGATGCGGAGAGGCTTTGGGAGAGTCAGCCACGGCAGTGTCCGGCACTGCCGTGGCTGACTCTTCCTTTTCCGTTGATGAGCTTCCCCTTCCTTCCGTCCCTTCTTCCCTTACCGTCCCTTCCGCGCGTGCCGCCTATATTGTGGAGCATTTCTGGGACGGCCTTGACTTCCGCGACACCCTTCGCAGCCGCAGCCGTGTGTTCATGGAAAGGAGTTTCTCCACCTACGCGTCTCTCTTTCCCCATGCCCGTGCGGAGGCGTTGCCTCCGGCTATATCCGGGCTTATGATGCGTGCCTCAGCTGACAAGGCTGCTTACAGGCTGCTGTGCGTTGTGGCGGAGAAATATCTTTATGAGAAAGGCTCTCCCGTATACAATGAGGAATGCTTCATGATGTTTCTTGAAGAGATGTCGAATCTTCCCGCAGGCGGGGAGGCGGTGATGTCACGCGCCTCATTCCTCCTTGAGGCTGCCAGGAAGAACCGCAGGGGGACCGTTGCCGCCGATTTCGCATATACTACCCGCAACGGAGGCCGCCATACCTTTCACGCCACGCCTGGCGACACCCTTCTCCTCATGTTCTATGATCCCGACTGCCGTCATTGCATGGAAACAGTGGGCAGGCTTGACGGCAGTGTCGTCTTCTGCAATGCCGTTGCCACCGGCCGTCTGACTGTGCTTGCCGTATGTGTTGACACCTCTGACAGCCGGTGGCGGAGCACCGTTGACTCGATGCCCGACGGGTGGATTGTGGCAAATGATGCCTCCGGCATACCGTCGACGGGGCTTTACGATCTTCCTTCCATGCCTGTGATGTATCTTATTGGAAAGGAAAAGAGAGTGATAGCAAAAGAGATCTCGGCAAAGGAGATAATCGAGTTCCTGGAGTGATTGACAAAATTCCGTGATTCTCGTTTCATAGTACTTTCATGACGATACCTGTTCCACGTGCCAGGCGGGAAAACATCCTCCGATAAAATAAAGGAAAGCCTTATCCCCGAGTAGGGACATCGCTTTGCGATGTGTACAGTGTTCATAATGAAATAGTTTTGTGGTTGTTTGTCGCCTGACACGTGCCAAAGGCACGTCCCTACACGTTGTATGAAATCTCTCCTGACATCCACAAAGAAAGATGAAGTCCCTCCAACTCCCCAAAGGGGAGAGAAAGGGAGTGTGTATGGAAACATCAGCGTATAGCCCAACCCCGAGTTGGATGGAATATATAATGTGCTTGATAATACTTATATGACAATAACCATTTCACTAACCCAAGGCGACCCTTATTGGAAGATGATATTGGAGTTCTTGTTTCCGGTGATTCACATAAAAAGACATGCAATTGTGATAAAAGTTTTAATTTAGTTGTTTTTTGTTTCATTGTTGCTGATATGTAATGAAACCATGTATCTTTGCAATAGGATAAGTTACACCCCAGCAATATAAAGCAAGTTTTATTGCGTCAGGTTTGTATTATCTTGTATACATTTTATTTATTACTAAAATATTGATTATGAAAGACTTGAAAGGAACAAAAACAGAGAAGAACCTGCTTGAGGCATTCGCAGGTGAGTCAATGGCACGTAACAAATATACTTATTTTGCCTCAAAGGCAAAGAAAGAGGGCTTTGTGCAGATAGCCAACCTGTTTGAAGAGACTGCGGCCAATGAGAAGGAGCATGCCGAGCTGTGGTATAAATATCTGCATGGCGGTAAGGTAGGTAATACCGAGCAGAATCTTGAGGATGCGGCCAACGGTGAGAACTATGAGTGGACCGACATGTATGAGCGTATGGCAAGAGAGGCCCGTGAGGAGGGTTTTGACGAGATAGCGGAAAAGTTTGAGGGCGTGGCTTCCGTTGAGAAGCAGCATGAGGCACGTTATCTCCGTCTGCTTAAGAACGTACGCGACAAGAAAGTGTTCTCTAAGGACGGTGAGGCAGTATGGCAGTGTACCAATTGCGGACACATCGTCATCGGCAAGTCGGCTCCTGAGGTATGCCCTGTGTGCGACCATGCAAAGGCATATTTCCAGATTAAGCCGGAGAACTATTAATAAGGGGCCCTTTGACTCCCTAAAGTGGAAGGAAGAGACTCTTTTGGGGAGTCGGAGTGACTTAAGTAACGAAGAGTGAATAATATGCTCTTCGTTTTTTTGTTTCTCACTTTTTTGTTGTAATTTTGCATTCCGGAATACAATAATTTATCATATAAGACTATGGCAAAGAAAGCTTTACTGATGATTCTCGATGGATGGGGCATCGGAAAACACGGTGCGGGTGACGTTATTTTCAGAACTCCCACACCTTATCTTGATTATCTTACAGCCGTAAGCGCGCATTCAGAGCTTCAGGCTTCAGGTGAGAATGTAGGTCTGCCCGACGGACAGATGGGTAACTCCGAGGTGGGACACCTTAATATCGGTGCAGGGCGCGTGGTGTATCAGGACCTTGTTAAAATAAACCGAGCATGCAAGGACGGCTCTATCATGCAGAATCCCGGTATAGTGGCTGCATATTCATACGCACGTGACAACGGCAAGAAGCTTCACCTGATGGGACTCACATCAAACGGTGGCGTGCATTCTTCACTCGATCATCTCTACAAGCTTGTTGAGATTGGCCGTGAGTATGGTCTTACAAAGACGTTCGTACACTGTTTCATGGACGGACGCGATACCGATCCGAAAAGCGGTATTGGGTTCATCAAGGAGCTTACTGAGGTTTGTGCGGCCAACGGTGCGGCCATTGCCGGTATCGTGGGACGGTTCTATGCCATGGACCGTGACAAACGATGGAACCGTGTGAAGGAGGCTTACGATCTCATGGTGGAAGGCAAGGGCAAGCAGGCCTCCGATATGGTGAAAGCCATGGAGGAGAGCTATGCGGAAGGTGTCACCGACGAGTTTATCAAGCCTATTGTAAACAGTAATGTTGACGGACGCATAGAGGAAGGCGATGTTGTCATCTTCTTTAACTTCCGCAACGACCGTGCCAAGGAACTTACACAGGTGCTTACACAGCAGGATATGCCTGAGGATGGCATGCACACTATAAAGAACCTTCAGTATTACTGTATGACTCCGTATGACGCTTCGTTCACAGGTGTGGACGTGCTGTTCCCGAAAGAGAATGTGATGAATACTCTTGGCGAGTATCTGAGCAAGCAGGGCAAGGCACAGCTCCATACGGCGGAGACTGAGAAATACGCTCATGTGACGTTCTTCTTCAACGGTGGCCGTGAGACTCCGTATGATGGTGAGGACCGTATACTTGTGCCGTCTCCAAAGGTTGCCACATACGACCTTAAGCCTGAGATGAGCGCATACGAGGTGAAGGACAAGCTGGTTGAGGCTATAGGCACACAGAAGTATGACTTTATAGTGGTGAACTTCGCCAATGGCGACATGGTAGGACATACCGGTGTTTACAATGCGATAGCGAAGGCCGTGCATGCCGTTGACAATTGCGTGAAGGATGTTATCGAGGCGGCAAAAGCCAATGACTACGAGGCGATAATAATCGCCGACCATGGAAATGCCGACAATGCGGTGAATGAGGACGGCTCACCGAATACAGCCCATTCGCTTAATCCAGTGCCTTTCATTTATGTAACAGACAACAACAGTGCGACGGTGAAAGACGGCCGCCTGGCAGACGTGGCTCCTTCAATCCTGCATATAATGGGTCTGGAGCAGCCGGAGGACATGACGGGCGAGAACCTTATCTGCGACAATAAGTAAACATGTATGCGGTGTCCGGCCGCAATAGGAAAAGCGGGCCTGCATCCGCAATATGTGGTGCAGGCCCGCTTTATTTGTGGCTCAATGGTATAGGTTGGAATTATATATTGTTATGAATATAGTATATGCTGTCATTCTGTTTCTGCTGATACTTCCGGTGCCGGCCGTTTACGGCAGCGGAAATACCTTATGGTGGCAGGGCGGCTGGATATCACATCCCTCGGCCCGTGACGGAGAGCAGATACTGTTCAGCAGGATGTATACGGGATTGGAAGAGGTGTCCCGGGCCACGGTGTCCGTGGCGGCAAACGGCCGTTATCAGTTGTTTGTAAACGGATATAATGTCACTACCGCCGTGATGGAATACGGTGATGATGTGGTGTCGCAGGCCTGTGGCGGTCCGAATGCCGTCGGGGTAGTGGTCTACGAGGTTGGCCGTTTTCTTGATGCCGATACCAACGTCGTTGCCTTGTGGTGTTCGCCCGACAATACCGGCCGGTGCTTTGCCTCCGTTGTTTTTTGCGGTTATGACGGCTTCAGGCCTCTGTTCTCGTATTCGTCAGACAGTTTGTGGATGTGCGGGATATCCGGAGCGGCAACATCGTTTGCCGGTGATTATGATATGAGTGGCACGGTATATGAAAGCGAGCGTCATGACAGTCGGCTGTATAACCCGGGTTGGAGCGGCTATGAATACGAAACATGGCGTTGGATGGGAGCGGAGACATCGGATATCGCTTCCGTCAGGGAATGTGTGCCGGCCTTCAGGTATGTGCCACGGCCTGTGATGGGAACCTGCAGAGCCGTTGAGCATATACACGACGGGGTGTTTTCTCGTGAAGGAAGAAACTCTTTCCTGTTCAGTTTCGATGAATATTTCAGTGGTTGGGTGCGTGTGACCCTCAGGAATATGCACCGTGGTGACACCGTTTCGGTTAACGGTCTCGGATATATATGCAGCGGAGAGACCGACGAGCAGCTCTGCCGCCGTTTCACTGAATCCGGCCAGCGTGTTGCCTTCGTTGAGGGCGAACGGTTGACAAAGGCCAACATAACCAATGTCGAAGGTATATGTGTCGGCAGCCGTAACGCCTCGGCATGGGGGTATTAGGCCTGCCGGCGGTCATTTCCTCATGTGTTCAAGCAGGAATTTCTCTGCCACCGGAAGAAACAGGTCGTGTCCGCGTGCGTTCAGATGCGCGGTGTCTTTTCCGTCTTTACCCTGAAAGAATCTTGTTCGGAACTGCACGTTGTCGGCTTTTATATTACTCTTTCGCGCGGCATCGAACACAGGAAAGCCATATCCGGCGCATACCTTTTTCATTATGTCTGTTACCTTCTCCCTGTCGCTGCCTTCGAAACCGCTGCATTTCCATGGGGTGAAGAATATTATTCCCGCTTCAGGATATTTCGTCCTGAGTCCGCGGCATAGGGTATCAAGACGTTCGCTGAACAGTTTCGTGCCGATGGAGTCGAGCCTTGAGGCATCGTTGTGTCCGGCTATCACTATCACATAGTCCAGCGAGTCTTTCATTGTCTTATATCTCTTGTACATGCCCTCTCCCCATTGTTTGAGGTCTATGGATATACAGTTGCCGTTTCGTCCGTAGTTGAAATACTCCATACCGTGTTTTACGGCAAATTTGTAATGCCATGTGTTTTCAATCTTGTCGCGGTGGTTGCGTACGTAGCTGTCGCCGATAACTCCGATCTGCTTGCCGCTAAGGCCTGTGGTCTGTGCCGTGGCGGCCGCAGTCAGGCCTGTAAGGCATGCCAATAGCAGTCTTTTAATTCCGTTTATTCTCATTGTTGTTGTATTGTTTGTCTGTAAAGATAGTGCAAACCGGACAAAATGCAAGCGTTTCATACACAAAAAATGAACGAACATGAGAAATTCACTTCATTTCTTTATACTTCACGGTCATTTTTTTTCCTGGTTCTATTTTCAGACGGTACTGTCCGTCGCCTTCGTGTACCGGTGTTCCGTATGAGGATTTAGGGCGTGTTCTTGACTTGAAAGACAGAGTCCCGCCTCCGCATCCCTCGGCATATATGGTAATCATCTGCCTGGTCATTTCAATATGGATGTTTCCATTCGGTGCGGGCACATCACCACGCATCCATTTAAGATCTCCAAGGCACGGTGCGGCCTCCCACGCTTCATACCCCGGCTTTGTAGGTTTGATGCCGAGATAATACTTTCCAAGGAGATAGACAGGCGACGCTCCCCATGCATGACACAAGCTTTTGCCGTAAGGATGCCCGTACATGGCAAGCCGTTGCGGATATTTTTCTTTCGGGTCGTAAGTTTCCCAGAATGATGTCGCGCCCTCGCTTAGCATTCCTCCCCAGTAGCCGCGCATTTCTTTTAGTACATGCGTATGTTTTCCAAGCGCGCAAAGCGATTCCAGCTCATAGAAGCGCATATAAGGTGTGGTTATAGGCATGATGGAATCGTTCGTCAGCACGTTGTTGAGTATGTTGTTCTTCCGCTTTTCGTCAACGAGGTCGTGGAGTACGGCAAACATATTTGCATATTTTGTCACATAATTGTTTTGTATGCCTTTTTCCACGTTGTGTATGAATGCCTTTCTGCTGTCGTTCCAAAACATCGGTATGAGTTGTGCTTTCAGCTTTTCCGCGCGTTTATGGTATTCGGTGCTGTCGGATTTGTTGCCCGCTACTCCTGCGCAGAGGCTCATTGCCTCCAGGCTTCGCAGGTAGACAATCTGTTCGAATGACAGTTGTCCGCCTTTGGGCATCTTCTCCGGTGACCAGTCTATAAACACCCAATCCTCTTTTTTGCCTTGAACCATTCCGCGGCTGTCGAGCCGTCCTTCGACAAAGTGCATAAGCGACTGCATGCGCGGATATATACGTTGCACGAATTCCCTGTCACCGGTATACATATAGTAGTCGTATACAGAGTTGAACCAGTAGAATGTGTAGTCGAGGATGGTATTTATATGCTGTTTTACAGGGTCTTTGCCGCGTAACGCCCAGATGGTGCGTCGCACTACGGGTGCGTCCATGAACACATAATAGTTCATGAGATAGCTCTGTATCGCGTCCCCGCTCCACATCCACCTGTCACGTTTGATGCCTTCAATCATCACCTCACGGTCGGTAAGGTGGAGAGTGTATGCGCTGACATCCCAAATGCGGTTTATCAGTGTGTCGTTGCAGGTGAATGAGCCACGGTACTTTTTCCCGAGGTCTTTCATCTCCGACATCAGTGTGACACCGGAGAGGCTGACATTGCCGGTGCATTCAATGAGGGCATAGCGCATGGCCCTGCTGTGCGGCAGGCGGTAGTCACGGTCTGCAGTGCGGTGTGTTACTGTCATTGTCATCATGTCGGTTATGCTGTCTGCTGTAAAGACAATCTTATCCCTGAGATAGGCTCTGCGTTTGTTGTGTGCCTCATCGGGACTTTCACCGTAGAAAACGTTCACATGGCCGTTGCCTTTCACCCCGTTGAGCATCAGATATCCCATAGACTCCCTTGCGAAGTCAACGAAAATCTCTCGGCCGTGTGTTTCTTTTTTAGCCGGAGCGACGGCTGTCACCGGCAGTCTGTATCCGGACGGGCGTCTGTCTATCCGGTCGAACATCGGCTTGCCGTCTATGCCGAGCCATGTGTCGGAGCGTTCGGCTGTGGCATAGTCGCTTACCGTCCACGTATCGTCGCTCTTTATCGTGGGTCCGTTGACCCATATAGCCGGAGGCGATACGATGTTGTTGACGGCAATCTTTATTGTGTGTTTTCCTTTCGGAATACCGACTTTCCCAGGCATTCCGAACTGATACCGTTTGTCTATCTTCACGCTGTACCGTCCTTCCGCGGCAATCTCCACCTCCTCAGCTTCCGCCAGTTCCACAGTCTTGGAAAACTCCACGGTCTGGCAATGTCCGTCAGTGCGCCAGAATACGGGGAAGAACCCTCCGTCTTCGGTCCGCAGGTTGTTGATGCGGTTGCCTGTCCATATATCCATGTCTCCCGGATACCATATCCATGTCTGTGCCATGACAGCATTGGAAAAGGCCATGAAAGCCATAAATGCAATCTTTTTCATAATAAGTCGTTTTGTCATTTTATGATTCTGATACCTTTCGGTGCCTTTATCTTTGATTTCACATTTCCGTTTACGTCTTTCTCATGGCGTATGCTTACTGTGCCGAGCGGGGTGGGGAATGTGCCTTCGGCCCATTTGAGGTCGCCGAGATGTGGCGTTATGCGCAGAGTCCTGCATCCCGCCTCCTCCACGCCTACTCCGAGCACGTGTTGCGTGAGCCATGCCGTAGGGCCGGATGCCCATCCGTGGCACAGGCTGTGGCGGTAGCTTAGATAGCAGTAGTCACCGTAGTCACGGTGTATGTCGCGTTTTCCTTCCGCGGCGAACTCGTCTATGCGTGCCGCGTCTTTTGTCCATTCGAGATTGAAGTCTTCCCAAAATGTTGTGGCTCCGAGGTCGAGCATAGCTCCCCAGTACCGTCGTATGATGTCCATTGCCTCCTGGTATTCTCCGGCCATTGCCATAGCCTGTAGCATGTAATAGCCGTAGAAAGTGGAGAAGTTTTTGGCTCCGCCAACGGAAATAACCTCGTCGCATGCCTTTTCCGGTGCCATTATTCCGGCGATGGACATCAGCGCGGCCGCCTGTTTCAGGTTGTTGTGATGTCTGATCTGTTTAGCCAGGCGTTCGGTCACAGTGCGGCATTTTTCCGCCCGCGCGTCATCTTTCAACTTCTTGCACAGTTTCTCCGCATCCGTCATTGCCCATGCGATAAGTGCCCGGTAGCCGGCCTCCACTCCTTTTTCGTTTGGCGACGACGGCCAGTCGAGAAACCTTCTTAGCTGGCTTTTGGTGTCTTTTTCCAGATGTTCAGTCCCGTCTTCGTCCACTAAAGGATATATCTTGTCTATCAGGCCTGTGATATATCCTCGGTGTTTTTCAAGAAAATCCTTGTCGCCTCCGCGCATATACCAGTCATGCTGTATGATGAGATACCAGAGAGAGTATGAGCTTATGCCGTTGATCCACTGAGGCAACGGATACAGGCGGCAGGCATAGTCGAGAGTCTTTGGCACCACTTTGTTCTGTCCGAACACGCTCATTATCGTGGAGACCTCGGGATGCATGTCGCCAAGCCACACGGCACGGTCGCGCTTTATGCCGTCCCATAGGTATTCCTGCATGTTGAGGTGTACGGTGTATGCGCCTGTGTTCCATATCTCGTTCAGGCGGCTGTCGCTGCATCTGAACGAGCCTGTATATGGAATGTCGCGGTAGCGTAGGATGGCTGAAGCCTCCTTAAGCTGTATCGTGCGGTTGGGGCTCAGGAAGTCTATCCTGACAAACCGGAAGCCGGTGTTTCCTGTCTCGAGCATTCCGTATCGCGGTATGACAGTCACGAAGTCGCGAATGGCATGGTCGTTTGACGAGAATCCCATACGGTTTTTTCCTCCGTCGTTGTCACTGCAAACCTCGCCTGCGGACTCGCCGAAGCGTATACGTATCTGTGCAGGATTGCCGGAATTGCAGTGTCCCAACACCAGCTTCAGTCCTCCGTGGAGCTCACGTCCGTAATCGAGAATGATCGACACCGTGTCTTTCCCGGTCTGTATTGCGCAGTATGGCTCACGTGCCATGTCGGGCTGTCCGGTTCTTAGTGTTGTAAGCACTCCGGTGTTTTTAATCTTAAGGCTGTCGCTTACCCACATCACCCGTTTAGGTGCGATGTATGCCTGTGTCATCACCTCGGCGCGTACGTCTGCGCTGTCGGCCTGCAGTGTCGGAGGCAGGTTCTTCTGTGCCATTGAGGCCTGCATGCAGGAGAATGTGATGAAGAGAATGTATGTTATGTAATGTTTCATAAAGTGTCGCATTGTCATGATATATTAGTTATTGTTTGTCAAACAGTATGTACGTGCTCTCGCCTTCGGCACGTGTCATACGCATTGTCATGGATGTGTGGAAAAACGCTGTACACATCGCAAAGCGATGTCCCTACTTGGGCAGTGTTCGGCATATCCACCTGATGCTTCCACATTCTATCCTTTTTCCTCCCCTTCGGGGAGGTCAGGAGGGGCTTGGATGTCGCTTGTCTTTTGCAAAGATATGATTTTTGTTGGTTATGTTTCGTTTCGTGGCGTTGTTATATGATGTCATAAATGTTGTTATAGCCTTTGAAAGGCCGTTTTTCAACATTTGTGTCCTTTTTCGTCAACATTCGTGTCCTTTTCTCTGTTGTATCCGGTTTGTCTTTCCGCTCAGCAAAACATTTGCTATATGGGATGTAAACGAGGAAAGGCGGTTACAGTGCTATTATGTTTCCGTAATATCCGCATCATTCAATGTCTGGTTTAAATAAAGAACCGGTATATTTGCTTTAGTGATGGAATTTGCTTAATTTTGCACTTATTGTAACAGTTAATCTACATTTCACGGTGAGAAAGGTCGTCAGTCTTATATATATTGTTTTCTGTATCTCCACACTTCCTGTTTTCGCACAGGAGCCGTTTCTTTTGCTTAATATCCATGACGGGCTTGCCGAAAGCCGTGTGCGGTGTATGGCCGAGCTGCCTGACGGGCGCATGGCCGTGGCCACTACTGCCACGGTGGATATTTTCGACGGCACCGCATTCCGTTCGTTTGCTGTCAGTCCGCAAAAGGCATACGCCCTTGACGACTATCATGCCTACAGGCGTATGGCCGTTGACGATGCGGGCCGCCTGTGGCTCCACAATAAGGGTTCTCTGCATGTCATAATGCCTGATGGCGGAGGTGCGGTGAATGTCGACAGTGTGTTTGCCGCCATGGGTTGGCATGGCGGAAGGATAACCGCTTTTTTTATAGACAACGGTCATGGTGTGCGTGCCGGGGCCACGCGGTATTGGGCCGCGACGGCTGACGGAGCCCTTTATTTCCGTGAAGGCGGACAATTCCGCCGTGTGGCCAATCTGAAGGCATTGAAGTGCGGTGTTCCGGAAAAGATCATTTCCGTGTCGAACCGTATATTCCTTTGTTTCTCAACCGGCCGTGTGTGTGAGTTGAACAGAGACGGGGATGGGGCTCGTATGGTGTTCAGTGGTATGGCTGTGGCCGATAGTCTTTCGTCACAGCTGCGTCACGGCATCAGCGCGAGAATAATAAACGGAAGCCTTTGGCTTGCCTTGAACCACAAGGATGAGCATCATGCTTTTCTGACGCGTCTCGACCTGGCGAACCACGAATGGCTGCCTGTGATAGGATTGAGGACACGTACCTCGCACATGGAAATGGCGGCCGACAGTATGGTATATATAGTTGGAAACAGAGGAATATACATAATAACTCCCGATGGCCGCAAGAAGGATAAGATACGCGGGCTGCCTGTAGAAGACGGCAACAGGACGTTTTCCGTGAGTGACGACATGAGCAGTATTGTGTTTGACCGTTACGGAGGGATATGGGTAGGCGCAACGGAAAGCGGTCTGCTCTACCGCAACCACAGGCGCGGCATGCTGATACATACGGATTCAGTGGCATATCCCCACCGTTCAAAAGAAAAGTATTGTTCGCAGCGTGCCAAGGAGTATGCCGAAAGAATAGCCCCCGGACTTACCAACTGCACTGCTGAGACTCCTGACGGCCTCCTGTATATAGGCACCCGCACGGGGCTGGTCGTTGTCGATGCCTTGGGCAATGTGGCGGCACGTATGGGTGAGTGCGACGGTTTCAAGCCTGCCAATATACAGTCATTGCTTGTCGTAAACGATGATGTGTGGGTTGCCACTCCTATGTGCATAAGTTGTGTGACACCTGTAGGGGCAGGAGGTTTTGAACTCAGGCACTACGGGCGTCTTGACGGCCTGTGTCTTGGAGGTCGTGAGCTTCTGGCAGGAAAAATGTTCCGCGAAGATTCTACAGGCATTGTGCGTGCGGGTTTTGGCGGCGGCATGTGCTCGTTCTGTCCAGACAGTCTGAAGAAGTCTTTGCGTTATGTATACCGTCATGAAAAGGATGATACTGTCCGCCGCGAATCTTATGCGGCATTCTTTTTTGCGGGCATGGCAATCCTGCTCGTTGCCGTCTTGCTGTTTGTCTGTGCGCGTTATAGAAAGGGCCGGAGGGCGGCTTCTCACGATGATTTTCCGGAAAGAACCGGTGCCTCTGATGTTGAGGCCGTGACAGGAAAGCCATTTACTGTGCCTACGGAAGGGAAAGTTCGGGAGATACTGGATACCGGCAACGGTTACGATGACGTCAATGCCGATGAACTGTTTCTCGTCAGGCTCCGTGAAACGGTGGAGGCTCATCTTTCCGACGAGTGTTTTTCCGTGCAGAGCCTTGCCTCCGAGATGGCAATGGACCGTACAGGTTTGTTCAGGCGTGTTCAGGCGCTTACCGGACAGTCGCCATCAGCATATATACGCACAATCCGCATGAATGTGGCCGCACGGCTGTTGGGAGAAAGCAATATGTCCGTTGCAGACATTGCATCCCGCACAGGATTCTCTTCCGCAAAATATTTCTCACGCATTTTCAAGGATACATATGGAATGCTGCCGAAAGACTACAGGCGGGATAAGACAGGAAAATAATCTACGTACATGCTGATATAATAGGTGTTATTTTCGGAAAACCGATACCTGTAAACCGTAAGGATATTTTTCGTTTTTGATAAAAATACTACAACTCTAAAAAGGATGGCAAATGTTAAAAGTGTACATAGGCTACATACACTGTGTATTCAGCCTACGTACACTGTGTATGTAGGCTACATACACTTTATGAATGGCAAACACGCTTTTTAAGCCAATGCCGAAATCTTTATTCTTTTTAATTACTAAAATGAATTCTTCAATAGGGGCATGGATGAAGCCCCTCCTAACCTCCCCAAAGGGGAGGGAAAAGGGATAGAATGTGGAAGCATCGGATGTGTATGCCGAACACCTCAACATGTTTGGACATCGCTTTGCGATATAAGAATTCCCTTCCGGATGCTGATACTTTTTATTGATTTTCATTGCAGGTATAAAAAATCTCCGTATATTTGCAACATATCAGGTCTGCCTGTCGTCTTAAGAGCAGAAAATAAACCAAGAAACAGTTATAGGTATGAAAACAAAAAGAATCGCAGGTAGTATGATAATGGCCTTTGCCGGCCTTACATTGTGTGTGTCGACAATTATGGCGCAGAAGAATTCGCGGCGCATTGCCAGGAATGTTCCAGATACGGTTGTAATCACTAAGACAGACACCGTATTTGTCACCGCTCCCGCGGCCAATCAGCTGCCTGAGGGGAAAAATGCGGACATAGCCTACATCACCAACTCCTATCAGCTGGAGGCCTACAAGCAGAAACTTGCATTTGAGAAAGAGGAAGCCCGGCAGAAAGCCGCAGAACGTATGGCCCAGAGAGACATGGACAGAGAGTATGACAGGCAAAGAAATGCATTCAATATGATTTCGAAATATTCCTCGCTGGTGGCAATATGGCTCGTTCCGCTTGCTGTGATATTCCTGTATGTATATCATCAGCGCCGCCGTCGCGAGCAGGTAGAAATGGTTTTCGATATGCTGCGTTCAGGCATTGAGGTCTCTCCGGAGATACTTGCCGCCCTTGGCATAGGTAGCGGTACTGTATGGCAGCAGATGGCGAACGGCATGAATGCCATGATGAACGGTGCCGGCATTACGGATATCAGCACAGCCTCATATTGCCTGAAGCGTGTTGTTTGGGGCATACTGATTATTGTAGTGTCTTTTTTTCTGGCCTGCATCTTTAATAACGGAGCGGTGTTTTACATCGGAGCTGTAATTGCGTCTGTTATGTTTGCCCAGGCTTTCATACGTCACCGCCTGCAGCGTACATTCATTCAGGGACAGCGTAAGAACAGTGCCGTTAAAGACATGACAGGAGGAAATCCGGATGCAGATGTTTGACACCCTTGAAGAACAGGCGTGGATAGCACGTTGGCGTCTTTGGGGTGATGAGCGGGCATTTGCCAGGCTGGTGGACAGATATAAGGACGGTGTGCTGCGGTTCTTTCTCATGCAGACCGGGGGACGGCAGGATGTCAGTGACGACCTTGCACAGCAGACTTTCATCCGCGTATGGCAGCGGATGTCGTCCCTTAACGAGGCGCGGTGTTTCCGGACGTGGCTTTTCCGTATTGCCTACAATATATGGATAGACCATTGCCGCACGTCGCGTTTCAGGAAGTCGCCGCTGTCGGCCGTGGCGTATGACGTTTCACCGGAGACTGCCGACAGTCATCTTGAACAGACCGAGCGGCAAGCTTTGCTGGCAGCCGCCCTTGGCAGCCTTAATGAGGCGGAGCGCGCCACGGTGGTGCTGTTCTATCTGAATGACATGAGCGTGCGTGAGATAGCGTCTGTCACCCGTATCTGCGAAAGCACTGTTCGCAGCCACCTGCACCGCGGCAGACAGAAACTGAAAAAAGTACTGACCCGAAATGATTGAGTTGATTATGAAAAGAAAAAATAAGGATAAAGAGCAGCTAAGCTTTCTTTTCCGGCAAACCTGTCCGGAACCGAAGCATGCAGATGATTTCACCGGCCGTGTGATGAGGCATATAGCCAAGGAACGCAGGCGGCAGGAGGAGGCCGTGGAGTATTGGCGGATGGTGTCGGGGCATTCCTATGGCACGTCATGGCGCGGCAGGCTGATAGATGCCTTGTTGTCACCGGTTCTTATTATTGTCGTGGCAGTGGCGGTATGTGTCTCGGTCATGGCGTTATACAGTAAGGAGGTGACAGCGGCATTGGCATCCCTGTTCATGCATATAGAAGGCATTGTGGGGCCTGTGCCGTATATATTGCCTGCTGTCTTGTGTCTGTCCATGACGCTGTTGTTGTGCCTTGCCATTGCCATGATACATAATGAGGAATGAAAAAATATATAAAACTTCAACCGGATATAATATGGTTGAAGTTTTTTCTTTAAATTTATTCTAAAGAAAAATGATTTCTTTATTATGCCGGTGTAAAAACTCATGCTTTTTATATACCTTTGTATCATAAATATTAATGTGTTTAAGCCGATGAAGAAAAGTGTTCTCCTCCCGTTGCTTGCCATTGTCGCATTGGCAGGGCATGCAAAGGTATGGAAAAGAATAAAGTATCCTGTGGCGATGGCGTGTGTGAATGTCTATTACGGTGAGTTGCAGGCCAGTGAGGTCATTCTTAGTGACACGGCCACAACCGTACGTTTCACCATGAAGTATGAAAAGAAAAAAAACTTCCGCTTTGCAAAAGGCAGTTACTTGACGGACGAAGACGGCCGGCGTTATGCGCTGCGTTCTGCTGAGGGCATTGCCCTTGGCAAGTGGGTGCGCTCACCGGAAAGCGGAATCACTGGTTTCACCATGCACTTCGAGCCTATGCCAAAGCATACGAAGGTGTTTGATTTCATTGAAGGCGACGGCAGCGGAGCATTTATGCTTTTGGGAATTCACGATAACAAATACAAGATAAAGGCTCCGTCGATGAAACAGCTGTCGGATGCCAATCCGTACGAGATTCCGCAAGACTGGTTCAAGACAGACACAGTGACAGTCAGAGGACGTATAGAGGGATATGATGAGAAACGGTTCGGATTCTCAAGCATGGAGTACTTTACGGATGATGTATTCAGGAAAGACAACGGTACGGTGGTGATGGACATAGAGCCGGATGGAAAGTTTGAGAAGAAGTTTTGCGTAAGCTATCCGGTTTACAGTTCGTTCATAACAAGAAGCTCAAAGGTGGGACTTGAAGAGATACCTTTCTTTGCCCGTCCCGGAGAGACTGTTGACATAACCGTTTCCCGTAACGGAGACGGACGTTATGAATGCCGGTACAACAGCGGAAGCAGCAAGGATGCGGAACGCCTGTTGCGTTCAGGGCTTAATACGATAGACCTTTGCTATCCGTTGATAAAGAGAGATCCGGAAAGAAAAATCAGCGATGCCATGGCATTGGCCGAAGATATATGGCGGAATCTTCTCTATCACGTGAAGGCAAAGGGCAGGATTCACCGTTTCACTCCTATGGAGATGCAGCTGGCGCTGGCCGGTATGCAGCTGAATTTCGCATATTCATGGATGGACTATATCATGTATCATGAGGATGACGTGGCGAAGTGGAAGAAAGTTGACGGCAAATATACGAAGGAAATAACAGACAGCGCGGAATGGCTTGCACTTGGAGATGCCGCAACATATACACCGTTGAAACGCATAGAATTGGATAATCCGCTGCTGCTTACAAATTCTTATTATGATACTTTCGTAAACCGTATCCAGTATTCCGACTTTGTGAGGATAAGACCGTTTGGCGGAGAGACAGGCTATGTGGTGAATGCGGTCAACTGCATGGAAAAACCCGGACACATCATGGATGCCATACGTGAAATGACGGCAACGGAGCATAACAGCCTGTTGGCGCAAATATGTATCTACAATGATATGCTTGACAATTTCAACTTATGGAGAAATATGGAGCAACGTATACCGGTCATTATGGCCGATACGACCAAGACAGATGCGGAACGTAAGGAGCTCGTTGCCGGACTTGCATTGCCTGGCAATGTCTTTCCAGCCTATCTTAATATGTTTTCTAATCCGTATGTCAGGGAGAAGGCGGAGAAATTCTATGCCGGAAAGATGGCCCAGACGGAACTTACGGCACCCCTGCCGGAAGGCAGTGCCTCTGCTGACTTTGTCCGTTCCATAGCAGCACGCTATCCTGGACGCTTCCTGTTCATCGACTTTTGGGGAATGGGATGCGGTCCCTGCCGTTCGGCCATTCAGAGCAGCAGGGAGATGCGCAGGAAAATAGCCTCACGCGATGACGTGAAGCTCGTGTTCATTGCCGATGAGCGCGATGCGAACGGCAGCGATGCCTATAGGAAATATATTTCGGAATGGCTTGACGGCGAAGAGGCAATATGCGTAAGCAATACGGATTTTGCCAGGCTGAGAGAGCTTTTCCAGTTCAACGGCATACCGCACTATGAGACTATATCCCCGGACTGCAGGCGCGTGCGTGACGATATGCGTATAAGCGGTTTCTATCACTTTGAGCAGGAACTGGACGGATTGATAAAGAGGCTGGATAGAAGATAAGTGTTTTTGAGCGTTCAAAAGAGTTTGGGTCCTTACTATAAATGCTGATTAGGAAAACCATGATGTTAAAGAAACAGATTTTAAATACCGATTTCAGAAAAGCTCAGGACGTGCTTGCCAATGCCGATTTCATAGAGGATGATATAATCCTTTTTGATAAGATGGATGCGACGATTGCCGCACGTGAACCGCGGAGGATGACCTTTATCCTTGTGGCTCTGTGTATGAAAGGGCATGCGGAATTTGCAGTAGACACACAGATGCGTGAAGTCGGGGAGAACGATGTGATTGTTATTTCCGAGCGTCATGTGGTGGATAACTTCAAGGCATCGGAGGATTTGGAATGTCTGTGTATGATAATATCCACGCGCTTTTTCTATGACATAGTGAAGAATGTGAGCGACATGTCCACGTTGTTTCTGTTTTCGAGGAATCATCCGGTGACGGAACTGTCTGTATCGGAGGTAGACCTGTTCAGAAAATACTTCTTCCTGCTTAAGGAGAAAACGGCTGAGCGGGAGAACCGTTTCAGACGCGATGTGGTGAAGACCCTTGTGCTTGCAATGTTCTATGATTTGAGCAATATAATATACCGCATAAATGTCTGCTCGGAGAGAAAGCAAAGTCGGGCCGATGTAATATTCACCGATTTCATACGTCTTGTGGAGGGTAATTTCAAGGAACAGCGCAGAGTGGGATGGTATGCAGGGCAGATGAGCATAACCCCGAAATATCTGTCGGAGGCGGTAAAGCAGATAAGCAGGCGCACGCCTAACGAATGGATAGACAGCTATGTCACTCTGGAACTGCGGGTACAGCTCAAGAACTCGGCAAAGAGCATAAAGGAGATAGCGATGGATATGCACTTTCCCAACCAGTCGTTTCTCGGAAAGTATTTCAAGGAACATGTCGGGATGTCGCCTTCAGAATACAGGCAGTCATGACAGTGTTCTGAAGGCGACATCCCGACATGATGATATCAGTCTTTTATATAGCCCTGTGCCTTCAGTTCGGCGGCTATGGTCTCAAGTTCTTCATACCATTCGTTGCCGAAGCGTCTTATGAGAGGCGTTCTGAGGAACTTATATAGTGGTGTGGATGTTTCCCTTCCTTTTTTTACCGCATCCCTGCATACGTCCCAACGATGATAGTTGAGACCGATGCGTCCGTCGGAGAACCGTATCTCGCGTATGGGATACAGCGCGCAACTGACGGGCTTGCAGAAGCCGGACCGGCCTTCGCGGAAGGCCTTTTCCAATGTACATAGGCAGAATTCTCCGTCGTGGCATGTGAACACGCAGTCCTTGCCGCCTACAATGCTTGTGACAAGCTCACCGTCGCGGTCAGCGTATGCCACGCCCTGACGGTCGAGAACGGTCTGTGCCTGGGCCGACAGGTCGGACCATACGGTGTCCAACATGTTTTCTATCTCGCTTATTTCATCCATGGTTACAGGTGCTCCGGCATCTCCTTCCACACAGCAGATGCCTTTGCATGCGTCGAGGTCGCAGCAGAATTTTTCTGTGAATATGTCAGATGAGACAAGTACGTCTCCTATTTCGATTATCATGTGAGTCTTTTATTGTTTTTAAGGGAAACCGGCAATGGCTGTCGAGTCTTGTGTATGGCGTGCATGTGCCTGAATCATAATCCAGACAGAGGCATTGGTGCGTATATGTATACTACCAGTTTATGGGTGTTGCCCCGTGTTCGGCAAGATAGGCGTTCGCACGTGAGAAATGATGGTTGCCGAACCATCCGCCGCGGTTGGCCGACAGCGGTGACGGGTGTACGGACTGGAGGATAAGGTGCCTTGAACTGTCGATAAGTTGTGCCTTCGACCGTGCATAGCCTCCCCATAGAATGAATACCAGGTTGTTTCTTTGTGCGTTCAGTGTGCTTATTACCGCATCTGTAAACTGTTCCCATCCCTTGCGTTGGTGTGATGCGGCCTGACGTGCACGTACGGTGAGGGTGGCATTGAGCAACAGGACGCCTTGCTCAGCCCATCGTGTGAGATTGCCGCTTTGCGGCATCGGAGAGCCTAAGTCGGCCTCTATTTCCTTGAAGATGTTGATAAGTGACGGTGGAAACTGTACTCCGTCACATACAGAGAAACTCAATCCGTGGGCCTGTCCCGGTTCGTGATACGGGTCTTGTCCGATGATGACTACCTTCACTTTGTCGAAAGGACAAAGGTTGAAGGCATTGAAAATGAGGTTGCCGGGAGGATAGCAAGTGTATCGGCTGTATTCGGAACGCACGAAACTTGTGAGGTCGGCGAAGTACTGCTTGTTGAACTCATCGTGTAAAAGCTCTTTCCATGACTGTTCTATTTTTACATCCATCTTTTTTATGCCGTTTTTTATGATGTTATGGAAAACAAACCCCTGTATGTCGCGGTCTGTAAGGAAAACAGGCGGACCATAAATGCTTTTATATGGTACCGCCTGTGATATTTATTATTGTAATTATGCGTCGATGTTCGCGTATGTGGCGTTCTTCTCGATAAAGTCGCGTCTTGGCTCCACATCATCGCCCATGAGCATTGAGAAAATCTCATCGGCTGCGGCTGCATTCTCGATGGTGACCTGTTTCAGAAGACGCGTTTCCGGGTTCATGGTTGTCTCCCAAAGCTGTTCGGGATTCATCTCACCAAGACCTTTATAACGCTGTGTGTGGATGTTTTTGTCGTCTTCGGCACCCTCACCCCATTTGTCGATAAAGGCCTGTCGCTGCTGCTCTGTATAGCAATACTCCTTGGCTTTGTTCTTGTAGGTGCAGAGATAGAGCGGGGGCGTGGCAATGTAAAGATGTCCTTCCTGGATTATTCTCGGCATGAAACGGTAGAAGAGGGTCATTATAAGTGTGTCGATATGTGAGCCGTCGACATCGGCGTCGGTCATGATTATAATCTTGTCGTAACGTAACTTGTCGATATTTGCTTCCTTGTCGCCTTCGCCTTCCACTCCGAAGCGTACTCCGATACTCTGTATTATATTCATTACGGACTCGCTTTCGAACACCTTGTGCCACATCACTTTCTCTACGTTGAGAATCTTTCCGCGCAAAGGAAGTATGGCCTGTGTATAGCGGTCGCGACCCTGTTTGGCAGAGCCTCCTGCCGAGTCTCCCTCGACAAGGAATATCTCACATTCTTTTGGATCTTTGTTCGAGCAGTCTGCAAGTTTGCCGGGAAGCCCTCCTCCGGTCATGGGGTTCTTGCGCTGCACGCTCTCACGCGCCTTGCGTGCCGCGATGCGTGCGGTGGCTGCAAGGATGACTTTGTCGCAAATCTGCTTTGCTTCCTTAGGATGTTCCTCAAGATAATAGGAAAGCGCTTCGCCCACAGCCTGCTGTACGGCTCCGGCAACTTCGCTGTTGCCAAGCTTGGTCTTCGTCTGTCCTTCAAATTGCGGTTCCGCCACTTTGATGGATATTACTGCGGTAAGTCCCTCGCGGAAGTCCTCTCCTGTAATTTCTATCTTTGCCTTTTCTATCTGTTTGGATATTGTGGGCTCGTTGTCAGCATATTTTTTCAGTGTGCGTGTAAGTGCCATCCTGAAACCTACAAGGTGGGTTCCTCCCTCGATTGTGTTGATGTTGTTTACGTAAGAGTGGATGTTCTCGCTGTAGTCGGTGTTGTACATTACTGCCACTTCGATAGGAATGCCTTGTTTTTCCGTCTTCAGATAGATAACGTCGTCAAACAAGTGTGTACGGTGACGGTCTATATATCTGACAAACTCCTTCAGTCCTTCGCGGGCGTGGAAAACTTCTTGTCTGGTGTTGCCTTCCTCATCGGGACGCATATCGGTGAGTGTAATCGTTATGCCTGCATTCAGGTATGCCAACTCACGCATGCGCTTTGCTATGATGTCGTATTTATATTCGGTTGTGGTGAATACCGTGGGATCCGGCCAAAACTGTTGGCGTGTACCCTGGAGCTGGGTCTCACCCGTAATCTTTACCGGATACAGAGGTTTGCCCTGTTCGTATTCCTGTTGATAAATCTTGCCGTCGCGGAAGACCTGTGACAGCATGTGCGTGGAAAGTGCATTTACACAACTGACACCCACACCATGAAGTCCACCGCTGACCTTATATGAGCCTTTGTCGAACTTTCCTCCGGCATGGAGTACGGTCATTACGACTTCGAGGGCTGACTTATGGAGTTTCTTGTGCTCGTCAACGGGTATGCCTCGCCCGTTGTCCTGAACAGTAATTGAATTATCTTCATTGATTGTAACTTCAATATGGGTGCAATAGCCGGCCATTGCCTCGTCTATGGAGTTGTCTACAGTCTCGTTTACCAAATGGTGTAAACCTTTTTCACTGATGTCTCCTATATACATTGCCGGACGCTTGCGTACGGCCTCAAGGCCTTCAAGTACCTGGATGTTACTTGCGGAATAATTACTTTCCTTGGTGATGTCTTCTGCCATGTTTATATAAAGTATTATTGAAGTGCAAAGATACTAAATATTTGCGATATTAAATAATAAAAGATGTGTAAAATAACAATAAAAACAGATGCCGTGAACATACGTTATGTTCACGGCATCTGTTTTTATTGTCGCTATTGGAAATTATCCGAGTTTGTTGATATGCTTTGCAAGGCTTGACTTCAAGTTCGCTGCCTTGTTCTTATGGATAATGTTTGTTTTTGTCAGTTTGTCAAGCATCTTCTGAACTGAAGGATACATCTTAACTGCTTCTTCTTTGTCTGTCAGTGCGCGCAATTTACGTACTGCGTTGCGCATTGTCTTTGCATAATACTTGTTGTGCAGAGCTCTTTTCTTGGTCTGACGAATCCTTTTGATGGATGATTTGTGGTTTGCCATTTTTTAATTAAATGTTTTTTGTTGTTATTAGTTGAGGTCTTATGCCTTTATGGCTGCCTTTTGAATTTTCGTATACTTATATATACGAAAATCTCCGACATCTATCCGCTTGGCTTCAGTTTGAGCCTCGCTGGCGCATCACTGCGCGGATGTCGGATTAAATGTAGTCCCTAGGAGAGTCGAACTCCTCTTTAGAGAATGAAAATCTCTCGTCCTAACCGATAGACGAAGGGACCGTCTTTGTCTTTTGCGCTGCAAAGGTACGCCTTTTATTTTTATCTGCAAAATATTTCATTAAAAAAATGATTGTTTACAGGCTTTTTTTATGAAACAGCGCTTTGTATTTGCTTTTACGGTATTAATTTGACGGTGTATTGAAGTTTTTGCATCATGGCTTATATCGTGAAAAGGATATGTTGTATTGAGAGTATATGTATTGAGGTTAAAAAAGCGAAAAGCTGCACAGGTAAGTTTCTTTTGCATTATATTTGCATGTTTTTTATATGAAGATTAAAACTCAGGCCATAATAATACGTACAGTGAAGTTTGGTGAATCCAAGCTTATTGTGGATGCTTTCACGGATGTCGAAGGCAGAATGTCGTTTATCATTCCTTTGCCAAAGTCGGCGAAGGCAAAGTTGAGAAGACAGTTCTTTCAGCCTCTGATGCTTTTGGAGCTTGACTGTGATATCCGTGAGCGTGCGCGGTTGCAGAAAATAACGGATGCGAGGATATGTTTCCCGTTCGTGTCACTGCCCTTGCAGCCTGTGAAGATGTCGTTGGCGATGTTTATATCTGAGTTCCTGTGTTATGCCTTACGTGGAGAGCAGGCGAACAATCCGTTGTTCGCGTATGTTTCTGATAGTATAAAATGGCTTGACAGTGCGGTTGACGGATATGCGAATTTCCATTTGGCGTTTCTCATGCGGCTGTCGCGATTCCTTGGCTTTTACCCTAATCTGGAAGATTATTGTGAAGGTTGCTGTTTTGATCTTCGTGCCGCGGGCTTCTGCCTGGTTGAGCCTTCACATCATGATTTCCTGTCTCCGTCAGAGGCAGGTAAGATTATTGTTATGATGAGAATGGATTTTGGAACGATGCATCTTTATAAAATGTCACGTGCGGAGCGAAACCGTATGGTGGATATAATCATATCCTATTATAGGATTCATATTCCTGATTTTCCTGAGCTTAAATCTTTGGATGTGTTAAGGGAACTGTTCGTGTGACAGGCAATAAAAATCCTGCAATACTTCATGTACAGGATTGTCTGCGGATGAAATATTGCAGGATATGTGCATAGGTATGCCGGCTGCTTATGCAAGCAGTCGCTTTACAATGTCGGAGATGGTCTTGCCGTCGGCTTTTCCGGCCAGTTGCTTGCTTGCAAGTCCCATAACTTTTCCCATGTCTTTCATGCTGTTCGCGCCTGTAAAGGCGATGATTTCTTTTACGGCAACTTCGATTTCTTCCGTGCTCATTTGTTTTGGAAGATATTCTTCAATAACCTTTACCTGTATAAGTTCCTGGTCTGCGAGGTCCTGACGGTTTTGGCTGATATAAAGATCGGCAGAGTCGTGTCCCTGTTTGGCCAGTTTCTGAAGTATTTTCATTGCTGCGGAGTCGTCAAGTGTATCGTTGGCTCCGGGAGCGGTTTTTGCTTCTATGAATACTTTTTTGATATTTCTCAGTGTTTCAAGTCTTTCCTTGTCCTTGGCTTTCATCGCCGCAATGATGTCTTTGCTTATTTGATCAAATAATGCCATGATATTGTTTTGTTTTATTTTTGTTAAGAGAAAAATTTGATTGTTCCCTGTTCCGGTTCTTTGGGAGTGTCGTTTATATCCTGCGCCACATCGTCACCGAAAGCTTGGTTATGTATCTTCTCCAAGTCCTCACGTGAGCGTTTGTATGTAGGATTTGACTCTACTGCGGATATGATGTTGTCGTTGTCGAGATCTTCCGGGCGGAACAGATATACGTTGGAGCGTTTTTTATATTTTTTATTGTTGTCTTTGTCGCGGTAATAACATTCGCGGCGGCTCTGACGTTCTGCGTTTTTCTCCTGTTCTTCGGCAAGCCTGTTTACCTCTTCTTGTGTGTGACGCTTAAGGTGGTTGTTCATTCCGTCTACGCGCTCTATCCCAAATCCTGTGGCAAGTATCGTCACCTTAACCTTTTTGCCCAGTTCAGGATCGGTTGCGAGTCCCCACTTGATTTCGAAATCGCCTTCGAATCTTGCCATGAAATCATTCACGTCATTCATCTCTTCCATCATAAGGCTGTCTTTTCCGTCATTCTGACCGCAGAAAGATATGCTGAGAAGAATCTTCTTTGAATTGAACACATCGTTGTCGTTGAGCAAGGGAGAGTTAAGCGCATCGTCGATAGCTTTTTTCACACGGCCTTCTCCTTCTCCGTACCCTGTGCTCATAATGGCCACGCCACCGTCTTTCAATACGGTTTTGACATCGTTGAAATCGAGGTTTATAAGGCCGTGAACAGTGATTATTTCCGCAATGCTCTTGGCTGCGACGCTAAGAGTGTCGTCGGCTTTTCCGAAAGCGTCGAGTACGGTGAGGTCAGGATATATCTCACGCAGGCGTTCATTGTTGATTACCAGAAGGGCATCGACGTGCTTTGACATTTCCTCGACACCGTCAAGAGCCTGGTCGATCTTCCTGTCGCCTTCGAATCGGAAAGGTATTGTAACTATACCTACCGTCAGTATTCCCATCTCTTTTGAAACTCGGGCTATGACCGGAGCGGCTCCGGTTCCGGTTCCTCCTCCCATTCCTGCGGTGATGAATGCCATTCTGGTGCCGTCGTTAAGCATGTTTTTTATATCCTCAAGACTTTCCTCTGCCGCTTGGCGTGCCTTGGCAGGTTTGTTTCCTGCCCCTAATCCTTCGCTTCCGAGTTGCAGGTGTACAGGCACCGGCGAATCGTTGAGCGCCTGGTTGTCGGTATTGCACAGCACGAAAGTAACGTCATGGATGCCTTCGCGGTACATGTGGTTTACTGCGTTTCCGCCTCCTCCGCCTACACCGATCACTTTTATAATGCTATTCTCTTTGTCCGGAGTTCCGAAGTCGACGATGTCCGGTATATTATTGTTTGCCATATCTTATCTTTTTATTATTGTTTTATTCCTCTTCAACGATTTTCTTTCCCATGTTCTTTATCCATCTCAGTCCTTTGTTTATGATGCTGTTTTCTTTGCGTTCCCTTTCTCTCTGGGCTTCGAGTTCAGCTTCTCTTTCACGGGCAATCCTTTCTTCCTCCTCGCGTTTCCTGCGGATTTCTTCCTCAGCCTGTCGTTTCTGTTCCTCTGTGGGGACTGAACCCGGACGCATTCCGGAAACAGAAGATATCGTACGCCCTGAATCTGCCGGATGTTGTGTGGAGAACAAGTCACGCTGTCCGTCGGCTTCGTCACTGGCGCAGTTTATCTCGCCTTTGGCGAGAAGTCCGAGAATAGTGTTCATCATACCGTTCTTTGCGTTTATGTCCTCATTGTTGGAATTTATGGTATGATTGACGAATTTGGCTATTCTTATCTTATCGATATGTGTATGGTTGATGAAAGCCTTGTCTATATTCTTCATGTTTGCCCCGCCACCGGTAAGGATAATACCTCCGAGCAGTTTGTCACAATAGGCCTGCGGTATCTGATGCCACGCGTTTTCTATAATCTCGTCCATGCGTCCTTCCACAATCTCAATGAACTTCCTGCTTTCAACCTGACGCTCTTCGTCTATTGACAGCATAAGGGTATTGTCGATATCGTCATTGTTCGTGTAGGCGCTGCCATACTTTATTTTCATTTTCTCCGCATCCTCTTCTTCCATCTGTAATGATGCGATGTCTTTTGTGATATTGCTGCTTCCCAACGGGATTACTGCAAGTTGCCGCAGTATGTTCTTGCTGTATACGGATACGGTAGTGGTATCGGCTCCTATGTCGATGAGAGCACATCCTGAACGTTTCTCCGTTTCGGTAAGGACACTGTCGGCAAGGGCAAGCGGGGCGAGATACATCTCGGCCACATTTATACCTGCTGTCTCGAAACATTTATTCAGATTCTTATAGAAAGTCTGGCGTTCAAGTATGTTCAGGAAATTGCCCTCCAAACGTGAGCATTGTATGCCGACAGGATCTAACTGCAACTGAGTGTCGACCCGATATTCCTGAGGCGCTACGTCAAGGATTTCCTGATTGGGATATTTCGTACTTCGATTGGAATCCATCAGTTCTATTACCATGTCTTGTGTGACTTTGGTGTCTACCGGTAATTCTTTGGTTATTGTATTCCTGATACTTCTTATTGACTGTCCGCCCACGCCTACATATACTTGTGCTATTTCTGTTTTAAGCTGGGCTGTAAGTTTGTTTATTATCGTAGTCAGACACTGTGCGGTTTTGTCGATATTGTAAACCACACCCTTTCTTATTATTGATGTTGCGGCATTGTCTTTGACCGACTCCTTTACTACAGCCAAGACGTTGATGCTTCCATCAGAATTCTTCTTTCCTGCTATTCCGGTTATTTTTGACGAACCGAGTTCTATCGCTACTATAAAATCCTTTCCTGCCATGTGCTTATTCTATTTATTTTTCTTACATATTATTTGGTTGTCAAACTCTACGCTGATGTATGAATACTTATTCCACCCGACCTTATTCAGTCCATATTTGTAGAATTTTTCCATCCGTGTGAGTTTTTTCTTTAAATCAGTGGGTTGGCCTATATATATGATATGGTTTCCGACCCTCGGTATTATTTCCATAGATCCGTCCGAAAGTATGTTGACCTGTTCTGTCTGGTTTTGCCAAAATTTATCGCTCACAAGATATTTGCCTACCTTTGTGAGTACTTTCTGAGCGTATGCCTTACTGATGTGTCCGGTGGCTACAATCATGTTTGCGGTGTATTTGTCGTTTGCCATTATGCCTCCGTGATTGTCAACATAATAGTTGTCTCCGTTATTGGCGATTACTCTCATTACCGGCATCCTCTGTGTGAGGTTTATGTGTATATGTCCGCTTGAAGTCTTATAGCATACGGCATGGTCTACAAATGGACTCTTTCTTAGAAAAGTTTCAATCTCACGGGTATTTATGGCTGTCATCTTCTTGCCGAGAGGATACATCTTGTTTTGTTTTAATATCTTCTTTATCTCTTCGGCATTGAGAAAACCGTCAACCAGTTCGTCTGTGATGTTTATTCTTACTTGTGAGCATACAGCTTTTTTGTCGTCAGGCTTATTGAAAGCCGTGACGGCAAAGACCAGATACACTGCAATTGCAATGTTTGTGATTGTGAGCAGTATTCTTTTCCAGTTAAATATCAGTCGCATTCCGCTATTATTGAACTTTATGGTTGTATGCTGTATGTCTGTCCGTTAATGTGCTTATGCCTCTTCCGGTGACAGACCGTATTTTTTTAGAAGTATGTCCTTGATCTGCGGAACATAGTTGTCTATATCTCCTGCTCCAAGAACTATGAGCACTTCGAAATCGTTTTCAGTGATGAAGTCCGGTATCTGTTCTTTGCTTATCATCCTTTTTTCCACTCCTTCTCTCAGGTTGTCGAAGATAAGTGCGGATGTTACTCCCGGTATCGGTTTTTCCCGTGCGGGATATATGTCACATAGAACAATCTCGTCCAGAATGCTCAGGCTATTTGCAAAATCCTTGTAGAAGTCTCTTGTACGTGTATATAGATGAGGTTGGAAGATAGCGGTTATCTTTTTGTCCTTATATAACTCACGCATACTTTTGGCGCTTTGATATATCTCTTTGGGATGATGTGCATAGTCGCTTAGTAAGACAATCCTGTCGTTCTTGATTTTGAAATCAAACCGGCGTTCTACACCTTTGTATGTTTTTATTCCGTTCTTAAGCTCATTCGCAGAGCATCCGCTTAGCTGTGCCATTGCCATTGCTGCAATACTGTTTTCAATATTGATTGGTATAGGCTGTCCAAGTTCGATGTCCCTGACATTTTCTATTGGAGAAATGAAATCAAATGTTATTCTCCCGTTATCGATGCGGATGTTTTCCGCATGGAAATCACCGTCATCCCGGCTGTATTCATATTGTCTTACACTGTCATTGATATCTTCCTTCATTTTCAGTCCCTTGTGAATGATGAGGGCACCTCCCGGTTGTATTAATGAAGTATATTTTTTGAAGCTTTCAAGATAGGCCTCTTCTGTTCCATAGATGTCAAGGTGGTCAGGGTCTGTTGATGTTATGACACTCATCCACGGGGACAGCTGGTGGAACGAACGGTCGAATTCGTCTGCCTCAATCACGACATAGTCGCTTTCGCTGAGAATATAGTTTGTGCCATAGTTCTTTGATATTCCTCCAAGAAAGGCATTGCAATCCTGTCTGCTTTGATGCATTATATGTGCGCATATTGTGGATGTTGTGGTCTTACCGTGTGTTCCTGCCACACATAGTCCTTTGTGTGAACGTGTGAGAGTTCCCAAAACCTGTGCACGTTTTTCTACCTCAAAGCCGTTATCGCGGAAATAAGACAACTCCCTGTGGTTGCCTGGAATCGCCGGTGTGTATACCACAAGACATGAGTCTTTCTCTTTGCATTCCTGTGGAATCTTGTCTATATCTTCTTCATAATGAATGAGCATTCCTTCACGTTCCAATTGTAGTGTAAGCTGTGAAGGTGTCTTGTCATATCCTGCAACGAGGAGCTTCTTGTTCATGAAATAACGTGCTATTGCACTCATGCCGATGCCTCCTGCACCGATAAAATATACGGCTTTTATATGTTCGAGTTCCATTATTTTAAGTTTCTGTTAGTGTTTACCTGCAAGTTTTATTACCTCATTTGCAATAATATTGGCAGAGTCAGGCATGCCTAACTTTAATATGTTCGCGCTCAGGCTTTTCAGTTTGGCACCGTCGTTGACGGTATTGACTGCCAGTTCCAGAAGTCTCTTTGGGGCATCAGAGTCTTTTACATATAAAGCTGCTTCTTTGTTGACAAGTGCCATTGCGTTTTTTGTCTGATGATCTTCCGCCACATTGGGAGAAGGAACAAGTATTACAGGCTTGCCGATGAGGCAAAACTCGGAAATGCTGCTTGCCCCGGCGCGGCTTACGACCAGGTCTGCCGCACGGTATGCCGCTCCCATGTCGCTGATAAAGTCTTTGACGACCATGTTCTGCAAGGGATTATGTTTATTCAGCTCATCCATGATAGCTGCATTGTAGTACTTGCCGGTCTGCCAGATGATTTGCACACCGGATGTTTCTACAATGTCAAGATGCTGTAAGATGCTTTCGTTAACGGTGCGTGCACCCAGACTGCCTCCGACAAACAGTATGGTCTTTTTATCAGGATTGAGCCCGAAGCTCTTCACGGCGTCTTCATGAGACAGTTGCGTGTCAAGAAGAGCCTGCCGCACCGGATTGCCTGTCTTTATGATTTTATCGGCAGGAAAAAAGCGTTCCATGCCATCGTATGCCACGCATATTTTTCTGACTTTCCCGGCCAGATGCTTGTTTGTCATTCCTGCGTATGAGTTCTGCTCCTGTATTATACAAGGTATTCCCATTGAGCTTGCCGCATCAAGAGTGGCACCGCTGGCATAGCCGCCTACACCTACAGCTACATCGGGACGGAACTCTTTGATGGTTTTCCTTACCATCCTTTTGCTTTTTATGAAGTCGAGAAGTATTCCGATGTTCTTCGGCGACCATAACGGTCTTATCAGGCCTTTTACCGGAAGGCCTATGATTTCATATCCAGAATCAGGAACGCGCTGCATTTCCATCCGTCCCAAAGCTCCGACAAATAGAATTTTTGCCTCAGGATACAGGGCTTTTATTGCATTTGCGATGGATATGGCCGGAAAGATATGTCCGCCGGTACCTCCGCCACTTATCATTATTCTTAATTCCTTATCCATTTCTTTATATTTTATACCGTAGGTCAAGCTGTTACGCAGTTTTGCAAAATTAATAATTTTATCTTGTTTCAACTAATTTTCATTCACTTTTTTAGGCGTGCTTTTCTTCTATGCTGCATATACGGCAGGATTGTCTGTCTCTGTTTCCGTTTTATTGGCGCGTTTTGCTGACCTGCTTATGCTTAGTATTGCCCCGATATATGCACAATTGATGATCGTTGACGTTCCTCCTTTGCTTATAAGGGGCAGGGGCTGTCCTGTTACCGGTGCCAATCCTACTGCCACAAGCATGTTGAATGTCGCCTGCACAACAAGCAGCAAAGCAAGTCCCATTGCGAGAAATGCCGGGAAGTTGTTTTCGCAACGGTTCGCTATCCGTGCTGTTCTAAAAAGCAGGATTACGTAGAGAAAGACGACAAATGTTGCTCCGAAAATACCCATCTCTTCAATGATTATGGCATAGATGAAGTCAGAAAAAGCCTGTGCGAGGAAATCCCGTTCGACGGAGTTTCCCGGGCCTTTGCCAATCACATTGCTTGATACGATGGCTATATTGGCATGTGCGACCTGTGCGTCCTTGTCGAGGTCATATTCTTTGGGAGGCACCTCCTCCTTGTTCATGTGTTTATAGATGCGTCCTTTCCAGGTGTCGGCACGGTGGAAAACTTTTTCCATGAACCCTTTGTCTTTCTTTGTCTGTGTTTCAATGGTCTCGGTCTTGGAAAGATTCCGGTTTGTATTGTCTTCCGTGTGTCCTAATAGCATGATGAAGCTTATCCCCAGGACGGCGATAATTGTCACGACTCCCATCAGTTTTCCTATTTGTCTCATAGGAACGCGTCCTATAATCATCATAAGAAAAACTACAAAGCTTAGTAATACGGCGGTTGACAGATTCTCAACCATGATAAGAAAAACTATAGGTAAAGATATCCACAATATGTATTTGAAGGCATTCCTGTCTGCCCCATTCTCGCCTTGCAGTGCACTTAGAATCTGTGCCTCAGCGAGTATGAGAGAACCTTTGGCTATTTCTGATGGTTGGAAAGTAAGGCTTCCGACTCCTATTACGCGCTGTGCACCGTTTATATCCTCCCCTGCAAACAGGACCCAAATCAGTGTGGCAAAGGATATTGCAAGAAGGAAAGGTGTCGTTAGCTTGAAATAGCGGCACGGGATGTTCAATATTAATACGGCGACAAAGACTCCGAAGATGATCATTCCGGAGTGCTTTATTATGGGCATGATGAAATTGTTGCTCTTGTACGTCAGTCCGCTTGATGCGCTGAAGACTTCAATTATACTGATTATGCAAAGGAAGAAGAACACCATCCATATTACTTTGTCCCCTTTGAATATATTGCCGAGTTTTTTCTCCATTTATGTCGTCACTGTTTTTATCCTCTGTTTTGTTTAATTTGGTGATAAGGACATCTGCTTTCCCTATTCTCAGGCCATGCTTTTCACGATGGTTTTAAACTGTTCGCCTCTGTCTTCCATATTCTTGAACAGATCAAAACTTGCGCAGCATGGACTCAGAAGTACCGTTTCTCCGGGCTTTGCCATTTCATGGCATGCCATTACACAGTCCTTCATGGAATGGGTGTCGCGTACAGGCAGTCCGAAACTGTCGAAGAAATCATGGAGTTTTGTATTGTCTGCTCCAAGATAAACCAGTCCGGAGCATTTTTCTTTTACAAGCTCCTTTATTTCATTATAGTCATTGCCTTTATCCTTGCCTCCTATTATAAGTATGGCTTTTGTCTTTACGCTTTCAAGTGCGTACCAGCATGCATCTACATTTGTTGCCTTGGAGTCGTTGATGTAAGTCACACCGTTTACTTCCGCCACATGCTCGAGACGGTGTTCTACACCGGGAAAGGTGCTGAGACCCCTTTTTATGTCTTCTTTTCCAATACCCGAAATGTTGGCTGCCATGCCGGCAGCAAGACTGTTGTATATATTGTGTTTGCCTGTCAGGCTGAGGGCATCTTGCCGCATTTCGAAAAGAGCTGGCTCTTTTATCGTATACATACCGTTGTCTGTGTATCCGATGCTGCCTGTTTCCTTCTGTTCTGTGAAAGGATACCTTTTTGCTTTTATGTCATATTTGTCAAGCTCTTTCCTTATTAATGGGTCTCCGCTCCAATATATAAACGCGTCCTCCGGTGTCTGGTTTTGTGTGATGCGCATTTTTGCATCCGCATAGTTTTGCATGCAGTTGTCATATCTGTCCAGGTGGTCGGGAGTGATGTTCAGCAATATTGCGATGTTTGCCCTGAAATCATACATATTGTCAAGTTGGAATGAACTCAATTCAATTATGTAATATTCGTGTGGATTCTTGGCAACTTGGAGGGCAAGGGAATTTCCGATGTTTCCTGCAAGTCCGACATCATATCCTGCATTCTTGAATATATGGTATATCAGTGATGTAGTGGTCGTTTTTCCGTTGCTGCCTGTAATGCATATCATCTTTGAGTCCGTATATCGTCCCGCAAACTCAATTTCACTGATTATACCTATTCCTTTGGCCGTTATTTTCTGTATTATCGGGGCCTCTTTAGGTATTCCGGGGCTTTTGATAATCTCATCTGCGTTGAGGATTTTGTCTTCTGTATGGTGTCCCTCTTCCCATTCTATGTTGTGGCTGTCAAGTATCTTCTTGTATTTGTCTGCAATTTCAGACATGTCAGACACAAATACGCTGAAACCTTCTTTCTGTGCAAGCACGGCTGCGCCTGCTCCGCTTTCGCCTGCTCCAAGGATTGCAATTCTTTTCATATTGTTATACAGTCTTGTTTTTATATAAAGGTCATCTCATTTTTAATGTTATTATGGTCAATGCCGCCAGAATAATTGTTACAATCCAGAATCTTACGGTTATCTTGGACTCGTGGAACGGGTATCTTGGTGTCTTTATCAGATATTTGCAGTCAGGATCAAGCTGGCAGTTCTGAGTCCTGAATGTATCGTGGATCGGAGTCCGTTTGAATATGCGTTGTTTGATACCGCGGCGTTTGCCTGCCTTGTAAAACCATACCTGCATGATCACACTGAGACTTTCAACAAAGAAAATGCCGCATAATATGGGCAGCATGAGTTCTTTATGTATGATAATGGCGCAAACGCCTATTATGCCTCCGATGGTCAGAGAGCCTGTGTCGCCCATAAATAT
This sequence comes from Xylanibacter muris, assembly GCF_013166605.1. GTDB lineage: Bacteria > Bacteroidota > Bacteroidia > Bacteroidales > Bacteroidaceae > Prevotella > Prevotella muris. Next base: position 65,938 of record NZ_JABKKF010000009.1, read on the forward strand.
TTGTGCAGGGTAGGCGTTGTACCACAGGAATCCTATCATTGCACCGACAAATGCAAAGATAAATACAACAAGTTCCTGGCTTCCGGGAATATACATTATGTTGAGGTATGAGGCAAACTCAATGTGGCTTGAAACGTATGCGAAAATACCTAATGCCACGCCTATTATTGCCGAATTTCCTGCACACATTCCGTCCATTCCGTCATTTAGGTTGGCTCCGTTTGATACTGCCGTGACAACAATGACGGTCATTATGACAAATAGTATCCATCCTGCCGCATCCTTGTATTTGCCGCAGAACGACATTATACTGCTATAGTCAAGATTGTGGCTTTTAACAAACGGTATTGTTGTCTTAAGGGATTTTACTTGCTCGCTGTTATGCTTTATTACCAGTTCCGATGACTGCTGTTTTTTCATCACGATATTTTCTCTGATCACAGCATCGGGACTGAGATATAGGACGATGCCCACAATAAGTCCGAGACCGACCTGTCCGATGATTTTAAATCTGCCAGGAAGTCCTTCCTTGTTGCGGCGGAATATCTTGATATAGTCATCGAGTCCTCCGATTAGTCCGAGCCAGAGTGTTGTGACGATCATCAGTATAAGATAGATGTTGCGCATCCTTCCAAGAAGAATGACAGGCACAAGTATTGCGACGATGATTATAACGCCTCCCATTGACGGTACTCCTATTTTTTTGACGCCAAACGGGTCAATGCTTTTATCGCGCTGTGTTTCTGTGATTTGCTTGCGTTTGAGGAATTTTATGAATTTCTCGCCGAACCATGCGGATATTACAAGCGACAGAATAAGGGCAAGTAGTGACCTGAAAGAAATATAAGCCCACATGTGAGAGCCCGGAATACCGAACTGGTCGAGCACACGGAACAGATAGTACAACATATTTCTAAATTTTAAATATACTTATAAATGATAATACGGTTCTCTTTTGTCGGATGATATGCCTTGCAGGCATAAGTTTCTATATGCCAAGGATATCTCTTACAATCTCTTTATCGTCAAAATGGTGCTTGACGCCTTTTATCTCCTGATAGTTCTCATGGCCTTTCCCCGCAATCAGAATCACATCGCCTTTTTGGGCAATCATGCAGGCCGTGCGTATTGCCTCTTTACGGTCGATGATGCTTGCCGTTTTTCTCATTTGCTGTGGGGTAAGTCCTGCAATCATGTCATTTATGATGTCCTGTGGCTCTTCGAATCTCGGATTGTCACTTGTTATTATTACTTTGTCGCTCTGTTTCACGGCCTCCTGTGCCATTAGCGGACGTTTACCTTTGTCGCGGTTGCCTCCGGCTCCGCATACTGTGATGACATTCCCTTTGCCGTCAAGAACCTCATGTATTGCATTCAGTACGTTTTCAAGCGCGTCGGGAGTATGGGCATAGTCCACAATAACGGTGAATCCTTCATTTGCGCGTAATGGCTCCAGACGTCCGCTTACACTTTTCAGTGTGCTTAACACCAAAAGCACGTCTTCAGGCTTCTTTCCAAGCATGACGGCTGTACCGTATACTGCCAGCAGATTGCTTACATTGAACTTGCCAATAAACTGGACTCCCACTTCCATGCCGTTTATCTCGATATACATGCCTTCGAAGTGGCATTCGATTATTTTTGCACGGAAGTCTGCCAGTGTACGTGTGGAATAGGTCTTTACAGTGGCCTTTGTGTTCTGTACCATCACGGCTCCGTTCTTGTCGTCGGCGTTTGTTATTACGAATGCCTCCTTTGGCATAGAGTCGAAAAACGCCTTTTTTGCATCGCGATAGTTTTCAAAGGTTTTATGGTAGTCTAAATGATCGCGTGTCAGATTGGTGAAAATTCCGCCGGCAAACTTTAATCCTCCAATGCGTTTCTGGGCTATTGCATGACTTGAACATTCCATGAAGACATATTCGCATCCTTCATCCGCCATGCATTTCAGAAGCCTGTTAAGCTCGATCGGGTCAGGTGTGGTGTGGTCTGCCGGAACAGGCTTGCCCTCGATATAGTTGCATACTGTTGAGAGCAGTCCGCATCTATGTCCGAATTTACGGAACATGTTATATAATAATGTGGCTATTGTTGTCTTGCCGTTTGTGCCTGTGACCCCGATCAGTTTGAGTTTTTCCGATGGGAATCCGTAGAATGCCGTTGCTGCTTTTCCTGCAGCGTCTTCTGTAGATTCAACTTTTATATAAGTGACACCGTTTGCCGTTTTTTCAGGAAGAGTTTCGCAAAGTACGGCGGAGGCACCGAGCTCTATTGCCTTTGATATATATTGGTGTCCGTCGGTTACAGTTCCTTTTATCGCTACAAACAAATGCCCTTTGCAGATTTTTCTGGAATCGATGTTGATTCCTGTTATTTCTATATCTGTATTGCCTTCTATGGCTAAGGCCTTGATATTTACAAGCAGTTCACACAGTTTCATAATGATATTTCAATTTTTTATGTTCTTACCTTAGAAATGATGCTATTCAAGTATTATTGTGCATAGTTGTCCTTTTATTGCCGTTTTGCCGGCCGCACAGCTTTGCTCCTTTACTTTTCCCCGGCCTTTCAGGCACACTTTCAGTCCTCTGCTCTCAAGCATATATACGGCGTCGCGTGCTCCCATGCCCGTTACGTCAGGTATGGTGTTGCCATGGTTTCTTGTGCGTGTGAGAGTCACATTCCCTGTATTCAGTGCGGCTTTTCCCCATATAGGATTTCCGTATGCATAATTGCCCTTCCATTCCGTATCGGTCTTTATTCCGAGGTTTGTGAGGACATAGTCTGCGGACATGATGTTCCCGTTTTTGACATCCGGAATCAATATGGATGATGTGTCGTGTGCTTCCTCTGCGCTTAGCTTCAGGTTTTGGGCCATGACACCTTCTGCTATATTATGGAACACTACACCACTCATTCCTCCTCCGGATGCAGGCAGGCCTGATTTCTGTATACATACTATGCAGCTGTATCTTGGAGCATCGGCAGGGAAGTATCCTGCAAAGCTGAGAAGATAGTTCGTGACACCGCTTTTATATCCTCCGGCCCCTTTGGAAATCTGTGCGGTTCCGGTTTTTCCCGCCACTTTGAATGACTTTGAGCCTGCCTTTGACCCGAGTCCCTGGCTTACAACATGTTCAAGTATTGTCTGAATGTAATCCAATGTCTTTTTTTTGCAGATGCTTTCTTTTATCACCTCCGTAGGAAATTCCATAACAGTCTCTCCGTCCTTGACAATCTTTTTCACGAATCGTGGGCGTACCATTTTCCCGTTGTTTGCTATTGCATTGTAGAATGTCAGTGTCGATATGGGAGGTATCTGTGTTTCGTATCCTATGCTCATCCACGGCAACGCGGTTTTGCTCCAGTTTGTATACTGTCCGTGTTTGTTTTTTTTAGGCATGCGTATGCGTGGTTTTGCAGCACCGACAAAAGGAAGGTTCAAGTCACTGGCAAGACCTGTGCGATATATTCCTTCAATGAATTTCTCAGGATTATTTCCATAGTTTTCATCTATTATCCGGCTTACTCCTATATTTGAGCTTACTTCCAATATTCGCGGCACGGAAATGACTTGGTAGCCGCCGCGCCTCCAGTTGTGGTCTTTCATGTCACGGCCGTGCATCTTCCATATTCCGCAGCCTGTGTCTACCTTGTAGGTGGTGTCTACGATACCGTCGTCCAAAGCGACCATCAGCGATGCTGTCTTGAACACGGAACCCGGTTCCAACAGGTCGCTTACGGCATTGTTTCTTATTTCCCGGTATTCACCGTTGCTGCATCTGGTAATATTTACGATGGCCTTTATGTCTCCTGTATGTACTTCCATCAGAATGGCTACGCCTACATTGCCGTCTATAAGTTTAAGTTCGTCTATGACGGCACGTTCGGCGATATCCTGCATGTTCATGTCTATACTTGTCACTATGTCCGCACCGTCAACGGGCGGTGTGACAGGTATGTCCATATATTTGTTTAGTACTTTGCGCCTGTGCTTTATTCCCGTAGAACCTCTGAGGATGGAGTCATACGACAGTTCCAGGCCGCATCTTGCCGTATCCTTGGAATTGAACATGTCGCCGATGGTGCGTTGTGCCAATGAGCCGAATGGCCTGCGCCTTGCGTTTTTCTTTTCCTCGCAATGGAATCCGCCTTTGTAAGGTGAGAGACAAAAGACAGGCAGTTGCTTTACTTTTGTATAGGTATTGTAGTCTATCAGATATGGCCATACAGGCCAGTTCTGTGACATCTTCTTGCGTCCTTTCTCAAGGTGGCGCTTAAAGTCTCCGGCAGACTTTTCCGGGAAGATCTTATGCAATCCGTCGCAAATCAGGTCGATATTGGCACACCACATAGAATCTTTTTCTTTGCCTCCGACTTTGAAATCCATGAATATTTTAAATTCAGGTATACTGCTTGCCATCAGTTTTCCGTTACAGCTGAGAATATTGCCGCGGTTTGGATATGTGTTCACGCTGTCTCGTTTAAGTCTTGAGGCAACTTCAGTCCAGTAGTCTTTTTTAGCTGTCATGATATACAGAGCCTTGCCTATCACAGCCATACCGATGAAAGTCAGTATTACTGCAATCACCAAAAAACGCGGCATTACTTTATTGTTGTTGAATTTGCTCATTTCTCCGGTATGTTAATAATATAAGGTGGCTGGTCTGATATATGTATCGTGCTGTCTTTGTTTGCTTTTAATTTTTCAAGAATCTTGCTTTCCCTGCACTTTTCTGTCAGTGAGCTTGAACATGACAAGGCCTTGTATTTGGCGTCTTTCAGTTCTTTTTCCATTTTATCCATTATGATTATGTCCTGTTGGCACTGGTATCTGAAAGCCACGTATGTCAGTGTAAAGGCGGCAATCAGCAGTATAAGCCACAGCTGACTTCTTATAAACTTTGCATTTAGGATTTCACCTCCGATAATCTCCTTCAGTGAAAGCGATGTGGACGGTCTTGTATCTTCCTCGCGTGCATTCTCGTTTATACGTTGTATGGCAAGATCTAATTGTTTTTCCTCTTCGGTATATTCTCTCCCTTCATTGCTTTCCCTTGTAACGCCATTTGCCGTATTTGTTTTTGATATACAGCTGTCGTTGTCCGCTGTGTCATTCGGTGCCGTATGGTAAGTTTGCTTTTCTTTAGGCATGTTTCTTCCTCCTGTCCGTTCTTATTTCATATTTTTTCTGCAATCCTTAGTTTCGCGCTTCTGCTTCTTGGGTTTTTCAGCTGTTCGTTTTCGTCAGGTATTATGACTTTATTGTTTATCAGCCTGTATGGTGTTTCCGCCCTTCCGAAAAAGTCTTTTGTCAATACCCCCTCTGTATTCCCCGTTTTCATTATGTTCTTTACAATTCTGTCCTCGATGGAATGGTATGTTATGACAGAAAGTCTTCCTCCAGGAGCAAGCAACTGTGTGGCTCCGTACAGCATCTCTTTCAGAGCGTCCATTTCATGGTTCACTTCCATTCTCAGTGCCTGAAAAAGCTTTGCCATGTCTTTTTTTTGTCTTTCACGTGGAAACAGGCTCTCGACGGCCTTTATGAAATCCCCTGTGGTTGAAATGGTCCTGACATTTCTGGCTTTTATTATCGCGGCTGATATCTTTCTGGAATTTTTCAGTTCACCGAACAGAAAGAACATGTTTGCAAGTCTGTCCTCGTCGTATGTGTTCAGTATTTCAGCGGCGGTTGTCCCGGAACGTGTGTTCATCCTCATGTCTATGGGTGAGTCGAACCTGAAGGAGAATCCTCTTGTCTGATCGTCAAAATGATGGCTCGACACGCCTAAATCGGCCAATAACCCGTCTATATGTTCGACATTATAATACTGCATCCAGTTCTTTATATATCTGAAGTTGCTTCTTACAAAAGTAAAACGGCCGGAATACTCGTCCTTTATGTTTTTCTCCGCATCGGCATCCTGGTCGAAACTATACAGATGGGATGTCTTGTCTGTCCTTCTGAGTATCTCGTAGGTATGTCCGCCGCCTCCGAATGTCACGTCTACGTATATGCCTCCCTGTTTTATATTTAGTCCGTCGATACTTTCATTTAAAAGCACGGGAACGTGGTATGTTTCTGTTGTTGTCATTTTATATCTTCATCTGTGTTCATCAATCTTTCAATGGCTTTCCCGAAGTCCTCCAGGTCCATAAACGGTTCTTCCGTCTTTGCCGCGTCCCATATTTCTATGGTCTCATCCATGCCGATGAACCTTATCTCTTGTGTCATTCCGATCACCTTCATGTATCTTTTGGGTATAAGAAAGCGTCCGTTTCCGTCGATGGACAAAGGTTCTACGTCAGATATGAATTGCCTGAATACCTGTTGATGGGGCTTGTTCCATGGACTGAGTCTTTTACGTAAAGTGTCGAGCTGCATGTTCCATACCGATTCAGGATACAGGACAAGACATGGTTGGAAAACATCTTTTCTCAATACCAGACGTTCTTCACCGTTGCATTGCAGTATCTTCCGGAATTGTGCCGGCAGGAAAGCCCTTCCTTTATTGTCTGTTCTGGCTTCGATGTTTCCCAAAAAACGCATACGTACATATTTAAAAGGATTCAGGCGTCAAAGATACATATTTTCCACCATAATCCTCCACTTTTCCCCACTTTTTTTATGGGCCGGTGTCTTTTTTTGATATTTGTCGTTTGTGTGAGCCGCATATTTTTGTCCTGCGGTCTTCTTTCTATTGGTCATTCTGATTATGCGGTATTGAAGTTTAAGAACAAAAAGCAAAGGATTTAATGCGTTTTTACTCTTTTTGACTATTTTCTTTATAAAACAGAATCATTTTTAAAAGTTTTCCACTACTTTTGCAAGTCGTTAGTATAATGTGGAGTAAATGAACCAGATAACAGAGAAAACCATTGATATAGATAAGATACTTGAGGGCAAAATGGGCAGTAAGGCTTCATTCTTGCCTGGTTTTCTTGTTTCATGGCTTAAGCGCATAATCCATCAGGATGAGGTGAACCGTTTTTTATGGGACAGCCGTGACAAGACAGGAACGGAATGGCTTGAGGAGTGTGTACGTTATCTTGACATGACTTTGGATGTTGAGGGAATGGACAATTTGCCTGATAAAAATGACGGGCGGTTATATACGTTTGTAAGTAATCATCCTTTGGGCGGTGAAGACGGAGTTGCCTTAGGGGCAATCATCGGGCGCCATTATGACAGCCGTTTCAGATATCTTGTGAATGACCTTCTTATGAACCTGCCGGGGTTGGCTCCGCTGTGCATACCTATCAATAAGACCGGAAGCCAGAGCCGTAGCTTTCCTGCAATGGTCGAGGCTGGTTTTCGCAGCGATAATCACATGCTGATGTTTCCTGCTGGGATATGTTCCCGGAGGAATGGAGGTGTCATAAAGGATGTCGCGTGGAAGAAGACATTTATAACTAAAAGTGTGGAATATCAAAGAGATGTGGTTCCGATTCATTTTAGCGGAAGGAATTCGGATTTCTTCTATCGTCTTGCCGGCTTTTCAGACAAGTATGTGAAGAAAGTGAATATAGCCATGCTGTTTCTTGTGGATGAGATGTATAAGAATGCTCATGAGTCTTTTCGTGTGGCGATTGGTAAGCCGATACCTTGGCAGACCTTTGACAAAAGCCGTACTCCTGCACAGTGGGCACAATATGTTCAGGATATTGTGTATAAGCTCTGATAATGATTGTATCTCCGTAATATTTATTAAAAACCAAGCAACAAAAAATATTTAAACAAGAGAAATGGAACAAGAGATAATCCAGCCTGTTGACAAAGAGTTGTTGAAAAGCGAACTTACTCAGGAGCGGCAGTTGCGCATGACAAACAGAAGTCACAATGAGATATATGTTGTTGATGTTCATAATGCACCTAATGTGCTTAGGGAGATTGGACGTCTGCGTGAAATCGTTTTCCGTGAGGCGGGTGGCGGTACAGGTAAGCCGCTGGATCTGGATGAGTTCGACACAATGGACAACTGCTACAAGCAACTTGTGGTGTGGAATCCGGAACAAGAGGAGATAATCGGCGGATACAGGTATATTCTTGGCACAGACGTTGATGTTGATGCCAATGGCCAGCCGGTTTTGGCTACGAGCCACATGTTTCACTTCTCGGAAAAGTTCATGCGTGATTACATGCCCAAGACAATAGAGCTTGGAAGGAGTTTTGTAGCCTTGGAATATCAGAATACGCAGAAAAATCCGTCAAAAAGCTTGTTCGCCCTCGATAATCTGTGGGACGGGTTGGGTGCTCTTACGGTGATACAGCCTGATGTCAAGTATTTCTTTGGGAAAATGACAATGTATCCGTCGTATATCCGTAAGGGGCGTGATATGATTCTGTATTTCCTTAATAAGCATTTTGCGGATAAGGAAAATCTTGTGATTCCGATGAATCCTTTGAAAATCGAGACCGACATGCATGAACTTGAATGCCTTTTCTGCGAGGAATCTTTTAAGGAGGACTATAGAATTCTCAACCGTGAGATACGTGCTCTCGGATATAATATACCTCCGCTTGTGAATGCATATATGGGGTTGAGTCCTACAATGAAACTGTTTGGCACGGCAATAAACGACGGTTTTGGAGATGTTGAGGAGACAGGAATACTTATAGCTGTGGACGAGATTCTTGAGGATAAGCGTATGAGGCATATAGATTCTTTTATAAAAGAGCATCCTGAGGCAATGAATATTACAAGCGGTGCGAATGCCGTTATATATAAAGAGAGGAACTGATTCGAGATATCCCCGAAAGTTAACACCCAAAACTTTCGGGGTTTATTATGCCAAGAAAGAACCATGGTTTCCGGCAGACCGTTTATCTGTCAGGGAAATCTGCCCGTACGAAGCAAACGGTTAATTTGTTTTTAAAATCCCGTTCATCGAAGAATTTTGAAATCTATTTACATTTCTGGCGGATGTAAAATTCTCCTCCGATGAACATGCTATTCATGCTCCATGAATGGCATGTTCATCAACCGTGAATGGCCTATTCATCAAGCATGAACAGGCCATTCATTTTTGGTGTATCTTTTGCTGACTGTTAATATGTTGTGTGTCAACGGGTTACATATTTTATGAAAATTCGGAAAATGAGATAAAAACGCTTTGTGAATTTTTATTACATACAGGGCGCGTACATGCCTTTGTTTGCCATTTGATCACAGTCAATTCTTCCGCATTCATATTATACTATAGGCAGGCTTATTCCGTTTATCTTTTGGTAGATGTCAAGTGCGTATATGTCTGTCATGCCGCTTATATAGTCGAGCACGGCTATGATTCTGGTTTCAAGATTGTCGGAGTCGATGTCGTATTGGCTGCTTACCCGTCCGATGAGTTGACGTGAATAATACCGTTCGGGATATACCGCGGCTTCAATCATCTGTTCCATGAGTGTTTCCATGATTTTATAACCTGAAAGCTCTACATCAAGCACAGGCTTGCTGCGATAGATTTTTGTTTTTGAAATACTTTCGCAGTTTTTATATGCAGTCCTGGGAAGTTCGGATATGCTGTCAATAAGGCATCTGTCGAATTCTCCGTTCAGTATTTCATCTTCGTGTTTTACAAAAGCGTCCGCACATTCTTTCTCAAGCAGTCCTATAACCCGTGCTCTCATATATACCACTTTTTCGTTGTCATCGGTTAACTGTTCTTCGGAAATGCGTTTTTTTATTTTGTTTTGTGCGATTTCATCGAAGAATCCGAGCAGCAATCTCTCTGTTTCTTCGAATGACAGGATTTTCAGTTTGTGGGAATCCTCTATGTCCATAATCTCGTAGCATATATCATCGGCCGCCTCCACAAGGTATACTAACGGATGCCGTGCGTATTTTATTGGCTCTCCATCTTTGGATATACGTTTTATTCCCATTTCATCGGCTATTTTTTCGTAGTTTTTTCTTTCGGATGTGAAAAAACCGAATTTTCCGTGTTTTCCGCATGCTTCCGATGAAAAGGGATATTTTACTATTGATGCAAGTGTGGAATATGTAAGGACGAATCCTCCCTGTCTGCGTCCCTTGAATTTATGTGTCAGTAGCCTGAAGGCATTCGCATTTCCTTCGAAATGGGTTATGTCGCTCCAAAACTCCCTGCTTACTTTTTCTTTCAGGCAAGCTCCGTTGCCTTCGGTGAAAAATGTCTGAATGGCTTTTTCCCCAGAATGTCCGAAGGGGGGGTTGCCCATGTCATGCGCGAGGCAGGCTGTAGAGACGATTTGACCGATTTCCTGAAAGAGAGAATCCTTCAGTTCGGGATGTTTTTTTGTAAGTTCCTTGGCCACGTCGTTGCCTAATGACATTCCTACGCATGCAACTTCCAGACTGTGGGTCATTCTGTTGTGTACGAAGATACTTCCGGGAAGAGGAAATACTTGTGTCTTGTTCTGGAGTCTGCGGAAAGGAGCCGAGAAAATAAGCCGGTCATAATCACGTTTAAACTCTGTGCGGTCGTCATTCCTTTCAGGATGCCTGCTTTCCTGTCCGAGGCGCTTGTTTGTTATAAGTTGCTTCCAGTTCATAATACTTATGTCTTTTGATATTCCTAATCTTTATGATCTTGATGCCTTTTAAGGTTAAAGAGTCGGTTTGTCTGATAAAATGTGGTTATGTTGAAGAGCTGTCCTGTTGATTCAAAATGGAACAGTCTTTACAGTTAAAAATCATAGAATGTGCATTTGGTTCGCAAAAATCGTCAAAATTATTGAAATATGCAAGCAATTCCCTTAAAATATTATCATTGTTGTCAAAACATGGATTCCCAGTATTTCAAACGGTTCATGTCGTACACAGTGTGAATACCTCCTGAATCACGTCTGTTTATAGTTTATATAAAATATCACAATATTATATGTAAATTCATTGAGATTAGAAGATAATTAAGTACTTTTGCATTTATGATATCAATAAAGGTAATAAACAAAGGACATCAGAGGCTTCCTGCTTATGCCACGGAGCAAAGTGCAGGAATGGATCTCCGTGCCAATATAGATGCTCCGGTGACATTGCGTCCGATGGAAAGGAGACTTATAGGTACGGGCCTCCATATCGCACTTCCTCCTGGATACGAGGCTCAGATACGGCCGCGAAGCGGACTTGCGTTGAAACATGGCATAACGGTGCTTAACTCTCCCGGAACCATAGACGCTGACTATCGCGGTGAGATAATGGTGTTGTTGGTAAATCTTTCTTCTGAGGATTTTATAGTCAATGACGGTGAACGTATTGCACAGATGGTGATAGCGGAATATGGTAAGGCCGGTTTTGTTGAGGTGGATGAGCTTGACGACACTGCAAGAGGCGAGGGCGGATACGGTCATACGGGAGTGAAATGATGTCGTTTGGATAAATACAGATATGCTATGTGCAGACTTTTCATGTTATTGGTGTTTTCGCTGTCTGTCCTGATGTTGAAGGCCGGGGAGACCGATGGCGCTTGTCTGCGTCCGGAAACATTGCCAAAGGAAAAGCTTTTCGACTATTTTTTTCTTGAAGCTGTCATACAGCGTGAAAAGGGTAATGCGGATGCGGCGTTTGAACTGTTCCGCTATTGTTCCGAACTAAACCCTCAGGCCGCGGAGACGTATTTTTATCTTGCTCCGTATTATGCCTCGTTAAAGGATAAGGAGCGTTCCCTTGACTGTTACCGTAAGGCGGTGACGCTTAATCCGGACAATACTTTTTATATGGAGACATTGGCCGGAGCATATATAGAAAATGAGAAGTATGACGAGGCTATAGCCGTGTTTGAGGATTTGGCCGGGAAAGATGCAGGGAGGGCGGATATCCTGGAGATGCTTGTCAGGCTTTATTCTACTCAGAAGCAGGACGCCAAGGCCATAAGCGCATTGGAGCGTATTGAGAATCTGGAGGGGAAGAGCGAGCGTATATCATACGCCAAGAGCGAAATGTATGTGAACATGGGTGACAGGCAGTCGGCCGTAGATGAGATGAAACGTCTTTCTGACCAGTATCCGTATGACATGAACTATAAGGGTATGTATGGCGATATGCTGTTGATGAACGGACAGGAGTCTGAAGCTCTTGGCGTGTTTGACAGCATACTTAAGGAAGAACCGGATAACAGCCGTGCACAGATGTCGTTGCGCACATATTATATACAGCAGGAAGATACTGCGGCCGCCGATTCAATGACTATGGCTATATTGCTTAATCCGGGCAGTACGACACAGGTAAAGGCGTATGTGCTTCGTCAGGTTATAAGTGAGGCGGAAGACAGGGGTGACAGTGTATCCGTATTGGACTGTTTTTCAAAAATACTCTCACAACCCCAGCAGACAGATGATATAGCTATGATGTGTGCCTCTTATATGGAATTGAAAAAAATGCCGGAAGACAGCATCAGCAAGATTCTTTTGAAGGTTCTTGCCATTTCTCCTGATAATTCCATGGCGAGGCTGAAGCTGCTTGCCTATGCCTACAACCGCAGGGATTGGGATAAGGTAATTGAGATATGCGGGGCTGCCCGTCAGTACAATCCCGGTGAAATGGTGTTTTATTATTATCAGGGTAATGCATATTACATAAAGGAAGATGAGGCCAAGGCATTGGAGACGTTGAAGGCCGGAACATCCACCATTACCGGGGAATGTGACGTGCAGCTTGCTTCAGACTACTATTTTATGATGGGTGAGATTTATCATCATCTGAATATGTATGCCGATGCTTTTGCAGCATACGACTCCTGTCTTCAATGGAAAGAAGACCATGCCGGATGTCTGAATAATTATGCGTATTTTCTTTGTCTTCAGAAACAGGATCTTGACAAGGCGGAGCGTATGGCGTATAAGGCAATAAAGATAGAGCCGGAAAATGCAAACAGTCTTGATACATACGCATGGATTCTGTTCCAGCAGGAACGTTATGCCGAGGCGAAAGTATATATTCTTCAGGCGTTGCAGAATGACAGCGCTTCGAGTGCGGTGGTCATGGAGCATGCAGGTGATATCTTGTTTAAAAACGGTGATACGGAAGCAGCTTTGGAATATTGGAGGAAGGCGTTGGAGAAAGATTCAGGTAATAAGACTCTGGCAAGAAAAATAAAACGTAAAGCTTATATAAGGAAATGAAATGCTCAAGGATATTTGTCGTTGCGGCAATAGCACTGTTGCTGCTTGGCTCGTGCGGAACAAAAAAAGTTGTAGAGAACGTGAATGTTCCGGATGAATCTGTACAGACAAAGGACATGCGTATGCTGCGCAAAGTTCATGGTAATGCAGTGAATGAAATGTTTGTGACCTCTAAAGTGAAAGTGAATGTCGGTATGGGGTCAAAGGATATATCCCTTACAGGCAGCCTGAAAATGAAGAGAGATGACGTGATAAGGATTCAGCTTGTGGCTTTTGGGCTTGTAGAGGTCGGACAGTTGGAGATAACCAAGGATTATATCCTTGTTGTCGACAGGATGCACAAGCGTTATATGAAGGCGGATTACAGCAAGCTCTCGTTTTTGAAGAACAGCGGACTTGGTTTCTATTCTCTCCAGTCTCTGTTTTGGAACGAACTGTTTCTTCCCGGACACAATAAAGTGACAGACGGAGAGCTTGGAAGTTTTGACACTTCTGGACAAGGAAATGATATTGTCATTTCATATAGGCGCGGTGGAATGGCCTGCAGATGGACGGCCGGACAGACCGACGGCCTTATAAGAAAAACGTCTGTTGAGTATGGCGCACAGGCAGGAAAGAAGTCGGAACTTGTGTGGGGATATTCGGACTTCAAGCCGTTTGGCGGTGGAAAATATCCTACAGGCAACAAGGTGACGCTCGTTATTCCGGGAAAGAAAGAACTGAGGCTTGAGATAAATCTCAGAAATGTGGACAATGACAGGAAATGGGATACCCGTATGAAGATTCCCGCAAAATATAAGGAGGTTAATACAGACGAGATATTGCCGCTTCTAATGAAATTTTAGTATGTCTTAACAATAGGTTTCGGTGTTTATACGTGGATTTTAAAGATGAATAGACTTGCATATATAGTGATGGTTTTGTTGGCTTTTTCTTTGGGGATATCCGCACAGAAACGTAAGACGACCGCAAAGAAGAAAACGACATCGCGTGTCATATCGAAGAAAACATCCCGTAAGGCAGGTGCGAATGTTTCTACTGCATCGATAAAGGGACTGCAGCGGCAGAGGGATGATATAAAACGAAACATAAAGAATCATGAGCAGAAACTACGCAATAATGAACGTGATGTAAAGAAAAGACTTCAAAATCTTCTTGTTATCAATTCCGAAATAGAGGGTAAGAGGAAAACTATTGATACAATACGCCGCGATATATCCGTGCTTGACGGAGATATATCCAGATTAAATGAAGACTTGAAGAAACTCAATGCCGAACTTGATGTAAGGAAAGGGAACTATGTGAAGTCGATGAGATATATGCATAGGAACAGTTCCATACAGAGTCGTCTGATGTTTGTGTTCAGTGCCAGGAACTTTTCACAGATGTACAGACGCATGAGGTTTATGCGTGAGTATGCCTCTTATCAGAAAGCTCAGGGGGAAATGGTGAAGACCAAGCAGGCACAGATAACGGAAAGGCGGAAGGAACTGTCAGAAGCTAAAGTCATGAAAAATACGCTGTTGAGCAAGGGAGAGCAGGAACAGCGTAGTCTTGAGGGAAAGCAGACGGAGCAGAGGAATGTCGTTAAGACTCTGCAGAAACAGCAGAAAACAATACAGAATATCATTGTGCAGCAGCGTAAGAAAGACGCTGAGCTGAATAAACAGATAGACCGCCTTATAGCAATAGAGGTGGAAAAAGCGCGCGCGCGCGCCGCAGCGGAGGCGAAGCGACAGGAAGAGGCACGAAGGAAAGCAGCGGAGGAAGCGGAGCGCAAGCGTAAGGAAGAGATCGCCAGGAAGAAAGCGGAGGCAGAAGCAGCCGCACGTGAGAATGCCCGGCGTGTAGCTGAGGCAAAAACCCGTGAGGAGCAGGCAAAAGCCGCTGCTGCCGCAAGTCGTAATGCGAAGGAAAAGGCTGAAAAGGAAGCTCTTGCCAAAAGGGCAGAGAAGGAACGCCGTGATGCTGAGCGTAATGCCGCGGATGAAGCGCGCGAGCATGCAAAAGAGGTGGAGAAACTTAAGAGCCGGAAGTCTGCAACACTATACACTCTGGATTCTGACGACCGTCGTATAAGCGGCAGCTTTGAGAGCAACAGAGGTCATCTGCCGATGCCGGTGGCAGGTTCGTGCAGGATCGTGAGCCATTACGGACAATACAATGTGGAGGGACTTTCGAATGTCAGACTTGACAATAAGGGAATAAATATATTGGGAAATCCGGGTTCAAAGGTTTGCAGTATATTTGACGGAGAGGTCAGCGCGGTGTTTAATCTTGGCGGAGTGGCAGGTGTGATGGTGCGTCATGGAAGCTATATTTCCGTATATTGCAACCTCGGTTCCATAAGCGTGCATAAGGGGCAGAAGGTGAAATCGCGTCAGGTGCTTGGTACTGTAGGTGCGGATAATATACTTCAGTTTCAGCTGCGCCGTGAGAAAGCAAAATTGAACCCTGAGGCGTGGCTTCGGAGATAGTGTGTCATATCTCAAGTTTGTCGAGAAGCAGCACGTATGTACTTATTGCATCCTCTATTTCTTTCAGAAGTATGTATTCATCGGCAGAGTGGGAACGTGACGACTCTCCCGGTCCTAACTTCAGCGACACCCACGGCATAAGAGCCTGGTCGGAAAGCGTTGGTGAGCCGAATGGTTTCATGCCCATTCTTATACATTGCCTTACAATAGGGTGGGATATGTCTATATGTGAAGAGTTCAGACGGAAAGAACGCGCCTTGACCTCGCTTGTAATATTTTTCTTTATGATTTCAAAAACTTCCTCATTCGTGTAAAGCTCGTTGGTGCGCACGTCTATTGTGAATGTACATCTGTCTGGCACAACGTTGTGCTGGCTTCCGGCACCGATTATAGTGACACTCATCTTTGTCGGTCCGAGCAATGCGCTCGTTTTCTCAAATTGGTAGTCTTTAAGCCATATAATGTCGGCTAAAGCCTTATATATTGCGTTTTCACCTTCGTTCCTTGCGGCATGTCCGGCAATGCCATAAGCAGTCCCGTCTATTACCATCAGGCCTTTTTCGGCAATTGCCGGCTGCATTCCGGTCGGTTCTCCTACTATGGCCGCGTCTATATGTGGGAGGCAGGGTCTTACAAGACTGAAGCCTCCTTGTCCGGATATCTCTTCCTCGCATGAGGCAAGGTATACGAGATTATATTTTCTTGGCTTGCCGTTGCCGTTGCGGTTCTTCCCTTGTTCTGTCATTATTCGGAAAGACTGTAATAAAGCCACAAGTCCTCCGCCGCAGTCGTTGCTTCCAAGACCGTATAGTTTCCCGTCTTCAATACTCGGACAGAAAGGGTCGTGTGTCCATGCGCTTGAAGGTTTCACGGTGTCGATATGGGCATTGAGCAGGACTGTTTTCTGTGATGGGTCGTACTCTGGGTCTGTTATCCATATATTGTTTCCTGTTCTATGGTAATCCAGACCACATTTATCTATAAAATTCCCCATTTCATCGGCTGCGTTCTTTTCGTTGCGGCTTGTTGAGGGGATGGCTATAAGTGTTTTCAGGAGCTCTGTGGCCTCTTCGTTTTTTGATGTATATTTCATGATTGCGGTGTTTTTATTATGGTAATAATGCTTTGGGGAAATTCTTTCTTGTAGGTTTTCGGGTAGAAACACATTCCTATAACAGTTCCTTTTTCTGCAAAATTACTCAAAATATTTTATTAAGATGATGTTTCTTCCATAGTTTTTAAGCAGATGTGATTCTAATGATATATTGTATGTCCAATTCTTTTTCAGAGGATTTCTTTTTGTATTATACAAACAGTTTTTTTTCATTTTATTTTGTACTTTGGTTTGCTTGGTGTATCTTTGCATAAACTATAAAGAAGAAATATTATGCAGACAATCAGCCATCTTTCTGTTTTAGTGCATGATCAGGCGAGGAAATACGGAGACCGTGAAGCTCTTGTTTATAAAGACTTCGGAGGAGAAGAATGGAAGTCTTGTTCATGGAACCTGTTTTCACAGACAGTTAAGACAGTGAGCAATGCGATGCTCAATTTAGGCGTCAGGGTTCAGGAAAACATCGGAATATTCTCACAGAATTCTGTGCAGTATCTGTATTGCGACTTTGGAGCATGGGGCGTACGTGCGGTAACGATACCTTTTTATGCCACATGCAGCGAACAGCAGATAGAGTTTATGGTTAATGATGCCAGGGTGCGTTTTCTGTTTGTCGGTGAACAGGAACAATATGACAAGGCTCACCGTGTGTTCTCGTTATGTGACACATTGGAGCGTATAATCATTTTCGACCGTAACGTACGCAAAAGTCCGCATGATCCCAATTCTCTTTATTTTGACGACTTTCTGAAACTTGGAGAGAATCTGCCGCGTCAGACCGAGGTGGAGGCTCTTTATGGACAGGCAAATCCGGTTGATTTGGCCAATATACTTTATACGAGCGGCACTACGGGCAACAGTAAGGGTGTTATGCTTAGCCACGGGCAGTATAATGCTGCTTTGATTGCCAATGGGAAATCAGTTGATGTATCTGATAGAGACCGTGTGCTTGATTTTCTTCCTTTCGCACATATCTTTGAGAAAGGATGGGCTTTGCTCAGTATTTCTGTAGGGGCGACGCTGATTGTAAATACATATCCCCAGGAGGTTCAGAAATCCATGCGGGAGACACATCCTACAAGTATGAGTGCCGTGCCCCGTTTCTGGGAAAAGGTTTATGCCGGAGTCCAGGAACAGATTGAAAGTTCGCATCCTGTGCAGCGTAAGATATTCAGGAATGCTCTTGCCGTAGGCCGTAAACATAATGTGGAATATGTGATGCGTGGTAAGCGTCCTCCATTGGCCCTGCATCTTGAATATAAGATAATAAACAAAACGATATTCAGTCTTGTAAGAAAAGAGCTCGGACTTGAGAATCCGAATATATTCCCTACGGCAGGTGCTACGGTGTCGTCGCATGTGGAGGAATTTGTCCATTCCATCGGTATTAATATGGTTGTAGGGTATGGTTTGACCGAGAGTCTTGCCACTGTTTCTTGCGACCGTTCCGACGAGCCTGTTACAATAGGTTCGGTTGGCAGGCCTTTGGATGGAGTGGAGGTTAAGATAAGTGAGGATGGTGAGGTCTTGCTTAAAGGTCCCACGATTACGCGTGGGTATTATAACCGTGATGACCTTAATGAACAGGTGTTTGACAGTGAAGGATATTTCCGCACCGGTGATGCGGGATATATGAAAGACGGTGAACTGTTCCTTACAGAGCGAATAAAGGATCTCTTCAAGACGTCAAACGGAAAGTATATTGCTCCGCAGATGATAGAGGCAAAGCTTCTTGTGGACCGGTATATAGATCAGATAGCAATCGTGGCAGACCGGAGAAAGTTTGTTTCTGCGCTTATCATACCGGAGTATAGGCTGCTCGAAGAATATGCACGGGAGCATGGCATATCTTTCAAGTGTCGTGAGGAACTGTGTGCAAGTCCTGAAATATATGAGATGATGAAAGACCGTATAGACACGCTGCAGCAGCAGCTGGCGCATTATGAGCAGATAAAACGCTTTACATTATTGCCGAATCATTTCAATATGGAGCGTGGTGAGCTTACGAATACGTTGAAGATGAAGCGGCGTGTTATAAATGAGAATTATTCTGCCGAGATAGACAAGATGTATGAGGAATGACTTTCATATCAAGGCTTGCCGTTAAAAAAGGATTAACAATAAAACAACAGACTAAATGATAACCGCAGACCAGTTGAAGGATGTTTTGGAGCGTGCCGGTGCGCTCCACCGTTATCTTGAGATAGATAAGAAGAAGATTGAATTTGAGGAGGAAGACCTTCGCACACAGGCTCCCGACTTCTGGGAAGACCCGAAGCGTGCAGAAGAGCAGATGAGAAAGGTGAAGGCGATAAAAAGCTGGATAGACGGCTATGAAGAGGTGCGTACTCTTGCTGATGAACTTCAGCTTGCCTTTGATTTCTATAAAGATGAGATGGTAACAGAGGAAGAGGTTGACGATGATTATGCAAAAGCCGTTGAGGCTATAGAGAGGCTCGAGCTGAAAAACATGCTCAGGCAAAAAGAAGACCCCATGGACTGCGTTCTTAAAATAAACAGCGGTGCCGGAGGAACAGAAAGCCAGGACTGGGCATCTATGCTTATGCGTATGTATCAACGTTGGGCTGAGGCACAGGGGCACAGGGTCACCATAAGCAACCTTCAGGATGGTGATGAGGCTGGTATAAAGAGTGTCACAATGCAGATAGAAGGAGGTGAATATGCCTATGGTTATCTGAAAAGTGAGAATGGCGTACATCGTCTTGTGCGTGTTTCACCGTTTAATGCCCAAGGTAAGCGTATGACAAGTTTTGCCAGTGTATTCGTTTCTCCACTTGTGGATGACACTATAGAGGTTTATGTGGACCCATCGAAAATAAGTTGGGATCTGTTCCGAAGCGGAGGCGCAGGAGGACAGAATGTGAATAAGGTTGAGACTGGTGTACGCCTGCGTTATCAGTATACGGATCCGGATACCGGTGAAGAGGAAGAAATCCTTATTGAGAATACCGAGAGCCGTAAACAGTTGGAAAACCGTAATAATGCCATGCGTTTGTTGAAGTCGCAGCTTTATGACAGGGCCATGAAAAAACGTCTTGAGGCACAGGCAAAGATAGAGGCAGGGAAAAAGAAGATTGAGTGGGGTAGCCAGATACGGAGCTATGTGTTTGACGACCGGCGTGTGAAAGACCATCGGACAGGCTTCCAGACATCCGATGTAGATGGTGTTATGGACGGAAAGATAGACGGATTTATAAAAGCTTACCTGATGGAATTCCCTGTGAATGATGAAGAATAAGCAGTCTTTCAGACAGATACGCATTATACTATATAACTAAAACAATAAACATTATGAAGAACAGGAAAAAAGATGCAAGGCGTGTTGCATACGAGGCCAAGCAGGCCAGAAAGGGAAAGAATGTCGCAGCCACGATATTTGTTGTGTGTTTGATATTGTCGTTGCTTTTGATAATATTCAATACTGCAATGTTATAAGTCTTTCCGGCCGTTATGGAGAAATAGACATTTTTTATGAGTGGATTGGAGATTGAAAGGAAATTTCTGGTGTCGGACGACAGCTATAGGCAAAAGGCTTATAGCTGTAGCCGCATCAGACAAGGGTATATCTGCAGCGGGCATGGACGTACTGTCAGGGTGCGAATCCGTGGCAACCGCGGTTTTCTGACAATCAAAGGTCCTGCAGGCAGCAACGGAATGACACGTTATGAATTTGAGAAAGAGATAACGCTTGATGAGGCGGAGCATTTGTTTGATTTGTGTGAGCCGGGCGCGATAGACAAGGTTCGCTATCTCGTCAGAAGCGGAAAGCATGTATTTGAAGTGGATGAGTTCTTGGGAGATAATGAAGGACTTGTCATTGCAGAGGTTGAGTTGCAGACAGAGCAGGAATTTTATGAAAAACCCGATTTTATCGGTGATGAAGTTACAGGAGACAGACGGTTTTACAATTCATTTCTTGCAAAGATGCCATTCTGTAAGTGGAAATCAGGAATTGTATGAACAGGTCAGCCTGTCGGAATGGATATATTAAAAAAGTATTTGTCTTTTCCTGTATGAGGCACGATTTTTATCGTGCCTTGAATTTCTGGCGACTGTCTTGTTTTTTATACCGGAGAGAAAACGGTATAAAGTTTTTTTATTTTTCAGGGAAATGTTTTGATAAAAGAGGTTTTTTTTATACTTTTGCATGAAATAGTGGTAAAGTATAAAAGTCATGGCATAATGTTGATTGTCTTTTTGTCTGTGACGGAAAAATAGTGTATGTGTGCTTCATTTAAATCACTTGTCTGCATATTTGTCATAATAATATTGTCTGCTTGCGGAGGTCATGAGTATCCTGCGTCCCTGTTGACTGTTGACAGCCTTTCCATGGTCCGTCCTGACAGTGCCATTATGGTATTGCGTGGTTTGGAGGAACGTCAGTCTTCCTTTTCTGTAGCAGACAGCATGTATTTCCGTCTTTTGAAGATAAAAGTTTCCGACAAGCTTTATGTCAAGCAAAAATCAGACCATGAGATTCTTGAGATAGTGAAATACTATGAGAATGGTGGTGATCCTCGTCTTCTTCCTCTTGCATACTGTTATGCCGGGCGTGTTTCTTTTGACATGAATAAGTTTTCCGAGGCTTTTGATTATTACAACTTGTGTCTGGGGACAGCGGAAATGGACAGGGATATAGACCTTGTCTCTCTCGTATGCTCGCAGATGGGGCGGATTCTACAGAGATGCAAATTGCCTATGGCTGGGGTAGAGGCATATCAGTGTGCATATAGATGCGATGTCGTGCGTGGTAATGTTCAAGACTTGATGTTTGATTTACGTGATATTGCAATATGCTATTATAATGCAGATAAGTATGATAGTGCTTATCATTATTTTTCAATGGGAACGCGGCTTGCTGAAATTAATAAAGACACAATGTTGTTGTCATGTATAAGATTGAAGCAGGGATCGATGTGTATAAATTTGGGAAGATATGATGAGGCTGAAAGATATTTTGATTTCGTAAAGAGTGTAGGTGACAGTCTTGACCATAATGCATTGTTAGAACTTTATGCCAAACTTTATAGCCGTACGGGGCGTATTGAAGATGCTTTTGCATGTTATGAAGAATTGCAAGATAAAGGTAGTATCTTTGGTAAGCATGTGGCTCATGAAGGTCTTTATAGATATTATACATATATGGGAGACAAAAGTAAGGCTGATTATCATTTAATGTGCTCAGATAGTCTAAGGCGTGAAATAAGAGAAATTGAATCTACGGAGAATATTGCAGGAAAGGATATGGCCTTTAAGAAGTTATTTGTAAAGGGGCGTAATGATAGTTGTGCTATTCTGATCTCTGCTGTTTTTTTATTAGCTGTGTTATGTATTACTGTGATTTATTTGAGGAAGAGAAAGTTTTCGGAAGATGTGACTTGTAATGAAAATGCTGTTTCAGGCATAATGAAAAAGAAGACTCGTCATGTTGTCGATGAGGATTATCTGTTCGAGTCTTCCATATACCAAAAACTTCATTCTTTGATTCATTGTGGCAATACGTCAGAGGTAAGGATGACGGAAAATGACTGGCAGGCCCTTGATGATGTTATAAACCGTACATACGTTGGCTTTAAGCGAAAGATATTCTTGAAGTATGATATAAGTCAGGTGGAATACCGTATATGTATGCTTATTAAGATCAATGTTTCTGTGAAATATATCGGAATGTTGACAAATATGTCAGTGTCCTCTGTTACGAATGTTAGAACCCGCCTGTATAAAAAGTTTTTCGGAATTGACGGGAAAGCCGGTGATACGGATAAGTTTATCCGTTCATTATGAGCGACTTACGTTATGTTGTGAATTAATTGTGAACACATTGTATGACGTGTTCATAAAGTTGTGAATTAATTGTGAACATATATTTGGTGTGTTTGCTCTTACTTTTTGTATATTTGCGAGAAATAAAAGTAAGGGTTTATTATGAATAGTAGATTATTTATTGTTTTTGTATTTTTACTGATATTTCCGTGCCCGTTTGTCATTGCAGGAATAGTCGTTCTTGATAATGATGAAAACGAATTGTCACGTGACAGACATGTTGAAATACCCGTCGTCTCTTTCAACGACAGTATTTTGACCGTGTCTTCCGACAGTATTATAAATAATGTGGAGGTTGTGATAAAGGACCGCTCCGGCAATGCCGTTTATTCAGTAACAGTAGATGCGGTTCCCGATGGCAGCTCAGTTTCTTTGCCCGGAAGTTTTGAGAACAGAGGATATACTCTGGAGCTGTGTTATGACGGTAATTACCTTTATGGTCATATCGAATGACTCTATACGGATAAATTTTGAGACTTTTTCGGAAATTTTCTTTGACTTAAAAGCTTTTTGTGTATATTTGCAATTGATAAACGTGACAATATGTTAGCGCAAAGGATGGTTTTATGACTTGTTATGCTGTTATAGGCTGATGATGTTGCTTTTTGGTATTTTGGAACAAATGACCGTATAATAAATTATTAACAATTAAAATTAACTTGATTATGAGGAAACTGTTTCTTTTTCTTGGCATACTTGCAGCCTTTTATGCCTTGTCATCCTGTTCTGACGATGAAGTTTCCGACAGTTTTGAATCCCCTCCGTCAGTCCTTGGCGTTTCCCGTGCTATGACCGTTGATGAGCTCACGGATCAGCTCCGCCTCTACGACCGCGACATCGGCCTCGCGTACAGTGACGCTCCTTTCAAGAGCCTGAAACCGGTTACTTTCACCACAAAGGACAAGATAAAGATAGCCTTGGCCGATGTAAAGGGCGGTCTGCGCGGTGCCGGCGGCGGTGTTCCCGGTGTTATTGTTGGTGCGGCGGTGCAGTCTTTGATAAAGGCCGCCGAGATTTATGCCTGGAAGAATTTAAAGGCATTGGTGGGCGATGCCGTCCGCAACAATCTTGTTTTGGGTAACGGCAGCTTTTCTTTTGCCGACAGCGTGGGCTATTATCACAATGCGGTTGAGGCCTGCATGTATGAAATAAACAGCAGCAGCCACCTCATGACGTCATATTCCCTTATAGGGCGTGCCGACCTTCTTATGCGTCATTTTTCTTCCGGATATGCGGAAGAGGGCGGTCTTGGCACTGCGGAAAAGAAAGCCATTGCCGAGAGAATAGAAAATGTACGTAATATAGCTGATGACAATCTTTCTTTCGATGCCTATCTGGGCCGGCTTAAGGCAGAGACCCCCGAGGATGCCGGCTACCTTGACTTTGCCGCGGAATATCTTTATACTGTATTTTATGCCAATGTAGATCTTGAAGAATATACCGGTGAGGTTGTCCTTATGATAAAGAACTCCAACATAGACATTGATGATTCCTCTCTTCTTTATAAATGTATACAGATAGCCCACGCCAGCGTGGTTTATGCCCGTAATACGACCTTAACCGAAAACTAAACAGATTTTCTTATGAGAAAGATAATATATTTTATAATGTTTCTGACAGGTGTGAATGTTAATGCACAATCAGTCATAGGTGGCGGTGGTCCGGTTATAGATGTAAAGGAAATAACTGTGACGGACTCAATGGCAGTCTCCTTTGCAATGGAAAAAACCGATCGTAGGAAATGTGAATATTATATTGGAGACGCGACAATGCCAATAAAGGATGTTGGTAGTGGTGATGCATGTTGGCTTGTTTTTGTTGATGAGTGTCCGTATGCAGGCTGGGAACATCCGTGTAAGTATTTCTATATAAAAAAAAGTATAGAGTCTGGCAGAATAGAAAAATCCGTTTTTATTTTAGATTCTGTCCGTCCTCCAGGCGATGTGGATTTAAGGCGTGTCAAGGTGATGCCACGGTTTAGAACGGATAGAAAGCCTGTTGTTGGTAAGTTGCAGCCTTACACTGATATGAATGCATCGTCCGGCCATACATACGCCGTGATACTCAGCGGCGGAATGAACAGGAACGCTAATTCCGAGAGATATTGGAACGACTGTTCTTTTATATATCAGACCCTCAGGAACACCTATCATGTGCCGAAGGAAAACATCAGCGTCCTGATTTCCGACGGTACCGACCCTGCTGACGACATGACCCTTTACAGCGGAGGCACAGGCTCGTCTCCCCTCGACTTGGACGGTGACGGTGTTCCCGATACTGAATACTCGGCCACCAAGGCAAACCTTTCCGGTGTTATATCCTCATTGTCGGGCCGGCTTACCGACAGCGACCATCTTCTCGTCTTTGTCACCTCTCACGGTGGATATGACAGGAATACGGGGCGTTCATACCTTTACATGTGGAACAATGAGAAGCTTTACGACACAGAGCTTGACGCCTGTCTTGACCGTGTGGATGCGGGCTTTATCACGGTGGTGTTGGGCCAGTGCAACTCCGGTGGTTTTGTCGGTGTGCTTAAGCGTCCGAACCGCATAATCGCCGCTGCCTGCAAGGCTGACGAGCTTTCTTATGAATGTCCCGAGCTTCCTTTCAACGAGTTTATGTATCATTGGACTTGTGCCCTTAACGGCAGTGATGCCTACGGCAACGACATCACCGGTTGGAATTGCCGTAAGGGTCTTCCTATAGTGAAGGCCTGGAACTACGCCTCCTTCAATGACCATTATGCCAACAGCAACTATGTCTTTGCGCATGAGACCCCGATGCAGAACAGCTTTACCCATTCCGTGGCCAACGACCTGTCGCTTGATTCCATCCCTCCCACAGTAGACCTCTGTTTCGACTATTACGGAAAAGACAACGATATGGTGTCTGAGATGAATACAAAGACGTATGTTACTCCATCGCCATTTTTGCCTGTAAAATGGCCAAAATATTATGCAGAGCAGATTGACGAGGAAGATATGGATTTACGTCAATTCAATTTTTGGAAAAGTCCTTATATATGGATAAGGAACCAGGAGGATGGAGTGGAAAATCAGGAGACGGAACGTCCGATAATAGAAAGAAGAAAGCCTATATTTGTTTATGTAAAGGTTCGTAATAGAGGTGTTAAGTCTTATAATGGTAATGGTATGAGTGTATATACCTGTTGGGCAAAAAGTTCTATGGCAATACCTGAAGATCAATGGTTGGGAGTTGCACAAAGTTTAAAGCTTGGGTTGTTTGGTGGAACTTTTGGTCCTGTTGATATATCACAGGAAATACAAGCAGGAAATAATTCTATAATTATGGCAGAATTAACTTTAGCTAATAAGAATCTTACAGAAATGCAGAAACCAGGTGCTAATTTGTGTATATTGGCTTACTTGGATTTTTCAGAAGATTTTGGAACAATCCCCGTTGATTCCAATAATATTGCAGCCGTATGGAATACCAACAAGCTTGCTCAGAGCAATGTTATTCATTCAGAATTGGAAGCATATTATAAGGAAGCTGATACTATGCGTGTTACCGTGCCAAACATAAGAAGTACTCCTAAGAAATATAACATCCGCGTTGTGTCAAGAGACCCGAAAATGAATGCCGTGTTCTCCGAGGCAAAAGTTTCCGTGAACATGTCAAAGAATCTTGCCCTGGCATGGAGACAGGGTGGTTCAGTTTCTCAGGCCGTACAGCCCGACCGCAATATCAGCGAGAAGCTTTATATTCTCAGCGACAGCAGCCGTATAGACCGTATAGAGTTGAATCCCTATCAGGTGGAGAAAATTTCTTTGAACTGCAACTTCCTTGCCGACAAGACCATCACGGAGCGTAAGAGCTATGACATAGACCTCGCCATGTATGACAGCGAGACGGGCCAATGTCTCGGTGGTGAGACCTTCCGCGTAGTTCAGGAACCCCGTCCGGCAATAAATCCCGAAGTGGACATAGTCAATCAGGGCGGCACTGTCGTTCTTACAGCCGGCAATGTCAGCGAGGACGCCACGTACGAGTGGTACGATTCCGAAGGCCGGCTTATAGGCACTGGCGCTTCTCTTACAGTTCCTTCCGGTATGTCAGCGGAGAACTACACCGTGAAGGTGGAGGCTATGAGCGATGGAGCTATAAGTTTCTCAGAGGTAAGCGTTTCCGGCATGTCCGCAATCCGGAGCGTTGATGCCAATAACAATCGCGACGAGGTGGTTGTGACCTTTGACCGTCCGGTAGCGTCCCGGTCATCCTTGCGTCTTGCCTATTCCTCAGGCAACACTCCCGTATCTGAATACACTCTTGACTGTGGCGCTGAAAGCTACGTCATCCCTGCCACGGGGATGCGTCCCGGTGTATATCAGGTGTCTCTGATAGAGAACGGCAAGCTTGCCGGCTCGTATAAATTTGTAAAATAATCAACTATTCAGTTTCCTGGCGGTGGGGGCATAGACCCTTATCGGTCAGGAAACATCTCTCTCTTCAAATCCCTTTGCAAGTATAGGGATGCGCTGTTATAACGATATTTTTAAATTTTAAAAACTGTGACTTATGAAAAAGACAATAATTACCTCGTTGGCATTGCTCACCTCTGTGTTTTCCGTGGGGCAGAATATAAAAGTCATTTCTGAATTGTATTCTTGGGATGGCTATAATTTAGAGAAGGCTCTTGGCAATGAATGGGCGGAAATAGACTCTCTTGTTGTTTTAACTTGCAGTCGGGGAATGATAAATGAAAGTGATTTTCCCTTTATCCGTAAATGTTGTGAGGAGGGCCGTCTCAGCGGAATAGACTTTCGTAGAATTAAGATGGAAAACATTCCCTCTTCTGCATTCTCTCCGTCAGTATCCTCAGACGGTGTCAGACGGGAAAGTAAACTAAAATATATAACTTTACCGGCCGGTCTGAGAGGTATAGGCGAGTCGGCTTTTCTTGGAACAAATTTGATAACTGTAGACATTCCCCGTACTGTTGAGTCTATTGGTTCCCGTGCCTTTGGTGAGTGCCCGAATCTGCGTTCTGTCATCTTGCGCGGGAATACTCCCATGAAAGGTGTGGCTCCCGATGCCTTTTCAGGAATAGCTCCCGATGCCGTCCTGACTGTTGATACGGAATCTGCTGAGCATTACCGTTCTTCCGATACATGGAAAGTGTTTAAATCCATATATGCAGATGATGATATCTTCAGGACGCTTTCCGTTCACTTTGACGGCAGTCTCACAGCGAAGGAAATTCTTGGCAAGGATTCTGCAAATGTCGATTCTCTGATTGTCACAGGTGTTCCTACTGCGTCAGATTTGCTTTATATGATGTGTTTGCCTGTTTTTAGCAACGGGCGGCTTTACGGTTTGAATCTCTATGACTGTGACATTGAAAAAATCTCAGATGATGTAGATTTCTTTGGTTACAAAAACAGAATAAATTATCTGAATCTGCCCAAAAAGTTGAAAAAAATCAATGATAGTTTTTTGGGTAACACATATATCAGATGGTGCTCCATTCCCAATACAATAGAGGAAATAGGTATTGCAGCCTTTAATGAATGTAGAAATCTGAACATGGATTTGATCATCCCTGAAGGCGTAAAGATTGTCGGTTTTACGGCATTCTATAATTGTTATAATTTGAAATCAATATATCTTCCGTCAACCCTGTCGAAGTTGGGAGAATGGTCGTTCTATATGCCAAGTGCCGGGAGATTTCCAGACAAGGTGTTGGATGTATATATGAACAGAATGACT
Organism: Xylanibacter muris; assembly: GCF_013166605.1. Classification (GTDB taxonomy): domain Bacteria; phylum Bacteroidota; class Bacteroidia; order Bacteroidales; family Bacteroidaceae; genus Prevotella; species Prevotella muris. Next base: position 94,208 of record NZ_JABKKF010000009.1, read on the forward strand.
CCACCTGAATATATATACTTGGATGGTTATACTCAGGAGGATATTTTGGGTATGGGTGGGGCATTCAATATATGGTGGGATAATGCTTGTCATAACGTTCGTCTTTTCGTTCCCGTCGGTGCAAAGAAGAACTATGAGAATAATAAAAATTGGGAAGTCTTGAGTGAGATAATCGAGACCCCGGAGCTTACCGGTGGTCCGAACGGAATAGACGGCACGGTTGTATCTTCTGACGCAGACAGCGACATTACCGAGGTATATACCGTTTCGGGGCGTCTGGTATGGCGTGGCACGGGCGAGCCTCAGCTCTCCAAAGGCCTTTATATAATGAAGACAGGCGGAAAGGCAGAGAAGCGCGTTGTCAGGTAACGCCCCTGTAACTGTTTATAATCAACACATAATTTTAATATATAAGAAATCCGCCTATGAAACGTTTATTTATTATTTCATCCATTCTTCTCGCCCCTTTGCTGAGCTTTGGGGCGGAGAAGGTCATCAAGACCGTCACGGGCTTGTCTTCTTCCGGGCTTACCCTTTCCGAGGCTGTCGGCTCGGACTGTTATGAAATGGACTCCCTTGTTGTGTCCGATCCCGAATATCGTCTTACGGCAGCGGACATGATGTTTATGCGCGACTGCAGCGAGCGCTGGCGTCTACGTGGCATAGACCTCTCCGGCATACGTGCCGAGGACGATTGCATTCCCGCATACGCTTTTGCCAATTCAAAGGTGAACTTTCCCGGTCTCCAGTCTGTTGCGTCAGCAGAGCCCGGTTATCCTAAGATTCACTACATGAGGCTTCCCTCGGGGCTTCGCGAGATAGGTGAGCATGCCTTCACCGCGGGTGATATCCGTGCTGTAGACATACCACGTACCGTGTTGAGGCTTGGCAATGGAGCTTTCGCGGGCTGCGTTAACCTCAAGAGCGTTACCTTGCGGGGTAAGGACCCGTTGCGGGTACTTAACGATGATGTGTTTTCATTTGTCCATCCGGAAGCGGTTCTTCGTGTCACCCCCGGTACAGGCCATGTGTATTCCTCCCATCCTGAGTGGGGCACGTTTGCCTCGATAGTCGAGGATGCCGGAGTGTTCGTGACGAGGAGTGTCTCTTTGACTTCCGGTTTGCCGTTGGAAAGTCTTCTTGGAGACTTGGCCGGTGAGACAGACTCTCTGATACTCTCAGGTCTCACGACCTCTTCCGACCTTGCCTGGCTCCGCGACCTTTCAGTCACGGGTCATACCCGTCTCAGCGGTCTGAACCTTACCGCCTGCACGTTGGAGAGCCTCGTATCCGGATCTTTTGAGAACTCCAACCTTCTTTACTGCACCCTTCCCGTTATGCTCCGTGAAATCGGTGACCGCAGTTTCCGCAACACTCTTCTTGAGAGCGTGTCTTTCAATCCTCTTGTGCGTAGCATCGGCTCCTGTGCCTTTGAGGACTGTGTTTTCCTGCGCGGTGACATTGTCGTTCCCGAGGGCTGTGTAAGTATCGGTGATGGCTGTTTCGGTGGCTGTGTGTCTACCGTATCAGTGATGCTTCCTTCCACAGTCGAGACTGTCGGTGACGGTGCGCTCCGTCTTCCTGCAGATGCCGTCGGTGTCCGCGATGTTTATGTGAACAGGCGTGTACCTCCTTCCACTCCCGGTGTGACGGGGCCTGCGGTATCCGGTTCAGGTGACATGCCAGCCTCCGCCCGTCGTCTTTATGTTCCTATGGGGGCAGGTCCTGCTTATCTTGCCGCTCCCTATTGGCGTGACTTCGGTTCTGTGATAGAGACAGCTCTTCTCAGCGGTGGGCCGGACGGTATAGACGGCACGGTGGTATCTTCGTGCACGGACAGCGGCATGGCCGAGGTATACACCGTTTCCGGTCGTCTTGTATGGCGTGGCACCAGCAGTCCCCGGTTGGAGAAAGGCCTTTATATAATAAAGAAAGGTGGAGGGGCCGAGAAGCATATAGTCAGATAGTCTTTCCATTCTAAAAAACGTCCCCCTGTTTTGGATACAAAGATGCGTCTAAGCAGGGGGATGATGTTTTATTATTATTCCGAAGCGGTGTGTTGGTTGAAAACACTGTTTGAAATATAAGATTTATTAACATGGATTTTGTCGATTGATAAATATTGACTAACTTTGCAGCCCTTAAAAAGATTTGACATCATTGTATTTAGTTCAGGACATATAATTATTAATAGGTATAAAAATAGATTTTTTAGTAATGAAAACTTTTGTATTCAGGCCTAAGTTGGTTGATACTTTAAGGGATTATAACCGTAAAACATTTATGGCCGACATGATGGCCGGTATCATTGTCGGTATTGTAGCTCTTCCATTGGCCATTGCCTTTGGTATTGCTTCAGGCGTTACACCGGAGAAGGGAATCATAACGGCTATTGTTGCAGGACTTGTTGTTTCGGTATTTGGCGGGAGCAAGGTTCAGATAGGCGGTCCTACCGGTGCGTTCATTATTATCATTTACGGTATAATACAGCAGTATGGCATAGAAGGTCTGACAATAGCGACCCTTATGGCCGGTGGTTTTCTCGTGCTTTTTGGCGTGTTGCGTCTCGGAACGATAATCAAGTATATTCCTTATCCCATAATAGTAGGGTTCACGAGTGGAATAGCCGTTACGATTTTCACTACGCAGATAAAAGACCTTTTCGGCTTGACGATAGCCGATGTGCCTTCGGATTTTATTGAAAAGTGGGGAGTTTATTTCCGTCATTTCGATACGATCGACCCGTGGAGCTCACTTATAGGAGTGGTGAGTGTTGTTATAATAGCCGTCACCCCGCGTTTCAGTAAGAAGATACCCGGTTCGCTCATAGCTATAATCTTTATGACAGTTGCAGGCTTATTGCTGAAAAACTTTGCAGGTGTATTTACTGTAGAGACAATCGGCGACCGTTTTGCAATAAGCAATGAATTACCTGAGGCGCAGCTTCCCCAAATGACATGGGATACGATAAAGAGCCTTGTTTCTCCGGCTATCACCATTGCCGTTCTTGGTGCCATCGAGTCTCTTCTTTCCGCTACTGTTGCCGATGGTGTCATCGGTGACCACCATGATTCCAACACCGAGCTTATAGCACAGGGACTGGCCAATCTTGCCACTCCGCTTTTCGGAGGTATTCCCGCGACGGGTGCCATAGCACGTACGATGACGAATATAAATAACGGAGGAAAGAGCCCTGTCGCCGGTATTGTGCATGCAGGTGTCCTGTTGCTTATATTTCTTTTTCTGATGCCTTTGGCACAATATATCCCTATGGCCTGTCTTGCCGGTGTGCTTGTGGTGGTGTCATACGGAATGTGCGGATGGCGTTCGTTCAAGGCTCTTATGAGAAATCCAAAGAGTGATGTTACGGTATTGCTTATTACATTTTTCCTGACGATAGTGTTTGACCTTACCGTGGCCATTGAGGTTGGCCTTATTATCGCATGTCTGCTTTTCATGAAGCGTATGTCTGAGACAACGGATGTGAAGGTGGTGCTTGACGAGATCGACCCTAATGAGGAGACAGACATAAAGGTCGGTAATCTTGAGCATCTGACAATTCCGGAGGGTGTTGAGGTCTATGAAATAAACGGCCCGTATTTCTTCGGGGCAGGAAATAAGTTTGAAGAAATGATGGCTGCCTTTGGTGACCGTCCCAAAGTGCGTATTATCCGTATGCGTAAGGTGCCTTTTGTTGATTCCACAGGTATTCATAACCTTACAAACCTTTGTATGATGAGTAAAAAGGAAGGAATACACATTGTTTTGTCCGGAGTTAATCCAAAGGTTCACAATACTCTTGAGAAGGCCGGTTTCGAGGATATGATAGGCAGGGAAAATATATGCAGCCATATCAATACGGCACTTTCAAAGGCAAAGGAAATTGTCGAGGCAGGGAAACGGTGATAAGGACATATTACGAATAAATGGCCATGGGGCGCATCGCAATTGTTGCGGTGCGCCCCATGGCCATTTATTCCAGTCGGTCTACCTGAGAATATAAGATAAACATGTCCTCCTTCCGGATGATTGCTGCATTTAGAACATCGGTGGTCTGAAGCCTCCGCCTCTGTTTCCACTTCTGGTTCTGTTACGCGGTCCGTCACCAGGACCGCCGAAACCGCCCGGCCCTTCACGCATTTCGCGTCGTGCGTCCTTTGAGCCGAACAGGTTTATTTTGTAAATGACGTGCAGCATGGCAAAACTTGTGATTGCGTTGTATTCAACATCGTAACGATTCATTGCGCTTATTGTACGGCTGAAGTTGCTCTGTTGTTTGAGGATATCGTAGAATTGAAGGCTCACTGTGAGGTTCTTCCTCATGAGACTCTGGCTTATCTGTGCGTTCCAGATAAGTTCATTGGTGTTCAGTGAAGCATCGTTGTATCCTCTTCTGCTGCTCATGTTGAGGTCTGTTGCAATGGTTGTCCCCCACGGAAGAGCAATATTTGTGTTGCATCCGTATGAGAATTGCCATGTGTCGAGGTTAGACCTGCTTACCAGTTTGTTTGTGGCATGATTATAACGCAGGTATCCTGTCAGTTCGAATTCAAGCCATGAATTGCGTATTCCGGCTGCGATACGTTCAGACAGACTCATGTCTTTTGTCACGTTTTTCTGCGAGTCGGAATTTCTGTCGAGGCTGAGATATCCTACATTGTTCCTGTAACTCATTTCTGAGAACGTGTTTATGTAGAACAACCCTGTGGTGTCTATGGAGGTGTTGTACATGAAAGCTCCGCGTGCATCCCAATTGCCGTTTATGTTTTCCGGCTGTGTTGTCCTTCCACCTGTCGTCTCATCGTATGTCACTTTGTTTGATATTGAATTTCTTGTGGTATTGAATCCCATATTGAACATGATGGACTGCTGACGTTTTTGTATATAGTTGTTGTAGAACATGTTGAAAGAATTGGTGAACGCAGGTTTCAGTCCGGGGTTTCCTTTGGTGATGTTCAGAGGGTCGCTGTTGTCTGTGATGTCAAGCAGGTCTGTCATGCTTGGCTGGCTTGAGTGGCCGCGGTAATATACCCTGAGCTGGCTTACCTTCGATATTTTCCATCTGAAGTCTGCATTAGGGGTGATGTCGACAACGTTTCGTGTGGTGTCGGCATTGTTTCCCTGGTAGCGTTGTATGAAATGAGTCTGCTGCGGCATTACGGTAACTCCCAAATTCAGGTTGTATGCTTTCCGGATTATACGGAGTGTGAGGTTGATGTCGTGTGTATAGGTGTTGTATTCCGAGTAGCGGCTGAGACTGTCGTCAATGTATGTGTCAAACGGATTTTCAAGACGTGACAGCCAACTGCTGAAGTCGCGGTAAGACGGTGTCAGCCCTTCAAAGAAGTTTTCTCCAAGATTACTGAAATCGTATGTTGACCTGTCGCTCTTTGAGTGCTTGTACTGAAAGTCGTATGATAACTGCAGGAAAGTCCCTTTCATTATAGGCTCACTATAGCTTAGCCTTGCACTATAGTTGTAGTTTCTTTGCGGTGCGAGGTTATACCGGTTTGTCTGGTAAGTGGAGTCCTGTCCCAATATGTTTTGTATCTGGAAGAGATGGACGTTGTTTGTCTGCAGGCTCTTGCTGTTGCTTTCCGTATAGTTTCCTCTTACACGCAGGGTAATGTTTCTGCCGTATGAGTTCAGTTTACGGTTTATCTGTAATGATCCTCCGAATCTTTTAGAGTCGCTGTATGTGATGGATTTGTTCACTCTATGGTTTACCATCAGTGAGTCTTCTGCCAGTTTTGCAATGGCTTCCGCATCAAGCGGATTTGTCACATAGAGATATGGATCATCGTTGTATGTTGCCGACTGATTGTTGCTTACACCGTCGCTTTTAGCATAGCTGAATTCAGGACGGAACATTATGTTTGTCATAGTATCCGGCATCCATTCCAGTCTCATCTGGCCGTTCCATGAATTGCCGCGGCTAAGATTCTTGTTTATGTTGTTTGAGAAAGAACCGGTTGTACTTACGAAGTTTTCCGCTGAGCTTTTGCTGTAGGCATCGCCATCGCTATGATTCCATCTTATGCTTCCGCTTATTTTTAGTTTGTCTTTTTCCTCATAGTTGACATTCACACCAGCCATCTTACTTGCGTTGAGTCCGCTGCGGCCTCTTCCTCCGCCAAACCTTCCTCCGCTTCCGAATCCCATGTCGTTGATGTTGTTGGCATTTCCCATGGCCATGATTTTAAGTGTGCTGTTGAAGCGTGCCGCCATGGCCTTTGCGGCATATCGGTCGTTTGTTCCGGCAGCCAGGTCGATATTGGAAAACAGTCCCTTGTTCATACCCCTTTTCACTCCGAAATCAAGAACAGTCTGTTCATCACCGTCATCTATTCCCGAGACGCGTGCCATATCGCTTTTCTCATCGTATGCCTTTACTTTCTCTATTATTGATGTCGGAAGGTTTTTCATTGCTGTTTTTGTGTCGCCGGTCATAAACTCCTTACCGTCGATAAGTATTTTTTTCACTTCCTTTCCGTTGATGGTTATTTTGCCGTCGTCGTCTACCTGTGCTCCCGGCAGTCTTTTTACGAGTTCTTCCACGGCCGAGCCTTCCGGTGTACGGTATGCTCCTGCATTGTATACGAATGTGTCTTCCTTGAGTGTCACTTTTGCCACGTTTGCCGTGATGGTGGCTCCTTTAAGCATGAAGGCATCGGGAGATACAGATACAGTTCCAAGAGAAATGTTCTTGTTGCTGTTGACCGTTATGTTTTGGGTGTGGCTTTTGTATCCCACATTAGTAATTTTAAGGATATACTTTCCGTTTGACGGAACGTTAATCGAGAAGCTGCCGTTTTGTGATGTCAGCACTCCTTTTACCAATGTGCTATCGGTTTTTAACAGTTTGACGGTGGCCATGGCCAATGCCTCTTTTGTGTCGCTCTCGATGACCTTTCCCGTTATAACTCTTTGTGCTATTGCCGGTAGTGTTGTTGCAATGACTGTGATCAACAGTAGTATAATCTTTTTCATCTTTGAATTATAATATTTTGTTTTTTTGGAGGTTCAACGGTTCTATGACGTAGAATGGAATAAATGGTTTAATAGACAATGTAATAACAGAAATATTTTCCCGCTTTCTTTGAAATGTGTTTATATATTAGGATGTATGTAAAATTCTCTTTCAATGAATGGCCTATTCACGCTCAATGAACAGCCTATTCATCAAGCAAGAATAGGCTGTTCTTGTCACGAGAACAGCCCTTCTATTTTCAGTATATATTCTGGTTGTTGTAACCGTCTGTGCTATAGATGATTACAAAACTAATGGGAACGGGTGAAATCAGAATATAAAAAGACTAAGAATTTTTATTACATATACAAATGGAGCATCTCATATCTTCCACATTGTATGGACATCGCAAAGCGATGTGTCAGGCGTGTATAATGAATCGGGATATTTGGTTGTTCTCCGCCTGAACATGCCAAAGGCATATCCATACTTTGCGGGATGAATGCAATAAAATGTGCATGTGTGCATGAATATTGAATATAAAAAAGCACTGCTGACAGGGGCTGCGGATTTTCTACAGATCCTGTATTGTCCCATATCCGCCAATCCTCATGTTTTTATAGTGGCCTGAATGTGTTTTTTAGCTTAATATTGAACTTTTTTGTTATAAATGCTTTCATATATAAAGGATAAACAAGGAAAACATAAAGAATTAACAAAAAAGTTTTTGTATTTTGCTATAAATACTTTATATTTGTGGCAGATAAGCTTACATCCTCAATTGAGTATGCCCTTATCTGTTAATAATTTATTTATGAGGTTGGTGCGTCCTGCACCAACCTCTTTTATTTTATTTGGATTCTCTGTTGATATCCCAACCGATAGCACTGGCCCCCAATACTGCGGCAGATGCCCCGTCAAGGCCGCTGACAAGGAATTGGGCCTTGCCTTTGAATACGTTCATGACATGGCTTTCGTATGCTTTCCTTATAGGTTCCATTATCAAATCGCCTGCTTTTGTAAGTCCCCCGAAGAAGATGAAAGCCTCCGGACTCAGGAAGGTTGCGAAATCAGCACAGGCTTCTCCGAGCATTTTTCCTGTTGCCTCGAATATTCTTAAAGCCAGTTCGTCTCCTTTTCCGACAGCAACGCTTACATCGAGCGATGTGATGTTTTCCGGATTAAGTTCACGCAGTAATGACGGTTCGTTGCTTGACGACAGGATTTCACGTGCTGTGCGTGCCACGCCTGTTGCAGAGCAATATGCCTCAAGACATCCTGTGCGTCCGCATCCGCATGTCCGGCCGTTTTCACGTACCATTGTTACATGACCGAGTTCCCCGGCAAAACCGTCGGAGCCGTATACAAGCTGGCCGTTGACAACTATTCCTGAACCGACACCTGTACCAAGGGTGATCATTATGAAGTTTTTCATTCCACGTGCCACCCCGTATGCCATTTCCCCGATGGCAGCGGCATTGGCATCGTTGGTGATTGCCACCGGGATATTGTTTAGGCGTTTGCTGAACATGTCCGCTAACGGAACAATGCTTTTGCCCCATTTTATGTTGGGGGCATGTTCTATTGTACCTTTGTAATAATTGGCATTCGGTGCACCGATACCCATGGCCTTTATATTGTCTATTCCGCCAACCTGGTCGATGATAATCTGGAGAGCCTCTACGGCGGCGTTTACATAATCATCGGCATTTTCATATCCCTGTGTCTTTATTGCCGTCGTAGCCTTAATATCGCCACGGCTGTCTACAATTCCGAAAACGGAATTGGTTCCTCCTAAGTCTAAACCTATTACGTATGGCTTTATGGTTGTCTGAGTGTTCATTTTTTAATAAGTTGTTAAATTTCACAGTTGTCGTAACATTGCACAAAGTTAGGAAAAAACCATGGCCGCACAAATATTTAAAGAGAAAAACTTGTATATTTCGCATAAATTTAGCAATTTTGCATCCGTTATGTCGTTTCCATTACATATAGATATATTGAATTTCATCTTCAAGGGGATTCTCATAGGCCTGATAGCGTCTGCTCCGATGGGACCTGTTGGTGTGCTTTGTGTGCAGCGAACTCTGAACAAAGGCCGTTGGTATGGTTTTATTACGGGTATAGGAGCGGCGGTGAGCGATATCATATATGCGGCGATAACCGGTCTCGGAATGAGCCTTGTGATGGATTTTGTAAATAATTCTCAAAATCGTTTCTATCTTCAGATTGTCGGAAGCATTCTCCTGTTGGCTTTTGGACTGTTTACATATCGTACGGATCCTACAAAAAACATGCGTAAATCCGGTAATAATAAGGGCACTTTGTTTCATAATGGAGTGACGGCTTTTCTCGTGACAGTTTCCAATCCGCTTATCATACTGTTGTTTATGGCCCTTTTCGCACAGTTTGCTTTTGTGCTTCCGAATCATCCTTTTGAGATGTGCGTGGGATTTATGAGTATTGTCGGTGGGGCGTTGCTGTGGTGGTTCGGACTGACGTGGCTTGTAGATAAGGTGCGTGGCATATTTGATGCAACAGGCATAAAGCTGATAAACCAGGTTATTGGTTCCATTGTGGTTATCTGTTCGATAATAATGCTTTTCGGCACATTTGCAAATCTCTACAGATTCTTCTAAATTATTACAATAAATTCAAATGTACATAGCTCAGCATTTACGGGAAACGAATATTGCAGAATATCTGCTTTATATGTGGCAGATTGAAGATACGGTCAGGGCTTTCGGATGTTCAATATCACGGATAACACGTGAGTATATCTCACGTTTTGAATATACAGATGAGCAGAAAGACGAAGAAGCCGACTGGTTTGGAAATCTTATCATGATGATGAATAGGGAAGGTTGTCGTGACAAAGGACACCTTCAGATTAACAAGGTTGTCATGATGCAGCTCGAGGAACTTCACACGCAACTGTTGCAGAGTTCGAAGTTTCCTTTTTATAGTTCCGAATATTATAAGGTATTGCCGTTTATCGTAGAGTTACGGAATAAAGGGGCAAATAAAGATGAAAGTGAGATTGAGACATGTTTCAATTCGCTTTACGGAGTGATGATGCTCAGATTGCGTCAGAAGGATATAAGTCCGGATACTGCCCATGCCGTTAAGGAAATTACCACACTCGTCGGAATGCTTAATGATTACTATCTTAAAGACAGGCAGGAGCCGCTGGAGTTTTGATACGATGCTTTTTCTCATTGATATATAAGTTAAGGCAATCAAAATAAGATAATGATAATAACAAATTGATTACAATATAAAGGCAAGGATGAATATTCTTATAACCGGATGCAACGGGCAGTTGGGTAATGAAATCCAACTGTTGGAAAGGGATTGGCCACGGCATAAATTCTTTAATACAGATGCCGCAGATTTAGACATTACAGACAAGCAGGCTGTTGATGACTATATTGTCGGAAACAGAATCGACGGTGTCGTGAACTGTGCCGCATTTACAGCTGTCGACAAAGCGGAAACAGAGAAAGAACTGTGCGCTTCCATCAACACTTTTGCTCCGGCCGGTCTGGCTGAGGCAATGGAAAGATGCGGAGGTTGGATTATTCACATATCTACAGACTATGTGTTTGACGGACATGCTCATGTGCCTTATACAGAAAATGACATTCCGTCGCCGGACAGTGTGTATGGAAGTACAAAATTGGCAGGTGAGATTGAGGTAAGCAGGAAATGCAGCAGAAGTATGATAATAAGGACTGCATGGCTTTATAGTGCATTTGGAAATAATTTTGTTAAGACTATGCTGCGCCTCGGAAAGGAGAGAAATGAAATGGGCGTGGTGTTTGACCAGATAGGCACGCCTACTTATGCCCGTGATCTGGCTGTTGCCATCATGACTGCAATAGATAAAGGAATTGTTCCCGGAATATATCATTTTTCGAATGAAGGAGCAATAAGCTGGTATGATTTTACAAAGGCCATACACCGTATAGCCGGCATTACTTCATGCAACGTGAGACCTATACATACATCGGAATATCCCACATCGGCAAACCGTCCGGCATACAGCGTGCTTGACAAGACAAAGATAAAACGGACATACGGACTGACGATACCGTATTGGGAAGAGGCACTGTGCCATTGTATGGAAAGATTGAAGGACTGAAATAGTGTAATAGTGGTTTATACTGAAAATAATTATGAATAACGAAATAAAAAGAAGACGTACGTTTGCTATTATCTCTCATCCCGATGCCGGTAAGACAACGCTTACCGAAAAGTTTCTGCTCTTCGGAGGACAGATACAGGTGGCGGGAGCAGTGAAGAGCAATAAGATTAAGAAGACAGCCACGTCTGACTGGATGGAAATAGAGAAGCAGCGTGGAATCTCTGTATCCACATCTGTTATGGAGTTTGATTATGAGGGTTATAAGGTGAATATTCTTGATACGCCCGGTCATCAGGATTTTGCCGAGGATACTTTCAGAACCCTTACTGCCGTTGACTCAGCCATCATTGTGGTAGACAGTGCAAAAGGTGTCGAGACACAGACAAGGAAGCTGATGAACGTGTGCCGTATGAGAAACACGCCCGTAATTATATTTATCAACAAGATGGACCGTGAGGGACGTGATCCTTTTGATCTTCTTGATGAATTGGAGCAGGAACTTGAGATAAAGGTTCGGCCGCTCAGCTGGCCCATAAATCAGGGACAGAAGTTTAAGGGCGTATATAATATATATGAGAACAAACTGAACCTTTTCACTCCCGACAAGCAAAGGGTGACAGAGAAGATAGAGGTAGACATAGACAGTGATGAACTTGACGGCAAGGTTGGCGAGTCCGACGCATCTAAATTACGTGAGGATCTTGAACTTGTCGACGGTGTCTATCCCGGATTCAAGGTGGAAGACTATCGTTCGGCGGAGGTTGCACCGGTTTTCTTCGGTTCGGCACTTAATAATTTCGGAGTACAAGAGTTGCTTGACTGTTTTGTGGAGATAGCCCCAAGTCCGAAACCGACAAAGGCAGAAGAGAGAACGGTTGAGCCGGAAGAGGCGAAATTCAGCGGATTTATCTTTAAAATCACTGCCAATATAGATCCAAACCACCGTTCGTGTATTGCATTCTGTAAGGTATGCAGCGGAAAGTTTGTAAGAAATCAGCCATATCTGCATGTGCGTTTGGATAAAACCGTGAGGTTTTCATCTCCGACACAGTTTATGGCGCAGCGTAAGAGTACGATAGACGAGGCTTATCCAGGAGATATTGTCGGATTGCCGGATAACGGAATATTCAAGATTGGCGACACACTTACGGAAGGCGAGAAGATTCATTTCCGAGGATTGCCGAGTTTCTCTCCGGAAATGTTTAAATACATAGAGAATGCCGACCCGATGAAGTCAAAACAGCTGCAGAAGGGTATAGACCAGTTGATGGACGAGGGTGTGGCTCAGTTGTTTGTGAACCAGTTCAACGGACGCAAGATAATAGGAACGGTGGGCCAACTGCAGTTTGAAGTCATTCAGTATCGTCTTGAGAACGAATACAATGCAAAATGCCGCTGGGAACCGGTACATCTTTATAAGGCGTGCTGGATAGAAAGTGACAATCAGGCTGAGCTTGAGAATTTCAAAAAGCGCAAGTATCAGTATATGGCAAAGGATAAGGACGGACGTGATGTGTTCCTTGCCGACAGTGGTTATGTACTGAGCATGGCGCAGGAGGATTTCAAGGATATAAGATTCCATTTTACAAGTGAGTTTTAACAGATAGTCATTATTCGATGAAAAGAGAAGACGATATTAAAAAAGCCGTAGACATCCTGCGTAAGGGCGGTGTGATCCTTTACCCTACTGACACGGTATGGGGAATAGGATGTGACGCAACGAATCCCGAAGCCGTAAAAAGAGTCTATGAAATAAAACAGCGTGATGACTCCAAGGCATTGATATGTCTTGTTGACAGCGAAGCACGTCTGCAGAGATATGTGAGAAATGTGCCCGGTGTAGCATGGCAGCTTTTCGAGTGTGCGGACAAGCCGACAACGGTAATACTTGACGGAGCGGTGAATCTTGCAGAGAATCTTATAGCTGCCGACGGCAGCGTGGCGTTACGCATAACAAAAGAAGAGTTTTCCAAAGAGCTTTGTTACCGTTTTCAGAAAGCGGTGGTCTCAACATCGGTGAATATATCCGGTCAGCCTGCTGCACAGAACTTCTGCGATATTCCGCAGGAGATTCTGGATAAGGTGGATTATGTATGCTGGTCACGCAGGCAGGAGCATAAGCCTCACACTCCATCGAGCATAATAAGGCTTGGTATGGGCGGAGAAGTGGAGATTATAAGAAAATAATAATACAAACGTTGGGGGATATTTATTCTCATTAATGATATGGGCGGCAGAGCAGAAAACAATAAACGACTTGTATGGTTTGAAAACTTCCTATGCTGGAGAGAGGAGCATATCAGCCAAAGGATGTTTATAATAATCCTGGCTTTATTTGTAGGCTTCTTCTGTGCTGTTGCTGCATTCACGCTTCACACTATAATCAATCAGATAGGACTGTTGCTGACGAGTTCCTTTGACAAACAGACGGCAAACTGGCTTTATCTGGTTTATCCGGTTATAGGCATCTATCTTACGTCATTGTTCGTGAGGTATATTGTCAAGGACAATATCAGTCACGGTATTACTCGTATTCTTTATGCCATAAGCAGCAAGCAGAGCAGGCTGCGTGGGCACAATTGTTGGAGTTCGGTCATAGCTTCGGCCATAACAATCGGATTTGGAGGCTCGGTAGGGGCGGAGGCTCCGATAGTGCTTACCGGTTCATCTATAGGCTCGAATCTTGGCAAGTTGTTCCGAATGGATAACAAGACCTTGATGTTGCTTGTAGGGTGTGGAGCGGCCGGGGCGATTGCCGGAATATTCAAGGCTCCTATTGCCGGACTTGTATTTACACTTGAGGTGCTGATGATAGACCTTACAATGGCATCGCTGCTTCCCATTCTTATATCATGTGTCACGGCTACATGCTTTACCTATATATTCAGCGGTTCTACGTCTTTGTTTACTTTTCAGCTTGACAGCGACTGGATAGTACAGCGTGTGCCTGCAAGTGTTCTGCTTGGAGTGTCTTGCGGACTGGTGAGCCTGTATTTTATACGGACGATGTCTTTCTGCGAGAATATTTTCGCAAGGTTTAAGGACAGGCCGTATGTAAAGCTTGTTTTAGGAGGTGCGGTGTTGAGCTTGCTGATATTTCTTTTCCCTTCTTTGTACGGAGAGGGGTATCATTCGATAAATCTTCTGCTAAACGGCGAGACACAGGCGGATTGGAACAAGATATTACAGAACTCTTTATTTGCAGGCAATGGGGATATGCTTATTCTGTATCTCTTGCTTGTCTTGTTGACGAAGGTTGTTGCAACGTCTGCCACAAACGGGGGAGGAGGATGCGGAGGAACGTTTGCTCCAAGTTTGTTTATAGGATGTTTTTGCGGATTCCTGTTCGCGCGTATATGGAATATTTATGGATTGGGAGTTGTTCTTCCTGAAAAGAATTTTGCGTTGTTGGGTATGGCAGGTGTAATGTCCGGTGTGATGCATGCGCCGCTTACCGGTATATTCCTTATTGCAGAGATTACCGGTGGCTATAATTTGTTTCTGCCGCTTATGATAGTGAGTGTGTGCTCTTATCTTACAATTATAATATTTGAGCCCCATAGTATATATGGTATGCGTCTTGCAAAACAGGGCAGGCTGATAACGCATCACACCGATAACGCTATCCTTACACTGATGAGTCTTGACAGTGTCATTGAGCGTAACTATACCCCGGTGGAGCCAGACATGTATTTGGGAGGAATCGTAAGGAAGATAAGCAGGAGCAGAAATAGTTTTCTGCCTGTGCTTGATGCTGCCGGAAACTTATTGGGAGAGATAGATTTGAGAAAGATTCGTCACGTTGTTTTCCGTATAGAGCTGTATCATCATTTTAAGGCGCATCAGCTTATGGTGCCTCCGGCTGCAACATTGCATGATGATTTACCTATGACAGAGGTGATGAAAGCGTTTGACGATACGCATGCGGACTGGTTGCCTGTATTGGACAGCGAGCATCATCTTAAAGGTTATATATCGCGCCAACGTATGTACGGAATGTATCGTAAGATGGTTGCTGACATGAGTCAGGAATAGTATTTATAATATGTATCATGATGAAAAAAGAGGATTTGAGAATTGTATATATGGGGACACCGGAGTTTGCCGTGGAAACGTTGCAGGCTCTTTTGGATAACGGATATAATATTGTGGCTGTTGTCACTCAGCCGGACAAACCTGTGGGACGGCATGGCAGCGTGCTTCAGCCGTCTGCCGTCAAGCAGCTGGCAGTGTCAAAAGGAATACCTGTACTTCAACCGGAAAAAATGAAAGATCCTGAATTTGTTCAGGCTTTGAGGGGATATAATGCAAATCTTCAAATTGTGGTTGCATTCAGAATGCTGCCGGAAGTGGTGTGGGATATGCCTGAATACGGAACTTTCAACGTGCATGCTGCGTTGTTGCCGCAATATCGCGGAGCTGCCCCGATAAACTGGGCTGTGATAAACGGTGAGACAAGAACAGGTGTCACGACGTTCTTTCTTGACAAAGATATCGATACGGGAAAGGTGATTATGCAGTTGCCTTTTGATATTTTAGAGACATATAATGTTGAGGATGTGTATGATGGACTTATGCATCTTGGTGCGGAGATATGTATAAAGACACTTGATAAGATAATTGAGGCTGACGGCCATCCGGAAGCGATTCCTCAATGCCGGCTTATGACTTCAGGTGAGGCGTTGCTTCCTGCCCCGAAGATTTTCAAGGAAACATGCCGTATTGACTGGACGAAATCAGAGAAGCAGATTTATGATTTCATACGTGGTCTCAGTCCGTACCCCGGTGCATGGACAACATTGGTATCTCCGCAGGGGAAGGAAACTGTGTTGAAGATATTCAGGGCAGAGCGAAAGGGAATGGAACACGGGAAATGTTGTTTTGGTAATACCGGCAGATTAATAAAAGGTAAATGCCTGGAAGTGACGATTGCCGATGGAAGTACACTTATCCTGCATGATGTCCAGCTGGCCGGAAAGAAAAGAATGACTGCATCCGACTTCATGAACGGTATACGTGATATTGAAGATTACAGAGTAATATAGGCATAGGCTGATAAAGCGGCCGTTGGTATGTCGGAGCAGGAAGAAATAAAGTTTTCTCCTGAATAATTATTTATTATTTATATAATAAAATCAGGTTCATTGCGTTTCATAGATATATTAAATATAAAATGCAGTAGCCTATGAAACATTTTACTTATGAGAGTTTAAATCCAAGTGAGAAGACACTTGAGATAATAAAGCAAATAGCCCATTCATGTCGTTCTGTGAAACTGAAGGATGGTAGCAGGATTATGTTTTGTGTGAATTAATAGTATAAAAGATGACTTTGGTATCACCTTCTCTGTTGGCGGCAGACTTCATGCATCTTGACAGAGACATAGAAATGATAAATCAAAGTGAAGCCGACTGGCTTCATTTGGATGTTATGGATGGTGTTTTTGTGCCTAATATCTCTTTTGGCTTTCCTGTATTGGAAGCGGTAGGGAAGTGCTGTAAAAAGCCTTTGGACGTACATTTGATGATTGTGCATCCTGAACGTTTCATACGTGAGACAGCCAAGGTCGGTGCAATGATGATGAATGTGCATTATGAGGCATGTACACATCTGAACCGTACTTTGCATGAAATTCATGAAGAGGGAATGAAAGCCGGTGTCACTCTTAATCCTTCGACTCCGGTATCTTTGCTTGAGGATGTCATAGAGGATGTTGATATGGTTTTGCTAATGAGTGTCAATCCCGGTTTCGGTGGGCAGAAGTTTATTGAAAACACCATTTCTAAGATAACCCGGTTGAAACGTATGATTTCGGAGTCAGGCTCAAAGGCTTTGATTCAGGTTGATGGTGGAGTTCAGAATGAAACCGCACCGCGTCTTGTTGAGGCAGGGGCGGATGTGCTTGTGAGCGGCAGCTATATCTTTAACAGTGAAGACCCCAAGCGTATTATTCATGATTTGCGTATGCTGTGATTTCTATAAAGCGTATGTTTTATATGTACAGAACGGCCTTATGGGGATAAAGACTATTATGATTTAACAGTTGAAATGCAAACAACGAAATAAAAGTCCTTGTTTGCATTTCAACTGTTGTTTTATTTGTCTATTCTGAGTGTGATGTCATGTTGCTTTGCCATTCTTCTTAAATTCAGTATTGCATAGCGCATCCTTCCTAATGAGGTGTTTATACTCACACCGGTTATTTCTGCTATTTCCTTGAATGACATATCTTGGTAAAATCTCATATACACCACTTCACGCTGGGATGCAGGAAGGGCGTCCATCATACGTTTCACATCATGCAGAACCTGTTGGTTTATGATTTCTGTTTCTCGGTTTATATCCGCTATTTGGTCGCCTTTTATGTTTGAAAGGTTATTGTCTTCAGGAAGGTCAACCGTATGTTCATTGTTCTGCTGACGATACCAGTCCATGATTATATTATGAGCTATACGTATAGCCCAAAAAGAAAACTTTCCGGAATTGGTGTACTTGCCTTCTTGTAGTTTTGTGATAATTTTCACAAAAGTATCCTGAAACAAATCATTGGCCGTCTCCTCATTCCTTACCACAAACATTATATATGTGAAAAGTTTGGATTGATTGCGTGCTAATAATTCATCAAACGCTCTATTGTTTCCTCCTACGTATAATAAGGCCAACTCTTCATCGGTCATACGTGCGAAATTCTCCATACTTAATCAAGATTTATATTAAGTAAATTTTCGTCTATAGGCAAGCGGTTTTATTAAATTATTACTTTATTATTGCATAACTGTATGCAAAAGTATGAAAAAAAAGTCATATTCCAAAGCTTTTATAAGAATAAAGTTATGAAGTGTACGTAAAAGTTGGACATAACAGTCGTGATATCTGTTTTCCATGAACATAAAAGCCGTTTGTTTTCGCGTAGTGTTATGCAAAACTGTTAATAAGCTTAAATGTAATTCTTTTGTTCTTGTCTTTTTTGCTTTTTACATAAATTATTGATATTTTTGCATCATAAACATCAACTCTCAAAATATGGAGAAACGGAGATGATATACATATCGTTGCCGGAGGGTAAGACGAGAAGACTATCCTTTTATCTGGCTATGGAGGAATATGTAGCCCGTCATGTTGAGGAGCGCGATTGCTTTTTCATGTGGCAGGTGGAACCGACTGTCATATTCGGACGGAATCAGCTTATTGAGAATGAAGTTAACCTTGAATTCTGTAAAACACATAATATACAGACCTATAGGCGGAAGAGCGGGGGAGGTTGTGTGTATGCTGATATGAACAACATAATGTTTTCATACATCACCGATGACGAGTCGGTGAATTTCACGTTCAACAAATACATTAATCTTGTGGTGATGGTGCTCAGGCGTATGGGTATCGATGCACGGGCAAACGGTCGAAATGATGTTATGGTTGGCGACCGTAAGGTGTCCGGCAACGCGTTTTACCGTATGCCCGGTCGGAGTATTGTGCATGGCACAATGCTTTACGACACAGATATGGATAATATGGTAGGCTCGATAACCCCTTCGGATGAGAAACTGCTCAGTAAGGGAATATCGAGCGTGCGGCAGCGTATCGCATTGGTTAAGGATTATACGGATATGACGATAGAGGAGTTTAAGACGTTTGTAAGGAAAAGTCTATGCGATTCAGAATACATGCTCACCGAAAGCGATATTAAAGGTATTGAAGAGATTGAGCGTGAATATCTTTCTCATGAATTCATATATGGAAACAACCCCAAATATACATTGATAAGGAAAGGACATATAGATAATGTGGGAAACATAGAGCTGCGCATGGAATTGAAGAACAACGTCATAAAATCGCTAACAATGCTTGGCGACTATTTTATTGTAGGTGAGGTGGACACACGCATTGTCCGGCCGCTGAAAGGCGTACGTCTTGACAGGAGGCATCTTACAGAGGTCCTTCCAGACAGACTTGATGACGTTGTTCTTAATCTGCGGCGCGATGATCTTATAGACATAATGCTCGGCTATAAGGAATAAGAAACTAAAAATACACAATTAAATAACAATAGCTTATGGAAAACAAACGAACCTGTCTTTATGACAAACACGTGGAACTGAAGGCACTGATAAGTCCTTTTGGAGGATTCGACATGCCGATACAATATTCAACGATAGTAGACGAGCACCGGGCAGTGCGTAATGCCTGTGGAGTGTTTGACGTGTCGCATATGGGTGAGGTGACCGTAAGGGGGAAGGATGCCGAACGGTATGTCAATCATATTTTCACCAATGATGTGCGTGGGATGGAGAATGGAAAGGTGCTGTATGGTATGATGCTGTATGAAGACGGCGGGACCGTTGACGACCTGCTTGTATATAAGATGGGAGAGAATGATTTCTTTCTCGTAATCAATGCTTCAAACATAGAAAAGGACTGGGAATGGATACAGAAGAATGCCGACGGATTTGACGTGGAACTGTGTAACCGTTCAGACTATTATGGCCAGATTGCCGTTCAGGGTCCGGACTCGGAGAACATTGTTGAGCAGGTGCTCGGCTTGCCATGCTCAGAACTTACTTTCTATACGGCAAAAGCACTTGCCTGTGAAGAGGGGATGATAATAAGCCGTACGGGATATACAGGTGAGGATGGTTTTGAGATATATGCAAGTCACGGTATGATACGTGTGCTTTGGGACAAGCTTATGGCTGACGGTCGCTGCAAGCCGTGCGGACTTGGATGTCGTGACACTTTGCGTTTCGAAGTGGGACTTCCGCTTTACGGTGATGAGTTGTCTGAGGATATTTCTCCTGTCATGGCCGGACTCGCAATGTTCTGCAAGCTGGATAAGCCGGAATTTATCGGGCGTGATGCGCTTGCCGCACAAAAGGCAGACGGTGTGAGCCGCAAGCTTGTGGGAATAGAATTGGCAGACAAGGCCATTCCGCGTCACGGATATGAGGTGTTGAAGGATGGTGTGGTAATAGGAGAGGTGACAACAGGTTATCATACGATATCAACGGACAAGAGCGTATGTATGGCTCTGATAGATTCCGCATACGCCAAGCTTGACACAGAGGTGGAAATAAAGATAAGAAAAAAGGTCTTCCCCGGTAAGGTGGTCAGGAAAAGGTTCTATGACAAGCATTATAAAAAATAGAAAGCGTCTGCCAAAGACAGCGTTATATATAAGATAATAATAAAGATTTTAAAACAAATATTATGGCAAAGGTTATTGAAGGACTCTATTATGCAGAGTCACATGAGTTTGTAAGAGTTGAAGGTGATTACGGTTATATAGGTATCACGGACTATGCGCAAAACGCGCTTGGCAATGTTGTGTATGTCGATATGCCCGAGGTTGATGATGATGTTACGGCCGGTGAGGATTTCGGTGCAGTGGAGAGTGTGAAGGCGGCGAGCGACCTTATCTCTCCTGTAAGCGGAACGGTAGTGGAAGTAAATGAAGCTCTTGAGGATACTCCTGAACTTATAAATCAGGATGCATTTGAAAACTGGATAATAAAAGTGGAGCTTTCAGATAAGTCAGAACTTGACTCACTCATGGATGCAAAAGCATACGGTGAAATGTGCGACAACGAACACTAACCGGATACAATTATGTCTTATAAGTATTTTCCACATACTGAAGCCGAGGTAGACGAAATGTTGGGAAGGATTGGCGTAAAGTCGCTTGAGGAACTTTATGCAGAAGTGCCCGACAGTATACGTTTCAGGGGTGAATATGATTTGCCCGAGGCTATGAGTGAGATGGAGGTGCGCCGCCTCTTCAGGGAGCTTGGAAAGGAAAACAAACAGCTGACATGTTTCGCAGGCGCGGGAGTTTATGATCATTATACTCCTGCCGTTGTGCCTGGCATAATAAGCCGTTCTGAATACCTTACGTCATATACACCGTATCAGGCGGAAATCTCACAGGGAACTCTTCATTATATCTTTGAGTATCAGTCGATGATGGCTGAACTGACAGGTATGGATGTGTCGAACGCGTCTATGTATGACGGCACTACGGCCACAGCCGAGGCATGTATCATGGCCGTGGCGTCAGGCAAAAAGGCGGGCAAGGTGCTTGTGTCGGAAACTGTAGACCCTAAGACGGTAAGGGTGATAAAAACATATTCAAAGTTCCACGGTATAGATATAGAGATGATTGCTGCTGTGGATGGTGCTACAGACAAGGCCGATTTTGAGCGCAAGGCTGCTCAGGGAGGTGTTGCCGGAGTCGTAGTGCAACAGCCGAACTATTATGGCGTGGTGGAGGATTATTCCGGATATGCCGATACGGCTCATGCCAACAAAGCCCTTCTTATAATGAACAGTGTGGCAGCCGATCTCGCGGTGTTGAAGACACCGGGTGAATGGGGGGCCGACATTGCCGTAGGTGACGGTCAGAGCCTTGGCATACCGATGTCGTTCGGAGGTCCTTATATAGGATATATGTGCTGTCGCGAGAAACTCATAAGAAAGATGCCCGGGCGTATTGTCGGAATGACAAAGGACAGTCGTGGGCAGCGTGCGTTTGTGCTGACGTTGCAGGCACGTGAACAGCATATCAGAAGACAGAAAGCCACGTCAAACATTTGCTCAAATGAAAGCCTTATGGCCTTGTTCGTTACGGTATACATGTCGCTGATGGGTAAGGCCGGTTTACGTGAGGCGGCAGAACTTTCTTATGCCGGAGCACACTATATGGCGGAACGTCTTGTGGCTACAGGCCGGTTTGTCATGGCTTACGACCGTCCGTTCTTCAATGAGTTCTGTGTGCGTTACGACGGTGATGTGGATGCCTTGCAGAAGAAGTTTATTGACAATGGGTTCTTCGGTGGTATAAAGGTGGACGGCAATACGATAATGTTTGCTGTCACGGAAAAACGCACCAAAGAAGAGATAGACAGTCTGATAGCTCTTGTATGAGGCAGACGAATCATTTATCATAAAATCTTTTTCATAATATGAACAGTAAATTATATGGCAATTTGATATTTGAGCTGTCTCATGAGGGACGTCGCGGTTATTCGCTGCCAAAGAATGAATTCGGACGCTATGATATTCCGGATGAATTGAGACGTAGGGAAGATGCCGCTTTGCCGGAGTGTGACGAGATGACGGTGGTTCGTCATTACACCAATCATAGCGGAAACAATTTCGGAGTGAATAACGGATTTTATCCGCTTGGCAGCTGCACCATGAAATACAATCCTTTAATAAATGAGGAAATAGCGGCTATGCCTGAGTTTGCTTGCCTGCATCCGCTTCAGCCTGCATCCACATGTCGTGGTGCGATTAAGGCTTATGACGGGTTGCAGAAGGCTCTTTCGGAAATCTCCGGTTTGGAGAGATTTACGCTAAACCCGTTTGCCGGTGCGCATGGTGAGCTTACCGGACTTATGATAATACGAAGCTATCACATAAGCCGTGGCGATACGAAGCGTACGAAAGTTATCGTGCCGGATTCGGCCCATGGCACCAATCCTGCTTCTGCGGCTGTATGCGGACTTGATGTGGTGGAGGTGAAGAGCACTGCCGACGGAATCGTTGACGTTGAAGACTTGAAAGGACTGCTTGACGACACGGTGGCGGCAATGATGATGACCAATCCGAATACTTTGGGACTGTTTGAGCAGAATATACCGGAGATAGCCGGGATGGTGCATGAATGCGGTGCGTTGATGTATTATGACGGTGCGAACCTGAATCCTATGCTTGGCGCATGCCGTCCCGGCGACATGGGATTTGATGTGATGCACATAAATCTTCATAAGACATTTTCCACGCCTCATGGTGGAGGCGGACCCGGTGACGGCCCGGTGGGAGTCAGAAAAGGACTGGAACAGTTCCTGCCTTCCGACAATTTCGTATGTGACGCAACATCTTCCGACAAACATACTGTTGACAGTGACATCTTTGTTGGCGCATATCATGGAAACTTTGCGGTAATACTGCGCGCATACGCTTATATTCTTACCCTTGGACGTGAGAATATAAAGAGAGTCGGCCCGCTGGCTGTTCTTAATGCCAATTACATAAAAGAATCTTTGAAGGATGTGTATGAGCTTCCTATAGACGCTCCCTGTATGCATGAATTTGTGTTTGACGGTTTAAGAGACAAGTCAACAGGCGTCACCACAATGGATGTGGCAAAGCGTCTGCTTGATTACGGATATCATGCGCCGACAATATATTTCCCTCTTTTGTTCCACGAATCACTTATGATAGAACCTGCCGAGAATGAGAGCAAGGAGACTATCGATGGTTTTATTGCCGTTATGCGAAAGATAGCGGAGGAGTCGGTGGCGTGTCCGGAAGAAGTTAAGTCTGCTCCACACGGCACTCCTATAGGGCGTGTTGACGATGTACTTGCCGCAAAGCATCCTGTAGTCACGTATAAGGTGCTTAAATCCGAAAAAGCCTGAACTGTCAGCCTATGGAAACAGATCTTATAATTATAGGCAGCGGACCGGGAGGATACCGTGCGGCGGCTTATGCCGCAACGCATGGACTGAGCGTTGTCATAGCGGAAAAAGGTGAGCTTGGCGGCACATGTCTTAATGAAGGCTGCATTCCAACCAAGACATACGCACGCAACGCGGAGATAATGGAGACCATGCGCTCCGCCGGTATCTATGGTCTTGAAGAACTCAGCTATAGTTTTGATTTCACAAAGGTTGTCGACCGTAAAGATACGGTTTTGAATCAGCTTCGCAGTGGAATCGAGATGCTTCTGACAAATCCCTGTATAACTCTGGTCAGAGGAAATGCCGGGTTTACAGGATGTTATGAGAATAATGGCAGGATGCTTTATTCTGTGACTGTTGACGGCCATGAATATTCGTCATCAAATGTTATTATTGCTACAGGCTCGAGTCCCAAGAGCCTTCGTTTGGATACATGTTCCGAAAGTATGGTTTGTGATTCGAGTTGGCTGCTTCAGACCCGTGAGCTTCCACATCGCCTTTGCATCGTGGGAGCAGGTGTGATAGGGATGGAGTTTGCTTCGGTGTTCAACGGTTTCGGATGTGAGGTTACGGTAGTGGAGTACCTCAGGGAGTGTCTCCCCGCATTAGACAGTGATGTGGCCAAACGTTTGCGTAAGGTGTTGGAGAAGCGTGGTGTCACGTTCTATATGCAATCTGCCGTGAAGTCGGTATCAGATGGAAAGGTCGTTTTTGAACGTAAGGGCAAGGAGACGGCTGTTGAGACAGACAAGGTGTTGCTTGCCGTAGGACGTTGTCCGAACGTTTCCGGATTGAATCTTGAAACTGTTGGTGTTGATTACGATGCTAAAGGCATACATGTGAATGGGGATAGCTTTATGACCAACCGTCCGGGAATCTATGCTATTGGAGATGTTAACGGCAGGCAGATGCTTGCCCATGCAGCCACTATGCAGGGTATAAGAGCCGTTAACAATATACTTTCTGTGTCATGTGGAAGCGAAGATGAAAGATGCGGCATGCCGGACGATATATGTTTTGATATCATGCCGGCTGCGATATTCACCAATCCAGAGGCCGCATGTGTAGGGCCGTCAGAAGATGTGTTAAAAGAAAATCGTAAGGATTTCAAAGTACTGAAGGCGAACTATCGTGCCAACGGCAAGGCTTTGGCCATGAATGAGACGGAGGGAATGATAAAGCTTTTTACTGACGCGGAAGGCTTTATAATCGGATGTCACGCCTTTGGCGCGCATGCCTCAGATATGGTTCAGGAGGTAAGCGCTCTTATTTGTCGCAGGACAAAAGTTACGCAGTTAAAGGATATTATCCATATCCATCCTACTTTAGGAGAGATGATACAGGAAATGGCAATGTGACATTATTCAAGATTTTTATTAAAAACCATTGTTGATATTTGGTTTGTATAAATAAAAGTTTTACCTTTGTGGCCAGATGGTTTGTCAGACAGAACTATCTGGCCACATTTGTGTGTATATGGAAGGAAAATGATACATGCTAACAAGTGGATAAAGGATTGTCTTTTTAGTTTGTAACAAATATTCAATCTATCAATAATAAATAATCAAGTATGAAGAAAATGAGTTATTTGGCTATGTTGTTCATGGCTATGTGTTTGTCTGTATCGTCAGTGTCGTGTGGTGATGACGATGAAGTTCCGGGAAAGGAAAATACGGGCGGTTCCGGCAATGAGAATGAAGGAGAGAATAATAATCCTTCTTTGAGTGTAAGGGAGCAGAAAATGAAGTTGGAGTCTGTGGGACGTGAGCTTGCCGGGAAAATCAACGCTTCAGACTTTAGAGAGATATCCGATGTACTCAAGAGCGTGAAAGATACCAGGACGGGAGCGATAAGCAATTGGTTTGATGCATGTGAGAATGCGTGTCTGGAGCCAGGTAGCGATGATGTCCTGAAGAATCTTTATACGGCTTCCAATTTCACAGGAGAGTTTGTTTTGAAGAATAATACATGGGTACAGACCAATACTACTAAGGTAGGTCATCTTCGATTCTCTTTTAATGATAATAGCGGAAAATCGTGCGTTCTTACCCTGAAGGCAAGTACAAAAGGAACGGCGGTGCATCATGATTCGTTTGACGATAAGGAATATTATTGGGATTATACACCGGAGAATGGATATATTGATTGGGAAGAAACAACAGGTATAAATACTTTTGTCATTCCGGAGAAAGTCACTCTCGAACTCTCGCGCGCCGGAAGAAAACTCATGTCCGCTGAAATAAATACCAAGGTAAATACAAACGGAGAATTCGACTATACCCGTGACGCTGCTGAAATAAATGCCACAATGACTGTGAGTGATTACAACATAACAATAAGCAAGGCGGCTTTCAATGTCGGTGATTTGGCAATATTAAATGCAAGATTCATGAAAGGTTCAGAGACAATTATGACGCTTGGCGGTTCCGGTAAGGGAAGTCTTAATGAGAATGAGGACCTTAATGACTTTGGTGCGGTGAATATGAATTTCGATTTGCTCGGCAAAGTGCGTATAGGAGCGGTGATATATGATGCCGACAGATTCACGAAAGCATTGGAGAACGCGGAGGACTACAATGGGAACGAGTCTCGCTATAAAGGATATATTGCCATGGCCAATGAACAGTTGGCGGCGAATATATATTTTGACGGCAATAAAAACAGCAGTGCGGCAATAGTCCTCAATCCATATAAGGATTATGAGTATGATTATAGCGGTCATCGTTATGACTATTGGCGTTATGAGACATGTGTGAAGTTCTCTGACGGTACAATGTATTCTTATGACCAGTATTTCGATGAAGAAACATTCTCTGATGTCATAGATATGTTTGTTTCCATAGGCGATGACTTCGTTAGATTGTTTGACGATACAATCCTTTATTAGAACTTGAAAGACATCAGTATAAAGGAGTCACGTTTGGCAGCATGTGTCGCTGCATTAATGATAGGCGTGCCGTCCCTTGCGGGCGGCACGTTTAATAATGCCATATTGCATACTGATTCATCGGTTGTCGTGTCTGATACATTGCGCGGTCATGTTCTGAAAGATGTTGATGTTTTAGGAAAACGCGTGGGCTCACATCTTACGTCTGTTCAGGGTGTGGATATTATAGACATGGAATTGCTTGATAATATGCCACGCATATTAGGCAATGCCGATCCTATACATTATGCACAGTTGCTTCCCGGTGTACAGACAAATTCGGAATATGATGCAGGCATACATATCCATGGATGTGACAATTCACATAACCATGTTTCCATAGACGGTGTTCCGTTATACGGTGTGGCGCATCTTCTTGGTTTCTTCTCTATTTTCAACGGCAGTCATTTCTCAGGAATGAGTATAATGAAGTCACCGGTTACGGCATCATCGCCGAATCGTCTTGGAGGCGTTGTGAGCATGTCTCCAGGAAATGAAACCGGACATATTGTTGATGCCGGTGCGGATGAAGGCACCGGTGTGTTGCATGGTGACCTTTCTGTGGGTCCGATGTCTTCTCAGGGCACCTTGCATATTCCTGCCGGCAGCCGTTCCTGCATCACCTTGTCGGCACGTGAGTCTTATCTGAATATTCTTTATTCCGGGATACTGAAAATGGATGAGGATAGGCTTAAGTATGCTTTCGGAGATTATAATATCAGTCTTAATACAGAAATCAATAAGCATAACACTTTAAGCGTAGAAGCATATTGGGGGCATGATAACGCAGAGGTTCTTTCCGACGGAACAGCGATGGACACGCATTTGAAATGGAATAACTATATGGTGTCGGTCAGGCTTGATAATGTTTTTAAAAACGCTACGGCCAGCCATAGGGTGTATTTCACCGGATATGATAATGATTTCTTTCTCAGTCATGCCGACTTTAATGTAGGTCTTGAGTCATGGATAAACGATATAGGCTACAGGTCAGACTTTTTCTTCAAGGGGATTAGTGCCGGTATGGAATTCATTTCTCATAATATGCAACCCCAGAATCCTTCGGTATCCGGTACGGTAGGTAATGAGATTCTTTCAACATCCCGTCAGCATTCGTTTGAATCCGTCTTGTATGCCTCATACTTGCTTGATTTAGGAAACAGTGTTTCCGCAGAGGCCGGAGTCCGTCTGACTGCTTACAGAAAATCCAATGACAGCGGCTCTGGGGATAGCGGAGGAAAAACTTTTTGGAGTGCGGATCCCGGCCTGTCTGTAAAATGGCGCAGAAACGACAACTCTTCTTATTCGTTGAATGCAGGAGTGCGTCATCAGTATCTTTTCCAGACGGGTTTCTCAAGCATAGGCCTTCCCACGGAATACTGGTTCTCGTCAGACGGCAACTATCGTCCTCAATATTCATTTAACATCTCGTTCTCATCGGATAATTATCTGTCGGGTAGGTCATACCGTTTGTCTGCGGAACTTTATTATAAGCGTCTTTTTCATCAGATAGAGAATACCGGCAACGTGTTTGACCTTATATATTCGACATATTCTCCTGACATGTCGATAATCCGTGGTAATGGCTACAACTATGGCGTGAATGTTCTTTTGGAGAAACGCAAGGGGACGCTTACGGGATGGATGAGTTATTCCTTTGGGCGTGCATGGCGCCGCTATCCGGGTACGGTATATAAAGACCGTTATCCGGCAAGCCATGAGAGAATACACGAGATGAATGTTGTAGGTACATATAAGATTGGTCGCAGATGGAGCATGGGAGGCATGTTTGTGCTTGCATCGGGCACGCCATATACCAAGGTGGAGCATTTTTATCTGTTGGCAGGTAACATCCTTGCCGACTATGGGCCGCATAACGGCAACCGCCTGCGGCCTTACATGCGTCTTGACCTTTCCGTGAACTACGGCTTTCCTTCACGTTCAGGCAGGAAGAGCGGTATAAACCTGTCGCTCTATAATGTCACCATGCACAAGAACGACCTGTTTTACAGGTTAAAGGTGACCAAAGGCAATACCGTTGTTTATAGCCCGTTGCGTTTTGTCATGCCAATACTGCCTTCCGTGAATTATTACTATAGATTCTAATTCGTCTTTTTTTACCCGTTATGGCTGAATATGCGTTGAATGTCTCAAGAAGTATCAAATATTTTGTATCCAAACTGCCGGTATGTGTCTTGCCGCTTGTTTTAATGCTTCTACAGGTAATTGTATCGTGTGACGATACTAATGAAGGTACATCGGAAACCTCGGAACTTGTCATCGAGGGATGGATTGATGCCGGTGATTTTCCTGTTGTGAAGGTTTCGCGTTCAATACGTCTTGCCGGTGACGGCATTCATTTGTCAGATCTTGAAGAATATGTCGACCGTTGGGCGCGTGTGACTGTGAGCGATGGAGAGCGCGAGTGCGTTCTTGTGGGGCGTTATGATAAAAAGATGTTTCCGCCGTTTGTTTATACTACAAGTGAGATGCGCGGCAAACCGGGACACAAATACCGCATAACAGTTGAAGCGTTTGGTGACATGAAGGCAGAAGCAGTTACGGATATTCCCATGGATATTCCGTCGGTTGACTCTTTTTCAGTGGAGCCCGTGGCAGGCAACGATACCCTTTGCCGCTTGTATGCGTATACACGATATAGAGATAAGTGCCGCTTTTTTGTACGTGTGAGGGGGAAGGATACGGATATGTTTCCGTCATACATGTGTCTTTACGACAGTGTGATGATAGGGGCTGATGGCAAGGTGCCTGTGAACAAAGGCAGCACAAATGTTGAAAAAGACCGTAAGTCGCTGTTTTGTTATGGAGATACTGTAGAGATTAAGATTGCGTCGCTTGACAATCAGTCGTATCGTTTTTGGCGTGATTTTGAGGATATGCTGTCGTTGTCGCGTAACCCTTTGTTTCCAATATCCAAGAATCTCCATTCGAATGTCGACGGGGCTTTAGGCTATTGGTTCGGATACGGTGCACGTTATTATAAAGTTGTGCTTGTGCGCGGAAAGCCTCTATGCAGGCGTCTCGCAACACATCGGTGACGCTGCCTATGCCCCTATGTTCAATCAGGCCATTGTCAATGTTCGGTCGGGGCGTTTGCAAACCTCTGTCAGGCCATTCTCAAACCTGTCGGCTTAAGTCGTCCGGTCTGTCGGCTTAAGTCGACAGACCGGACGACTGGAGTCGATAGATTCGTCGACTTAAGCCGACAATGTTGCAAACAGCCTGTTTGGGCATCGCAAACCGGCAGCAGAAACATTGCAATCCGAACACAATAAAGTTTGTTTTCATATTGCTGAGGCATCGCCTGTCCTATGTAAAGATATTGCAAGCAGGATGCAATGGATAAATGCTTCCCTTTTTGAAACATGCCAAAGTCATGCCCCTGATCGCGGATGAGAATATAATGACCGGTTTGGGATAAAAAGACAGTCAGGCCGTCTCCACTTGGAAAACGGCCTGACTGTCTTTTTTGAATCCGGTTTTCAATACAAACCGGGTATACCGCATACTTCTTTCTATGTGTATGATAATGAAATGTTTCCTCTGATTAGATTATACCAGATGGGCGATAAGCTCTTCGCGGTTTCCTGGCAACATGTCAATGACAGGGATTTCAATCATTGTATAGCATCCGGGCTGCATGCGCATCGAGGCACGTGCTACGTTCACGAGTACCTGTCCGGTAAGAGCGGGATTGTTGATGCTCATATTGAATTCAAGCCGCTGGTTATGGGTCTTTCCGCTTGCACCCTTGCGCACAAGATTCACTCCATGGCCCATGTCACGTACCTCATCTACCGAAGGAACTGCAAACACATGGGTTTCATCGTTGGAAAAATACGGGTCGGCTTTTATTGCCTTGGTTACCTCTTCAAGACTTGCACCGTCCTCAAGTTCAACATACACCATTCGGCGGTGTATTCCCTCGCCCTGCGGTATTGTCATCGACAGGGCGTTCTTCACACCGTCCTTTGAACGTACGCACACGCTGTGACCCATAGACATTCCGGGGCCGAAGTTTGTGTAGCTCAGTCCTTTTGGCGCAAGACTCTGCATCAGTGTCCTTACAATAGAGTCTGACCCCGGATCCCATCCCGCAGCGATCACGGATACTGCGTTATGTTCCTTGCATACAGGCATCATGTTTGCACGGTATCCGCATATCTGTGTGTGTATGTCAAAACTGTCTACTGTATTGATGCCCAGCGGTATAATCTGTCTTGCATATTCCTCACAACTGCGTGAAGGTGTGGCAAGGATGGCCACATCCACGTCTTTCAGTTCGCGTATGTCTTTTACAACCTCATATCCGGCAAGTTCTGCCGGTTTGTTTTCCGTTCCGTTGCGGCGTACGATGCCTGCCACTTCAAAGTCGTCTGCTGCTTCAAGAGCCTCAAGTGAATAGCGTCCGATGTTGCCGTAACCCACTACGGCTGCTCTGATTTTCTTCATGGTTCTGTTTTCTTTGTTTTATTTTACTTTTGTATTGTTATGGGGCTTGCCCGCTGCAAAATTACTTTCTTTATGTGAGAAAATTATCAAATCCGTATTAAAAAACGTTTCATTGCTGTATATTTTAATTCTTGTGTGTCTTATTGCTATATATCATTACTATGGCTTCATGTCTGGTTTCTTCCTGTCTCGGCTGCTGGTCTTTCCTTGTCAGGATTGGCTTGATGCGTGTCCCTTAGGCGTTGCCTGTCCCGTATATTCCGTTTTTTATTTTCCGGTTTGTTTCCTTTGTCTTTGTTTAATATAATTCCCCACAACACAATAAAACGTTTGCAAGAAGCGTTATAAGATATGTATATATACAATAAGGATTCATAAATAATGATAGAATATATAAAGGGAGTTCTGGATGAACTCACTCCGGCAATGGCTGTTGTCGAGGCCGGCGGGGTTGGATACGGTCTTAACATATCGCTTAATACCTATTCGGCCATCCAGGGAAAGACAGATGTGAAGCTGTATGTTTATGAGGCTATTCGCGAGGATGCCTATATGCTTTACGGATTTTCCACAAAGAAAGAGCGTGAGCTTTTCCTGCTTCTTATTTCTGTATCCGGAGTGGGAACAAACACGGCGCGTATGGTGCTTTCCTCAATGAGCCCCGGAGAATTGTGCAACTGTATCTCAACCGGCAACGAGCGTATGATAAAGACCATAAAGGGAATAGGTCTTAAAACAGCCCAAAGGATAATAGTGGATTTAAGGGATAAGATAGTGTCCCTTGGCATAACCGCAGAGATTCCTGCCGGCGGGACTGTACAGTCTCCTGTGAACAATGATGTGAAAGACGAGGCTGTAAGCGCGCTTACCATGCTCGGATTTTCACCGGCTCCGTCGCAGAAGGTTGTCATATCCATATTGAAAGACAATCCCGATATGCCGGTCGAGCAGGTTATAAAAATGGCGTTGAAACAGATAAAATAGTTGATGTGGCAGTATATGAAAGGATTTGCTGCGGCATTTTTGCGAGATAATAAATGAACAAGACATTATATATAATAATCTCTCTGCTTTGCCTGTGTGCCATGACTGTCATATCCCAGGATGATAAGACAGCCGGCAGGAAACCCGTTCCCAAGGCCCAGCCGAAGCTTATAGTGGAGGATGACACAATACCGGATTCTCTTCTGCACCCTCGGTGGAAGATAAAGAAAACCGCACCGGTGGTCGTATCAGACCTTGATTCGATGCCTGCGGACCTTAAGATGCCTGACAATATAAAGCAAGAGGTTGAATATGACGATTCTCTTGATGTTTACCGTGTCGGTTCCAAAATAGGGGATTCTTATCTCAATGTTCCGGTACTGATGTCGCCGGACGAATACCGTAAGTGGAGCGAGAGACGTTCGTTAAGGGATTTTTTCAGAAAGAAGAACGCGGAGAATGTGGCAAATAAGGGAAAGGAGAAATTTTCTTTCTCTGACATGAAGTTCGACCTTGGTCCCGCGGAGAAAATCTTTGGTCCGGGAGGAGTGAGGATAAAGACCCAGGGTACGGCGGAATTGAAGGTGGGGGCAACGTTAAAAAACATAGACAACCCTTCGTTGCCTGTACGTAACCGTAAGACAAAGGCATTTGATTTTGATGAGAAAATAAACTTCACTCTCAACGGAAAGGTTGGAGATAAGGTGAATATGAATCTCAACTACAATACAGATGCGACGCTTGATTTTGATAAGGATAATATCAAACTCAGATATGAGGGTAAGGAAGATGAGATAATAAAGCTTGTTGAGGCTGGAAATGTGAGTTTTCCGTCAAATTCGTCTCTTATAAAAGGAGCAAGTTCATTGTTTGGCGTGCGCACGGACATGCAGTTTGGAAAGTTAAAACTGCAAACCGTAATATCACAGAAAAACTCCACCACAAAGAGTGTGTCTTCGAAAGGAGGCACACAGTTGACGCCTTTTGAGATAAATGCGACAAACTATGAGGAAAACCGTCACTTCTTTCTCGGACATTATTTCAGGGAGAGGTATGACCGTGCAATGTCGACATTGCCGAATCTTACTACAGGAATAAAGATTACCCGTATAGAAGTGTGGGTTACGAATAAGACGGGAACCACAAGTAATACACGAAATATCGTAGCCCTTACAGACCTTGGTGAAGGCAAGAACACCAAGAACCCTATATGGGGAGGGGCTGGAGATGTGTCGCCGAGGAACAGTGCCAATACTGAATACTATTCAATGACACATGAATATGCCGCCGCGCGTGACATAGATCAGACGAATACCGTTCTTGACGGAATATCAGGAATGTCGGGAGGCGTCGATTATGAAAAGGTGCAGAGTGCGCGTCTTCTTACTTCGTCTGAATATACGCTGAATACCGCATTGGGATATATCTCATTGAAGTCGACATTGCAGACAGACCAGGTGTTGGCCGTGGCTTATGAGTATACGCTCAACGGGACGACATATCAGGTGGGTGAATTTGCCACGGACAATACAAATACAGGTGAGGCGTTGTTTGTAAAGTCGCTTAAGAACACAAGCAATACACCACAGATGGGTAACTGGAGACTGATGATGAAGAATGTATATTATCTTGCGTCTACGGTTGAGAAAACGAAATTCCGTCTTGATGTGAAGTATCAGAGTGACACCACAGGAGTATATCTGTCATATATACCCGAGCCACAGGTCAAGGGAACCATAATAATAAAACTGTTGGGTGCGGACCGCCTTGACAACAACAACAAGCCTCATCCAAACGGATATTTCGATTATGTCGACGGATATACGGTGAGTGGCGGGCGTGTGTTCTTCCCCGCAGCCGAGCCGTTTGGATCATATCTTCGTAACCAGCTTATAAGGTCGGGCGTTCCGGCAGACAAGGCAGACATGTATGCTTTCACCGAACTGTATGACACCACACGTACTGCCGCAAAACAAATAGCGGAAAAAGACAAGTTCGTGCTTCAGGGGCAGTTTAAGGGCTCTTCAGCAAATGAAATCTTGTTGGATGCTTATAACATTCCTCAGGGTTCTGTCGTGGTGACGGCAGGAGGAGTGGTGCTTACCGAAGGTTCGGACTATAGTGTGGATTATTCCAGTGGCAAGGTGACCATTCTCAATCAGAGCATAATAGATGCGGGAACATCCGTGAATGTCAGTCTTGAGAGCAATACCGACTATGCCATGCAGCGCAAGACAATGTTTGGTCTTAACTGGGAATACGACTTCTCGAAAGACTTTATGATTGGCGGTACGTTCCAGCGTCTGTATGAGAAATCTCTCACTTCGAAGGTTACAATGGGTTCGGAGCCTCTGAACAACATTCTTTGGGGACTGAACATGAACTGGAAGAAGGAAAGCCAGTGGCTTACGAACGTACTTGACAAGATACCGTTCCTGCATCTTACACAGCCGTCGCAAATCTCGTTTACGGGAGAATTCGCACACCTCATCGCAGGACAGGCCGGAGGCACGCAGGACGGGGCGTCATATATAGATGACTTTGAGAATACCAAGAGCGGAATAGACGTGTCGGAACCCAAGTCATGGGTGTTGTCAAGTGTTCCGTCGATGTTTCCTGAGTCATCGGACAAGACAACTCTGTCGAGCGGTTTCAACCGTGCGCTTATGGCATGGTATACGATAGATCCTCTGTTTACGTATCAGAACAGTTCACTCACCCCGTCGCATATAAAGAGCGACCTCGAGCAGCTGTCGAATCACTATGTGCGTCAGGTGTATGTCAGCGAACTGTATCCCAACCGCGACCAAAGTACATATAACGGGGCGACTTCCACATTGCCGATACTTAATCTTGCATATTATCCTACGGAGCGCGGACCTTACAATTTTTCCACGTCTATATCTCCGGACGGCTCACTGGATAATCCGGGCGGCAAGTGGGGAGGTATGATGCGGAAGCTTGACACAAATGATTTCGAGGCGGCAAATATCGAATATATAGAGTTCTGGCTTCTGGATCCGTTTATTTATTCACGTCGCAACGGAGATGCGTCCTCATACGGCGGTGACCTGTATATAAATCTTGGAGAGGTGAGCGAGGATATTCTCCGTGACGGGAAGAAATTCTATGAGAGTGGGATGCCTGTAGACGGAACAAGCAGCTTTACTACCACACAGTGGGGAAAGATACCTGTGCAGGCTACACAGACTTACGCCTTTGCCACGACTCCCGGTTCGCGTGCGTTGCAGGATGTGGGATATAACGGACTTAATGACGAAGAGGAACGGAATTTTGACGCTTATTCTGAGTTCAACGGTTTTGTGAACACCATAACAAACGACAGTATACGTGCTGCATGGCAGGCCGATCCGGCTAACGACAATTACAGATATTTCCGCGGTTCAGACCTTGATGCACGCCGGGTGCCGATTCTTGAACGTTACAAGCGTATAAACAATCCTCAGGGAAACTCACCGGACAATGATAATAACAATGAGAGTTATGACACGTCGTATAAGACCACACCGGATGTGGAGGATATCAATCAGGATTACACACTCAATGAGTATGAGCGGTATTATCAGTATCGGGTGAGCATACGTCCGGAAGACCTTAACGAAAATAATATTGGCAACGGCTATCTTGCCGACATGCGTGAGACGTCGGTACGTCTTCGCAACGGAAATATGGAAAACGTCAACTGGTACAAAATCCGTATTCCTGTGAATTCGGCGGACAAGGAGCGTATAGGTTCCATCAATGATTTCACTTCCATACGTTTCATGCGTATGTTTCTGACAGGTTTTCAGAAACCGATAGTGTTGCGTTTCGGAAGTCTCGATCTCGTGCGCGGAGAGTGGCGTGTATATGAGCAGAATCTGAGTAATACTGCTTCCAGTAACAGCGGAACCGTGGAAGTGAGCAATGTGAATATTGAGGAGCATAACGACAAGCAGCCGGTGAACTATATTCTGCCTCCGGGGATAAGTCGTGTCACAGACCCGTCGCAGCCGCAGCTTGTGCAGAGCAACGAACAGGCAATGAGTATGGTTGTCAAGAATCTGTCGCGCAATGAGGCGAAGGCTGTGTATAAAAACACAAATCTTGACCTTCGCCAGTATAAGCGCATGCAGATGTTCGTGCATGCCAATGCCTTTAAGCAGAATACGACAAATCTGCAGAACGACCAGCTTGCGGTGTTCATACGTCTTGGAAGCGATTACAAGAGCAATTATTATGAGTATGAGATACCGTTGAAACTTACCGGAGAGGGGCGTTATGACCGTAATTCCGCAACAGACAGGCAGAAGGTATGGCCGCAGGACAACATGCTTGACATCGACCTTACAAAGTTTACGGCAATAAAGAAGGCGAGAAACATGGCGAAGGCGGCAGGAGGAGCTTCGTTCAACCGTGAATATTCCGACTATGATTCAGACAGTCCGAATAACAGGATAACCGTGATGGGAAACCCAACGCTTGGAGAAGTCAAGACAATGGTCATAGGAGTACGCAATAACTCTTCTTCAGCAAAGTCAGGTGAGGTATGGGTGAATGAGCTTCGTCTGCTTGATTTCAACAATAAGGGCGGATGGGCCGCTTCCGGTACTCTCAATATGCAGCTGTCGGACCTTGGAACGTTTAACATGACCGGCAAGATGATGACGGAAGGTTTCGGTGGCCTGGAAGAGGGAGTGGCACAGCGTTCTACCGATGACTACAAGACTTACAGCATAACCACAAACCTTGAGCTTGGAAAGTTCTTTCCTGAAAAGGCAAAGGTGTCGGTGCCGTTGTATTATTCAGTGACTAAGGAGGAGACAAGTCCAAGATATAATCCTCTCGATACGGACATGGAACTTTCCGATGCCCTTGAAAGTGCCGGAAGCGGAAGGGAGCGAGATTCTATTGAGGCTATTGCCGTGTTGAAGAGCACAAGCACAAACTTCTCTCTGTCAAATGTGCGTGTGGGAATAAAGACAAAGCGCCATCCGATGCCGTATGATCCTGCAAACTTTTCATTCAGCTACAGTCATTCACATCGCTATACTTCAGGTGAGACGACTGTCTATGAGAAGGAGGATCAGTGGCGTGGGGCGTTCAATTACAGTTATACTCCGGTGTATAAGACATACGAACCGTTTAAGAAATTGAAAGGAAAGAGTAAATGGCTGAACTTTCCTAAGGCAATAGGCATAAACTATCTGCCGCAGAATATATCCTTCAATAGCGAGATGACGCGTAACTATTATGAATTGCAGGAGCGCGACATGGAGAATACCGGAGGTTCAAAACTGCCTTTGACATTCAGCGAGCAATTTCTTTGGAACCGTGACTTCTCAATACGATGGGACTTCACAAAGAATCTGCATGTTAATTTCCAGTCTGCCACTCATGCACAGATTGAGGAGCCTTATACTCCGGTAAACAAGGAACTTTATCCGGAACAGTATTCTGCATGGAAAGATTCTGTAAAGACAAGCATAAAGAATCTTGGAACTCCGCTTGACTATCAGCAGAGTTTTAATGCGTCATACCAGTTCCCGTTGAATAAATTGCCGGTGTTCGACTGGATAAATGCCGATGCGTCATATACGGCTACTTATTCGTGGGTTCGCGGAACAGAGCTTGACGACGGAACGTCTCTTGGTAATACAATAACAAATAACCGTAACCTGAATATCAATTCAACGTTTAATATGGAGACGTTGTATAATCATGTTCCTTTCCTGAAAAAGGCGAATGAACTGTTTAATAAAAACAAAAACAGGGCGCTAAGCAATGCAAGGAAGTCAAACAGGAATGTTGCCTTGAAGAAGCCGGAAAACAAGAAGGACAGTGATGACAAGGACGGAAACAAAGCAAATGCCGATGACAAGAAGGAACAGAAGATTCTTCCCAAAAACAAGAATACATATCAGCGTGAGCTGGCTTTGAGGCCGGATACGACGGTAACGGTCACGCATAACAAGAAATCCCGGAGGATAACCGTTACGGCAAAGACGGCGGAGGGCAAGCCTTATAAGGTGAAATACAAGGTGCTTGACGACAACCGTATATTGGTGAAGAACCGCGATTCGGTAAAGATAAAGCTTAGTGTGACTCCGAAAGAACCGCTTGAGAAACTGTGGTGGTATGAGCCGTCGTTGCGTGCGGTGCGTTTCCTCATGATGGTGCGTAATGTGAGCGTGTCTTACCGCAGCCAGTACTCTATGTCGTTGCCAGGTTTTATTCCTAATGTGGGTGACGCTTTCGGACAGCGTACGGGGAGTGTGATGGCGCCGGGACTCGATTTCGCGTTCGGACTTACCGGTGACGGTTACATACAGAAGGCCTACGACAACGGGTGGCTGCTTTGCAATGACAGTGTTGCGACACCGGCTTCAACGTCTGCAAGCGAGGATTTGCAGATACGCATGACACTGGAACCGATACGCGACCTTAAGATAGACCTTAACGCCAGCCGTACGGTAAACAAGGCACGCAGTATACAGTTTATGTATGAGGGAATGCCTGCAACACAAAGCGGTTCGTTCACGATGACAACGATAAGCCTGAAAAGCGCGTTGGAGGGAATGGGCAGTGCGGACAACGGTTATGCTTCGAAATCATTCGGTAATTTCTGTAAGTCCATCGATGGATTCCATCGGAAAGTGCAGGCCCGTTATGAAGGCTCGAGGTATCCGGCCGGAATCCGCGACGGAAATAATATAGATTTGTCAGGCTCTGCATATAATCCGGAACTCGGTCAGGTGAACAAATACAGTGCCGATGTGCTTGTGCCGGCTTTCCTTTCTGCATACACCTCAGGTGCCGGTTCATCGCTTGACATATTCCCTGCATTGAAGCGTCTGCTTCCGAACTGGACAATACGTTATGCAGGCCTTAGCAAGCTTCCGTGGTTGCGTGATCATTTCCGCAGTGTGAATCTGAATCACTCTTATAAGAGTGTGTTTGCTGTCGGCAGCTATTCGTCTTACAGCACATTCCATGAGTATATGAACGGTCTCGGATTCATTACTGACGCCACATCCGGCAATCCGATACCGAACAGCATGTATAACGTAAGTACGGTAAGTATAAACGAGGCTTTTTCTCCGTTGCTTGGCATAGACGTGACTCTGCAGAACAGCCTTACATGTAAGGTAGAATATCGTACGACCCGCGTACTCAGCCTTAGCATGACAAGTATACAGATTAATGAGGCTATAAGTAAGGATTGGGTTGTCGGAATGGGATATAAGATCAGTAACTTCAATCTTTTCGGGTCCGGCACGTCACGAAAGATAAAGAAGACACAGAGTGGAAAAGGGGCGGGACGGAATAAACAGGCGGATAAGAATGCAACAACGACAACGACCAACAGCGGACGTTCAGGAGTGAACCACGACCTCAACATGCGTCTTGATATTTCATTCCGCAAACAGGCAGCTATCACGCGAGACATTGCTTCGATGACAAGTTCTGCAAGCAGTGGCAACTCGGCTTTCAAGATGTCGTTCATGGCCGACTATACTCTGTCGCGTCTGCTCACGCTTAGCGCCTATTATGACCGTCAGACCAATACACCGTTGCTGTCAAGCAGCAGTTATCCTACAACTACGCAGGATTTCGGATTCAGTCTGAAATTCTCACTGACGAGGTAACCGGATCTCTCTGCTGAGCCTGCAAACAGAATAGGCTGGAATTACTGGGATGTGAATTAAAAAAGGGGTGCACTTCACATTTGAGTACACCCCTTTTCCTTTTTTTAATTACCGGAAGCTGTTGTTATGATTTAAAACTGCCACCATCTTTTCTTTTTTTCCTTTTCTTTTGAATGTCTGTGCGTTGACATGTGCATTCTTCCCGACTCAACCTCATTAAAAAGGTCGTCCCATGTCTTTCTTTGGGTTATCATTTGGTATATTGTACCCCAGTCAGGAAGACCGCCGATGTTTCTGTCATCGATAAACATATCTGCTTTCAGCTTTCTGCTGAAGTGCTGGTTCTTTTCCCTGTCTTCCTCTGGATAGTCGCGGTTTGTAGCCCAAAACTCGACACCTCTTTTTCTGCACCACTCAATGGCTTCGTCAAGCAGTTCTCCTTCCCTTACAGTCCAAAGGATAAGCTGGTGTTTGTCTTTTATGAGCATTTTCAGGGTATCCGTGGCGAAAGGACGCTCCTCACCGATCTTCGGATACCTGTGCTCAACTATTGTCCCGTCAAAATCTACAGCTATAATCATTTCTTTATAGAGTTATCGTTTGGTTGTCCATAGTGGCTGTTCGCATAATTACCATAAGTTCCGTATGTGCCATATCCTCCATATCCGTAAGCCCCATATCTCTTGTATGAACTGTATCCGTATCTGCTGTAGCGTCCGTATTTTCCATACTTGCCGTATCCATAGTAATAGCCATACTTTTTCTTGGACATGTCTACACCGTTTATCACGATGCAGGCGTTGGTAAGTTTGTTGTCTGCCGCCAGGGAGTTTATCATTCCGAATGCAGCTTTTGGAGTGTAATCGGCACGGCATATTACTACAGCAATGTCTGCATGTTTGTTTATTTGGAGTGTATCGGTTACCAATCCGATGGGAGCTGTGTCTATGATTATATAGTCATAGCGGTTTTTCAGTTCTTCCAATACGACAGATAGATTTTCTCTTGCAAGTAATTCTGTAGGATTCGGAGGTATCGGACCGGCCATCATAAGGTCTAAGTTGTTATTGACTTTAGATTGTGTGATCTGACTTGTTATATCATCCTTTGTTATATTGTTTTTCTTCAGCAGGTTTGTAATACCTGCGGTCTTGTCTGATATATTGAAAAGGCGTCCTAACGCAGGTTTACGGATATCGAGACCCATCAATATCACCTTTTTGCCAAGGAGGGCGAAACTTACAGCAAGATTGGATGCATTGAATGTCTTGCCTTCACCCGATGTTGATGATGTGAACATTATTACTTTCTCATCTTCTTTAAGCATGAACTGAATGTTGGTACGCATTCCACGGTATATTTCATCTACCATGTCATTCTTGTTTTCATGCACTACAATTCCTGCATCGGATTTTACATTTTCGCTTGTTATGGCTACGTCTGCAATAATCGGGAGGTTGGTAAGTCTTGCTACATCCATGTGGCCTTCTATCTTATATCTGAACATCTGCAGCAGATATATTATAACCAAAGGCAACAAGAATCCGATAGCTAAAGCCATCATCGTAATCATTGAATTCTTAGGACTTACCTTTCCCTCGAAAATGGGATCGTCTATGAGTTTTCCCTTATCCGCCGTTGCTGCGAGCGATATAGAATTCTCCTCACGTTTCTGAAGTAACATAAGATAAAGGCCTGACTTCACTTCCTGTTGACGTCCGATTTGTGTCAGTATACGTTCCTGCTCAGGTGTATGTGATATCTTTGTCTGATATGAGGCATATTGATCTTCTATGCCCTGTCTTGTTATGTCAGCGCTTCTGCGTGCCTGTGCCAATGCAGTGCGTATACTGCTTTGCAACGCATCGAGTGTTGATGTAACCTCCATTACCCGTGGAGCTATTTCTGACGCTGAACGTAGCAGACGGTTGCGGGCCAGTACATTCTGGTTGTATTGTGTTATAAGTTGAATTGACGCTCCGTCGGCTAACCCTACGTTAGAGGGTATGATCTGATATTTGTTTGCAGGATTGTCGACATATTGTCTCAGATAGTCAAGAAGCTGTATTTGGGTTTTTGCATCAGATAGTTTTGTGGAGAATTGACTGGTCTGACTCAATGCCTCGCTTGCATCGAGTTTGAGTTGAATCAGATTGTTGCGCTTTTTATATTGTTCAAGCTCACCTTCTGTGCTTCCAAGTTCCGCATTGATTTTCTCAAGTCGTTCATTAATGAATTCCTCTGTTTTATATGCCACCTCGTTTTTGTCGGCATTTGCCTGGCGGTTGTAGCATATAGCCATCTGTTTAAGGAAATCCTCGGCGCGTTCCTTGCTTTTGTTTCTTACGGTTATCCGTGCAATTGACGTCGTTTTTGAAGTAGGTTCAACAGACATTGCTCCAACGTATTGTGCAGCAACATTGTTTGGAGGCAATATTGTGACATATATTTCTTTTCTGTCAGACATGTGTGAGAAGTAATGTCCGTTGGCAGTGAATGTCAGCACACCTCCTGCCGTGCGCTTGGAGGCAGGGAATGAGGTTATCTTTGTCTGAAACGGTTTTTCGTTTCCTTCATTGTCGTATGCTTTTCCTGTCACTTCAAATGAATTCCCTTTTTTGGTTATTTTCATTGTGATGGGTCTGAATGACTTGTCCATATCATTCAGGCTTTGCGGGTCGAGGTCCACATTTATAGGTTGTGTCTTATATATAAGATTATCCTTGATTTTTCCTTCAATCTTATATTCTGTGTAGAGTTTAAGGTCTTTTACAGCCTCTTTGACAAGAATGCGGCTTTGCAGAATCTCAATCTCGTTATCTACGCCATTGCTGTTTGATATAAAACCGAAATCCTGCATGTTGCTCAGCATCTGTCTGTTACCGTTCTGCATATTGTTGCTGTCGTCTTTGATAAGCATTTTTGCAGATACTTGAAAAATAGGGCTTTTATACCGCAGATAAATCAGTGAGCCGCAGAGGAAAATGAAAACAGAAAGTATGAACCATTGCCAATTCAGAATGAAGATGGCAATAATCGTTCTGAAATCAAATAGGCTTTCTTCCTCAACACCTGATGTTGATTCAAGATTCTCAAGATTTTCGATGTTTTTTCTTTCTTCCATATTCTTGTGGTAATTTATTTCATTTTTATTGGTCATTAACAAATGTTTGCCTTTTATTTAAAGGCTTAGAAGATATTTTCCATAATCGTTTTTTATCATTGGTTCGGCAAGCTTGGAAAGCTTGTCCTTGTTTATCCAGCCTTTTTTGTATGCAATTTCCTCAAGACATGCAACTTTTTTACCTTGTCTTTTTTCAATTACTTCGATAAACGTGCTTGCTTCGCTCAAACTGTCGTGTGTGCCTGTGTCAAGCCATGCAAAGCCTCTTTGTAACGTTTGTACATTCAGCTTTCCTTTTGAAAGGAATTCTTTGTTTACGCTTGTTATTTCCAATTCGCCACGCTTACTCGGCTTTATTTCTTTGGCTATCTTCACCACTTCATTGGGATAGAAATACAATCCGACTACAGCATAGTTGGATTTTGGATTCTCCGGCTTTTCCTCAATGCTCAGACATTTGCCGTTAGAATCAAATTCTGCGACTCCATATCGTTCGGGATCGTTCACATAATATCCGAATACTGTCGCTTCTTTTTGTTTCTCCACAATGTCGACACTGTTTTGTAAAATTCCTGTGAATCCGCTACCATAGAAAATGTTGTCTCCCAGTATGAGACACACACTGTCGTCTCCAATGAATTCTTCACCGATAATAAAAGCCTGTGCAAGCCCGTCGGGCGACGGTTGTTCTTCATATTTGAAATTTACTCCAAAATCCTCTCCTGTTCCAAGTAAACGCTTAAATCCGGGAAGGTCGTAAGGGGTGCTTATAATGAGTATATCCCTGATACCGGCCAACATGAGTACGGATATCGGATAATATATCATAGGCTTGTCAAATATTGGTATCAGTTGTTTACTGATACCTTTGGTGATAGGGTACAAACGTGTGCCGCTGCCACCTGCTAAAACTATACCTTTCATTCAATATCTCTTATTGGATGTTTTTTATTTTTGCGGCAAAGGTACAAAATATTTCTTTCATTTAATGTGATTTTACATTTAAAATAATTATTTTGTGAAGAAAAAAATGTAACTTTGCACACGAAAGTAATTCTTAAACAGTAAAAAATAATAACTTAGAACGAAAGATATCGGATGAATATATTTTCAAAACTATTTGGTTCTTCCAGGAATGAAGAGCAGAAGACCGGTGGAATGGAAGATTTTATGACACTGATCAGAGTCTATTTTCAAGCTGCTATCGCTGCCGACCTTGGAATAACCAATCTTGCAGTACTTCCGGATTTGAGAGTGTTTAAGGCAACGTTGCATATCCCTACAGTGAACAACAAACTTGGAGTTGGTG
The DNA here is from genome assembly GCF_013166605.1 of Xylanibacter muris. Lineage (GTDB taxonomy): Bacteria > Bacteroidota > Bacteroidia > Bacteroidales > Bacteroidaceae > Prevotella > Prevotella muris. The sequence goes on from NZ_JABKKF010000009.1 coordinate 138,248, forward strand.
AGAAAAGCCGTTGCCGAAAAATGCTTAAAGACATCTATGGTTTGGATGACTCTTTCTGTAAGGAGATAGATCACAGTATTCGTCGTAATTGTAGTAAAATACAGGATGTGCAGACTTATCTGATTCAATTTCAGGGCTTCAGTCAGGATTTGATGATGTTGGTGGGAAACCTGATGAAGTTTAAGTTACGTTTGCCTTCATTTATGAAAAAGGTTCTTTACACAATGACAGAGAAGACAGTGAATGATATATATACAAAGAATGATTATACGGATCCCGGAGTGATGAAGACTGTTGTTGCCATACGTCAGTATAGCAAGCGGTTGGGATTCAGTCAGGCATGGGTTACAATGTTTGTATATAAAGTCTTAATGCTTGCAAAGAAAGAGCCTAAGCCTAAAGATGAAAATTTTGACAAGGTGAAATAAACAGTAGCGTTTGTCTGCGGATATTCTGCTTTCTATATTGGATACGGAATGCAGATGTTATGGCAACAGTGATAAAAGAGTGACAATGGCTTCGGATGATCAGTCTTTAGTGGTTTTTCAGACTCGTGTGCGTCAGATGATTCTTCAGTTTCAGCAGTTGAAAAAGGAGAACGAGGAATTGTATTCCATGGTGGACAAGAGTGAACAGACTATAAAAGAACTGCGTGAGGAACTTAAGAAAAAGAATTCGGAATATGATTCTTTGAAAATGGCGAGGATGATAGGCATTTCTGATGGTGACATAGAGACGACAAAGAACAGGTTGTCGAAGCTTATACGGGATGTCAATAAATGTATTGCCGTTTTAACGGATCAGAAATAGACGGAAGGCCATGGCAGAACAGAAAAAGGACACATTACATATAAGACTGCACGTGTATGATGAGGAAATCGATGTTACAATCAACAGAGAAGACGAGGAATACTATCGGGCAGCCGCATCTTTCATAACCGATCGTTATAACACGTACGCCCAGATGTTTAAAGGCAGAAAAAGCGATCATACCATAGCTCTTATGGCTATGGTGGATATAGCGTTAAGGTATAAGAAAGAACAAGCAAAGAATGACACGGCTCCTTATTCTGATATTCTTCAACAACTGACTGCCGAGATAGAACAGACGCTCAGTGAGAAATGAGAGTATTAGTTATATTACATTTATAAAAATTTATGGGAATAATAATAATTTCAGTCGTAATAGCCCTTATTTTAGGCGGTATAGGCGGCTTTCTCGTATTCAGATATGTTTTGACGGGAAAATACAAAGAGATGCTTGCTTCTGTCGAGAAGGAAGCAGAAGTGATGAAAGAGAAGAAACTTCTTGAAGTAAAGGAGAAATTTCTGAATAAGAAGAGTGAACTTGAAAAGGAAGTACAGGTAAGAAACCAGCATATACAGCAGAGTGAGAACAAATTGCGCCAGCGTGAGATTTCTCTCAACCAGCGTCAGGAGGATCTCGGGCGCAGAAAGAATGAACTGGACAATCAGCAGGTACGCATAGAGAACGAGAAGAAACTTCTTCAGTTGCGTAACGAGGAATTGGAAAAGATGCAGTTGCAGGAACGTGCCAAGCTTGAGGAATTGTCGGGTCTCAGTGCGGAAGAAGCAAAGCAACGTCTTGTAGAATCAATGAAAGATGAGGCGAAGACAGATGCCCAAAGCTATATTAACGAGATAATGGATGAGGCGAAGCTTAATGCCAATACGCAGGCCCGTAAGATCGTTATTCAGACAATTCAGCGTGTTGCTACAGAAACTGCCATTGAGAACAGTGTCAGTGTGTTTCATATAGACAATGATGAGGTAAAGGGAAGGATTATCGGACGTGAGGGTAGGAACATACGTGCTCTTGAGGCTGCGACAGGTGTTGAGATTGTGGTAGATGACACGCCTGAGGCAATTGTGATAAGTGCATTTGACCCGGTGCGCCGTGAGGTTTGCCGTTTGGCCCTTCATCAGTTGGTTTCCGATGGGCGTATTCATCCTGCACGTATAGAGGAAGTTGTGCAGAAAGTTAAGAAACAGCTGGACAATGAGATAATTGAAACTGGTAAGCGTACGGCTATTGACCTTGGTATTCATGGTCTTCATCCCGAACTTATACGTATAGTGGGAAAAATGAAATACCGGAGTTCTTATGGGCAGAATCTTCTTCAACATGCACGTGAAACAGCCAACCTCTGTGCGGTAATGGCATCTGAGCTCGGATTAAATCCTAAGAAAGCAAAGCGTGCCGGTCTTTTGCATGATATAGGTAAGGTGCCTGATGAAGAAAGTGAATTGCCCCATGCTTTGAACGGTGCGAAGATAGCAGAGAAGTTTAAGGAAAAACCGGATATATGCAATGCTATTGCCGCTCATCACGATGAGTGTGAGATGAATACTCTTCTTGCTCCTATTGTGCAGGTTTGTGATGCCATCAGTGGTGCGCGTCCTGGTGCACGCCGTGAGATTGTTGAGGCGTATATAAAGCGTCTGAATGATCTTGAGGCTATTGCAATGAGTTATCCTGGAGTAACCAAGACCTATGCAATTCAGGCGGGACGCGAGTTACGCGTGATTGTTGGAGCAGACAAGATGGACGATGCGGAAACAGAAGCATTGTCAGGTGAGATTGCAAATAAGATTCAGAATGAGATGACTTATCCGGGACAGGTTAAAATCACTGTTATCCGGGAAACGCGAAGCGTTGCCTATGCAAAATAGGCGTGATATGTGATGAAAACATAGTGTTTTTAGAATAAAAATACAGCCGCAAACGTTTAAAAGCTTGCGGCTGTATTTTTTATACGTAAATGTCAGATTAAGTATTGACTGATTATATGGATAATAGACAGGAATTCTTGCAAGTAGTAGTTCTTTTGCCGCAATATCTCTTTATTGTGTGAGTCCAATATTCGGATTATAATGGTGCGGCTGCTCGTTCCTTAATGATTGTTGAGAAGTTTTCCATAGCCCATTGTATCATTGGTTGACATGCCTCCATAAATGAAAGGGCGCGCGGTGTGAGGCTGTATTCTGTCCTTGGCGGTATTTCCGGATATACCTTGCGGTTTATAAATCCATTGGCTTCGAGATTTCTGAGAGTTGTTGTCAATACCTTCTGTGATATGTCGGGAATGGCCTTGCGCAAGGCGGAAAAGCGCATAGGAGAAGGATGTTGCTGCAGCTCGTTCATTATGAGCAATGACCATTTGTCTCCAACCATCGCCAATATATTGCGTATCGGACAGTTGGGGAACATTGTGTTTTTAATCGCAGTATGCTTATTGTCTTCCATTTATGATAAAGACGGAAAAAACTTATTTATATTATTTTTCCCGTCTTATTATTTGCAATGATGATGCTTTTATTCCTCAATGACGCAATCTGTTGCTGTATATTGCTCCAGTGAACCGTTTTTACCTTGAATACATATATATATTAACGATTCCTCACTTGTACATTTTATGCATCGGCTTACTTCCGGATTTATTTTCACTATGCTTCCTGATGTTATTTCAATTTCTTCATTGTTGAGCATGAACATCCCCGTACCGCTTATTATTATATACAGTTCTTCATTTTGTTTGTGGTGATGGAAAAATGGTATAGACTCACCTTGTGATAAAGAGCCGAATGACACTTCCACGGATGTCGTATCAACAACTTCTTTAACGAATGCCTTCCCTTGGAAAGATGTCAGGTTTTCAACGTTAGCCACACAATATCCTATTCCTGACTTTTGTAGTTTAACTTTGTTCATAATTGTTTTTTTATTGTTTTGCGGACCAAAGTTACTGTTTTTATGTCTTTCTTACAAGAGGGTACTTTGTGGAAAGTAAGTTTCTTTCAGGTAACTATTGTTGGTTATCAGGCATATAGGAAATGACGGATTTTGAAACTTTAACGCTGGATATGAACGCTTATCATTAATCGTGACAAGCATTTATAAATAAAACAAGTGGATTATGAAGTCTGATTAAGATTTCATAATCCACATGTTACTTATAATTTATTCTATTCTATAGTGTCATAAACAACTTGCATGACTTGTTTGCCCAATTCCTCAGCTTCTTCCATTGTATGTGCTTCACTGTATACCCGTATGATGGGTTCGGTGTTTGACCTCCGGAGGTGTACCCACTTGTCTGCGAAGTCTATCTTTATTCCGTCGATATCGTTTACCTTTTCGGATATGTATATCTCCTTTACTTTGTTTAGTATGGCATCAATGTCGGTAGACGGTGTCAGGTCTATACGGTTTTTGGCAATATAATAGTCCGGATAGGAAGCTCTCAATTCGCTTGCCTTGCAGCCCTTGTGTGCAATGGAAGACAGGAACAGGCCGATACCTACGAGGGCGTCACGTCCATAATGGCTTTCAGGATAGATGACCCCTCCGTTTCCTTCTCCGCCGATCACCGCTCCGGTCTCCTTCATTTTTGTCGTTACGTTCACTTCTCCCACTGCTGCTGCAGAATATGTCCCGCCATATTTTTCTGTAACATCTTTCAAGGCACGTGTTGAGCTGAGATTGCTGACAGTGTTTCCCGGAGTGTGTTCCAAGACATAGTCTGCGACACTGACAAGTGTGTACTCCTCACCGAACATCTTTCCATTCTCACAGATGAATGCGAGGCGGTCTACATCCGGATCGACAACAATTCCCAAGTCGTATTTGCCGCTTTTCATTTCACTCATTATTTCATCGAGATTCTTTTCAAGCGGTTCGGGATTATGCGCGAAGTCACCTGTCGGCTCTTTGTTGAGAAACTTGTATTCCACTCCCAATCTGTCAAGCAGTTTGGGAAGAATAATTCCGCCTACGCTGTTTATGGAGTCGACGCATACTTTTAATTTGCTGTTTCTTATGGCTTCCTCGTCTACAAGATTGAGTTTCAATACAGAGTCGATATGTTTTTCATCGAATGAAGAGTCTTCAATATAATGTCCGATAGAATCTACGTCTGCATATTCGAAATTCTCTTTTTCTGCAATTTCCAGTATCGCATTTCCTTCTGCTGCTGTAAGAAACTCACCTTTACTGTTTAGCAGTTTCAATGCGTTCCACTGGCGCGGGTTATGGCTTGCCGTTATGATAATTCCTCCGTCAGCCTTTGACATTGTCACTGCCAGTTCTGTTGTGGGTGTTGTTGCCATTCCTATGTCTATCACATCATATCCCATCCCCATTAAGGTACCGCATACAATGTTCCTAACCATATCCCCGGATATGCGGGCATCTCTTCCCACGATAATCTTTCCGCTTCCGTTTTGTGTGTTCTTTCTTATAAAATCAGCGTATGCTGTCGTGAACTTTACAATGTCAAGAGGATTCAGCGTATCTCCTGTCGCGCCTCCTATTGTTCCCCGTATTCCGGAGATAGACTTTATGAGTGTCATTTTATCTTTCTCTTTGATATGTGATTTCGTAATAGCATGGAATGACATTCGACACGGATGTGTTCTGTCCCTGTGTGTGTGGAACGATAAGTCTTACCTTTGCAAGATTATCCGTGCGTCGTCCTATTTTCAGATATGTGAAAGGTACAAGCCATCCTGACGGAACAGATGAGCCGTATGTGTTGTACATGACACCGCTTGTGAACACAGCAGTATATGTACCGCTTTTTCTTTGTACAAGCATTTTATCATAAGTACGGGGTGTGTTGTCGTTGCGCGACATGTAATATTCGTTAAGAATGTTGTATTCCGTATATCTGCAGATTATGTTTATCTGTTTGTCTTCCTCTAATTCAGAGCCGTTGCCTTTGTTTTCAATCTGCATGTATACTCCGCTGTTGTTCAGGTATACGAATTCATTTTTCTCGATACTGGTAGAGTCTCCCTGAGCATGGAATACAGCTTCGCTGATTTCTCTTATCCCTTGTTTGGCAATGAAACTCTTTATGGCGGAACGCTCCTTTTTCTTTTTGTCACCGTATGTTTCATAGTCGTCACATGCCGTGAAAGTCATGAGTGCGGCTATGGCAAATATGATTTCTTTCAGAGGGATTCTTTTCATTATAATTCTTTTTATGTATTATGATTATCTGTTATTTATGGCAAAATTACAAAAATCCCTTTAAAAATCCTTCATATTACAGTACTTTAACTTGATTTCATTAAGTTCTTGCGTCATCTTTCATTAGCTGCAGAATTTTTCTATGGCCTTTTTTGTAATCCTGACGGCTTCGTCTATTGAGCAATTCAGACGTCCTCCGGATGCGTTGAGGTGTCCGCCTCCATTGAAAAATTCTTTGGCTACAAGATTACATGGGAAGTCGTCGACAGATCTCAGGCTTACCCATACGATATTATCTTTTTCGGTGTCCTCTCTGAGTGAGATTGACAGTTTTGTGCCTTTTATTTGAAGAGGCATGTTTACAAGTCCTTCCGCATCTCCTTTTATGTAATTGAATTTTCTGAGGTCATCGCGTGTGAGTGTGAAGAACGTTGCATGGTGTCTGGCGTCTACGACGAGTTTTTCATGAAGCACATATCCGATGAGCCGTATCCTTTGTTCACTGTAGTTATTGTATACGTTGCGGTAAATCTTGTCTTTGTCGATATTTTTCGTCAATAATCGGCTTATTATGAAAAAAATCTCAGGGCGTGTGCTGTTGTATGTGAATGTGCCGGTGTCTGTCATCATTCCGCAATATATCGGTGCGGCAAAGTGTGAGCCCATTTTATCGAAGTCACCGAGCTCATTCACTACTCTGAATACGATTTCACATGTTGAGCTTATTTCCGGTTCCGATATCATTATGTCGCATTTCAGCTGTGGGTTCAGATGGTGGTCAAACATTACCTTCTTTGCCTTTGATTCCTGTATTAGGTTGCCGAGTCCGTCTGTGCGTGACACATCGTTGAGGTCAAGGCAGAACATGAGGTCTGCCTTTGTCATGATATTCTCTGCGGTCTCTCTGTGCTTGTCGAAGCGGATTATTTTTTCTGTATTCGGCATCCACATCAGGAAATCCGGAAACTGGTCGGGTACGATTATAGACGGTGACTTGCCTATTGTCCTGAGATATTCGGCCCATCCGAGACATGAGCCAATGGCGTCTCCATCGGGATTTATATGACAGAATATAACGATATTCTCGGCTTTATCTATAAAAGAACGCAGCTTTTCAAGATCGGTTGTTGACAATAAGTTATTCATAATATAATGCAGGTGAAGTTTATATGTTATAAAATTGTTTATGGAATAACAAGCGAAAGCCCAATTAGCCGGACTAATTGGGCTTTTGCAATATTTATGTCCTGTTTTAGAAGAGTTTGTCCGGATATACCCCGGAGTCGACAAGCGACTGTATCTTGTCTACAACAGACTGGCGGTCTGCCGCGTATGTCACACCGAACCATTTGCTCGTTGTATCGAGTACTTTTACGGTGGCGGTCTCTTCGTTTATTAGTTTGTTTACCATCAGCGGTATAAAGAATTCCGCTTTTGGGTTTTTCATGTTTTTCTCATCAGACAAGAATTCTTTGAAGTAATTCACGCTATGCTCAAAGTAATCGGGAGTGAATCCCCACATATTCATTGATACAGGAGTGTTGTCTTCCACCTCAATCCATTTTCCGTCTTCATCTTTATAGCATATCGGCCCGTCCACACGCATGATTTCAGTACGTTCCACCACGGTGGTGAGGTTTTCGTCTTTATCCTTAGAGCATATACCGCGTGCCACACTTCCATTTTCCGAGAGAGTATTGCCTACGCGGAATCCCACCATTGCATATTTGTTTGTGCATCCTTCCGGAAGTTCAGAAAGGAATTTGCCTATAACCATGAATGCGTCGCGATTATAGAAGTCATCACAGTTTATGACACAGAAAGGTTCTTTAATGCAGTCTTTTGCCATCATGACAGCATGGTTTGTTCCCCATGGCTTTACTCTTTCTTCCGGACAATGGAAACCTTCCGGCAGGGCGTCAAGGCTTTGAAAGCAAAGTTCCACAGGAACATGTCCCTCATATTTGCTTAGGACTTTATCGCGGAAATCCTGTTCGAAGTCTTTTCTTATAACGAATACTATTTTACCGAATCCGGCCTTTATGGCATCATAGATAGAATAATCCATGATTGTTTCTCCATTAGGGCCAAGTCCGTCTAACTGTTTTAATCCACCGTAGCGGCTTCCCATACCGGCTGCAAGGAGTAATAAAGTTGGTTTCATTTTTGATTGATTAATTGTTTTTTTATTATTGTTAGCTGTTGCAAAAGTACGAATAAATTTTTAAATCCCACCAAAATGTGAAACTTTTTTTAAAGCATATACAGACTCTAACCGATTAATATTTATTGTTTTAGAACGGATAGCCTATTGCGAAGTGGAATCCGAGCCCGTCCTTGAACTTGGGTATGTTGTAGTATCCTCCCTTGCCTGTCTCGTATGGGACATGCAGGGCTATTCCCAAGTCAAGTCTCAGAACAAAGAAATCAAGGTCGTATCTCAATCCCGCACCCGTTCCGAGTGCAAGCTGTTTGAAGAAACTTTCTATTCTGAATTCCGAGTCCGGCCTGTTCTCGTCTTTTTTCATCAGCCAGATATTTCCAGTGTCGATGAAAGCGGCTCCGTATAGGCTTCCGATAATGTTGAATCTGTATTCAAGGTTCATTTCAAGCTTTATGTCGCCTGTCTGGTCAAGGTATGCATAAGTCGTCGACGGCGCAACGTATTTTCCCGGACCGATGCTTCGTATTGTGAAAGCCCTTATACTATTGGCTCCGCCTACATAGAACTGTTCCGTGTATGGTGCGCGCTCAGAGTTTCCGTATGCCCATATAATGCCGCCGGCCACGCGTCCGACAAGCTGCGATTTCAATCCTGTGCGCCATGTCTTCCTTAATGAGGTGTTAAGTTTCAGGAACTGTGCGAACGGGTTGCCGAATAAGTTTTTTTCTTTTGTATTGAACCCCTTGTTTGCTGCGACGTATGCCATGGACAGCACGTTTCCGGCCTCTGTCACTGTCGTTTCCCATACGATAGGGTTTTTATATGTAGCAGGACTTGTGTATGTATATGTGTATTTTATTTTTGGTATGAACTGATTCCTCATAGACATGTATATTGCAGGGTTCCTGTCGGCGATGGAGTCGAAAGTTGCGGTCGTGTTCTGTAGGTAGTTGTAGTCCAGCAGGAACGGACTTAACTCATGTCTGGAGTTTGCCGATGTCTGGAACTTGTATGTTACGGCTCCCGTGACAGTGAGCATCTTGAAGTATTTTGCCCTGTTCAGCACATTTCCGGAAAGTGAGAACAGTGTCGACGGCGGAACATGGAATCTTCTGCGGCCGAACCATCCGAACGGTGCTTCTATGCGTGGATACTCAAGAGACACGTCAGCACCGTATTCGTATGAGTTTATTTTAGAACTGTTGCCGTTCACTTTCTTTCCCGTCTGCCATTCATACGATCCCTTCAGGTTCAGGGTAAGTTTCTCACCGCCCCTGAAGGCATTTCTTTTTGTAAGTCCGAGCACAAGTCCCGGGCCGGTGCGGTCGTTTGTCTTGATTGAATAATTGGCTTCTATCGAGGCGTCCAGCGGTTTGTCGAATATACATGTAAGGCTCATGTCAAGTGTGTCGCATGTTGCGGATGTGTCACGTGGAGTGAATGCGAAATCAGACATGGTGAACAGTCCCATGCTGTTGAGAATGTTTGCTGATTCCACATAGTTGTTTTGACTGAACATCTGTCCGCGCTTTAGTTTGAGGTCCCGCAACAGGGCTTTTATGCGTATTGGAGGTTTTTTTCCTGAATACAACAGTTTGAAGCGTGGGTGCACAAACGAGTCTGTAGGCTGTTCTGTTACAGAGCGTCGCAATTCCAGTTTCATGTTTCCGAGATACCATTTGCGCCCGGCTTCTTCCGGAAGATTGCCAATAGGTTGCATACGTACCTCTACTTTTCCTGGAATGGATACTGAATCTGCAAGAAATGTGGAATACCCGGCCTTGTAGAAATAATACCCGTTGTTTCTGAGCAGATTGCTTATCCTGGTGCGTTCCGCGTCAAGTTGCGATACGGCAAACGGCTCTCCGCTTTTAATCCTTGCGTTATCTGCCGTGCTAATGATGATACTGTCCGTACCTTCGGGAAAACTGACATATTTCAATGTGTCTATTGTATAGAGATGGTTGAGTGTTATGTTATAGCTGAGTTTTTCCTTCTTCGGGTTTTTCTGTGGAATTATGCTATATCCTACGTTTGCATTGAAATATCCGTTATTCCTCAGGATATTCGTAGCGACTTTTGCTCTCATCTCCGGATTTACATAGCTCATCAGTATCGGCTCGCTTCCGAAACTGTTTTTTATCCAGTTGCCGAATTTCGAGGTTGAGTTTGCATATTTATTGTATATCCATAATTTCACGGGAAACGGTGTCTTGTAATAAGAACTTCCCAGAAACGCTCCGTTCGGTGCACATGCCAGTGCGGCTTCAATTTCTTCCTTTACAGCCGGAAGAGCCTCTCCTTCTCCGTTGGGTTCGTATTTTATCTCTTTAAGTCCCGTATACAGGGTCTCGTTTTCCGGCAGGTTGCTTGTTGATGAACAGGCACACAAAAATGAAACTGCCGTCAGTGCTATGGATATGATATTATTGTTTCTTGTTTTTTTCATCGCTTATTATGTCTTTATGTTCTGCCGCGTCCTCATCCTCGTCTTTCTGTCCGGAGTTTTGTCTCATTCTGAACAGTTCGCTTAATTTGTTTATTTTCTTTCTCCATACAAAACCGCCTCCGTATTCCGACACACCGTCTTCCAGAAGGTCGGTAATGTCCTTGTTGTAGAATAGTCTTACATATTTCTGTGCAGTCTGGTCAAGCCTGTATTCCAATGACACATTGTCAATGAAGGCCTCATCCTGTTGCGTTGTACTGTTTGAATTGTTTCCGGAAACTTTTCCGCCTATTATGAAATTCACACGGTTGTTCCAGAATCTTTTTGCGAATTTGAACGAATAGTCGGTATGGGTGTTTCCTGCAGCATCTGAGTTCTGGTCAAGTCCCACACTTATGTCTACGGTTTTCATCGCACTGTTTGTAAGGTTTTTTATCTCGCTTTGCAGAAACGAGTTAAGTGCGTTGTTCATGGAAAATCCGGTGGTGTTGCCGTCTGATAGATACATGCCTGTGGTGAGCATTGTGATTGCCAGCTTGTTTTTCTGTTCAGGACTCATTGCCGCCAGTTCGTTCTTTATTGTCATGTCATCCGGAGCGTCAAGTGTGAATTCAAGTCCCATGTCGTTAAGGGTCTTTGTTACTTTCACTCCACATTTGAACAGTACGCTTCTGCTGTTTCCTGTTTCTGACGCCACCATTGATTTCGTTTCTTCCGTAGCCTCTATGTTGAGTCGCGGATTCATCATGTCTCCCGTAAACTCGATGTGGCTGCCTTTCTGTATCGTGAAGGTTTTCAGCGGAATTATTGGCAGGGCATATTTCATTTCACCGTCGTTCAGGGTGTATCTTCCGAAGAGTTGCAGGTCATCTGTGGTATTGTATGTCATGCGGAGCTCTCCGCCGCCTTCCACATCCACATAGTTTGACTGGCTGGCGTTGAGTGCGCAGCGTATTCTCGCTCCGGATTCAATGTTCAGGAGCAGGAGCATGTCAAGACCGCTGATTGGCGGGCGGTTTACGCTGTTTATCTGTGTCGTGTCGTTGAAGTTTGTGAATGTGACAAGCTCCTTAAGCTGGTCGTCTGTATTCAACGGTGAGTCTTTGAGTATGTATGTCATGTCGGTTTTTCCGAGCACGTCAAGTTGCCCTTTCATTTCAAGATTATCAGTGGTGCCGTTGACGTTGCCGTAGAAATTGACAAAAGCCTTGCCGTAGGCAATCGACTTGCTTGTCTGTTTCGCGTCTATAATCTGATAGTTTGTGGCCCTCATCTTCATGTTTATACGCATTTTCTCCGGATTTGAGAAATCCACGGAGCCTGAGATGTTCAGCGGGTTGTTATTGTATGAGTATAGAGTGAAATTCTCGAGCAGGAGGTTGCTCCCGATTATTCTTACCGGGTCGTTGTCGGCCCTTAATCTTACCCCATAAGGCACACTTACGATATATGAAGAGTCGAGATACACCTCCCCGTCGACCTGAGGCTTACTGAGTGTTCCTTTTATTTCCACTTCGCCGTCTGCATATCCGTTGAATCCGAACAGCCTGTCCGGTATGAATCCGTTTACGATATCCAGCGGCAGTCTGGTCATCTTGAACATGGCTTCCAGATAACCTTCGCCCTCGGTCTGGTAGGAGCCGTTCAGTATGCCGATGTCATGTCCGTTCTGGTTTATGCGTGCTTCCACGTAGTGGGCCAGGTCTTCACGTTGCATGTATATGAATTCCGTGCTGAGATTTCCTATGGGGCATTTCTCGTATGTCATGTTGCTTACAGACATGTCGGATGCCACCGAGACTTTCTCATTCTCGTTTAGCAACAGGTGGTAGTCGCCGTTCAGCATACCGGTTATGCGCGGAGCGTATGGAAGTACGGAAGTTATTTTTTCGAGATCAAAATTGTTCAGGCTGACCGTGAGGTCCTGAAGTGTCTCTCTGTTTTCGTCATTCGAGTATATTTTCACACCTGTACCGTCGTCTGCGATGAGGTCTACGTTGGCATATACTCTCTTGTTGCGGCCAAGGAATACATAGTTCTCTTTATTGAGATTGAATTCTTTGTATCCTATGACAGGCCTGTATGGTGTCAGATGTATGTAGATGCCGCTGTCGCGCATCTCTGCCGTTGTTCCGAGCTGTACTCCCATCCTGTTGTTCTTGTCATAGTACTTGACGTTAGCCTCTATGCCATTGTCGTAGATATGTCCGTTCATGAGGGTTGTGAAAACAAACTGGGGATTATTCTTGTTGTTTGTGACCTGGGCATTGAACCTCACAAGCGACGAATCCTGTCTTATATGGAATTTTATTGTATCGATTCTTGTGCTGTCGGCCGTAAGTGAATATACGTGTCCGTTGCCGTTCAATCCCTTGACGGGCGATGATGTTATGTCAAGCAGCAGGTCTTTGAAATCCACTCCCTTCATTCTCAGAAAGTTGGCGAACGGATTATCGTTTCCGCTTGTTATATAAAGGCTCAGGTCTGGATAAAGTTCCTTTATTCTCGGGTGGTCTATTATCTTGTTTTTCATCTGGCCGAGAATCTCGTCCGTTATCAGTCCTCCTTTTTCAATTAGGCTTTTATATCCTCCTTTTGCTTTCATGTCCAGCTTCAGGTTGCCGCTTGACATCATTGCCCAGGTGGTATCCCTGTTTGTCATGACGTCTATTGTTATGTCTGTAGGGCGGTATGTCTTTTTCTGTGTCTTTACCGTGAGGTCGTTTACGTATCCGTTTATTTTAAACGCTTCCTTTAGGTCGGATGCAATGTCGATATGTGCGCATACTCCGGCTTTTAACGGAACATCGGTTATTCTTAGCCTGTGAAAGTCTGCCTCCCGAAGGTCGGACACTATTGTGCCTGCCAGATATTTCCTGCTTACAAGAGCGTCGATGCCGATGGTGCCGTTAAACAGTCTGTTGCTTCCGTTCACGGTTACGTGCCCTCTTCCGTTGTTAAGGATGGCTTCCGCATTCATGCCGTTGATGTCCAGTTGTCCGTAGTCGAGGTGTGTCAGGTTTATTCTTGCATCCATGCTGCTTTTGTCAGACATGAGGTCGAATCCTTTCCCTTTGGCCTCCATTTTAGCGGTGATACATCCCAATGAGTCGTCGTACATGAAATGGGCTATGTCAATGCCGTCTATTTCCATTGTGGCGTCATACGTCTCTGCCTTGGTGTTTACCTTTGCCTTGCCGTTTATGACTCCGCCGGATTCCTTTATGCTGAATGCCGCTGAATATGCCTTTCCGTCAGCTTTCAGCTTCGCCTTCATGCTGATGTTGCGTGGTATGCTGATATTGTTCATGGCCGTACCGGCCAATGGCTTTATGAAGTTAAGGTTTCCTGTCTGTGCCTTTATGTCTGCCGTAGCCCTCAGCCTGTCCATGTCGGCAGGGTCTGATGCCCGTCCGTTTGCCGTAATATGGAATGCTGTGGGAAGATTTATGTCAAGTCCGGTAAACTCTACGTCTTTCATGTTTCCGTTCACAGACCCTATGATGTTTATCGGTTTGTTCGGATATCCTTTTACGAATGCGGCAGGCTGCTTTCCTGCAAATCTCATGACATCCTGTTTCCCGATGGAAGCCATAAGCCTTAGATATGTCTTTCCGTCTTTTTCCTTGTCGAAGGTGTTGAACTCCATATCAAGGTGGGCTTCGACATTTGAGTCGGGTGTGCGCAGTATCATGGGCGACAGCTGTATTCTTGTGGAGTCAAGGATGACAGGCGAGGTAAGCCCGGTTATCTCCAGCCCGCTTTTTTCCTTCATCGCGCATCGCCTTATATTCAGCCGTGTCAGAGGAGAGTGGTAGAGGATGGAGTCTATTCCGATGTTTATGCCGCTAAGGGCTATATGATTGTAGTCGGGCCCTTCGGAATGCGGCTCGTATTTGTTGTCGTAGTTGAAAGAACCTCCGTTCCAGCTTAGTGTCCTTACTTCATACCGTTCATTTCCAAGGTCTATATTCGTACCTCCGATACCGGCCTGCTCAATTCTTGTTGATATTATAAGGGTATCGCCCGGCATGTGTACAACGGCGCCGGTGTTTGATATGTTCAGTGTGTCTGCATATATTTTCCAGGGAATTTCTGTTTTTGAAGTATCTTCCGGAACAGAGTCGGAAAGCGCCACGTCGATGTATGTGCCGTAAATATTGATGTCGTTTATCTCAGCCGTCTCATTGCCGAGGTCGATGCCTTTGCTGTGGAGACTCAGCTTGCCTATGTTTCCCTTTATCCTTGCTGCTGCAATGATGTCGGAGGTGTTGATTTTTGTGTCGTTTACTTCAATGGAGTTTATAACCACTTTGTTGTTGAACAAGGGTTTCAACTTTACGTCTATGGTGAGTTCCTTTGCATCGGCTATCGTGTCTTTCCTGTTTCTGTTAAGACTGTCGGGCTTCAGCATCCTGAAGTCCTTTATTGTCAGGTCAAGCGGGAATGACAATGACACGTGGCCGATAGAAATGTCCATACCTGTCTTTTCCGATGCGGTTTCAGCCACTTTGTCTGCAATCCAGTTCTGCACCGGTGGAATGTAAAGCGCCGCTGCTGCCAGAATAAACAGAAAAATGGGAACCAGTATTATTATACCTGTCCAAATGAGTAATTTTTTCATTTTGCGGTTGTCAGATTATTGTATATATAAAAATGTGTATTGACTTATTCTGTTTACAGTCATGTATGACGGCATGCTGGCATGCCGCTTGTTTTCTTAAAGCCCTCTTGCCTTGAATATTTTTTCCTTGGCTTCGTTTATCTCCTGGAATTTCTTTTCCGCTGCTTTTCTTATGTCCTCTCCCAAGGATGCCACGCGGTCGGGATGATGTTTCAGTGCTAATTGTCGGTATGCCTTTTTCACTTCCTCATCGGTTGCCGACGGGTCTACGCCAAGTACCCTGTATGCGCTTTCAAGACTGTTGCCCGCGTCTCTTAGGTTCAACATCGAGTCGGCGTCGTTCTGTGAAATGTGCATCCATGCGGCACATTCCCTTATGGCTGTGACCTCATCGTTTGTCACTTTACCGTCCGCCTGCGATATCATTACGAGGAAGCTGAGCAGTTGCAGGCGTTGTTAGTAGTCGATGTTTGAGGCAATCTGCATGCAGCATTGGCTGACGGTTGTCTTGAACCTGTCGTTGCCCTGCCGTTTCTGCTCGTTGAAGAGTTTCATCAGAATGTCTTCTCCCTGAGCCACGGCATGTCCTCCAAAGTTGGAGCGCAGGAAGTTGCGTACAAATTCCATTTCGGAGTGCATGATGCGTCCGTCGGCCTTGATTATATACGACGCCAGTACTAATAAAGAGAATAGAAAGCCGTTTCGGTCGCTTTCACCGGCCTGCCGCCTGCCGTATCCGTTGTATGCCCTTGAAGAGTCGAATGTTCCGGAATTGTCTTCGTTGTTGACACTGTCCATCGCACTGTCGAAAAACGACCCCATTGCTATTCCCACCAATAATCCGAGGGGGCCTCCTGCCATCCATCCGATAGCACCGCCGATCCATTTGCCTGCTGCCATGTTTCTTTATATTAAAAAATTACCATGCAAATTTATATATTATTTCCCAATAATATGGATTCATTTTCAATAAATGATATATTTTATGATATTCTTTGAATCTCGCAAACACTTTTTTCCTGTTGTCGCGCGGATACTGGCACGGGTGAAAATACGGATAGCAATGATGTATGCTGTCCAAATGTGCCGGCGGACGGATGGGGATTGGCTTTCCCGGCATGGATATGGGCGCATTTGTCCGTTTTCCTGTGGATGCGTGGTATAGGCAGCGTGGATGCCGGTCAGTCCGAAAACCGCATGAAAACAGATGCGGGACGGCTGCTTTGCAAATGCGGGAATGGCGGTTTCCTGACTTTTGATATGGCGCTCACAAACTTGAAAGTGCCGGTTCATAAACCTTCCGACTTAAGTCGGAAAGCTTTCTGACTTAAGTCGGAAGGGTGTCTGACTTAAGTCGGAAACCCGTCTGACTATAGTCGGACGGTCTGCGGACAGGTGCTTTGCTGTTTGTGGATGTGCCGTTTCCTGCCGTTTCATTATGTATTCTGATGCTGTGGCGTTCTTATCGGATTTTTGTCTGGCGGGAGAGAGGTGTGCGGCATGTCTGATGGCCTGGATTTAAAAATTGCACACAGTGGAATGTTGTGCGCAATCTTTGTCCAAATCTTGTGCGGATACGCAAAAAGCAAGCCGTTTTATTTGTAGGGATAAAATTAATTCGCTATCTTTGTAACATACAAAATGTCTGCCACGCCTTGTTCCGGCATGGCATGATAATGGGCGTTGAATATAAA
Organism: Xylanibacter muris; assembly: GCF_013166605.1. GTDB lineage: Bacteria > Bacteroidota > Bacteroidia > Bacteroidales > Bacteroidaceae > Prevotella > Prevotella muris. The sequence goes on from NZ_JABKKF010000009.1 coordinate 155,174, forward strand.
AGAATAAGATATAAAAAGAGTATATATTAAAGAATTATGTTTGAGAATTTAAGCGACAGACTTGAGCGCTCGTTCAAAATATTGAAGGGCGAAGGAAAAATTACGGAGATAAACGTTGCGGAAACCCTGAAAGATGTGCGCCGTGCATTGCTGGATGCCGACGTGAACTATAAAGTGGCGAAGTCGTTCACCGATGAGGTGAAGAGAAAGGCTATGGGTATGAATGTGCTTACAGCGGTGAAGCCGGGCCAGCTGATGGTGAAGATTGTGCATGATGAGTTGGCAGGACTTATGGGAGGCACTGCCGCTGAGCTGAAGTTGGAAGGCCGGCCGGCAATAGTCCTGATGTCCGGACTTCAGGGTTCGGGTAAGACGACTTTCAGTGGAAAGCTTGCCAATATGCTGAAGAAAAAGAACCGTAAGAATCCTTTGCTCGTTGCCTGTGACGTATACCGTCCTGCTGCCATAGAACAGTTGAAGGTCGTCGGGGAGTCTGTCGGTGTGCCGGTTTATTCGGAGCCGGATAATAAGGACGTGGTCGCTATTGCCGGCAATGCCATACGGGAGGCAAAGGCCAAGGGATACGATGTGGTGATAATAGATACTGCCGGACGCCTTGCCGTGGACGAGGAGATGATGAATGAGATCGCCTCGCTGAAAGAGGCTGTGAATCCTGACGAGACCCTGTTCGTGGTAGACTCGATGACAGGACAGGACGCCGTGAATACTGCGAGGGAATTCAACGACCGGCTCGATTTCAACGGTGTCGTCCTTACAAAACTCGACGGTGATACCCGTGGCGGTGCGGCTCTTTCAATACGTACTGTAGTGACGAAGCCGATAAAGTTCGTCGGCACGGGCGAGAAGATGGAGGCGATAGATGTGTTCCATCCCGAGCGTATGGCCGACCGCATTCTCGGTATGGGTGACATCGTCAGTCTCGTGGAGCGTGCCCAGGAGCAGTTTGACGAGAAACAGGCAAGGGAACTTGAAAAGAAAATACGCAAGAACAAGTTCGACTTCAATGATTTTATGGCCCAGATCCAGCAGATAAAGAAAATGGGTAATATAAAAGATCTTGCCGCAATGATTCCGGGTGTGGGAAAGGCGATAAAGGATATCGACATTGACGACAATGCCTTTAAAGGCATTGAGGCGATAATAAGCAGTATGACTCCCAAGGAGCGTACCAATCCGGAGATAATCAACCAAAGCCGCCGTATGCGTATTGCAAAAGGCTCCGGTACGAACATTCAGGAGGTTAACCGGCTGTTGAAGCAGTTTGACCAGATGCGCAAGATGATGAAGATGGTGACAAGCATGGACAGCAGCAGAATGATGCAGATGGCCAACATGATGAAGTCAAAGATGAAGTAAAAACGCTTTCGATAAATACTATTATGAATTTGATAGACGGAAAGGCCACTGCGGCCGCCATAAAGCAGGAAATAGCATGTGAGGTAAAGGCCATTGTCGACGGAGGAGGCAAACGCCCCCATCTGGCAGCGGTCCTTGTGGGACACGACGGAGGCTCGGAGACATACGTGAAGAATAAGGTTATTGCATGTGAGGCATGCGGGTTCAAGTCTTCACTCATCAGGTTTGAGGATACAGTCAGCGAGGCCGAGCTTCTCGAGTGTGTCGACAGACTGAATAAGGATGACGATGTTGACGGCTTCATAATACAGTTGCCGCTTCCGGCTCACATCGACGAGCAGAAGATAATCGAGGCGATAGACTACCGTAAGGATGTAGACGGATTCCATCCCGTGAATGTCGGCCGTATGGCCATCGGTCTGCCGTGTTTCATATCGGCCACTCCTTTGGGGATATTGACATTGCTGCGGCGTTACAATATTGAGACAAGCGGAAAGAAATGCGTCATACTGGGACGTAGTAATATAGTGGGCAAGCCTATGGCGCAACTGATGATGCAGAAACAGTATGGCGATTCCACCGTGACGGTATGTCACAGCCGTTCGAAGACGCTGAAGGAGGAGTGCCGTGAAGCCGATATAATAATAGCGGCTATCGGACGCCCTGATTTTGTAACGGCGGATATGGTGAAGGAAGGCGCGGTGGTAATTGATGTAGGCACGACACGGGTTCCGGACGCTACACGCAAGAGCGGTTTCCGACTTAACGGTGACGTGAAGTTCGATGAGGTGGCCCCGCTTTGTTCCTATATAACACCGGTGCCGGGAGGAGTAGGTCCGATGACAATATGTTCGCTTATGAAGAACACGTTGGCGGCGGGCAAGAAAGAATACTATAAATAGATTGCATATATGACTGCCATGGAATATTATCTTGAAGGCAACCGCTTCCGTAAGGAGGGGAAATGGGCAGAGGCCATCAACTGTTATGTGGCAGCCATAGAACAAGACCCGGAAAGTCCTGCCGTAGAGGCAAAGGCAATGCTTGACGATATATTGAATTTTTACAATAAGGACGCTTACAATCCCTAAAAATATATGCTTATGGGTAAAATTAAAGGTGCCATAGTTGTTGACACTGTGCGATGCAAAGGCTGTTCGCTTTGTGTAGAGGCCTGTCCGCAGGATGTCATCATGCTGGCAAAAAAAGTAAATGTGCATGGCTATCCATACGTGGAGGCTGTAAAAGAGGATGCCTGTATAGGGTGTGCCTCATGCGGTATAGTATGTCCTGACGGATGCATAATCGTGTACAGAAAAAAGATGGAGGACTGATCGGTATGGCAGAACAGGAAGTAACATTGATGAAAGGCAACGAGGCGATAGCCAGGGCTGCCGTAAGATGCGGTGTTGACGGTTATTTCGGATATCCGATCACCCCTCAGAGTGAGATTATTGAGACGTTGGCTCTCGACAAGCCTTGGGAGACGACCGGAATGGTTGTGCTTCAGGCCGAAAGCGAGGTGGCGGCCATCAATATGGTATATGGAGCGGCCGGAGCCGGAAAGCGTGCCTTCACATCGTCGTCAAGTCCGGGTGTGGCATTGATGCAGGAAGGGATATCATATCTTGCCGGTGCAGAGTTGCCGGGAGTGTTTGTGAATGTACAGCGCGGAGGTCCCGGACTCGGTACGATACAGCCGTCGCAGAGCGATTATTTCCAGGCCACACGCGGAGGCGGCAACGGTGATTATCACGTGATTGTTCTTGCTCCGGCATCGGTACAGGAAATGGCTGACTTTGTGGACCTCGCATTTACCTTGGCTTTCAAATACCGTAATCCGGCCATGATACTGTCTGACGGAGTGATTGGCCAGATGATGGAGAAAGTGGTGTTGCCGCCTTATAAGCCGCGCCGTACGGAGGAGGAAATAATGGAAGAATGCCCGTGGGCTACATCAGGACGCAGAAATTCACGCCAGCCCAACATTATCACCTCATTGGAACTCAAGCCGGAGGAGATGGAGAAACGGAATGTTCATCTGCAGGCTAAATATGAGGAGATACAGAAAAATGAAGTGCGTTATGAGACCATACAGTGCGATGATGCCGAATACATAATAGTGGCATTCGGAAGTGCTGCGCGTATCGCACAGAAAGCAATCGAGACGGCCAGGGCTCAGGGAATAAAGGTAGGTCTGTTCAGACCTATAACGTTATGGCCCTTCCCAGCCGGAGAGATAGCAGGGCTGGCTCATGGAAAGAAAGGCGTTCTTGTGGCCGAAATCAATGCAGGGCAGATGGTGCAGGACGTGCGCCTTGCAATAAACGGTGAGGAGCCGGTTGAGTATTTCGGACGCCTGGGCGGCATAGTGCCTGAGCCAGATGAGATAGTAAACGCATTGAAGACCAAACTCATGTAATTATGGCACAGAATACAGATAACATATTGTCACCGGAAAATGTGGTGTACAGGAAACCAAAGCTTATGAATGACGTCCAGATGCACTACTGTCCGGGCTGCAGTCATGGTGTCGTTCACAAACTTGTGGCGGAAGTGATAGAAGAGATGGGACTTGAGGAGAAGTCCGTCGGAGTGTCACCGGTAGGTTGTGCCGTATTTGCCTACCGTTATATTGATATTGACTGGCAGGAGGCGGCACACGGGCGTGCCCCGGCTGTTGCCACCGCTATAAAGAGGTTGTGGCCCGACCGCTTGGTGTTTACATATCAGGGAGACGGCGACTTGGCATGTATAGGTACGGCCGAGTCTGTACATGCTCTTAACCGTGGAGAGAATATCACTATAATATTCATTAATAATGCAATATACGGTATGACCGGAGGACAGATGGCGCCTACGACCCTTGTAGGGCAGAAGACCAGCACATGTCCTTACGGGCGTCAGCCGGAACTGCACGGTTATCCGTTGAAGATAACAGAGATGGCCGCAATGCTGGAGGGGACATGCTATGTTACACGCCAGAGCGTGGAGACAGTAGGGGCGGTGAGTAAGGCAAAGAAAGCCATACGTAAGGCTTTTGAGGCTTCAATGGCCGGAAAGGGAAGCTCTCTGGTGGAGATAGTATCCACCTGCAACAGCGGATGGAAGCTTACTCCCTCTCAGGCGAACAAGTGGATGACAGAGAATATGTTTAAGTTTTATCCTAAGGGCGACCTGAAGGATACTACCGGGGAAAAGTAATCATCGTAAAACCGAAGTGCAATGAAGAAAGAAATAATAATATCAGGCTTTGGTGGTCAGGGCGTGCTGTCGATGGGCAAGATTCTGGCGTATTCAGGTCTGATGGAAGGCAAGGAGGTTACGTGGATGCCGGCTTATGGTCCGGAGCAGCGTGGAGGAACGGCGAATGTCACCGTGATAGTGAGTGATGACAAGATTTCATCACCGATACTTAGCCAGTATGATGTGGCGATAGTGCTTAATCAGCCGTCGTTGGATAAGTTTGAGTCGAAGATAAAGCCCGGAGGTATCCTTATTTATGACGGTTTCGGCATTATCAATCCGCCTACGCGTGGCGACATCAGTGTATATAGGGTTGATGCAATGGATAAGGCCGCGGAGATGAAAAACGCCAAGGTTTTCAACATGATTGTTCTTGGCGCTTTTCTAAGCGTATGTCCTATCATCAGTTATGAGGGAATGGAAAAAGCCCTGTTCAAGACATTGCCGGAGCGTCACCATGGTCTGATTCCCCTTAATATGGAGGCTTTGAGAGTAGGGGGCGAGACAATACTCAGGATGAAATAGATGAGAACTACGGAATAAGGAACAAAGAAAGGATACTTGTATGTGATGATATATGATATGTTGAGGCATAACACATATAAGTCTTATATATGAAAAAAACCGGCGGCAAGCATAGAATCACTCTGATGCTTGCCGCCGGTTTTTTCTATACGGTCTATACTGTTTTTCTCCAGAACTTCATTGTTATATCCTTGAAGTCACCACTGCGGTCTCTTTTGTACAGTCTTTGATTGGTTGTCGGATCTTTCAGGCATCCGAGATGCCTGATGTATGGTCCGACTTTTATATAATCAAAGTTGTGCTTGTCTATCTTTGGAGATATGCGTTGCCTGCCGCTGTACCAGCCGGTCTTCAGATGCGGGAACTCTGAGTGCAGATACCTTGCGAGCATGTCTATGTATTCCGGTTCCGCATCGCCACCCATGAAGCATATACAGGTAATGTCGTGTCCGTATTCATGCACCATCCGGCTCAGAGCACTAACAGACAACGGTGTGCCGATGTCTTTCCATAGATACTGACTGTGGCATCCGGGACAATGGCAGGGGCAGTTGCTCAGATTTATGGACAGTGTCACCTCGTCAGGAATCTCCTGAAACACCACGCCTGTATTTACATATTTAAGCATTTGGTCGTTTTTTATTATAAGTTCTGTTTATACAGATACATACAAGAGCCGCCACGTCAGGCTTATGCATGTGCCCGCTGTTTTTATCAGATGCTCTGCCGGGGATGGTTCTCTGAATAATAGAACCTTCTTCCTGCCTCTTGCTGCCGTGCCTCAGAGAAGTTGCTTACACGTTTCAGGTATCCGATAATCCTTGTCATGTAGTCAACGTTATTTGAATGGCAATTAGGGCATTCGTGCAGGTAGCGTTTGTCTATGGTGCCGCATTCGTTGCAGATGGTGTTCGGAATGTTGAATGTAAAATAGTTGCATCCCTCCTTTGTCGCCACCTTTAACAGTTGTCTGTATTGGTTTTTTGACAAATGTTCCTCAAGATTCATGTGAAGAGCAGAGCCTCCTGTCAGATGCTGTATATATGGCGCACCGTGAAGCTTGAACTTGTCGATAATATTCAAAGAATCGTCTTCTACGATATAGAAATAGCTGTTGTAGCAGTCGCGTGGAACGAAATATCCGTCTTCACGGTCCCATTTCGCATGTTTCACTCCGACATTTTCCGCAGGTATCATCTCACAGTTGAACAGTATGTCCTTAGTGCGGTATTCCTTGTTTTTCTTTTCTATAAGTCCGAGTACTTCCTGTACGAATGCCAGGTAGTCGGGGTTGTCTGTTATCTGAAGTCCCATGAATTCCGCGGCTTCCACAAGCCCGTTTACTCCAATGGTCAAGTACTGGCGTGATATGTTTATATATCCGGCATCGAACAGCGGCAGCATTCCGTTTTGATGAAGTTCTTTCAGGTTTTCATTGTATGCAAGCTGCACCTTGTGGCAAAGGTCGATGATGTCTGTCAGGAAGTCTTTGTAGTCGATGCCGTTGTTCACAGCGTATTGTATGCATCGGTTAAGGTTTATTGTGAGTACGCTTTTCGAGCCGGTGCTTACCCCGCCGGCTCCGAGGGTATAGCTGAAGCCGTTGTCCTGTATCTCATTGCGCAGCCTGCAACAGCTTGATAAGGAGTCTGCATTGTCGCTCATATATGTGAAGAAAGAGTGCCCTTCGGAATACATTTCCGCAGTGAAGTCTCCCCATTCCTTATCCACTACATCACCGTCAGCGGTGAGCAGGGCCATTGTCTCTACGGGGAATGTGAGCATTGTCTTTGTGCGCTCATGGTTGAACCATTTCATGAATCTTTTCTGAAGCCAGGAGAGGCTGTCCCAGTCAGGTCGTGAACCGTCGGGGAAATAGAAGTTGCCGAAAAGACTTTCAAAATAAGGCTTGTCATAATAGGCGATATTCCAGAATACGGCCTGATAGTTTCTTGCACCTGTAGGTTGGTTTATCGAATATACGATTTGCTCGAAGCAATCTGTTATCATTTTGTCTATCGTGCGCTGTTTCAGGGACAGGTCAACGACCTTGTCGGACTCCTTGTAATAATCTTTGCCGTATTCAAGTCCGATGAAGTAGTTAAGGTACATAAGAAACTCGGGTGTTGCACATGCGCCGCTTAGCATGCTCGATACCATGAATACCATGTTCACAAAACCTCCGCAGAAAGATTTCAGGTTTGTCGGCGCCGTGGAATTGCCACCGATAGAGGTCGTGCCGCCTATTAGCCACGGATACATTGTTATGGAGGCGCAATAGTTTGCGAGCGAGGTCTCGTCGTTCTTATATATGAAATGGGAGTTAAGAAGCTGTATGTACCTGTCGGAAAGTTCTTTTCCGTACATCTTCTTTATACGGTCTGTAAGTAGACGGCGGTTCAGACGTATGAAATTTGATTTTGGAAGTTCGCCTATAAGCGTTGCGATGTTTTTGTGCTCAACATTTGCGTTTGCGTCAAACTTTGAGCCGGTGGCTGCATTTGCCGCATCGCAGTAGTCGGCCAGGAATTTAAGCTTTTCCATTGTCTCGCGGTCTTCTGAATGTTTCTGGCGATAGAGCATGAATGATTTTGCCACTTTGTAGAAGCCTTCTTTCATAAGGGCCTCTTCAACCTGATTCTGGATATCTTCAACCTTTATGCCTTCTTGTATGTTCAAATGACTCAGAATCTTGGATATGCATCCGAGATCGGCTGGTTCGTTTACAGACTCAAACGCCTTTATGATGGCGTTCATGATTTTGTCCAGAGAAAAACGGTCCGCAGAGCCGTCTCTTTTTGTGATAGTGAAGCTTTTTATTTCCATGGTGAAATTGTTTGTTTTGGAAAACTTTTCTGTTGTAGGTTTGGATAAAGTTTTCCGTTTTGGGAAACTTTGCTTGTTACTTGTTAGTGTAAAATTTCCGTTCTCTTCTGCAAAGATACAATAAAAACGTATATCCCGTATGGATATTGATGTAAAAAAAACGGTAATAATATAGGCGTCTGTAATTGTAAAGCCCCTAACTGGTTAGCAGTTAGGGGCTAATATGATTTGCTTTAAGTTTTTATGTGGCATGCTGCGAAAAACTATAGTTTTACGGATGATATATCAACCAGTCCGTTGACTATTGCGTATATTGTAAGACCTGCCGTAGAGTGTATCTGAAGCTTACGTGCAATGTTTCTGCGGTGGGTGATGACGGTGTTTGTTGATATGAAGAGATGGTCGGCTATTTCTTTGTTCGACATGCCCTGTACAAGACTTATTATCACCTCTTTCTCTCTGTCTGAGAGTATGTTGCCGTTTTCCTGCACTCCCTTGAACACCATGGAACTTATATTTTTTGCAACGTTGCTTTGCTTGATTCTGCTTTCAAGTCTTCTGATGGCAGGAACGAAAATCTCGTCTTCCACTTTGGCGTGAAGGCCGAGCCATGTCTCGTTATTGTATATGCAATAAAGTGTGGCAGTAAGCTTGTTGTTGCGTAAAGTGTCTCCGGGCAGGTATTTCAGTATGATGTTTTTCAGTTCTTTCAGCTTGGTGTCTGTCTGACCGTGATGTTTCGAGAATGTTGTTACGTCATAATTGCTTGAGGCTTCACCGTTTATGAGTCCTTTCACATACGGGAATAGCATTCTTTCCTCATATTTCATGTGTTTCTTTACCTCGCGTGCATATTCGTCATATAGATTCATTATAAGTTTTCCGAGACCGTCGTCCTGTATTACCGCGTCTTCAAGCTGTTTGCGTATTGTAGGCAGCTGGTAGTCGAGAAAATAAACATGACTTGCCTCAAGATATTGCATCAGTGTAGGCATGGACAGCTTTTCAGAGTCGTCGGGATTGAAATAGTCATTTATGGTAAAGTTGACAACAGTAAGGAATGTGTATGTGTCTACGTTGTTGTCCTTGCATGTCTCGTCAACGGTTTTGTCGCCAAAGCCTAAGTTTATGCCGAAACTGCCTAATGACTGCAATACATTATAATTGTCGCGTATTAGCGATATCATCTGGTCGTCGGCTTCATATACCTTGTTGTTCTTCATTTTTGTTTGGTGGTTATTTTAATTCCGTAACGTTTGGTCTTATGTAATATATGGATTTGCCTTTCGGCTGCAAAACTACAAAAAAACCGTTATATGTACAATAGCCATTTATTGGTATTGTATATGTTGGATATTGTAACGTTTAATAAAAAACAGGTAGGCTTGTGTTGATATTCATGGTTTTTAGGTATTGTATGTGTATGTTTTAAGCAGTAATTTTGCAGATGTAAAAAATAGATGTAATAATAATTTGTTAGAATGTTATGATGATTTTGACTTGTTGGTCATTTGGAAAGACAACTTTCTGTAGAGTGTGCGTAATTATGATTATTCTGTTAACATTTGTAGCGGCTGACGCTCATGTGTCAGATGTCAATCAGGAGGATAAGGGCGGTAAGGTGCCGTTGGGTATTGATTTGTCTCTTGAGGGAGGATATGGAAATCTGAATTTTGTGAATGCCGCTTTATGCCTGGACTATGATTTGGGTAAAGGATGGTCGGTGTGTGCCGAGGCTGAGATCAATTATACCAAGGGCGGACATGCCACGGTTTTTGAGCACTCGGGAGGTGAAAGGTCTGCGGTTGCCCCCGGTAGCGGAACAGAAGTGAGCGTTGACCAGCTTTGGATTCAGAAGGCATTTTCAGATGCGGCAAATATCCGGTTTGGGCGTGTTGTCGTTCCGGTGGGGCTGAGTAATGCCTGTAATGCCACTCTCGATTATTTTTCGGTATATGGCCGTGAGGGTGAGAATGCGGTAATGCCCGGAGTATGGTATGGCATGGGTGTGAGTTTTTGGGGAAGAACGGGGGATTTCGGATATGAGGCACAGGTTGTTTCCGGTCTTGACGCATTAATGTTCAGCAGTGAAGGATGGATAGGCGGAGGCACGGAGACATCGGCATTCAGAGCGGATAGGAAGTTCGGATGTGTGGCAAGGATTGAAAACCTCAGTTTGGAAGGGCTGCGTCTCGGTGTCAGCGGATACGCAGGGCATACCCGGCATGTCCTTGATGGCGGTGAGCGATTGGGTACAGACGTTTTCATCGGTGCGTTTGACTTCACTTACGAAAGGTACGGGCTTTTGGTCCGCGGGCAGGCTGACTATGGATATATGTCAGGAACCGGTAATCTGAACAGGATAAAGACCGGCATGGAGGAGGATTGTGGTGTGGATGTGTCGGCAGTGGCTAAGAATGTCTTTGCATTTAGTGTTGAGGCCGGATATGATATGTTTTCGGTTATAAACTCCATGAAGGACAGGGGCTGTAAGTTTTTTGTGTTCGGACGTTATGATAATTATGACTCGTTTGCATCCGGAACATTGTTTTCTGAAAATGTGGAGACGGGTATTAGCGGAATGTTTTCAGGTAACAGACACGAGTTGCTGTCATTTGGAATAAACTATCATCCTACGAATACGCTTGCCTTGAAGGCGGAAATGACAAAACGTCTGAAAAATACTCATTATGCAGATGAGTCTTTTGTTTGTGTCGGGTTTGCATACGAAGGCTCACTGTTTTAAGATATGTTTCGCATGGATGTTGCGACAGGTGTGTCTTTGCAGTGTTATTTCAGTACAATCTTTCGCCCGTTACATTGTTTTTCACTATTTTTGCAAGAAGAAATAAAAACTATAAGCAATATTATGAATTTACTAAAAGCATTGTTCGGAGGGGCGGAAGAGTCACCGGAAGAGAAGCGGAAGAATGATGATGCGAAGCGTTTCGATATGTTTAAGTTTGACGGTGTGAAAGCCGCGCGGATGGGAAACTTTGATTATGCCGTAAGATGTTATGAAGAAGCGCTAAAGATTAAAGACGACCTTGAGGTACGCGATTATCTGTCGCAGGCTTTTGTGAGCAGTGACAAGCTTCCCGAGGCAATCTGTCAGTTGAAGATTCTTGCTGCCGCCGAGCCGGAAAACATTAATGTATGGATACAGATAGCCCGTGTGGCATATATGGCAGAGGATTATGACGCGATGAATGACGCATGTGCCGCGGCAATGGAATTAGACAGTAAGAATCCTCATGTACATTATTTATATGCTCAGGCATATATTGCTGCCGGAAATAATATAAATGCGGTTGCGATGCTTACCAAGGCCATTGCCCTGAAGCCAGACATGGCGGATGCCTGTCTTTTGCGCGGCAAGACGCTGTTGGCTATGGGAGATGTCGGCGGTGCGTCGGACGATGCTGACTTACTTATTAAAGAATATCCGGAAAGTGAGGATGTGTTGATGTTTAACGCCCGTGTGGCATCGGCACAGGGAAAAAGCGACGAGGCTATCCAGCTTTATGGACGTGTGACGGAGGTTAATCCTTTCTGTGCCGATGCATATAGGGAACGCGGCCGGTTGAAATACGGCAAGGGTGACATGGCCGGTGCAAGTGAGGACATGCAGAAGGTTATGGAGATAACCCCAGGTGCCGTGGCGGATATCAGCGGAGAGTTTTCTGCAGAAGGTGTTGAGCATAAGGTCAGAAAAGCATACAGTAATATGAATCCTTTAGGATTATAAGGTTGTAGGATGTGGTACTGCAATAAAAATGGAAATGCTGCCGTTCCGGTTTACCTGGATGGCAGCATTTCCATTTTATCCCACAGCGTGTCGTCCGGCAACGGTGCTTCAGCTTTTATCTTTTGCTTGCTTACCGGATGTATGAACTCTATGCTTTTTGCCATTAACGATATGCTCCCATCGGGATTGCTCCGCCGGGCCCCGTATTTTAGATCGCCCTTTATAGGACACCCCATGGCTGACAACTGACAGCGTATCTGATGATGACGGCCGGTAAGCAGTTGTATTTCAAGTAGGTTATAGTTCTTGCTTTCACCGATAAGCCGGTATTTGAGGATGGCTTTCTTGGAGTTTGGCACTTCCCGGCTGTAGGCATAGCTCTTATTTTGTTTCTCGTTGCGCAGAAGATAATTTTCCAGCGTGCCTTCCGCCACCTTCGGTTTTTCGGATGTTATAGCCCAGTAAGTTTTATGAACTTCTCCGTTGCGGAACATGTCGTTAAGGCGTGACAGGGCTTTTGATGTACGTGCAAATACAACGAGTCCGCTGACAGGACGGTCGAGCCTGTGCACCACACCGCAAAAGACGTTTCCCGGCTTGGCGTATTTCTCCTTTATGTATTCTTTAACTGTGTCAGACAGTGGTTTGTCACCGGTCTTGTCGCCCTGTACAATCTCTCCGCTTTTCTTGTTGACGATTATTATATGGTTGTCTTCGTAAATTACTTGCACTTTTCTATGGAATATTATAATGGAGTTAAATAAAAAGGTATGCCTGTGTTTTTGTTTTTATTGCAGGCATACCTTTGTGATGTTTGTTTTACTGAATTACATGTTCATTCCACCGTCAACCTGGATGACTTGTCCGGTGATGTAGCTTGACATTTCCGATCCGAGGAATACAGCGCAGTTTGCAATGTCGTCCACGTTTCCACCGCGGCGGAGAGGAATCTTGTTTGTCCATTCCTTGCGGATGTCATCCGGCAGAGCCTGTGTCATGGCTGTGTCGATGAAGCCTGGTGCTATGGCGTTTGCACGTATTCCCTTGGGTCCCATTTCCTGTCCTACGCTTTTTGCCAGTGCTATAAGACCGGCCTTGGATGCCGCGTAGTTTGCCTGGCCTGCATTGCCGTGTACTCCGACTACCGATGCCATGTTGATAATAGAGCCTTTGCGCTGGCGCATCATCACCGGTATGCAGGCGTGGATGAAGTTGAACGCACTTTTGAGGTTCACTGCGATTACTGCGTCCCACTGTGCCTCTGTCATGCGGAGCATAAGACCGTCTTTTGTTATGCCGGCATTGTTAACGAGAATGTCAATCGAACCAAACTCTTCCTTTACCTGCTTTACCACTTCCTCAGTCTGGGCGAAGTCAGCAGCGTTGCTGGCATATCCTTTGGCCTTGACACCTTTCGCAGCTATCTCTGCTTCTGTTGCCTTGCCGTTTTCGTCGATTACGAGGTCTGTGAATGCGATGTTTGCACCTTCTTCTGCAAACTTCAGTGCGATAGCTTTGCCGATACCGCGTGCAGCTCCTGTGATGAGGGCTGTCTTACCTGATAATAATCCCATTTTTTCTTATTTATATAAGTTCGTTAAAATGTTGTTCCGTTAATTTGTTCTTCTGGCTATATATGTAGTGTTTGTTTTTCGACTTATTTCTCGCTGCTTTTCCCCAATGCTCCGTATACTACTTTTGCCACAAGCGGCTTGCTCATCTCTTCGGTAAGCCCGTGGCCTATTCTTCCGTATATGTATGGGACTTCAAGCCCTTTTATGCAGTAATGGGTTATGTCTGCCACGAGCTCTACATTTTCGATGTCAAACTCTCCCTCGGCCTTGCCTTCCGCATAAACTTTCCTGAACAGTTCAATCTCATCCTCATCGAAATTCTTTCTGACTTTTTCCACCATCCATATATTGCGGAAAAATTCCGCACGCAAGTTGCCGTTGCGTACCACGGTCTCTTTAATCATGCTCAGGTGGGTGTATATCAGTTCTATGATCTTATCCTGCGGACGTATGCGCTTTTCCGCCACTTCGTCAAGTTTGTCAGAAAGACGTTCCAATTCTGATTCAATGACAGCATAATAAACCTCTTCCTTGCTTTTAAAATAGGTATAAAGCGTCCGCCTCCCTTTGCCGGAAGCTGTGGCAATATCGTTCATTGTCGTATTCTCCAAACCGTTTTTCGCAAAAAGCTGTCGTGCTACGTCAACAATTCTTTGTCTTGTCTTTGATATTGACATTGCTTTATCTCCTATAGTCGTTTATTATAATTGCACATTGGTAATTCTGTGTGCAAAATTATAAATTAAATTTTGGATTGGCAAATAATTAACAGAGAATTTTTTCTTGTCCGTGTGATTTCTTGTCGTGTGTGTCAGACGGTTAGCGTATGAAAATATGTGATGAAGAGGTGTGATTGTTCTTGATATTTGTATTTGTAGGGAAGTTTTTGTCAATATCCGTCAACACCATTTGATAAGGGTGTTTTTGAGTCAGGATGCAAGTTTACAGGATTGTTCTTAGATATTACAGTAAGACTAATTCTAAATCCAATGACCGATTTTGGGTAAACGATATTGCAGATATTCATTTGCATTCGATATAGTATGATATTATTCTTATATATGCTTTATGTTTGGGTGAAGTGTTTGTAAATGGAGTCTAAAATGTACTGTTTTGAGAAAAAACAAGAAAAATATGGAGAATTATTTGGTATTTTCATGTTTATGTAGTACCTTTGCACTCGCAAAACAGAAATAATATCGCGGAGTGGAGCAGTTGGTAGCTCGCCAGGCTCATAACCTGGAGGTCGCATGTTCGAGTCCTGCCTCCGCAACTATAACGGATGATAAACTTCAAGTTTATCATCCGTTTTTCTTAATCAAAACCGATGTTGTTTTGTGGCGCCCGGCTGTTTTTTGGGGTCAGTAGAAAATTTAGGGTCATCGGATTTTGTCGTTTGGTGTCTCATGAGTAAAGAGTTGCTATCCATAACATGAAGAATCTGATGTCTCCTGCACTATGGAATTGTTGTTTTTGAAAGCTTGATTGATTATTGTGTTGGGTGATTAGGAATTTTCCAAATGACATTTTAATCAGGTATAGATGACAAATGTTCCAAAGATATGACCTTAATTATAGGGAAATGCTTATCTTTGCACGGATAATCAGTGTCTTGCCAATAAAAGACAGGGTTGATTGCATTCTATTTGCATAATACAGTCTTCATGTTCTGCATTAGAGAAATATCAGTTGTGTGAGACGTTGTCATTTTGAAAAATATGAAATATAAAATAGTGGTTTATATGAAAAGTCTGTCTGATGCATTGAAGGTCAGAAACCGACAGCAGGTTAAGGACCTTGTTTTCATAACATTAGGAATACTTAGTTATGCAGTGGGATATACGGCGTTTATCCTCCCCGAGCAAGTTGTTATGGGCGGAGTGTCGGGTATGTCAGCGTTGCTGTTCTATGCTTTCGGTTTTCCTACCGGTATTTCTATCGCTGTGCTTAACTTTGCCATGTTGGCAATAGCAATGAAAGCTCTCAGCCGTCGTTTCATAGTACGGACGATAATAGGTGTTACGATAATGTCTGTATTTGTGAGTCTGCTACAGCCGTTTTTTGCGGCTCATCCAGTGATAACGTCGGGTGAGGATAAGTTTATGCATGTGCTTATCGGTGGTGCGATGTCGGGTGCAGGTCTTGGCATTGTGTTCTCACATAACGGTTCCACTGGTGGTACGGATATTATAATAGCTTTGCTGAACAAGTTTTTCCGTATGAGCTTCGGCCGTGCCATGCAGATGATAGACATTTGTATAATATGTTCTTCTTATCTGTTGTTTCACAGTGCTGAAACCATTGTTTACGGTGTGGCGTTTACCCTTGTGGCAAGTTATGTGTGTGACTATGTCATTAACGGAACGCGACAGACGGTACAGTTTATTATAATATCTAAGGAGTATCACAAGATTGCGGACACGATAAACAATAAGGTTCATCGTGGAGTGACGCTTGTCGAGGGCAAGGGATGGTATTCAAAGAATGATGTGAACATACTTATTGTTATGGCCAGAAAATATGAGTCGCAGGAGGTGTTCAGTTATATAAAGCATATCGATCCTGACGCGCTTGTGTCTCAGTCTTTCTGTCAGGGTGTGTTTGGCGAGGGATTCGATGCTATAAGATAAAGAAATGGTGCGAATCCGTAAGAATACTGGAGAGCCATATTCTTGGTCTGTATTTTCGGGCAAGGAATATGGCTCTTCGGTTATTATATGTTCCATAATGTGCCGGTGGCATCGCTTGGCATCCGCCAGTCACCGCGCGGACTGAGGCTCACGCTTCCCACTTTCGGTCCGTCAGGCATGCATGAACGTTTGAATTGTTGTGAGAAGAAGCGTCTGAAGAACGTCGACAGCCAGTGGCGGATTGTTTTCTCGTCATATTTACCGGCTTTGTCGTTTGAGCCGTCGAAGGCGCGAAGTGCCATGAAGAGAATCTTTTCCGGACAGAAACCAAATCGTAGGAAGTTATAAAGAAAGAAGTCGTGGAGTTCGTATGGTCCTACGAGGTCTTCCGTTTTTTGTTTTATGTCTCCGTTCTCATCGGCGGGTATAAGCTCTGGACTTATCGGTGTGTCGATTATGTCGAGTAGAGTGGCGGATGATTTTTCGTCAACGAGGTTTTTGGCAAAGAAGTCAACAATATATTTTATCAGTGTTTTCGGTACTCCAGAGTTTACGGCATACATAGACATGTGGTCACCGTTGTATGTTGCCCATCCCAGGGCAAGTTCACTCAGGTCTCCTGTTCCTACAACAAGTCCGCCTGTTTGGTTGGCTACATCCATAAGTATTTGCGTGCGTTCGCGTGCCTGGCTGTTTTCGTATGTCACATCATGGTTTTCAGGGTTGTGTCCTATGTCCTTGAAATGTTGTGTGACGCTTTCTGATATCCCGATTTCCCGTTGTGTTATTCCGAGTGAGGTCATGAGGCTCACAGCATTGTCGTGGGTACGTCCGGTGGTGCCGAATCCCGGCATTGTAATTCCTATAATTCCTTTGCGGTCGAGTTTAAGATTGTCGAAAGCCTTTACGCATATCAGCAGGGCGAGAGTGGAGTCGAGTCCTCCGCTGATGCCTATCACGGCTGATTTACAGTGTGTGTGCGTCAGTCGTCTCATCAGTCCGAAGGTTTGTATGTTGATTGTTTCCTCACAGGATTCGCGCATGTTTTTCTCTTCTGGAATGAAAGGCAGCGGATTTATTTTCCGTGTAAGTTTGAATGCCCTGTCTTTTATTGCGTCCATTTTGACAATGCGTGCGTTGGCACGTTTGTTGGCTGTAACGGTTGTGAATGTTGAGTTGCGGCGTCGTTCGGCCCTGATTTTCTCCACGTCTATCTGTGCGGTCACAAGTTGCGGCTCGATGGAGAACCTTTTACTCTTGGCTATTGTCGTTCCGTTTTCGATCACGATGGCGTTGCCTCCGTATACAACGTCCTGGCTGCTTTCACCGAAACCGGCCGATGAGTATACATATCCGCTTATGATACGGGCACTGTGTTCTGACAGTAGTGACATGAGATACCTGTGTTTGCCCACAAGTTCGTTTGTGGCAGACAGGTTGAATATGATATCGGCTCCGGCGAGGGCCAGATTATTGCTTGGCGGTTCGGTGGCCCATACGTCTTCACATATTTCCACTCCGAACTTCACTCCCGAAGCAGTCCTGAATACCTGTGGTTCGGAGGTTAGTCTTATTTCCTGTCCGGCAATGGTTATGGTATGCTCGCCCAACTGTTCTCTTGATGGCAGTATCTGGAGCGAGGAGTCGAACCATCGTTTTTCATAAAACTCGTCATAGTTCGGAAGATACGTCTTTACCACCACGCCTGCAATCTTTCCGTGCTGTACTACGATGGCACTGTTATATAGCATCGCGCCTTCGTGTACGGGTATTCCGATGATGGCAATGATGTCAAGTGTGGACGTCTGACAGAGAAGGTGTGCAAGATCCTTGCCGGCACTTTCCAATAGATGATGATTGTCAAACAGATCCTGGCAGGTGTATGATGTGACTGACAGTTCCGGGAAACATATTATCTCTACTCCTTCGGATTCTGCTTCCGACATCATCCTGCCTATCTCATTTACGTTGTAGCGTGTATCTGCCACATGCAGTGACGGTATGGCTGCGGCTACGGTTATAAATCCGTGATTCATATTTTTTTACTTTATTGTCACCTGTGTCGCACCGTATCCGTATTCTTGGAATGATGCGTCCTGATATTGGTATTGTTTGAACTTATGTCTCAGTTCGTTGACAATGGCGTGACGGAGTATGCCTTCACCCTTGCCGTGGATAAAGATTATTTTCTTTCCTTTGTTCGATGCGTTTTCTTTCAGTGTGTTGCGGAATACATCAAGCTGGTGGTTTAGTATCTCTGTGCTGCTCATGCCCGCTGTCGTGTCGAGCAATTCATTGGCGTGCAGGTCGATCACTAACGGTGCGTTTTTGTCTTGCGGCATTTTCTTGTCCTTTCTTGCGGCAGATGTCCTGTCTGCAGAGGCTTTAGCCATCATTTCGCGTTTAAGTTCGTTTGGATCTATGACGAGTGGACGTGCTGTCTTGTCGTTCTCCACAATAGTGTATATCAGTGCATCCTGTTCAAAGAAGTCGTTTTCTCGGAATGTGTGCAGTTTGTAGAACTTCACGGGATCTATGCGGAAGTCTGCGTTTATTGCCGGTTTTGATATGAATGTTCTGTCACGTTTGTATGCGATTATCTGTATTGCGACACGGCTCATTGTGTCAAGCTTGTCACGTGTAAACTCTTCCATAAGAAGCTTTGTGTTTGGCTCCACTTCGTCTGTCAGCTTCATGTGCCATGCGCTGCCTTCGGCTGTCATGTATACGAAGCGCATGTAATAGTTGCTGTCGTTAATGAAGTATGATTCGAACGGTGTCGTGGTCATCTCGTGAGGATTCACAGGCACGAATGCAATGTATGCGCTGAGGGCCTCACCGCCTTTGCGCTCCTCGGGAGCGGCCTTGAAGGTGATAGGCCTGTCTGCCGGGTCGTAGTCTTCGTCCTGTGTCTTTGCGGATATGCCCTTTCCTGTTTGTTTTTTTGCCTCTATGACATTTGCCGTGCTGTAGTCTTCGTTTCCTATCACTACCACATCGGTGATGGCTGTAGGTATCTGAAATCCGTCCTCGTCTTCTACAAGCACTATGTCCTTGCCTTGGAATCCTGCGACTTTTCCGCCTCCGGTTTCGCTGAGGAATCTTACTTTATCTCCAATTTTCATATTTCGGTGTTGTGTATTTTGTTTTAACTTTAATATTATTTCAGGCATTTATTAATGGTATTGCCTTATTGCTTCTGGTGGCAAAGTTTTCCAATCAGTGGATTGTATTAGTTCCTGCCTTTGGATGTTTAAGGTATAATAAGGTTGCTGTCGCCATAGCTCAGGAAGCGGAAACCGTTTTCAAGGGCATAGTCATATATCTTACGCCAGTTGTTGCCGGTAAGTGCACTGACGAGCAGCAGGAGCGTGCTTTGTGGCTGATGAAAGTTTGTTACCAGCATTTTCACTATTCTATATTTGTATCCAGGAGCAATGATAATCTGTGTGCTCGTGTGCAGCGAACTTAATCCGTTGCGGTCGAGATAGCGGATAATGTTTTTTATCGCTTCGGTTGCCGGTATGTCATTGCCGGTCTCTTCGTACGGTTCCCATTGGTTCACATGAAGCTGCTCTTCTGTGAGATTATTGTCTGATGAGAGTTTTCGTCCGATGAAATAGAGACTCTCGAGTGTGCGTACGCTTGTTGTTCCCACTGCGATGGCACCGGCATCGTGTGCGGCCAGTCTCTCGAGTGTGTGTCTGTGTACGCAGATATATTCCGTGTGCATCTCATGATTTTCGATTTCCTCACTTTTCACTGGCTTGAATGTTCCCGCTCCGACATGTAGTGTAAGTTCTTCGCGTTCGATACCGTGTGCGTCGATATCTCTGAGCACTTTCTCTGTGAAATGAAGCCCGGCTGTAGGTGCGGCCACGCTGCCTTTTATTTTTGAATATACTGTCTGATATGTCTGCTTGTCGCTTTCCTCGGTGGCCCTGTTGAGGTATGGAGGTATCGGCAGTTCACCGACAGCGTCAAGAATATCAGCAAAATTCACCTTTTCATTGTTCCATTCAAATTCTATGAGGTGGCTTGTGTGTCTTTCTTCCTTGCGGGTGACTTTCAGCGTGACTTTTTGCTCTTTTATATAGAACTCACGTTCAAGCTGGCCTTCCTTCCATTTCTTCAGGTTGCCGACAATACACAGCCACGAACACTGTCCTGTGGCCTGAAACATCTGCTCATAGTCTGCTGGTGACACCGGTTCAAGAAGGAATACTTCTATTAGTGCTCCGGTTTGTTTACGGAAGTGCATGCGTGCCTGAATGACTTTTGTATTATTGAAAACCATCAGTGCTTTTCGGGGAAGATACTTGGGAAGATTATAGAAAAAATCATCCGATATTGCTCCGTGATTGTATATTAGGAGCTTTGAATGGTCGCGCTCCTTTATTGGAAATTTTGCTATACGCTCTTCCGGCAGCGGATAGTTGTAGTCGCTTATGTGTATATGTTTCGTATCCATTGATTTGTTGTTTGTGGGTTATCAGGTAAGGGTGTCTATAGGACGATAAGGCATCCGCGGATTATGGAATAAATCACCGAGAAGGCGAAAACGGTTATCACTACGTCCACATCGGATTGCTGATAGCCTGTTTTGGTATATTGCGATGATACGAAATTCATGCCGGTATCAAGTTTTCTGTTTATTTTCAGATATATGGTATACACTGTAAGCGCAACGATACCTCCCCATATAAGTCCGCACAGGATATCACCGGGATAATGTACTCCGAGGTACATTCTTGTCCAACAATTTGTAAGTGACCATATTATAAGGACCGTAGACAGTATCCTGTTTCTTACAAGCAGGCAGAAGAACAATGCGGCACTGAATGTATTGGCAGCATGAGCGGAGAAGAATCCGTATCTTCCACCGCGATAGCCGTTCACAATGTCTATCATTAGGCCTATCTGAGGATCGTGTGTCGGCCTTGGTCTTGCCACGAAAGGCTTGACGAGTGTGTCGTCAACAGTCCCGGCAAGTATGACACAGGCTATTGCGCATGCGATTATAAGCATTATCTTCTTGAAATTCTCATTATTCTTCAATATGAGGTAGAATAATGCCGCATACATGGGAAACCATGTCGATGCTGTGGTCAGCACTTTGGCAACACCGTCCAAAAACAGAGAGTCGCTTCCGTTTACGGCCAATAGCAGTTGCTTGTCAAATTGTATTAATGAGTCTATGTCAATCATGGCAAGGTATTAATATACAATGATACACTCTGTGTCAAATTATCTCCATCTTGCTTGTTTCGATCCATCCGTCCTTTCCGTCTGCAACTTTTATATGTTTCCATTCCTTCATGCTGTTGTCTGTTATTTCCACCTTTGTGCCTTCATGGAGTATGAACAGTACGTTGCCGCTTGCGGAAGGAGAGCTTTTTATTGACACGGACGGTGCTGTTATTATCGCACCGTTGCGGTTGTTGAGGTAATGTTTCTGATTGGCAGCGAAAATATTGGCAATGATGAAGATGACAATTACGGAGATGCCTCCGAAGAACCCTGTCTTGCGCAACCATATAGGATTGGCAAACAGATAGGTGAGGGCCAGTATTATTGCCAAGGCCAGGGATATCAGTGCAATTCTTGCCCATCCGTCCACACTTGTCATGTTTACTATGGAATGATACCATGTCACGAAGAACATTTCTGATTCGGGTGTTATCTTATCTATTGTCTTTGAACGTGCCATCTGGAGGTTAAACCTTATATCGGCATCACCGGGCGACAAAAGCAGCGCACGTTCGTAGTTTAGCACCGCCTTTGTGATATTGTTTGTGCGATAGTATGCGTTTCCGAGATTATAGTAGATGTCCGGGCTTATACCTCTTTCCAACAACTCTTCATAGTCCTCTATTGCCTGTTGGTATTGTTTCCTGGCATAGGAACTGTCTGCATTCTCCTTTGTTATGGCGGCAGCCTGTACCGGCACAAGCATAATCATCAGAAAAATGATTGTTGCGGTGGATTTCCTCTTTTTCCCTTTTTTCATTGCATCCTCTATTTTCATGATGGCAGTCATGGCTGTCTCATAGGTTTTCTTCATGTTGCCTGTGGTGTCGCCCGGGGCGTAACGCTCGAATTCACATTCGTCAAGTGCGCTGATAAACTGTTCGACTGTTTCTTCACCGACATTCTTTCCGGAAAGTTCTGTACTTATGTTATCGCGTGAAAGCTTTTCCACTGGTATATTGAGCTTGTCGCCGACGTATCCCCAAAGTGCGCGAAGAACTTCATCGTAGAATAGCGAATCTTTTCTTTCCGACATGAGGCGATATGCTGTTTTCAGTCGTTTTGCAGCTACTTTGTTGGCTTTCTTTCCCCTCATTTTGCTGATATTGGCATTGTTTATTGCTCTTTGTCGGAAAATAATGAACAGAGATATGAATATGAGCAACAGCACGGCTATTGATATGATATACTTTGCTGACCCGAAGAAGAATTCGTCCACGTCATGAATGTCGGAGTTCCCGGTCTTTATATACCTTATATCTTTGTTAGTCTCTATTTCAAGTCCTGTAAAACTGTTTGCTTCTTTTGTTTCTGATCCTTTTGCCACGTTGAGTTTCAGACTGTTCGACTTTGTTGTCTTATAGCTGTTTGTCTGTGTATCGTAATAGGTGAATTCAATAGGTGGAATTTCATATTTACCCTCATTGCGCGGCACAGCGAGGAAGTCATATATCATGCTTCCTTCAAGTCCGTTGCTTGTCAGTCTTGTCTTATCCGTCACCTTCGCATCGTATGTATCGAAGTCTTTAGGGTATTTTACGACGGGCTGTTTTATGAGCTTCAGGTTTCCGTTTCCGCTTACTATTACGCGAACTGTCACAGGCGCATTTGACTTTATGTCGTTTTTGTTCAGCTGTGCCGTTATGCTGAATTTTCCTACACCTCCAGAGAAGTTTGCCGGCTTTTCCGGCAGCGGATCTACCTGGATGTTCACCTCCGGAGCCTTTATCGGTTTTTTCACGATAGTATATCCGGAACCTCCGTTGAAGAAAGCCTCGAAATCATCAACGTCCCTTACTCTCTGTCCTACGTATGCTGTGGCTGTGATGCCGGGTATCTGCAACTTTCCTGTTCTTTGAGGATATAGTATATACTGGCACCATACTACAGATTTATAAGGTCTGCCGTTTATATATTCAAGTTTCAGGCTTTTTTCCTGTGGCAGAGGTATCTCCTGTGTGTGGAATCCCTTCAAGTCAGGCACTTTAAAGTCGAGATTTTGAAGTGCCACGTCTGTATAAACCTTGTATGTCAGCAATATGGGTTCCTGCTCATGCACACGTTTTTTGCTCGCTGTAACCTTTATAAACAGATTCGAGCCTGATATTCGTGAGCCGGCCAGTTCCAATTCTCCGTCATCGTTGCCTTGGCGTGCGTTGTTGTTTCTGTTGCTGTTTCCCTGACTGCCTCTGCCTGTAGCGTCTCCGGAAACATTTATTCTGACGGAATTGGATGCGATGCTCTTGCCTCTGACCGTGATATGGGCTGCCGGAATGTTGAACGTACCTTTTTTTGTGGCACATATAATAAATGTATATGTGATTGACGATGACGAGCTTGTGTGGCCGTTTACCATATTGAAACTTGAGTACACTGATTTGCTCGGGCCCATCAGTACTTCAAATCCGTCCGGTATTTTTCCAACACGGAAGTCACCCACGTCTTGAGTGTCTATCGTGTATGTCAGTCTGAACTGGTCGCCCGTTGACACTTGTTCCGGTGCGCTTGCAACGAATTTCTGTGCCGTGATGGCCAATGATACAGTAAGAAATACTATAATAAAAGAAAATCTCTTCATAATCCGTATTACCAATTTTTCTGTAACTTTTTTGAGCTTGGCTTACGCATAGCCTTGTTTAGACGCTGCTGGGTATTCTTTTCCGACTGCATGGCAGCGTTTAGAAGTTGCTCGGCGTTGTCCTTGCTCATTTTATCTTTGTCCTGTTGTTTTTGTTCTTTTTGTTTGTCTTTATCTTGTTTCTGTTCTTTTTCCTTGTCCTTTTTCTGTTTGTCTTCCTGGTTTTTCTGTTTTTGCTTGTCTTTGTCCTTATCCTGCTTTTTCTGTTGTTTTTTGCATAGTTCCAGATTATATCTTGTCGTGTCGTCTTTCGGATTCAGTCTCAATGCGCTTTTGTATGCCTCGATAGCCTCGGCATACATCTTATGGCCTTGGCACGCTACTCCGATGTTGTGATATGCCAAGGCACGGCGCAATGGATTTTTCTCTAATTTTGCCGCACTTTCAAAGCTCTGTACTGCGGCAGAGTCTTTCTTTTGTGCAAACAACGCATTTCCAAGGTTATAGGCCGCTTGAGGGTTTGCCGGGTTTTTCTCAATGGCTTTACGGTATGCCACTTCCGCATTGGCATAGTTGCCTGCGCGAAATTCCCTGTTTCCCTCGCGTATATATTGTCGGTCGTTCTGCGCGTATATTGCTGAGGCTGTCATGCAGAGCAGTAGTGTCGCTGTTTTTCTGTTTCCAAAGAGTCTGAATCTTTGCAATAAAGGATTTTTGCATTCAAGAACGCATATCTCTATACACAGCAGGATGAGTATTATGATTGCAAATGCCTGAAACTGGTCATCATAATCGCTGTATATGGTGCTTGAGGTTTCTTTTTTGGAAAGTTTTGAAAGTTCGTTTTCAAGCTGGCTTTGTGCGTTGCTGTTGTTGCTGACGTGTATATATGCACCGCCTCCAGCTTCGGCGACTTGTCTGCACATTTCTTCGTTCAGTGCCGACATAACGGTGTTTCCTGTATTGTCGCGCATATAGTCGTTGGTTTCCGGTACTGGAATCGGCGAGCCTTCAGGCGAGCCTACTCCAAGTACAAAGACTCTGAACCCTTTCTTCTTCGCTTCTTTTGCCGCTTCGACAGCTCCGCCTTCATGGTCCTCTCCGTCGGTGATTACTATTATGGCCTTGCCAATGTTTTCTTCCTGTGTGAAACTGTGTGTGGCCATGTTTATGGCTGTGGCGATATCCGTCCCCTGCGATGCAATCATGGAGGGGTCGATATTGTTCAGAAACATTTTCGCAGAAACATAGTCGCTTGTAATAGGCAGCTGTACGAATGCGTCACCGGCAAAGACAATGAGGCCGATTTTGTCGTTGGTGAAATGATCCACCATATTCTCTATCATCATCTTGCTTCTGTCGATACGGCTCGGCTCAACATCATTTGCACGCATTGAGTTGCTTATGTCCATGGCGATGATTGTCTCGATGCCTACTCGCTTCTCGTTGCTTATTTTGGTGCCGAGCTGCGGTCGTGCGATCATTATTATCATCAAAGCAAGAGCCGTTTCCAGCAGCCAGAACTTTATTCCCGGTCTCCATTTGGACACTTCGGGCATAAGCTGCCTTAGCAGGTCGGGTTCTCCCATCTTGCGCAGTTTTTGTTTTCTGTTGCTTTCAAAAATAATACGCAACAGAGCAATAACAGGTATTACTGCCAGAAAATACAAATATGTCGGGTCTTCAAATCTGAACATGATTGTCTCTTTAGGGTTATGGTATTCTTCTGAAAACAGTTATTCTCAATAAGATTTCCAGCAGTAGCGCTATTGCGGCTGCCATGGCGAATGGCTGGTAAGCCTCATGTCTTTTGCTGAATTTAGTGACGCTTAGCTTTGATTTCTCAAGCTTGTCTATTTCTTTGTAAATCTTATGCAGTTCCGATGTGTTTGTTGCACGGTAGAAATCACCTTCCGTGGTCGATGCGATATCGCCAAGTGTCTTTGTGTCTATTTCCACAGGCAAGTTTATATATTGGACAGAACCTCCGACAGGGTAGGGATACCGTGCCGTGCCGTTTGTCCCCACGCCTATTGTGTATACTCTTATTCCAAGGCTTTTGGCTATGTCTGCGGCCGTCATCGGAGAGATGTCTCCCATGTTGTTGCTTCCGTCGGTAAGAAGAATTACTACCTTGCTTTTTGCTTTCGATGATTTTAGGCGGCTTACGGCATTCGCAAGTCCCATGCCAATTGCGGTGCCATCCTGAATAAGTCCTCTTGCGGCGATGTCTGTCCTTACGTTCTGTAGCAGGTTTATCAGTGAGGAATGGTCGGTTGTCATGGGGCATTGTGTGAATGCCTCACCGGCAAAAATTGTAAGACCTATATTGTCGTCAGGTCTTCCTGATATGAATTCAGCCGCCACTTGTTTCGCCGCCTCGATCCTGTTTGGCTTGAGGTCTTCGGCAAGCATGGATGTAGACACGTCCATTGCAAGCATGATGTCTATTCCCTCAACAGTTCTTGTTTTCCACGAGTTGTGTGTCTGAGGTCTTGCCATGACAATGACAACCAGTGTGAACACCGCCAGCCTCAATAAAAGCTGTATTGGCATTAGCCTTACTTTCCAGCTCTTGGGGGCATAGCGGAATGCAAAGGTGTCGCTCATGCGCATTGTTGGTTCTGTTTTCTTGCGGTACATCAGATACCACAGCAGGTATGGTATTATGAGAAGCAGGAGAAACAGGTATTCTTTATTGGCAAATTCCATGTGGTTTCAGTGTTTTTAATTGTAATGACTATAAAAGCATTATGTAAATATACATTATATCTGTCATTCAATTCATGTATTGTTAATTTATAAGCTGATATGCGGAGTAGGCCACATAACTGAAAATTAAGACGCTTATTATTGCGGCAACCGTTATGAATGTCATCAGTATGCGCCTTGTAGTGACGGAGCGTTGCTCCTCCTTGGTGAGTTGCGGCACAATTTTTTCCTCTGTAGGAACATTTTCAAGCTTTGTCCTGTCGATGAAGTCTATGGCATTTACGAGATTCATGTCGTTCTCGTTTATGAGTGTGGAGTATTTTGCAAACTTCACAAGGTCAGCTGTCATAAACAGCTGTCTCAACTCCTCGAGTGCCTGCATGTCACCGGCCGCATTCAGTTTCGCTATTATTTCGCTGCTTGTCATTTCCATGGCATTAAAGCCATATCGCTCCTGGATATATTTTCTCAGAGTGTCTGTGAGCCTTGTATAGTATTCTTTCGGATTCTCCGCCGTAACCATCTTGTCCGCCTTTATCAGCTCTATTGCTTTCATCGCTTTTTGATGAGGCGGGACATGTTTTATTATCTTTATTGCTGTGATAATCGGTTTGCCCTGACGCAGGCGCACATATACATAAATGGCACATGACGCAAGGACGAGCGACAATACGCTGAGCCAGAATACGAGACTCCAGTCACTCCATGCGAACGGATTGTCCTGCACGTCTTTAGGACCGAAAAACTTGTCGGTCTGTGTGGTGTCGACCTCCACTTCCAAGACTTTCAATGCAAGGCTTTTGCTTTCATATTGCCTGTCGTCAACCTTGACCTTGAAAGGAGGGAGATAGTACAGGTTGCCATCGAAAGAGGTCACCGTATAGGTACGTATATAGTTGGCCTTGTTGTTGTCAAGCTCCTCTTTTCTGGTGTCGGAAGAGCCGAGCACTTCCACACCGGGAGTAATCATCTGCTGAGACTTGAATACAGGAAACACTACCCGCTGGCCTGTTCCGGCAGTAACGGTCAACTGTATATGGGCCTGTTCGCCGATGAACATCTCTATGGAGTCAATCTTTGCCTCTACAGTAACCTGTGCCGCGGCACACAGTGTGCCGGCAATCAGAAACATGAATGTCAATATGCTGTTTTTCAATTTCTCAATCTTTCGTTGTTAATAAATATGAATTTTTTAATTCCTTTTCTTAAACATCATCAGCAGATACTTTACATAATCTTCATCCGTGGCAACGGATATGAAGTCGACACTGCTTTTCTTGAATGTCTCGGCAAGCTGGGTCTGGCGGGTATTCCAGTATTTGCTGTGTGCATTCCTTAAGCTCTTGCTTGATGTGTCTACGTATTGCTCGAAGCCGGTTTCGGCATCGGTCACTTTTATCAGTCCCACGTCAGGAAGCTCTCTCATCAGTTTGTCGTAGACCTGTATTGCCATTACGTCATGCTTTCTGCTGAATATAGTCAGCGGCTGGAAGAAGTCGGTTCTGTTGTAGAAGTCACTGAGTATAAATGCCGTACATCTGCGTTTCATCACACCGGACATGAATTCCAGTGCCTTGCCGATATCTGTTTTCTTGCTTTCCGGCTTGAAGTAAAGCATTTCCCTTATTATATAAAGGATGTGCTTTCGTCCTTTCTGTGGAGGAATGTATTTTTCTATCTTGTCGGAAAAGAAAACCACTCCGATTTTGTCGTTGTTCTGTATGGCACTGAATGCAAGTGTGGCGGCAATCTCGGTTGCCATATCACGTTTCATTTGTCTGCGTGTGCCGAAATCCAAAGACCCGCTTACGTCAATAAGAAGCATTACTGTCAGTTCGCGCTCCTCTTCAAACACTTTTATGTAGGGACGGCTGAAACGTGCCGTCACGTTCCAGTCTATATCGCGTACATCGTCTCCGAACTGATATTCCCTTACTTCGCTGAAAGCCATTCCGCGTCCCTTGAATGCGGAATGATATTGTCCGGCAAAGATATTGGTGCTCAGTCCGCGTGTCTTTATCTCGATCTTGCGTACTTTCTTTATCAGTTCCTGTGTGTCCATATCTTAATCAAGGCACTTCCACCTTATTTATTATTTTGCTTACGATCTCTTCACTTGTGACATTTCCTGCCTCTGCCTCGTATGTAAGTCCGATACGGTGGCGCAGAACGTCGTGGGCAACGGCCCTTACGTCTTCCGGAACAACGTATCCCCTGCGTTTTATAAAGGCGTATGCCCGTGATGCCTTGGCCAGGTTTATGCTTGCGCGGGGACTGCCTCCGAATGAAATCATATCCTTGAGATCTTTCAGACCATATCTTTCCGGATAGCGTGTAGCAAAGACAATGTCTGCAATGTATTGTTCTATTTTTTCATCAAGATACACATCGTTTACAACACTGCGTGCCTTTATTATTTCCTCTGCGCTTGTAACTGGCCTTACCTCTTTGCGGTTTCCGGATATATTGTCTCTTATAATGCGTTTTTCTTCCTCAATGGTAGGATAGTCTACGATTACTTTCAGCATGAAACGGTCTACCTGAGCTTCCGGCAACTGATAAGTGCCTTCCTGTTCTATCGGGTTCTGGGTAGCCATTACGAGAAACGGCTTAGGCAACGGGAAAGACTCGCTTCCTATTGTCACCTGTTTTTCCTGCATGGCCTCGAGCAAGGCGCTCTGTACTTTTGCCGGGGCGCGGTTTATTTCATCAGCCAGTACGAAGTTTGCAAATACAGGGCCTTTCTTTACCTGGAATTTTTCTTCTTTCTGTGAGTATATAAGTGTACCGGTAACATCTGCCGGAAGAAGATCCGGAGTGAACTGTATACGGTTGAAATCTGCGTCAATAAGTTGGGAAAGGGTCTTTATCGCTAATGTTTTGGCGAGACCCGGCACACCTTCAAGGAGTATGTGGCCTTCGCTGAGCAGACCTATCAGCAAGGTGTCTACAAGATGCTTCTGTCCGACGATAACCTGATCCATACCGGCAATGAGATTGGTTATGAATGCGCTTTGCTGTTCAATCCTGATGTTCAGTTCTCTGATGTCAATAGCTTCTGCCATAATTATTCTTTCTTTGTTTATATTCCTTTATCTTTACTCTTTTTAAATTGCAAAAATACATAATAAATATCTGAAAATTGAATATATCATTCTATATTTATATTTAAAACAAAGATGTTAGTTTTTATTAAGAAAACATGATGTTGTCAAAAAAACGGTCTTGTGGGTAAAATAGCCGTAGAACGTTTCCGGTATGGTGTGTGAGGAGGAGGTCGCCTGTGTGTGATTATTATGTGTGGTTCAAGAATGATCTGCCATGAAAAAAACGGAAAATCATGATAGGAGAGTAGGATGGACAGCAAATATTAAAAGTGTATTTGGGCCAAATACGGAGTGTATTCAGGCTACATACACTTTTAACATTTGCTGTTTATCATGAGTATTCATGCCAAACAGCATTTATGGAGATGTCATGGGAATATGCCGCGTGTTCTGTTCCGGGCTATGCATAATGATGGTTACATTATGCGTGCATGGAAACGACACTGCCATGATGCTGTAAATGAACATCATGGCAGTGTCGTTTTTTGCTGATAATAAATATGTTCGTGTTGTCAGAAGTTCACTCCGCAGTTTATATAGAAGCAGCCTGTGTGTGAACTTTCAAAGTCGTCGTTGCTTATGTTTGACAGGCCGAATTCGTATGCAATGTCTGCATACAGTACCTGATATTGTATGCCGCAGCCAATTGTCAGACCTCCGTCAAAGCGTCTGAACTTACTTGACGAGAATGATGCCTGTGATTCCTTGTCTGCATAGTTTTTTATCTTTCCTCCCACTCCCATTGCAAGATATCCTCCGGCATACGGCTGTATGCTTAAGTCATCGTATATCTCGGAGCTGTATTTTGCAATGACAGGCATTTTCAGATAGTTGAGGTCGAAAGTGAATTTCTTCCCCTGATACATTCCTTTACCGCCTTTTTCTGTATATATGAGGCCGGATTCAAGATATACCGGTGCCGCATCAGACAGTTGGAATCCTATTACACCTCCAAGATTAAGGCCGGCCTGCATACTGCCTCCGTCAAGTTCGGGATCATCCGAGTTTACGGTTGCCAGCCCCAAACCGAGCCGGATGCCATAATAAATGTTTTCGTTGTGATAGAATTCACTTGCCTGTCCCATAGACGGCAGAACTGTTATTATGCCTATAAAGGCAACAATTATTCTTTTTAAATTCATGTCTGTTCTTGTTTTCTTATTAGTATTAACGGACTCTTATTTTCATGTCGGGTGTAAAGTTACTTATTTTTATTTTTTTTGAGCCTGTTGTAATGTTAAATAATGTGTGACAGCGTCTGTAATGTCGTTTCATGACTGCTGTCCGGTCAGCTGAATTACATTATATGATATCCTTGAATTGAAACGTGGCTTTCTTTTGCCGGACTGGCTTTATTGCCTTAGATATCAATGTCAAGTTCTACCGGACAGTGGTCGCTTCCAAGTATGTCTGTGTGTATTTTCGCATCTTTTATCTTTTCGGCAAGCCTTTCAGATGTTATAAAATAGTCTATGCGCCATCCGGAATTCTTCTCGCGTGCCTTGAATCTGTATGACCACCATGAGTATGTTATTTCAGAGGGGTATAGATGTCTGAATGTATCCGTGAAGCCATTGTTCAGCAAAGTGGTGAATTTTTCCCGTTCCTCGTCCGTGAAGCCTGCATTGTTGCGGTTGGTTTTTGGATTTTTCAAATCAATCTCCTTATGGGCAACATTCATGTCTCCGCAAATTATCACGGGCTTTTTTGTATCAAGCTTTTTTATGTATGAAAGGAAGTCCGCTTCCCATTTCATTCGGTAGTCAAGCCTTTTCAACCCGTCCTGCGAGTTTGGGGTATAGACCGTGACAAGATAGAAATCCTGCATTTCTGCCGTTATTACGCGTCCTTCATGGTCGTGTTCTTCTATGCCGATTCCATAATGAACGTTTAACGGTGTGTGTGTTGTAAATATGGCTGTTCCGGAATACCCTTTCTTTTCTGCGTAGTTCCAGTATGATTCATATCCGTCAAATTTCAAATCCAGCTGTCCTGCCTGCATTTTGGTTTCCTGAATACAGAAAAAGTCAGCATTTAGTTCTTTGAAAATGTTGCTGAAGCCTTTTCCTTCGCAGGCTCTCAAGCCGTTAACGTTCCAAGATATAAGTTTCATGATTCTCCGTAATTATTTGTGTATAATAAAAAGTGGCGGGAATGTAATGCTACATCACCCGCCACCACCTGTATTTAAAGTGTTCCGTATTCTTTTGTTCAGAATTTAGCCATCTTTATTGCATCTATGGCACATTCGTCTCCCTTGTTGCCGAGCTTGCCTCCGCTTCGGTCTTTAGCCTGCTGTAAGTCTTCGGTTGTCAGCAATCCGTATATTATGGGAATCTCACTCTTTGTATTCAACTGGGCTATGCCTGCGGTAACTCCCTGGCAGATATAGTCGAAATGAGGTGTTTCACCGCGTATGACGCTACCAAGGATTATGATGGCATCGAATCCTCCGTTGAGAGTCATTTGATGTGCGCCATATATGAGTTCGAAGCTTCCCGGGACTGTCTTTACATGTATATTCTCTGGTAATGCTCCATGCTTTTCGAGTGTGCTTACCGCCCCCTCAAGCAATGCACCGGTAATCTCGGGATTCCATTCTGCCACGACAATTCCGAAGCACATATTGCTTGCATCGGGTATGCTGTTGAAGTCGTATTCAGAGAGGTTGTGAAGTGCCGTTGCCATTATTTTGTTGTGACGCGTTCTATATATTTGTCAATAGTCTGGTATTGCATGGAGTTGAAATATTTGTTTTTCACCTGCATGTAAAGTTCCAGAGCCTCCTCTTTTTTACCTTGGCTTTCAAGGATTTCACCTGCCTGGACAAGGAATGTGGGAGAAAGGCTGTTGTTGTCGGCAAGCTTTGCTGCTTTTTTCAGATGTTCAACGGCCTTGTCAAGCTGGTTGATATGTGCGTAGGCATTTCCTAATGCCCCTTCGGCGGCAGGGCTTATCATATTGTCATCCTGACCGTCAAATTTCTCGATATATGTTATGGCGTCATTCCATTTGCCGAGCTGTGCATAGCAAAGTCCTGCATAGAGATTTGCCAGGTTTCCGGCATCGGTGCTGCTATAGTCGTCTGCAACCGCCAGGAAACCGGGGAAACCGGCTCCATCGCCTTTCAATGCCTTCTCAAATTCGTCATTGTTGAAATATTTATGGCCTTTTGCCAGTACTGTGCTTGCCTTGTCTTCACGCGGTCCGGCTACATAAGTGTTGTAAATTATAACACTTGCGATTACTGCTATTACCGCAATAGCTCCATAAATGATAGCCTTCCTGTATTTGAGGAAGAATGCTTCTGAACTGTTCAGTTTCTCTTCTGTGAGATTGTCTCTCTGGTTGTTTCTATTTGTCATTATCTATTTGATTTTTTTATTTTTCATTTCTTTTTAAAGTGGCAGCAAAATTAATTAATTTATTGCAGACAGTGAAATTTATTCATAACTTTTTTTGTTTTTGACTGATAAAACTCTTAACTTTGCATTGATTTCACAATATTTGAAGCAGATGATTCTTCGGAAACTTTCAATAATAAACTATAAGAACATACGGTCGGCTACACTTACATTGTCGCCAAGGCTTAACTGCTTTATAGGCAGCAATGGCGCAGGAAAGACGAATATCCTTGATGCTGTTTACTATCTTTCGTTTTGCAGGAGTTCGCAGAATCCCGTTGATTCTCAGGTTATCACCCACGACACTGATTTTTTTGTGATAGAGGGCGGATATGATACGGACGGTGGTGATGCGGAGGATATATATTGTGGAATGAAACGTGGGAAGAAAAAACATTTCAAGCGTAATCGGAAGGAGTATAAGAAATTGTCGGAGCATATAGGTTTGTTGCCTGTCGTGCTTATTTCACCGTCTGACACGTTTCTCATTGATGGCGGAGCCGAGGAGCGCCGCCGTCTGATGGATATGGTTATATCTCAGTATGACCGTGGGTATATGGATATATTGACAAGATATAACAAGTCTCTCCAACAGCGCAATACGCTTTTGAAGATGGAAACTGAGCCGGATATTACTCTGATGGAGCTTTTGGAAGAGCAGATGGCCATGTATGGTGAAATGTTGTATCAGAAGCGTTGTTGTTTTGTCGATGAACTGGTGCCGTTGTTTCAGCGTTTTCATGAGGATATATCTATGGGTAACGAGAGTGTCGGCTTGCAGTATGTGTCACATTGCCGGCGTAGCCCGTTAATAGATGTGATTCGTCGTGACAGGATGAAAGACCGTGCTGTAGGGTATTCGCTGCATGGGGTTCATCGTGACGACCTTGAGTTTACTCTTGACGGACATCCGATGAGACGTGAGGGCAGTCAGGGACAGAACAAAACGTTTGTTGTGTCACTGAAACTAGCCCAGTTTGAATTTCTGAAAAGGGCATGTGCAGGGGAGACACCGTTGTTGTTGCTTGACGATATATTCGATAAACTGGATGCGGGGCGTGTCGGGAGAATTATAAAGATGGTTTCTGGTGACGGCTTCGGACAGATATTCATAACAGACACCAACCGTGAGCATCTTGACAGTATATTGGAGAGTTGTTCTTATGATTATAAGATATTCAGGGTTGATGACGGTGATGTGTGTGGGTAACCGTACTTTTATGATATACAGGGATTATGTTTAAGCGTGATGTAAAGTCAATAAAGGAACTTATAATGCAGAATCTGCGCAACCAGGGGCTTGAGACCCCATTGCTTCAGAAACGGCTTGTAGAGTCGTGGCCGTCTGTTGCAGGACCTGTTATAAGTAGATATACGATGAATGTGTATATAACAAATCAGACGCTTATGGTAAGATTGTCAAATCCGGCGCTGAGAGCGGATTTGAGTATGCGAAGGCAGGAATTTGTGTCACGGTTAAATTCTGTTGTCGGTAGTTTTGTTATTGCGGATATTCGTTTCTGTTGATTTCGTGTGTCTATATCATGGCCATGTGTTTTTATTCATAGGTCCTGTCAGTTCTTGAGGTTTCGTAAATCTTTTATCCGTCCGTTAGAACTTCGTTCATTTTAATGTCTGTATGTTCCGTAGGAATGTTGTCAAGAATCTGGAAATGGAAACATAGTCCTATTTTATATGTTCCAGGAATCTTTTCTAAAAAGCGGTCATAATATCCTTTGCCTCTGCCAAGTCGGTTGCCTTGAGTGTCAAATGCCATTCCGGGGATGATGGCCAACTCTATGCTGTCGTAGTCAGTGAAAATATCTCCGGTCGGTTCCATTATTTTATATGCTCCTGCTATCATGTCTTTCCTACCAGTGTATTTCCTTATTTCCATTATTGTATTTCCAATAACTTTTGGCAAGAGTATTTGTTTTCCTTCTTTACATGCGAAGTCGATAAGTTCGTGTGTTTCCACTTCATCGGGGAGAGAACAGTAGAGGAGGATAGTTCTTGCTTTATTGAATTGAGGATTTGTTTTGATTCTGTTTATAATCTCAAGCGACAATTCTTCCAGTTGTTGCTTGGTGAATTGTCGCTTGATGTTCCGTATATGGTTTCTTAATTCTCGTTTTGAACACATATTATAGAAATTGCCCGTTATCGTTTTTTCTTATTTTCCGCAGGTTCCGGTTTCTTTGGAAATGCGGAATTATCCTTGAATATCTTAATGGCATAATGGATTGAAGGGTCGTTGATATTCAGATATTCAGTCCATGCCTCTTCGTCAAGTATGTTATATATGATACGGCTGTTTATATAACGTTCAAGAAGTTTGTGTGACTTCTTTATCATGAGATTTCTGCGTTTCAGGCCGTTTTTGTCTGCATAAGTGGCGAATTTGTCAACCATGTTCTGGCTATCAAGATAATCGGATAATTCTGTCATGCTCTTGAATTCGCTTAATTTCTTTCGGTTGTTGTCTGTGTAAGTGTATGCAAATTGTAGTATAAGACCGGTGATTGACGCTTCTTTATAATAGGATGTGAATCCGAGTGTATCTTCCGGGATGAATATATCAGGTGTTATTCCACCGCCACCGTAAACGGTGCGACCGAGATTTGTATGATATTCCGGTCCTGTGTGTTTTATACTGTCTTGTGAGAAGTATTCTCCATGCTCGTATCTGCTTATCAGGTCTTCTTCGTAACTTTTCTCATCACCCATTGTATACGGTTTTTGTATACACCGTCCTGACGGGGTGTAGTAGCGTGAGATTGTGAGACGTATCATTGAACCGTCGTGAAAGGCTATTGGCTTTTGCACAAGTCCCTTGCCGAATGACCGGCGTCCGATAATGGTTCCTCGGTCATTGTCCTGTATTGCTCCGGCAACAATTTCCGATGCCGATGCCGATCCTTCGTCTATTAGTATTACAAGGGGTATGTCCTGATAGCTTCCACGGCCGTCACACCGGAATTCCTGTCGTGGTGACTTGCGTCCTTGTGTATACACTATAAGCTGGTTTTTATGTAGAAACTCATTTGTAATCTGTACGGCAGAGGCGAGGTATCCCCCGACATTCCCTCTAAGATCGATGATAAGGTTTTTGAATCCGTTTTGGGAAAGTCTGGCAAGGCTTACAAGCATTTCCGGATATGTGTTTTCACCGAAATTCTTTATTTTAATGTATCCGGTGTTGTTGTCTATCATATATGTGGCACTTATGCTTTTTTGGGGAATCTCACCTCGTGTTATGGTGAAATGCCTTGTTTTTTTCTCACCGAATCTTATCACACCGAGTTTTACTTTTGTGTCTTTCGGGCCTTTCAGCTTTCGTATGGCCTCTTCGTTTGTTACTGTCTTGCCAACGAAAGGTTTGTTGTCTATACTGATGATTTTGTCACCGGCCATGAGGCCTGCTCTTTCCGAAGGGCCGTTGTTTATTACGTTCTGAACACGGATGGTGTCCTTCCTTATTGTAAACTCAATGCCAATACCTGAGAAAGAGCCTTTCAGACCATCGTTGGCAGTCTGAACGTCTTTCTCGCTGATATATACAGAATGAGGGTCAAGCTCTGCCAGAATTTGAGGCATTGCTTTTTCTACAAGATTGTTTATGTTTACAGTGTCAACGTATTGGTCTGTGATGATATGCAGCAGATTGTTGAGTTTGTTGCTGTTGCTGTTTATGATACTTAGTCGGTTACCGGAGAAATGATTGGCATAAAATGTACCGATCATTATACCCACAATGACACATATTGCCATAATGAGCGGCATCATTCTTTTTGTCTTATTCTGATTCATTATCGTCTGGATTTAGGTATATGACTTCTATTTCTGCTTTTCTAAGCAAGTTCAGTCCGTCTTCAAGACGGTAGTTCCTTGAATATACAACTCTCTTTATACCGGCTTGTATAATGAGTTTTGCACACTCGATGCAAGGAGAGTCTGTAACATATAGTGTGGCACCGTCACTGTTGTTCGAACTGCGTGCCAGTTTTGTAATGGCATTGGCCTCGGCATGCAATACGTATGGATGGGTGATGTTGTTGTCATCTTCGCAGATATTTTTAAATCCGCTTGGAGTTCCGTTGTATCCGTCGCTGATTATAGTGTTCCCTTTCACTACAAGAGCACCTACTTGTCTGCGTTTGCAGTAACTGTTCTCTGCCCATATCCTTGCCATGCGAAGATATCGCAAATCCAGTGCGTATTGTTTGTCTTTATTGGTCATTCTTTTGCTTCTATTTCTTTGTTCTTCTTATTCTGTTTCTTTTCAACAGTGCGTCTATGGAAGGTTCGCAGCCCCGGAAACGTCTGTAGAGTGTCATTGGATGTTCCGTACCACCTTTGGATAGAATGTTTTCACGGAAGCTTTGTGCTGTTTCCCGGTTGAATATTCCATGTTTCTTGAACACACTGAAAGCATCTGCGTCAAGAACTTCAGCCCATTTATAACTGTAATATCCGGCTGCATATCCTCCTGCCATTATGTGGCTGAACTGTACGGTCATGCATGTGTCAGGCAATTGTTTTGTAACGGTGGCATCGCTCCAGGCTTTTTTCTCAAATTGTATTATGTCTTCTTCAAATGGCGTTTTCTTTGTATAGTATGCCATGTCAAGCAGTCCGAAACTTACCTGACGCATACATCCGTATGCAACCATGAAGTTCCGGCTTTTTACAATGCGGTCTATATATTCGTCAGGAATGGCTTCTCCGGTTTCATAATGGAATGCGAATGTTCTTAGGAATTCTTTTTCCACAGAGTAGTTTTCCATGAACTGTGACGGTAATTCCACAAAATCCCAGTATACATTGGTTCCGCTTAGGCTTTCAAATCTTGTGTTTGCAAATATGCCATGTAGCGAGTGGCCGAATTCATGAAGAAATGTTTCCACTTCACCAAGTGTGAGCAGTGCCGGTTTTTCCTCTGTCGGTTTTGTCAGATTCATGACAACGCTTACGTGCGGGCGTATATTGTTACCTTTCCTGTCTATCCATTGTCCTTGATATTCTGTCATCCACGCTCCGCCTTGTTTCCCCTTTCTTGGGAAGAAATCAGCATAGAAGACAGCAAGATAAGAACCGTCTTTGTCGAATACTTCGTATGCTTTCACATCAGGGTGATATACCGGTATTTCTGTATTTTCCTTGAATGTTATGCCATAGAGTCTGTTTGCCAGTCCGAGCACACCCTCAATTACCTTTGAAAGCTCAAAGTAAGGGCGTAGCATTTCGGAGTCAATATTGAATTTCTTCAGTTGCAGTTTGTGTGAATAGAAGGAGATATCCCACGGCTCCAATTTAAATGTGTAGTCGTTCTCTTTTTTTGCAAGCAAGGTTATGTCTTGTATTTCTTTAATGGCGGTCGGCTTGTATGCTTCGATAAGGCTATTTAACAATTCATATACGTTACGGCTCTTGCCTGCCATTCTGCGTTTCAATACATAGTTCGCGTATGTCTTGAATCCAAGCAGTTGTGCAATTTCTCTTCGCAGGTTTATAATCCTTTTACAGATTTCGATATTGTTTTCCGCATTATCGTGCGTACAAACGGTATTGCGTGCCATGTATATTTCTTTTCTTAGCTCGCGTCGGGTAGAATGGGTGAGGAACGGACCGTATGAAGGAGCATCCAATGTAAACAGCCATCCTTCCTTTCCGTTTTCTTTTGCCGCAATGGATGCTGCTTCTATTATTGTATCGGGAAGTCCTTCGAGGTCTTCCTTATCGGTGATCAGCATTGTATATGCTTTGTTTTCTTTCAGAAGATTCTGAGAGAACTGGAGCGACAGCATGCTTGCTTCTTCTGTAAGTTGGCGTAGCTTTTCCTTGTCTTCATCACTCAGCAAAGCTCCGCTCCTCACATATCCGTCATAGCAGTCGTCAAGCAGTTGCTTTTCCTCACGGCTAAGTCTTCTGTGGTGCTGGTGTACGGTTTTCACGCGTTCAAACATTTTTTTGTTCAGTCGCATGTCGTTGGCGTGCTTGGTGAGTATGGGTTGCATTTTTTGTGCAAGTGCGTCCATTTCGTCATTCGTTTCTGCGCTCAGCATATTAAAGAATACCGTGGATACCCTTCCGAGTAAGTCATAGTAGTGCTCCTGTTCGTCTGTATAAATGATGGTGTTGTCGAAGGTGGGCTTTTCCTGATTGTTTATAATTCTTTCTATCTGTTCGTTATCCCTTCTTATACCTTCCATGAAAGCCTCTTCATAATCTTCTATTCTTATTTTGTCGAATGGAACAGTGTCATGTGGGGTGTTATATGGTTCAAAAAAAGGGTTGTTACGTTTTGTTGTATTTATCTTATTCTCAATCATAGCCGTATTTATTGTTTTACATGCAAAATTAGCAAAAAAAAGTCTGAGTATTTATAAATAAGTATTATTTAACTTTATTCGTTTGAAGTGCAATTATTTTCAAGGCAAATGATATTATAACACACAATATTAATGTGTTGCATTTGATATATGGGTGTCATTAATAAGTCGATGAGAAAATATCATTTTTGTATATTATACGGTGTTTGCTATGTTTTGTGTTTTTTGGGGGTAACATGAAAATGCTGTATCCTATATGAGTTTTTCCAGCATAGGGATTACTATTTTCCCTCTTGAAATGCTTATGAGTCCTAAGTCTTTCATTTTGTTGAGTTCGTTTGAGACATTTATACGTTTATCGTTTATCTCATTTGCGAGCTGTTCCATTTTTATAAAAACGGTCTTATGCCCTGCGGGATATTGACATCGGTCGGTTATGAATCTTACGATTTGTTGTTTTAGGTCCTGCGGATATCGCCTCCATACTCTTTGCTGCATTTTTTGTGATTGTGTTGCAAAAATGTTCAGACAGTTTATTTGAAAAACATTAAAGTTTTCACATAGTTTCCTTACTTCATTTTTGTCTATGGTGATGAAGTTTACGTCTGTTGATGCGGTAAAGTCGCTTGTGAAGCGTTGTGAAAGTCCGAATATGCGTTCCGGTTGAATTATGAATGGTGCCTCCGCATATTCTATAATGCTATATGAATGATCATCGGATATACTTGTTATTTGCAGTCTTCCGTTAATAAGAAGATACAGATGATTGCATGCGTTCCCTTCTTTTATTATTCTTTTTCCTGTAGTATATTTGGAAAATCCGAATTTCGTATGTGCGACTATTTGCGTGAGGTCTCCGCGGCTCATGCCTTGAAACAGTGAGAACTGTAATAGCTTGTCGTATAGTTGTAATGCCGGCATGTGTGTATTATGTTCGGGTTATTTCTGTATTTTGTCTTTTAGGGCAGGAGAGTGCCACACGGCATTTTTCCCTTTTTCATCGGAGTAGATGAAATATGCCATGAGTTCAGGATGGTTTTCCAATATGGTCATGGCTTTATCGAGTCCTGTCACCATGAAAGCCGTTGCATAGGCATCGGCTGTCGCACAATTGTCGGCAAAAACAGTTGCGGAGAGAATCGTGTGCTGTACAGGATAACCTGTTGCCGGATCTATTGTATGGGCATATTTCTTTCCGTTTCTGTAATAAAAGTTACGGTAGTTGCCGCTTGTTGCCATAGCTTTTGAAGTCAGACTGATAACAGTTTGTATCTTTGGGCTTGTATTAAGGCTGTCGTCTGTAGGTTTTGTCACACCGATTTTCCATTCCTGTTGCTTTTCATTCTTGCCTCTTACGACAATCTCTCCGCCTATTTCCACCATAAAGTTTTCAATGCCTTTACCTTTCAGGTAATTTGCTATCACGTCACTTCCGTATCCTTTGGCAATGGCAGAGAAATCGAGCATGATTCCAGGATTTTCCTTTATGACCTTTCCGTTTTTTATTCTTACATTCTTGTAGCCGGTGAACTTTCTCAGACTGTCCACTGTAGCTTTGTCCGGATATATTCCGTTTTTAAAACCGAATCCCCATGCGTTTACCAATGGTGCTACGGTTATATCGAATGCACCGTCGGTGTCTTCTGATATCTTTTGTGACAAGTTGAATATATATGTAAACATGTCGTTGATTTTTGTCGGTGTGTTGTCATTTACATGGCTTACCGTTGAGTGTCTGTTAAATATAGACAAACACTCGTCAACCTTTTGCAACTCGTCTTTTATTTCATTATTGATGCTGTGGTCATATTGATATATGATACTGTATGCTGTACCGAATATGAAACCTTTGTCGTGTTGAAACGGTATTGATTGCTGTTTCTTTACGATGAGAAAGGTTCCTGCTATGAGAAATATAAGGAATGGTAGTTTCCATGCCCATTTTTTCTTATTTGCATTAATGTTTGATGACTCTTTCATATCAGATACTTTTTATATATCTATTATTACGTTGAAATTCGCCCCGATTCGTGTATCTCCGTATTTTCCGTATCCCGGTATATACCATGTATTGCCGACACTACTGTCTTTATGGGCTATCCGGCGTTTGTATCTAACGTTCCATCCCAGATGTAATGGCCCCCATATCTTGGCATCTATGCCGAACACCGCCTCTATCCAGTGCTGTGAGCATGTTTCTCCAGTGATGCTGAATGAAGTGTCCCATCCCCATACAGGGTCTTGCATTCCAGGATGTGCAATGTCTACCTTGTATGAAGTAAATGCATACCTTAGTCCTCCGAACATACGGTTTCCCGTGTGTTTGTTTTTTAGCAAATTAAGGTCGCAGCCTATTCGGAAATAAGGGGCTTGTGTCTTGTAGTAAAGTGAAGTTACCTCGTCATCATGCTTGGCGCTTCCATAGCCAATCTCGAAGATGGGAAAATACTGGTTGTGTAGATTAATCCTTAGTGAAGCCTCGTATTCACCGTAATCTCCAAGTGTGCGCATTACAGGTCCGGCTAAATCTATGGATATAGAGAATCCCTTGAAGAATGGCACTGTGTCTTTTTGCACGGCAAATATTTTGTTTTGTGCATGCATTGCCACATAGGCAGTTAACATTATGAGACTAATTGCGAGCCTTGAAATATATATGGAAGTGTTCCGTTGAAGCGTCATAGTTAACGTCTTTTTTGTTGATGCCTATTGAGTCGATGGCCTCATTGGTCCATCTTACTGATGTTATTTCATGAAAGTATGAAATATTGCAGTCTACGGATTCAAAGTGTGGTTGATTGGTTTTGGCAATCCACACAGTGTCACGTCTTAGCACATTAAATGTATCTTTCAATTCAAATATCAGTGTGTCCTCGTGGTTCTGATAGCTTATCGGCAGTTCCAATACAACAGCCTTTGTCTTTTTGTTCAACAAGATACTGTCAGAACCGTTCTTTCTGTAGGTATATATTGTAAGAGTGTCGCTAAGGGTGTCTGCCACACCGTCTGCCTTATACAGTTTATATACTGTATATACTGTATTCTGTACAGGGCAGTCAATAGAAGTGCAGCTGCTTATTATTGCCGCAAGTATAATCGCTGCTATTATTTTCCCCATTTAAATCTCCTCCTCTATTTGATAGTCGTTTCTGGTGCTTGAGGAGCGGCTTACAAGATCACCGACGAATCCTGCAAGGAAGAACTGTGTGCCGATAATCATCATTGTAAGTGAAATGTAAAAATAGGGGGAACTTGTAACCAGTCTTTGCGGTATTCCGGATGCAAGACAATATAGCTTGTCTGTTCCGATAACGGCAGCGGATATGAAGCCTATGAAAAACATGAGTGAGCCTAAAAGGCCGAACATGTGCATGGGCTCCCGGCCAAAACAACTCAAAAACCAAAGTGTTATAAGGTCAAGATATCCGTTAAAAAAGCGGTTGAAGCCGAATTTAGATTTTCCGTATTTTCTTGCTTGATGGTGAACAATTTTCTCTCCGATTCTGCTGAAACCGGCATTTTTTGCCAGATATGGAATATATCTGTGCATTTCACCATATACCTCAATGTTTTTTACAACATCTTTTTTATATGCTTTCAGGCCACAATTGAAATCATGTAAGTTTTTTATTCCGCTTATCTTACGTGCCGTGGCATTGAAAAGTTTTGTAGGTATGGTCTTTGACAGAGGATCATAACGCTTTTGTTTGTATCCTGATACCAGGTCATAGTTCTCTTCTGTTATCATTCTGTAAAGTTCTGGTATCTCATCCGGTGAGTCTTGCAGGTCAGCGTCCATTGTTATAACCACTTCGCCCTGTGCTTTTTTGAAGCCGCAATAAAGGGCAGGACTCTTTCCGTAGTTGCGGCGGAATTTTATTCCTTTCACCTTATCAGACTTATTCTTGAGGTCTTCTATTACTTTCCATGATTTGTCGGTTGAACCGTCATTTATGAAAATGACTTCAAAGCTGAAGTTGTTTTCATTCATAACTCGTTCAATCCATGAATAAAGTTCGGGTAAAGACTCTTCTTCGTTGTATAATGGTACTATTACAGATATATCCATATTGATTTGTTCTTTTTGAATTTACAATGCAAAAGTAAGTATTTTTATTTATACAATATTATTTTTTTCTTTGTTTTCTTTGTGGTATGATTATTTTGCTCTGTCTCTTTTCATGATTAGACCGACAGGAAAACTCAATACAATACCGGTCATGATGTTTATCGTCATGAAATTTAATGCAAATGTTATTGGGCTGGTTTGTCTCAGAACTTCCAGGTTGTCGTTAATCTGTTGTTGTGTTATA
Source organism: Xylanibacter muris (assembly GCF_013166605.1). GTDB lineage: Bacteria > Bacteroidota > Bacteroidia > Bacteroidales > Bacteroidaceae > Prevotella > Prevotella muris. Next base: position 198,796 of record NZ_JABKKF010000009.1, read on the forward strand.
TCGTAATTTTTCAAGATAATTTGTGCTTCTTCACCGTTTAGCATCTGTGTGTATGTGTTTACAAGATATCCGTTGTCGAGAAATTCGAAGTATATATATTGTGCTATGGCAAAGAGTGCTGAAGCGTAAAAGAACATCAGTGCGTAATATGCTGCCGCTCTTCTGAAACTGATAATACCATCGCGTATGTTGTCACGGAATATACGTAGTCTTGTCGCTGCATAGAACGGACTTGACACCGCTAATATGAAACTGACAATTCCCATTATTGGATTACTCAGTCCCTGAATATAAAAAATGAAGCTTGACAGCCAAAACAAAGCAAGTAGGGCTCCATCGATACGTGCAAAAGCTTTTAGTTGTATAAATTCTTCCGGTTTCATGTAACTGGTTCTGTTTTTTTATTCTGTATGTTTGTATATATTATATTAATATTAGTCTTGAAGTGCAAAAATACTCATTATCCATATACCAAAGTATAAAATATAGTGTTTTTTATGTTTTTTTGCGATAAAAGTTTGTGTGTTAGAAAAAAAAAAGATACCTTTGCACCCGCTTAAATTAATACGGGCAAGTCTTACACGGCCAGCTCCCTTCGAATCCTCCAGGACGGGAACGTAGCAAAGGTAGTTGGTTGTAGCGGTGCGATGTGAGTAGCTTGCCCACCCGCCTCTTTAGCTCAGTTGGCCAGAGCACGTGATTTGTAATCTCGGGGTCGTTGGTTCGAATCCGACAAGAGGCTCGAAAAGGAGGTGACAACCTCCTTTTTTATTATCTTAAAGATATCAATTCCATTGCAGATATTGAGTCCGTATATTATTTCCAGGTATCATTGTTATATGCATGATTATACTTTAACATGTCATATATCTAATAACTTTGTCACTTCTGCCGGATTCAATGCCCATTCATACGTGTAGGTTTCATCAGCATTTTCTTCATTTTCGGTCAATACCGATTCTTGGGCTCTTGCTTTAAGTTCGAGTAACTCGCCGATAGACAATTTTGATTCAAGCTTTTTTAGTAAAGTTTCAACAGCTTGGGCATCCGCTCCCCGTAGTGTCTGGGCCGTAAAAGGCATTTCCAGCCATACTATTTCATGTTTTTCAACATTGAGTATGCCAAAGACCAAGCCTTTTGTTAGATTTCCTTCGCTGATACGTACGGAGTGTTGGACGCATGACGGATCGTATGCCACACCCGTCTCGTCAGAAATGGCCATAGGATAAGCCGAGTCCATCCATCCCACAACAAGATTGGGCGATAGTGCCCCGACGGAATAGGCATTGCAGGTGAAGGTAATGTATCTTGCATTTGCTTTTTCCAATTCAGGAATGGACAGCTCTATGTATTCGGCAGTCCCTGTCATTTCGGGAATAGAACGTATATCACCGGAATGCTTAGCCCCGATACATGTCAGGTTGTAGTATGCGCATTCTTCCGTTTTCCCATTAAGAAAAGAAATTCGTGCACTTAAGTCCATGTCAAGATGCTGGGCATGCAATCCTTTTCCCCATTGCATGAATAAGCGTATGGTATCCCCTTGGATAGGGAAGCGTGTACCTGTGAGTGCGCATGAGATATCATGAATAGTTGTCGCACGGTCGCCTACACTGACAGGAATATTGTATAGTCTGCGGTCAATAAATACGGACTTGTTTTTAGATGGTATTGCCTTGAAGCGGCGAATCATAGAGTTTGTATAGATGCTTTTTATGGCATCGAGTATTTTTTTGCGTTCTTCCTCGTTGTAGAGGCTTAAAAGCTTGTTTGATTCCAACTTATGTGTTCCACCCGTAATCGGGCGTGCCAGACGTGGTTGATTCGGGTCAAAATATGCATCGGCAGCATTGCCTAAAGAAAGAAGCAGGCGTGCCGGCAGTTTGTCTGAAACTTCATCAAATGCTTTCAATACCTCGTCTGTTCCAAAGCGTAATATCGTTGCAAACAGGTATCTGGCAAATAGTCCGGGGCGTTCTTTCAGAAGAGAAAGTGTCCTGGGCAGATCCTTGTCTTGGCGGGCGGTGTCAAGGTTGCCATGCCATGTGGTGTAATCTTGTTTGTAGAAGACATCGAGGATTTCACGTAGATGCTCCATTCCTTTTTTTCGTGAGTATTCTCCAAGACGTAGTGAGTGTATCATTCTAACCCACATTTCACGCTTGGGATTCATGTTGGCTGCAGCCTGTTGGGCGGTCATAGGAATCGCGTTCATCCATGTGGCGACACGCAGGCATGATTTTCTGTCGTATTTCAGCATGAGTCTCTGTTTCATACTGTTTGCCGCGTCCGAACTTTTGTCGAGCGGTCCCCATATATGATGATATAATTTCCTTGCGTGTGCTACCAATGTCTTTGGTTCGATAATTTGTATATATCCGGTTTTTTCGAACCAGAGATAGCGAAGGATGTCAGTTGGGGTTTTTAGCAGTTTTATTGCTTGTTCCTGTTTATTATGTCTGACAAGCAGTTTTATTGCCAGCATGGCTGTCTCTTTCATCTTTATATTCGTGTCTGGCAAGTCATAGATTTGTAATAATTGTTCCAGTGAGTCTTTTTGTGTCGCGTCAAGTGGAGTTGCGGATGTGAGAAGCGATTCAAAAATTATCTTCATATCCTTGTCGGTAAGGAGGCGAAGTTCTTTTAATCTGCTTCCCTGGCCTTTATATATGAAGTTAGAGGTCTTGAAGGGAGTGCTGCAGAATGGACATCCGTTATACCGTTCGACAGGAAAAGTGTTTTCCGGTATGAAATGACCGCATGGTAGGATTGTGCCGTTCTGCACATCATCTTTATAGATGTTGGCAAATAAAGTTATAAGATGGTCGGTATAAGTTTCACCGGTAGGTATGTTCCAGTTTTTTACTAACGGTGTCCAGTTCAATTTAACACCGGTTGCCTCATCAATACTGTCGGTTATTTCTATTAGTGTATCAGTGGAAATCTTATTAAAAGCATGCAGTAATTCTTCACTTACACAGAATCCGTTTTCCTGAAGGCGGGAAACGAATGCAATTATGTGGGCTGTGGTTTTAGAGCGCATGTCAATGCTGTTACGATTCACGTTGAGATATATGCCGTTATAGCGCAGACCCACATTTATCAATGTTTTATTCATAACTTAAACCTATTTAGTGATAATAATGTTAGTCGCAGATTAAAACTACAGACTTTTTCTTATGCAAACTTGTTATTACATTATATTGAAGTTCATGAAAAGAAAGCGGAAATCACAACTCTTTTGCTAAAATGTACCTACGTGAGGTACTGATGAATAGAAGTAAGACTTGTTTGGTCCGCTTTCTTTATGTTTGATGTGTGCAAATCGAATGCAATAAAACTTGCTTTATATTGCTGATGTGCAGCTTGTCTTTTGCAAAGATATGAAAGTATTGTGTAATGTTCCTGTGTGATTAGGAAGAATTGATGTAAAACAATTTAAAAGTTGTGTTTTTTTATATATTCGTGAATCTGTTACATACTTTTGCTTTCTGTATTGCAGATACTTGTTATCTTTGTATATACCGGTGTTATCCAATGTCTACAACAGTTATTCCTGTACCGCCAAACTGTACGTGCTCGTCTTTGAATGAGGTTATGTTTGGGATTGTTGCAAGATATTGTCTTATGAGTTGCCGCAATATTCCCGAACCGGTACCATGGAGTATACGCACTCTGCTCATACCTACAAGTATGGCATCGTCAATGAAGTATGTTACTGCATTTATAGCCTCCTCACCACGCATTCCTCTTACATCAAGGTCTTGCTTGAAGTTCAGCTTGCGGTTGTCAATGGTTTCACGTGTGTGTCGTTCGGCTGCTGATACAGTGTTGAGGCGTGCTGTTTCCTGTTTCGGTTTGTCTGCTATTTCAAGACGTTCTGTTTTCATTTTTGTACGCATATCACCGAATATGACAGTTGCCATTTTCCCGTCTGTCTCTTCTATATATCCAATGGATGTCAATCCCTTTATTCTTACTGTATCACCCTTTTTCAGCACTTCAGTTGTTGTGCGTGCCGATGCGGAAGATGTTTTTTCTGCTGCCTGTTTTTTTTCTCTTTCGCTTTTTTCCTTTCTTCTTTTTTCCTTTCTTTCTTTTCTTTCTTGGATCTGTTTGATCTTTCTGGCGATTATTTCGTCATTGGCTTTTGAGTCAATATCGTTGATTTCATCCTTGAATAGCTTCAATTCTTCCCTTATACGTTTCGTTTCCTCTTTTTCAGCCTGGTTCTTGCGTATTTCCCGTATCGTGTTTTCTATTTTCCGGTTACTTTCTTTAAGCAGTTCCTCTGCCTGTTCCTTTGCCTTTCTAAGTATATTCTTACGGTTCTGCTCAAGTTCCTTTATTTCAGCTTCATATCTTTCTATTTTTTGTTCGAGCGATTTCTCATGCTGGTGTATGGTCTGCCGTTTGTTTTCCCAATAACGCTTATCGCGTACTATATCCTGAAGATATTTGTCGCTTTGGATATAGTCTGAGCCTACAATTTCGGATGCGTCACGTATCACTTCTTCCGGTATTCCTGTCTTGCGGGCAATTTCAATGGCAAAGGAACTTCCGGGTTGCCCGATGGCAAGTTGAAAAAGAGGGCGCATTTCGTGACGGTCGTAGAGCATGGCTCCGTTCACTACCCCTGTATTATCTTCAGCGAAATGTTTCAGATTCTGGTAGTGGGTGGTTATTACCCCGAATGCTTCTTTATTGCAGAATTGCTTTAAAACCGCCTCTGCTATTGCACCTCCTATCTGAGGTTCCGTACCACCTCCGAACTCGTCTATCAGCAGCAGTGTATGCATATTTGCCTGTTTCATCATATTCTTCATGTTTGTCAGGTGGCTTGAATATGTACTCAGGTCGTTTTCTATGCTTTGTTCGTCACCGATGTCAATCATGATGCTTTTGAATATTCCTGTCTTGGAATGTTCGTTTACGGGTATGGACAAGCCGCATTGGAGCATATATTGTAAAAGCCCTACTGTTTTCAGACATACGGATTTTCCGCCCGCATTAGGGCCGGATATTATAATGATTCTTTTTTCCTTTGTCAAAGTGACGTCAAGGGGAACAATGCTCTTTTCTTGTTTGTCGAGTGCGAGTTTTAATAAAGGATGTTCAGCCTGTATCCAATCTATGTATGGATATTTTTCCAATCTTGGTTCTATGGCTTTTGTCATGTTGGCAAATTCGGTTTTTGCCCTTATCATATCTATGATTGCAAGAAATCTATATGAATATAGAATGTCTTTCACATGTGGACGGATTTGTGTGGCGAACTCTGAAAGTATTCTTATGATCTCTCTGTGCTCTTCTGCTTCAAGTTCACGCACCTTGTTGTTTGCTTCCACCACTTCTGTCGGTTCAATGAACACGGTCTTTCCTGATGCACTTTCATCATGTACTATTCCGCGTATCTTTCGTTTTAGTCCCGGAGCGACGGGTATGACAAGACGCCCGTCACGTATTGTCGGTGCTGCATCTTTGTCGACAAGACCGTCACTTTGTGCTGTGCGTAATATATTATATAATGTACGTGAGATACCGCTTTCGGTATGTGACAGCTCGCGCCGTATGGACATAAGTTCCGGTGAGGCGTTGTCTTTTATCTTGCCGAACTTGTCGAGAATCTGGTCTATGCGTCTGATGATTAGTGGAAATGTCATCACGTTTTCCGACAATCTGTGTAGGGCGGGGTAGGGATATCGTTTTTCTTTAATGTCCTGGCCGGATGTATGTTCTTCTACATCATCGCTTATGTTCAGCAGATTCACAATACCCATAATTGTTTCTAATGAGCGTCTGAGGTCAAAAAGCTCGTTTTCTTCCAAGTGGGTGCCTTCAAGACGAAGTCGGCCTACGGCTTCTCTTACATCGAAGAAATACTGTAGCGGCAAGTTGTCGTTTTCTTGCTGTAGAAGGCGGAACTCTTTTATTTGCAGCAACCATTCATTCACGGTTTCCCATTTGTCGCAAAAAGAAATTTTGTCGACCATTTCACGACCAAGGTTGCTGATACACTTTTGTTTCAATAAGGTTTTTATTTCGTTGAAACCTATTTTGCTTTCAAAGTTGTTTGGATAAATCATAATGCAAAATTAATTCAAAACCGTTTAATAACAAAGGAAAAGGGGATAAATAACCCGGATAAAGCGGGAAAACCATTTTAGATGTAAAAAATAAACAATAAAATTTGGATATGTGAATAAAAGTATATACCTTTGCACTCGCTTTTAAGGCAAAGACACACTTTAGCCCATGGCAAGGAGAGATGGTAGAGTGGTCGATTACAGCGGTCTTGAAAACCGCCGTGCTGAGAGGCACCGGGGGTTCGAATCCCTCTCTCTCCGCGAGAATATAAAAGAAACCTGCTGATTTTTCAGTGGGTTTCTTTTTTGCATTGTGGTATATTCGTAATATTAAAAATAATGAGAGTAAAAATAATCACAACGTTAGGTGATATTGTTGTTCGCCTATATGATGAGACGCCTCTTCACCGTGATAACTTTGTGAAGTTGGTCAAGGAAGGATATTATAACGGAACCGTTTTTCATAGGGTTATCCGGGATTTTATGATACAGGGTGGTGATCCGGATTCAAAAAACGCTCCTGCGGGAAAGATGTTGGGGGCAGGTGGACCGGGATATACCGTTGATGCCGAAATAAAAGAAGGTTTGTGTCATAAACGTGGTGCCTTGGCTGCCGCGCGTCAGGGGGATGATGTGAATCCGGAACGTAAAAGCAGTGGCTCGCAGTTTTACATCGTTTGGGGGCAAGTGTTTAATGAAGGGCAGATACGGCAGTTGGCAAAACAGATGCGGATGCAGCAGATACAACAGGCGTTTAATACCCTTGTTTCACAGCATAGGGCCGAGATAATGCAGTTGCGGCGTGAGCGTAACCGCGAAGCTCTTCAGGATTTACAGGATAGGTTGACAGCTGAGGCTGAAGCGGAAGTGAAGGTTGCCGGTGGTGGACTTACAGAAGAGCAAAAGGTATTGTATACCACAGTAGGAGGAACACCTCATCTTGACGGGCAATATACTGTGTTTGGTGAGGTTGAGTCCGGTATCGAAATTGTAGGCATGATACAACAGGTCACAACCGGAAACGGCGACCGTCCTGTTGATGATATAAGAATGGAAATGGTCCTTGTTGAATAGCCGGGGCTTCCGGCCAATTCAATACTGTTGTCTGTTGGTTTGGCCGGAAAGTTCCATGTCTGAATTTATCTGACTACCGGCTTTCCTTTCTTTTCCCATTCTTTTATTCCGCCACGCAGATTCACAACCTTATAGCCGTCTTTAGCCAGTATGGATGCTGCTGTTAATGACCTCTTTCCTGAGCGGCAATATATCCAGATCTCGTGTTTCCTGTCAAGTTTGTTTTTCGCGATATGTTTGAATCCCTCTTTTAGTACATCGATGTTTATAGCACCGTTTATGTGGCTGGTGGCAAATTCGTCTGATGTACGTACGTCGAGCAGTTGTATGCTGTCGTTCTTTATGCCTTGTTCAAATTCGGAGGCATCCACATTTCTTATGTTGTTTTGTGCGCATGAGCTTAGGGCAAATCCGGTAATGCATGCTATAAGTGTCTTTATTCTTCTTTTCATCATTATTTGTATACAATAAAATAAAGCACGAAGAGATTTGAGACCTCTTCGTGCTTCATTATTTTATTCATTATTCAGCGCAGATTTCCATAATCCGTGCAGATTACAGTATTCTCTTGCTGTGACATCGTTTTCCTTTGTCATGAAGGTGGCCGTTGGCTCTTCTCCTGGTTTCAGATATTTGCGCATTATTCTTGTCGGGGTGACGAGTTCAATCCATTCAATGTAATGCTCGTCTGTCATAGGGTGTGGAATGCTCCCTACCGATACTTTATACCCGCAGTCTGTTTTCTCTATCACAGGAACATGCTTTTCATGGGCGGCGTCTTGGGTATTTCCTTCAATCGATTCCATGGGTTTTCCACAACATACCAATATTCCACCTGCCGGATGTGTCACTTCTACAATGTTACCGCAAATATTACAGCGATAAACTTCATTTCTCTTCGTCATAAGCTTTATTTTAAATAGTTGATGATAAAATTATGCTGCAAATATAGTGAATAGTATGTAATAATGCACCATGCGTTATATTTTTTTTCTTGTTTTTCATACTTTTATATCAGTTGCCTGATTTGCTTCATCATACTGTTAATAGTTCTTTTGTGTTTCACTTTATTGTTGTAGTTTCTTTATTTTCCTTATACTGGTTAGTGCTTTTTTTCTTATAACCTACATTTTCCCTTTTGTTTTGTAATAAAAAATCCTATTATATCCTTAGCTTCCTTTTCGTGGTTTCCTTGAATTTTGTAACCATCTGATATACAGGATGTTCGTGTCCGTTGAAACAGGGTCCGGAAAAGGGGGTGTCATTCTCTTTC